>CAZVQS010000001.1:0-649206 GCA_964629635.1 uncultured Gammaproteobacteria bacterium
TCCATTGTCGCCTGGGCGGTTGTGATTGCCATGCTGGTCTTTTGGGAAGAGCGGAAAGACAGGTCGTTCGTGTTTTACTTTTTCGCAAGCTTCGCAACCGTCGGATTTCTCGTGCATTTCGTCATCAAATGGCTTTTCATGCGTGAGCGCCCCTATGTTTCCGCGGACTTTCCTTCAACGGTATGTCCGTCGGACTACTCGTTTCCCTCCGGGCATGCCGCGCTCTCCTTTGCCTCGGCCGTGATGTTGTGGCATTTTGACCGGAAACGGAAAGTTCTCTATTACCTGACCGCCGTCATCATCTCTTATTCGCGGATATTCCTTTACTGCCATTACCTGAGCGATGTGGTTGCTGGCGCGATACTCGGTTCCCTGGTAAGCGCTGTTTTTCTCCTGGCACACGCCCTCAACCGTCGGAAAAAGCCGAAGCACGGTACCGGAATCAGGGCATGATAATAACCTGATCCTCTCCATCGACCGAAGAAGGGCTTATTTTGAGTCAACGAATGATATAGCCTATAGAAGTAGATTCCGCAGTGTACAACAATTTAGAACAGTAAGGGATAAAACGCACTCCATTCAGTTGCCGTGTTCATGTTTTTTTTCGCCGCAGCCGTTTCCCCCGCAGCATCCTCCCCCGCAACAGCCGTCTGTTTCCTCTTCGGATTCAGCCGACCGCTGTCCCGTTACTGGATCGTAGACATACAGCTCCTTATCGTTTTCGTCCAGTGTTTTTTCGTGTGAACCGTCGCACAAGGGGGCGCTTTTTGATAAACCACACATGCACACAAGCACCGGCCCTTTACCGGGATTGATTTCCTTGGGTCCTTTTGCCGATTTCACCACTACTCTTACCATAAAATATTATGAATTCTAACCATAAAATTATACATGACATGCCCAAAAAAGATACTGAAAGACGTCAGATGGTCTTTTCCACCGAGTAGAATTTCACGCGGTCGCCACGGAACATGAGGTCTATTTCACCAACCGGTCCGTTGCGGTGCTTTGCGATTGAAAGCTTCACGATGCGCTTTGAGGTATCCAGAAGATCCTCGTTTTCATCCTCATAATACAGGAACATGACCACGTCCGCGTCCTGTTCGATGGCTCCGGACTCGCGAAGATCGGAGAGCTGCGGTTTTTTCGTACCGCGCTGTTCGACCATGCGGGAAAGCTGGGAAAGGGCAATGACCGGTATGCGCAGCTCGCGCGCGAGGTTCTTGAGTCCCTGCGATACGAACGAGACTTCCTGGACGCGCGAATCGAACCGCCGACCGGCGTCCGCCAGCTGAAGATAATCCACGATAATAAGCTTCACGTCATGCTCAACTTTGAGTTTGCGCGCTTTCGTGCGCATTTCAAGGATTGAGGCGCCCGGTGTATCGTCAATATAGATGGGAGCTTCCGAAAGATCGCCCATTGCCTGCGTGAGGCGCTTGTAGTCGTCATCCGAAAGTTTTCCCGTTTTTAGGCGCCATGCGTCAATATCTGCCTGGCCGACCAACAGGCGGTCAACCAGCTCTTCCTTGCTCATTTCCAGCGAAAAAAATCCGACGGGAGTTTTGGTTTTGAGGGCGCAGTTTGCTGCGATATTCAGGGCAAAGGTCGTCTTGCCGATACCGGGACGGGCTGCGAGAACGATAAGGTTTGAGGCCTGCATGCCTGCCAGTTTATTATCAAGATCCGGGTATGAAGTCGCGACTCCCCTCAGGTTGCCGCCGAGCTTCATGAATTCCTCCAGGCGCTCGAAGCTTGAGGCGAGGATTTCCTTTATTTCCACGAAATCCTTGTGGTTCTGCTGCTGAGCAAGCGCGAAAATCTCCATTTCGGTCGAGTCGAGAAGCTTCTTGATGTCCCCTTTTTCGTCAAACGCACGCTCGACCGTGCGGGATCCGAGATCGATGAGGCGGCGTTTCGTATAGTGGTTCTTGATGATCGCCGCGTAATGCTCCACGTATGCGGAAGTAGGTACGCTGTTGATGAGCTCGGACAGGAATCCCTGGCCGCCGACCGACTTGAGCGCGCCGTCG
The DNA here is from genome assembly GCA_964629635.1 of uncultured Gammaproteobacteria bacterium. Classification (GTDB taxonomy): domain Bacteria; phylum Patescibacteriota; class Microgenomatia; order UBA1406; family GWC2-37-13; genus YC2-FULL-38-9. Next base: position 2,034 of record CAZVQS010000001.1, read on the forward strand.
TGGGTGAGCTGGTTCTTGAGAGTAACGACATCTATCGGCTGCTGCTTTTCAAACAACCGGATGCATGCACCGTAGACGAGCTGGTGTTCGCGTTTGTAGAAATGCTCTTCGCGCAGGAATTCCGCCACCGTATTCATGGCAGAGGAATCGATAAGGATAGCCCCCAGTACCGAACGTTCTGCATCAAGATCCTGGGGAGGCACTTTAAGGGCGTCTGAGGCAACGGACATATAGATTTGCAATAACTAACCCGATCAGTCTTTGAGGACAATGACCTTCATCTCTTCTTCCAGCTCTTCCTTTTTCACGACTATTTTATCAACCGGTACAACCGCTTCGCTTCCGATTTTCTTGAGGAAATCGCTTAAGGGCGCAAGGTCCTTGATGAGCACCTCTTCCCGTCCGTAATGCATGGGGATAACGATGCTCGGCTCAACCTTTTTGATGAGTTCGATAGCTTCCGCCGCGTCAATCGTATAGGTGCCGCCGACCGGTACAAGGAGCACGTCAACATCCCCTATCTCGTCAAGAAACGCGTCGTCCGGCACGACGCCAAGATCTCCGCAATGGAGAAGCGATACGCCGTCCGCTTCAAACTTGTACATGATGTTTTCTCCGCGCTCCGCTCCCTGGCCCTTGTCATGGAACGTGCGGTATCCCCAGATGCGGACATTTTTGGTTTCGAACTGCCCCGGCCAGTCAAATACCGCCGGCTCCCCGCCGATTTCCTTTACTTCGTTATGATCCTTGTGGTGGTGGGAAACGGTCACGATATCGGCTTCCGTTTTCGGGAACCGCAGTCCGACCATTTTCGAATCGAAGGGATCGGTCACGACGCGGGCGTCTTTCGTCTTGATGAAAAAGCTTGAGTGTCCGAGGTATTTGATTTCCATAGTGTAAAAAGCATAGCAGAGTCGCCCGGTTTTTTCAAACCCTCTTTCACCTGCAGATCCGGTCTTTCACCTCGTCCTTCTGGTCCTGGGGCAGCTTGTCAATTTGCTCCGTAATCTTATCGACGGTCTTCACGAAAACCGTCTCCTTGATGGATGAAACCGACCGGTCCGCGGTGTCTTTTACGTATGAGCCGGACCGGTCAAGGACCTGGTCGACTGCCTGGCCGACCTGCTCGTTTATCGATTTGATCCCGACGCCGTTTTTGAGGGTAAGGATCGGATCTTCCGTGTGTTCTCCCAGAATGGATCCGCTTGCCGGATTGCCGGTATAGTTGAACCAGTAGACAAGCGCGGAAAACCCGATAAGGAACCCGAGGGCGATAAGCCGTTCAACCGGAAAGGGCTTGCGTTTGGCGGATGAAAACGGGAACATAGGAACATTCATTTTAGCATTATTTTTATGGTAAAATAGAAGCTGTTTTTGACTGGTGACTGTAGCTCAACCTGGTTAGAGCGTCGCCCTGTGGAGGCGAATGTTGCGGGTTCAACTCCCGTCAGTCACCCACGACTCTCTTCATCGACCGTATGATATCTTCCGTTTCAAACTATCTTATAGTATAATTACGTATGGCACATCCGAAAGAATCCGCATCCCCCGAACGCTTTGCCGAGCTTATCTGGAAACCGGGAAAAACAGATTTCGTCCGCCAGCTGAGAGAATACGGTATCTCTCCGTACCAGCTTACCCTCATAGATATGATCAAACAGACCGGCAAGGAGGTACTTGGAGTGGCAAGCGGAATTGCGGACGCGACCGACCGGCAATGGCGCGACCGGCATATAACGCTTGACGATGTCGCCGACTCCTTTCCCGTCCTCGGCAACGCCATGCGAAGCGGTTTGTACAGCGCACAGGAAACAGCCGACGGCCTCGCAAGCATCCATTTTTCGGGCGACACGATCGGGCTTGTCGATGCGACCTGCCTGCTCCCCGAAAAGGTGAGCCTTGCCCCATTGACCGATGAACCCGTAGCCTTGCCGTACGGAAGCCGCGTTCCGGTTGCGGACATGAAATACAGACCTATCGACATTGCTCCTGAAGAGGGTGCGCGCCACGTTCTTGAAAGCTCGCCCCTGTGGAACAAGCTTGCCTGTTATCTGCATCTTGCGCGCGGCAATCCCCGTGTTTTTTCATACTCCGAATTCATGAAGCTTGCGCAAAGAAACGGAAGCGCCATCACCCCTTTTTCGTTTTCGGAAACTGCCGCGGATTTCTGGATCAAGGATCCGCTCATCCTGACTGACGGCGGACAGGAACTGTGCGGAAAGATCTGCATACAGGCTGCCGCGGTGCTGCAGGGGGCGTCAGGTCCGCCGAATAACTACCCTGCCCGCACCATCGTCGCCTTCAATGTGGGGAGGACCTGGAGCAGGCACAGCAAGGAAACGGTCGACGGCATGAGGCATGCGCTTGCGGAAAGTATGGCTGCCGGATACCAGCGGGATCAGGACCTCATCCGCAATCCGGTGAATGCGGGGCGCATGTCAGGAAGGTAATTTGTTTAGTTAAGAACAGACAATCTGGACTTTAGATCCTTTCTCAACCAAACCCCGGTTTTTTTATCATTCCTGACAACCTGAATATAATTGCTCACTAAATCGGGAAAATAAGTTGCGTAGTGTTGCGGCTTCCCTTGGTAACTCAGGTTTCCAACATAAAGCAGCACCGGGGGGGTTTTCTTCAAAGCCTTTAACCGTTCTGTCCGAAATTGGGGAACGGCGTTGATCCAGGGAAACCAATAGGTAAACCTATCAGGTGGCATACGATCAGCAAAAAAATATAACTCAACATCGTGGGGGTACACGAGCACGTTTTCACCAGGACGGGACAACGACCGCATCAGCTCCCCCGTTGCCTGCCGGTAGCTCCAAAAAACATGATAATTATAACCCTGTTTGAGTGACTGGAGCAAAATCACACTCGATGTCTGGACATTTAAATACAAAATCGATATAAAAACCGCAACACCCAGCAATTTAAAACTCCATTTTTTAGTTCGTATGAGTCCAATGACCAATACAACAAAACAGGCACTCGCCAGAAGAATGAAGGGATATATGCCGGAATCAAATGGTTTGCCGACTACCGCCTTTACATCCCGCAGCCGCGTTGCCGCGAACAAAACGGTAAGCATTAAAGCGGAAGGCACACTTCTTTTTCTGAAAACCAAAACGGCAATTGCTACAAAACTTGCGGTAAACACTGCTTGTACGATTTGAAGCGGATTGGAAAAATGGGAGAGCATGGAAAATGTGTTTTTCACAATAAGCAGAGGCAACTGCACGGTAACGCTGCCTGACGGAAGCTGATCAAAATAAAACCGAGGATATATGACGAAATTAAAATACAGCGCCTGAAATATAAATGCACCCAGCTGACCGTTCAGGAATAAGGAAAAAGGAACGAGCAGGTTAAACGCCGTTACTCGAACAAGCAGTTTAAACGCCTTCTTTATACTTGACTCCATAAATAGAGGTAACGTAAAAAGTATGCCCATAAATGGCTGTGTCCAGAAGGCTAACGAGCTGAAAACAATTACAAGCGTCTTATTGAAGGTACTCCATCTTTCCCATCCCAAAACAACAGGGAGTGTAATCCATGCAATTCCACTCAGAAACACTGCGTTAAAACTTTCGCTGATGACCGCATACCCCTGATAAACCACAAAATAGACGGAGAGGAGTAATACCCATACTGAATACGCCGTTTTCGATCGAGCATCACGAAACGACAGGAACACCGGTATATAACAGATAAGATACAGGACAAGAAGTGACAAGCGGAATACCGCGATCGTTCGTGCCGGTGAATCGGCAGCCCACAATGGGGTGAACAGATAAACCCAATAGTATGGAAGGGGAAAATGATGGCTGAAGTTTTCAGAATATAGAGCCCTTCCGTTTTTCATTAGGTAACCGGAAGCGAGATGGTCAACTTCATCAAAATTCCCCATGAATGTGCGGTTGAAGAAGAAAAGTGCGGCAAAAAAAAGGATGCTCACAAAAAAGAAAGCAAAAGGAAAGTATTTTCGGTATTGTTTCACGCTTTCATTATACCAACAGTCCAATCGGGAAAATCATCCAAGGATTGGGATATGCAGCCCTCCCTTAACGTATTGTATGTACATTGCAATCGCTTGTCCATGGTCAAACGCGATTTTATCCGGCGTCGGAAGCTCATCCAAGCCGAACCATTTGAGCTCCCGCACTTCCTCATCATGGGCTCCGGTCTGCCGGATTGCCTGCGCAATGAAAATCATATCCACATTCTGGCGGTCCTCGCGGGGACGGTCGGGGTTGTCGTTTATCCGGAAAAGCACCGGTTCATCGACCTCCCATCCGCTCTCCTCCATCACTTCGCGCTTCACTGCCTGGGTAAGCGTTTCATCGCGGTCAAAATAGCCTCCCAGAAGCCCCCATTTGCCGTATTCGCTTAACAGCTTCCCCTGATACGTTCCCCGCTTCCCCAGCAGTATCTTTCCGTCCTTCACGACAATGGCGTTGACCGTCACATGACGCAGGGAGGCGGTACCGTTGTTTTCAAACGTGCAGTGTATCATGAATCCATTATACTCCTGCAAGACTTCTAACCTCGAAGGTTGGAATGGCGGGCGCCATAATCAGCAGGGCGGATCTGAGGGTATTTCAATCGGTCTTATCGGTTCCATAGTAATACTATTACTAAAATTATGTAAGTTAATACTATCAGACGATCGGGAATCGATGGTAAGAAATGAAGGTTTAAAAAACGTGTTACGGGAACCGGTACGACCTGATGATATCCCCCCGCGCGGCAGTGAATCCGGATTCGTCAAGACCGGTCAGGGAGGCGGTTGTTTTGCCGGAAAGCTCCCGTTCCAGATCCGCAAGGTACGTTTTGATGCCGGCAAGGCGTTTCAGCTCCCGTTCCGGCGATCCCCTTCTCCGCTCCCGCTCGATGAGGTCATCCATCCGCACCTGGTAGCCGGTAACGGAAAACGGAGCCACCCGGAAGTCAGCATAAAAGCAGATTTTAAGTTCCCAGTCGCCGGATGGGATGCGGTTGTTGTTGTTTACCGCCGGCATATTCTCAAGTATGGAAAGGGAACGGGTATCGAGGCCTATTTCGCGCACAATCGCCATGGTTGCGAAATGTTCGTTTGATCCGTATTTCATCCGGCATTCGTCCTGCACCCGACTCCAGTATCCGATGTTTTTCTGCTCGTTCCCCATGAGGTGAGAAGAGGTTTTGAAGTCGTATTTGAGGATGTTCGCCATGTCGTGGACAAGGAGGGTTTTTGCAACGCGCGCCGAATCGACTTCCCCGTTCGTCCGCCAACCCGATGCTATCTCCCGCCCCACATATGCAACCCGCAGCATGTGCTCCTGCAGGTTCGGCGGCACTTGATAGGTTTCATATATTTTGAGGATATTCATGATTCGAAAATGATGCGCGGCTGCCCGTCGCCGTAATAATTATCCTTCCAGCCGGTGATCTGGTACCCGCTTTTGAGGTACAGGATGATCGCCGGGGCATTGCGGGGATGCGTCACGAACCAGACGTGCTCTCCCGTTGTCAGCTCCTTCAGTTTGCCTACGATTTTCCGGCCGTACCCTTTTTTCTGGAAGGACGGAACAACCAGTATCTGTTTCACTTCTATCCTCCCCTTTTCGCGCACGAACGCGAGCACACCCGCAGGGACATCCTTTGCATACGCCAGGTATACCTCGCACCCGTTCAGGTATTTCAATGTCATTTCAGGGGAAGGAGAGGGATAATCAAACTCCCGGTCAAACGCGGCAACATCCATTTCATACAGGAGTTTTGCATGCTCTACAGGGTTTATCTTCCTGAATTCCATATGGTCAATCCGGTTTTACCGTACTTGAAATGTTGATGATATTGTAGTCCTTGAGGTCCACGACGTTGTCGTAATTGAGGTCCGCGCGCGAAATAGCGGCGGTATCGGTCTTGCCGAGGTTGGCGCGCACGTAACCCATGTCCGCGGAGTTGATGACATTGTCACGCGTGCCCGACTCGTCCGGAATGTCGCCCGCGACCTGCAGGAGACCCGATGCATCAATCGTATTCGATCCCGCTTTCAGGGTAATGGTCTGTCCGAAACACCGGTACTGGCCTTCAAATATTTCGATCGGTCCGGTATCGCAGATCCTGCGGGTAACATGGAGCGGCGGGCGGAATGTGATAGTGTATCCGGTGCCCGGCGTAACGCCCGCAAACTCGGCCTTTCCTTTCAGGGTACCGTTATTCTGCCATTCGAAAGTCGGGGTCGCGGAAAGCGTTTCCTTGGGTCCTGCCAGTTTTACCTCAACCGGTACACCCGCGCTCCTGGCGGGCTTTGAAAAGACGCCCTGCATCCGGATCGTCATATCAAGCGTGACTTTCTGGGGAGTGCCGGGGGTGGGGGTTGCGGCACCCGGTTTGGCGGTGGGAGTTGGCGCACCGGGCGCAAGAGTGGCCGTGGGGGTGCCCGGATCAGGGTTTTCGGAACAGTCGGGTTCCCGGGCCTGCTTGTTTTCGCACTTCGGGCCTTTTTGTGTTCCTTCGGTCTGCTGGTCCATTTCGGTTGCGCGCATGGCGTTGCGCACCTGTATGCAGGTGGCGGATGTTGCGCCGCCGTACAAATCTCCGCATGCCTGCAGCACCGCGTTATACACATCCTTGAAGTTGGAACTCGAGCGCATATAACTGGTTGAAGCTTTGTAAAATATCGGGTATGCCTTGTCCAGACCTACGCCCGTAATCGTGCAGGAGTTGAACGACCCACCCTGTGCCATGAGGTGGAACGCTTTCGCGATTACCCCGCCGTTTTTGTGAACGCCTCCGTAATCCTGACTCGCGCAATAGTAGTTGGGGGAAAACAGCCGGTCGGGCTGGCCGTAGTTTCCCGGCTCCTCCATCGAACGGATGGTGCCCAGCTGCGTGCTCTCTCCCATGGTGAAGTTCCCGTCTATGGCGGACGCGAATATGTCCGCCAGCGACTCATCTATCGCTCCGGACTGGTTAGCGTAAACGAATTTCGGTCCCGACTGGTTCATGGCATGCGTCATTTCATGGCTTGCCACATCTTCCGCAAGCAGGCCGTTGCAGAAATATACCTGGCCTCGGCTCATCCATGCGTTGGGGCAGGTCTGGTCCCGGTACTGCACGTACCCCACCATGGCAGAGCCTTTGTTATCGAACCCGTCGCGCTGGTAATTGTCGGAAAAATAGGAATAGTACTTGCCGAAAATATCGTAGAGGGAGTCCACATCCGTTTTGCCCGTCGCCCCCTCCCCTTCATTGCGGGCCACCGAACAGTTGCTTGAGTTGTTGCAGTCCGAAACCTTGCGGCTTATTGCCTCATGGGCAAGTTCTTCCGTGAATACGATTTCGCCGTTTGTCGTGTTGACGATGAACCGCTTCGAATAGATGACTTCCTTTGTCTTCGATTCCACGATCACCGAATAGGAAAGATAATTTCCCGGATCGTCGCTCACCCCCAGTGCCTTGCCGTTGAAGATGACTTTTTCGGCGGACACCGCGGAAAGTTCGGCGCTTGTTTCATTCAGGGCTTCATCAAGCGCTATTTTACGTGCCTGCTCCTCGGTAAGCGGGCCGGTGAATACGTGGTCGCTGTTTGAGATATTGCCGGTCAGTGCATATATTTCGTTATCCCTTTGGTGGACCGCAAGCTGGGAGCCGAAAACCGGCACGCCGTCTATGTTCTGCTGGTAAAAATAATGGGCTTCCCCGCTCGTCTCATCTTCAATGAAGCGCGCGGCCTGGGCTTCCTCCTGGAAATTTTCGGGAAGCAGATCCGTGTCGCCTGCGCTCGGGCTCTGTGCGAGAAACTCGACCACTCCGGCAGCACCGTCGTTTTTCGTTTCGTACAACGCGTCAGGCGTCATGAGCGCGATATAAGTCGCCCCTTCCGCGACCGTGACTCCGGATTCCCCGGATACCGTGCTGAAATCAAGGGAAGGAGCAGGAGACGCTTTTGCGGAAGTGAATGTGAGGTCATAGAAAAGAAGGCCGTACACGACGGCGCACAATCCGACCATGATGGCAAGTATCGTTTTTTTCATTCCGGCACCACGAATATGCGTACCTGTTTATTCTTGAGTTCACTTAAGGTTATGAGAAATCCTTTCGCGCGCACCTCAGTCATGAGCGTGCCGGCGAATCCGCCCGACCTGAATGCCACCTCCGTCTCCTTCCCTTCAGGATCAACGATAACAAGCTGCGCGGTCTCAATGCAGTCGCGGCAGTCGGGGGACGCGGGAGCGGCTTTAACGAGGCGGATACGGTAGCCTGTTCCCGAAATCTGTTTGGTCTGGCCTTCTGCCAGGTCGATAGCGTCCCCGATATGCAGGGGTAAGGAAACAATTGAATCCAGAATATCCTCCTGGTTCTCCGTGATGAGATTCGATTCGGATTTCGTGTTCTTCTGGTGTTCAAGGCCCAACTCGGTCCGGCCGGGTTTGAGCGCCTTAAAGGAGAGAGTCATGACGGCGTTTCCGTCAAAGTCCGACGGCTGCGTCTCCGGCTTGGCGAGAAACGAGGAAATCCTGATCTTCCCGTTTTCCTCCGTCACGGTATCCCGGTATGTATCGCTTAAGGGATTGGTCTGTTTCACGAATTCAAGATAATCAGGATCGTACGCAAGCACCGCATCATATCCGGTTATCTTTTGTCCCTTCGAATCCGCGGTAATAATGATGTCGAATGTTTTGCTCAGGGAAATGGCTGCCGCTTCGTCGTTCCGTTTGAGCGCCATGATACCCCGCACCGGTCCGGTCGGCGTGCCGGTGATTTTTTTCACGATACCGTTTTTTACGGGTGGGGGAGGTGTGGATGCGGGAGGGTTTGCGCGCCGCGAAACAAGCAGGTATATGCCGAATCCGAGGAGAGCGGCAAGCACCAGAAACGCGGGTATAAAAAGGTCAATGCGCCGTGCCGGATTATTATCCTCCATACCTCCATTGTACAGGATAGGAAGTAGTTTTTCTCAATGCTCCCTGCCGTTATGGAACCAGCTGTAGTACACGGCGGGGATAAACAAAAGCATGATGAAGGACGCAAGCGCCACGCCCGATATGATGGCTCCTCCCAATCCCCTCCACAACGGATTGCTCAAGGTAATGGGAACGAGGCCGAGGATCGTGTTCAGTTTCGTAAGGATGATGGGCTCAAGCCGTGAAGCGCCCGCATCCGCGATCGCTTCCTTGAAGGGCATCCCTTCTTTCTGGTTGATGTTGATCTTGTCGACGATAAACATGGAGTTGGTAACCACAATGCCGAAAAGCGACAGAACGCCGATGAGCGCCGGAAACGACAGGGGCGTGCCGGTGAGTCCGAAAACAACAAAAACGCTTGATACCGCAAGCGGAATGACCATAAGTACGATAAGTGCCTGGCGGTATGACTGGAACTGGAGGACCATGGTAACCAGAATCAGGATAAACGCAATGCCCATCGCCTGAAGTATGGACATGACGGATTTCGCGTTTTCCTCGTTCACGCCTCCGGTTGCCCAGGAATACCCCTCCTCAAGATTCATGGAATCGGCGTACTTTTCGAGGTTTTGGTTTTTTTCCGTGATATTGTAACCGGGCAGCACGCTTGCGGTTACCGATATGGTACGCTTCCCGTCCTCGCGCGTGATGCTTGTCGGATTTGACTCGACCGTAAACTCCCCCAATGCCGACACAGGCAAAGAAGCTCCGGTATTGGTGGGAACCTGGAGCGCCCCCATGCCCTGGGGTGTCGCCTCTTCCGTAAGGTGAAGCGTGATGTCGGTTTTATCGGATGTCGACTTGTCCAGGTTTATGGTGCCGAGCGGAAAACCGGATGCGTACATGCGCAACCATAGTCCAACCGCATCCGCGGACATGCCGTTTTCTGCAAGCCGGTTGAGATCGGGATTGAACGTAATCTTTCCGGTGCCGGGTTTTATGGATTTGTCCACATTCGCGACACCCGGCTGCTTGCGCAGGTAGCCCATGAGCCGTTCGGCATAGAAGTCAAGTTTGTTGAGATCCGTCCCCGAAAGCTTAATCTGGAGGTCTGACCCGGCAGGTGGGCCGGAGGACTGTTCGATGACGGAAATGTCGCCTTTAGTATACCCTTTGAACATGCTGCGGATTTCGGTCGCGATATCCATGGATTGCCGTGAACGCTCCTCCTGTTTCGGCAGATGGACAGTGAACACGGATGAGGCGGTATTGTCGGAGCGGGATCCCATGCCTGAGGACATCTGCTGACTCGTTTCCGCCACGACGAAATTCGTATCCCTGATGTGCCGCAGTTTCTCAAGTATCGCGGAGGTCTCCCGGGCGGTTTCGCGCGCGGTCGTCCCTGAGGGAAGATTAAGATTAACATATACGAGCTCGGAATCGGACTTGGGGAAAAACTCGTTTTTCACGAGACCCAAAGGCACAAGGGAAAACGCGACCACCGAGTACGTTACGATCGCGAAAATGACTTTCCGGCGGGCGGAATCCGAATTGAGGATCCGCATGATGAGCCGGTAATAGGCGTTGGCAAGCGGCTCGATATTTACGATGCCGTGGTTTGAGAACCGGTTTGCGTACCGGAGTGTTCCTGATACGATTCTGCTTTTTTTGATCATGCGGTCAAACGCTTCCGCAAGCGGTTTGCGCACCCGCACAAACACGAATGCAACCGCGATATACATAAGGACAACAAGCGGCATGAGCGGGCTTGATTTGACAAGTGTTGCCACAACAATGAGAAGTGAAACAAAACCCAGGATCCTCATGAGCACCGAAACCCTGTGTGCAAATTTCGGCTTGAGAAGGATAATCATGAGAGGCAGGGTAATTAGCACCGCAATCGCGGTTGAGGACATCATGGTTACGGTGACAACGGTCGGAATCGGTTTGATGAATTCACCGATAATACCGGTTGTCAGGAGAAGGGGCACAAACGACCAGATGGTTGTAACGGTAGTTGACCATATGGGGATTATCGTATCGCGCCAAACGAGGAGTCCGGTCTCTGCGGGGGTGAATTTGCCGGTTTTGTAGTAGGTCGTCATGGCGGACACGACCACGATCGTATCGTCGATAAGGAGACCGAGCGCCAGAAGGAACGCGAAAAGCGTAAGGAAGTTGATCGACTGTCCGAACATATTCATGAAAAAGAATGCGGACAGGAACGTAAGCGGTACGCTGAAAGAGGATATGATCGCCTGGCGCAGACCGAGAAAGATAAAAAGACACCCGATGATAAGGAGAATGGTTGACCGGAACTCACCCAAAAGGTCCGTAAACTGTTCATCAATCGCCTCAGCAGTATTCTCAATATTGGTTACCGTATATTCGTGCCGGTATTCGGCAAGCGTTTCCTCGACGACCTTTTCCATGTCGCCCGCGGCTTTGTCGATATTCACGCCGGTTGTCTTGTATGCGTAAAAAGTGATCACCCGTTCGGGCAGTCTGGTATTTCCGGCGAGGTAAGAATGCTTCTGGTTGCTTTTGGAGCGCTCCATGACGGTTCCGATATCGCCAAGCCTCATCACTTTCCCCTGAACATTTATGCGTATGTTCCGGATGTCGGCAACGCCCGCTATCTGAGGGTCAATGGTAAGGGCGAATGAGTTGCGCCCGGTATCGATGCTCCCTGCCGGATACGCCTGAAGCCCTTTCTGGATGCTCTGGGACAGGGCAAGCGGGTTGAATCCGAATTCCCGGATTTTTTCGGGCGATACCAGAATCGATACTTCCTGATCTTCGTAGCCGCCGAGTTCCACCTTGTCGACGGTTGCCACGTCCTCAAGCCGTTTTTTCAATTCGTTTGAAAAATTCATCAGGGAGCGTACATCCTTACTCGTAGATACCGCAAACGTCCATACCGGCTGGTTTTCGAAGTCCACCGCATTGACGGACGGCGTTTTCGCGTCCGCGGGCAGGTCCGTGATGCCATCAACTTCCGTTTGCACGTCGGTTTTCGCCTTTTCAGGCAAAACCGTCGATACGAACTGGATGCTTATTATGGATACGTTCTCGCGCGATACGGATGTCATAACGTCAATCCCCTTCACGCTCTTGATGGCGTTTTCGATCGGAACGGTGACGAGCGACTCGATGTCCGAGGGGGATGCACCGGGAAGCGCGGTCACGACGGTCACGATGGGTATTTTGATTTCGGGATTGAGGCGTTTGGGAAGACTGGTATATCCGATGACACCGATCATGAAGATCGCAAGAATAAGCAGGAACACGATCCTGAAGTTCACGATATACCTTGCCACCCAGCTCCCCCAGAGCCGGGGATCAAACGAGATGCGGTCAAGATAGGACTGTTCGGAATTGTTCGATGTGTGTTTTTCTGCCATTTGTTTATGGGAACTGGAGGCGCGTTATCGCGATACGGAAAGCTCATCCCCCGCAACCACGTTGCGGTCAACGATCACCTGGTCACCCCGTTTCAGACCGGTTTTCACTTCAACGTATTCGCCGGCTACGTTTCCGATCTCTACTTTGCGGGATTCGGCTTTGGGAGGCTCTGAAGATGAAACCATAAAGATGTAGGACTCCGATTCCGTCCGGTATACCGCGTCAAGCGGTACATAGGGCATGACGCTGTTTGTGTCAGCCATGCCGATCGGCATCTCAACCGTCAGGATCTGCTCGTTGCCGAAATCCCCCGCATGCTCGTCCGGTATGCGGAAAAGAATCGAATGGAGAGACCCTTCGGTCGGCTCCCCCGAAATATACGCCGGATACACGGATATGCTTTTCCCGTTTGTCCGCAGCGTGCTCGGTTCAAGATTCGAAACCCCCTGCGCGATGCGGCCGGAGACATAAACGAGCGCGTTTGCGCCGTTGGCGTTGCCGGTGACGGTCGCAAGCACCTGGCCGGGATTGACGAACTGCCCCTCCTTCACATGGATGCGCTCCACCCGTCCTTTCACAGGGGAAGCCGGATACATGAGCGCTTCCTGGATTTGGGACAGGCGCAGGTTCAAAAGGGATATCTCCCGGTTGAGATCAAGTGTTTTTTCCTGGAGTTCAAGCTGCTTAAGGGTTGCCTCTTTCTGGAGACGGGCGATCTGGGCAGGTTCATTGTCGCTTCCCGTCTGGTATTCGGAGGAACGAAGTGCCGCACGCGCCTGATTCAGGCCCGCCAGCGCGGAAGCCTTGCCTGTTTTGAGCTGAAGGATCGCGGAGTTGCTGGACCCGTTTACGTTGATCGCCTCAAGGCTTTTCAGCTGATCATCGAGCATACTGATCACGTTTTCGTTCAGCGTTATAAGGGATTTGGTTTCGTCAACCGATTTGGCGCCGATATCGCGCAGGTCCGCAGTCTGAGCCTCGGCTTTTTCCGCCATCTCCCTGTTTTTGGCTATGATTTCCTTCTGGCTGTCATAGTTATCCTTCAGGAAATTGTAGTTTGTTTGTGCTATCTGGCGCGTTACCGTTGCGGCGGTTCCGCCCTGGTAATTGGACGAGAGCCAGACAATCCATGTTCCCCGGGAAACGTCGTCCCCTTCCCTCTTGTATATTTTCTGCACGACGCCTCCCATGATGGCGGTGATCTTTACGACGCCGGTCTTTTCGATTTTTGCTTGGGCCATGACGCGCGGGGCCGAACCGATGCTATACACCCGTACTTCTTTCGGGCTCCGGACCGTCTCATTCACCGGGGGTGCGGGATTGCGGATGATATTTCCGAGGATAATCAAAGCGAGAAGCAAACCGAGCACGGTAAAAAAACTCTGCAAGGGCCTGCGGTCAATGAAATGGTACACGCTGCGCAAAGAAGCAGAAAGGGTTGTTTTTGTTTTTGCAGCAGCCTTTTTGATGGTTTCCATAAAGTAAAGCTATATAATACGGTAACCGTAGTATTTTGTCAAGGCTAGTTTATGAATCCCGATTTCCGCTTTGCGCGCGGTTGTGGATTCATCTATAATGATCTATATGTCAGACAGCAACCCCGCACCTGTTGATCCCCAGACAATCCCCGCCCAGCCTGAGGAAGCGCCTGAGCAAATGCAGGAAGTTCCGGTCCCGATTGAGGAAGCGCCGGCGGATCTGACGCCTGAAACCGCCTCCGATACTACACTCCCTCCGGATGCGCCGCCTCCCGTATACATGAAAAAGCCCCCTCTTCCCCTGGTAGCGGTATCCCTGGGCGTCATAGTCATTTTCATCATCGGGCTTATCTTCGTTATCGTTTCCTCATCCCGGAAAAACCGGGAAACCGCCAATGCAGACACTCCTGCGGTAACGGAAGTCCCGGTACCGACCGCCGGCGCCAAAACGCCCACCCTCACCCCTTCCCCGACCGGCACCGATGCCCGTTGGATTCCCCACAACCCCCGCTCGCGCCTGTACGTCATGAACATTCCGGCAACCTCCTATAAGAATGTCCGCATCGATGAAACCAATGCATCCATTTCCATTTGCGGCATCGGCCGGGCTGAAGACGCGGTACAAGTATATTCGAAGGACGACCGCATGGAAAAGGAACTGACCGTAACCGTCGCCACCGGTCCGGCAACGCGCAATACTCCCGAAGCCTGGGTTGAAAAACGGTGCCCGCTTCTCCTTGAAACAGGTGTCGATAAGGGAATTATCGATGAAGACGGCGTGAAAGGACTTTTTTTCACTTCCCGCTCTGCCCCTGATGAAAAACCCTACAGTTTTGCGATTATGAAAAAAGGGGATCATCTCACGTTCGTATATGCAGAGGCAAAAACCGAACCGATCATGCGGGAACTCTTTGATCCGATGTTTTTGAGCTTCAAGCTTACCGGTACAGCCGAATGAACACACAATCCCTTCTGATCGCCACAAGCAGCCTGCTCGCCCTCATATCCCCGCTCGTTTACGCACGGGCAATCCTGAGAAATGAGGCAAAACCGCACCGCACCACCCGGTTTGTCCTCCTCATCATAACACTACTGACAGCCGCCTCCCTTATCGCACAGCATAATACGGTTGCGGTCTGGCTTGCGGGCGTTTCCGCCTTGCAGTCCATTCTTATTTTTATATTGAGCCTTACATACGGCATGGGCGGATGGGCGAAAAGCGACCTTGTATGCCTGGCGGTTGCGGTATCGGGCATTATCCTCTGGCAGGCAACAGACAACGCGTTGCTTGCGCTGTACTTTGCCATCCTTGCGGACTTCACCGGTATGATTCCCGCGCTTATCAAAACCTACCGGTTTCCGGAAACGGAGATCTGGTCGTTTTATGCACTGGACGTAGGAGCTTCCCTGCTGAATCTTGGCGCTGTCCGAAAATGGAGTTTGGCGGAAATATCCTATCCGGTTTATATTATGGCAGTCAACCTTGCGATGGTTGCACTGGTGCTCCGGAAACGGTGGAATCCGAAGGCTTCTCGCTGGCCGTAGCCTCCGGCAGTATGAAGTAGAACGTGGATCCCGACCCTTCGATACTTTCCGCTCCGATCGTCCCTCCCTGGAGTTCGATTGCTGTTTTGCATGCTGCCAAACCCAGGCCCGTTCCTTTTATACCCCGATGCGCATCAAGGCCGAGCCTACCGAATTTCGTAAACAACTTGTTCATTTTATCCGCAGGTATACCAGGCCCGTGATCCTGCACTTCATACCGAACGCCGCCTCCTTCCAATCGGCGCGCCCGTACTTCAACCAGCGGATGCGCACCTCCGTATTTGAATGCGTTTGAAAGGAGATTTGTCAGAACCTGGCGCACCAGCTGGGGTGAACCCATCACCTGGGGCAACTCATCATCGATCGTCAGGGTGCCGCCTGTCTTTTCTTCATCGATCCGGAACGCATCCCTCAGGCTTTGGGTCATCTCCCCTACGTTGACCGACACCGGTTCGAAAGCCTTCAATCCGTTTTCCAGTTTCATAAGATCAAGGAAATCGACACATACCCTGGTTCCGTATTCGATATTCCCGAGAATAATATTGACGTACTTCGCTTTTTCTTCCGGAGTAGCTCCTTCCATCATCTGGATATATCCCCTGATCAGGGTGAGGGGTCCTTTCATGTCATGCGCTATGATGCCTGCGGTTTCCTCGGCATTGGCAGCGCGTTGCTGCGCTTCTTCGATTTTTGCCTGCGCGGCTTTATTCACTGCTTCAACGGTCGCGGTAACGTCAAATCCGGTCGTGTCATAGGATGCAACCGATCCGTCGGGTGCAAACCGGGCAGCGGTCGTGATTTGCAGCCATTTACCGTCCCCCGTTTGGATGGTTCCGGTCGCTTCCGGATTTTCCCGGGTGATTGCCTTGAGATGCTCCGATAAGGCATTCGATGCCTCAGGAGTCATAAGCAGATTGAAAAGACCTATAGGCTTATTTTCGCCTTCATCCTGTTCGGGCAGCCGGAAAAAACTGCGTGCATGATCATTAGTGCCGGTAACCTGCATACCGGTTGCATCGAGGGAAAACTGCACCGGTTTAACCGGTGGAAATGCTTGTTTGGGAGTTTCCGGACGGAGTACCGGCATCATTTCACCTTGGCCTATCATATAACTTATAGTATAAGCAGATTAATCCTATAGTGTCAAGGGGTATTTTATGGCTGTTCTTTGGGGGCGGGCGGCAGTATGAAGAAAAACATGCTGCCCTCCCCTTCCCGGCTTTCGACCCCCACTTCCCCGTTCAAACGGGCGACGATTGTTTTTACGAGGGACAATCCTAAACCGATCCCGTCAACGGCAGGATCCTTTTTGAGTCGCACGAACTTCCTGAACAGTTTGCCCTGCTGCTCCTTTGGTATTCCGGGACCGTTGTCCCGCACCCAGTACCGTATCCTGCCGTCGTCAGTCATATCCGATCCTATCTCGATCTCCGGATGCTCCCCCCCGTATTTGAGCGCGTTTGACAACAGGTTCGAAAGCACCCGCTCAATCCAATCTTCCCTCCCAAGCGGGCTGGGCAAATGCTCGGGAATGGTTATCTTTGCCTGCTTTTCCTTTGCGGACTCTTCCGCCTCGTCAGCGATTCTTTGCAGAACACGCTCCATGTTCACGGGATGGGGGTTCACGTACGAATGTGATACGTTTGCGAGAGCGAGATATGCGTCAATAATACGATTGGCTTTGGCTGCGCTTACCTGAAGACGCGAAAGATATGAGCGTATCTGCTCTCCCGTCTGCTCCACTTCCGCGGACAGTTCCCTGTTTGTTTCACTCAAACGCTCGAGCATCGTTCCCGCCAGCTGGGCATATCCGCCGACACGGGTAATGGGGCCTCTCAGGTCGTGCGCGAAGCCGTTGGCAGCCTCCACCGATTCATCGCGTTCGAATAGAGCACGGTTCATGCCTGCCTGAAGCGCCATCATCGCATCGGTTATGTCTATGGTCGCTGATTCGTACCCGGTGATTTCGCCCCCTTCGTCAAAATCGGCCCGTGTGCGTATCTGCATATACCTGCCGTCCCCCGCTTCAAGGCAGCTCACCGCCAGCGGATTTGTTTGCGTTATCGAGGAGTAGTGCGCCGCAAACTGTACCCTCAGGTCCGGCGGGATATCCGCCTGAAACGCAAGTGGCCCCTCAAGTTTTTCCGGCGGAATATGTATAAGACTTCTGAAAACGAAGTTGGCTTCCGTTATGACACCTGACCGGTCAAGCGTGTGGTAGCCGATTCCAAGTCTGCCGTACGCCGCTCCCGGAGATTCGGGTGCCGGCAAAGAAGATTCTGCATGGGGTGTTTCAGCCATGCAACACATCATGACATCCCTCCCTGCGATTGATCGCAAGGAATGAGTAAGAACTAAGTAAGCGGACCCCTTTACCCGAGGAAAATCTCCTGGGAAACCGTCCGCTGCCTGCCTGCCTGAAGCATCTTGTCTTTCATGGCTTTGGGGGAATCCGACAAAAGAAAGACCGGTTCAAGGCATGCATAGGACCGGTCGTACTCGCCTCCTGAGACGGCGCTCCAAAACATCATGTCGGAAAATCCTTTCACTTTAAGCTTATATTTCCTGCCGCCGGGAAATGTGATGGTATTGGACTTGCGCAGGCTGCCGGATCCGTTTTCCCGGATTTGGGCGGTTATATCCGTACCGTTCAGTTTGGCTCCTTCCCAGCCATGCGGTGTTGCCCAGTAGTTATGGATTCCCACGTTCACAGGCACTGCGGCGCTTCCCGTGTTTTCAACCGTCACGGTGTGGGAAAAGGAATCATTCTTCAGTTCAAATACCTGTGCTGCATAAATCTCACCCGGATAGGCAGCGGACGGGGGAAGCTCGCAGAGTATGGTAAGGCTATCTCCTGTTACGTGCTCCGTCTGCCAATCAAGATTGCGTGCGGGACCATGGAACGGCAGGCCGAACTGCGCCGTTCCTTCATTTCCAAAATTGGGCACGCATACGTGCGTATTCCCTGTTTTTCCGTCGATACGCGCAAATGTACCCAGAACCGCCTCACCGGAACGGGAAAGCTCAATAATTCTGCCCCCTTTCAGATTGATTTCAAGATGCCAGTCCAGGAAGTCAAGTGTTTGTGTCATAGTAGGCGGATAATAACTGTGTTCGGTGGAAAATTCTAATATATTTTACTTTCCTGCATGTGGGTATGACAAGCGTATTTGTATTCCTTGCGGCGGCGGTTATGAGATGCGACATGCTTCCATACCGCGATCTTTGCATTTTTCCGGCCGGCTCAGTATAATAACTGTTTACTATGGGACTAGAGACACGATACGGACCTGTTGAACGGTTTATGAACCGGACCGCCGAGTCGCTCTGTTCATCACATCTGGAGCATACTCCGTACCGGAGAGTTGAAATAGCGGGTGCGGATGTCGCACAGAAGCTTGCCGGTAAAACACACCTCATCGGTGTATTCGGACCACACAAAACGACCGACGACTCAACCCTGCTTGCAAGTGCATCAATAACCGTGTGTCCTGAACGGGCGCTCACGTTCCTCAGCCGTCCCCTGTCCAAAAGTGAACATTCGACGCTCGGCTACCTGACAAAATCCCTGAAACTTGCGGCAAACCCCCTCCTCCATCCCGTATATACCATGCGGGATACCAATCCAAGACATCTGTTTGAAAAGAATGAAGTATCGATGAAAGATCTTGCCAAGTACCACAAACGGGTGAAGCCGACACTGCTCTACATTGCGCCGGACGGCGGCTCCTCCCCCGGCGGGACGCTTGACCGAAGGTATGTCAGGTCGCGGGGATTGCTTATGCTACTGGGGGCTTACCTGCGGGAAGGCATTGCGCTTGATGACATTGCCGTTGTGCCGGTTGCCCTGAAAACAGGAAAACCCACAGCGCAGGTCGCATACGGGCAGAACCTGCTGCCCGGCATCGGCGACCTCCTGCAGGATGGCGGAGAAAAGTTCTGGATGGACGGGAAATTAAACGCGCAGGTGGCGGAAGCGCTCCTCCAATCGATCAATAGCCTTCTGGCGTGATCTTAGTCTTCAAATAGCAGTTCAACGGACCGTATGGTATCATACCCCCCGAGCACCATGGTCAGCCGGTCAACACCGATTCCACAGCCTGAGAATCCTCTTCCTTTCAGGCCGTCAATGGCTTGAAAAAACGCTTCGTCCCCGGGTATCTCTTTCCCCGCGGGCAGTTCTTTTTCAAGAGCCCTGCGTATTGCGGATGCATTGGTGTTTTCCGTATTGCCGTTTGCAATCTCAATCCCGTCAAGATACAGCTCGAACCGGTCTGCAATGAGGGGGTCGTCGCCTTTCGGTTTGCAAAGTGGGGAAATGCGGCTCGGGAAATCGGTGAGAAATACAGCGCCTTTATCCAGATGGGGCTCGATTTCATTAACAAATAGCTGGTCCCAGAGCCCCCGCCATGAAGCCCCTTCGGTTGAATACCCTTTTGCTGATGCAACGGCAAATATCCTCGTTTCATCCGACAGTACTTCATGGAGCCCGCACCCGACATGCCGCGCAAACATATCCTGGAGGGATACGGTCCTCCGAAAGAAATCGGGAACGGAATTCCCCCGCCTTGAAACAGCCCCGCTTACGGCAGTTACTATTCGCTCCGTTTCATCCATAATTTCCGTAATCCCGCTGTTTTCACGATACCACTCAAGCATGAGAAACTCAGCCATATGCTGAGGGCCTGACCCCTCAAGGTCGCGGAACGACTTGGCGATCGCGAAACAGTTGCCTTCGCCTTTGGCGATCATGCGCTTGAGCCCCCGTTCCGGAGACAGGGAAAGGTAATATTTCCCCGCCTGAAACGGATGCAGATTTGCCTCATGCGGCACGCTCAGGTTCAGGACCGGCACGATAACCTCGTGGAATCCATTTTCATAGAAGTAACCGCGCATCGCACGTATGACGGTTTCGCGCATATGGACCGGATCAAGATTTCCCATGGGTTTTTTTTGAAGATTCGATAATCCGCCTGATCCCGCACATAAAGGAAGGCTGCGAGCATCCGAGGCAGGGCCCAGCGATACGCTGTTTCAGGTTGGCGATAAGAATGGCCGGATCGTCCTCCATTCTTCCCAGCTTGTCATAGCCTTCGCAGCATCCGTATACGGTACCGTCGGAGGCAAGTGCAATCTGATAACACCCGAGCTCCCGGGGAGGAAATACAGTACGCGTTTCCATAAGACGCAGCACATCGGAGGGATCAAGGAAACCGAACCCCTCGATTTGTCCTGCTGCGTTGGAAACCGGATGGAGGGACAGGTATTCAAGGGGTTTGCGCGGATGGTAAGTAACGTCCGTATCCCCGATCGCGGATCTCAGATATGATTCGAATTCATCAAGACGGCCAAGATTCCCTTTCGTGACGACGGTAAACACTTCCGTATGGAAACCCATCGCACGGGCTTTCTTCAGGTACGCAATGCTTTCCCTGAACCGTCCTGTTCCCCGGTTGGCGTCATGATGTTCCTCCGGACCGTCAACGGACACGATCATGTTGATGCTGTTTGGCGTTTCATATTCAGCCATACGGTCAACCGTGCCATTGGTGATCATCTGCACGAACATTCCCTTGCGCGTAAGCCTGTTCACAAGGCCGGGAAAATAGGCTAGCGTATTCACTTCACCCCCGCAGAACGTGACCACCTTAACGTCCGTTTCGGCGTTATACCGGTCAAGGAATGTAATGATTTGGCCCTCCGTCAGAATAGGCGCAGTCTTTTTCGTATAACAGATGCGGCATTTGAGGTTGCACTTCTCAAGCGGATTGATATAGACGTGGTGCAAAATATTTTCGAAATGGCGGGTTCGTGCGGCATCCATGGTTACCTAGTATACCTTATACACGGGCGCTTGTATCCTCTAAGGACGGAGTGGTGTACCAGAACAGGACGAACCCGATTACGGTGATGGCGATGAAAAAGAGGTCGCTCATATCGCTTTCATTCAGGAGTGCGCTTTCGGCATCCGCCGTCAGCTTCATGGTCCAGACCGTGTCGAGAAACCGGATTTTTTCGTATCTTTCAAGCAGGTTTTTCTCTTTCCCGGAAAAGGGAACGCTTGAGGAGTCCCGGTAAAAGGGAACGGCTTTCGCGATCTTTTGGCCATCCAGATCCGCGGCATATACTTCGATCCTTGATTTTCCCCGGTTGTCGATGAGCCCGTCAAACAGGACATCGCCTTTCACCACCGCGACGATAAACCCCTGGCACGATCCGTTTCCCGTACTCGGACACACGGGCCGGATCGCAAACATCCGGGACGCATTGAAAAACGGCAGCTCTTCGGTCAGGACCGTCTTCCGTTCGGATACGGCGGTCCGGAAATAAAAAACGAGCCGGTCATCCAGTCCGATATCATAACCGAACAGATGCTTCCACTTCTCTGATGGTTCAAAATACTTCACGAGGTAATGCTGGTCGTTTTCGCTGTTTATCTGCGTTTTGAAATACGGATACCCGAACCGGGTTACGGACTTGTCCTGCCGCACCTGGTTTTCGAAGGCTGTGACCTGGCCGTGCGGCACAATCTCAACATACAGGAATCCGTCAACCGCACCCGTATCCATAAAATCGCGGAATTCACTGCGCTGGACGGATACACTGTTGCGGAAAAAGCGTTCCGCGTCAAGGAGCGAATCTTCAATCGATTCCAGCCGGTCGGACAGGTAATTCGCCTGAAGAGTCGCGCGGGTAACCAGATTGTTCTTGGCGTTGCGGGCGCCTGCAATGCGCGAAACCTGCCAGAACATGAAGTTGAAGGTGAGAAGGACCATAAACAGGAATACCGCCTTGGTGTATTTTTTAACCATTTGCTTTTTTGGGCAAAGACATAACGGCGAGAAACAGAATATATCCGGATGCGGTGTAAAAAAGGTCGGTCAGCCCTCCGTTCCAATAGACTCCGATCATTTCACTGTAGCTGAAAAGATAATCGCCGAGAAGCTGTATGATGATCCCTGCGATAACCAGGAACATGCTTTTGCGGGATCCGGACCTCCCGACCTGGGCCAGTACAAAGGCCTGTGCGAGCACAAAGGTATCTATAATCGGGTAGATGAATGACGAAATGCTTTCCATGAATGTGGCGTCCGACAGGGGCATGCGCCAGAATACATAGAACGTCGCCCCATAACAAAGGAAAATGAGATACAGCGCGCTGCGCAGGTTCTTTGGCCGAGCCGTATCCTCCGTATCCTCGGACAGATGCCAGAGACCGATGGCGTAGCACACCACAAAGGCAAGATAGAACACATCTGCGGCTGACGGAAAAGGAACTTCAACGTTAAGAACCAGGTTGTAATACGTCCAGATAAAGGAGCCGATTCCCCACAGGATATGGCCGAGCGCAAACAAACCCGCCCCCCGCCTGATGCCCCCTGCCGCCCGCTTCATCACAAACGCATAAGCCGCAATTCCTCCGGTGAGATACAGCAATCCGTTCCCGATATTGAACGCATAGTTCCAGAACGTATTTTTGGCGGGATTGAGCTGGAGAAGGATGCCCCACGCAAGCAGGAGAAGGAAAAGAAGCGTATAAAGAAAAATAATTGCCGGGTGCCTGCCTGCTTCTGTTTTCGGGACCATTATCTCATCTTAGCATCCGGGGAATGCGCAGTGCAAGGGATTTGGGAAAAACGCGCCGGTCAGGCGAAATATGCCTTTACAAACCTGCGATCCATCAGGCATAATGGATTTATTACTATTTTATTACCAGATTTATGCCCGCTGTTAAGAAAAAAAACAAAACGAACGCAAACGGCAAACCGGATTGGAAACTGATAGCAGTTATCGCCATTGTTGTCGCGGTGGGATTGGCTGTGGCACTTTTCGCAAACGTCGCCTCCCAATCAAACGTCACAATGGGAAGCAAAGCCGCACCGGCCGGAAGCTCGCTGCAGCAGACTAAAAAGCGCATCGAATTGACGAATTACCTGAACACGTCCGCCGGACAGAGGGCGGCACAGCAGGCGGATGACGCGTGCCAGCAGAACGGGCCCGCAGGAACCAACGTCGCGATAAATACGAATGATGATTTCTGCAAAGCGAACTGGAATCCCATCATCAGCTGCGAAAAGGAAGGTTTTATCCCCGACTACACGTCAACCTGCGGCAGTTTTTTCACCGGCTTTTTCCGCGCATGCTGCAGGAAAGAATCGGAGCTGAAAAAAGTTGACGCCAAAAAGAACGAATACTGCGCCGATGAGGGTCTTGATAAGGGATGTCTGGTCGCCTGCCCGGGAGATGCGAACGACTATGAACGGAAAAATCCTGCATCAGATGCGTTCGGACGGGCATCAGACACGAAATGCGCGGCGTTTTCAGGCGGACTTGGCCTGAGCCTGGGATCATTCAAATCCCTAACCTGCTGCACGACCGATCCTGCCAAATTCTCAAACCGCTGAATCCTGTTTCGATAAACCCGGCAGCAGTGCTGCCGGGTTTTTTTATATCCCTTTACAAAAGGGTATCCTTTCAGGCATAATGATACGTATTACCATTTCCCGAATTGTATGGCAAAAGCACGAAAGAAAGCTAAAACCAAATCCCCGGCCCGGAAAAAGGCCGTTTATTCACACCCGATGCATCACGTAAACTGGCGGTTCGTCGCCATAACCGCTATGGTTGTCGTGGCGCTTCTCTTTGTCATCCTGCTCTCCTATATGAGCACGGTCCGCACCGCAGCGGCATCAGGAACGCTGGGTCTGTAAGAAGGGCAGACTTGTGTATAATGGTGCCTTATGCAGTCACGACAAAAACGCCGATTTATTCTCGTAAGCATCGTTCCCCCGTCATGCCCCCGCAAACAGGCAGAGGAAGAGCTTGAGGAACTCAAGAGTCTCGTGGATACGTACGGGGGCGCGGATGTCATCGAAATCATACAGAGAAGAAGCCATCCGGACGGCAAGACGTATGTCGGATCCGGCAAAGCCCAGGCAATCGCCCATCTGGTCGGTCGCAATCGCATTGACGTAGTGGTCATCAACGCAATCGTGAATCCGACGCAGCTTTTCAACATACAAAAACTCTGCTGGACCGCCAATCCCCTTATCGAAATCTGGGACCGGGCAGACCTTATCCTGCATATCTTTCAAAACCATGCGCAGACAGCCGAAGCAAAACTCCAGATCGAACTGGCGCGCATGCGCCATATGGGTCCGCGAATCTACGGACTCGGCAAGTCCTTCTCCCAGCAGGCCGGCGGCATCGGCACCCGGGGTTTGGGTGAAACGAACGTGGAGCTTATGAAGCGCCACTGGCGTGACGAAATGAGACGGGTACGGGAGCGCCTTGACTCGATGGCCCAAAACCGCCGAAGACAGCTGGGCAGGCGTAGGGATTTGGGCTTAAGGACGGTCTCAATCGTAGGATATACCAATGCGGGAAAAACAACACTTTTCAATCTGCTCACCGGAAAAGACAAGCTGTCCCGGGATATCCTGTTCGCGACTCTTGAAAGCACCGTAGGCAGTCTTTATGACCCGGACAGGAAAAGCCGCATCCTGGTGTCCGATACTATCGGCTTCATCCAGAACCTGCCTCCCTCCCTCATCGACGCATTCAAGTCGACGCTCATGGAAAGCATGCATGCCGACTTACTCTTACATGTGATAGATGCAAGCGACCCCCGCATGGATGATAAAATTGGCGTAGTCGAGCGCATTCTCGCAGACCTGAAACTGCAGAAAAAGAAAAAGTTTTACGTGTTCAATAAATCTGATCTGATTGATGAAGAAAGACTGTCGTCTATTACTAAGAAATATAGTTCTTTTTCTCCAAAATTCATATCGGTCATGGAGGGAACCGGCATAAAAAACCTGTACCATGAAATTCGTGCCGCAGCCACCGGAAACTGATACGCGGCCCTCTTACGGATACACACACGCTTCAATCTGATATCATGAAATCTGATGAAAAGCACGTATGCAGCATGCGCCTTATTCTTGTGCGTCGCTCTCGCCGTTCCCTATGCCGTGTCTGCGCAAAGCCTGGAAAACTATTGCAAGGACGGGTTCTACCAGATACCGGGCGAAAAGAAGTGCAGCCGCGCGCCTCACTGCGGCGGATACGGATATGAAGACCTCAACAAGGCGGAGCTCATGCCCAACAATAACGACTGCCTGGACGAGGGACGGGGAATGGTTATCGGAGACCCGCCCCGATCAAGCGCGTTTTATGGATATGTCCCGCTCTGCTGTTATGAAATGGAGCGGCTCAAAAATCCGGAGATGTGTATCGGCTATTGGGAGCGGCTCTGGTGCCATCCGGACCAGTGCAAAGCGATAGACAACGAACACGGGTGCGGAGGCGGCGCATGCCAGTGCGCGCACGCAATGAAGGGCTGGTGCGAAATGAGAAACTGCACCATGCTTGCGCCGGTTCCCCTTGCGGTACGGCTCGGGCAGAAACCGAAACCCACCGTGCCTGCGAGCCCCACCCCGCTGCGTACCCCGACTGTACCTGTCCGGCTGCCGACCGTTCCGCCGCGGCTTCCGACCATTCCCGTTGCCCTGCCTACCCGGACGTCGACTCTCCCTCTTCCCCCGCTGCCGTCAGCCACCCCTGTACCGTTTGACATCGGTAAACCTTCGGCTATCCCGCTTCCGGAACCCACCCTGACAATACAAAGTTCCGGTTCCTTAAAAATTCGCAACACTCTCCGCATCGCCATTGTGAAAACCGACCCGCTGCTTAAAATCCTGAAAAACGCATTCGATTCGCTGATTGCCGGAGACCGAATGCTGGAGCGATCCATTGAGGAACGTATCGGAACGTTGAAAGATTCGGTATTCGGCAGCTTCCCGTGATATTCAGATTTAGTTTTGGGGCTCTGGAGTAATGTTTTCTGCACCGGTTGCGAGTATCTTCATCATAAGCACGTCAAGAAACCTCGTCTGGGGGCCGGCTTTGAAAAACCGTTGCCGCATTTTCCTCAGGGATCTCATCGTTTCACTGTCGGGCCTGGGACTCTTATAGTCGGCAACCCAGGTCGTAAGGTATACGGTTTCGCCGGTTACCGGATCGGCGATGGTGCGCATGTCCCCCCGGAATGTCGGCGGAAGGGAAGAAAGCATCGCCTGCTTTGCCGGACTCATATTGTACATGGTTGATCTCGCCTCCTCCATTTCGGCAGCGAGCATCGCGAGTTCTTCGCTTGCCTGCCTCCCGTCATGTTTCTGATGCGCTTCCCCTGCGGCAACATACCGGCGTACCGCGTGCTGGTAACGCGCCGCACCGCGCAGCGCCTGCGGATGCGGGTCAATGGTGCGGGGCCGGTAATCTTTATCCTCCCGTTTGAGCGCCGCATCGATATCCTCCTGAAGGGCGGATGTGGAAAACGTTTCCGGGGCAGTTGGCTTATAGGGCCCGTCAAGTACGCTTTTGCCGTTTCTCGGCAGCGTTTCCTCCGGATCTCGCGGCCGGAATGACCGGTGCCTGCGGGAACGCGATCCGTCAGACCCTGCGGTATCCGGGGAACCGCCCGCCTGCGTGGAAACAAGCCGGTTCCTCAGCACGATGTCATGGAAATTGGCGACAACTACGGAACGGATGAGCGATGCCAAACCGGGCACGGTGGCAAGATCTACTGAAAGAGTCATGTCTCCGGCTCCGGTGAGAAAATCGACGGGAAGTTCTCCGCGTATGCCCATATTCCGTTCCCCCACATGGATGACAAACTGGAGGTTCCGCCCCGTATCCTCAAGCGGAGGGGCCGCGAACGTAATCGAGTTCAATCCGAGAAACGTCTCAAGCCGCATTCCTTCAAAACGGACCGTGGGCAGGCTGTTGCGGTTCGGCCAGTATCCCATCATCTGGCGCGATGTGAACGCCTGGATCATGTCGTTCGTCTCCTCGTCCAGCTCGGCCAGATCGATACCGCTTACCACGTCCCACGACTGCCCTCCCATGCGTTCGGCAAGCGTTTTTATCATGAATTCCGTATGAGTGTCCCTGAAGCTGGTATCGAGATGATCCTGGAACGTTTTTTCAACGAGCCTCATCCGTTCCGGATCTTTCACGAAACCCCTCAGCCGGTCAAGAGTCCCTGCACGCTGCCCTTCCATATACCACTGCATGACCTCATCAATGAGGGCAAGGCCGACTTCGTCTCCCCTGAAACCCAGGACATCGGCGGCATACGCCTCAAGCACCTTGCGGTAAAAGGGATCCTGTTCGGCGTATTCGGACATGCTGGTGCCGGGGAATATGACGGAACGGGTATAGGGAAAATATTTGGCCGCATTGATAAGTGCGGTGATAAGGAAATCGGCACTCTCCCGGTCCACTGCCCGTATGGCGCGGGCAACAAACTCCACTCCTTGAGGATCATGCCCGAACATGAGATGTGCCATGTCGACCTGGGTGCGGAAAATCCGTTCGCTTACCGAAGGATCGCTGAATTTTGCCTCAACCGGCGCCAGCTGGGGGGAGAAAAAAACGTGCCTCGCTAGCTGCCTCCAGAACACGTCGCCTTTCGGAAGCGCCGCTACATAGGAAAGCGTCATGCGGGCGCGGGCGGCGCCGTCCCCCTCGGCGAGAATATCTTTCAGCGATACGCCGTCAAAACGGGTTTCCGTGAAATCAAACCTTCCCATGCTTCCCGGCTCCCGCATGCAGATTTCAATAAGCCGCTCGGGGGCGTTCATGATGGTTTCCTTTTTTCCGGACAGGTTCATGCTTACCGTCACCAGTTCGATCCTGCGGGCCATGCTGTTTGTCACTGTCTGTTCTTCCTGCCGCAATCCGTCAAGATTTTCCGCCCGGCCAAACAAACCTCCGGACGCATGGTGGATTGTAAGCTGCATATTGGCACTTCGCGCGTCCGCGGACCTGATGTTGATGGTCGCCCGCGCAGCATCACCGGCTTTCAGGGAAACGGTTTTCTCCACTCCCGCAAGCAAATGGCTTATTTCGGTGTGCGTTGCGGCTTTGCCCGATTGCCGTAACTGACGCATGGCCCGCCGCTCCATCATTCGTTTTGACTCATGGTATAGGTCCGTATAACAATCGAAATTTTGTTCGTTCTGCACATCCAGGATGACTCCCGTATCTTCTGAAACAACGGGTTGCCGGGGCAATAGGTGTTTGGAGATGATCTGCCCCTGGAGGAGATAGGTTTCAACTCCCTGGAGAATGTGTTCGCCGGTTGACCTCGTATCCTTCCGGTCCGCAAAATCAAGGCCGAGGTGGATAAGCTCAAGCATGCTGAAGACATCAAATGACTCCTCGGTCCCTTTTCTGACAAGATTCATGGCCGCTTCCGGCCGTTTCGCTTCGCTTACGCGCAGAAGCGCTGCTGCCTCGTTTCGGAAAGAGGGCCGGTACGGAGGCATCGGCTTGCCGTTTCCTCCCTGTTTTTCCGGTCTGCGGTAACGCTCTGACATACAATATTATATCTTATAGTAATGTTTTATTCAAACCGCAGGCTCCGCTTGATAAGGCTATCCGGTCCTCATATCCTTATTACCGTTTTTTTTCATAATGTTTTATCCGTTTTTCAAAACATATGCATAAACTGGAATTCCATTTTTTAACCCCGCCGCGCTCTTTGCATGCGCGTATTTTCCGGGGGGCTCTTTTCAAAACCAGTTTGGTCGATATACCAGCGCCGCTTTCCTTGGGCGGAGTATGCCCGTATTACAACATGCGGTCATAATCCGCTCCAAGCGGAAAACACGCAATCGGCAGGCGTGTTTATTTTTCCGAAGGAAAGGAGGTGGTTGCCTTGAAATAAGGCACATACTCTACCGTGGGTAGAGCAGTTGGTGCGTGAGGATGCAGAACCGACAACAAGTCAGGTAAGACTATCATGTATAAGGAGAAACAGTGATGAACAAGCAGCAGAAGCAAAGTTCGCGCCGCTCAGGCGGTTCCGGCAACTTCCAGTCAAAGACCGAACCGATCCGGCAGGTCGCAGCGCGGTGGGCAAACCGTTTCGTCACCGGCGACTACAGCCAGCTTGACGAGATGACGCGTCTTGCGCCAGGAACCGGTTCGATCGGCGGCGGAAACAGCGCTGTCCAGGAACTCATGAAGGCAGGCTCCCTGTCCCGGGGCAAGATCTATGCCCATCCGGATGGGACCGCAATGGTGCTGTTCACCAACAGCGGCAAGCCTGCGGGCTGCGCGTACCTGGAGATCTCAGGGCAGTACGTGACCGATGCACGGATCGCGAAGTTCTAACCGTCCTGCTTTCGGCTACCGCATCTAGATCTCGCTAGACCAAACCGTTGGGAAGGGTATGAGGCAAGCAATTGCCATGTCTGATGGACACACCTCCATCAAACTTGCGGCCTCGGCCGCTCTACCCTTTCCAACACCTCTTTTTAAGCATTCCCCGACAGTCCAGCTTCGATTACCATTTTCGGGAAATATTTCCTCACCTGCGCATACTCCTGTACCATACGCTGCGCATCCGGCGTGCCGTCGACCGTAATGAAATGCGCCTGGTTCGTAATCCCCTCATGCATCCAGACGATAAAGGGCGGTATAAACTCCTCCGGTTTGATGAATGCATTCGTCCCCGTATCAACGACAAGGCCAAGCTTTTCAAGCGGTTTCAGATTCACCTCCAGAAGCTGCCGGGCTTTTTCGTTACGCGTAATCCGCTTCACCCGCATCCCCCATTCCGGCTCCTCCAGTATGTGGAGCGCTTCATTCAAGCGGTCATGGCGTACCAGAAGTTTTTCCGGATCAAGCAGATCGTGATAACGGGGCCGTACATCCGCCAGGTAACAATCCGCGTCCGGAAGAGCAACTCCGGGACGGAGCGCATCGCTCAGGGAAAAGAGGCTTGCGAAGAAACAGGCGGTTCCGGTCGTCTGCTGGTATTCCCATATGCGCCGTATGTTTTCCCGGTTATGCGTCCGGATCGCCTGCAATTCCACGGGTGGAAGCGGAAGACCGGGCGCTTCGCCCGGGAGAGAAGCGGGCCGCGCATGCAGGGTGTCCGGTACTGCGGCAACGGGCAAAACTCCCGTGAGCGACTTCATGTTCCTGCCGGTAAACCGTTCACCCATGTTCATCCCAAGAAATCCGTTGATGTGTAAGAGCCGGGTAAATTTCTTGTTTGTTTTATGTTAACAGCTCCCGTGCCTGAATCTGTAAGAAAACCTTCCCTGCCCTACCCGATTCCGAGCACTTTATTGAAGAACATGAGCCGCTGTTTCTGGTATTCGCGGATGGGCACGTTGTTGAGGGATGTTTTCATGTTCCGGTACTGTTTCAGGAGCAGGGGGTGGCGCACGAGCGCTTCATGGGTTGACATCGGCTTGTAATACATGTCAAGCAGCGGGTCAACGAGCAGGAGGTCCACCCTGACCCCGTCCACGCGGACATGCCATTCGGCGAACCGTTTTCTCGACTTATCCGGGGTTCCGAACAATTTTATGAAACCGGAGAGATAGCGCGGGATATCGTAAGGGGCGACCGGAACGTACAAATCAACGTCATTCTGGCCGGGAAGATGCAGCACCGCCGAACCGATGAAATGCACGGATAGGTCAGGGTACAATGTTTCGATACGTTTTACCACCCGCCTCCCTACCCGGAGCGCTTTCGGGTTGTACGGCTTGATCCGTACCCGTTTGCGCGGCGAATACGCATAAAGATACAGGAACTCCCGCGGTGTCTGTATAAACAGCTTCAGGTTAAGCAGTATTTTTTTGAATCCGCGCCCGAACTCAACGGGAAGCGGCTTCTTTTTGCGACCCATGAGAAGGGATGCTTTCCGGTACCGGAGAAGCAGTGCGGACGCACCTCCTGTAATGACGGCGAGTACGAGTCCGTAATACTGCCAGGAAGTCGCGATATGGCGCCCGGCCGCGTTATAGAAAAACGACTTGGAAAAATCGCCGCGCAGATACCCGAAATTCCGTTCCCACGTATAGGCCTGTTTCATACCTGTGGCCTTTTCCAGAGCCTTAACTTCAATGAAGGGCGGGTTGCTGTTTGAGGTGACCGCACCCGCGGTATTCACGACAATGCCGTACAGAAAGAGGGACAGCGAAACGAACCATACGAAATTCCTCCTCCTGACGCGGGTGAGGAACAGGCCGAAAAAAATGGAGAGCACCGCGTAGCTGGGAATAAGGTACCGGGCGCCGAACGCCCAGCCGCCCCACGGATCACCCCATAGGGAGTAAATCAGGACATTGGCGCCAACCAGCATGACCAAAAGGTCGGCCAGTTGCATTTTTTTCCTGATGGCATGCATGATGCCGAACACCCCAAGCGCCACGACCGGCGCATAGTACAGGAGTCCGCGGTCAGGACTCGCGAGCAGTATGTAAATCCCGTTCACGAAATTCTCCTCCCGGAAAAAACCCGATGCGGTTTTTTCGTATCCGCCTTCCTTTTTGTTTTTCAGGAGTTCCCGGTCCCGTTCGGTCACGAGAACGTTTTCGTCGTGGTAGTTGACGCCCTGCGCCATCGTTTTGATATCTTTGACCGTTTTGACGGTTCCGGAAAGCTGGAAGGGATTCCCGTATGAGGCGCTGTTGAAATACATAAGCATGAGTGCCGGCAGGATGGGCGCAGCCACTAATAGAGCCATGCCCCGCGCCGCTTTCTTCCAGCCGAATTCGCGGAACGGCAATTCGGCCAGACGCACGGCGATATAAAGGAGAAACGGAAACATGAGGATGATGTTGGGGTAGTCTATGAGGAATGAGACGGATACGATGAAAAGGATCCCGGCCCAGGCGGAAAACGAGTTCCATTTGGTGAGTATATAGACCGAAAGAAGAATCAGAAACGTGGAAAAGTGGTGCTGGTACAGGGTTACCGCATACGGATATGCGGGGGTCGCAAACAGGAACACCATGCCGGCAAACAAACCCATATAGGTGTTTACCCCAAGCCGTTTGGATATGCGGTGGATAAGGACAACATTGAAAAACGCGGCGACTGCGGCGACCGCAAAAGCGCCCAATTGCGCCAGGTTGAACATGCGGCCGAAAAGATAACCGGGAAGAGCAAGCAGCGATACGCCCGGGGCAAAGAGGGACACATACCTGCCTCCGGTGTAACCCACATCGGGCAGGGTAAATTTCGCAAGCTCCGGCGGAAAGAAAACGGACCGATACTCCGCGATACTGTAAAGAAGCGCATACCTTCCGCGCTCCGGCGAAAGCTCAAACGGACCGGACTCCCTCCATGCCGGACTGTTCAGGGCGGCAACATCCGGGTTCCCGGGATACGCGCGTATGCCAAGCGCAAGCGCAACCGCGATAAGGACATAGACCAGAATAAAAAGTTGGTGCTTTACTGCCATCCTTCTCAGTTTCCGTACCAGCTTCATAGGTAATTTTTCAGGAATGTTTTTTTAATCACTCCCCGCATGGCAATGTTTGATGGAGAGTACAGGGCGGAAAATTCGCGCAGCGAGTGGGTTGCGTCAACCCCAATACGGGGAATGCGGTAGGGATCGCCCCCCTGCAGGATCGCACCATCGTCCATGCTCAATCCCAGCGCAAACCCGGACTGTTTGACGTGTTTGACGGTTTGAGGGGAATACCTGCCTCTCGGATAGGCAAAATACCTGACCGGCGCCTGAAGTTCCCGTTCGAGTTGTTTCTTTGAATGCCCGATTTCAAACGCAAGTTCAATACCCCTCAGGGAATCAAGGTCCCGGTGTGTGCAACTGTGGGATCCGATGGTCCAGCCCTCCCGCAGGAGTTGTTTCATCTGCCCGGTCCCCAGGAACCGCTCGCGGGTGCCCAGCTTTTCCCGCGATACGCTCCTTCGCTTCGCGAGCACAAATAACGCCGGCCTGATGCCAAGCGTTTTTAAATATTCCCGCGCTTCCCATACGCTTTGGTATCCGTCATCGAACGTGACGAGAAACGACGGCCCGTTTATCCTCTTCCGTTTGGTTATGTGATCCTCAAGCTCGGGCAGGGATACGGGCTGGTGCGTAGGAAGCAGTATATTCATTTGCTGCCGGAACTCATGCAGCGAAGTGCTGAAACGCCATCCGTCGCCAGCAAGGCTGTGGTAGCATAACACCATCAGCCCTCCCCTTCTCCCCAAACCCGCATCCATCGTACGCAGCGTACGGTATACTGCCTCGCGTGTCCGGGAATAGAAATTGATGAATACGGTATTCATTTGCGGACAAGTAACTTTGTACTGGCAACCGGTTCCCACGGACCGGAACCTGGTTTTCGCAATGCCGTTTCGATATGCGACGCAAGGAGAAACCATGCGTAGATAAACGCATGTATCGGACGAGTTGCCGCAAACCGGAAAAGTTCATCCCAGACAACGGGCAGCGTATACTCCTTTAAGGCTGCGTCGCGGCCGAACAGGTCCTCCATATGACGGCGGGAACGGAAGAACCGGACGCTTTGCCTGCGATGGTCCGCAAACGTTGCGGGAAGGCGGTACAGCAGCTGTGCCTCGGGAACATGCAGAAAGCGGTATCCGTTTGAAACGGCATACAGATAGGAAAACGCGTCATCGCCCGTTTTGCAGGTAAAGCGCATACGCGAATAGAGCGGTCGGGAAAACGCGCGCGCCGGTCCGAAACAGGTGTATATATTGTTGCCGTTACGGTGCCTTGCGTACACACGTTTCTTGACTGCCATGCTTGCGGCGAGTACGGATTCGACCAAAGTACGAGGCGGCAGCTCCATAATCCGCGCGGACGTCAGATCTGCCCGGCCTGCAGCTGCCGGACCGGCAAGCTTGCGGAAAAACCGGCGGTCCGGAATACGGATATCCGCGTTCAGGAGAACGAACACGTCGCTTCGCGCACGCTCCATCAAAGCATTAAGCCCTGCGGAAATCCCCCGGTGCCGGGAAGAGGCCATGAGTACGACGGATGGGTATCCGCGTACGATTTCGTTTGTCCGGTCTGTTGATCCGTCCGAATACACGAGCACTTCGCGTAACTTCAGGTCCGGACCCGTATCCTGGAGGGCAACATCATCAAGAATCGCCTGAATATTGCCTTCTTCGTTATATGCCGGTATGCCGACCGTGATGGTGTAAGACATGATTATTTCCTGACCGCGGAAGGTGCAAATTTTAACCGGATCGGCATCCTCCCCGGTACTTTTCCCGGCCGCATAGTGCGCATGAGGAACTGGCGCATCTTGCGGGACTGCCTGTCCCACTCAAACTGTTCGCTCCATGTGCGCGCCGTTTCCGACATGTGGCTGCGCAGCGTCTCATCGTCCGCAATCCGACGCAGCAGTCCGGCGAGCATCCGTGAATCCCCGTAATCGAAAAGCATGCCGCTTACTCCCTCAGATACCGCGTCCCAGAGCCCCGGAACACGTGACGCGCATACCGGCGTTCCGCAGGCGTTTGCCTCAATGCACGATATGCCCCAGCCTTCCATGTATGACGGCTGCACCATCACCCATGACCGTGAGAGCAGTTCGTTTTTTTCCCGCTCCCCGATCCTTCCCGGAAAAGCGGCAGACCCGTCAAGCCCAAGCTCCTCGGCAAGCTCATGCAGCTTCCCCTCCTCCTCGCCTGCGCCGGCAACAACAAGCTGCGCTGCCGGATGTGTCTCCCGGAACATCGCAAAAGATCTTATAAGGACATCGACGCTTTTGTATTTTGCCAGGCGCCCGAGATAGGATATCAGGGGAACCGGTGACTTTTTACTCCCCGGGCGGCCTACAACGTTGACTCCGTTGGGGATGACGGATGAGGCGCGCAAACCCACTTCGCGTTCAAGCGCTTCAGCCGTTGAAGGCGATACGGCTATTACTTTGCTTTTCGCATACACCCACGACATGAGGTATGTTTCCAGGAAGTGGGCAATCCAGGAAAACGGAGGAACGAGTGAGCGGAAAAATATGTCACGGTGGATATGGTGGACCAGAAGAACAACGGGCACTCCCGCATACAGGGGGGCGAAAAAGGGTATGCCGTTTTCCGAATCGACGATCACATCGAACTTTCCCCTGAAACGGAATACGTAATAAAGCAGCGCCCAGCCATACACTGTTATGAATCCGCCTCTCCTGATGACATGCACGCCTTCGATGGTTTCCTCCGGGGCGCTTCGCCCGTCGTTAGCGGTAAACAGGGTGATGCGGCAGTTATCCCGGGACAGCCGTTTACCGATTTCATGGATGTACGCTTCAGCTCCCCCCGCCCTGACATGCTTCGTGTCGCGCCAGTTGAGAAAGAGTATCCGCATCCCCCGGCCCGGCTCCTGGCGCCTTCCGGCTGCAAACAGCCGCAGCAGGCTCCCTATGTTGTTTGAAACCGCCTCGCCGGTTATACCAAACGCCTCAACAGCCGCAACAGCGGCAAACAGGGCGAACATGGTAAAGCTGACCGTGTTCACGACCTGGGTGATGCTTTCATGGTACAGCACGATGAGAACCGCCTCCGCAAGGGCCGCAAAAAGAGTGATGCGGGTAGGCAGGTAGTTTTTTTTCGCCAGGCTGTATGTCGTAAAACAGCTTGCCATGACCAAAAACAGCATGCCGAGCGAATATGCGGGCAAATGAGGCAGCACGCCCAGCCCGCGCGAGGTAAGCAGGGTTTTCACCATGAATTCCGGGGCAAGGATATACAAAAGCCATATGAAAAATCCCGCGCCCGCGATAATGGCAAAGAGGACGGCAAACTCCTTCCTCCCCGACCGGCCGCTTCCGACCGCCCGGGCAGTAATCGGTATGATAAGACTGATCAGGCTTCCCGCTCCGAAAAACAGCGTCTTTCCCATGAGCGTCAACATGGAATACTCTCCCGCCTGCGCTGCCGGGAAATAATGCTTTACGAGCAGGATATCTATATTGTAGATAAGCACCGATCCGAGCCCGGCAAAAAACGAATAGCCGAGAAACCGGTACGTATCGGAAAGGGAACGGGTTTTAGGCGCCTCCGGCATGACGGGAAGCGGGTGAAAACTGCGCCCGATGAATACGCTCAGTAGCCAGGCGGCGGAAAGCGAAAGGGGCACCGCTGCAACCGCCATCATTTCTCCGGGAAACGGGATCCCGGCTGACATGTCCATAAGCAAATACTTCATTCCCGCCTCGGTAATGAACAGGAAGCCAACCCATACGAACGCAAGCTGGCCCGATAGCACGCCCCGTTCAAATGCAAGCAGGAAAAGAGGAACTGACATGAGCGAGAACAGGAAAAACTGCATGGGGTGTATCGCAAAAAAGCCGCCGACCGCATTCCGTGACAGGAACGATGCCAGTACGAAAAAAATGCC
Source organism: uncultured Gammaproteobacteria bacterium (assembly GCA_964629635.1). GTDB lineage: Bacteria > Patescibacteriota > Microgenomatia > UBA1406 > GWC2-37-13 > YC2-FULL-38-9. The sequence continues at coordinate 38,546 of CAZVQS010000001.1, forward strand.
GGAAAACCACGCAAGCCACCAGTATTGCCGGAAAAAATGGAAATGCTTCTCGCGCTCCCCCTTTTCGCTGTAGAAGGCGGTGTACCGGGCAACCGTCAAGGCAAGGGAATTGGCCGGTACATTGATAAGATACTGTATGGACAAAAGCACGCTCAACGTTGCGAACGCCTCGCCTGCCAGCACGCGGCCCGCCTGCACATTGAACAGCCAGTTGAACACGTTCGCAAGCATGGAAAGCGACCAGTAGAGAAAGGGCCCGGCAAACGCCCTCATGCCGACAAGCTTCCGCAGCGTCCGTATGTTAAACACCCCTTATTTGTAACCGGTACGGGCATGAGCCCCATGACAAAACGGTAAGAAGTCTGACACATCTTGTGCGAGTTAAATGCTGCCGTTCTCACCATCAGGAAGGGAAAAACTGGCCATGCTTTGGCTAGCTTGTGTCTGTTTCCGGTTCTTACCGTTTTCTTGCACAAATGAGATACCATCTGGATGGGCAAATACCTAGCATAAATGATGATTATGAGAAAGGCCATCAATATATCCATCGCGGCGACCATGCTTTTGGGTGCGGCTTCCTACCTGATTCTCTTTGCGACAAAACAGGCCTACCTGAGCGGCGTGAATTTCGAACCCCATTCGGTCCATTTTGCCCAGTACCCGTTTCTCATGTGGATGGGTGTTATAAGTAACATCGCAACGGGCATCGCCTTCGTCTCCATCCCGATCGCCCTTTCCTACTTCGTGCACAAGCGTGCGGATATCCGGTACAGCTGGGTAGCCGTCATGTTCAGCTCATTCATTTTCTGGTGCGCGCTCCATCATTTCGTGCATGCCGCCACCTACTGGTATCCGATATACGGCGTCCAGGCTTCGGTCGACTTCGTCACCGCAGGCGTCTCCACCATCACCTCGATACTGCTCTGGCGCGTACTGCCGCACGCACTCAAACTGCCCCGGATCGAGGAGATCTTGAATGCGAACAAATCGCTGGAATCCCGGGTAGCCCAGCGTACGCAGGAATTGGAAAAACGTGAAGCGCAGTTTCGGGATCTTGCCAATTCCATGCCGCAGCTTGTTTGGACCGCGGACCCGGAGGGAAAAGTCGATTACTACAATAAACAATATAAGAACTATCTCGGTATCAACAAGAAGGACGGCGAATTTGTCTGGGCGCCGGTGGTCCATCCGGAGGATGCGGAACGGACCCTCACCGCATGGAACCGCGCCGTCAAAACCGGTGAAACCTATGAAGTGGAGCACCGGATCAAAACAAAAGACGACGGCTACCGCTGGCTCCTCTCGCGCGGCACTCCCGTCAAAGACAAAACGGGCAGCGTAGTCAAATGGTACGGCACCGCAACCGACATCCATAAATCAAAACAGCTTGAACGCCAGAAGGATGAATTCCTGAGTGTGGCCTCCCATGAGCTTAAGACGCCGGTCACGAGCATCAAGGCGTATACCCAGGTGCTCCAACGCATATTCGCAGCCCAGGGGGAAGACAAAGCAGTGCAGCTCCTGGGCAAAATGGACGGTCAGATCAACAAGCTTACCGTCCTTATCGGTGACCTGCTTGATGCCACCAAAATCGAGTCGGGCAAGCTCAAGATGCGGGAAGAGTACTTCGACTTCAACGGCCTGGTGCAGGAAGTTGTCGAGGAAATCCAGCGGACCGCGCCGGAACATCGTATCATCGCCAAACTGTCTGAAACCAGGCAGCTGTTCGGCGACCGCGACCGCATCGGCCAGGTCATCGTCAACTTCCTGACAAACGCCGTCAAATACTCCCCCAACACCCGGGACATTTATGTGCAGACAAAACTGGACGGCCGTTCGGTAACGCTTTCCGTTAAAGACAGGGGAATCGGAATACCCCGGGAAAAGATGAAAAACCTGTTTGAGCGGTTTTACCGGGTTGAAGGCAAGTATGAAAGCACCTATCCGGGCCTCGGACTCGGATTGTATATCTCCAAAGAAATCATTGAAAGGCAGGGAGGAACAATAGCTGCCGATTCCGAAAAGGGTAAGGGATCCACATTCTCCTTCACTCTCCCCCTCCGGAAGAACGGGTATCCATTATCAAATTCAAAAAACACGACCTATGGGAAAAATACTCATCGCAGAGGATGACGCAGACATCCTCGCTTCCATGCAGATGATACTGGAGATGGAAGGGTTTGAGGTGGTAACGGCCACGGACGGCAAAACGTTGAGCAACGTACATAGAGTGAAACCCGACCTGATGCTCCTTGATATCTGGATGTCCGGGGTGGACGGCAGGACCATCTGCCGCGCCCTCAAAGCCGACAAGGCTACCAAGCACGTCCCGGTCGTGATGGTATCCGCCTCAAAAGACATCGAGAAATCGGCGAAGGATTCGGGCGCGGACGGATTCCTCCCCAAACCGTTTGAAATGGATGAACTGTTGAGAATCGTGAAAAAGTTTGTAGCGGCATAATGCATTCCCCTTCGGACGGTCCCATTTCCCCCCTTCATCGGTTATAATTTGTTTTTATGAAACTCTCAATCGGCATTGTCGGGCTCCCGAACGTAGGCAAGTCCACACTCTTTAACGCGCTTCTCAAAAAACAGGTTGCATATGCGGCAAACTATCCGTTTGCGACCATCGAACCGAACGTAGGAATCGTTGAGGTGCCGGACGAGCGTCTGCCGGTCCTCGCCAGGATCGTGCATACCCAGAAGATCGTACCGGCGGCTGTCGAATTCTACGACATCGCAGGCATCGTGAAAGGCGCATCCACAGGTGAAGGCCTGGGAAACAAATTCCTCTCCCACATCCGCGAGGTTTCCGCGATCGTCCATGTGGTACGGCTGTTTGAAGACGGCAACGTCATCCACGTCGCAAATAAAGTGGACCCCAAAAGCGACATCGACACCATCGACGCGGAGCTCATTCTCGCGGACCTTGAAACATTAAACAAACAGCGGGAGCCCCGGGGCAATGCTACTAAAGAGGAAATCGCGCGCTTCGCGTTTGTCCAGAAACTCAAGGAAGAACTCAATAAGGGCCTATCCGCCCGGAATGTTTCCATGACGGATGAAGAACGGGCGCTCATACGCGAACTCAATCTCCTTACCCTCAAACCGGTCATTTTCGCTTTCAACGTGTCAGAGGAACAGCTTGCCTCAAAAGAGGAAACCGTGAAAAAAATCGAAACCCTCGGAGTCGGCGGAACCTGGTTATTTTTCAATGCGAAACTGGAAAATGACGTATTGACCCTCTCCCCTGCCGAGCAGAAGGAGTACCTGAACCAGTACGGACTGGAGGATACCGGATTGAACCGCCTCATCAAAAAATCCTACGATACGCTCGGGCTCATATCGTTCCTGACCGCCGGCGAACTTGAGGCACGTGCCTGGACCATCCGCAAAGGCACGCTCGCCCCGCAGGCCGCGGGAGTCATCCATACGGATTTCGAAAAGAAATTCATCAAGGCGGATGTCGTTTCCTACGATAACTTCGTGAAAAACGAAGGATGGGTAAAGGCACGTGAGGTCGGACAGGTCGCAAGCTGCGGCAAAGACTATGTCATGAAGGACGGGGACGTCGTGGAATTCAAGGTCGGTGCTTAACGATTCTGAGTTTCATGAAGCGGAACATGCGTTCCCCCATGCTGCCGAACCAGCTTTTTTCACTGAATACCGCAAGCGGCGGCTTTTCGTAAAAAGACTTCCGAAGAATACAGCCAAGAACACGGTCAAGATAATATCGGCCGAACAGTTTCTTCAAACCGTTCAGATCCTGAATTCCCCGCACGTGCAGGCGGTACATGGCACTGAGAAGAAGATACCGGTGGCTTCCCCGCATATTATGGTGAAAAAAATCGATGCACGTCAGGAGTATCCGCATGCGGGGGGTTGGAAACCGAAAACGGTATCCGTTAATTCTTATTCCCATTGTTTTGGATAATGCATCACTTCCCATCCGGGCAACGAGCTGCCGGGAGTACAGTATCGATTGAAGAAACCGGTATCTGCTGATGATTGTCGGTTCGCTTGCCAGGATTACCACAAACGGAATTCCGTGAATGGGTGTCCCGTACCAAACTTCCTTCGTTTGAGGCAACATATTCAGAGGAACGTGCACCGGCATAACCTGTTTCCGGTATCCAAGTCCCGAAAGCAGCAGCCGTGCCTGGACGAAACCGTTCTCCCCCACCAGAACCGTGCATTCGAACCGGTCCATACGCGGCACCGTGCGATAGTAGAGCGAATAGGGCAAACCGCTCGCTAGGCAGTAACGCACCTTGCGTTTTTCAAGCAACCGCGTAAAAACCGTCAGCCTGCGTAAGGCTGCTCGCTCTGAACGAGCGTCTAACAACCTCCTGCCCCTAACCCTTCCCATGATCTGGCGACGGTGTACCGGAGCGTCCGCATACCGGTTACCATCCCCTTTTATGATCATGAGGCCGTTTTTCCGGTAAATGAGACGGTGCAGCACGAACGTATTCCTGCTTTCGTATAAAATGACATCCCCTTCCACAATCCCGGAAGCTTTTACCCGCTCTACGGCAATCTTCTCTCCTGCGTGGAGCCGGGGCTCCATGCTTGTTCCCCGTACGTCAAGCGACACCTCCTTTTTCCGCGCAATCAGGAGCCGCAAGAGTCGTGCGGATAGAGATTTCGTACCCGTGTTCATTGAGGCAAATTCTAATATACGCATCCGTCTGATACAATGAGATGTGAGCTCAGACCAGGCACAGCACCGCGGTTATACCGCCAGGCACTCTTCCGCACCCAGGGTATTTCCGTTTTTGCTGGTTTTCGCTGCCGGCATGTCCACCATGTCTCTCGAATTTCTTGCAGCGCGCATCATTGCCCCCTATTACGGCACATCTTTCGTTGTTTGGATCATCCTGATCGGTCTGTTTCTGGCAAGCATGAGCGCGGGTTCCATATCAGGAGGATATATCGCGGAAAAAAAGCATCCGCATCCGGGCTTGCTCATACTTGCAGGAGGCGTTGACATCATGCTGGTTGCGGCACTCAAGGAACCGTTCCTCCTTTTGCTCCAGGATCTTGTCCCTTCCATCATCTGGGGAACTCTCCTGGCCGCCTTCCTGCTGTTTGTTTTGCCGGTATTCCTTTTGAGCGTATGCGTACCGGTAAGCCTCCATTTCGCGAAAAAACACGCGTCGTTCCGCGAATCGGACGTGGGTATCATCTACGGCATTTCCTCCCTCGGCAGCATATTGGGAGTCGCACTCATCCCGCTCCTCCTGCCCGCTCTCGGCAATACGCTGTATACAGCACTGCTTGGCGCCCTTCTCTGCATCGTATCGATTCCGGGCTGGAAGGCAAACAGGCGGTTCGCTGCGGTTGCGGGAACGGTGGCCCTCTCCGCGTCACTCCTCCACCCCCTCAACTCCCGGACGCTGGACCGGCTGCTTCTCGCGGACCGCGATTCCCTGTATAACCGGATCTGGATACACAGGGACCGTGTCGGGGACGAACCGGCGCTCATTCTCAGAACCGGCAGATTCACTCCGCAAAGTATTTATTTTCCTGACAAACCCGACCGATACATCGATTATGTGGAAAAAATGGCCCGGTTTCTGAGTCCTCTGCCCGTAAAAGGCAGAATCCTTGTGCTCGGCGGGGGCGGAATGCAATCGACGTTACTTTTATCACGGCTCAACCCGGATGCGATAATCGACGTCGTTGAAATCGATCCCCTTATGCCCGACCTTGCGCTTCGCTATTTCAAACATTCCCCGCTGGAAAACGCCATCATCCATTACACCGATGCACGAACCTTCGTAAAAACCCGTTTGCCGGAGTCCTACGACGCGATATTCGTTGACGTTTTCAGCGAGGGAGGAAACCCGCCTTCTCACATGCTCACCCTCGAGTTCGCCCAGGAACTCGCCCGCATCACGAAGCCGAATGGAATCGCAGCATTGAATGTGGCAGCCCGCGGCAATGAGGCGCTCTTAACCCAGTACGCCTCGTACCACGCCGCTTTCGGGAACGCGGATCTATATGCCCTCAACGCTCCCGGACAGAAAAATCTTGGGGTTCTTCTCGCTTCACGCTCACCGTTTGAACGGCAAAATACCGGCGGATTGTACGGAAAAATTACCCTTCCCTCCCCCGTTCCGCCTCCCCTCATCGACGATAAAGCTCCGCTTTTTATCAACGGGGAATACGCAGAAACGCCTCTCGGAATAGACGTTATCAAGGAATACGGCAAAACCCTGAAAGAGGTGTTCGGTGCCTTGATTTGATTAGGCCTATGCAATCCGCAAATCTTTATATCACGAATTTCTGCAACCAGAACTGTCCGTTCTGCTTTGCGCGCAAGGAAATGGACAATCCCGCAATCACCCGGGAGATGCCATATGCGGAATTTAAAAAACTGGCAATCCGCCTGAAAAATCAGACAGGCATTCAGGTCATCAAGCTGCTCGGCGGCGAACCTACCCTCCATAGCCGGTTCCGCGATATCATGCGTTTTTCGCTTGCGCATTTTGACCGGGTGCAGATTTTCACGAATGCGATCATTCCCCCACCCAATCTGGAATTCCTTCTTGATACGGAGCCGGAACGCATCGGGTATACGTTCAATCTGAGCACGCCTGCTTTCGCCCAGGGAAAACTGCGGGAGCTCGTCAAGAAAAACGTTATGCTGCTCCAGAAGGTATCCCGCTCGACCGTTTCCCTGACCGTTATGCCAACAACGAATCCGGCCAAACTGGCAGCCCTGTTTCCGATCGATATCGTCAAGGCGACGGATACGCTTCGTATCGGGCTGGCAAACCCAATGGCGGACCACCTCAACAGCTACGGTCCTGCCGCGTTCCAGCATGTGGGACATGTGGTCACCGGGATCATGAAACACTTCTCGCTCATGAATAAAAGCATCTCGTTCTTTCTCAACTGCGGTTTCACCCGCTGCATGTTTACCGATTACGAATATGGCTTCGTCAAAAGCCGCGTTGCAGGCAGGAAACTCTATTTTTCCTGTTACGGCAAAGACGGATCAATCGAAGTGAATGCGGATCTTGACATGTTTCACTGTTTTTCACTTTCCGAAAAGTCGAAAGAACACCTCGGCAACACCACTCTCAAGACAGCCCAGGGAAACATCATGATGAAGCGGCTCGCATACCGGACCAAGCTCGTCCTTGAAAAATGCAGGAAATGTCCGTTTTACGGCCTCGGAGAGGATCAATGTATGGGGCCCTGTATCGCACTGCTTATGAACATGAAGATCAGTAGCCGGACATGTTGACCGAAAGATGGGTATTGATAGCGGTGGCTGCGGGTTTTACGTACTTTCCCTGTTTCCCTTTTTTTCTCACCACCGGCGTTTTCCGTTTCATACTGGTTTGATCATTCGAACAGATAAGCCATGAGGTTTGCCTGCTCGAACTTGCTGTATTTCCGGAGAGCGAAAGCCCTGACCTTAACGCGGTCGAGGATGACGGGTGGCGAGTACTTCATTCCCGCGGCTTTTTTTCTCCTCATGGTTTCAGTATAAGCACCTTTTCCGGATTCCGCAAGATGGAAAGTGATTTCTCATAATAATATCCCACATTCCTCACCAAGTTCGACAGCAGCGTGGTAGGTCTGAAACGGATCTTTACCCATTCCGGCGCCCCCTTCAGAAGCGATGAGGTAAGTCTCGTTTTCAAAGACTCCTCTTTCCTTCCAGAACGGGTATAAGCATCAAACGACCGGAGGACTCCCTCCATATGCTTCCGGCCTTGAAGTTTTTTTTTCCATTTTGCCTCGAAAATTGCCTGGGCCCTGCCCCGACGGAACTCCCTGGAAACGTGCGACTTGAATTCGCACCTTCCCTTATGGGTTACTGCAGCCCGATGTTCATATGCGATCGCCATCCCTTTGACGTTAAGCTGCATTGCATAATCCATATCCTCCAGGATATTCACCCGGGCAAACCGGCTGTCATGGCGGATGCCGTTTCCCAGCACCTGGCGTTTGTCCACGAACAGATTCTTTGTATCGAGCGTGTAAGTAAATGTACTCCCCTTCAGTTTATGCATGTATCTTTGCAGATACAGTTCACAGTCATAGTGTTCGACCGCTGCGTAAACGTTTGACGGGTACCCGTTCAGGTTTCTGCCGGTGACCGCCGCCGCGCGTGAAGCTTTCAAGGCATGGTATCCGTATTCAATCCAGGCGCGCTCCGGTATGCAGTCGTCATCGATATGCGCCACATACGCCCCGCGCGCTTCCCTCAGACCTTTCGCGCGCGCGAAGACAGTTCCCTTCCGTTTCTCGGACAGGTACCTGAGGCGGTAGGGAGACTCGCGCATGCGCCGTGAAATCATCATGCGGGCGGCTTCCTCCGGTGAATTGTCAACGACGATGACTTCGCGGGGCATTACGCTCTGACGCTCCAAACCCGACAAGCATTCCCCCAACGCTTTGTTTCGGCGAAAAGTTATCACCACAATGGAAACAGGCGCCACGCGCGGTCTTCGGTACGACATACGTTTCAAGCATTATATAATATGACGATATGAAGCCGCTTGAGGACAGGTACGCCTTGTCACGACTCAATGAAATTTTGGAGAACAGGCGGGGCTCACCGTTTACCGTTCCTGACCGCGGAACACATGTGGTGCTCCTCCTTTCAGGGGGCATGGATTCAATCCTTTTCTGGGGATACTGTATGGATATCTTGGGGCTTCATATCCATCCGATCCATATAATTAAAAACGCATCCGAACGGAAAGCAGTCGCACTCTTCTCGCAAATATACCGCACAAAATTCTCCGGATACTTTCATAATCCGGTGTTCAAACGGTACGATTGGACGTTCGGGTTCCGGGAAACCAAAGGGCTTGAGATGAATCCCGCAGTCCTCCTTGAAAACACAAATAAAGCATCCGGTGCGAGCGACATCGTGAACAACCCTTCCCGGCTCGGTATCTTTTCCTTTATCGGATGGGAATATGCACTGCTCCTCAGGTACTCCAAAAAAATCCGTATAGACACCATCCTCACGGCAATCATGCCGGATGACTCCCTGCGCGACCGGAGCGCAACACTGACGGCGCTGCGGAGCACCAATGTCGCTTTGTGCACTGCCCTTACCGATTACTCCTGGCAGTTTTCCGGACCGCTCGAAAAAAGTGCGGGACTGCATATTACAAAAAAGCAGCTTGTCCGTTTCGCGGTCAAACGCGGAATCCCCCTGCATCTCACCTGGAGCTGCCACGGGAGCGAAAGGAATCACTGCGGAAAATGCGGAAGCTGCATGGGGCGCAAAACGCTCCTGCGCAGCATGGGTATCCCCGATAAAACGGCGTATTCCCCCTCGTCGCGGTCAAACGCCTTGCGTCGCGTGGCCACGCGCGGGCTGCAATTCATCAGGCGCATACTGGCACATCCGGAACGGAATAATCATCCAGGGGATATCGCGGATATTGACCGGTTCTCACCGCACCCCGGGGTAACTGCGGATTACCTGAAGGGAGAAGGCGTTCTTCTCAACCGGACCACATCAACCGTTGTACGGCTCAATGCCGCCGGCACGCTGATATGGAAGCTTCTGGAAAAAAATCCGGCTTCGGTACGGGACGCCGCGAAAGCTCTTGTGGCACGGTTCCGTATAGCCGACCGGAAGGCACGTGAAGATGCTGATGCGTTCATCAGGGAGATGTATAAGGAGCGGTTCCTTAGGAAAAAAGCGCACCCTCACGAGACCGGATGAATTCTGACACATCACCAAGCGCCCGGTTGTAAGGAATACCGTAGGTTTTTGAAATGAGACGAGCAAGTTCCGCCGTGGTTCTTTTTTTCCATAAGAAGCGCCAGATAATTCCGGCAGTTCCGTTGAGGCGGTACAGGAAACCGGTTGAAGGATCATACACATAATAAACGCCGTCGATGCTCCTGCCTACCGTCCCCCGTTTCCGTTTTATCGTTTTCCTTCCGTTAGCCATAGGAATGGGTTAAGAAACACAGTGTATCGCAAGCGGTTCCCCGATGCAACCGGTCATACGGCGCATTACAGTTTGATGAGGGAAACATTCATTACGTTATCCAGATTGTAGGCGTCGTCCATGCTTCCCTTGGTCTCGTCATGGGTACTTCTGATGAGGAGCGTATCGCCGTCCTTGATGTCTTCCATCTTGAACGGATTGTCTTTACCGTCTTTGCGTACGGACACCGTCAGGTTTTTTGTGCCGAGAAATTTGTACATGAGCGTACCGGTCGGGGGAGGTTCGGTTTTTGCCCCTTCATAATATACTTCAATGCATAAATCAGCCGTAAAATTCTTATCCTTGATCTTTTTCTGGCAGGGAGCGGTTATTTTTTTCACCCGGTATTTGTATGTGTAATCGGACATGAGTCCGACGAGCGCTCCTCCCCTGATGCTTTCCCGGTCGGCTATCACCGAATAGGCGATGGGTTCGTATTTTTTTGCGTATGTGCAGAAGGAATCAGGCTTCTCGGTAGGAGCCGGTTTACAGGCAGCGGTTTTCGGGCTGGCGGAGATGCTTCCCGAATTTTTCGGAATGCCCGCATACAGGTACATAACTTCAAGTATGACGATAATGAGGAAGAAAACAAAAACAACGATCAGCGTACGATTTATTCGCCTCATAATCTCATGCTATCTGATCGCCTTGTTCCTGTCAATAAACAAACTAGGCAGCTGCATCCTTGAGATAAGCCACGAAGCCCCGGTATGCCTCCTGGTACTCCATGCCAAACGTATTCCGGAACGCTCCCGGAAAATCCGGCTTGCCGTCGCTGCGGGCGAGCCGGTCAAGGAGCGGAACCACTGCAGCCTTTGCGGTTTCCCGGTCCGTGGCAGGTACCGGACCGCTGCGCACCATGAGCCACTTCAGGAATTGTTCGCCGTATGTATACATGACCGGCGATTTATCCTCTCTACCCTCATACCGGTCGCTGCCAAGAATGGTATCTGCGGGAGGCATCGGGTATTCACTGAAATACCCGTACATCCTCCGGGCAAGCGCGGGGGATATGGGTTCCGCCAGATCAGTGCACACGAGCATGGGGACACCCTCCGAAATCCAATTAGGAAACCGGCGCTCCAATTCCCCGTATTTGGCCTCGATCGTAGCGTGGGCCGTTTCATGGTCAAGCACGATCTTCACATAATCGGATGCCGGCTTGTCACCCAACTCCGCGTTCGTTTCGCTGCGCATACCCGGCGGGGTAAAACACAGAATGTCCGTTCCGGATAACCCGTGGTGCCGGTCTCCTTTGGTTTTTTGGCGGCTTGGATCATCCCCCACATAGTCGTTCCAATCCTGCGTCGTTTCGACAAACAGGTAGGTCTTCTCCTGCGGTACCGTACCGAACACCATATCGTTTTTTTCAAGCGCGGACCGCACCATGCCCGTGTACCATCCGGCGTTCGACTTCTCCTTCTCCCCTTCAAGCTCGGACCGGGGAACAAGAATCTTGATGTGCGCTTTTTTCCCGTGAATTTCATCTAACCGCAGTTCACGGTAACGGGCAGCATGTTTTTCCATATATCTCTGGAGCCTGCTTGCCGGCTTCGGTCCTTCACCTGAAACAGGTGGGTGGTTCATGAGATCCCGGGGATTAAGGGGGGGAGGTTCGGTATTCATGGCGACATGCGCGAAATATACCGCGCGTAGGCCCGCGGAAACCGCAGGGCGGAGAAAAACGAAAACACGATCCCCTGCCATCCGTCAAGGATGCCTTTATGCCGGAAGGTGGTCATGAAAAACCAGGAGACGGGTTTAAAAAACATATAGTCAACAAAGTTGGACAAATTTTTTTTCGTGTTCAAATTCTTCATGTCTGCGGCCATGCGGTCGATATACCTGCTGTTACGCTCCAGATACCGGGCAAAGTCCGGTGAGTCGATGTGATTCAGCGGGTTTGCCAGCCAGCCTGTTTTCCCCTCGACCTCCATGATTTCATGCACGTCTTTGCAGGGAAGGCGGGCTTTCCCCCGGCGGATGAGGCGGATTGCCCCGTCCGGATATACGCCGCCGTGCCTCAGGTAGGCGCCGAGAAAAAAGTTGAGCCGCGGGATGAAAAACGCGTTATACCCGCCCCTTCTAACCTCCGAGGTTGGAAATGGCTGGACAAGGCGCTGGTGGCGTTCAAAAAGTTTGGCCTCTTTCAGGTTTTTCTGGTACGTATCAAGTTCCGGACCACTCATCCGTACAATGTTCTTGATTTCCTCCCGGAGCGCGGGAGTAACCCGTTCGTCCGCATCCAACTGAAGGATCCATTCCCCTTTGGCCTCATCCATCGCTTTCTGCTTGTTGATGTGGAACATGGGGTTGTTTTGCGCGGCAATGACACGCGCGCCCAGCCTCCGGGCGATCTCAACCGTCCGGTCGGTGGAAGAACCGTCGACAATAACCGTTTCATCAACCAAACCCATGCAGGATTCGATACAGCCTTTGATATTTTTCTCTTCGTTGTATGTCGCAAGCGCAAGGGATATCTTCATAATATGGGTTTTGCCTTTGGCCTAACTCTATTATATAATACACTCAAATGCTAGAAGCCGTCAGTATCATCCTCGCCGGACTCACCGTAACTGCCGACATCCTCATCATCCTGTTGCTCATCTTTTTTATGCTCCGTTCGCGTCTCCCCGGAAAGTTCGTCTTCGGGATCAACCAGTTCATGGGCCGGTACCGCACCGCATTCGCCTTTCTCGTGAGCTTTGTAGCCATGGCCGGAAGCCTGTTTTTCTCGGAAATCGCCAAGTTTCCGCCCTGCGTGCTGTGCTGGTGGCAGCGGATCCTTATGTATCCCCAGACCGTGATTCTGGTCACCGCAATCGTGCGGGACGAATATGTCGTTGCCCCGTATCTGAAAGTATTAAACGGCATCGGGTTCCTCGTCGCCTCCTACCACTATCTCATGCAACGGCTTCCCGCCAATACGATCGGCTCCTGCGAAATCGGCGGCGCCGTCTCCTGCACGAAACAGTATTCGCTCGAGTTCGGGTATATCACCATCCCCCTCATGGCCGCCTCCGCATTCCTTCTGAACTTCCTCCTCCTCTCCTTCAGGCACAAGGTGTTTGCGGAACCGCTCATCAAGAAAACGCGCAAGTCCAAAAAGTTGAAGCTGAAAAAATAATATGGCATCCCTTAAAATCGTTGAAGTCCCCCATAAAGTACTCCAAGCGCCGACAAAGCCCGTACATAAAATCGATGACAAGATCCGCAACCTCGTATATGACATGGAGGAAACACTCATCGAGCAGGTGGACCCCCAGGGAGTCGGCCTTGCCGCGCCCCAGGTGGGCGTGAGCCTGGCTCTTTTTATCATGAAGCCGTCACCCAAAAGCGAAACCGAAGTCTGCATCAATCCGAAAATCATCAAAATAGAATCGACTTCAAAGAAAAAGGAAGATGCGGAAGAGGACCCGGAAAACATGAAACTGGAAGGCTGCCTCTCGATACCCCGCATCTGGGGTCCAGTAAAGCGCGCCAACCGCGTGCTTCTTGAATATCAGGACCTGTCAGGCGAGAAAAAAACGGAGTGGTTTACCGGGTTCAAAGCCACTATCGTGCTTCATGAAGTGGACCATTTGCAGGGAGTCCTGTTTACCCAGCGGGCAATCGAGCAGAGTTCTGCGCTCTACGAAGAACGCGACGGGGAGCTTGAACGGATGAAGTATTAAAACCTCTTATTTGGCAGCTGCCGCGGGAGCCTTCTCCACTTCCGGCATATTAAGAAGCGTCACAAACGGCTTGACGCCGTCGGCGATATCCTTTTTCACTCTCTTGAGGCATTTCGTGCAAAGCTTTACCCGTTTCACCGTATCAGCCAGCTTGATGTCGACGATCTGGAGGTTCGGGTAAAAAACACGCTGCTTTTTGGGAGCCCTTTTTTTCCAGCGTCCACCCGCGACACCCCGGTGGTGCGTGTGCGTTCTTCCCATGAGTACTCCCTTACCGCAGTTGTAACAGACCATATGCTTTATACAAAATGAAACAAGTAACATGAAACACGCAGTCTTGTTTTTGTGTTTCGGATCAAGTTTTTATGATATCATAGGAAAAGTCATAAATCAATATCAAACGCCTCATGCTTAATTTTCTCTTTTCCAATCCCCTTTCGTTTGTGTTTTACATTTTCGCGCTCCTTATTGCGCTCACTGTCCATGAATTCGCGCACGCCTGGGCATCCGACCGGCTGGGCGACCCGACTGCGAGGCTTCAGGGCAGGATATCTTTCAATCCGCTCGTGCATATCGACCCCTACGGACTCGTGTTTCTCCTGTTTTTCGGGTTCGGCTGGGGCAAGCCGGTGGAGTTTGACCCGTTCAATCTGAAAAACCCCCGCAAAGACGGCGCGATCATATCCTTGGCGGGCCCGGCAAGCAACTTCATTATGGCCATCCTGCTTTCCCTCACCTTAAGGTCGTTCATCTTATTTCATCTTACGGAATTTTTTATTATAGGTTCTTTTGTCCTCACGCCGCTTATCATGATCAATATTTCTCTCGGCCTTTTCAACCTCATCCCCATCCATCCCCTTGACGGATTCAAGATCGTGGGAGGACTGCTTCCGCGCGAAAAAGCGCATGAATGGGACGGCCTTGCCCGGTACGGATTCATATTCCTCATCCTCCTCATCGTGCCCTTGGGCAACGGTTCCATGCTGACCAACATCATGCAGCCGGTCGTATCGTTCGTGCTCAATCTGCTTATTCCTTCCGGAATTGGTGGAGGGGTGATATGATAATCTGATATAATCTGATTTTTAAGGGTGCCCGGATAGTTTAGTGGCCCTCCTTCGCCTGAAGGCTTCGGAAGGGCTCATGTGAAAGCGTCGGGTTCCCGTTTGTCAGCCGGTTTGCCTGAATGTATGTGCCCGGATAGTTTAGTGGTAAAACAAGCCCTTGGTAAGGGCTAGAGTGTGGGTCCGATTCCCACTCCGGGCTCAAGTTGCATGTTCAGCCCCCATTATGGAGCGAAACGTAGACTGGCACCTCAAACACCCCCTTGCCCCCGGCTCCCCCCTTGAAAAGCGCCTCATGTGGCACATGGAACACGCGCGCCGCTGCCCATGCCCCCCGCATGATGAAAACCTGCGGGAAGAACTAGAAAAGCGGTACCGGGGACGTCATCAGGACTTCTGGATCCTGTTTAACCGCAACGACCATCGTGCGCTTGGCGCCTGGGCTGCGGACTGCGCCGAACGCATCCTTCCCTATTTCGAACGGAACCATGCGCATGATGCCCGCCCGCGCAAGGCAATAGAAACACTCCGCGACTGGGTGAAAACCGGTGAATTCAACATGCACATCATACGTGAAGCCTCGCTTTCTGCCCATGCGGCAGCCAAAACCGTGGATGCCCATGATGACGCTTCCCGTTTTGCAGCACATGCCGCAGGACAGGCTGTCGCTACAGCCCATGTTCCCACCCATGCCATAGGTGTCGTCACATACGGCCTGCGCGCGGTTGCCGCGGCGCACCCGGGAATTGATGATGATTCAGCTGCATGGCAGGCGCGGATGATTGATCATGCTCCCCTGCGTCTTCGCGGATGGTTACTCGAATGGCTTGAACGGCTCAAAGGGGTAACTCGCCGCAAGCCATAACAATCCTTCTTGCCCCCTTCTTACCGGTCATCCATTGCTCTCTCTCCGAACCGCCCTATGCTTGACATGCACCAATGGTGAAATTTTTGCGCAATTACAGCCTGAGCATTGCGCTGTTTATCCTGTTTTTCGTGAGCTGGATGGGACAGGCGGCGTTCCAGTGGCAGGAATTCGTGAATACCCAGAAGGAACACAAAGCCCCGGTGCAGACCGGGGAATTCCTGTCCGCATTCGGAGCATCAACCATGGAAAACTGGCAGTCCGAGTTCCTGCAGCTTTTCACCTTTGTCGTCCTGACGACTTTCCTCATCCACAAGGGAAGCCACGAATCAAAGGACTCGGATGAGGAAATGAAGGCATCCCTATCAAGGATCGAAAAGCAGCTGAAAGCGCTCAAGCCGAAAAAATAGCGCTGTTTATCAATTTATTACCAACTATGAAAAACTTCCACGATTTGTTTGTGCATGAACTGCAGGATCTCTACGACGCGGAGAACCAGGTGACCCGCGCGCTTCCGCGGCTTATTGAAAACGCGTCCTCCCCGGAGCTGAAAAAAGGGTTTGAAGAGCATCTCAGGCAAACGAAGATCCAGATCGAACGTCTCGAGGTCATCAGGGACGAGCTTGACATCAAGCTTGAAGGGAAAAAATGCGCAGGCATGAAAGGAATCATCGAAGAGGGGCAGGAGCTTCTCCGGGAAGACATCGCACCCGACGCGAAAGACGCCGGCCTTATCGCCGCAGCCCAGAAAGTGGAGCATTATGAAATCGCCGGCTACGGCACCGCGGCAGCATACGCAAAGATGATGAAACATGATACCGCACTCAAGCTGCTTCACGAAACGCTTGAGGAGGAAAAAAAGACCGACGAGAAGCTGACCGGCCTTGCGAAAGCAAAAATCAACAAAGAGGCCATGGAAGCATAGATAAGCGGATTCTAACCTCCGAGGTTGGAAGGGGTTTTCAATTGCTTTTCAGGTAGCCTGCCATCCAGGGCGCGATAGATTCAAGGTCAAAATACCCCCAGTCGCTGCTGTTTCCGATTTGGAACAGCGTCACTCCCTTCACGTAGGCGTCCTTTTTGAGCTCCGCATCGAACCACGCAAGCCAGCTCTTGTATTCTTCGGTTTTGCCGGATTTGAGGTATCCTGCCCGCGGATCCCCGCCTTCGGCCACTCCCCCTTCGGAAAGAATCAGCGGCATTGAAAGGAGCTCGGGGGCGTTTTGCCTGAAATACTCGTAATACTGGCGGTACCTGAGCGAATAATGGATCTCGTGGCTTGTATCATGGCTGTAGTTGAACGTATAACCATGGTAGCAGAATGCGGCTCCCATCGCGTGCATTGCTTTAAGATCGTCAATAATGAAGACCAATTCGGCAGCTTCAATGTTGCCGACCGGTATCCCGCCAATGCACGTCTTGATTCCGGTCGTGTTCCCAAGCTCGGTCAACTTCCGCCAGAAGCTCCCGTTCCATTTTATGTTCGCCTCCCCCCGCCATTCGGGCGTATTCTCAAACTCGTTCGGATTCTGCATGTAATCGAACAGGTTTTTGTTGCTTCCGAGCGCATTAACCCCCGGCTTGATCACCTTCGCGAAGAAATCCTCGGCTGAGGCTGCCGGGTCTGAGGTGACCGGATAATAAAGCCCGGGCGTGCCGTTGTAAAAACGTACCATAGTAATTCCGTCCGGCCTCCGCTTGCGATACGCACGGATAGCCTCATAAAACGCCGGATCCGAATTCGGTTCGATCACTTTCACGATCCGGGGGTTTGACTCGAGGATCGCGCGCATTCCGGAGGTGTAAGATCCGATCATGAATATGCTTAATTTGCTTGCTGAAGCCCGTGTGGCAGGCACGGGCGGCAAAGTCGGCTTGACGGTCGGTTTTCGGGTCGGAACCCGTGTGGGAACGCGGGTGGGTATTTTCGAGGGTATGGCCGTGGGTGTCTTTTTCACGGTGGGCACGATACGCATGGTAGGCACGGGGGTGACGGATGGCTCCCATACGATTTCCGGCACGGCAGTCGGCTCAAAAAACTCCCCCGGCGTGGGTGTGACAATCACCTTGGCCTGCCGGGCGCGATACAGGGAGGCAAGTTTCCGGTAATCCGCCCGCACGAGGAAAGCGATGAACGACTCGTACCCCACAACAATAAGCAGGGCAAGCGCCATGGAAAGGTAGATGCGTATCTTTTTGCCGGCCATAAAAGCAGGCTCCTTATGGAACAAGAGCCCCAATTACATGATACGAAACGATGGCTGCCGATACAATGACATTGAGGCTTTTGTTTATCCCCCACATGGGGATTTCAGCGATGTGATCGGCTAAAGCAAGCGTCTCCCCGGTTACCCCGTAGGTTTCGTTTCCGAGGACGAGAGCCACGGGAAACTGGTACTTGATCTTCGTGTACGGAAGCGATTTCGGGCTCTGCTCGACCGCAACGACCTGGACTCCCTTCCCGAGCTCCTCAATGGCTTCTTTTGCGGTATGGCGGTATTCCCAGGGCACGACCTTGTAGGTGCCGATCGAGGCTTTCTTTATTTTGCTGTTCGGGGGAATCTCCATGTCGCCGCACAAGTACATTTTAGACACCCCGAGCGCATCGGCAAGCCGGAAAAGGCCGCCTACGTTGTAGGTATCGTATACGTTCTCGAGTATGAGGTACAGGGGATGCCGCTCCAGGGTTTTGAGCTTCTCCTTGATGAGGGTCTCATCAACCGTCCGGAGCTCCCGCGCGTTCAGTTTCATAGGATCCATTATAACAAACAGCCTCAATCCAAGCTGCATTCCTCATTTCTTTCACTCCCCTCATGCCAAACCGGCGCAAAGTTTACACGGGAAACTCATACTGCATTTGGAAGCCGCGGGGATTATCCCAAAGGCGAAATCCAAATAATAATCCTATAGTTGACAAATAAAAAGTCCTGTAGTATAATACCCACATGATGAAAAACACACTGGTGTTCATAACTCTTCTTGCGGCATATTTGTCTGTAAACATTTCCTCCGTTTTTGCGGACAACGGATTGTACGGACAGTATGGCCAGTACGGACAGTACGGCCAGCCCTCCCCCAGCCAGTACATACTGGTGGATAAAAAAGTAGGCATGCCTGCTGCAGCCACTAAGGGCGGAACTACTTATACCGAATACGTTGATAACCTTTCCCTGTCAAACACCC
Source organism: uncultured Gammaproteobacteria bacterium (assembly GCA_964629635.1). Taxonomy (GTDB): domain Bacteria; phylum Patescibacteriota; class Microgenomatia; order UBA1406; family GWC2-37-13; genus YC2-FULL-38-9. Next base: position 57,312 of record CAZVQS010000001.1, read on the forward strand.
GGTTTAAACCCGGACAGGAGGTTATGTTCCAGGTGAAAGTGAAAAACACCTCAAGCATCGACATCAACAACGTCACGGTAAAGGATTTCGTGCCTGCCTACGTTGAACCGATCGAAGGGTTCGGAACCTTTGACGCCGCGACCCGCATCATTACGCTTGATGCAGGTTCATTTAAGGCCGGCGAAGAAAAAGTGTATTACGTGAAAATGCAGCTGTACGGCCAGGCCCAGCTGCCTGCCGACAAAGGTCTGTTCTGCCTGACCAACAAGGCGGCCGCGTACAACGGATCAGCCTCGGACGAAGACACCGCGCAGTTCTGTGTCGAAAAGGAAGTGATCGGCGCCAAGGAGGCTCCGAAAGCCGGACCTGAAGCGGGAATGCTTCTTCTCGGTGCGCAGACTGCGCTCATGGGAATCGGATACGGCATCAAAAAGCTGACCGCACGCAAATAAGCAAACAACCATTAAAAACCAGGCTTCAATCGAAGCCTGGTTTTTTTATGCTTGAAAAGCCTGTTCCGGTGCGATATCATGAACTCATGAAGTCCCCCAAGGAGAAGGAAATCAAGGCGGATCTCCCCAAACCCCTCGAGCCTGCCGTGAATGAGGCTGAACGCATCGTAAAGGACACGCTCCGGCAGATAGAAAAACGTCTCGATTCCCCGGTCGGGGAAGCAACGGACGCAACCGCAAAGCTTACGACCGCCTCGGAACTGAAAACGCTTCTCAAAAACGCATCCCGGGAGCAGGCTAAAATAGCCTTGAACGGCATAGAAAATATCGTGCTTGGGGGCATCGCGCTCGTTCCCCTCCTCGGAGAAGCCGAGGGCGGAGCCATAGCCGCAGCCGAGCTCACTGACGCGGCCATTCTTGAAGGCGCTACAAAAGCCCAGGCCGCCGCCCTTGCCAGGGGCGCGACCGTTACAGCAGGCGGCGAAGTGGCGTATCCCCTTGCTAAAATCATTGGCCAGGAAGGCGCCAAGCGGCTCACGAAGGTACTCAAAGCCATAGACCCCTTTCCGGATGTTCCCACGGTGGTTACTTTAGCCTCGGGAGGTGCGGAGCTCATGGGTGCGCACGGAGCCGCAGCCATCCCTTCGGCGGTCCAGATCCTCGTTGACCAGTACAAATCCATGCGTCTGGGCGCGCAGACCGCTCTTGAGGCCGGCAGGATCATCCTGCGAAGCCCTGAGGCCCAGCGAGCAAGGGATTTCGGCCAATCCGTCCTGTCATCAGTTCAAACCAGGCTGAATGCGGCGCAATCCCCCCGCATGAGCCAGGCTGCAGCCGCATTTGCCTGATATGGACAAGAAAACGGCTTTCGCGATCCTCCTTGAAAACAGCTTCATCGTGCCTGACCGGGCAAAACGGGCGCTTTTGAGAAAAATGGATGCCCTTTCACCGGCACAGATCGATGCTTTGGGCAAACTGTTAGCCTCGGAGCGCGCTTTGCTTGTTGAACATAATGAAACCATCCTTAAGCGCGCGAGACTGCTTCTTGATACCCTTGAGATCATTACCGCCTGATTATGCCCAAACCCGAACCAACCGAAGCGCTCGACTCACTCCTGCGCGAAGCCGAAACCGAAATCGCGCGTGAAAAAACAGCCTCAACTGAAGCTGACCGGGCAATACTCAGGGAAATTGAAACGCTGGAAAGCGGCAAAGCTACGGTCGAACTTGAAATCGAGCGGGACATCCTCAAATCCGAAATGGATCTTACCCTCAAAATCGAGGCTGAGCTCTGGAACGGCGCGCATATCGCGTGCCTGCCCTATTTCTACGAAACATATACCGTCCAGGCACGGATTGAGGCCGGACTCCAGAAAAAATACAATCAGGCAACAATCGCAGCCTGCAGCAGATTCAAGGCGCTCGGCAAAAACGGCCTCGCCATGGTGACGCCGGTCATCGATTTCATCCGGAACTATGCCGGCTTCTCCCCTGAAGACCGGAAAAACCTCGATAAAACGCTCCTGGAGCGTATCCTCACCTGGCTCCGGGAAGATATCATGCCTGAATCCAAACCCCGCACCCTGATCGTACGGTCGCTTGATGACATACTTGCGGATGTGGTTGAGGCTGAACAGGTGTTCCAGCGGAGCCCGACCGAGGCTGTGTACCTGCAGGGCGAAGCGCGCATGGCCAGCCTTAAAGCTATCCGCAGCTCCGGATTCCTGCCCAACCTCGTCAAAATACGGCTGCTTGAAGCGATTCCCCGTATGAAACCGGAAGAAATCGCGGATATAGCCACGTTTTTGCTGTGGGAGATCCGAAAAAGCAGCCAGAACAGGCATATGCTCCTCCATGCCATGCTGCAAATCCTTCGCAGCCTCAACAACAGCCTCGCCTGAGGCCGAATAGCCTCAAACCCTTCCACCCGCCTTTCCTGCAGTACGCGGTAAGATTAGTAGACTATAGCTTCATAAAAGAGGATGATGCGTATAACTTGTGGATAACTCAGGCTAGAGCGCCATGATAAGGACTATTATTGAAAATAGCTTCGTTATATGGTATATTATGGGTATATTTTTATACGGTGGTCAGGCACGAATCGAGGCTGAATAAAGTACGAATGCACCTTGATAACCCGTCCCAGCACCCTTTTTCCCGCTTCCCCATGGAACGCTTTCCCCGTTCCCGCAGCTTTCTTACATAACGATTCAATAATTACCTCATTTATGGAGAAAACTCCCCCCTTGCCTTCCCTACAAAAGATTTCCGGTATTCGGTCCGGATTTCTCCTGTCAGTCATACGTAAAGCGGTCAAACAGGCACATTCAAGTAAAAATATTGTTATAGGATATTTAGTTGTTGACAAATGTCTTATAGTATGTTATACTATAGGGTGTTGATTGATTGAGCACTTTTAAAAACTCGGACAGGATAAAGAAAGGCATATATACATGGTCTGCCCCGCAGATTATATATATATTTTATCCTCCATTAATAATTCTCATGTAACACCGCGCGCGCTTCTTCCGTTTGACTGCCGCGCACCTGTCCATCACGCACCAATCACCTGAACGGTAAGGATGGAAAGGCAAGTCTTTCCCTTTCCATCCTGACCCATCGGATGATTGAAACGAAGCACTTTTAAAACCGGGTAGAACACAGAAAGGAAGGGACGAAACGCCCCTTGCTTCCTGGGCTCATACCCCGGGATATATCTCCGAAAGGAGGCAACAATAGCTGTTGCCCAAGCCTCTTGGCGGTATATCGTGATGAGGAGTCTCCTGATCAATAGCTGACCAGGGAATAAACAAGACAAGTCATCGCACTTTGAAAATTTGGGTTTAGGAAGTCTGACCGAAGAATCGGGTTTGCGCACATTGCGTGCAAAAGACCTGATACTGAGGTTGGACATTGAATGAATTTATTACTGGACTGGAAAGGACAACAGGCTTCCTTTAGAACATCAACTTTTTGGAGATTGGACTGCACTTCATATATATCACTTATATGTATGGGGTGCAGTTCAAACCACCTGAAAGGAGGTGATTCTATCGGAAAGAACAATTGAATAAGAACCGTCAGAAGAGAGTCGCAACCAACCGCTTAACCAAGATCAAGATCAAAGGAGTATCTGTCATGGAACGCAATCACCGCTTTAACCCTGTCGTTGTTGCCGCAATCGTTGCCATCTGTGTGTTCGTGTGGAACGCGATCGTGACCGCTGGCGCTTGGGCGCTGGAGAATTACGTGCAGACGTGGGCTGGTTTCATCCTGCTCGCTGTCGGCGTCTTGCTCCTCGGACCCGTTACCGCCGCTGTCGCAGCTTCCGCCCGTCCCCGCAATGGCTGCATCTGGGGCATCGGTATTGGCATTGCCGTGTTTGTCTGGAACGCGATCGTGACCGCTGGCGCTTGGGCGCTCGAGAACTACGTGCAGACGTGGGCTGGTTTCATCCTGCTCGCTGTCGGCATTATGGTGCTCGGCCCCCTGACCGCTGCCGCTGCCGCGTACTTCCTGGCAAACCGCGCGCCCGCCGAAGAAGAAGAGACGACTTATCGCCGCCGCGAATTCACGCCCGAACCGGGCACCCGCCGCACCACCGTCGTCGAAGAAGAAGAAACCACCACCCGCCGCGAGCCGGCCCTGTAGCCGCTCAAAGCACGAGACCACGAAGGAGACAATGCAATGAAGACCAATCTGTACGCACGCCTGATCGTCCTGCTGATCGTCGCCGCCCTGCTTGCCGCTTGCGGCAATGGTGGCCGGAGCGCCCAAAACGCTACCCCGACCGCCGCGCCGACCCGCGAAGCTGAGCCTACCCGCGAAGCCGAGCCGACCCGCCAAGCCGAGCCGACCCATCAGCCCGAACCGACCCGCCAGCCCGAGCCGACCCGCCAGCCTGAACCGACCGATGAACCCGAAGCCCCGGTTTGCCCGGAAGAAGTTGATGGCATCGCCCTCAACGACACCGTGAATATGCCGGAATGGCTGAGCGAAAACATCGGCGGCCTGCCGCGCCAGTGGCACTACATCCCTGGGCAGCAGGGCTACACCGGCTGGGAGTTCATCGCCCGCGGCAATGACGGCCCGACCGCCATCCTGACCGCCAGCATCGGCGAGATCCACTTCGGGACCAAGAACCCCGAAAAGACCGACTGGTGGGACAGCACCATCATCGCAGATGGGCAGCAGACCTATGCCATCAGCGGTCAGCCGGATACCGTGGTCGCCATCGACAACGCGCGTTGGTACATGTGCACGAATGACATGCCCGCCCGCGTGGACGACGTTGATGGGATCTCGGTCCTGGACCAGAATGCCATGAAGACCTGGCTTTCGCAGAACATCGGCGGAGCAAGCTCGCAGTGGCACCTGGTGCTCGATGAGTCCAACGGCAGTTTCATCGCCTGGGAATTCGACGCACGCCCGTCCACCGGCTCCGGCAGCAACGCTGTGCTGCACGCGACCGTCGGCTACGTGTCATTCGGCGCCTGGAACGAAGCTTCCCAGTCCTGGGACAGCATCGTGATCGAAGGCGGCGCCTGCACGTACGCCAAGGTCGGCGAGCCGAATGGCTGCGTCGCCATCGACTCCGGTCGGTGGTTCCCCCCTTTCCGCTAGACACGCGGATAGGGATGGCTGCCAAAAAAGGCAGTTCAAGTGCTTACATAGGCTTGAGCTGCCTTTGTAACAAACCTAAGCCCATTAAAGGGAGGTGCGCATACGCATGTATGCTCAGTCCTCCCAGCATGAGGTTTCGAGATGACCCACAAGGCCGTCTTATATTGAGAACAGAGCTCCACGAGCTCGGTTGTTGGACATTGGCTTTTAAACCAATGCCCCGGTGCCTTTCGCGCCGCACACAACTCTTCAATATACCCCTCATGCTTTCCCCTATGAAGGCAACCCGAAGTTGCAGTCAGAGGAGAAACTATGAAAAACACCAACACTTACAATAAGGCGCAGGATACGGTAGCAGTCATCTCCTCCTATGCCTCAAAAGACGACGCGAATAAAAGCGCCATTGACCGCTATAACAAACGCAAGCTCGAAGACCTTGCCATGAACCATCCGGTCGTCATCTGTGCGGAAAAGAAACGGAACGAACCGTATAACGAACTGTATGCCTATAAACACAACATAGACGTCGCCCGCGTTTGGGAGAAGGGGAAAGTCCTTTCACTTTTCAACATGATCAAATACATCGTCCGCCTTCCCCACGTGAAGACGGTGCTTGTTGAATTTGAATTCAACGTGTTCGGCGGAACTCTCATGAATATCGCGCTTGTTGCCGCCCTTTTCGTATTGAGACTGCTCGGGAAACATATCGTGTTCGAACTCCACCAGGTCATCACCGACGTGGACAAGCTCGAAAAGCACCTCAACATACGCAATTCATTGCTTGAATTCGTTTACTCGAACGGCATCAAGGCATTCTTCTTTGCAGTCGGTCTCGTGTCCAACCGGGTGGTCGTGCTTGAACAGGAGCTGAAGGACCGCCTGACCGCATACGTTTCCACAGAAAAAATCCACCTGATCCCCCACCACATGCGCCTCCAGAAAACGTCGGACAAAACCGGCGCCAAGACAAAGCTCGGTATCCCTTCCGGCCGGTTCGTGGTTCTCGTTTTCGGATACCTGAACTGGTACAAGGGTGTGGACTGGATCATCAAGGCTGTCAACGCCTTCAAGGGTACGAATATCCACCTGCTTGTCGCAGGAGGACCGAACCCCTACCACATGCATAAAGAGTACTACCGCAAATATTACGACGGCATGGTCAAACTGATGAACGCGAATCCCAACATTACCTGCACCGGCTTCGTCGAGGAGGAGGATATGGATACGGTATTCTCAGCTGCCGACCTCATGACGTTGCCGTACCGGGTATTCATGGCCGCCTCCGGACCGTTTTCCCAGGCACTCTCCTATGGCGTGCCCGTCATACTTTCCGAGAAACTGGCGGATTACATGAAGTCCGGCGACTTTACCGCTGCCATGCGCAAGACCGGCCTGAAGAAAAATGACCTGTTTTTTCCCATGAGAATCAAGCGGGTTGTCAGCCTCATATCGCTGCTTTCGCATAACGCGGGAGCCATGGACCGCCTTGCCCGGTTTTCGAAACTGCTCGGCAAAGAGCGTTCTTCGCACGAGGTAACCAAACGGTTCAGCACCATTCTGTTTCCTTCAAAACAAACCGTCTCGACCGTGCGCAATAGCTCACAAATCACCCCCAAGATAAATTACACTTAAGGTATGGGGAACAAACTGGCATGGGGTATTTTCGCCGCACTCTCCTGTGGCATACTCTTTTTATTCCTTACCTTGCCCGCAACGGATAACGGCGGCGATATGGTCGAATACTTCGGCATGACGGAATCGCTCCTCAACCACGGGGGGATACACCTGACGGACTACGACTTTGACGAACTGAAGAGATACCTGTCGCCGGGGTATTTTGCCTTCCAAAACCAGTACGAGGAAACCAAAGGCGGCTTCATGGCATATGTTCCCGGCACCGGCGGCTATACCTATTCCCTCCATTTCTGGTTCTATTCTCTCATCGCAGCCCCGGTACGGATAGTGCTACGTATCTTCAATCTTAACGAACTCCATACGCTGCGCCTCGCGAACTGGGTGCTTTTTACCCTCATCATCGGGTATGTCATGCAACGGTTCCTCCCCTCCCCCCGCAAAAAGCTGCTCTTTTTGGCATCGGTCGCAATATCGCCCCTCATGTTTTTCCTCATTTATCCGGGGGTTGATGCGTATTACTCGCTCCTTCTCCTTGCCGCGGTATTTGCCTTGATCCACAGGAAATACGCCCCGGCAGCTCTGTTTTCGACGCTTGCCTCCTGGCACAGCCAGCCGCTTGCACTGGTTACCGTATTCATAATCGGCCTGTATCTGTATGACGGCATCAGGCGCAGGAACCTCCGGGCGGGAGACTATGTGACAATCGTGCTTTGTATCGCTCTCGGAAGCATACCGTACCTGTCAAACCTCCGTTTTTTCGGCGTGCTGAGCCCGTGGAGCACGATCCGTGACGGCTGGACGCAGATATACGGATTCGGCCTCCGGAACCTGAGCCTCAAGCGTCTTGCGGAACAATTTTTCGACCTGAACATGGGGCTTTTCTGGTACGCGCCGGTGACGATGATTGCAGGTTTTGTCGCGATGGTCCGCTCGGGAAAAAAACATCCCCTCAACTATGCCGTTATTGCCCTTATGATACTGGTTGCCTTCGGTTACCAGACCAACCCTGCCTGGCATTACGGTACTGCGGGTTTCGCGCCGACGCGTCACGTACTCTTTGCCGTCCCCTTCCTTATCGCATATGCAGTTGAGTTTGGGAAGATAAACCGGCGGTGGCTTATTGCACTTGCCCTCCCCCTTGCCTTCCAGTTCTATGCGCTCGCAAACAACGGATACCTGAATCCGTACTTTTACAACAGCATGTTCCACAGCCCCTATGCCTCGCTTGTCCTTAAATATGCGCCGGGGCTCTACAATCCAACGCCTAAAATATTCGTCGACCGAACCACCCATACGGACAAGAAGTTCATCACAACCGCCATATATAAGGACAACGGCGTATGCCGGAAAGCATACGTGACCCGTTCGGACCGGGATCTGCTTCTGCAGGAGTGCGGGTACATACCCGGCTCCCCGCCTGACGCGCTGGAGGACGACATGATGCATACCGCCTCATACCCGAGGAACGTATATGTCATTGACGGCGTCCTGATCCCGGATCCTGCCGCCTGCCAGGCCGGTTTTACGGCGACCGAGGAACTGCCGTATGCATGCATGCGGACTCCCGCGGATTTTGTCATGCAGACGGGTTTCGATAGCGCGCTCTTCGGTACGCGCGTCCAACCGGCACAGGAACAGGAAGGCGGATGGATTATTTCAAAAGGCGATGTGGTCAGGATAACGGTACCTCCGGGGTATCGGCTCTGGCACCAATCCCTTGAAGGCACTTATGTCAACTATTAACGATTCACCATCCCGCATGAAGCCGATTGCAGCATTTGCCAGATACGTTCCGTTTGTACTTCTCAACCTGCTTATGCTGGCTATCTGCTTTGCCAATTGGCATCAGGGTGAAATGTTCATCGGCTGGGACTCGGTGAATGCGGAACTCAATCCCTGGCTCAATATCATGCGGTCGATCCATGCAGGATGGCAGGAGTATTATGGCGTGGGGCTATTGGGCGGCCACGGTTTTGCCGCACTGCTTCCCGTTTCGCTGCTTGCGCTCCTCGGATCGTCAGTGCTTCCCCTGTGGGCCGTACGCACGGTTATCAGCCTAGGTCTCGTGTACGCGGGAGTCGTCGGAATGTACCTGCTCGTTTCCCGCGTATTGAAACGCCTGATTCCGGGTGCCCATGCCCGCCTCCCCCATGCGGCGGAATGGATCGCGCTCTTTTCGGCGCTCGTTTACCTGTTCAACCAGGGCTCTGCAGAACAGCTTTTTACCCAGACCGAAGCGTTTACGTTCCATTTCGCTGCGCTTCCTTGGCTATTTCTCACCAGTCTCATCTTTCTTGAAACCCCCAACCGCAGAAACGCGTTCCTGGTCGTAGCAGCCCAGCTCATGTTTTCCACCCAGGGATTCGTACCGCCGGTTTTTCTCGCATACGTCATATCGCTTCTTTTGTTTGTCGCGGGGTTCACGGCGCTTTCTCCCCGCAAACGGGCTGCAGCCAAAGCGTCATGCATACTTCTTGCACTGATCCTTGCGGCGAACAGTTATTGGATCATCCCGTTCGGGGTCAACCAGGCATCCCAAAAGGAAACGTTCCTCGAATCCTACAACAATCTCCTCCAGACGCCCGAATTCATCCAGAAAAACAGCAAGTTCGGCGCATGGGAAAACGTTGCCCTACTCAAGGGATTCTTCTGGGACTCGAAAATGTTCGATGAATTCATTCTGCTGCCATGGAAGTACCATTTTTCGTCCGGAGTCGTACCTGCCATCGGATACGGAGTATTTCTGGTATCCCTTGCCGGACTGGGAAGCGCGTTTCTGGGCCGCAACCGTCGGATCGGACTCGCGTTTGCGTCAGTATATCTGCTGTATTTCGGCAACCTGGCAACCGAAATACCCCCCTTTTCCTACGCACTATCGTTTCTACGGTCCGTTTCCCCGAGCTTCAGGCAGGCATTCAGGAATCCTTTCACGAAATTCAGCATCGGAGCTGGCTTCAGTTACAGCCTGTTTTTCGGCATCGGTACGCTTTTTATCCTCATAGCCCTTTACCGGCTCAAACGCATGCGCGTCAACCCTTACACGCTCTATGCCGTACTGTTGGGCCTCCTTGTCTACGCAGGCATACCAATCATCCAGGGGCATCTCTTTTACACCCGGCTTTTCGTAAAACTGCCTCCTGCTTACACGGACACGGTTTCATTTTTCAATAGACAGTCGGACGGCCGGATCGCGGATTTCCCCCAGGAATGTCCGGAAGGGTGGTACCATTACAGCTGGGGATACGTGGGGTCGGGATTCCTGTGGTATGGCATCAAACAGCCCGTTCTTTCGCGCACCTTCGATGTATGGCACAACGCGAACGAGAATTACTACTGGGAAACAATCCAGGCACTTCGCGAAAACGACTACAAGCGGTTTGCGGACGTCATGAGAAAGTATGACGTCCGGTGGATCATGTATGACGGCAACCTGAAACACTGCCGCAACCAGCGCACCATTCTCCAAAATGAGGATTTCAGGCAGTACCTGCGCACGTCACCGGAATACACCCGGAGATTTGCCAGCACCCGCGGAACAAACGATCCGATCGAAGTCTACGAACTGAATTCCTATGCCGGATCCTATGTGACAACAGCCCGCTCCGTTCCGAATATACTCCCCTCGTACCGGTTCACCGATTATGACACCGCCGCAGACGATACCCCGGTTTATTCAAACGATCCGGCCCGTACACCGGATGTTGTTATTCCGTTCCGGAGTCTTTTTGACAAGCGGAACCCCGGCGAGAAGGACTTCGAAATTGCGCATGCGGGCAACCGCGTAACGCTTAAAACGACATTCCAGTTAGCCGGACCGCTGGATACGGTCCTCCACGTACCGCCCTACGCGCACATGGAAAGCGTCATACCGGTGTACCTCACCGTCAGCGCCGCAAACGGCAATGGCGCACGGCTATTCGCCCGGCTCGCACTGCCGCGCCTGTTCATAAACGGGAATGAAACCGTCCGCAACAAAGCCGAATTCGCATTGGGAACCCTGCCCAAAACAACCGGGGACATGCTCCTGACGGTTAACGAAAATGAATACCGTATCACGCCGAACTCCTCAATCCTCACTTATTTTTATACGAACGTAGGAAATAGTATATCTTTTAATACAGGCTCCTCCGCTCCCATACCGGTATGGGGCGACAAGGAAGATGAGATTTTCAAAAGATTTGTCAATGAAGAATACTCCTATCCGGTAACGCTCGAAAAACAAAATGAAGTACGCATCGAACTGCCCACCTTTGCGGACAACACCGCAATGGGAAGCCGCATGCGAAACGGACTGGTGCGCCATCTCAACGCTCCCTGTTCAAACGGTCCCGCCACAACCGAAAACCGCAATGAAGTTGCGTTCCCGGAAGAGGAAAATGAGTACCTGCGCCTTATATCCGCGAACAACGACCAGTGTCTTACCCTGAGTTTTCCCACCCTCCAGACCGATATCGGCTACATCATGGACATCACAACACGGAACGGATCGGGACTGCCGCTTCGCGTCAATCTCCTGAACAGCAAGGGAGCCTATTACCTCATGTCTGACCTTGACCCGCACCGGCAATTTGAAACCAGCTCGTTTATCATCCCGCCCAGCTACAAGGATGCGGTGGGATATGAAGCGCTCATACAAAACCGGTCGCTCAGCTATCAGGAGACGGTAAACGATATCCGTTCCGTCGGGTTCACCTTCCTTCCCTACCGGTTCATAAAGAGCCTCCGGTTCGGCAGGCCTCCCCAGGCGGAAATCGCTTCAACGGGGGCCGTGGAGGTCGCCCACCCTCTTCCCTTCCTGTATGAAGCCGCGGTCAATGATTCTCTCACGCCGGACGGCCTTCTTGTCCTGTACCAGTCGTACCATCCGGGCTGGACTGCATATGCGGTGCCTGACCGGAGCATCCGTACCAGGCTGTTCCCGTTCCTTTTCGGCACTAAACTCACCGGACACCAAACCGTAAACAACTGGGCAAACGGGTGGCAGGTTGAACAGCTGCCGGACGGAAATAAACATGTTATGATTGTATTCTGGCCGCAGTATCTGCAGTATGCGGGATTCTGCGCCCTGTTCCTGGCAGCGGGAGGAATCCTTTTCATGAAACGAAAGTAAACCGGCCCCGGAACCGTGCGTTTTATTTTAATGTATGGTTGAAGCAGCAGTAGGAATCGGCAACATGACTGCACAGCGTCCGCGCCCCGAATCGCGCACTAATCCTTCTGTGGAAAAAAAACCGGGGCAGCCGAAACATGAAATTCCGGTTATCCCCAACCTCCCGCCCCGCGAGAATCTCCTTATTTGGCAGGAACGGCAGAAACTGGATTCGGTTCTAAAAGACCCCAATGTCTCCACGATTATCCTCGCGGCAGGCACCGGAACCGGAAAAACACGCGGCGGCTCGCAAATCGCCCTTGAGGCTCTGGGAACTTCCGGAAAAATGGTCGTTACGGAAAACCTCAGGCGTGCTGCCGAGGAAAGCGCAAAAGTTGCTGCGGCGGACCTGAAGGTGGGACTCGGGGATGAAGTGGGCGTGCAGAACCGGTATGTCCACAAGGTATCAGAAGATACGCGGCTTCTCTTTTGTCCGGTGCAGTCGCTTCTCATTAAAATGGAAAGCGATCCCCTCCTGTCGGAATACAGCCTCGTTGCCATGGATGAGGTACATAAGGAATCGAAGGCAAACGAACTGTGTATGATCCAGCTGCGGGACATACAGGCCAAGCGGAAAGCCCAAGGGTTACCGCAGCTCAAACTCATGTTCATATCCGCAACCGTTGACCAGGAGAAAATCAAAACGCATTTCCCTGACGCGGTCCCTGTAGAGATAGAAGGGAAAACATACCCGGTCGACGAATCGTTTGAAACGCAGGAAATCCCACCGGCTCAGCTCCCCCGCCGGGCTGCGGAACGCATCCGCACATCCATCGAAACAGGCGAAAAAGGTAATATCCTCGCATTCCTTTCGGGAGAACGGGAAATCGAGGAGGCAAAAAGCGCGCTTGACGCGATGGGACTCAAGGATGTGGAGATCATCAAATACATGAGTACGCAGCCGAAAGAAGAGCAGGAACGACTGTTTAAAGAGTCAGGCAAACGGAAAATAGTCCTGGCGACGAACGCGGCGCAGGAGGGACTTACGCTTGACGTCAATATCGTGGTCGACACCGGCATGCATAAGCACAAAGTGGTTGACGAAATCAGCGGGCGGGAATACCTGCGGGAAGAAAAGGCTCCGCAGGACCATCTCACTCAGCGGAGGGGCCGCGTGGGGCGCAAGGAATCCCCGTTCCCCGGGCAAAAGGACAAGTATTATGCGCTTTTCACCAAAGAAGACCGGGCCGGACGCCCGGAACATGAAACCGCGGAAATGCAGCGGACAGAACTCATGGGCGAAATGCTCATACTCCTCGCCCAGGGACACACCGATCTTCATTCATTCAGGTTTATCAATGATCCTCCCGCCGGACACATCGACTCCGCCGTGAAGCGTCTTGAAGCAATCGGCGCGGTTGAACACGGAAAGCTCACCGATAAGGGCAAGTTCATGGCTACTCTCCAGCTGAAACCCAACCTGTCAAGCATGTTCGTTTCATCCCTGGAGCATGGAGCCGCAAAACAGGCCGGAATGCTTGCCGCGATGCTGGAAACCTATCCGCGGGCGACCGAACCGAGAAACGGCACGCCGTCCCCCTTCGCGCATCCGTCCTCCGATGCCCTCGGACTTATCCAGCTTCTTGAGGAATACCGAAGGGCCCAACCCTCCCAGAGGCGCGAATGGGCCATTTCACGCAATCTTGATTACCAGAAACTGCGGGACGCGTCAGACCTGTATGATGATCTCATGCGTACGGTACAAGAAAAACGTCCGGACGTAAAAATTGATGCGCCCGCAAACCGGGAGGCGCTTGACAAAAGCATCCTGGAAGGGTTCCGCGACAGCCTTGTACAGCGCTCGCGCGACCGCGACTATTTCATTGAGGGGATACCGGGACTTCAGATCGCAAAAGAATCGACGATCGCCAAACTCAAACCGGGCCAGTTTGTCACCATGGACGTCCAACCGCATCTTAAGGACGGCACGATCGATTTCCGCCTGGCGAAACTGAATCACGTCATACCGGATGAATTGGTCAGGGAATCCGTTGCGAAGACACCGGCAACAGATGCGGCCACAGCGCCGCCCGCTCCCTCAACGCCTCCTCCCCCGGAAAAAGAAGCGTCCGTACCGGTACAGGAACAGGCGCCTGCCGAACCGCCCGCGCCCCCCAAACCGAAAACATTCGGGCAGCGGTTGAAAACCTGGTTCGACAACTCCGTATTCGGAAAGGTGTTCAAGTGGCTTTTCGGGTAACGGGAGCCAACTGATGTTGTTTTTGCTATACTAAACGTATGCCGAAATTTTCGCATCTGCAGGTACGCAATCCCAAGGAGGATGAAACGCCGATCGAATCCGCTACGCAGATATTCGCATCTGTCCTCCCCTATCCGTATGTACCCCTCATGCGCCGGCTTTTTTTTGTCCATCCCAAAACCTACGCGTTTGAGATATTCCTCATCAACCAGATGGTGTATTTCTACGCGACAGCGCCCCGCGAGAGTGAAATCCTCGTGCAGAGCCTCATCACTTCCTCCTTCCCCCAGTCGAAGATAACCAAAACGACCGATCCCATGGACATCATCATGAAATCCAAAAACATCGCGGTAGGCGAAGTCGCGCTCAACTCCTATTCCTACCTTCCCATCAAGACGTATTTTGATTTCAAGGATGTAGACCCTTTGTCGGCTCTTGTCGGATTCCTTTCAAAGCAGCCCGCCAACATCCGCATGGCGGTCCAGATTGTCGTCACACCGCCGTATTTCGCATGGCAGGACCAGGCGGTAAAAAACGCCGGCATGCAGGTGTATGATGAAAAAGCGGAAAAATACAGCATGAGCCCCCAGAAGCTCATCATTATGAAAAAAGCCTCGTTCCAGGGCGGGAAGGCAGGTATCCGGCTCGTTGTGGGTACCAATACCCCGGGACTGGACCCCATGCCCTACGTATCAAACCTTGCCGGAACGTTTGGCAGCTTTTCCCTCGGCGAGGGAAACCAGTTCGTGTTCAGGCGGCCCCTTTTTTTCAAGGATTGGCTGATCGAGCGGATCAGGGAGCGCCGCCTCTCCTATTTTGAACGGAAAACGCAGATCCTCAATTCGCAGGAGCTTGCCACCATCTGGCACCCGCCGGGATACCTGCTTGCCGGAATCAAGAATATTTCCTGGGGCAAGACGCTCGTCGGAGAACCTCCCGAGAACCTGCCGGTTGCGGACGGCCTGCCGGATGAGGAAAAGAAAAAGATCAATTTCTTCGCCAAAACCGAGTTCCGCAATAAGGAGCAGGTATTCGGCATCAAGGACGCGGACCGCCGCAAGCATATCTATATCATCGGAAAAACCGGCGCGGGCAAGTCAACTCTCATCGCCAACATGGCGATCGACGACATACGCAAAGACCGGGGCGTCGGCATCGTTGACCCGCACGGGGACCTGTGCGAGACGATCCTTGACTACATCCCGAAGCGCCGCCTTAACGATGTCGTGTACCTTGAACCGTTCGACCTTGAGCGGCCCTTTTCCCTCAATGTCCTTGAAATCAAGAACAAGCAGCATAAGGACCTTATTTCCTCCGGCATCGTGTCCATATTCAGCAAGCTCTACAAGGACAGCTGGGGACCGCGCCTCGAATACATCCTGCGCAACGTTATCCTGACGCTTCTTGAAACGCCCGGAAGCTCGCTTCCCGATGTCCTTTCGCTTCTTGCGCATGCGGACTACCGGAAAAAGGTGGTCGCTCAGTTGCAGGATCCCGTTTTGAAAAGTTTCTGGGAAAAGGAATTTGCGAAGATGCCGGACAAGCTGAAGGCGGAGGCGATATCCCCCATCCAGAACAAGGTCGGGCAGTTCGTAACATCCCGTATGATCCGCAATATCGTGGGCAAACCGAAGTCATCGATAGATCTTGAAGAGATCATGAACAGCGGCAAGATACTTCTTTTGAACCTGTCCCAGGGAAAGCTCGGCGAAGACAATGCGGCGCTTCTCGGCGCGATGATTATCACCCAGATCCAGCTTGCGGCCATGAACCGCTCGTTCATAAAAGAGCACGAACGGAAGGATTTCTTCCTGTATGTTGACGAGTTCCAGAACTTTGCCACCAGCTCGTTCATCAAAATCCTGTCAGAAGCGCGCAAATACCGCCTTGCCCTCACCTTAACCAACCAGTACATCGAACAGCTGGAGGAGGACATAGAACGGGCGATATTCGGAAATGTGGGCACACTCATGTCGTTTGTGGTCGGAGCGCGCGACGCATACGTGCTGTCGAAGGAGTACGGGGAACTTTATGAGGAAAACGACCTGGTAAACCTGGGCAAATACGAAGTCATCTCAAAGCTCTGCATCGACAACATGACGTCAAAACCGTTCCCGGCAATCACATTGCCTTTGCCTGCACTTGTCAACAACAACCGGGAAGCGATCATCCGTTTGTCGAAGGAGAAATACGGACGGAAAAGCTGATTATTTCTTCTTTTTCACTTCAAGCTTTTTCCATTCCTTAAGAAGCGATTCCTTGAGCCGGTCCATCTCTTTTCCCTCGCGTTTGGCCTCTTTTTTAAGGATTTCAACGGTTTCCCGCACCACTTCCTCGTACTTTTTGCGGTCAATGTTTTCCACCGTTTCCTTGAGTTCTGCAAGCCGTTTAACCGTATCTTTTTTTGCTTTCAGGTACATGGCTTTCGCCTCTTCCGTCACTTCGCCGAAAATTTCCTTCACCTTCTCGTCGATATGGGAATCCTTGAGAAGCTCCTCAAGCTCCCTGATTTTCTTGGCGACCAGCTCCCGGTTCTGTTTGCCGGTCGTTGGCGTAAGAAAAAGGGCGGCAAGGCCTCCCAAAACCGTTCCGAAAAGAAGTCCGAGACCGAATTTCGATGATCTGTTGTCGTCTGCCATACTGCTTGATGTTTAGAAAATTGTAATACTTCACTATACCACACGGGCTTTCCCGCTGTCCACCAGTCAGCTAGGAAGCAATCTGAATACTACTGGTTTCCCCCTCATCGGACAGCCGGGTGACGGTCGCGATGCCGGTTTGCGGTGCCAGTATGACATACCACCCCTGCCTGACCCGTTTGCCGGCGGGGTTTTCATAAAAGGTGTTCATAACCGTTTCCGTATACAATACCGCCTCCTCCCCGTTGACCGCCATCACGGCAGGATCGCGGTAAATCACATCAGTCATGAAATCCGCCCGTGCGGGGATGACGGTCGGTCCGTTCATGTTGTATCCCTGGGCTATGTTGCCCTCGAGTACGAAACTTGTCTGCGCCTCCACCTCCCGCTGGTGATACTTCGTTTCCTTCCATCCCGCAACTGCTGCGCTTCCGGCTGTCCTGAAGCCCCGCGCGATGATGATCCCCCGCTCCTCATCGCGGGTATGCTGGGGGTTCTCAAGACTGTCTTCACGGTGGCGAGGCGGAACGCGGGCGGGCAGATCAAGTCCGAACGCCTCAATGACCCGGGCAAGCGACGGCGGACCGTACAGGTCGTCACGTTCAAACAGATCCGGATAGTTGAGCAGGCGGCGGGCAAAAAGGAATTCGGCCGGCTGCGGTTCGTAAAACCAGTGCATTTCCGGGATACGCATCCGGTAATCCACTTCAACTGGCGGCCACCAATGCCCATCTTTCTTTCCGAAGCCGAGCCGGAACGGCAGCTGGGCTTCATACTCATGCCTGGATCTGCCTGCGGACTGGGGATTCTCCGGAATCATGGCAACAGTATTGCCGCCCCGGGTAATAAGGACAAGGAACTCCGGGTAAGCAAACGACAATAAGGCGCGCTTAGGAGGAGCTTGAAGAGGATGAGCTGGACGATCCGGTAGGAGTGGGCGTAACAGTCGGGGTCGGTGTCGGAGTCGCCGTCGGGGTCGCTGTGGGGGCGGGGGTGTTTGTGGGAGCGGGCGTATTGGTCGGCACCACCTGCGTACAGGTAGCCAGGTTTACTTTGCCCACGCATGATGAGCGCATCCAGTCCTGGGACGAACAGGTCTTGCCGATCTTCTGGCATATCGTGATGCAGTTGGTTTCGCCGCATACGAATGACGCGAGTGTCGGCAACGGTACCGGCGTTGAAGTCGGCCGGGGCGGTTGCACGACGATGCCTGATGTCGGCCTTACGACAGGTCCTGATGTGGGGGCGACTCCACCGGACGCGGCGGTCGGCGCCGCGGTCGGTACGCCTGCAGGGGTTGTCGGCGCGGGCGTCCCGGTCAGGGATGCATCCCCTTTGCTTTTCGTCATGAATGACCAGGGTACGCCTCCGTTATCGTATTTCTCGTCCCCTATACGCACCTGGAAATAGTAGGTAGTGTTCGGGGAAAGGAGGGTAAGATCCACTGCATGTTTTGCGGTTTTTGCCGGTTCGGGCGCGAAAAAGTTGAGCGCCGTGGGTGAGGTGCCGTACTCGATGACCGCCTGCGTTT
Source organism: uncultured Gammaproteobacteria bacterium (assembly GCA_964629635.1). Lineage (GTDB taxonomy): Bacteria > Patescibacteriota > Microgenomatia > UBA1406 > GWC2-37-13 > YC2-FULL-38-9. The sequence continues at coordinate 75,541 of CAZVQS010000001.1, forward strand.
CCTGGTCGGTGCTCCAGCCGATGCGCGCGGTATTCTGGGTGATTGCGGTGATGACCACCTCGCGCGGTGCGGCATCAGCCGCTTTCGTGAATACCCCCTGCACGAGGCGGAACCCGATGAACACGAGAACAAGCGCAAGCAGTCCGCCGACCGTAATGGATAGGATTTTCGGTAATTTTGCTTTATCGAGTTTAAGATTCATAGGACAAACCGCAACATGATACCTGCGGCAAGAAGCAGCAAGCCGGGCGCCGCGAACTTGGCAACGTGTTCAAAAACTCCGGTCTGGGGAAGGGTGGCCGGCGTTGTCTGGCTTGCCGGCGGCGTATAGGATGAGGTGGATGAAGAAGACGCACCTCCCGCGCCCACCGTCACGGTTGTTTTCACGTTCTGGGAACAGGCAATGATGTTGGTTGCGTTCACGTCGTTTTTGATGATTTTGGATGAATTGCTCACGTCAGTGCGGCAATCGAAAGTAAGGTCAGTGGTGCCGTCTTTAAGCGCCTTGAACGTAATGGTGGCAACCGTCCCGGCGCCGGTTTTGTAGGTGCCCGGTTCAACGATAAGGGCGGTTATCGAAACCTTGCCCGAGCTGAGGTTATTGGTCACCGCGGAAAAAAAAGTGCCGTTCGTGACAAGCTGCGCCTCAAGCGCGGTCGGGTCATACAGCACCCAGATATCGGTTGAGGTGATCTGGTCCGTACCCGCGTCAACGATCACATCAACCGTAAAAGTCTGGTTTGCCTGGGTCGTTACCGTTGCCTTGTCAAACTTGAGGTAAGCGGCATCCGCTTGGGGTGCATTCCACAGGAACAGGGCGCCCATCATAAGGGAGATGACACCTGTCAAAAGCGCCTGTTTCATTACATTCATTATTCACTAATCACTCGTAAATATCAAGCTGTAGTTTGCCTGTTTTGGGGTATATCACCTGTGACGAATCGTCCACCAACTTGCTTGTTTCGCTCCCCTGCGGAGTCAGGGAAAGTTCAAACGTCCCCGCTTTTTTCGGCTGCAGCACGACCTGCGCGATTGCCTTGTTTTTCCAGGGTTTCTTGTCGTTGTCCTGCAGGGACCTGAATCCCGAAAGGGACAGGTATGACGGGCGTTTGAAGCTTCTCAAACTGAACGACTGGAGAAGGGACTGCGCGCTCACGACGGAAAACGCTTCCGTATCGTACGACAGAATAATGTCGTATCCGACGACCGCCTTGCCCTCGGAACTTGCCTTAATTTTTAGGGTTATCGGATCCTTCACGGGGAATTTCCGCTTCTCACCTTCATAATAAACGGTCATAACGCCCTGAGTCGGGTACGGAATCAGGGTTGCGGTGGGGACTTCAGCTTTTGCAGAATTACCTGATTGCGGAGTCAAGCCTTGCTTGCCCTTTTTTCCGCTCATGAGCATGAATACCGCCATCACCGCAAGCATGATTACCAGTCCCGCAATTATAACAGGCCGCCTGTTGCCGCTCTCCTGAGCCGGCGCATTCCCGTTTAACGTCATCGCCTGGGGTTCCATTATTCTTCATCGTACTTAATTGATAACGATGCAAGTACCAGGGAATAGTCCTGGCCGTCGATCACGCCGTCATAGTTCACGTCCGCGATCGCCAGTTCATCCGCCTTGGTGCTCTGGAGATGCTGGCGGACATAGGAGGTATCATACGAATCAATGATGCCGTTCTGGGTGCCGTTTTCCGGCAGGTCGCCGACGAGCATGAGGATGCCGGAGAAATTGAGGTCGTTATCCCCTGCCTTCAGGTTTATTTTTCCTTCACCGCAGTGGTATGTTCCGCCGGACGTCTCGCTCGGGGCCGCGTCGCAAATCTTTTTCTGGAGATGCTTGGGGCCCTTCACATAGAGTACATACCCGTCACCCGGAGGAGCTGACAGGCTTGCCGATCCGGTCCAGACGCCGTCATCGCCAACCGTAAACGTAATGGTCTGGTAGGCGCTCGTCTGGGCCATCAGTTTGCCGCCCAACTTTACCTTAACCGATATAGGGGATGAGGAGACCGGTTTTTTCGATACGCCCTGCAGTTTCAGCTTCATATTGAGTTTCATTGCTTGGGAACCGGGAACAGATGAGGAACCTCCGCCTCCGGAGGATGATGATCCGCCCCCTGGGGAAGATGATGATCCCCCTCCTCCGGGATTCCCGACCGGCGGCAGCTTGTTGTTGATTGCCATGCCGTAAAAATAGCCGAGCTTGTTTGACGCTTCCCCCCAGACCTGCGGCTGATCAAGGGTTATTGAGTTGGGGCTTGTCGCTACGCTTTTGAACTCGCCGTTTAACACATATTCCTTGCCGCCTCCGGTCAGGCTCACCCGGTCGACATACAGTTCGCTTCCCTCGCCTGCAACGACGCGGATGCGGTAATCCTTATTGTTTCCTTCTTTGGGAACATTGATATCGATCGTTTTCGTTTCGAAACCGGAACTCTGGGGAAGCACGATCTTGCCGAGCGAATCGTTTTCCTTGTATTTATCCCCGCAGCTCGGGTTCGCGCACAGGACATCGACAAACGCACCGTTGCCTTTCGTGATGACGGTGTGGGCGGTCACCGAAAGGAGGTATTTCCCCTCCGGAAGCCGCGCTTTCTGCTGGAAATGGGCAGAGGTCGAAAGCACCGTATACTCGCCGAGGCTGTCTGATGCGGCGCAGCAGTTTGAAGCGGTTCCTTTTGCCTTTACGCATTTCGTGTCGGTATACACACCCGGATTGTAGCCGGCCTTACAGGCAAAGATCGTCTCGCCGTTTGCGTACGTTCTTTGGGTGCAGTTGGTCAGTCCGCCTCCCTGCACGCTCAGGCACTGGATATCCGATCCGTACCCGCAGGCCACCAGTACGTCGGCGCCGGGCAGCGAACGGTTCGGTTCGATACGCCCTGCTTTGAAGGGATACGGAACACAGGTTGGGGTCGGAATGGGCGTATTCGTCGGGTTATTATTGCCTCCATTGTTTCCTCCATTATTACCCCCATTATTGCCTCCGTTATTTCCGCCATTGTTTCCCCCGTTATTGCCACCATTGTTGCCTCCGTTTTCCTCCCCCTCCTCATCGTCATCCGGAGGCGGCGGAGGCGGAGGTGGTGGATCTTCTTCCTCATCATCTACGCAACAGCCCATACTACAGTGTCCATCACCGCATCCATCAGCGCATTCATTAGTTCCCGGTTCCGAGCCTGGGCAATATGCCCGCACGTCTTTTGCAAAACGCGGTGACAATGTAAACGCCATCAGAAACAGTATGATAATTGGCAATGCAAACCTCGCCACAACTCCAAGCAGCACTGTTTTGTTTTTACTCATTTCCGTGATGAACTGTTGATATATAACGATCCGTCCTTGCCTTTCAGCGGGTCAATGCTTCCGTACATCCAGCCCGTCGCATCCGCCTCCCAATACTGCGGGTACTGGCGGGGATCAGTCACTTTCTGTGTTTTTTCGAAATGGTAGTTTTCCAGTTTCTCCCCTCCCCATACGTCAGTCAGCGATATGAAATCGATATCCGCCTCCGATCCGTCCTCCACGAATACGCGCACCGCGAGTTTCTTCTTGTTCATGCCTTCGGTTACCGTAAACGGAATTTCCCTTCGGATATAGGTCGCGGCTTCCTGGAAATTGTCCGTTTTCGCGAAAATATCGTTCAATTTCTTCCCGTCGCCGCAGTCCGATTCCGCGCAAGCCACCGCGATAAGCACTCCCCGCCCCCGCAGCGTATAGACGAAAGCGCTTGCGGACAGGATGTATTCGCCTTTTTCCAGCTGGATAACCTGCTCATACCGAAGGGGCGCCTGGTCAAAGGTGGTCGAGTTTACGTAGAGTACGTCGCCATTGCCGGGCACCGATTCCCCCGGGTCCTGCAGGCCCTTGCTTTTGCTTGAGGAGCTTGTGCTGCCCTGCTCCCCTATCGTTATTGATCGTGATCCGACTGAGGCAAGGATATTTTTCGGTTTGGCGTCAGGCGTGAAAATGGAGGAGGCATTTTTGTTGCCGGTTATTTGTGCGGTGCCGAGTGCCTTTGCGGTAAATTTAACGGTCGCGATTTTTACAGATCCTGAAAGTCCTCTGGAGCGTGCAACGTTGACGCTCACTGTATTGCCGACCGGTGCCGGGGCCGAAACCGATTTGTCAAACATGTTCCGGTCGACATTCGTGCTCAAATAGGTCAGTTTTGCGGTGTCGTAGGTAAATGATACGCCTGCCGAGGCGAACTGTTCGCTGCCGGTATTCACCAGCACGTCAAGCTCCACGGTTTCGCCGATCTGGTACCGTTCCTTGACCGTGTCAAAGGAAATGCCGGCGCCGTTCCCGTCCTCCCCGATTCCCGGGCCAGAAGAATTGCCGCCTGAGGAATTGCTTGCCAGATCAAGCGGCAGTTTCACATGGTTCACGACCTGCAGGGTGGATGCGCCCCAGGTGAAGGATACGGGAAAATCCGAACTCTGCTTCATGCGGAAGGAGATATCGGCAATCTGCTGGTTTGTGGGAGTAAACGGCGTCCCGATTTTCGTGCCGACGATATGGATAATGTCCCCCTGCACCGTAATCTGCTGCTTGAGGATATCGGACGCAAGCACCACGCTCGCTGCTGCATCTGCCGTATTGGCAAGCGTCATTTTTGAAGAGTCAAACTTCACTTCGACATCAAAGGCGTAGAGGTCGGTCGTCACCCCGTTCGGGTTCAGCTTCACGCCTACTTTAATCGTGTCCCCCTGCATGGGCGGGTTATTCGCCGCGACGAGAAGCAGTTCCGGCGTGCCGGTCGGCGCGGCCTTTGAACGGGACCGCATCTGGCCGTAATAGAAGAAAAATCCGGCAACGGACAGGACCACGAAAAGAACTGCGATGAATGCGGTCCTGATTTTACCGGTAAACTGTATGTTTCTCATTCTCCTTTTTTGCCGTAATTTTTGCCAAGTATCGCCAGGTCAAAGATGTCGATTTTCCGGTCGAGGTTGAAATCTGCATTCGGCTCATCCGGAAGCGGATTTTTCTTGTATCCCTCGATCATCCGCGAAGCGTCCCCCGCATCGACCTTGTTATAGCTGTCCGAGCGGGTGGTGCCCGGTGATCCGTCGTTAAACCCATCGCTGTCACCGGAAAACAGGGGCGCCAGATGTGATGTGCCGAGGCTGCCGCACGTTGCATCCGGCGCATCCTTCGCGCAGTCTGCGGTCTGCCCTTTCGCAAGGGTCACCGTAAAAGAGCGGCGGATGCTTTTCTGCTGTTTCAGAAAGACCGTGTACTGCTTGGGACTGGGGATCTCAAGCGAAAGCGGACTTGCGGTCCTGAAAAAATCCGTCCCGCTTACCCGCTGGAGGATGAGGGATGCCTCGGTGACGATGGTTCCCCCGTCACGTACCTGCAGCTTCACGTTCGGCACCGTACCGACCGTTGATGCGACATCCGGCATCTTTACCTTGAACATGAGGCCTGCCTTGTCGGGAGCGGCGGTTGGAAACGGGGTTGCGGTCGCGTTCGGCGCAACCGTGCTTGATGAGGATGAGGAACGGCCAGGCACGCACACGCCGTAATCACAGTGGTAATCGCCGGCGCATGTCCCGCTTGCCGGACATTCCTGCCGGCACACGTTCTTGTGGCAGTATTGCCCGGAAGAACAGGTCTGCCCATTGCAGGTAGTGACACAGGCGCCGTTTGCGCATCCGTTCACACATCGTATATATTCTTTTTTCGGTGTCGTACCGGTGCAGGAATGTTCCGCGACATAACAATTCGCCCCGTCGCAACTGGCAACGGAGCTGCTGTACACGGTTCCTGTCTTCGTCGTGCAGTAATCCGCAACCGGGGATGTGTAGCCGGACGCATTGGTCGTAAGGGAGCCTGTTTTGAATGCGTCAACCCCTCCGGTTTTCGTGCAGACGGGAGCGGCAGTGTAGGTGAACGTACCGGTTACCCATGAACCGGCTTTCGTACATGTGCTGTCTGCACAAGCCCGCACCTTCCAGGTAAAAGTATTGCCGGAATTGAACGTAAGGCCGCCTGGCGTATAGCTTCTCGTATCCTTCTGGACAAGGCTTGTCCATGCGATATTCCCGCCCGTAATCGACATCTGCGAATAATGGGCGCCGGGGCACTGGGTCCAGGTGAACGTGGGTGGTGCCACGGAAATAACGCTTCCATTGGTAGGAGCAGTAAGGGTAGGAGTACAGATGCTTGTCCCACATTTATTGTTAGAGCAAGCGCCGCTCGCACAATCATCGTTTTTTGTGCATTCGGGTGTTATGCACCACTGCTTGTCGTATGGGGTCGGAATGAGGAACGTGAGATTGTAAGAACCCGTAGGAAGTTTTTCCCGATGCCAGGCAGTCATATTCGTATACGGATTGAACCAGGTGCCCCGGTATATTTTGGCGGCATCCATGTTAGAACCCCAGGGGATATCATAGGCGGGAATGAGTTCAAGCGGTTCGGTTGTCATTGAGCCGTTATAAAGCTTTTTTTGAACGGACAGGTCGCTTTCAAGACCAAAATAGAGACTGTCGTTTGCGGTCCGGTTTTTTATGGTCACCGTATGCTTGGTTGATTTAGAGTAGCTTTGGTAGCTCCAACTAAAATCATACGGATGATTTTGATGCTCTGTCCAAGCTGCCCAAAAGGGACGGATATTACGGTCCAAAACAGTATTAGCGGGACACTGGATCGTGGCATTCAGCGTATAGGATTTGAGATCGACATAGGAAGGCACCCTGAATCCCGACCTCGTTCCGGTACTTGAGGGAAGGTGATCGGACTCCGCAACAAGAGTCGAATTATTGAAAGCCCCAAGAGACCACGTGTAATATTGGTTTCCCTTTTGGATTTCACTCATATTAGTAAAATCTATATTCATGGATGTGGCTGACGCTCCGCCGGGAACAACCAGTTCTTTCACCATGGACCCACTGTTATTGTAGAACCGGATTATATACCGGTTAAAGGAGGCGCCACCGGTATAAGGCTTCCAGGAAAACGTCCATGTATATGTATAATCCTTTTTCCATAACGTCTCGTTCCACTTGGGGGAAAGTTTCGAAAACGTTGCGGTTTGCGCCATTGCCGGAACCGCGTAAAAAGCCAGAAAAAAGAAGAGACAAAACAGGAATGATACCGCAATCTTACGCATATATTAAATATAGAGAGTAGGAAGCTGTTATGCAACAGAATTTGGCGTTTTAGCGGACTGCCTCCATGCCCCAAAACCCGAACCAGTCGCGCAGTTCAAATTGGGCGGTAGAAAGCGGCTGATAATAGGTAAGGGGGGCAAAAAAGAGATAGGCCGATATGACAATCCCTATAAAGACCAAAATCCCCGAATACACCCTGCGGTCCTTCCGTTTCAACCGTTCATCAAACAGGTAAAGCGTCATAAGAAAAAACAAGATCATGCTGTAAATGAGCGGAATGAAATAATGGTAAAGATACATGACGCGCTCAAGGGACATGACGGAACCCATGTACAGGACGTAGAGCGCGAAAAAGACGGAAACCAGAAAAAGACGCGCACGGTCTTTGACCTGATGCCGGAAAATGAAATAGGACCCCAGCAGATTGGCGGCAAGAAGAACCCCCACAATTCCGGCAAACCAGATAAAGGGATTTCCCTGGAGGTACAGGTACCGTACAACACCATTCCCGCTCTCCCACCGGTAGTTGATTGACTTGTTGCCGAACGGCCAGGCGACCGGCAGGCTGCCGTTCTCCCCCGGTTTGCAGGCGTCATACCGGGGCACGCCTTTTTCGTAATGGCTGATGAAGCGGATGTGTTCGGCAAAAAGCGTTGGAAAGGTCGATATCGCTCCGGTTTTCCCCTGTTCCAATATTTTTTTATATTGTCCTGAAGCCTCATAGTACCTGCCATCCACCGCTCGTTTCGCAAGGGAGATATGGACGTAATAGGTCCCGGCAAAAACCGCTAATGCCGCCCCTCCAAAGAGAAGCGCCCGGCCGGCAAACCATAAAACCCCTTTCATAAACCCTCCCTTGGCCGCACTGTTCCGATTCATACCGTATTTCTCGAAAAACATCGCGGCAATAAAGAGAAACCCGAGGGTTATGCTATTTAACTTGACTGCCATGGCAGCCCCGTACAGGAATCCGAAAACAAGGTACGACCGCAGCGCGATGGATTTGTTCCTGACGCCGGTTACGAACCCGAGAATAAAGAACAGTATGAAAAACAGCTGCACCGGCTCAAGCATCGCGCCGCGCGAATGGACGATAAGGGCATTTTCAAAAAGGTATAAAGATGTGAACAGGAAGGATAGAAAGGGTTTATTTGAAGCCCTAAGCAAAATTAAATAAAAAAGGCATGCGGACAGGGTTGCGAAAAGCGCCGGAAAGAACCGCACGCCCGCAAACGAATATCCGTCCGGTATATCCTGGATATAGTCAGTTGCCAGAAACACGTTGGTGTTCACTCCCCTGTTGGGTGCGATTATCTGCTCGCCAAGCGCGACAAACAGCTTGCCGAGCGGCGGATGGGGCTCCATGAAAAACACGCCGTACCTGTATTTTTCGGCGGACGCGATATGGTAGTTCTCGTCCCAAAACAGGTTCGGAGGATTCTGGTAGTTGCGGAAATAGGTGAAAAACGCGATGAGGAGAACTGCAAGGCAAAACAAGGCACTCCCAATCCTATCTTGTTTGAATAAAACGCTCATCTGCCGCATCATTTTATTATACCAGTCAAGAGGCTGCATCTCGCAAAACACCTATTGATGAAAGGAAAATAATACCGGTTCCTGTTCAGATAACCCGCAGAAGCCTGAAAAGCGCGAAGCTGATGAAGTAGAAAAGCACGATCTGGAAAAAGGGCAGGTAAAGGGTCAAAAACACCGTTACGATTGCCAGGATGAAAAACGCTTCATTGTGGATCGCGGGCAGGAGACCTTTGGTGAGCAGCATGAGAATGATAAGGGTCAAAAGCATCTTGGGATCGAACCATATGAGCGGCCAGCCGAAAAACATGGCTACGCCGATAAGGATCGCCGCAAGCATAAGGAATACTTCCTTCGTATCGAAATAAAATGGTCCGAGGTACATATTTTTCAGTCTAAATCAGTTTTCCGCAAATTACAAGGGAAAATCAATTACCCGTCACGAGATGGAGGACTTTATATGTCTTTCCGTTTATAACCGTCTCCTCTACCACATACTTGGTACCATCACCAAGCGTTATATATTTTGTCTTTGTCTGTGCATCCTCCGCTGCCGACACACCCTTTGTTAAGGGAGTAAAGGTGAGACCTGCGGGCGGCGTGACTTTCGGAATGCTAGAAAAAATCGACTGAGCTTCTTTGTTCGCATTGGCAACAACAGGAGTGGTATCCTTCGGCCCGAACAATGAGTATTTCACGATTTTGGGCAAGTCGGCGATTATGGAAGGAGTGTTTTTCAAGCGTGTAATAAACAACGGATTGATCTCGGGTGTGTTGCGGAAAAAAACGGTCGAGGAGATTGCTCCAGTAATAAAGAACGACAGCATGACCGCTCCGGTGAGTTTGAGATATCGTTTTGCTTTGTTTATCATGGTTATATTACAATACAGGTGCTAATAATATATCGGGGCCGAGCATCTCATATTGAGTACCGTCTTCTCCCGTAATGGTCCCCTGCGATTGCCAGGTAGTCGGCTCCTCGGTGCTTTGCACCTGTACGCAACATGCGCTGGTGCTTGCCACGCCGCATCGCGTCGAGGAAGCGGTAAAACCGGTTTTGCATCCGAATTCCCATGCTTTCTGGCAGTAAGCCAACCCGTCATGGGTATCCTTAATGCACTGATTATCGAAAAGTATCGCCTGAGCTCCCCCTTCCCAACCGCACCATTCCCTGATATTGTTCAGAGGAGATGTGTTATTGTTACAATCGGTTATACTCGCATATTGTTTGCTGCTTTTTTCATAATAAGTATAACTGGGATACCGCTGATCGAGGTTCTGACAATTCTTCCCGGTACACTGTGCGTTCTGCTGTACACAGCAGGTACGAGCCGGCAATCCGCATGTAGCGCTTACCCCGTCTTTCGTATAACCGGTTTTGCAGGGAATGTTCGTACCCGGACCCACATCCAAACCCGGACAATACGCAAGGCCGTCTCCGGTTTGCTGCTTGCATGAATTATCCGCAACTCCGCCAAGCGTACCTTCCCGACCGCAGTAATATCCCAAAGCAGCTTCATCCATGGCGTTCGCGCCGGTATTGCAGTCGGTGGTTGTTTTATATTTCACCCCGTTTTTTACGTAAAATGTATTGGAGTTATAACGGGTATCGAGTGATTTGCAGGTTTGGTTGACGCACTGTGCATTCTGCTGGACACAACACGTGCGGGATGGTATGCCGCATGTCGTAGTAACCCCGTCTTTCGTATAACCCGTCTTACAGGGGAAGTTCGCCGGGCCCACATCTACCCCGGGACAATACGCAAGGCCGTCACCGGTTCCCTTTTTACAGATATTGTCAGCGATCCCTCCGGCGGTAGTTTCTGCGCCGCAGTAGGTGGAAAGATCCGTAGTACTGAGAGCGCCGGTATTTCCATTGCAATCCGTTACGGACCGGTACTGCCTGCCGCTTTTTTCGTAATATTTGCGGTCGGCATTTCTCGCATCCAGGCTTTTGCAGTTTTTTTCCGAACATACGGTGGTTTCCGCACTTTTCGTACAGCAACGGCTCGTCTGTTGCGTCTGGTTAGGTCCGCAGGTAGTGGTGGTTGGAATATCTCCGGCAGTACAGGTTCCGCCGGTATCCAGGTTGCAGTATGCGTTGTTTCCCAAAGCCTGTTGGCATTTGGGGGTACCGTACGGATTATCATTCCCTCCCGTCCCGGGAACGCAACAACGGTATGTCTGGTTTGCCTGGGAAGGGCCGCATGTCTGTTCGTTATGAGGCGTATCACCGTCGCGGCAGCTGTGGTTGGATTCGGAATTGCAATATGCGGTTGAGCCCAGTGCCTTCTGGCATTGGGGTGTACCGTATTGGGTGTTGTCTCCCCCGCCGGCCGTACATGCGCATGCGGCAGCCGGCGATCCGGTGCAGGTACCTTTACATTTGCCCGCATCTGCCCCCGTTGACGTGCCGCATGAAGTTTTGACGGTACCTGAAACTGCAGTCGCATACCACGAACATCCATCGCCTTTCGGTGTCTCACCGTTATTTGGCGCAGTTGAACATTTGCAGTTAGCGGATGGGGAACCTCCACATGTACCATTGCACTTGGAAGCATCAGCTCCGGTCGATTTGCCGCAGGATGTTTTGACGGTCCCCGCAACGGTCGAGGTATACCAGGAACATCCGTCGCCTTTCCATTCCTCACCCGAAGTCGGCCCAGACTTACAATATTCGGTCAAGCTGGGAATGGGGGGTCCGTTGCAATCACTATCATTTCTATCATAAGCGAACTCCCCGGAAGGATCCGGATACAGCCAGTAATAATATTTATCTGCATTTTCAGAACAAGTTTTACGGGTGCAGGTTGCAGCTTTCACGCAGCATTTTGCCCCTATTGCAGAATTACAAACTTTGCCCGATGCAGACAACGAGTCACCAGTTTCGCAGGTACCGTTGGCGTTTCCGCAATATTCGTTTGTCCCGGTGCATTGGCTCGTAGATGAAATGCATTGGGATATGGGAAGCGTTGCGTCACCCTGGTTTCCGCTTGGAATACATTTGCCCGCTCCCACGTCGCAGCATTTATGCTGTCCGTCGCTGCAGGTTTTGAGCGTGAGGGGTGGAGTACAATATACCGGGTCGCCGCCGTCTCCCGTACAAGACGTATCATCCTCGAAACAGTTGTAGGAAAGCCATTTCCCTCCGTGCTGGCACTGAACGCAGCGTCTTCCCTGGTAGCATGATCCGTATTGGTAGTTCTCCCCTCCCGAACCACATCCGTTCCCTTTGTTTTCTCCCCAATTGGGCGGGTTTTGGTTTGGAGCAGCGGTATCGCCTCCTCCCCCACCTCCACCTCCACCTCCCCCACCTCCACCTCCACCACCTCCACCACCGCCGCCTCCCTGTTCGGCGCAGACGGTCCTGTTGGTGTTAGTCACTCCGTTTGTGCAGACGTGGGTGCCAGCGGTACATGTTCCCGGACCGTTATTGTATACTTCGGCTTTGGTACAGCCAGTGATTCCTCCCGCATTGGTCCCGGTCCTTGTTACGCAACAGTAATCATTCCCTTGGGTAAGTGAATCGTTGCATTGCGTGCAATTAGGATCTGTTGAATTATGAGTATATGACGGGCATGCGCCGGAAGCGGTTTTCCCGCAGTTGGCGGCACACGAATAATAACCCGATCCTACTGATACGCCTTTTGCACAACCTGCCGCACGCGATCCCGTGGTTTTTTTTTGATTAAGGAACAGGGAGGAGGTAACCGCAGTCACTGCGATCACCACAAGAGTACCGATCGTCAGTAAGGTTGCAACCTCGCCACGCTCATGGTCTCTCATGGTATGGAATTAATTCATAGTAACAGAACCATAAATCTATTACAAGATTCAAATATGATTTGATTGACTTTTTCCGGCACCAATTCTATAATAGGACATACTATGTCTCTCAAAAACAAACCGCTTACTAAGGTATCACTTCAGGATTTACCGGATCTGCTCACCATAAGAGAAGTTGCAAGTCTTCTCCGGGTAAGCGCGCTCACCATAAAACGGTGGGGCAAGAAAGGCAAACTTCCCGCCATACGAATCAATTCGCGCGGAGACAGAAGGTATAAAAAAAGCGTCGTGCTTAAGCTGCTGGGCGAAATTGAAGAAGTCGTATAATCACTTCCTCCTGAATACTCCAAACGTAAGGTAGTGGAACACCGAAGAAAGCATTCCCTTGAGCCCCCCCTTCCCTTTCAACGCAGGCGTGCTGTCTTTTCTTCCGCCGGCAAACGGACTGGAGGCATCGGGCTCAGATGGTTCGGGTGAAGCCTGGCGCAGCATGTTCTGCAACTCACTTATTTCCCTTGCTGTTTGGGGATCAGCACCGGCAGCCTGTTCAGCGAGCGCCCGGGACAAATCAGGCATGGGAGGCATACGCTCCGGGGCAACGGACAACGGTTCTGCAGCCGCTCCTTTTTCAGCGGGGGGTGGAATAAAAGGATGCTCAGGTGCGGTAGGTTCCATAATTATGCTCTCCCTCCTGGACTTGGTACTACAGGAGGAGGTTCAGGCACCAGCATATCAGCAGGATTAGGCGGTTGCGGCAGCGGATTCACGAATCCTGCGGCATCAGCCATGACTCCGGATACTCCCATGGCCGCGCTCCTGACTCCGTATGCGACGCCCTGGCTTGCGGTACGGACGACATCAGCGCCGGCCCTTCCGACCAGGCCGAGCGTATTGATGCCTCCGGCAACCCCAGCGGTTCCGCCGAGGAAATCAAGGCCGGCGACCGTCAATCCGCCGATGGCCGCAACACGCAGCAGCTTTTTCATGCCGTCTTCCCAGTCTTTCCCGACAAGGGCCTGGCGGATGGTCTCACCCATTTCGCCTTTCAGCACTCCCTTGCCGAATTCCGCCTCAAACTGCTTGCGGTATTCCTCCTTCGATCCGAGCGCTTGCATGAAGAATTCCGGACTGTATGCGGTCTTGACGAATTCAGCCTGGTCTTTGGACATGCGCAGCCGGTCGAAATAGTAACCGCGCGCGTAGGCATATCCGAGCACTTTCGGCATTTCCTCCGCCGCAAGGGAAGCAAGGAATTTGGGATCCATTTCGCTCATCACGTTCGCAAATGTTACGGGAGGCGGACCTGCAGTCACTCCCATATCGGCAAGCGTCTTGTTAATCTCCGCCTGGTAGGTCGGAGGAAGTGTTGCCTTGTAGGAATTGATCCGGTCAAGCAACGTTCGCCCCATCTGTGCGGGAGACGAGGAAAGGAGGTCTTTTTTCACGAACTTCTTGATGGTATCGTCGTCCCATCCGACTACTTTTCCGCCACGGTACTTGAGATATGAGAGCCGCAAATATTTGGATAAAAGTTCACGTGCGTCGGTTTCCCGCTTCTGCTTCAGGTCCTCGGCTTTTTTCTTGTCCTCGGCTTTTTTGTTCGCGTCAAGTTCGGCAATGGTCTGGGCTTCCTGGAGAAGCACATCGTTGTAGTATTCGCGGAACGACCGGTCAAGTGAGGATGCCACTTTATTTCCATACTCGTTCAGTTTCCGGTCGCGTTTGAGTTTAAGCTTATCCCGCTCGGCCTTGTCCTGATCAAGCGCCGTCTGTTCGGATCGGAGCCCTTTCAGCTTTTCATCCGCTTCGGAATACAGCTGGTATTTTTTTTGGATATCGTCAAAATTCCCCGCATACGCAGGTTTTGCCAGGATCGCGTTGATCTGGTCAGTTGCGGCATAGGCGTTCCTGAGCATGTTCACACGCGCCAGCTGGGCATCGCACCGCTCATTCCAGTTGCGCGCGCCTCCCGCCATGTTTCCATACGCGTTTTTAATTTCTGTGTTCAGATCTATCGGAGCAGCTCCTCCGATTCCCGCAAGGCGCGCATAAGTCAACCCCGGCAAAATTCCGGAAAGCTCCGCATCAAGGTTCCCTTTATAGGCGGGTATTTCCGCTGATGCGATCGAACTCCTCTGTAGCGTACCCAATCCCGGGACATTCAGCTGTCCGTACAAACGGGTCATATTCGGAACATCAGAACGGATGCTCGCCTGGTCCGCAGCCGGCAATCCGGCCCACCATTCTTTGGCGCCGGGCGGTGTTCCCGGAGGTGCGCCGGCATTCGTATATTCCAGTTTCCGTTTGTTGATATCCGCCTCCGTTGTCGTTATCTTGTTGTCAAGGGACGCAAGCCGCGCGTCCATGTCGGACATCTCTTCCGTATACTCGATATTCGCCACATTCTTGCTGAGGTTTCCGATAAACGCCTCATCCTGCTGCAATCTCCTCAGGATCGGCTTCAATCCGGTCAGGTTTGTCCTCAGGCGTGCCTTGACGACTGCCGGGGTAAGACCGGTTTCCTTTGAAATTGCCGCTACCATGCCCGGCATATTGGCCGCTACCGAACCGATAAGCTTGATATGCGCATCAGGCCCTCCTGCCGCAGGAGGCCTGCCTTCGATGATCTCCTGGAGACTTGCAGAAGTCGCCAACAGGTCCGGACGGGGCGGATTGAATTTGGCAAGGGTGGCGTTGATTTCGGGGAAATTCGGCTTCTTCTCGGTATCCGCAGGCACCGCTTCCCGCTGGAAAACGTTTTTTGCTCCTTCGGTGGCCTTGATCGCCTGAAGGGCAGCCACATCAGCTTTGGTAGACGGCGCTTCCCTCATAACTGCCGCTGCCGCGTGTTCTGCACGAATAGTTGCCTCTGTTGCCGTCATTTGTGTTGCTGTAAATTGCTAATGTAGCCCTGGAGCTGATTGATGATCTTTCCTTCCTGGAGTTTTTCAATTTCGCCCTTCACCCGTATGGCTGCGGGCTTGAAAAAAGGATAGGTTCCGGTGATCGATGAAACGAACGCATGCACTTCCTCAAACGATGAAGCCCTGTCGATATTCTCGAGTATTTTTTTCGACAGCACGCGCCGCTCGACTTTGCCGATCACGCCCTGCGCGACCAGATCGATATAGCTGTCCGCGAGAAAATCGTATATTTTCTTTTTGTCCCCTTCAGTGAGAATCTGTGCCATATGTATTACTATAACATACTACGTTCAGTGGATGCGGTCGGACACGCCCCGGGCTACCCGCGATCCTCCGAGCGCGCCAAGCGTGCTTCCCGCTAGTCCCCCGCCGAGTACCGTCGCTCCGCTCCCGCCGAGCGCTGCTGCGCCCAAACCGCCAAGCGCCAGTCCAGCGGGACCCAATGCAACCGCTCCTCCGGCCATGAACAGGAGATACAGGAGCCATTTCAGTTTGAAATCCGCAATGACGCCTTCGCTTTTCAACCTGTCGATAACTGCCCTGCCCTGCTGGTCCTGCGCGAGGGCTTCAGTCACCTGATTGCCGTACTGCTGTTCGAGAAGCACCCATTCGTGGTCCCTGATGCCCATGCCGGTTGATCCGCTCATGCCGAGCATATTGATGGAACGGTCATAGAACCTGCGTGAGGCAAAGTAATCGCCGAACAGTTTCTGGACATAGGAATCTTTTTCCGATTTGTACAGCTCGTTCAAGGTGGACAAATCTGCTTTTCCCAATTCCTGGTTCTGCGCATTCCTCACCGTACCGGTCAATAGATCTATCCGCATGCCTTGGGCAATAGTCTGCTCCTGTCCGTTTGCGTCTTTAAAGACGGTAATTGCATATCCCGAATCCCTCATCAACATCTGTTTTATCTGTTCCTCCTGATTCGATGCGTAAATAATATCCTGCATGTCTGCCTGTATGTGGTCACGGTGGACCGACTTCCTCCGCTGGTTCCGGTTATACTCCACCCACCGGCGGGACTTCGTCTGCCCAAGCTGCCTGATCCGGCGGGCAAGCTCGTCTTTTTTTGCCTCTTCCGCCTGTTTCGCCGCTTTTGCGATGCGCTCTTCCTCAAGGGGAATCATCTGGTCGTACCGGTCCTCCATCACATCGACAAGCGCGTTGCCGAGTACCGATTCAAGCTGGTGCAGGAGCTTCGTCTCTTCAACGAGCCGCATGCGGTCGGACCGCATGGCCTCGGGATCGTTCTTGAGGTTCGATTCTGCCGTTTTCAGTTTTTTGTTTGCGGTATCCGCGTCCGTAAGCGTATCCCTCAACAGGGTTGCGCTTCCGTTGTTCTGGTTCAGTATGACGCGTGCATATGCCTTTGCGCGCGCGACCTCCCCGGGATTGGCGAAACCGTTTGTGTTGTTTGCCACGTTCCAGGTGTCAAGAATCTGGCGCGCGAGATCGTTCGCATCAAGCGCGACCACCGATCCCCCTTTGCCGGTGAGGAAAGCCGTCACCACCGCATCCGCTCCCACATTGGGAAGTGTCGTGTTGTCAAGATTGATCCGGAAATTCTGGAGCGCCTGCACCTGCTCGGTCGTCATAGCGGGCAGCGCCTGGCGGATTGCGTCAAAATCCCCGTTCTGGAGAGCCGCCTGCGCTGCGGGATTTGCGGCAACTGCCCTAAGCGCCGCATTCACATCAACACCGGTGATTGCCTGAATGATTGCCTCCGCAGGATTCGCCTGGGCGCCGTTTGCATCAATTAACGCTTTGACGGATGCCTCCGACACTGCCGCATTGGCAGGGGGAAGCGTATTGACGCCTGCTTTCCTTAACGCATCAGCAACCTGCTTTGCTTTGCCGTCATACTCGGTCTGCGATGCCTGGCGGGCAGCTTCAAGCTGGGGATTTGCGGTTACTTCCGAAAGTTTTTGCGCCGATTCGTATATCGTTTCCATGCGCGCGGAGAGGCGCGACATGAAGCGGGGGTCCCGGGCAAGCGTATCTTCGATAATGGCACGCCGGGCGGTAGCGTTTGTTCCCGCACCCCGTGCGAAAAGCTCGGGGAACATGCGCTGGAACGTGCCGTCCCGGGCAATGCTGTCAAGGGCGGCATCCCTGAGCGCGCGGACGCTTGCGACATTCGCCAACTCGGGACGCGCCTGTTTGAGTGCGGTAAACGTTGCGTTTGCATCGGCGGAACCAAGGACTTCAAGATACGTCATTACCTGGGTCGATTCCTGTATGAGGCGTTTCGCCTCGTCATAGACCGCCTTTTTTTCCGGGGATACCGGCTCCCGGGTAACGGTACGGGATGAGGCATCGTACCTTGCCTCACCCGCTCCAAACCGCGACATGAACTGCGCGTTTGAATCGGGACGGTACGGCGTTTCCTCTTCCCTCAGGTTGAGACATGCTTTGAACGCCTCCCTGCCGCCTGAGGTGAGGCGGGCGTTGCGTAATTCCTGTACCTGGTTCTGGCGCCGCTGCTCAAGGCCGGACACAGCGCGGTCGCCTCCGAACTGGAGGACATCCAACCTGCCGACCTGAGCTTCCTGTGCTCCTACTGCTGCCATATTAGTTCATGTATTGTGCAATTTTTTTCTGCAGTTCCTCGATCTTCTCCTGGGATTTCGCCTCCTCATGCGCGACTTTCAATCCGACAAACGTCGGCCGGTATATATTCCACTTTTCGCACAAGGCCTCCACAAACGCGAGTAGCTCGCTTTCCAGCTTCACGTTGTCGAGCTTTTCCAAAATCTGTTTCGACATTGATTGCGCCTCTTTGAGGGGAATAGCTCCTCTTCCGAGGGCATCGATCATGAGGTCGGCCAGCTGGTCGTACAGTTTTGACCTGCGCGTGTCGGAGACGGTTTGATCCATAATGTCAATCTACCTGAAAAAATACCGTTCGTCAATATATTAATACTCCTTCTTCTTGAAAAGCGCCATGAGCGCGAAAAGGAGCGCCATCAATCCGCCCGGTTCAAGTCCTTTGTTTTTCAACTCCTGCGTTATGCCGCGCATCGCCTCGGAATCGGCGGCGGCTTTTTCCATGCGGTCGCCGAACTGCTCATGGAGGAATCCGTATTCGTCCTTGGTCAAATGAAGAGAGCCTGCGGATCCGATAAGGTCAAGCGTATCGGCAAGCCCCCTCGGGTGCCGGGCAAAATCAAAGTCCCTCAGGAGCCGGTCTTCAAACTGCACATGCTGCCGGTCATAGAGCTGGTTAAACAGATTCCGGTCTGCTTCCGAAAGCTGGGACATCTGCACGGTTTCCCATGTTGCCGGCTTCGGAGAGCCGTCGGGATTCTTTTGGGGGGTTTTACCGTCAGGACCCATATCCTGCAGGGGCGGCCCGCCCGGTTTGCCGTCAGCGGTCAGGTGGATAACTGCCCCTTCTCCCGTACTCATCTGCCGCAGCATGATCCTGCGCACCCCTTCATCACCTTCATAGGCAACCCTGCGGACATCCGCGCCTATCTGGTCGCGGTGCACCACCCGCTTTCTGCGGGCCTTGTCTTTACCGACCCAATCCGCGTCCTCGCGTTTCACGAGCAGCCGTTCGGCATCCGCAAGCCGTTCCTGTCCTTCCTTTTCCAGCCTGTCAGCCTCCGCAAGCACCTTGCGCTCACCCAGGTCGGTGGCGTCATCGTATGACTCCCGCAGCGTGCGGTCAATCGCCGACTCAAGCGCTCCTGACATTTCCCGGCTGAGCTTTTCCATCTGCGTCTGGCGTGCCGCTTCGGTCATCTGCCCCGGCTGTGCGGGATTTTCCGATCCGGCCCCGTTTCGTTGCGCTTCCGCCTGTTTCACGAGCGTCTGGATTTCCTGCTCGATGCCGTTCACCCGTACCCCTGCAGGGTTGACCTCGCCGTATACCTGGGCGGTAAGCCGCGCGTTTAACGCGTTATACTCCGCCTCGTGCTGGGCAAACTGCATTGACTGGTCAATCAGTTTGAGCCGCAGGTCAAGCCCGGCAAGCCGGCTGTCCTGGGGATTGGCGGCCCGGATGTCGTTGATTTCCCGCTGCAGCTGGAAGTGCTCCCTGAAAAGAGCGGGTTCTGCTATGTTGTTGTTGCGAAGCAGCTGGTCATATACGGCAAGAGTCGCCCTTCCCGGCTCTCCGGTTGCGGCCGCCGCATCTATCTGTGCCCTCGTAAGGGCGGCGGTTGCGCCGTTTGTTCCCTCCCGGAGACCGAGCGCTCCGTTGATCCGTGCAAGCGCAGCATCCTGGGGGGCATCGGGTATTGCGGCGGCCCGCTCCCCGACCGAACGCATGGTTTCCACATAATGCCGCCTTACGTCGGGATTGGCGGCGATATAGTTCTCGACAAACGCTTCACGGACACTTGGCTCAAGCTGGTCAAGGCCGGGTATCACCTGGCGGACATAATTCATGTTGCCGATCCGGGTAAGCACATCGGTCCGCATGGCGTTGAAATCGTTTTGGTCGATATTGCGCTCCCGGAGAACCTGTTCCACTGTCTTTCCCGAAGTGTTCGCCTCATTGACGACTGAAGTATACGTATCGAAGTTACGCGCTTCGCGCGCAAGCGCAGGATTCACCCGTTCAAGATTCCGGTGGTCGTTCTCATTCAAGGAGGGCATTTCGCGCGCACGCTCCATAGTCCTTCTCGGATCCGGCTCCTTTGCTTCCTGATCCCGGAGTTCCTGAGCCTGGGACTGCCCCTCTTTTAGTCGCGCATTCGCCTTCGCATCATCGGCACGCACCGGATGCTCCACCCGCTGTTGCCCTTCCCGTTGGGGAGCATAACTGCGAATCTGTGCTGCAGTTTCCATGGATGGCATCCGCATGGCGGCCTGTCGTGCGGCTTCTGGAGCCGGCATTCCTCTTGATACGGACATATCAGTGTTTCATGGTGGTAAACTGCCGCAATTTCTCCTGGAGCGCTTCCATTTTTAATTGGTCGTCCTGCTGCATCTCCGTCTGCTTGAACGTGATGTAGGCGGTTTTATATACCGGCCAGCGGTCGCCTATTTCGTGAAGCAGGAGAATGATTTCTTCAATACTTTCCGCCTCATTCAGGTGGATCTGGATATGCCGCGCGGATTCCCTCATCTCGTCCGTATCCAATTCGCCGCGTTCAAGGCCGGTTATCATGGCTTCTTTCAATTCCCCGTAAGCCTTTTTGATCAGTTCCTTTACGGTGGTATTCATGTATTTATTTCATCGTACAGAAACGGTCGGCTGTATTCAACCGCTTATCGCTTGACGTTTCGGTCAAATCCTCTATACTAAAGAAGACGGACGCAATCCGAATTGACACCACATATATGAACTGCCCGAACTGCGGACAAATCATGGCGGTCGTAAACTTCGACAACGAAATCATCCTCCATTGCGGCACGTGCGGTTCCTCGTTCTTTGAAAAGGACGGTATCCACCATATCTCGAAAAGCTCAGCGCAAAAACTGGCTGAGGATGCCCAGGGACACTACGTGCTCGGCAACAAAAAGAAGTGCCCGAAGGATGAATCCGAGCTTGTCGAGCGGACGGATCCATCACTACCCAAAAATACGATACTGCTCGAGTGCCCGATGTGCGCCGGAATCTTCGCATATCCCGATGACCTCCTCAAATACAAGGGGGTGCGCGAACCGGCACCCATATCCCCCCTTTCCCTCAAGCTGCTCCCCGCCCCCAAAACCATCTTCATGCTTTCGGTATTCGCGGCGCTGTCCTTGGGCGTCATGATGAATTTCGGTGCATTATCACAGAACTTCTCCACAAGCTCCCGGGCTGATGAAATGATCAATAAAGTTATCGCGGCAACGGACGACAAAAAGCATTACCTGTACTTTGACTTCATCACCGAATCGAAAACAACCTCAAAAGTGAAGTTCACCGACAGGACAAGCGGTGCAGTAATCACGAAGGAGGTTTCTGCAGAGCCTAAAACCATCCATCACCTTATTACGACTGACCTGGACCTGACCCACGAAATCGTGTATCAGATACTTCTGGGCGAAAACGGCAGGCCGACCGAGGAAAAACCGCTTCAAGTCAAATAACCGCAATCTGCCGGCAATCTGCTATACAAATACGAAAAACCGCGTAATAATAGTAATTATAGCCTCATGTAACCTCCGAGGTTGTTTTTCTAACCTCCGAGGTTAGAATGGCGTAGTAAGTTGGTTATTTCAGTTTCGCTTCAAGTTTGGAGAGCACGTTCACCATGCGCATTTCCATGCCGCGGTATTCAAGCGCGGCCTGGGAAGGATCGACGATGTTCACGTTCAGCCCGGTCCCCAGCTCGAATCCCGCCCGGTGCACGAACCGCGGTATGATCCGAAGGTACCAGTTTTTGTGCGGGTATATGTAGTAGTTGTACCCGAATGACATGGCGCCGAAGGAATTGCGCTCGTAAATCCGTTCAAGCTGCGCGAGGGTTTTTTTAAGGATTGCCGCAAACGCCTTGAGTTGTTCGTCGGTCAGGTCGCCGAAGTGTTCGTCCTCCTCTTTCGGCGCGATCCATATTTCGTACGGCCACTGGGAAAAATCCGGACAGTACGTATAGAAATGGGTGTCGTCCTCAACCACGTTGTTCAAGGGTTCCCGCGTGAGCGTATCCAGGTTGATCTGGGAGGGAATCACGACAAGCTGTGAGTGCGGATGTCGGATTGAGGCTCCAGAATGCTCCCCATGATTACAGAAGATAAGTACTTGGCCTTTTTTCCGGTAGTAGTTGAACCGCTCGCGGTATGCCTTGAGAATGAGCTCAACCCGAGGCAGGGGAAGATGCTCGATATCCTTATCGTCAAAGGGCGAGTGGATGATGACTTCATGGAAATCGGTGATCGGGTATTTGTTCGGTATCACCCGCACCTGCCATCCCGGCTTGTCCTTCTCCCCCTTGCCGAGACGGAACACCTCCCCCGGCGTTACGTGCTCGTTGCCGGGACAGAACGGACATACGGATTTTTTTGATTTCCTGCCGATGTTTTCGGGACGGTGCAGGCGGGAAGGAGCAACAATCACCCACCGGTGACTCATGATGTCGGGGATATATTTGGACATATTATCAGTATGAAGCACCCGTTCCGCAAAATCAACTATAATGGAGGGTATGAAACTCATTGTCGGGCTGGGAAATCCCGGGGAAACATACCGCCTCAACCGCCACAACGCGGGATTCATGTTCGTGGAATACCTGGCGCGATCCCTTGAAAAGGAAGGCGGCCGCGTTCTTCGCGCATGGCATGCCGATTCATACAGCGAAAGCGATATCCTGAAGATGGAGCTTGAAGGAACCGGACTGCTTTTCGCAAAGCCTCTTGCATTCATGAACAAGTCGGGAGCTGCCGTACGCACGCTCATGAAAACAAGTAGCATCGGCCCGGAATCTCTCGTCGTTGCGCATGACGATCTCGATATCCCCCTCGGCAAATTCCGCATCGTGAAAGGATACGGCCCGAAGCTCCATAACGGAATAGAGTCGATTGAAAACCATTTGCATATGAAGGACTTTCTCAGGGTACGCATCGGAGTAGACAACCGGCCTCCCCGGCAGCACAGAACTCCGGGCATCGATTACGTGCTCCAGGACTTCACCGCTCCGGAGCTCCAAACGCTCAACGGTACTTTTGAACAGATGAAGAATCTCCTCAGGTCGGAATACGCATTTCCCGGAAAATAATACATATCTACTATACAGTCTCTGTGTTACAATAAATTGTAAATGCTTATTCAAAAGGAAGCGTTACTGCGGGAACTGCGCGATCAGGCGGATTTCCCCACAGCCGGAGACCCCTATATCCACGCGTTCTTCAAGGCGCTTCTCTCCCCTTCCCCGGAAAGCGAAGAACTCCTCAACCTCCTGGCGGAAGCGCAGGTTGAACGGAACAAAAAGAAGCACTTCCTGACGAAAGCCCATGCGGTGTATCTTCCCGTTCACGTCATCAATTACCTCATGATATTCCGGGAAAACAAACCCGACTATCCGTACCGGAACGAGTACAACCTGCTGGAGAGCACAGGATGGACCGGCCTCATCGGATACCTTCTCGGAAAATACCGGGACATATTCAAAACGATGCTGTACGAAAACGACGTACAGCAGAATATCAAACAGCGGGGCATCACCATACCTTTCCTCGTGAAAACGCTCATCAAAAGGGACGGCTTGACGGTCGCCGACCTGGGTTGCAGCGCGAACTTCATCTGGGGATCCCTGATTGCGGGATCGGGATTCGAACCTGTTGAGGACCGTACCGGATGGAACGGAAAACAGGCAATCATTGAAAACGCAAGCACGTTCCCCGTTTCCGTTAAGGAAATGCACGGAATCGACCACCGGTATCCTCTGAAAAATGCGGAAGGTAAAAAGTGGCTCCTCTCGTGCCGGCACCCGAAGGAAGTGAAACCGGATCTCCTGGACAAAACGCGGAAACTGATTGAGGCGTACGAGAACCTTCCCCACATAAAGATTGCGGAAGGAGACTTCATCGCGCCCGGTCTTGCAAAAAACAGTTACGATATCGTCACGATGAACAATACGCTCTACCAGTTGCCGGATGCGGAGCGCGACATCGCCATGAAAGAGGCGTATGCGCTTCTCAAGGAGGACGGGGTATTCGTTATCCAGGACAACTGCGAAGTTGCGGGCGAAAACCCCCGCAAAGTGGTTTTCACGGACAGCAGAAAACCGTTTACCTATCGGTCGTGCATCGGCGGTCCGCTCGTTTCCAAGATGTTCGGCGTGGAGTGGCTTGAACTTCTCCGGTTCAAATCGACGCGCTGCCGCGAAATTGAGGAAGGAATACACTTCAAGGACTACATGAAAACGCTGGGCATCACTTAGTTTTGTTCTTCTTCATGTGTTCGAGGATAAGGCTCCGTATGAACTGGGACTTGGTGACCCCTTTCTGCTTGCTGACCGTTACCAGGTATTCAAGCAGGTTCGGGTTGATGAAGAAGTTGAACCGCTTGTCCCTCATGTTGACGGCGAAATCGACCGCCCGGGCGATCACCTGCCGGTAGTTTGTCTCATCGTACACAAAAATACTCATCTTCTCATCCCCCACCCCCGGCAGAAGAAACGATTTCTGCTCCTGGTAAAACAGGATGATGGTCGGCTTGGAAAGGGACAAGGACTTATCGATGAGAAAACCGACTCCCGAGCTTGAAACGGAAGCTTCAAAAATGCAGAAATCGGCTTTGGCAATCGAGTCAACCATGTCCTGGTAGAACTGGGACATGGCGCCTTCTTTTCCTTTTGCCATTTTCGTTTCAAACGAATCGGACGAAAGGGTGATGAGATCGCTCGTATGGGTGTAGCCCAGCTCCTTTATTTCGTCGTAGATTTTATGGAGCATGTCGCCGACGAACTTATCCGCCCTTGGCGCGCTTACGTAGAAAACTTTCATATTTCAACTTAATTATAGCCGATTGCGCGCCGATGTCAATCACCCCGTTAGGCTGCTGTTATAACCCGTATGCCATTTCAGACATCTTACGGAGGACATCTGTGTTATAATAGTGGCTAATTTCAATGAAAGTATTTTTTACCGCATCACTCAGGGGACAACACGAATTCGGGGAATACTACGAACAGATCTTTGAGCGCCTGAAAAATCTCGGATATACCCATCTGGACAATGAGATTCTGACGCTTTCCAAAAATTACTACGAAAAAATACAGAAAGAAGGCCGTACCGCCTGCGTTGATTTGTACCAGAGGAAAATGAAGCACCTGAAGGAAGCGGATATCTGCTTGTTCGAATGCACGGTGCCGAGCCTTTCCATAGGCTACCAGATACTGAAAGCCATAGATTTCAACCGCCCTACCGTCATCCTCCACCTCAAAGGGAACGTTCCCCAGTTTATCTCCGGCATAGACAACGACAAGCTTATTGTCAAGGAATATACTCCGCAAACGCTTGAGGAAATTGTGGACAGCTCAATCCGGGAAGCGACGGACCTCCAGGACAAACGGTTCAACTTCTTCATCAACCCGTATCTCCTGAACTACCTCCAGAAAGTAAGCAAAGAGCAGAATATCACGAAGTCCACGTTCATACGCAACCTCATACTCACCCACAAGAAAAAACACGGCAAGACGCTTGCCGCTTAAGCTATCCTGTCACAGACAATCCAGGCCTGCAGTGAATTATGGAGTTTGGTGTTCTCAAATCCGTAGAACTGGACGTTTTGAACCTTATAGCCGTGGCTCCGGAAATACTCCTTCCATGATCCGATGCGGTGGAAATTGAACGCAAGATGCATGTCGATCAGTCCGTGCGCTACTATGTTGCCGAAAAAATCAATGAGAACAAGGAAATCGTATTGGTCCTCAGGCGAAAGCTGCACGTATTGTCTCAGTTCCGGCTGGCTCCCGAGAAGCGGGGCTATTCCGGGCGTTTCCGCGTCAACCCCGTACATATCTTCCTTGACGATGATGCGTTTGGCAACCCGGTTCAATTCCCCCATGATCTTTTCCATATCGGAGGGATCGATATGGTGGAATACGGTTTTCACGATAGCGGTATCTGCGGCGTCATTCTCGTACGGGATGACGGTTGAGCTGTCCATCTTCCGGAACGACAGGTGCTTTGCAGATTCATCCCGGTAATCCATCACATCCGTTGTTATCACATCATATCCGTGTTTTTCCAGTTCCAGCGCGAAATATCCCCCGTTGCTGCCGAAATCGAGCACCTTTTTCCCTGAAATGAACGGGCTGATGCAGCGGTAGTCGACAAGGGAGCGCGTGTGGGTTTTGTAGTGTCTGTGCAAAATGTTGAACCAGAAGGAAGGATCCCCTTTGCGGAAAACGGTCCCGTTCACCTTGACGACCGCCTGCCTGAGCGCCTTCTCCCTGTCTCCGGATTCAAGACTCGACAGCAGTATGCGAAACGCTTCCTCGACCATTTGTTCGGCCTCCTGACGGTGGCCGGCGAAAAAATGTCCGTAGCTGGACTTGAGCACCGGTTTCACGAATCCGACGGCAGTTCGGTTGCTCAGCGCCGATATGATGGTTGATTTGCTGCTGGCCATATAAAAAAACGGTCTGCTGCCGCGTTATAGGTTAAGTATACCCCTTCCCGGACAACAGTACCGGTTAAAGTACTATTATACTACAAACTGCGTGAAAAATCACTATAGGTTATTATGGGAGTTCTTACACAACTATTTGATTTTGTCCCGCGCGGTATTGTATAATGTTGTTTACCCTATGGATATCATCCAAGTCACACACATGTTCCTGGACGGAGGAGGAAGGGAGGAGCATGTGTTTGAGATCTCCAAATACCTCTCCCAACTCGGACATAGGGTAACGATCGTCACTTCAGACTACACGCCGACCGGCGAATACAACCTGAAACGGAAAGCGGATAAAGTCCCCGGCATCAAAGTGGTTACCCTCAAAGGGTTCACGACCAAGATACCGCCCGGCCGTATCCAGATCCCCGACCTCGTCGATTTTCTTCTCGATTACAAGGCGGATGTCATCCACGCCCACGGCATGGGAGAACAGCCTCCGGAAGACGCCTTCTATGCGGCCAAGATCAAGAAAATCCCCTATGTTTTCACGCTCCATTTCGCCCCCTATACCGTATACAAGAAACTGAACGCCGACCATGTATGGAGCGTCATCCAGAAATACCAGGTGTACAACATCCTGAGAGGAACCGACAAGATTATCGCCGTATCGCCTGACGAACAGAAAGATATCGTCAAGTATACCCAGTATGAGGGAAACAACTTCGAAATGATCCCGAACGGTTTTGACGTACCCGAACAGAAAGTGACACCCGCAACGATAAAGGAAACGTTCAAGAAATACGGAATACCGGAAGGCCGCCGCTATGTCGTTTTCATGGGGGCGCTCACCAACCCGCGCAAAGGCGCGTTTGAAGCCATTCAAGCATTCCGCAGCGCCCTTCTCAAACACCCCGACCTCCATCTTATCCTCATGGGAACCTGGGATACCCGCCTGAGCCAGCTCGGGAAACCAAACCTCACGATCCGGGTGCTCGAAAAACTTGCCAAAGCCAAACACGTTACGGTCACCGGTTGGGTGAGCTCGCAGGACAAATTCAATCTCCTGCAGGGATCAAACGTGTTCATCTCCCCCACCTCCTACGAGGCGTTCGGCATCGCACTCGCTGAGGCGCTCTACTCGAAGATCCCGGTCGTCACGACCGATATCGGCGGATGCCGGTATGTCGTCCGAAACGGCATCGACGGCATTCTCGTGAAATCAAGCGACGACATCGAAGGGTTCACGAAAGCATTGAACAGAATACTCGGCAATACAGAACTTGCCAGGAAAATGGGTGAGGAAGGCCATAAACGGGTAAGCCGCCTGTTCTCCTGGAAAAAAACCGCGCAGATGCTTGAGAAAACCTACGCTTCCCTCATCGCAAAGAACGCCAGAAACTCCAAATAACTGGTAACATAAGATATGCGCATATGTCTCTTGTCCAAAACCGGGACGAGTTCCAACTGGCTGTACGAAGGCACCCACGATGCGCTGAAAGATTTGGGCATACAGGTGCTCGACGTCAACGTCAACCGGGAACGCAACGAAGATACGCCCCACTGGGTATCGGTTCCCACACTCACTTCCGATGCGCACAAGAAACCGGAAGATGAAGGAATACTTGAAAAAATCCGCGCATTCCGTCCTGATTACCTCTTTATCCTTTCCTACTCGAGTCTCCCTTTTTTCAGTGCAAACGCGAAAGAGCTCAGGGACAGCCTCAGCGGTAACGGCAGGATCATGTACTGGACCGGGGACCTTGCCCGGGAAGTGCACGAAAACAAGTACCTCGGACAGATGATCGACTATATATTCCTCAACGATGTTGAAACGATCGACAGTTTCAAGAAGAAATGGGAAAACCCGCGCGTATACTACATGCCTCACGGTACGATCCCCGCACGCATGTTTCCCGCTTCCAAACGCTTCCGGCATCATGTCGCCTTCCTCGGGAGAAGGCAGAAAACGGACGACCGGTACGTTGAGCGCAATGCGGTGCTTGACGCGTTTGCACACGCGTTCCGCATGAAGGAGGAGAATTCGGTTGTCTCGCCCAACGACGTGCATGCATTCTACCGCGGATGCAAAATCGCGCTGGCGGTCAGCTGGGACAACCATGCCAAGCTCTACACGTCAGACCGCATCTGGAACGTCATGGGCGCGGGTACCTTCTGTCTCCATTATCACTTCACCGGCATCGAGCGGCTTGTCGAAAATGGTAACCATCTCGTATGGTTTACCGCAATCGATGAGGGGCTGGAACTTGCACGCTTCTACCTGAAGCACGATGACTTAAGAGAGCGGATTGCCCTGGCAGGCTATAATCTGGTAAAATACCGGCATACCTACCGCAGCCGGGTGGAAAACATCCTCTCGATCATGGAAGGAAACACCGACGGGTTTAACGGATTCATGTAACACCTTATGAAAAAAATTCGCCTTGCGGTCCTGAACGACAACCACACGAAAATCGGCCCCTTCACGAAAAAGGGCACCGAGATATTCGACTACATTTACATAACCAACCTGAACCGCCTGAAGAAAAAAGAAGTGAATATCACCTCATTCTGTGCAGGCAGTTCGAGCCTGCCGGTCAAAATCGAAAGCATCACGTACCATTCCTCTATCGAAAGCAAATTCATTGGCGAGAAACACAATCTCCTCTTCAATATGGCCCTGACTGCCAAAGCAATCTCGCTTCAGAAGAAATACGACATTTTCCACGTGAATAACGGCATCGGCGAGAACATCATCCCGTTCGCGAAATTCATCAGGAAACCGATCATCGTCACCATGCACGGCACCACTTACGACCTCTACAAGCAGAAATTCATGAACATCGTCGACATCCCGAGCAACGTACATTTTGTGTCGATCAGCAATGCGCAGCGCAAGCATCTGCCCAAACTCAACTACGTGAAAACCATTTACCACGGGATAGACGCAAACAAATTCCTCTTCCATGAAACGGGCGGAAAGAATATCGTGTGGACCGGCAGGGCGACTCCGGACAAGGGATTGGATACGGTCGTCCTCGTTGCCAAGAAGATGAAGAAGCCGGTGCGCATATTCCCGATCATCAAAGCCGAATACTTCGAATGGCTCCATGAGGAAATCATCAAGAAGCGGGACGTCGTAAACCAGATCGTAAAGCTGCACATTGAATTCGATGTCGCGCGCTCAAACCTCGTAACCGAATACCAGAACAGCAAAGTGTTCCTCTTCCCCCTCAGGTGGGAGGAACCTTTTGGCTTTACCGTCATCGAGTCCATGTCATGCGGCACGCCGGTCATATCGTTTGCCCGCGGAGCGATGCCGGAGATCGTAAAAGACGGGGTAACCGGCCTTCTCGTCAATCCGTCCCCCGACGATATCCGGGGAAATTTCATCACCAAGAAAACAGGCCTGGAAGGCCTCATGGAGGCGGTTGAACGCATATACAGCATGCCTGAGGCGGATTACCTGGCCATGCGCCGCGCATGCCGCGCCCATGTTGAAAACAATTTCACGGTCGAACGGATGGTAAACGACTACATGGAGGTATACCGGAAGGTGCTTGAAAAGAAGTCATGAAAACCATAAAGGACATCCTTAAAAACTTCAACCCGCTTGAAGACAAGTACATCTCCCGCGAATACCAGTCTTTCGGGGTGCATCTTGCGGAAAAACTGGAGGACGAACGAAGGAAAGGGCTCTATATCAAGCTTGCCAAGATCATCCCCCGGCCCATACTGGAACAGGCTTTGAGGTTCGTCGTCGACTCGCGTGCACGCAGGAAAGGCGCGCTTTTCATGTGGAAGCTCAAGGAAATGGGAGCGTTCGGGGGAGATGAAAAAAAGGCAAAGAAAAACGCCAAGGGCTAAAAGTATCCCCAGGCCCAGAAACCCGCGTGATTGATCCCCTCGCTTTCGAGATAACCGGTCTTGACTTTCGCGGATTGCCCGTCCTCGTACCAGACCACATGTTTCCGGCTTTGTTCATCCTCGTACTCGATCTTCTTTTCCTTTGAATCCTGGACGGTTATCTTGGCGTTTGGTATCCGGGTTTTAAGCGATTCTACCTGGTTCACGGTTATCGCCGTTGCCTGTTTGAGCGGAGTTCCCTGATTATTGAGCGTCCAATCGTATCCGTACATACCCAGTATCACGCCCAGTTTCCCGGCGGACGCTTCACGCTTGAAATCTTCGACCATTTTCCTGAAATCGTACCCGTAATCCGAGCTGCCTCCTTCGCTTCGGCGATCAAAGGGAAAGTTGGGTCCGGGTTCGCCGTAGCTCTTGTGGAAGTCGTACGCCATGACAAGGACCCTGTCGCTGTGTTTTGAAATGAAAGCAACGTCATACGGGCGTTTCCGGTAAAACACGTCCCCGTACACGATAACAGAAAATGTCTTATAGCCCGTTTTGCAGCCATCGGAATATTCTTGAACGAAACCGTTTATCTGTTTTGCCGTATCAGCCAAAGACAAACTGCTTAGTTCTAGGTCGAGTGCAATACCCGAAAAGCCGTACCTGTCCGCGACCGCGATCGAATCCCTGATTATGCGCTCCTGCAGGGACCTGTCTTTGAGTATCGTCCGGTTGATTTCCCCGTCAAGAAGCCTCAAAACAAGTTCACATCTTTTCCCCTCCGGACACACGAACGCCTCAAGTCCTTCATATCCTGCCTCTTCCGTGCTTATGCCTTCCGCATTAGCGGCTATCCCGAAATAGTAGAACGTGTCGTAGGGTGCGTTGCGGTATGAACTGTCCGCCAGAGACCAGTATGGGACAAACAGGAAGCGTTCCCTCGAAACGGGCGCGAGGGACGGCGCGGAGACAGGCATCCCGGTTGCGGAAGGGGCCGGCTTATGGACCTGTTTCCGTTCCCGGGGTATTTGGCTGTCGAGGATGCGCACTCCCGCAAACATCAGGGACGCAAAAAGAACCAGCAGAATGGCTTTTTTCATAATGTCTCAATATATCATCTCATCAAGGATGCTTTCGTCGATGAGGATCACACCCGGCCTCCCCTCCCCCGTGTTTGAAGGTACCCCGGATAAACCGGTCGGAATCTGGATGAAACCGTTCTTTGAGAGATCGACAAACCAGTTCAGGGAAGGAATCCACCCTTTAAAACCCCACATGTAGGTTGCCAAATCAATCTGGTCTTTCGGGGGTGGGGTCGGATCATACCAGTCTCCGGAAGCGGCGCAGTCTATGATCATTACGCGCCCGATAAAATAGGGATCGGGTTTATTCGGGTCATTGATGCCGAACATGTACTTGATTTTCCAGATATCGTTCGGGCTGCGGGTTGCGCCGTACGCAATGACTTTACCGGTTTTTTTCGCTTCCTCCGGGGTTAAGTGGCTTTGTTTTGCCATATAGGTATCGTCTATGAATTTGTATGCCGCTTCCATGGTTTTGGTTTTCCGGTTTTTTATCACTTGCGCCGTAATGTTGTTTTCGCCATGGTCATTCCCGTAATAGCTTGCCCAACCGAGCCCTTTATCTACCGGTTTGTTATACAGTTCCGTAATAGGACAGCCTTTCACTATCCCGCCTTCACAACCGATCTGCGGACGGTTTTTCACCATGTCCTTGAGCTTGGTATAGTCGGGCACTTTCACGACGGGGGTAGGTTTGGGGGTTGCGGTTGGAGCCGGAGTCGCAGTCGGCTTGGGGGTGGCAGTGGGTGTAGGAGTAGCTGTAGGCTTGGGTGTTGCCGAGGGCACGGGAGTAGGTTCGTCAGTCGGTGCGGGTACCGGCGTTTCCGTAGGGAGCGGCGTTGCGGACGGAGCCGGCGGCGGCGCAGTCAATGCGATTGTGTCATCTTTGGCAGAAAAAGACAGGGAATAGAATGCGAGGGAATAGTCCGTAACATCGGTTATGCCGTCGCTGTTGATATCGCTTGCCGCTTCCCCGTTCTGGTTCGGGAATCCGAGCTCCCTGATGATGTTTGACATGTCCGCCGCATCCACCGTTCCGTCAACCGGATTGACGTCTCCGGCAAGGATTGTCTGACTCGTGAAATCGAAGCTTGATCCGGCAGGAAGAAAACGCAGCTGCGGAGTCTTGCACTCCGCACCTGACAGGGTGGTGCTGCAGAACAGTTTTCCCGTATGTTTGTCCGGTTTAATGAAGAGCGCATACGGCTTATCGAAATTGAAATCGCTTTTGAAAATGATATTGCCGATGAACGCGCCGTCCTTGTATTCGAATTCCACCCCGTTTTCCTCCGCTGCCTTATCCGGGCCGTCGTAGAAATCGACCCGTGCCTTCAACCGGTCGCCGGTTTTCCGGTTCCCCTGCACCCTAATGCGCAGGGTAAGGGTATTTGACGCGGCGCGTGATGTAAGAGGAATAAGGATAACAAAAGTGACAATTACAAGTAGAGAAAATAAACCCACGACGGCTATGAAAGAATATTTGATCAGTTTGTTGCGCAACGCAACCTCTTCCTCCATGCTTTATTGTACATGTTCGGGAGCGCTTACGCCACGATACCCCCTGCAACCTCGGAGGTTGTGTGAGGCTATTTCGGGCGTTTTTACGCCGTTTTTCCACAAACAGCACACCACCTCCGCTTGATATCTATTTCTCCAGACTCCACTTGACAAACATGAGCCGTTCATCAATAATGAAATATACCCCTATGAAGATTATCGTATACACCATAACTGAGTGCCAATTCTCCAAACAGGAAAAAGAGTATCTCGCCGCCCACTCCCTCGCGTTCGAAGAAAAAAACCTCGAAACGAACCGCGAGTTTTTGACCGAAATGCTGACTATTTCCAATAATTTCGCCGGAACCCCGGTCACGAAAATCGAGAAGGAAGACGGATCGATCGTGGTCCTTAAAGGTTTCACCAAGACCGACTTCGACAAAGCGCTCGGATTCGAGGAAAAGAAGGAGGAGTCTGCGAAAACTCCTGAAGCAAAACCCGCTGAAAACGCTCCCGCAGCTCCCGCTGCACAGCCTGCAGTTCCCGCTCCGGATGCGGCTCCCGCACGGGTGCCCGTGGCTGCACCTGCGGCTGTTGAACCGGCTCCCGCTCCCGTACCGGAAACACCTGCCGTGCCAGCAGCTCCCGCACAACCGGACCCCATGGCCGACATACTCAATAATCTTGCCCAGCAGGCGACCGCACCTGACGCAGCGCCGGCTCCCGCAACTCCCCCTGCGGTTCCCGCAAACGGGATGCCCCAGATCCCGGACCCCCAGCTTTGATCATGATTGCAGCTTCCTGAAGTTCGTTCATTATGCCTTATATTCCTGCAATAAGCGAAAAAATTGCCCCACTGTTCCTGAAGTCCGGAAAAAAACCGACGATGTTGGTACTTTCAAATTCATGCTTTAAATGTGATGTTGTCAAAATGACCGCCTTCATGCCTGCCCTGCGCGCGGCTTCTACCCCGTTGAAGGAGTCCTCAAACACCATGCACTCCTCAGGCGGTATCCCCAGGCGTTTTGCCGCATGAAGAAACACCGCAGGCTCCGGCTTGCCTTTCCCGTAATCCTCCGCGGTGACGAACGCGTCAAAGAACCCGTCAAGCCCGAGCGTCTCCAGGGCATAATGGAGTTTTTGTGACCGCGCGGCAGTGCCGACGGCAAGCTTGAACCCGCGCCGCTTCACCTCTGCCAAAAAATGGGTGATGCCCGGCACCGGCTTCAACTCCTGCCGGAGGATAGTAAAATGGAGGGATTCACGCTCATCCGCCAATGCGCGAATACGGGGGGTTGTTTCGCCCGTAAACACATGGGCGATTATGTCGCGGGCAGTCCTCCCGCGCGTCATGAGATGCAGCTTCCGGTCATCAAACGTTTTTCCGTGCATACGGAAAAAATCCTTCCATGCGCGGATCTGGGACGCTTCGCTGTCGATGAGTACGCCGTCATGGTCGAATATGAGCCCTTTCACCATAGGTTCGATCCATTATAGCACTGCAGGACCTCCTGTTTGTTACAATGAAGTATGTATCCGTTCGTGCGCAGAAAAACTCCGCTTTCATCCCGGGCCTTCCGGTACGAGGGAGCGCGCCTGAATTATTCCAAACTGGGAAACGGCAGCCCGGTAATTCTGCTTCATGGATCCATGATAAGCCGTTCCTGGAACGGATTTGACGGGATGCTGGCCAAATACCATACGGTCTATATCCCGGAGCTTCCGGGTTTCGGCGCATCTGATGCTATTCCCCATCGCCTCCACGATACCGATCTTTTCGCAAAAGCCCTGTGCGCATTTGTCCGGGAAAACCAACTGCAGCAGGCGCCTGTCATTGCCCTGTCCCTTGGCACGATCGTCGCACTGAAGGCAGCGGCGGCAGGCACAGTACAGGGTCCGCTCATACTCGTTGGCATGCCCGTCAAAACGGAAAGCGCGAAACTGAAAAACGCGTCCCTCATACCGGTTTTTTTGAGAAGACTCATCTGCTCCACATCATGGGGGCGCGAACACATCCTATTGCCGGTGCTTCGCGATATTCTCGGCACCAGACCGGACGCGCAGGGAGATGTAAGACTTTTGAAGGACCTGCAGTCGACCGACACGCGCGCGCTCGTCGATTTGAACGCGGTAAAGGAAATCCAGGAGGATATTCCGGCAATCATGCCAAACATACACAACCCCATATGGTACATATACGGATCTGAAGACAATCTCCTGAAGGACGCACGCGTAGCGAAAGACCGATTGCATGTGATTAAAGGTGCGCGGCACAATGTGTTTTCATCCCAGCCGGAACAACTTCTAAGTATTCTGCGTCAGATACTGAAGAACGGTTAAAGATCCAGTTGTTTTCCCTCAAACGCGGACAGCAGGTTTTTGACGTTTTCGGAAAGCCCGTTCCGCTTTTCCCTCAGCTCGGTCCATGACATGTACCGCATCATATCGAATTTGTGTTCCTTTAAAACAGGCGCTCCATCCGTTATAACGGCACGGAACCAGAAATAATGCATGGTGTACCCGTCTTCGGTGAAATCACGCTCCCCTGCCCGTTTGAGGAGGCGAACCGTCACTCCGAGCTCTTCCTTGAGCTCGCGAACCGCAGTTTCCTCCGGTTTCTCGCCCGTATCAACCTTGCCTCCGGGAAGTTCCCACTGCGTCCGCTTTGGCGTATTGCGGTGAATAAGGAGCAGTTTTCCCTGCCGGTCGAAAATCAGACAGCCGGCGAGGCTTATTTGTTTGGTATTCATGAATATGCTTTTAAAACCCGCATGTAAACCTCAACATATAAAAAAGATCCGCTTGCGGATCTTTTTTGTGTGGCAGGGGTGGAGGGAATCGGACCCCCATCAAAGGTTTTGGAGACCTCTATTCTACCATTGAACTACACCCCTTGGAAAAACTGAAGATAATTATAAATGAATGGGCTCAAAGTAGCAATTACTTTATCCCGACCGCATAAATGTCCGGAGACTTGTTCGTCTGAGGATTGAGATTCGCCAGAATCAGGAGTTTTCCGTCGGTCGTGATGTCAAGGAAATGCTGTTCGTGGGGACCGGAATAGACAACCTGCCGGTTGGTGTTATCGTAATCCATGATGGAAATCTGCGCGTTTTCGTTGAGTGCGATATGGCGGGAGTCCGGATACCACATGATGTACCGTTCGATGTTTTTGCGCCAAAGATGCTCCGTATCGTCTTCCCCGCCGAAATCCTCATCCTGGATGTTAAGCCTGAAATTCTTGTCCTCCTTGATGTCGTAAATGTACAGTTTGCCCGGCTCAAGATCCCGCTCCTCTCTCTCCTGGTTGGCGCTGATAAGCGCCGGTTTGATTACGAGAGGAAGAGCGACCGGTTTGGTCACTTCATACATGAATTTCGTCTTGTCGGGTGCAAAGGAGATGATATTGAACGAATCAGATGCGACGGGACGTATTTCCCTATGCAGGGTTTCCAGTATCTTGAGGGCTTCCTGCTGCCGCTCCTCATCCCATGCGGCAACAAGCGACACCATTGAGGTCGTGACATCAAACGGCTCCTTCACTTCCTCTTCAAATCCGAAATCATACGCGACGACCGTCGTCTCCCCTTCGACGAACTCGAATATCCCTTCCTTGAAATCGGGCGAGAACGTGACGCGCGACTGGAGCAGTTCCACGTTCGGAGGCAGGTTTTTCTTGAGGATGAGAAGCTTGAGGGGAGGAAACAGGGAAAAGGGCTTCTTGTTCTGGTCGAATACGTATATGCCGTCCTTTTCCTCGTTGCCGGTTTCGGAAAAAAGGAGTAATTTCCCGGTCTGGTCAATGGGGATTATCTTGCCTACCCCGAGGTTGGTCAGGGGGGTGAGGGACGGATTCAGGGGGAAAAGAAGCGCGTCCGCAGCCATGACGAGCTCGCCCTTCAGCGTCAGCTCGCGTTTCCAGGGCATATACCCGTCTTTTTTTACTTCGATGGTATACCTGCCGGGCGGCATGGTAAGGCTTGTGTCGGTTGCGCCCGCAAGCTCGCCGTTTATG
This sequence comes from uncultured Gammaproteobacteria bacterium, assembly GCA_964629635.1. Taxonomy (GTDB): domain Bacteria; phylum Patescibacteriota; class Microgenomatia; order UBA1406; family GWC2-37-13; genus YC2-FULL-38-9. The sequence continues at coordinate 112,365 of CAZVQS010000001.1, forward strand.
AATATCTTCGCGGCTTTTGGATTCGAGGTCACCGCGATAATGCCGGTCGAACTGACCGTCTGTTTGGTGAAGTCGAGCCGGTATCCGCGCGCGTAGGCGACGATGAGGAAGAAAATCCCCACAAAAACCGCAAAAATGATTAGGCGCTGCAACAGTTTCATAATCTTCAAAATGTTATACAATTATACTATTAATTGCGGTTAATCGTTCTATTTTTCGCTATTCATGATCTTCCGGAAGAAAGTGGGTATTGATTTGGGCACAGCCAACACGCTTGTCTATGTGGAGCAGCAGGGTATCGTGATCAACGAACCGACGGTTGTGGCCTATTCACTCGAAAACAAACAGATCCTTGCGGTGGGTGATGACGCGAAAGAAATGCTGGGACGCACCCCCGGATCCATCATTGCGGCCCGGCCCATGAAGGAAGGCGTTATTGCCGACTACCACACGACCGCATCCATGATTACCTACTTCCTGAAAAAAGCGCTCAAAGGGCGCGTGTTCTGGCCGGAAATCATGATCGCGATCCCCGGCGGCTCATCACAGGTCGAAAAACGCGCGGTGGTGGCCGCCTGCAAACAGGCAGGGGCATCCGACGTATATCTCATCGAGGAACCCCTCGCCGCCGCCATCGGCGCAAAAATACCCATCTCCCAGCCTTCCGGACACATGATCGTGAACATGGGCGGCGGCACGGCGGAAATAGCGGTCATATCGCTCGGGCAGCTTGTGGCGTACAAAACCGTACGCGTGGCAGGCACCAAATTCGATGAGGCTATCATGAAGGAACTGCGCAAGAAGCATAACCTCATCGTCGGCGAACGAACGGCCGAACTCGTCAAAACGCAGATTGGCAATGCTCTGGTCGATGAAAAAAACAAGGAGAAACTGCGCACCATGGAAGTGAAGGGCCGCGACTTCCAGACCGGACTCCCCCGCATTCTTGAGGTATCAGACGCTGAAATAGCGGACGCCCTCCAAAAACCCCTCAAGGCGATCCTCGAGGGGATCAAGGAGGTTTTGAGCCAAACTCCTCCGGAACTTGCCGCGGACATCGTGGACAAAGGTATCGTACTGTCCGGCGGATCCGCCCTTCTTACAAACCTGGACCGCTACATAACCTACTACACGAACGTAGCCTCGTTTGTCGTAGATGAGCCTCTGTACTGCGTTATTCGGGGTGTCGGCATGGCGATCGAAAATCTGGCAAGCTACAAGGAGGCTATAAGATAAGATTGCTGCGACAACCTAATCCCCTCCCCTTTTTCCAGCCCCATACCTATAATAAATATGCGTTTTTGCGGTGTGCCCGCAGGTATCGGACGCAGTGGGCAGATACCATCCAAATATGACTTATTATAGTAATTCGAATCCCTTCTCGCCCGCTAATAGCTAGAAGCATCAGTTCGCGCCGAAGTAGCGGTATAAAACCTGTTCATAAACTTTGAACGAAACACCCATATTTTTATCGCTTACTTTCCCCTTACACCATCTTGTAGTATAATATACTCATTATGGCGACCAAACTGCTCGGCGAATTCACCCTGCCGACGGACACGAGAAAGGAAGTCCTAGAGAAAATTAAAAAGTACCTTGCTAACCCCAGGGGATTTTTCCATATAGTCTCCCTTAACCCGGAGAATATCGTGGTTGCGCTTCAAAACAGGACATTTAAAAAGGCCGTCAGATCGGCCCGTATGACTATCATTGATGGAGTTGGGATTGATATGGCGGCCCGATTGCTTCATATCCAGGCTGGAGAGCGCTACCCGGGTGTTGACCTTATGAACAACCTTATAAGTCTTGCGGGCAGAATGCGCTTTCGGGTGCTTCTAATTGGGGGTAAAGGAAAATTGGCAGAACAGCTTGCTAAGTGCTACTCCCGAAGCTATCCTAAGGCCAAATTCCTTGGCATTTCCGGCATCAGGAATATCAAAAAACCCACCCGGGAGGAAGAAAAAGAAATATTTCGTATAGTGCGCGTCCTGAAACCCCAAATAGTGTTTGCGGCATTCGGTTCCCCCTACCAGGAAGTATGGCTCGACAAGCATAAAGGACGGTTTACCGGACGGGTATGTATGGGTGTCGGCGGCTCGTTTGATTACTTAAGCGGAGCGATAAAACGCCCTTCCCCTATTATCCGCCGCCTCGGCCTCGAATGGCTGGCGCGTCTCATCGGGCAGCCGTGGCGCATACGGCGACAGGTAAGGTTGCTTATTTTCATGTACTTTGTTATAAAACAGCAAATACATGAAACACTCGAGATCCCGCAGTCTTCCTGAGCTGGCGATCAATACTATATCCTATTTCAATTTCTTCGGGTTTCCACCTTCTTTTGAGGAAATTTACGCCTATTTTCCCGTAAAAACCACACGGGCTGCGCTCGCGCGCATCTTGAACCGGCTGCGCTCGGGAAAAAAGCTGAAAAAAGCGGAGATTGCGTTACAGCCGGGCCTGTTTTACTCCGATATCCTGTCCGAAACCGGAAGTTTACACATCTTAGAGCTTCAAAACAAGCTAAAAGGTAAAGGCGACATGCGCGCCCGCGAAACGGAAAATAGCGCCCTATATACTCTCCCCCAGTATAGTATCTTCTTCAGAAACAGACTGTCAAGACAATCTATATCAAGACGCAAACTGAAAAGAGCCTTACCCTTCCTGAAAATCCTTGCTCTCCCTCCGTTTATACGGATGATCGGGATATCCGGTTCCCTGTCAATGCTCAACTGCCGGAAAACCGATGACGTGGACATTTTTGTCGTTACATCCAAGAATCTCCTTTTCACCGCCCGGTTCTGGACGATCCTGCTTGCGGTCCTCATGCGCAAACGGCAGGGGCCGGATTCCGTCTGCCTAAATCTTTTTATGACTGAAACGGATATGGCAGCCCCCCTTGAAAAGCGTACCGCCTACGTGGCACATGAAATTCTCCAAATGAAACCGGTGTTTTCGAAAAACAACACGTACGGACGCTTTATCACATCGAACGCATGGATATACCGGTTTTTTCCGAATGCCCGGCGCCTGTACCATGCCAAACGGCTCCACGCGCGCCGGCACGGGGGTGCCGGACAGCTTGTCACTTTGTTTCTGCAGCCTTTCGAGTACCTGCTGCGCCTCGCTGAGCTTGCGGTCATCGCAAAAAACAAAACGGGGTTCTTCATATCGCGCAACCAGCTGTGGCTCTTCCGGAAGGATTTTGAACCCAACCTGAAAGATGTGATGAAATAAGGCTGCAGAACCAATCAGGCAAAATCTTCCGGGCCGTATGCGGGCGGATCCTGACTTATCCGGAGATGATATGCAAGCGAAGTATCGGTCGTATCCACAAACCAATTGACCTCATCTCCTCCTTTGAGATCAGCGAGGACCGCATTGAGTTCCCCCGCCTTATCCATATGTTTTCCGCGTCCGGTCAAATGGTCAACGATATTACTCGGATAAATCACGTTACGGAATTTTCCCCAATAGGCAAGGCTCTTGAGATACCGCGCCCATGCCGGATCGGTGAAACTCGCGTACGTCACCGCGAGATTATCTTCCGCCGCCAGCCGTTTCAACGCGGGGAAATGGCGCTTTATGGTCTTCAAAACGGCGCCGGGAATGTTCGGGAGAGATACAAGCCGGGAGTAATCGGAACGTTCGGCCATCCATTCGATCACGCGGGGCACGGCCGACAACAGCCTACGGCGCACTTCAGGATGCTTCTCATCACGCAGGACCGACAGATATACCGGCAGCGAATCGATGCCGTGAAGCCGGTCAAATGTCTCCTCCATGCTAGCGCTTTTTGCTATGCTGCGGACAAATGCACGTCCCAGCAGCACTACCTCAGGCATGACGTCGGTACAGATAATCCCGCGCGGACTTCTCCCCTCCGGAAACAGATCCATCATCGCAAACACATTGCCAACCCCCACTCCGGCAATATAGCCGTTCGGCGCTTGCGGGGAACTGCGCACGTGCGCTGCGCGGACCGGATCAAGGAATTCATTCGTCGTAAGCATGGCCAGCATGTTTCCCGCACGGTCCTGCTCGGAAAACACGGGAGGAAGCCGGTACGGGGCATTCTTGAGGCGGCTGCTCAACCCGTACATGGGGAAGTACGTTTCGGTCATAGCAGAATTATATAACGGCAAGGCTCCGAATCAAAGGATATCGCTCCAGTGGTATGACGGATCTTATTTGCTATAATGAGAAAACTGGACACACTGTTCAGATGAACGCAAGCCGGAGTGTTGGAATGGCAGACAAGCACGCTTCAGAAGCGTGTGCTCGCAAGGGCGTGGAGGTTCAACTCCTCTCTCCGGCACCTACCCCGTACCTATTTTCTTCTTCCCCCGTTTGACAACTGCCCGATAAAACCGTACCATGGTGGTAGTTAGCAAATTTATACGCTTCCATGAAAAAAGTACAAAAAAAAGCTTCCCGATTCGATATACGCTCCATCGATCCCAAGCTGGCCGCCCCTCTCCTGTCGGGATTTCTCATCCTTGGAGTGCTAGTATATGCTTCAAATACGACGGTGTCCCGCAATAGCCGCGCTTATGAACAGGATTCCTGCACGCCCGGACAGACAAGCGACCAAGGCTGCGCTGCCCACGGATGCGAGCAGGGAACGAGAAGAGTCTGCACATGCCTTGCCGACAAAGACTGGTCCTGCCAATGCCAGACTGACAACAGCTGCGGCGGCGGTGGAGGCGGCACAGGTGGAGGCGGTGGAGGAGGCACAGGTGGGGGCGGCACGGGAGGAACGGGAAGACCACCGGCAGATACAAAGGTAACCAGCACACAGAAAGCCTGCTATGACAAAAACTGCAGGCCTAAATTCTGCTTCAAGCACCCGATCGAGGAAGCGCTTGCCGCCTGGGGAAGAGCCCCTGAGAGGTGCCGGCAATGCGTGCGGGACTGCCTTAAATAACCCTGTATAAAAAAGGCTCCATGAGGTACAATTACTGATGTTTCAGGAGAGTTGGCTGAGTGGCCCAAAGCGAGGGGTTGCTAACCCCTTGAGCCGAAAGGCTCGCGCAGGTTCAAATCCTGCACTCTCCGCCTTCGCTCGCCGAAGCGGGCTACGGCGGACGCAGTCCGCTTAATCCTATTCGCGCAGGTGAGTTTTTGTCTTATACGGGCGTTTATGCGTAATGACCACAGGAGCGCGTTCAATCCTCAAGAAGATCTTCCTCAATCGCCAGATGCTTTTCGCTTTTGGGGGCGAAGGGAAGCTTGCGCAGGATATGTTCTATCTGGCGGCCGGTCTGGCGGTATTTGAGCCAGCCCGCATAACAGCCTCCAACCGCACCGATAATGAGTACCCAACCCATGCTGTGCAGTACCGGAGCTTCAAACAGTTTGATGACCGTGATCCCTCCGATCATGAACGTGAAACAGGTACGAAGAACCGAAAGGAAGGTGCGCTCGTTGGCAAGCGCCGTACGTTCGATCGCGAGTGCTTCGCGTGCGATGAGATCGGTCCGGTTGAGCGTGGGACTTACGTCAATCATTCTTCCATGATACCAGACGAATGTAAAAAAAATTTCGTTGAATTGTCGTTAGTATTAAACCCGGACGTAAGTTTTTGAGATTCACTCATCAATCCCCTCTCCGCTCAAGCGAGCGGATTATTTTTTCCACTTCCCGGTCATTGATCCGGTGATACCTCCCCCGGTGGGACAGAAGCGCGCCGGAAAAGGTCTTGGGGATATGCATGAGCTCATGGATGATTGTCTTTATTTTTTCACGTTCGCTTAATTTATCAAAGCGCTTTGCAACAACTTCAATGATGTAGTTCGGCTCGATGCCAGCGACTTCATGGAAAAGGGGTGCCATCCCCCAGATGCGGGCATACGCGCGGGTTTTCGCGTCGAAGGAACGGATGCAGTGCACCCGCTCCGTCTTCACATGCGCAAATCCGAGCTTGTCCACGAGAAGCTCAACCGTCCGCTTGATTTCGGGAGCCGAAACGTACTTCATATCCTGTAACTATACCAGAACATCGGTGATCCGGCTTTGCCTACGCAGGGGTTTTACCCATTGACAAGCTTATCCGTTTCTTATTATATTGATGTATACGGTCAAACAATAGATGAACTGGTGATCAATTTTTTAGTACGGATATAAGAACGCATATTGCCCGGACAAAATTCAGGAAAAACCTTTCGGCCGCGCTCGTCATAACCGCAGCGGCCTTTTTTTTCCTGTCCTCCGCGTTCGCGCCTGCAGTTACAGCCCAGACCACGACCGTCAAACCCGACTTCCTCTATAAATTCTGGAGCTATTGGTCCGATGTCACAACAGACGGCGCGTATCTGTACGTCACCAACTCCGCATATTCGCAGATAGACAAATACTCAACTGCAGGCGTACACCAGACTTCAAACTGGGGAGGCTACGGAACAGCAGTCGGAAAACTGAAACAGCCGATGGGCATATCCCGGGTTGGAACGACGCTTTATGTGGCGGATACCGGCAACCACCGGATCCAGCGGTTTGATACATCAACGGGCGCGCTGGTCGGCCCGCCATACGCATGGGGAACTTACGGAGCAGGCGAAGGCCAGTTCAACGAACCGCAGGGGGTCGCTGTCGACGCCAACGAAGCATACCTGTTTGTCGCTGATACGAAAAACAACCGCATACAGGCCATAAACATTACGACCGGTGCCGTCGCCTCGGTGGCAGGCACGCTCGGATCCGGTACCAACCAGTTCAGCTCACCCAAAGGCATCGCGGTCATCGGAACCGCAGCCCCGTACCGGGTATTTGTGGCGGACACGGGAAACAACCGCGTTGTCGAATACACATTCAATCCCTCGCTCGCAAGAGGCATCCGCTTTTCCCAGGCCGGAGTAATGGGAAGCTATGGCAACAGTCTCGACAACACCTTCAACCAGCCGAACAAAATCCATATCGACAGCAACCAGAACATCTTCGTGACGGATACAACGAACCGCATCCAGAAGTACGATAACGGCCGCAACTTCCTCAAACAATGGAGCGTACAGAGCAGCAGGGGTACAACCGGAATCACTACCTGGACCGATACCGTGTATGTGATTGAACCGTACCATCAGATTGACGAGTATGCATACGACTCCCTGTCGGACCTGTATACTTTCAGCTCGTCTTTCTCCCATGAATCCAACCAGCCGGTTGACGTGGCGATTGATCTTTCCGGGAATATATACATAAATAATGCGACGACCAACACGGTGCAGAAATTCAACTCGACCTGGGTTCCCCAGGCGGAATGGGCGGGAAACGGTTCGCCTTTCAGCGGCGCGCTCGGCATCGGCGTCAACACGGGCGGCGAAGTGTGCGTGGCGGACACGGGCAACAACCGCATCCAGCGGTTCCAGACGAACGGCACCTACATGTCAACCCTGCCCGTGCCTTCCGTCACCCCCTACTCCTTCGGAGGACCGAAAGACGTGGCAAACGAATCAACGGGAAAAATGTACGTTGCCGATACAAACAACAACCGCATCCTCAAATACAAATCGGACAACACGTTTGACTGGGCGATCGGACTCCCCACTCCCGTTGTTGTAGTGGATCCGGGGACGCCGACTCCGGTCGCACCGACCGGACCGTACTTCCTCAATCCCTACGGCATCACCGTCGATTCACAGAACAAAATATATGTCGCGGACTCCGGACACCACCGCATCCTCAAATTCGACGCGAACGGCCTGGTACCAACCATGGGCGCCGCAGCATGGGGCGAATACGGATCAGCCGATGACCGGCCGATCCCCCAGTTTGACAACCCCCAGGGCATGGCGATCGAAGAAACCGGAACGCTCGGGGAATATTTCATATATGTGGCGGATACCGGCAACAACCGCATCCAGCGGTTTGATCAGGACGGCAACAAAACTCCGGAAACGGACGTGTGGGGCGTATACGGCACAGAAGACGGACAGTTCAATGAACCGCGCAATATTGCGCTTGACTCTTCAAATCGCATTTATGTAAGCGAGGTGCAGAACCGGCGCGTGCAGGTATTCGGAGACGCGGACGAGAGCGCGGGGCTGACCGTTGTTGAAACCGGAGCCACCGCAGTAACCGAGGACGGGTCCGTATATGATTCCTACAGCGTGAAACTGAATTCCCAGCCGAGCGCGAACGTTTCGGTAAATATCGTTTCCTCAGATTCCGCGCAGCTTGACGTTTCCTCATCCACCCTCACCTTCACCCCCTACAACTGGAATGTCGCGCAGGTGGTTACCGTCATTCCGGTCCATGACTTTGTAGACCGCTCGACCACCCAGTCGCTCATGCTCACTCACACGAGCGTATCCGCCGACCCCAACTACCACAGCAACGGCGAAGTGCTTGCTACCGTAAACGTGACGTATACGGATACGGACACCGCCGGAGCGACATTTTCCAAAACCACCTTTAATGTGGATGAGGACGGCACGACCGACACCTATACCCTGAGACTCAATTCCAAGCCGACCGCAAACGTGGTGGTAACGATCACGAGCGCGGACGGCCAAACGCTCTCCGACGGCTCCGATCCCCTGGCCGTCACCTTTACCCCCGAAACCTGGAATGTCGATGAGGATATTATCGTATCGGCCGTTCACGACTATGTTGCAAACGGCAGCCGCGAATCCTATTTCACCTATGACGCGGCGTCGACGGATCTGGTATATGACGCATTTGTCTTCCCCACCACAATCTATGCCAACATCACAGACACGACCGATGTCGCGGGAGTAACCTTAAGTGCCCCGACAATCGCTCTGACTGAGGGCGGAACCGCCCGGACTTATACGGTTGTCCTGAACAGCAAGCCGGCGGGCGACGTCGTTATCACCCCGGCAACCGCCTCGGGAACCACCGACCTTTCCATCGTTCCTGAAAACCTCACGTTCACGCCGGATACATACAATATCGTCCAAACCGTGACCGTAACTGCGCCGAATGACCATATCGTGAACACCTCATCCCCCCGGAACGTGGACATATCGCACACTGCCGGCTCCACGGATCCGGATTATGGATTAACCGTTCCCTATACCGGCGGCACCTCTCCGGGAAACGTAGTACGCGCCGCTATCACGGATATCGACGTTGCCGGACTGGTTCTCAGCTCCTCAAACATCACCCTGATCGAGGACCAGGGCGACGCCACTTACACGATGGCCCTCCGGAGCAAACCGACATCCGACATCCTGTATGAATTGTCCTTTTCCACGACTTTTGAGGCGACAACAAGCGGATCCTATACGGTTGCGTTCACGCCCGACAACTGGAATGTCCCCCAGACCGTCACCTTGACTCTGGGAAGCGCGGACATCTACAGCACCCATTCTGCTTCGCTTATCCATACCATTGCCGTCTCAAGCGATGTCAATTATCCGGTGGGCAACCAGGCGGTCATCACCGTCACCGCACGCGACGCGGACGAGCCGGGAGTGGCAATCACGCTCCCCAACGGCGTCATCAATCTGACCGAATACGGCATCGACGATAAGTATTACATCAAACTGAAATCGCGCCCGACCGCAAACGTCACGGTCACAATCGACGGGGACGAACAAGTTACCGCATCCCCTTCGTCCCTCATTTTCACGCCGGAAAACTGGAATACGAACCAGATTGCAACCCTTTCCGCCCTCAACGATTACATTGTCGAAGGGAACCATACCGCCCCGGTCGTTCACACAACCTCATCAACCGATTCGGATTACAACGGCCTGACCTCCTCGATAATCGTGAACATCGTGGATGACGACAGCACCGTGCCCGGCATCCAGATTACTCAGACAAACGGAGGAACCGAAGTGACGGAGGCGGGTACTGAAGACACCTACACCATGGTCCTGACGAGCCGCCCGAATGCGTACGTGCGCATCAAGGTGCTCAGCAACAACTGGGAGGCAACTACCTCCGGTGCCCTCTTCACGTTCCTTCCCACAAACTGGAGCGTGCCGCAGACCGTGCATGTCGTTGCAAAAGATGATCCCAACCGCGACGGCACCAAGACGAGCATTTTCCAGCACATCGTCACCTCCCTTGACGCCCATTACGGCGGCATGAGCGTAGAAACAGTCACCGTAACCGTACACGACAACGACGAACCCTCAACATCGGCATCAAACGCCAAACCGCCAAGCTGCGGAAGCACACCGCCCTCAGGCGCGCCGCACCTTTTCCAGATCGACAGCAGATCCCATTCCTCAACGCTCTATTTCACGCCGATCCGCGACAACATCAGCTACTATTTCATCGCCTACGGCTACAAACCGGGCGACATCCGGTTTGGCACGAGCTTTGACTTCGGTTCATATGACGGCGTGATCGACCACACGATCCAGATGCTTAACCCGGGAGAAACCTATTTCTACAAAGTACGCGGCGGCAACGGATGCGCGACCGGAGAATGGAGCAATACGCTTGCCGGAACGACCGTCGCCTCGGGAAGCGCAGGCATGCGCACCTCCTATGCGCCGGCAACCGCCACCTACGCAGCCTCGGGAAGCGTTTCAGGGGGTGGTTCCTCAAGCGGAGCATCCCACCCGATCTTCTCGCGGAACATGTATATCGGTACGCGCGGCGCAGACGTAAGAAGCCTTCAGATGTACCTGAACCAGATGGGTTACACGGTAGCACAGAGCGGACCGGGAAGCCCGGGCAACGAAACCGACCTGTACGGCCCGCTGACGTCAAATGCGGTGCGCCGGCTCCAGGAAGCGAACTACCAGTCGATACTCTCCCCGCTTGGATATTCGTCCGGCACCGGAATATTCGGGCCGTCGACACGGAACTGGGTGAATGCGCACTGAATGAACCCGCGCTCAGGCTGATCCCAATTCCTCCGCATAGCGCATCGCAAGTATAAGCAAGTCTTCACTCACGAGCCCCTCCGCAAGTTCGTGGGCAAACTGCGTATAGAGAAGTGCGGACACCTCCTCCATGGGCCGGTTCTGCCCGTGGGGACCGCGGTGATAGGAAGCGTCGGTTTTGTCCGCGATTGCCATAACCAGCTGCGCGGCGTTTATCTCCGGATCCGCGGTGCGCGCGAGGTCATGGTCGTAGACGAGGCCGTTTTTGCCATAGGCATGGTGCCCGCGGATAATCTGGGCGATCGTCGGATCAAACGGCTTGACCGTTTCGTACCCGATTTCAGTATGCTGCACCATGACGGACGCCTCTTCCGTATCCAGCCTGCCCGGCTTGTCTATGATCTCCAGGGGAATATCCTTTTTGCCGATGTCATGAAGGATTCCGGCAACGTACATGGTGAAAGGGGTAATGCGGAAGAGCGTCCCCTTCTGCTGCGGTAAAGATATGTACTCCTGCCATAACCTGCTCGTAAGGGTTCCTACGCGGTCATTGTGTTCGAATGTTTCCCTATGGTATCCGGCCATCTCATCTGTGAGTGCCCGAGCCCATTCCGGCAAACCACCTGCTTGTTCCCATCGTCCAATCTCACGTGTCATACTATTACCTATTTTGTATGAGTTTAAGGGTTCATTAGGATTGTATCAGGAACGTATCCGGATTGGGTAAGAAAGAAGCCTAATTGAAGATGAGGACATCCATCCCGACAAACGAAAAGTCATACACTTCCTTCGCTGCGCCGATATCGAGCGACACGCATCCGCCCGTATGGGGGCTTCCGAGAAATTCCCGAGGCCGTTGCTTACGCTCCTGTCCCACATACCAGTACGGCAGTTCGTGGATGCCGAAATACGCATCCTGCCCGCCCGCCCACCCGTAATGAAACGCCATCCAATACGGCATGTATACGTTGAAGATGTCAGAATACCCCTCAAGAGCTTTGTTCATGATCTTGAATCTGCCGGTGGGCGTCGGATAGTAGAGCCCGGTCGAAACCGGGTATGACTTCACCATCTGGCCTCCGTCAAACAGGTACATCTTCTGGGCGGCGATATTGACTTCGATATACCGGTCCGCAATTTCCCCGTGCGTCCGGGTCGGTTCGGTGGTCCTGACATCCGCGACGACCGGCCCGCCGGCCAATCCGCCGGTGCGCGCGTGGAACGAGGCGAGGATGTTCGATTTCAGCGCCTTCATGTCCACCTGCCGGTTGCGGGCGACAAGCGGATCGATCTTTGCGTCAAGCAGGAACCCGAGTGCTTTCTCGTCCGCGGTAAATTTCACGTCCGTTCCATCGTACGACACGTCATATACCGTTTTGAGTTCATCCGGAGTAATGAGGGCGCGCGCTACCGCTCCCCCTTCCTGCAGCACGATCTCGAGCGGCCGGGAAAAAACGGATACAATTTTCCTGTTCTGTTCCTCGATCCCTTTCTGCTTGTCTTCCTTAACCACTTTGATAAGCCGCGGTTCAAGAGTGGCGTTCTCCTTCCCGAAGGAAAAAAGGATAAGCGACTTCAAGTGCTCCATGTCTATGCGGTATACCTTTTCGTTGTCGGTCAGGCTGAGTGTCTTTGTCGAACGGTCTACCGACACCTCATCCTGTTTCGCAGTGAAATCGTACCGCGCTTCCCCGATGCGGCGGGAGAAATCGTCCGTGAATACAAGAACCGGCATGAGCATATGCTGGGAGCGCGCATTGCGCAGGAACGCCGTCACGTTTGCGGGAAAGGGTTTCGTGTTGTTTTCGAATACCGTCCGAACTGTTGCGTTACGGTCGAGGAGCACTCCCATATGATGCAGATTCGTCGCATAGATGCGCGTGCCGACTTTAAGGTAGAAGGGATGATTGTATGCGTCCACAAGCCATGAATCGATTTCCGTGCGTGTTTGATATGTTATGTTCTTCTTGCCGATGTAGGTCTTCGGATAGGCGCGGTCAACAAGGCGAAAATATGATACAATAGCTATTGTAGAAAACGCGACAGCGAAAGTGAAAAGGAACGCTTTACGCATAGAATTGGTTCTTATTCACATTCTACCTGACCCTGTAGCTTAATTGGATAGAGCAAAAGCTTGCGGAGCTTTAGGTTGGGAGTTCAAGTCTCCCCGGGGTCACATGACAAAGAGTCCTCCCGCACCGAATAGACAGAAAATTTTGACGCGCGTTTTCATATGTGTTGCTGTTTACTTCCTTATCGGATTCCTTATACACCTTTTCCAGTACCGCATGGTCTATCAGGACCGGCTCTTTTTCGATCTTGTGTTCTGGCCGGTATTCACCCTTGTTCTCGGCCTTGACCGGATCGGCATCATTACCATTCCTCAGTGGTGACGCTTCTTTTCAACCCTGAGGAATTCGTTATCTCCCAAATCCTTTACGAAACCGTTCGTCACGGGAATTGCGGTACGCCAGAGCACATGAAAAAGAGACCTCAATGATGCTGCGACAAGCCTGCTTGAGATCACTGCCGCCCATACTTCATCATCCTTGGCGCAAATCAAAATCACCTTGTCGGAAACGATATACATATCATGGTCCAGGATGAACGTTTTGTCTTCGATATAACGGTACTCATGGTAATCGATGTATGAAGGATTGCGTCCATACTGGTATGTAAGCACATGCCGGGTCCAGTCATTCAGCGGCATGATTGTTTTGACCCGTTTTTTGACCGTACGCGGCTTCAGGGACTGGGAGACCTCCTCATTCACGTACTCTTTCCCCAACGTATCCATGGGCATCATGTGGTCAAAAAACAGTATCTCCGCGTCGTCGGGCATGTCCTTGAGGAGACCGTATGCTTTTCTCACTCCCGAAACGCCAGGGAAAAATTTCACGAGACCGTTCGTTTCATGCGACAGATATCCGGCTTTCAAATCAGACAGCATGTCCACCACGTCAACTTCAAGCTCCATGAGTTCCTTCCGGCGTTTGGTCAAAATATCGCGGAGTGCAGAGGGATTGTTTGCGACTATCCATGACTGCTGCTTTTCCAGACCCTGGCTTGTCTTTACCGTGATAAGCCCTTTGAGTGCAAGGCTCATCATCACATCATACACGGTCGTGCGCGGTATGCCGGTCAGCCGGGCGAGCTTGAACGGCGATATCTGGCTGTGCCTGACCGCCTCAAGATATACGGCTGCTTCATTTTCCGTCAGGCCGAACCGGGAAAGGGTTTTAAGGATGTGTCGGGTGTCCATACTCCCATTCTACAACTGTCGGCAGTGTCCGTCAACTTTGACAATATTATCCCGGCTTGATACTATACCCTATAGTTACTAATCCAATTGTCAGGTGGCGGAGGTGGAAGGGCTCCCCCTTTCGTCGTCATTGACTCCTCGGGATAAACGACGCTTCTTCATGAATGCGGTTTACCCCGAGCAGCGCGAGGGGGAGGGACAACCTCCGACGGAATCTGACAATTGAATGATCCAAACATATGTGCACGACCGCGGCAACACGTTTCAACCGTTCCTGGTTTCTTGCCAAAACCCGCGATCCGGTTTCCTGGATGAGGTGGGACGATGAAATCAAGCTCTTTGATTCACCTGACGACCGGTTTGCAAAACTCATCGTGCAGAACCCCGATCCCCGGCAGGACGGATATTACGGCGGCATGAACGGGAAAGGCGTTGCATTTGTTTCAACCTATGTCCACGTAGCGCCAAACCAGATCTCCTATATCAGGAGGCCGTACGTGCGGATTATCCTGGATGCGGAATCCGCCAAAGAGGCAGTTCAAATCGTCCGCTCCTTCCGTCCGCGTATCGGAGGCAACATGTTTGTCGCGGACCCGGAAGAGTGCTATGGCATCGAAGGGGTGCCGGAACGGTATTATGTGAAAAGCATAAAACATCCGTCCGTAAAGACAAACCATTTCCTCCATCTGGACCGACGGAATCTCGGATTTGACACGGAACCGGGGTTTGAAGCCTGGTCGCACGCCCACCAGGAGCGGGCGGAAGAACTCATTGCACATGCCTCAACCGTTGAAGACCTGAAACTGCTTCTGAAAGACCGGAAACACCATGCACAGAAGCGGGCGATTTGTACGACGCGCCGTGAGGACACCTGTTTTACGCATTCCGCGTTCATATTCGACACGGAAGGGAAAAAGGCATACTATTGCCAGGGCAATCCGGTGGAAAAACCCTTCCGCGTTTACCGGTTCCCCCTTACTCATACCGCAAGGCGTCAAGCGCGCTGATGCGCTTTGCCCTTTGAGACGGGAATATGCCCGTGAGAAGGCCCACCACAGTCGATAAAACAAATACCAGGAAAATAAAGGAAAGAGGTGTCCTGAAAAGAATAATTGTTTTATCGTTCTGGAACAGGAGAAATACCCATGCGACAAGCTGCCCTAAGCCCTTCCCGAACTCAATCCCCACAAACCCGCCGAGCATGCCGAGAATAAGCGATTCGACCATAAAGAGCCTGACGACATCCGTGTCGGTCGTGCCGAGCGTCTTCATGACGGCGATTTCACGCGTCCGTTCAAGAAGTGACACTGTAAGGGTATTGAACATGCCGAAAATGGCAACAATGAATGCGATCATGCCGAACGTACCCAGAAGAAAGCGCATGATTGAAAAAAGCCTGTTCACCTGCGCAAGCGTATCAACAATCGAGGAGGTAACGAATCCGAGCTTCTCAACCCGCTCCCTTACTTTAGTCAGTTCCGGAGCGCTTTTGGCAAGCACTTTTCCCTGAGTGTATTTTTTCACGCCCATGCTTTCCACATCGCTTATGGGCGTAAAGACATAGGATTTTTTGTCATCCTTTACCACGCCTCTGACCGTATACCCGACCGGACGGCTTACGATGCGCCCCGATACCCCCTGGATAACGCCGCCTGAAATGATGTATTCAAGCTGCAGTTTTTTTCCGATGATCTTGGCCGGTTCGATCTTGAGCATCTTGAGGAAGCCGGTGGACACGATGACCTCCTTGCCTCCCTCCTTTTTCACCTCAACCAAACCGAGATGCATGGAGGACGAGGCGATCTTCTCCTGCGTTCTCACGCTCAGCAATTCCTTGAGGGCGGATGCTTCGCTTGCCTGCGAGTCATCGCTCACGGTGAGGACAGATGCGCTTCCCGTTGATTCGCCGAGCACCGTACCTGCCGCCTGTTTCTGTATGAGTTCATTTACGCGCCGTTCGCTTGCGATTTCATCAGGGGACAGGATTTTGAGGTTGTTTTCGCTCATGTAGCCGTCCCCATATTTCTGCGATCCGTCCTCTCCCTTCTGCGGCTCGTACACATCTTCCGTTACCTTGTTCCAAAGCGGCATGCTTGCCCTTACCCACCTGCCATGCCAGTCGCCCTTACTGTCCTGGATTGCCTTACCTTTCGTATCAACGCTGTCATAGGAGGACCCCCAGACTTCCTGTCCCTCATGGCTTTCGAAAAGTTCCCCTCTCGTATATCCGATTATCGTGCCTGTCGTGCGGGGCGCCGAACGGACCGGCACATACCGGTCCTCATCCAGCCGGAACCTCATTTTTTTCTGCTGCGCGTCAAGGGGATCGCCGTCAGTGACAGATGAAAGCTCTTCTGAGGCGCCGGCAACCGCACCTTTTTCAATAAAACTCAAAAGCTCCTCTATTTCGGACCGGCAGTTGCTTCCTTTGCATGACGCGCTGTATGCCGCCTCGGCCTCCCCCGAAAAGAAGGACCCGGCAACCGGATACAGGTGGGAATACTCAAGGAATTTATTGTCCGTTCCGATCACGACAACATCCATCCGTGATCCATTCATGCTTAAGGACCCGGCGAGCGAAACGGAAACGCGGAAATCCTCAACCCCTTCAATGTTCCGAATTTCCTTCGCCTTGTCCCGGGAGAGGGAAAGCGCGGTCGAATCACTCTGGACATCCGCCAACCTGAGGGAATTGGGCATGACAAGCCGGTTTGTCACGATTTCCTGGAGTCCGTACCCGAACGAAACGAGAAACACGATGGCACCTGCTCCGACCGCAATCGCGGCAACCGTGACCGCTGTCCTTGTTTTTCCGTACAAGAGATTTTTCAGGGCAAGCCGGAAGATAACGACCCAGGACAACCTTCCCCTTCTCCCGTTGAAGAAATCCTCCCGCAGGCCGGGAATGATTTTTTTCAGGTCTTTGAACGTTATTTTGTTTATGAAATCAGTCATGTTCGTCGATTACGATTTCGCCGTCCCGCATACCGATACGGCGGGTGGCAATGGGTAAAAAATTCATTTCATGGGTGACCATCACAATCATCCTCCTCTTTTCCCGGTTCAAAACCGCAAGCAGTTCTATAATTTCCTCGCTCGAGCGCGAATCAAGGTTGCCCGTTGGCTCATCCGCAACAAGAATCCACGGGTCAGTCGACAGCGCGCGTGCCAATGCAACCCGTTGCTGCTGGCCTCCTGACAGTTCGTTCGGCGATTGATCCGCATAGTCCCCCATACCGACCTCCCGCAGCACTTCAAGACTGCGCGTTTTCGCACGCTTGCCGTCAAGGCCGGAAAGGTATAAGGGATAAGCGATGTTTTCCCAGACGTTAAGCGATTTAATCCAGTTCGCCTGCTGGAATACCATGCCGATTTTCTCCCGGCGAAAACTGGTCCGTTCGTCGCTCCCCATTTTATAAACATCAGTTCCTCTGAGGAGCACGCTCCCCCGTGTGGGCGCCTCAAGTCCGAGTATCGTGTGAAGAAATGTACTTTTTCCGCATCCTGAAGGCCCGTATATAATAACGAATTCACCCGAATACAGGATGAGGTTAATATGCGAAAGTACCGCAACCTTGCCTGTCCCGACCCTGAATTCCTTGGAAACGCGGCTTACCTTCACGACCTCATGGTGGGACCGTTTTTTCTTTGCCGGCAGGCGCGCCTCAAGCGCCCTGATGTCAATGACCGCCGGCAGTTGCTTTGCTTTCTGTTTCATAGTTTCAGGAACCCGAATACGTCTTCGAGATTTTTAATGATGACATCAAATGCAGCTGCCTGCGCTGATGGAGTCACAACAACCGTATCGTTCGATTCGATCCGGTTGCCCGCCTTATCAGTCGATACGATCTTGAGGTGATAGGATGAGGTGGGAGTAAGGTCGCGGATGACCATCACGTGTTTTCCGGCAAGCGACTGGTCGCGCTCGGTCGCCTGGGGGTACTCGCTTCCCGTACCAGCGCCCCAGAGCACCTGGCCGAATGCAGGCTCGTCCGTATCCCAGGATACGATGATCTGCGCTTTCGCATCCGCGCCGATTCCGGTGACCGGCGTTTCGATGATCACGTTCTGGAGGGTCGGCGGACGGGTATCTATCCCCGTCATATAGCGGATCGGCTCGGATACCGCCTCGTTGCCGTGGCCGTCCCTGCCCCGCACCGTGAAAACGTAAAGCGAACCGTCGTTCAGGCTCGGAATCCGTGCGAGATGCTTCTTTTCAAGCAGACCAGTATACACATACTGCGTTTTGCCCTTCGGCACGACCGGGAGCCGGGAAAGCTCTGTGCCTGACATCTTCTGGAGTTCATCCCGCGCCGGTTTGCTGCCTGACGCCGGATCAACCTCAACCGCCTGGTATTCCACTTCGCCGGTTGTGTCCGTATTCGTGCTCCAGGCGATAACGACCGATGTGCCGCCTTCGGTTTCATCGGTGTTGAAAACCACGGCAGTCACTTTCGGATAGAGCATGGTGGTGAATGTGTAGTCATCGGATACAATGTCGTTCTGGTCGCTGTCCGTACCGCGTACGCGGAAATGGTAAGTTGACGAGTGTTTCAGGCCGGTAAGCTTCACGAGATGCGAACTCTCCGATGCGATAACAAGATTCTCCACTTTTTTGTCGTAATTTGTCGTCTCCCCGTACTCTACCTTTGTTGTTGTCATGGCAGACATCTTCCAGGTAATAATTGCTGACGTGAGTGTTATATCGCTCACCTTCACTTCCGATATGGAAGGCGCCTTAAGGGTGGTGAATGAGTAGTCAGACGAGTACGCATCAACCCGTTCGTATCCGACCATCTCGCTCTCATCCATGGAGAGCACACGGAAACGGTATTCGGTATCCGGAGCAAGTCCGGTGAGCTTCACCGAGTGGGTTTTGGTCGCGGTTGTTTCCGAACCGGCATATCCGTATGCGGCCGTCTTGCCGTACTCTACCGTACCAAACGCGGTGCGGGAGGTTGTCCAGGTGACTGTCGCGGTGGTTGAGCCGGCGGACACGCTCGGCGCGCCTCCTGCGGTCGGCGGCGAGGAATACCTGCCCTCGGGAGCTTTCGATACAGTATTGGAATAAATGGATGAGGAGCCTGCATTGTCTATAGCCTTTACTTTATAGTAGTAAGCCGTTGACTGGGTCAGGTCCGCGTCCGTATATGCGGGGGATGTCGTTTTTCCCATGGACGTAAAAGATGTATTATCCGTTGATCGGAACACCTCGTAGCTTGACGGAGTCCCTCCGGTGGAGGGGGCTTTCCATGCAAGCGTAAGCCGCCACATGCTGCTGTCACGGTCGGACGTGTCTGAAATGGTAAGGGCCTGGGGTGCGCCGGGTGCGGTTGTTGACGCGTAGAAGTCCGCGGTCGCGTATGCCTCGTAATTCCTGTTGCCGTGGCCGGTTTCCGTATTCACGTTATTGTCCTCTGCGACGATGTGGATGGTGTTTTTCCCCTGCTGCGTGGCAAGGGCGAGGTTTTCAAGTCTCCTGTTGACCGTCTCGGCTGCGGTGGTTTCGGTCATAGTGCTTTCCGAAGGCGTACAGTTCACACAGTAATAGTACTTCGCTATCTCGCCCGAATAGGTTGCCGGTTTATCCCATTCAACGGTAAATACGTTTGCTGCGGCGGGTGCGTTTGCCGTGGTTGACGGTGACACTGTGAGACTGCGCGGTTCGGTCGGGGCGGTGGCATTGTAGTAGAAAGAGGTAACTGATATGTTGTTTGAAGCCAGTCCCGAATAGTTGCCCGCATTATCAACCGTACGCACGTAAAAATAATTCTGGCCTTCCTGATAAGCGGTGACGTTTGTGGCAAGGGTATTGGCAGTAAAGGTCCAGCCGGAAAGCTCGCCTGACGCTGTCCCGGTTTTGTACTCGTACCCCCGTACTCCGGACGGTCCGTTATCCTCCGCAGCCGGCCAGTAGAATGTGAAGCTGTTTGTTGCCTGATAACCCACGTTCGTACTGGATACCGATGCAGGCGCGTCGGGTATGGTTGAGTCGAATTTGTATACAAACAGAGTAACCGGGTCGGCCAGATTGCCCGCATTGTCCCTGGTCTGAAGGCGCAGATAATAGGTGCCGTTTGAAAGCGAGCATGATGCGGGAGCGGAACCGACCGTGAACTGGCGGCTTCCGGCATCGGTTTCAAGGTAACAATCATCCGCAATGTTTGCAGACGGAGTTGCGTTTTCATCATCGGTCAAAAGGAGAAGGTATGAAGCGACTCCCGATGCGGACTGCCCCTCCCCTGCCGTATCGGTACCTGCTGTCCAGGCGAACTTTGGATTGGCATGATTGTACCAGCTGCCTGATACAAGGGTAGCGGATAATGACGCCGCATCAACATATCCAAGAGCTTGCGCGCCCGGATTCTCCGGAGCAATCGAATCCTCCACATAACTCACCACCATACCGTTCACCACCGGGCTTTCGCTCAAGCTTGCATCTGCTGTCATATCCGCTTTCCACTGGAAGTAGCGCAATGGGTTTGACGCGATCTCATTACCCGTTACCGCGGCCCATTCGCTCCAGATGCTGTTATCCGCACTTGTCCGGGTGAAGTAATTAACACTTCCTCCGTTTAACGTATGGGTAAAGCGTATCGGAGTTGCGCCCCACTGGCCGGCAGCGGAAAGATCAATAGCGGGGGACGTGTAAGTCTTCGTACCTGAGGCATACCGGTCGTCCGTTTCTGAGCCCGACTCATGCACGAGAAGCCCCTGGTAGTACAAATTCGCAACCTCATCCGAAGTCAGGTACGCGTTGTAAATGCGCAGATCCGATATGATCTCATATCCGTCTCCCACTCCGATTACGTTTGTTGCAAAGTTATGCGGGGAAAAGCTACCGGACACCCCGTTGTTATTCACATACACAACACCCTGACTTCCGTTCCATGCGGCAACTATGTGAAGCCACTTATTGGCATCCGGAGTGAGGCTTCTCATTACGGACCCGGTGCCGCCGAAGCCCTGTGCGTTCAGATCAATATTTGAATTGTAATGAGCAAGCGCAAATCCGCCGTCGCTGCCGAAGTAAGACGAGCCGAAATCAAGAAGTTTCATGGTGGAATTATTCGATCCCGAGTGGTTGAAAAAGCCGGCCGTCGGCTTCATCCAGAAACTGACCGTTCCCGCACCGAGGGTCACGTTTCCGTTCAACGGATACACAACCGTAGTCGCGTTTCTAGTGCTTGTGCTGTTGTCGGCTGACCCGGTCCATGCATATCCGGACCCCATTCCTCCGTCCGTATAGGAAGTGGGGTAACTTTTTTGCTCAAGCTGTAAGGCGTCGAGGTATATTGTCTTCCCGTTTTTCACTTCGACTCCGTATGTGTATGAGCCGGCAGGCTGGACGCCGGAACTGTGCGTGAGCCGCCACCATCCGCCGCCCATGTCCGTATAGGTTGTTGCGAGAGATGCGGATCCTGACGCAAGTGATGCAACGGACATATCTACCGTGCCTGCCCCCATGTTTGATGAAGCATTGTAGACATAGGCGGAAACCGTATACGGCCCGTTTGCCGGAAGGGCAGCCTGCGTCATGTACTGGTCTGCCTTATCATAGGCGGTGAGCCTGACGGAGCGGCTGCCGAATTTGAGGTATTGCGTTCCCGCGTTTTCGGTAACGGCCATACTCTTGAATGAGGTGTATGTGCCGTCCCACTGGCTGTCGCCCGTTATGTTCGATCCGAAATATGCGGTCGTCGGCACGACGGAAAAGGGAACGACCCCTGTATTGGTCGCGCGCTCGATATCGTTCACCTTGAGCGTAATGTTTCCGCCTGCGTTATAGGAAATCTCGAAGTTATACGTGGTCCCCGCATCCAACACCGGATTCGGCCAGTCCGAGGTTATGCTCGTACCGTTGAACCGCGCCCTCATCCGCAGTATGGAAGCAGTCGTGAAATTGAGATAAATGTAGTTGCTCGTATCCGCCCAGAGATTGATGATCTGGGGATTGGTCGATCCGAACTGGTTTGCTACGCCATAATCATGGCGCGGGGTGAACTTGAACTTGATCGCTCCGCTTGTTGTGGTTAACCCGGTTACTGCCTGGGTCAGCGTATCCGCACCGTCAACGCGCAGACCTGGACTCTCGGTGGAGTTTTGCGTGGATGCGGGAGTCACCGTAAGGTCCACGCCTGTTAATGCAAACCGATATAGATCGTCAAGATAACCGGACATGCGGTAAGACTCACCGGTATATCCGGTTGCAGAGTAGTTATTGCTGAATGTCCCGTTCTGCATCCCTCTCCCGATATACTTGTAATGGGTCCAGGTATTCGCACCTGTGGTATGGGCTGCCATGTGGTAGTGATTCCCCGAGGAATCATACGCATGCTGGTTCCATAATGTTGTCGTGCTGACCATGGTAAAGCCCATATTCACGTTCGTACTCGATACCTCCCTGAACCACGAACCCAATGCGTAAAACGTATCGTCTGAAACAGGAGAATCATTCTGTGCAATCCCCTCCCCGTTTTCGAGGTTCACGAAACTGATGGCGTTGCCGGTACGGGATTGGGATGTAGTCAACGCGGCATCTCCCGACTCCATTTCATCATTCGCCCATCCGGTCGGTATCCAGGGATTTGGAGTACCCGTTACGTATTGGAAGCTGGGGTTGTTGATAAGATTCGGCAGCACTTCCACCTCATGCCAGTAACAGACGCCGGGAGTCATGGCATAGTTGCCGAGTGCAAGACGAAGGTTGGTTTCGCCGGGAGGCACTTCATAGGAATACATGAGAACGTCGGGATCTTCACGCGTGGAAGTTGCAGTCCCCACCGCATATCCGTCCGTACCCCACAATGTAGTGCCGTAGCCTACGAGAAGCGGTATGCAGCTGCCGTCTGAATGCGCCACGGCCCTGATAACCAGATCCTGGCCGGGTGTAACCGGAATATCCTGATATATGGATGAGAGGTAATGGCCGTTTACCCCATAGCCGCCGCCGTATATTTTTTCGCTCGCCGGCATATTACCCACATCCGGACGGGGTGCGATCGCGTTCCAGGATGGATCGCTCGCTTCGGCTCCCCCGGAGACACCAAGCGTTGCCGTATTGTTGTTGCCCGTCGCATCGGATGCGGTTTGCCCCGAGCCATCCTCAAACTTCCACCAGGCTCCCATACCGGAAAGCTCAAAAGAAGCGGGCGACTGCTTGAATATCGTATCCCTGATTTCCTGGTAGTGGAGCGCACGGTTGTACACTTTTACGTCGTCAATGAATCCGTCGTAAAAATTCTGGAGGGTGGAAGATGCGGTCTGGTAAGTGACGGTAAAAGTAGGCCGATATGCCTGTCCGCGTTCGTAAGCGTTATAGTTCATGTATCCGGCGGACAAATCGTCGCGCCGAAACATTACCATCATGTCGTTTCCCGCCTGCCATCCCGGCCGGTCGACCACCTCCTGGACAGCCGGGGCAAAATCAGGCGAATCGTAGTAGGGAGTATCCTGCGCGATAGTAAGCGTTGTATCCCATTGCGCTGCAGCTGTCGTTTTTGCCAGCGTTTGCGCATCCTCCTGGGATACCGGCGCGACTGCATCGTCCACATCCGCCATCCGTATGGATGAGTTAATGGTTGTGTTCTGCGCAGAGCCGTTGCCTGTATATGAAAACTTCGCTCCTGTTACCGTTGCACCCTGTGGTATCTGCACACTCTGGAACCGCATCCAGTTCTCATTGGCTATACCGTATGCAGGTAAATAATATAGTCCCAGGGACTGACTGGTGTTATCATACCAGCTATAAGCGCTGTTGTAGTTGTAGTACCCGTCGTCCGGCCCTGACATGATTGAATACGTGAGTGTTTCGGATTCAAGCCCGACTTCACCACCGATCGTAAAGCGACCCCCGTTGTCTTCGATCGAGGCGGGAATAGTTCCGTTTACAGCCACGCCTGCCTCATAACCGTTCAGAAATATATCAACGTTCCGTGATGCTGCCGTATATACGGCTGAAACGTAATACCACTGACCGGAGACCAGGTTGATGTTCGTGCTTTGTACGTATACGCTTGGGGAGCCAATGTACAAGCGGATCTCGTCTCCATACTGCGCAAGGAGATAGCTTGTTTGCGCTCCGTCCCATTTACCGGCAATGGTAAACTGGGTGCCGGCGGTTACCCGCTCGGGTTTGATCCATGCGCCGATCGTCAAATCCCCCGTGACCGACAGAGTCTGACTGTCCGGAACAGTAAGATACTCTCCGGCGTCAGCCTCAAAATCCATGGATCCGCCTGACGTATCGACCGTGTTGATTAAACCGGCCGCAGTCCATCCGTCCGTTTGGTAATTTCCCGAAAGAAGAAACCCATCTCTCCCGTTCGTGCCTCCGAGAAGGTTAGAGGCATGGGGATGGGTCCATGCGTTTCCTGACCCTGAGGAAAGAGTACGGGTTTGCGGATCGGTCGGAAGGGCGAATACCACATCCCAGGAACCGGTTACCGCAGCAGGATCCCTGCCTGCTCCCCCGTTATAAATAAGGTTTATCTCATCCCCGTTCCCTACGTCAATGCCGTTTGCACCGTCGAAAAGCGGGCGCCGGTATACAGTGAAACCCTCGATGATCGCATTTGCCGGAAAAGCGGAATTCGGACAATCCGCCCCGATGCATTTCTGGCCCCGCATGGCATACGAATTCATGAAAGAAGGGGAAGTTGAATCGATCACGTGCGTATCATTTATGCTTAACGACATGAAGTTGTCAGTGCCTTCAATGGGATTATCCCTATCCCATCGCACTGTCACAAGATATGTTGTTCCCGCGGTCCAGGAAGATACATCCTGGGATACCGTGTTGCTCGTTCCGAAATCAAGATACAGCCGGTTGTCCGCCCCTTTGTATATGACACTGATATTCGCGCTCCACTGGTCCAGATGCGCAAGCACGTGCTTTTTTCCGTCGTTTCCGTTCCACTCCGGCGTCACCCAGAATACAACCGACCCCTGCTCCTCATCTATCCCCTGGTAAAAGGTTCCCGCAATCTGGGAACCGTTTCCGGCAATCAGGGTGTCACCCGTTCCCGTTGAGTCAGGCGCCCCCTGTATGGTTGCGCCCGCCGCAAACGGTCCTGCGGAATTGCGCTTTGCAACCGCTGCCGTGAATGTCGCGCTTGCGGTTGCATAATTGAAGTACGGCAATGACCAATTGAGCATCGCGCTCGCATTTTCAAAAGACGGATTACGGATAAGATTTGTCGTTGCTTCCTCTATGAGTATGCCCTGATGCCCGGCAAAGGGCTGCGTTCCGAACATACCGGCATGATCCGCCGAATAGTCTGCTCCTGTCAATCCCGAGACGTATTTCGCTCCTGTTATGCTGCCGTGGTTCCGGCTGCCGGACGCATCAAGCGCTTTGCCCGCGTTCCTGGGGTCCTCCCCGTTCTCGTCAAAATGGAGTAGGGCAAGCGTATTGCCGTCTGAAACAAAGGGCACCGATGAAGGAGTGAATGACCCTGCGTAACGGATGCTGTTGCTGACCCTCACCTCGTCGATATACCCTTCGAACCTGAAGCTGCCGCCGGACACATGCGTACCCACATACATGTTGTCGGACTCATCAGAATAAACGTTTCCCTGACCGTTTGAATTGGTCTGGTATGTCACCTCCTGTCCGTTCACGTAGATATGCACGCCCGTATAATTTGCGGTCCCGTCCCAGGTAAGGGCGACATGCTGCCACTGATTGGGGGTAACGGCATTCGGTACCGACTCCCTGTTCAAGTCTGCCGTTGCATAATCCTTTTCAAATTCGATGGTATAGCTGCCGTCGAGCTTGAACCGGGTCCTGTTTTTTGCAATGATGTTCGGATCGCCGTTTGAGGTTTTCGGATATATCCACGCCTCCCAGGTTAATGGCCCCATATCATCCAGAGAATCAGGCGAGCCCAAATCCACCTGATCGTCATACCCGTCAAAGTTAAGGGCGCTTTTTCCGCCGGTATACCGTACCGCCCCCGAGGTTGTCGGTGCTTCATTGTCCGCGCAGGATGCAATGCCGTTAAACGGACATACGAGGCTGGCTGAAACTGCAGAACCGTCAGCACGGAGAATATCATATCCGTTATCCCCCGCTGCAGGCGCGGCTGCTTCCGGATTACCGTAATAGAGTTCATAACCGGTATCCGTACCTCCGTCTAGCCAAAGCGTCGATTGTATGGGAAACGTGATAGTGGTCATTGGGGAATCGGAGCAGTCGGTTGCTCCTGATGCGAGCTGATACGTTCTCGGGAGCTCGTTCCGGAGCGTTCCTGAACCGGTTGCGGCGTACGCCACCCGGAGGTCGTCGCAGTCTGCCTGTAGTTTGCCTGCGGCTACAAGCGATGCGGTGTCAAGCGTAACCTGCCCGCTGGCTGTTGCGGTAACCGAGGCCGTTTCGGACAGGTTTTTCAAAGATACGGGTATCTTGTAGCGGAAATCCGCATCATACCAGGAAGATGCGGTTGCGATACGTATCTCGGAAGACAGTACCGCCACCGTTCCGAAACCGTCATCATAACCGGCAAGCCCGCCCGCAGTCCCCCGATTGAACACGACATCCGCAGGCATGCTTACGGTTGACTCCTCAAGCGCATGAACGATTTTACGGTAGATGTTGTACCCGCCGAGAATAAAACCGACGGTAAGGAAGGTTGCTCCCACCGTTATTCCGAAAAGCTGGAGATAGTTTTTTGAATAGAGCGGTATGTTTCTCGCGTGCCAGTACCGGAGCAATCCGCTTTTCTTCACGAACAGCCTGAGCGCGGGGAAAAAACCGCCGGACTTAGTTTTACGGGACACGACAGACGGAGAGCGTTTGCGCCTCATTTCTTCATTATGGAAAAAGCCACGGACGCGTGTCAACGCTTTTTTTATACAGGATTTATCTTGACAGGATAAGATAATCTACTGTTTTTTCCCCGGCCTGTTTCATGAAGATATGCGGCCGGTCCACCGGTTAGGGAAAAATAACAATGTAGGTTGCCTTTAAGCCCCGTGTGTATTCGCCATTATTTAACCGGTTTCTTTTAGCGCCGAATATATCCCCTATTATTTCCGTAAACCGCCCTATTCAACTCGATTCTCCCTGCATCAAATCTGACGGCAGCCGGAAGACATACGGATTGACTTGACAACCTCTATGAAAACCGTTTAGTTTGTGTCGGGAAAACGATGCGGAATTCCGGATGAGATTTATCACATCCAGGGCTCTATGACCGTATATCTAGTATTACTGGCTCCAAAGGGATATTTCGCACCGCCTCAAATCGACCTGTTCCCCTATCCGAAACGATCGTTTCCGCTGCCGTCCATCTTGGCTCTTATTCTCATGTATTTTTACAAAAACCGCAGATTTTCCGTCACGCAATTGCCGGGGTTTAAACACGGGCAAACGAACTGCGGTGCGTTTATAAACAAATGAAAAGGGTGCCAGAACGTTTTTACTGCAAGAAACGCTAAATAACCGGCATAGTATAGGAATAACGTTATCAAAACAATCCGTATAGCGTTTAATTTTATTGATCAATAACCTGTTTATCCTGATATTTTTCCGCATCCGACCTCTTTTTTTTCCTGCAGCTGACCAGCTGTTAAACAATAAACTCTACGCGATTTCTCATCCAATAATCTTGTACACAACTGGTAAGAGAAAATGGGTAAAACGGTAAACTGACCGCACGTTTTGTAAAGGGTAAAACCGAAAAATGCGAATACTATAAGTTAAGCGCTTTTCGGCGTCTTTTCACCGAGAAGTGTATTCAAGGCAAGATAACGGTTTGCATAAGAGCCCGCGTATCCGCAAGGAACCGGGAATAATCGCTGTGGGAGTTGCTGATCTTTATTTTATTGAAAGGAATGAGTTCGTAATATTTCAGCCAAACCGGATATATGTTTTCTATGAACGCCCGGTATTTCGCAAGTGATTTTTCCCTTTCATGTGCATCGGTGACACCTGCCATGTCCAGGCGTTTTTCATAGGTATTCTTCCTTCTGGACCAACTGTTTTGAGGCTCTGTATCGATAAAAACAACACATGGATTGAGCCGCTTGTAGGAAGAAACATAACGCGGAAAGTAAGTATTCGCGGCATCCTTCCCGCAGTAGTGCTCAAGATATACGAGATGGAATATGCCGGTTTCAATGACGTGAGTCATGCCGTCTTCCGGAAGTGATGCGGTTTCATTCATGTCCTTTTCCGTTATCTCAAGTTCAAGGTCTTTTGTCACATAGGCGCCGCCCCGGTGTTTATTGCCTCTCAGAAGATACGGATTCAGTTCTTCTATGTAATTCCAATCCGGCTTTGATTCCCTGATAAGGTTCCATAGCGTAGTTTTGCCGGAAGACTGCGGTCCGGCAATGATATAAATAGATGCTCTTCCCTTCATGTGATACGATTATAGTATGCATTTTACCGGAAGTGAAGAAGCGCGCAAACTCGTGACTGCCGCAAACTGCATTCTCCTTAACGTACACCGGAATCCCGACCTGGACAGCGTTGGTTCCTCGCTTGCGATGCGTTTGGCGCTTCAGCGGATGGGAAAACATGCTGATATTGTGGGACCCCACCGGATAAACCCCGATTACCTGTTCCTCAACGGCGCGGAAACGATACGGACCGTTGACTACGCGGATTTTGATGCGGCAGGCTATGATCTGATGGTTGTCCTTGACTCCGGTTCGGACCAAATCGTCACCGGAAATCCGCATACCCCGCTTCCCTCCCTGGAGCGTCTTGTCGTGGATCACCATAAAAACAACTCTATTGAAGCGCGCCTGAAAATCATCGACGAACACGCGTCCTCAACCTGCGAGATGCTGTATCATCTGTTTAACGACTGGCGCGTGGAAATAACGCCCGAACTCGCCACGCTTCTGTTTGCGGGAGCCTGCCACGATACCATGTTCTTCAAGTACAACGAGAATGAAACCGACACGTTCCGCGTCGCATCCGAACTGATCTCAAAAGGAGCCGATAAAGCCGGGATCCTCTTTCATGTGTTCAACAATATGAACCTTGAGTTCGTGAAAAACGTCGGGCGGATGCTTGAGTGGATCAGAATCGAGAAAACAGCAAGCGGGAAGAGCTTTGCGTGTGTCGCTTTGAACTTTGAAGAATACCAGGCCATGGGAGCCCCTTTCAACATCCGTGAATATGTGGCCGATTCGTACCTGCAAAGCATCAAGGGAACGCTTTTCGGCATTGTCATGGTTGAGGAAGCAAAAGGCAAGCTTTCGGTGAGCTTCCGCGGGAAAGAGCAATCGGACATGTCTGCACTTGCCCGCCTGTTCAACGGCGGCGGACACAAACTGCGTGCGGGAGCAACGCTCTATGGCAGTAACTTCAATGACCTGGTGAATCAGGTCGTGTCTGCTTTAAAAAGACAGGCGTAACCGTTATTCGGTGATGCGGACTGCAAAGATGAGGATTCTTTTGAGGGTCGTTCCCGGAGGCCAGCAGGTCTGAAGCGTCAGGAATTCGCGGTTCGTTTTGCGCGTCAGATATTCCACCTGGGAGGGGTCAACCGTCGTTTTTTCCACCACCTGGTATCGGTACCGCTGCCCTCCGTAGAACACGTTGATTTCATCCCCCTTCTCCAGCTTATGAAGCAGGTAAAATACCGCGTTATAAGTGCCGACGTTCCAGAAATAATCGGTGGAATGGGCAAACAGGAATATGTGTCCGCCCTCGCCGGGGAACGCGGTCCCCCACGCATGGGCTACGCCTTTTTTCAAAGCGTCAAGGTAGGCTTCCTCGTTTGACGTATCGACATTCGGCAGGACCCGCGCGTTCGCGCCGATTTTCGGGATAACCACGCTGAAGTTCGGATCTTCCGGCACGAGCACTTCTACCGGTTTCACGTTGAGAAGCGAGTTGATCGCGCCCTTCTGTCCGGTATTTTTCTGGAGGTGGTATTTGGCGACCTCCTCCTTCTCGGTCGCGGTTGAGGCAACCAGATATTGTTTTTTCGCAAGGTTTTCCACGAAGTAGCGGGCTTCCTGCTGGACGGGCTGGTAAAACGTTTTGCCGATCATGAAGACGGAAGAAAGGACAAGAAAATTGCCGACCGTACGAAGTATCAGGATTTTTATATATTCTCCCTGCCTCAGTTTCCTGATGTGGTGGTGGATGTGCTGCCGCATGTTGCTTTGATGGTAAAATCGGACCGCAAATAAGCACGTGTTTACACTTGAATCCGGTCAACCGGACGCAAGTGCCCTCAGCAGGAATTGAACCCACATCTTACCCTTAGGACGGGTCTGCTCTATCCGTTGAGCTATGAGGGCAGTACCTACTATTGTACCATCAAAGCGGCTCTTTTCTTAGGTTCTTTTCATACTGGAGCATGATAACGGCCCAGTTACGGTTATGTGTGGCGGTTTGGCTTATTTATGTATATAATTATCAGCATGTTCATCGTCATCGAAGGCATAGACGGCGCGGGATGCGAAACCCAGGCAGTCAACCTCCAGAAACGCCTGAAAGAAGCCGGCATCCCCTACTCGTTCATCAAATACCCCAATTACGAAGCAAACGTAGGCAGGTTCATCAAGGAATTCCTGTATCAGAATAAGGACCTCTCCCCCCAGATGCAGTTCCTCCTCTATTCACTCCAGTTCCTCTCGGACAAGGAGCTCATCCAAAAGGAACGCAACGGCAAAGTACTGATCGCGGACCGCTATTTTTCAACCGCGCTATGTTTCCAGACGCTTGAAGGCGTACCCCTTGAGGCGGAGCTGCGGTTTGCAAAGGATTTTGAAGTCGAGAAACCCGACATGGTGTTTTACCTGAATGTCCGCCCCGACATCGCAATAGAACGCAAGTTCGGCGAACAGAAGGAAAAAAACCGCCGCGAAAAGGACTTCGCATTCATCCGCAAGACATACGGCCAGTACGAAAAGCTCGTCAAAGGACAGGTGTGGACCAAATGGGTGAATATCGACGGGGAGGGTACGATCGATGAGGTAACGGAACAGATGTTTGATATAATAAAAAAATCATATGAAACTACCCATTGAACGGACCTGCATAATCCTTAAACCCGACGCGGTGAAACGCGCGCTTGTCGGCACCATTATCGAAGAATTCGAACGCACCGGCCTGAAGCTGCTTGCCGCCCGCATGCTCATGCCTGACACGGAGGTCATCAAAAACCACTACCCCGGCACCAAGGAATGGATGACGGAGATGGGCGAAAAAACCCGCTCAAGCTTCGGAACCGCCGGCATCAACGTGAAGGACGCCATGGGAACCGACGATCCGTACGAACTGGGAAAGTTCGTATACGAGCGCCTCATCAAATACTGGTCGGAGGGACCGATCGTCGTCATGGTATGGGAAGGTCCCCATGCGGTCGAACTTGCCCGGAAAAAACGCGGTCATACTATACCCACACTCGCTCAAACCGGATCAATACACGCCGATTATCTGTTTGATTCCTCGATCCTGTCGGCGGCATTGAACCGCGTGGTGAAAACATTCATCCATGCATCCGGCTCGGTCGCAGAGGCGGAACGCGAAATCAAATACTGGTTCCCGGATACTGAAATGAAATCTTACGAACGTGAAGTTGATAAACTTTACCTGAAATAACATGAAAAAACAAAAAGCACTGCTCATCATCAAACCGGACGGCGTACAGCGCGGCCTGTGCGGCACGGTCCTCAAACGGTTCGAAACCGCCGGCCTCACCATCACCGGCCTCAAATTCATAACGGCTGATCCGAAAACGGTTATTGCCCACTATCCGGAAAACGACGCATGGTTCGGGAAAGTGGGACAACGTACGCTGACCAACTACGAAAAGAAGGGGCTGGACGCGAAAGCGGTATTCGGCACCGACAACGCGGTCGCGATCGGCAAAACCGTCAAACAGTGGCTGGTCGATTATTTCCGCGAATCGCCGGTTCTGGTTGTCGCGGTTGAAGGATACGAAGCAATCGAAATCGTCCGCAAGATTTCCGGCAACACTATTCCGGTGCTTGCCGCGCCCGGTACGGTCCGCGGCGACTATTCGCACGATACGATCGACCTGGCAAACGAACAGAGACGGCCCCTCCGCAACATTATCCACGCCTCGGACTCGGTCGAGGACGGCGAGAAGGAAGTGGGCATCTGGTTCGCAAAAGAGGAACTCTTTTCGTATGAACGGGCTGACGAGGCCCTCATGTTCCCGTCAAAACCATGAAAAAAAACCTCGCGGTTTTTCTCATCGTGTTTTCGCTATTCGCATCGGCTGGAATCGCGCTAGAGCCGACCATAACTCCCTTTTTCCGGGAACTGTTCAACTCCGTGTCCGCCCTGTCGCCGACGACCGAACCCTCTCCCCTTCCTCCCGTCACAATCGGTTCCGGAGATGCCAACAACGACGAAAAGAACGACTACCTTGACCTGTGGGCAGCCGCGTACGGATGGAATCTCAATGACCCCATGCTTGACCAATACCGCGACGGGAAAGTGAATGCGCTTGATGCCGCCGTCATCATGGAAACCATGAAATAACTATGGACAAGGAGAAAACCGAACTTGCGATCTGGCTCAAAACATTTACCGTATTCATATCGGCCATCGTTTCGTCCGTCGCATTTTTCGTGTACATCAACCGGAACATCATATTCAACCGCGCGGCAGGGTCAAACGGAAGCATTACCTTTGTCCGGGAACGGGAAAACACGAAAATGGCCGGAGAGTTCTCGACTCAGCTCATACTCAACACGGACAACGCGCAAGTAAGAGGTGCGGACGTGAGGATACAATTTGACCGGTCCAAACTGGAGCTCATCCGGCTCGTGCCCTCCGCCCGCCAGACCACGAGCCTCCATGCGTATCTTCCTCTGAAGGAAAATACGTTCGACGTGGAGCGGGTGATACGGGAAGCGAATGAAACCGGATTCATCGAGTTCTCCGCCCTAACCCTCGATATGGAAAGCCAGACTGTCACCACTCCGTTCAAGGGTGTTGCGGTATTGGCCGATCTCACGTTCCGGAGCCTTCAGGAAGGAAGGTCAACGGTCCGCATCATCAACAGGCACCCGACGCATGATTCAACGATCGTTGAAAATACCAATCCCCCGCAAAATATCCTCACGAAAACAAACGAGCTTGAAGTTGCTTCAGTTTCGCTCTTCCCGACACAGACGCCGGCAAAGTAACGGAGATCAACCTATCGCTTTTTTGAAGGCAGGACGCGTAGCGGAAATCTTTTTAACCACATTCTGGATGCCCGCATAGAGGTGGGCAAGATCCTTGTTGTTTTCGAGGAAATAATCCGCCATGTTCATGCATTGTTTCACCTGCTGGCCGCTTTTGTTTCCCTCATCCTCATGGTCACGGGAATCGACAACGAGGAAACTGTCCCAATCCTTGGGGTCCCACGGCTTTGCCCGGTCGACCAGCCGCTTGAACCGGATGGCGCGCGTGGCGTCAACGGCAATGAGGACGAAATTCGGAAGCTTGCGCAGGTATTCGATCTCGCCGGGATTCCGGATCCCTTCGATGATGACGCGGGTGCTGCCTTCTTTGGCAAGCAGTTGGGTTGCCCGCTTTGCAAGCGCTCCGTCTCCTTCCCGAGACCTCAGTTCGTCCCCGATGTCCTGAAGCGTTTTGCGGGTGAAAGACGCGATTCCCCGTTTTTTCAGTTCGTCATGAACGATAAATGAGAGGGAGAACGAGACGAAACCGTAATTTTTTATGAAGTAATCCGCAACCACGCCTTTTCCTGAAGCAAGCGAGCCCACCAGCCCGATGAACAGTTTGTTTTTCATCAGATAATAGAGTATCAGATTGTAATAGAATATACAACCGTCCCTTTGCTATAATCTGTTTATGAAAGCCATCGAAGTCGACAGTCTCGTGAAGACCTTCCATATCTACAAGAAAAAGCCGGGGCTGGCCGGCGCGTTTTCCGCGTTCTTCAAGCGGGAATATACGGAATTCAACGCAGTTACGGACGTGTCTTTTACGATTGAGGAGGGAGAACTGGTCGGCTTCATCGGCCCCAACGGCGCAGGGAAAACAACGACGCTGAAAATGCTTTCCGGCCTTCTCTACCCGACTGCAGGAACCGTGAAGGTCATGGATATGAATCCGTTCGAGCGGAAAAACGCGTTCCTCAAAAGCATATCGCTCGTTATGGGCCAGAAAAACCAGCTCTGGTGGGATCTTCCCCCCATGGAATCGTTCCTCCTCAACAAGGAAATCTACGGCGTTCCCGACAAACAGTTCCGGGAAACGCTTGATGAGCTGGGCGAGCTCATGGGTATCAGCGACATCCTGAACGTGCAGGTGCGCAACCTGTCCCTCGGCCAGCGCATGAAGTGCGAACTCATCGCACAGCTTCTCCATCGCCCCAAAATCCTGTTTCTTGATGAGCCGACGATCGGCCTGGATGTCATCATGCAGAAAAAACTCCGCGAATTCATCCGCGAATACAACCGGCGCTCCAATGCAACCATCATCCTGACCAGCCATTACATGGATGACGTACGCGAACTGTGCAAACGGGTCATCGTCATCGACCGCGGGATCATCCTGTTTGACGGGCATTTGGACGAGGTCATCAGGAAATACTCCCGCAACAAACTGCTTTCCATCGTGTTTGACGAACAGCCGGGCAAGGGTGAGCTTGCCAAATACGGTACCGTGCTTCCGGACGAGGGAAACGGCGTGAAACTGGAAGTTGACCGGAACCGGTCCAATGAGGTGGCAGCACACATCCTCAAGGAATATAAAGTCGCGGACCTCAATATCGAGGAGCCGCCCATAGAAGAAATCATACGTTCGTTGTTTTCACACAAAAAAACCTGATAATTCGACGATTCTAATACTCAGGGATTGACAGGTGGCGGAGGTGAAAGGGCTCCCGACACGCGCGGAGGTATCAATAATATACTCCAGTCGACCGAGCACTGGCGGGAATGAAACCTCCGACAGAATCTGTCAATCCTGCAATACTTATGGCAATCATCAACATAGCACTGCTCCACTTCCAGCAGGTGTTCCACCACCGGCTCAGGTCATTCGTGTGGTTTCTCATTCCGCTTCTCAACAACCTCATCCTCATCCTCTTCTGGCGCGGCGCGCTGTCCCATACCGCGGCCGGCACCGGATGGACCATGCCCGCAATCACCGCATACTATTTTCTGTTGACGATCGCCGGCTCGCTCCTGTCCTCCCACATTGAAGAGGACGTTGCCCTGTATGATATCCAGTACGGGGAACTTACCAAGTACCTTACCCGCCCCTTTCCCTACTACTGGATCAAGTTTATCGAAGAGATCCCCTACCGTATACTCCAGGGGTTCTACGGCGTTATCCTGGTCATTCTGTTCACATTTTTTTTCGGAACCGTCGTCCGGCTGAGCAGCGATCCTGTTATAGTTTTATCCTGTTTGATCATGTGTGTTCTTGCTTTTTTCCTCTCATTCACCCTCAAGATGAACCTCGGCATGAGCGCATTCTGGTTCAAGGACAGCCGTGGATTCTTTGAACTCATCACGATCGTGATGATCGTGTTTTCGGGCGGCATTATCCCGATACATTTCCTGCCCACCTCCCTGAAAACCCTCTCATACGCGCTCCCTTTCGCCTATACCGCCTATTTCCCCATCATGGCGATACAGGGGCAGTATTCGTACCTTGAAGTAGTCCGGCTCATCGGAATGCAGGCGTTATGGCTTGCAGTGCTGGTGCTGTTCAACCGGTTCCTGTGGCGCGAAGGCATTAAGCAGTTTACCGCATTCGGCCAATGAGACGTTACCTCTCCCTCTACCGCACTTTTTTACGGTTCAGTTTCATGAATTTCACCGTATACCCCGCCAATTTCATCAACGGCTCCATCTCAACGGTCGGATGGGGCATTTTCCAGATCATCTCCATCCGGCTCCTTACCCTGCGCACGGAATCGGCGTTCGGATGGAACCGGGACGAGCTTACCCTGCTTGCCGTCATGTATACCATCATCGTCGGCATGTTCCACTTTCTCTTTACCCGCAATTTCGACCGTTTCTCCCGCATCATAGACCGCGGTGAGCTTGATTTCATGCTCCTGAAGCCTGTTGATTCCCAGTTCATCGCAACCTGCTCCATGCAGGGCATGCCCAACCTTTTAAGGGTATCCATCGGAAGCGCGATCCTCATAGGCTATACGTTATTTGCGGGGATCCGGATCACGCCGCTGGGCGTTTTTGGCCTGATTGTTTTTTCCGTGTTTTCCCTCATGATGCTGTATTCACTCTGGCTTCTCTACACGACAACGCTCGTATGGTTTCCAAGACTTACCAACGTCATCGACTTCCTCTATACCATAAACGGCATGGGAAGGTATCCGGTGGAGATGGTGAGGGAGCTGCGCAATTTCGTGCTCTTTTTCCTGCTTCCCTTTTCCCTTACGGTTGCCACGCCCCTCAAGGTGTTTTTGCGCAATGCGTTGGACGGGGATGTCCTCCTGCTTGTAGTCATTTCCCTGGTCCTTTTTACCGCCTCCCGCATGTTCTGGAAGTTCGCGCTCCGGCATTACACTTCCGCAAGCAGCTGATGACAGTCTAAACCTTGAAAATATTCCGTCCGTATCGTATAATCTCCCTCATGTTAAGGGGACGACGGGTAGGGATCCTTATGGCCTTCATGCTCATTCCCGGCCTGCTCCGGCCGATCGACGGATCCTCCATCAAACGCATCGCACAGGGAAGTTCATATACGCTGGATACATCAACGTACCGCAATCTGGCGGTGCTGGAAATGAAAGTGGCGGATACGTCTGATTCACCCAGCCTCATACAGGCCTATCTTATCGAAGAGGGGCGTCTGGCTGGCTTTGAGGAGAAGGAAGCGGACCGCGATGGCAATGTGGTATTCACGTTCGTACGGAAAAAGGACCTTTCCTATGAAGCGATCATCATCAACAATTCGTACATGCAGCCGTTTGCGATGCGGTGCCTCAAGTTCTGATCAGAACCCGTAGATACGCCGGATGACGGCAAGCACTTCATGCCGAAAAAGAAGCATCGCAAAAAGCCCCAGGACCAGGAACGGACCGAAGGCGATCCTGCTTTTCATTTTTTTGCGTCCGGCTACAAGGAGCGCGATCCCGACAATTGCACCCGATACGAATCCAATATAAAGGACCAGCAAACCCGAAACCCATCCCAGGTAAAACCCGATGTTGAAGGCAAGCTTCACGTCCCCGAACCCCATCCCCCGTCCTTTCGTGAAAAGATACATAAGCAAAATAGGAATGGCCACCGACAGTCCCGCGGCAATTGCATAGCCGATGTCGATAAGGGATGCGCCGTTCACGATTTTTTCGGCAAGTGCAATGAGGAAAAACGAGATCTGGAGCTCATCCGGTATAAGCTGCTCCTTGAGGTCCGTGAAAAACACCGCTGTCATGACTGAAACGATGGCGAGCAGGAAAAACAAGCCCGCATCAAACACCGGGCGTATCATTAAAAAAACCAGGACAAACAGCCCGCCGGTAAGCGCTTCGATGAGGGGGTATTGGACGCTCAAGCGCTTCCCGCAATACCGGCATTTCCCGCCCAACAACACATAGGAAAACACCGGCACGAGATCCAGGGGCGCAAGCGTCTTTTTACAGTGGTCGCAGTGGGACCTGCCGTTTAACGATTCCTCCCGCGGGATGCGGTCGATAACCACATTGAGAAAAGAACCGATCGCGCTGCCGAGGACAAAAAGAAACAGGGATCCCAAGGGATAATACATATCTTATATTTTACTCGTAGCGGAGCGCATTTAAGGCCGATATGCGTTTTGCCCGCTGGGCCGGATAGAAACCGGTGATGATGCCGACAATAAATGAGGAAAGCATAATAAACACGGTAAGGTACGTCGGCACATACGTCAGATTAAGATATCCCTGCCCGTTCACGACCGCAATGAGGGAAATACCGAAAGACAGCGCCTTGCCGACAAACGCACCCAAAAGAAGTCCGCCGATGCCGCCTCCCAGACCCATGATCATGGCTTCCGCTAGAAAGAGGTCCTGTATTTCGTCCGAAACCACTCCCATCGTCTTCATGCCGCCGATTTCGCGCGTACGCTCAAGCAGCGAAACGGTCAGCGTGTTAAACATGCCCAGAGACGCGACGCCGAGCGCCACCATACCCAATAACCCGAGCACCACCCGCAGGTTCGCAAACAGTGACTCGATCTGCGCGATCGTATCCGCGGTCGAGTTGGTCTTGAATCCCATCGTCTCAATCTCCTTTCTTGTTTTCGCAAGCAGGTCCTTGTCCGAAAACACCACCTTGATCTGCGAATAGTTCCTTATGCCGATAAGCTGCGCGTCCTCGAGGGGGATATACATATACTGATTCTCTTCATCGTCCGCGACTCCGGTGATCTTGTAATCGACCGAGCTCGTCAGGACCCTGCCTTCGATTTCCGGCATGAGGTTTTTCACGACGATAAACTGCACTTTGAACGTCTGTCCGATCGCCTTGGCTTCGGGAATGTTGAGGAGCTTCAGGAAGCCGGATGACACGACCGCTTCCCCTGCTTTGGGCATGTTTATTTTCAAAACGTCCGTAGTTTTTTTAGTAATCGCCGCTGAGTCGGTCGAGGTAAGGGAAACCACTTCAAGCCCGCCCTCGGCGCTTGCAATGACAACCGCATCATAAGTCGCAGCGCTTTCCGTCGCTTCCGGCTGCCCGTTTGATGCAGCAAGAAGCGCGGACTCGGTTGACTCGCCCAGCACCTCGGCAAAGGCGAGTTTGGGGAGTATCTGCAGGTCTTTTTCCTCCATGCACACTTCTTCCCACCGGTGCCTTCCCTCACTGTCAAGCGCCGGGCGCAAAGATCCGTCTATGTTTTTTTCGAAAAGGGGCGCCGTCACTTTCACCCACAACCCGAGATATGACCCGTAATAGCTGTCGTAGGCCCCCCTGCCCTTTTCGTTGAAGGGAGCATATTCGCCGCCCCAATACTCCGTCCCCTGGTACCCTCCCTCGATGCGCGTGACATATCCCGCGACTTTCGAGCCGGTCGTGCATGACTCCCACGCGGCCGCGGTCACATCGGGCTTGATGTTCACTTCAACATCCCTGATCTTTGCTCCGTATGCGGCACGTTTCACGAGCGACTGGGCGCCTGCCACCTGACCGGTTGCAGACGGGAGATAGGATGTGTTTGACGCGAAATACTTCCCTTTTTTCAATTTTATCTTATTCACTTCAAGATAGGTCTTGGGGACCGCGTATACGACCGTATCGGTATTTGCCTTGTTGTAGCTGATGCGCCCGACAAGCGAAATCAACGGCACGACCTGCTCCACTTTTTTCATTTTCCTGATTTTCTCGGTCGCCTGGCTGTTCAGACGCAACGTCGTATTCTCGCCGGTTGAAACATCGATCATCTTAAGCTCGTCAAGGCTTGCCACACGTGAGATGATGAGCCGCTCGATCCCGTAGCCGAGGGAAAGGAGAAACACCACGATGCCGACGCCGACCGACATGCCGAGTATCGTAATGAACGAACGTGTTTTTTTCACCATGAGATTCTTGTACGCGAGCTGGATCAGGTAGGACCGCTTAAGCTGGGTGGTGCGGGTTTTTTCGATGGCGTCGACCAGGCGGCGGTACAGATGGTGGAACCGTTTTACCCATATTCCCTGCATGAGCTTGAATGGGATGCCCAGAAGCGGAACGCGCGCGAATACCGACCAGACTTTCGAAAACAGGAACGCAATGAGAAGGATAAAAAACGCGAACATCATGTAGTAGCTTTTGAGCGCATGCGGAACTTCTTTCCGCATTTTCTTCAACGCGGTGATCCAGCTGGCAGGTGTCAGCAGCCGTTTTAACGAACCCGTAATTCCGGCAATGATATGTTTCATTTAGAGATTTAATTTTTTGAGGAACTGGGGATCGCGGACATTTGATTCAACAACCCCTTCCCCGATTTCCTTTTTCCCGGCGAACTTTTCCTTCAGCAGATGTTTGTCTTTGACCGCAAACTCCTCAACCACCTCGCCGTCAAGGATATGGAAAATTTTGGTCGCGTACTTGAGGTATTCAAGGTCGTGGGTGACCATGATGATGGTTTTTCCCTCATCGACCAGCTTCATGAACCGTTCCAAAAGCTCGCGTCCCGATACCGTATCCAGGTTTCCGGTCGGCTCGTCCGCGATGATGAGGATCGGATCGATCATGAGCGAACGGACCAGGCTGATTTTCTGCTGCTGTCCGGATGAAAGCTCAAGAGGCATGTATGAGGCCCATTGCCCGAGCCCGATCGAATCGAGAAGCTTCTGGGCTTTTGCGCGGATGTCCTCCTCCTTCATGTCAAGCAGGCTCAAGGGAAACATGACGTTCTCGATTACATTAAATGAGGAAATCCACAACGGCTCCTGGTAAATCATGCCGACCTTGTCGCGCCTGAAAAGCCCCCGCTCATCCTCGGTCATCGCATAAAAATCCTTTCCCTCGATCGTGACTTTTCCGCTTGTCGGTTCCTCAAGCCCCGAAAGGGTATGGAGAAGCGTTGACTTGCCGCACCCTGACGGACCGAATATGATAACGAACTCGCCGTGGTTGATGGTGATGTTTATCCCCTTCAGCACTTCGACGAACCCGTTCCCGACCGGGAATTTCTTGCGTACGTCTATTATTTCGATCAGCTTGCTGGTGTCTGCCATAGCTATAGTCCTTTCACTCCTTTCAGGAATCCGAAGGTCTTGGAAAGGTTGTCAATTACTAAGTTTAACGCGTCTTTGGTCGATTTGGGGGTAATAGTTACCGTGTCGGGCGACT
This sequence comes from uncultured Gammaproteobacteria bacterium, assembly GCA_964629635.1. GTDB lineage: Bacteria > Patescibacteriota > Microgenomatia > UBA1406 > GWC2-37-13 > YC2-FULL-38-9. Next base: position 153,177 of record CAZVQS010000001.1, read on the forward strand.
GGCTGATGTTTGCAGCCTTGTCTTTTGACACCGCGCGCAGGTGGTAGATCTTGGAAGGCGACAGTCCGGTGATCGTCACCACGTGGTTGGTCGTGAGGCTCGTATCCTCCTGGGTGGTCTGGCTGTAGGTGGTGCCGGTGCCCTGGGCGTACTCGACCTGGGTGGTTGAGGGCTCATCCGTATCCCAGGACACGATGACCTGGGCGCGTGCGTCATCCCCGATGCCGATGATAGTGCTTTCAACGCTCATGTTTATGATCTCAGGCGGCCGGAAATCGACTGCGGTCTTGACTTTGTAGGGCGGGTACGCGGCCTCGTTCCCTGCGGAATCGCGCCCTTTGATGACAAGCGTATACTCCGTGTCATCCCTCAGGTTTTTAAGTATTACCTCATGGCTTTTTTTCAGGGCAAGGCTGATCTGATCCTTTGCGGTCTCTGACTCGCCGGTCGGGTAATAGGTGACGATCGAGGAAAGCGGCGTGTTGGTAGTCCAGAGAAGCCGCAGGGTTGCGGTGGCCATGCCGGATACCTGCTGCGCCTTGAACGTCATGATCTTGGGAACGGGCAGGGTTTCAAAGACATAATCGTCCCCCGCAAACGTATTTCCTTCGTCGTCCTCCACCACGATCCGGTAGTGATAGAGCGCCCCTTCAAGCAGGTTATCCAGCTTTATGGTGTTGGTCGCCTCGCTTTTGCTGACGCCTATTGACACGAGTCCGCCGTAGGAGAGCGTTTTCCCGAATTCGATCCGCGCCTTGATGCCGTTTTTGCTCGTAAAGGTAATATAGGCGGTATGGATGCTGATGTCTGACGCCTTCACGCCCGATACAAAGGGCGCGGGATTGGTGGTGAATGACATCTCGTCGCTTGACCCCTGGTTTCCGTCCTCGTCAGACCAGAGCATTTTGTAATAGTAAGTAGTACCCGGATTCAAGCCGATCAGGTTGATGCTGTGGCTCGTCACCTGTTCGGAGGATCCCACTTCGCTCACGTAATCCCCCGGCTTTGTGCCGTACTTCACGAACGAGTTCGCGGTGCGCGATGTGGCCCACTGGATAAGACTGGACTTTGTTTTTACGGTTGCCGACTGGCTGCCGACAAGCTCCGGAGCAACGAGCCAGCGGCCGGACGGCTCCATCGAAACAGTCGTTGAGGGGCCGGAGCATTGGTTAGTCGAGGCACAGGCGGTGATACAGAGGAAATATTCCTTGGATTCCAGATCCGTCTCCCCGATTGAGGTAACGACATAGGAGTTGCCCGCGGTCGACCCTACCTTCGTATAGGAAGCCATATCGGTCGAACATTCCACATCGTCCTCTGACACATACACCTCATAGCGGTCAAACGCAGACCCTTTTTCGGTGGGCGCATCCCAGGTCAGGCCGACGCGATATTTTTTCGTCGCGCGGATCGAGTTATCGAATGCCTCTGGCGCGAGAGGCGTACCGGGGGCTGTGACCGACACGTTGAACGCTTTTTCCGCATACGCCGCGTAATTCACGTTGTTCGCTTCATCGACCGCAACCACATAGAACATATTCTCCCCGTCGTGAACGCCGCTTATGTTGTTGACCAGTTTCGCGGAGGTCGTTGAGATGTTTGAAACATTCGGCTTCTCGCCTACCGAATACCGGTACTCCTTGATGCTTCCGCGGAACGTGGATGGCTCATCCCAGGTGAAGCTGAATTTGTTTGCAGCCGCATTGCTTGTATCAACCCCGAGATTCCGGGGAGGTGAAGGAGCAACGTTGTTGAAACTGAAATTGACCGGCGTCACCTCCGACACATTCCCTGCAGAATCGTCAGCCTTGAGGTACAGAGTGTTCGGTCCGACTGCATACGCCGTTATCCCGGTCAGGGTACACATAAGTTCGCTGCATGTTCCGGTAAACGGCTGATACTGGGAAAGTTCGCCGGAAGCCGTACCGGTTTTGTAGTAGTACCTGAACAGGCCCGAGGCAGTGCTGTTTTTCAGAGGGTCAGATGTCGGTATCCAGCTGAATGTGAAATTATTCACGGCCGTGAATCCGCTCGGAAGCACTGATACGTTTTCATTTGCGATTGTTGTCGGTGGCGTGGGATCGTACCGATAATGGAACGGTATCCAGTGGGTGGGACTGATGTTGCCCGCATTATCGACCGTTTTGATTTTCAGATAATACTCCCCGTCAGCACTTCCGTCAGTTGCAAGAGTCGCGCTGAAACTGGCGGTTGCAACGAGCGTCCCCGACTCGGTGGCATCGGCGTTGATATCGCGCGTAAGCAACACATAATACCCGGATACCCCTGATCCGGTGCCATCCGATGCACCGCTCCACTCAAAATAGGGATGATTATGAGAATACCAGGTGTCTGCGGATAGAACTGCAGATTTGGTAGAGGTATTATAAGAGGTTAACATGCCGGGATTTGAGGGCGGCGTTGAGTCGTTATAATAGTTCACATTGAGATTCGCGATTGAAGGAGAATACATCCCCTCTTCCGAAGTAAGAATAGTTTTTACCTGAATGTAACGGGCTACCGCCGAATTCACGTTGGTTTCATATACATCGGATGAAGACTGCTTCAAGTTTGTCGCCGGAGACCACAAACTCCAGGATGCGCTATCTGTTGACGTGCGTGTTTCAAAAGCAACGGACGTGCCTGATGGTGAAGCGACTGTTGCGGACAAACCCGCGAACGCATAAGGATGGTCCAGTTCCAAAGGTTTAGCTACATACGTCCCTTTCTGGGTATACGCGGTTGTCGCCGTGGGGATGTTGTATTTCCACATGACGTATGAGGCATTTCCCTGAAGCATATAAATGCTGTTGCCCGGCCCTTTAACCATTGCCCCTCCGCCTGAAATGTGCGATTGGGCGTTTATACCGCGGTAATAGGTATCTGTTGCTATGTCATATATGTACATCTGCGTATTCATAAAGCCGGTGGTCAAATAGATCCTGCCGTCATGGATAACGGAGCCTGAACCCTGGTATACCTGTTCAGGTACGAGAGCCCGGTACATCCAGGTCGACGAGTTGATATGGTAACGGTAAAAATAGTTGGAGGCGTTCCCTCTGAATATGTACAGGTACTGATCCGTGCCCTGCTGCTGAAACGTCATGGATGCCCCCAGACTGGTGCCGCCGTTGACGCTTCCTATCGCTAATGGTATGGTGGCAGATTCAGTCGCCCATGTGCCCTCATCATTCTCCCCAAGGGTATATTTATAGAGCTGGGATGTATTGGCGCCACGCAGTACATATATCGCTCCCGTCCCGTCATAGACTGCGCCCTGGTTCCCCGCATTACTGATGGTATCCGGAGCATCAGCCAGCTCCTTCCATGCGGTATTTCCCGGATCGTACCGGTACAGTTTTTTACTGTTGTGTCCGCAGACAACATAAAGATCGGTCCCCGTATGCACGATGTTCCCGTAAAAGAAACAGGGAACGTTCGGGAGCTGCGTCCAGAGTTTGCTTGAGACCTGATACTTGTTGATATAACTGGTTCCCCCTTGCGCCATATAGATCGCATCTGCACCGTCAAACGCAAGCGCGGTTCCCGTATTCACCTGGTGCGTAAGACGTTCGCCGTTGCTGGTGTAAAGCCGGTCCTGGGGCAGTATGGACGTGCTGGGATAATACGAATGCGTTTCCGCATCAAATCTCGCAATGCTCATCTGATTTTCTCCCGTGATGAGATACGCGTATCTGCTCCCGTCATAAGCCACTGCACCGGTCCACATCCAGAATTCCGAATCGGTCTGTACATTCTCCCAGCGGTCCCCGGTCCTGCTGTACCGCCACACGTAGTTTTTGCGTTCGTTGGTTGCCTGAATATTTACGGACGTGAAGGCATAGAGAAAATCACCCTTCATAAACATGTTATTGCTCGAATATGCGATGGAATGGGGAGGAAGCGCTGGAGACGTTACCGTATTATCCCAGACATCATTTGCTATCGAGTATTTGGCAAACCCCGTGCCGTTACCCGCCAGATACCAAACGTATCCGCTCGCACTGTCATATGCCAGTCCGGAACCATAATATGCGCTGTACGGAGCGGATGCTTTTGGAACCCAGGTGTTAGCCTGGGATCCGGTCAAATAATAGGCATAGAGATCATCTGATCCTCCCCGTATCGCATAAATCACGTCATATCCGTCCTTGTCTTTTCCTTTTATCATAACGCCACCGTATGAAAACGGATTTGCCGGCTGTGCGATTTCCGGAGCGGTTGCAAAGGTATTTCCCGATATGGAGTATTTCCAGAAATCGACCTGGTTATTTCCCCGGCTGATATAAATACTGTCATTACCGTCAAATACCATGGAAGAGCCATAATATGCGCGGGCGGGAAGGTCGGGAAGCTGTGTCCACAGGTTCGTTTCCAGATCAAGCTTGAAGAATGCCTGGGTATCAGCGCCGCGCACCACATACAGCGCATTTCCGGCAAGAACCGAAGCGCCGTAGTTCATCCGCGCACCCCACGGCAGCGTCGGCAGGCTTTCGTTTGCCCACGTGCCGTTTGAGGAATGACGGAGCATAAGGTTTGTATTCACAGACGGAGATGCACTTTCTTCAGAACCATGCACGGCCGTAGTATATGCAATCCACAAAGGATCATTGCCGTCTACACCTGCCGCAGAACCGAATACTCCATCCCTTCCCTCACCGGAAGCGTCAGCGGCGGTCTGGCCGCTGCCCTCATCCAAGTGATAGAGACCGAGCGTATTTCCATCTGTTTCAAAGGACTCTGTCTGAGGTGCAAAATCTGACGTATACCGGACCGTATTGGAAATTCTTACCTCGTCCATGAACCCGTATACGGAACCGGTTATTCCACCCGTTCGATTGTAGCCGATGTACTGGTTGCCGCTTGCCACGAGCGTACCGGTAAGCGCGGTTCGGGTAAAATCCAGCCGTCCGTTTACAAAACCCTGTGCGACGCCGGTGGATGAATCATAGGTAAGGCTGAAATGATTCCATGTGTTGGGAACCAGGTAGGTTGATCCCGTGTTCGCATAGGTTGTAGCGGAAGCGGACGTTCTCAGCTGATAGGAAAGATAGTTTTGTCCGCTTGTCACTCCGATTGCAGTCTGCTGCGTGTCGTAACCGCCATAGAGAATCCTCGTGCCGTTCGTATTCTGGTATTTGAACCATCCCTCAATAGTAACAGCAGATAAACCGTTCAAAGCAGCGGACATATTGGGAAGCCTCACATAATCCCCGCCGTCGAAATACACTCCAACTCCGCCCCATTTTACCGCCGAAAATGAATTCGTAATATCGTCCAGGGGTTCGGTGGTTTCATCCGGGTTTCCGTAATACAGATAATAGTTCGAATCTGAAGTACCCGCGTTTACCGACCGTTTTAATACAAAATAGGTGATGTCCTCATCGACATACTCCCTGTCGATCTCTTCCCATGTATTGCCGTTATGATAAACAACTCTCCAGTCCTTCCGGTCGGCGCGCAGTTTACCTTCTGCAGCGAGTGTTGCCGTATCCGTACTCACACGGACCATTGCTCCGGCAGTAGCAGTTATCGAAGGAGATATGATCAGTTGCTGGCGGTATGCATAGGAGCGGTTCCACCAGTCGGAACTTGAAACATATACGGCGCTTTTCGTAGCCTGGGGATCATCCCATTGCGCCTGTGTGCTGATTGTAGCGGTGGCAACCGGAGAAATCCCTTCGTAGGTAAACGAAAAATCAACGGACGCGGCAGAGTAATAGCCGGCTTTGTTTTTTGCTTTAATTTTGAGATAGTAAACGGTTCCGGAATCCAACCCCTGTGATACCGAATAACTGCGCCCCTGCTGCGGTATGCCTGCGGTGGCAGGATCCGCTCCCGCGTTTGAGCCAAAATATACGTAGTACGCATCGATGCCCGTTTCCGCATCGGTTGCGGCATTCCATTCGAAGTAGGGATTCCGGTGACTGTACGTTGTCCCGTCCGTCAGCTCTGCTGTTTTTGTAACGTTGCTGTATCCTTTCAAGTTCAAACCGGTTATCACCGGGGGCGTTGTATCGTCATTGTATCCGATCGTGAAAGAATGGACAGCGGGAGTAACGCTTCCCTGGCTGTCTCCGGTCAGAATCGCTTTTATCTGCACATATCTTCCTCCGGGCAGGTTGGATATGGTAGACGCAGGCTCCCATTGGCTCCATACGTTCCGGCTTGTAGATGACCGCGCATAAAACACCGCGCTGTCTTCAACGCCGGTGGCTGGCGTGAAGTTCGGAGTAAGAGACGTGAAAGATGATGCATATCTGAGATCGTATTCGGGTGAATACCACGTTCCCGTTGTCACATACCTGTTTTCAACGGCAGGCGTATATTTCCAGAACGCCTTGTTGTAACCCTGATACGAATAGAGAGAGCTTCCCGCGTATACAAGGCCTCCACCGTACCTGATCATGGCGGGCGTATCGCTCATGCGTTCCCAGAGGTTTGTGAGAGAATCATACCGGTAGAATCGCCTGCCGGTCATGTCATTCTCCCCGCCGGTTTGCGCATAAATGTAACGGCTGCCGTCTGTTGCCATCGCGCCGCCGTTCAGCACGGCAACGGGCAGCGACGCAACCTCCTCCCATGTGTTTGGGGTTTCCAGATACCGGTATACCCTGCCGCGTCCGTATGGATTGCCATTCGGGATTCCGCCGAGCACCGCATAGATATAGTCGCCCAGTTTCACGAGGGACGCACCGCGGCCGGAGGATTCGGGCAGGCTCGCTTTGTTCGACCATCCGGCCGATACGTTGTATTTCCGGAAAATGCCGGTATTTGCCGCCGTACCACTGTTGCCGTGCAGGACAAACAAGTCGGATGATCCCGATGCGACAATTGCAGTACCTATCCCGAACGTATGCGAGGTCGCGGTTAACGAGGCTGCCGCCCCGGTTGTGGGATTCACCGAATAGAACGCGGTACTGCCTCCTCGCGCCACATACACCGATCCGTTCATATACGCAAGCGTTGATCCGTCCGCCAAGTTTCCCGTGCTGTACGTCACAGCCGGAGACCAGGTGTTGGACGCGATGGTATAGGTATAGCAGGTCGGCGTATTCTGACCGCGGCACTGGTATATTTCCGTTGTTCCGTTGGTCGCCGTGAGGCTTGTGCCGTTGTAGGCATTCAGGGGCGGACCTTTGAGCGGATAACTCCACTGCTGGTCCGCAGGATTAAAATACATGAGCGTGCCCACATCCGTAAGCGCAATGATTTTACCCGCATCGTCATCATACACGAGCGACCCGTACGTCAGCGAATACGGAGGCGGCGTAGTCGTCGTCCATGTCGCGCCGTCAAACTTATAGAGCGTCTGCTGGGGAGGCTGTCCGTTTATCGGTGTACCGAACATGTAGAAATCGTTTCCCGCCTTCACCACGTCGCTCCCCAAACCAACCACCCCGTTTGAACCGATCGAAGCGGGTGTCCATGCACTCCCGTAATTGCTGGTATCATATTTGTACGAACGGTCGGGATTCGCGCTTTCGCTCACCAGATACAGGTATTTGCTTCCGTCATAAACGAGATCGCAGTGGTTGCCGCAGGTAGCCGCGGTATTGGGCAGGACCACGGGGTTCGGTATGGCCTGCCAGGTGCCTGCCTGCGGCCCGTTCAGGTGGTACCGGTAAAAATCAACACTTCCTCCCCGGAAGGCATATATGTACTGGACTTCGGATCCGGGAACGTACTCGAGGGTAGCGCCCTGGGTAAGCACGTCTGATATATTGGCAAGAAATGTCCAGGTATTGGTCGCGATATCGTACTCGAGGAAATGTTTCCGTCCGGAACGGGTGGCAAACGCCCAGATTTTCGTGGTGCCGTTTGTCGTTGCATCAAGCGCCTCATATGTCTGAACCGGCACGTACGCCATCTCGCGCCACTGCCGGGTATCCATGTCGTACCGGAGAAACTGGCCGGTCTGGTTGTTCCTGAACGCATACAGGTATCTGCCGATTTTCAGCACCTTGGTGCCGCCGTAGTTATTATATGTCGGAAGCTGACCCATGGCATGGTTGATGTTCGCGGGCCCTGACGCATCCCAGGTTCCCAGGTCAAGAGCAAGCTGAATATCGCCCGATGATGTCGCTATATCTATGTCTTTGTTTTCGTAGAAGCCTTCCGACCATTCGCTCTGTGAAGTTACGGAGATCTGTTTTTCCTCTGCATACACCCGGGGAGGATCAACAAATGCGCCGATGAAGTCAAGCCGGAGGATATGGAGACAGAACGGTCCCGCAAAAAAGAACAAAAAGAGGAGCCGGCGCATGGCGTGCGCTTTCCGTTTCATCCGCAAATGGTATAGTATCCGTTTGTGCATTATTGGTTTATCCGTTCGATGTAATCGTTGATATTGAAACTCTCCCCCATTTCATGTCCGGGCATCCACTGGGGGAATCCTCCCACCCAATCGCCGTATCCGACCGACAGGATCTTGACCGGCATGTTCTTTTTCCTCACCGCATCAACCGCGATATGGATTATGTCGGCATCCGGCCGGTATCCGTATACGATAATCTCCCGTTTGCCCGCCGTCTGCTTCCGCAGTTCTTTTTCCCATCCATCAAGCTTCACGCCGGATCCGTACGGACGCCTGAAATCGGTATATAGCGGTATGCTTACGGCCCCCTTGATATGGCCGCTCCGGTATTCCGCGTCAGACCGCACGTCCACCAGGATATATGTGTCGTTGTTTGTTTCCATGTATTCCTTGACGAGCACCGGGTCAATGGTCAGGTATGTTTCGTTCCCCCGCACGCCGATATCCTTCTTATCCGTCCACCCTGAGGCTACGCTTCGTACCGTCTGCCGGAAAATGGCCGCATACAAAGGTGCGGTGCGGAATATGACCATGGTGGTTACAAAACTCAGGAGGAACACGACTCCCAAATACCATTTCCGGTCCGCATCCCCCATGACGGTTTTCGTGTTTTGCGCATCGGCATTGCATGACGGCTCCTCCTGTTTCTTAACGTGAACAGCCTCATGAACGGTAATGCGCCTGTTTGCCGGATCTTTGCGCTCCTGACGGGTATGTTTCATATATATACTTATGGCAATCAGCCCAACAAATCACCGGTAATTTGCAACAACCGCTCCCGGGATATGAGATCGGTATTCAGTTTCCACCTGAGGCCGTGTCCGTCCATCGACTTTCCCCACGGCAATACGAGATGCTTTCCCTGTATGACCTGGCGGGAAAGCGAGGAGAAAACCCCTCCCAGAGCCTTGCCTTCCTTCCCCAGTTTTGAACTCGTGGCCGCAGAGGATATGATCCCGTTTTCGGTTTTCGCCAACAAAAAGAGAGCTCGAAGCTGGTTCGGGCTCATGCGGTATAGTCTATTCTCCGTTTCATTCATCCAGTTTTCAGTATAGATAATCTATTACATCCATGTCAAGCATATTATGCTTTTTCTCTATTTAAACTATTATAAGTATAAGTTCTTTAAGTTCCTTATACTCTTATTAATCTATTTTATCTAAATATATCTTTATATATCTATTAAGACTACTTAGTGCACTTTTCCATTTCTCTGAGCTATTATGACAATTCTTGCCCTATATTGAAGAATATGCTTTTATGGAGATACGATAAACCGTTCAAATGAATAGAACTATAATGGAGTCATGGATATTAGTCAGACATTTTCGTACATCTTTGGGAAACTGCGGAAAGTGTATGATCCGGGAGCTGTATACAATGAAAAACTCCCCTGTTTTGTGAGAAAATTATGAGTAGAAAACTCTCCCCTCTGTCACCGGTCAAACGCAAAGTCTTCCCTGTCGAATTCATTTTTCCTGAAGGGACCCAGTATCGCGAAATGGAGTTTTTCCGGGGTAAACAACTCCTTCGCAACCGCGACGATTTCCTCTTTCGTCACCGCCTCGATCTTGGCCATTGCCTCGTTCGGGGATTCGGTCTTGTTTTCATGGAGCTGCCTCATGCCGTAGAAATGGGCAACGTTGAAGGAATCTTCAAGGGAGAGAAGAAGCCGTCCTTTGAGCATTTCCTTGGAACGGGATATATCCTCGTCGCGCACCTGCCCCCGGGCGATCTTCACATGCTCCGCGACCGTTGCCCGTATTGCATCCTTCACTTTGGCCGGTTCTTTGGCAACGCCTGCCTGGGTAACGATGTTGCCGGTATCAGCGTACTGTTCGGCGCCGGTGCCGATATAGTAGCAGAGCCCGCGCTTTTCGCGTACTTCCTGAAAGAGACGCGAAGACGCTCCCCCTCCCAGAATGGTTGAGAGTACTTTGAGCGCAGGCCGGCGCTTGTCATCCCGTGCGAATGTGGGGAATCCGAGACAGAAATGCGCCTGTTCTGTTTTCTTTACGAACGTATGAATTTTTTTATCCGATCCCGACCCGGCAATGGGAGGCGCCGTGATGATTTTGTCTTTCTGCCATGTTCCAAAATTCCCTTCGATCACATCAAGATAGTTTTTGTAGCCTTCCGCGCCGTTTTCAAGACCGCCCGCCACGATGAGCACGGAATTTTGCGGCTTGTACAGGCTCTCCATATAATTCACAAACGTATTCCGTGAAAACGAAGTGACCGTGTCTTTCGTGCCTGCAATATCGTATCCAAGCGGATTACCCTTATACATTACCTGCTCAAACAGTTCGCTCACCCGGCGGGATGGCATGTCCTCGTACATGTTGATTTCCTCAACAATCACCCCTTTTTCCTTTTCGATCTCCTTTGCGTCAAACAGGGACCGCAGCAGGATATCCGAAAGCAGGGTGATTATCTCCGGGAAGTGGTAGGACGCGGCTTTGATGTAATATCCCGTATAGTCTTTGGACGTGAACGCGTTCCAATGGCCGCCCATACCTTCAATCACCTGCGATATCACCTCGGGATTGGGATACTTTTTGCTTCCCTTGTAGAACATATGCTCAAGGAAATGCGCGATACCGTTGTTTTTTTCCGATTCGTAGCGGGATCCCGCACCGACCAGAAGCAGGGTCGTGATGGTTGGAAACGCCTTCGTATCGACGAGTATAACCCGGAGGCCGTTCGGAAGCGTATGTATGGATGGATTCATAGACACACCATTGTACTGCAACTCGTACATGAACTCAAGGGGGACTATTTGACAGAACGGTAATAACTTATTAAGATAAGTAAAGATATGAAAAATACTCTCCTCATTGCACTGACCGTTCTCTTTGCCATCGGCATCGGCGCCATCATCGTCTACATCCCCCTCAAGCAGCAGCAGGACAAACTCGACAAGAAAGTCGAGTCTGCCGTTACCGAAAACAAGGGATTGATTGAAAAAGTGAACGACCTCCAGAAACGGGAATCGCAAAAAATCCGGAAACAGATCGAGGAAGCGCAGCCCTCTCCGAAAACCGGCCTCGCCTATTTCACATCCTCAACAAAACCGCTTGGAAACAGCCAGACGCAGGTTGACATCACGCTGATGGGCGACACGTCGGTTGACGCGGTCGACCTCATCCTCACCCATGACGCGACGGTGACGGTGAAGGAACTTAAAAAAGGAACCGCATTCGTTTCCTATCCGCGGCTTCTGGACAAGGACGGGATTATAACGGTCACGGGAATAGCCATGCCGCAGGGCAATTCGTTTGCCTACGGCAAGACAGGAGAGGTATACGTCACCCTCATTGTCGAAAGCACGGCCGACAGCACCGGTCTGAAACTGGACACCTCGGATACGAAAGCGTACTTCAACGGCACTCCGATACTTGACTTCACGAGGAGTTTCAAGGAAATCGCATTATGAACGACAACGGACTGATCCGCAGCGCATTTCTTTTTGTCCTCTTTCTTTTCGCGTTCCTTATCGTGATCATTTCGCTCCTTTCCGTACCGCTTCGCACCCGGGCTACCGCAAACACCCTTACCCTGAAGATCAAGATGCAGGGCATACGCAAGACCGGAGATGAAATCAAGGCACGCGTCGATTTCTACAACGGACCGGATAAGACATCCACTCAGGAAAGCGTGTCTTTTATGTACAAAGACGGCGCTTTCATCGGTGACATCGCGCTCGCGAGCGAATTCAGCTTTACCGACCGGTATGCCCTGTTTATCAAGCCCGAAAAATCCGTCGGACGCATCTTTTGCAGCAGCCAGCTGACCGGAACGCAGTGCAGCAGCCCCGGATTCTTTTTCCTTCCCTCGGGTTCAACCGCAGACCTGACCGCCCACGTGTTCTATGTCGGCGATATCGCGCCGGCAAACGGCAAGGTGGATGCGGGAGACATGTCAAACATCATGAAATCGCTCGGGAAAATGTCAACCGCGACGGATTCCGCAACCGATCTCAACGGTGATGGAATTACGGACGTGACCGATTATTCGCTGGCCTTTTATTCGCTGTCACAAAGCGCCAAAGACGACACCGTACAGCTGTCAAATGCCCAGCCGAGCGCTACTCCGGCCCCCTCGGCCGCGGCAACCGCGACACCTGCGCCCACTGCCGCTCCCTCCGTAACGCCCGCTCCGACCGCCATTCCGACCGCGGTTCCCACAGCCACCACCGCGCCCACCCCAACAACCGCACCTACTTCCCCTCCCCCGCCAAGCCCGACCACGGCAGCCGCAGCAACATGCCATTTCACGATACCGGACGGATACGGGGATCCCTTTGACCTGAAGTCCGGCGAAACCTCGGAATGCGGATGCGAAGATTATATGTTCATGACAATCTGCTCAACCATCAGCTGCAAGAGTTGCCCTTCAGGCACCTGCAACTGTGCTATCTCCATGCAGCTGCCTCCGTATAACGGCACCTGTTCAAACGGCGGCTCCTTCTCCGTGAATAAAGTCTCAAGCTGCAACTGATATGGAACGCCATACCCTTACCCTCAAGTCAATGCTCGTTCTCGTGACGGTCGGAATCCTGGGCGGGATCGCACCCATATTCATGAAATTTGCGCTTGCCGATTTTACGCCTGCGGAGATTGCGTTCAGCAGGTTTTTCGGCGCATCACTCATCCTGATACCGGCTGCCGTCATCACCCGGTCGTTCCGCATGAGCAAACGGCAGGTGCTTCCGGTATTTGCCGCATCGCTCCTGTTTGCGGGCAACATCAACCTGTTCATTCTCGGCCTTCCGCTCACGACTTCTATCGCATCCCAGATACTGTACCTCCTTGTTCCGGCACTGGTACTTGTCTTATCCATCGCGCTTTTCCATGAACGCATACGCGCCCGGCATCTTATCAGCATTGCCGCAGGAATACTCGGCGGCGTCCTCCTGGTCGGCCGCGCAGGTGCTGATACGTTTTCCACATCGCTCGGTACAGCGCAGGGGAACGGAGTCGTCCTGGGGGCGGTCCTCTCCTGGTCGCTCTATCTGGTCTTGTCAAAAAAATTAAGCAAAACGTGCAGTCCCTTTACCCTGCTCGTTGCCAACTGCCTGACGACTGCAGTCGTTTCGGGAATTATTCTCATCTGGTCGAACGTGAATATAGTACGGACGTATATGAATGCCTCATCTCTAAGCATTTCCCACATTCTGCTTCTTATTTTCACGAACTCGCTTCTGTTTTTCTTCCTCTACCAGTGGCTCATAAAGCAGGTAAAACCGTTCACCGCGTCCCTGTCAACATACATTGGACTCCTCGCAACGGCACTCACCGCGGCAACGCTCCTGCATGAACAGATTAACGCACAGCTTATTCTCAGCACGCTTCTTCTCCTCATCAGCTCATATATATCGCTGAAAAAATAGTGGCCGTACCAAATCCGCGTACATAGACCTGTTCCGTATATTAAGATGAAGTATGGGAGAAACCTACATGAAACGGCTCATTCCGTACACGTTCTCCCTGGTGGCATGCGTATTCTTCTTTCTCCTTGCGGTCATTCTGTTTTCCCGGCTTGCGCTCTCAAGCAAAGCGTCAGACGGATCCGTAACTCTCAGGATCCTGACGCAGGGAATCCACCGCCAGGGAGATACGCTCAAAGCGCGGATCATATTCTATAACGGACCCGAAAAAACGTTTGAAGAACAGGCTGTGCCGTTTGCCTTTGTTTCGGGCGCATTTCAAGCAACCGTCAGTTTTGCCTCGGGATTCAACTATGCGGACCGGTACGCCCTCTTCGTAAAACCGGAAAAACATGCTGCACGGATCTTCTGCAATGATCAGCTCACAGGAAAAACCTGCACAACTCCCTATTTCGCGTTTCTCGAAAAGAACAACACTGTCGACCTTACCCCCCATGTATTCCTGGCAGGAGACATACCTCCCGGCAACGGCAAAGTGGATGCGGCGGACATGTCCATGATTATGCGGGACCTCGGAAAAATGGCATCCGGCGAAGCGTCAACGGACGTGAACAATGATAAGATTACCGATGTGGTGGATTATTCCCTCGCGCTCTATTCCCTCGCCCAGCAGGCGCAGGACGACACGGTGCATTTGACGAGGTATACCCCATCGCCGACTGCCAGCCCTTCCGCGACCGTTACTCCGGCGCCATCCCTGAAGCCGACTGTCCCGCCGAGCGCAACCCCGGCTCCGCCGGCGCCTACTCCATCCCTCAAGCCGACCGCAACCCCTCCTCCCCCCACCCCCACGCGCGTGCCCACTCCGACCGTCCCCCCTACCCCGACCCCGCTTCCCAAATACGGCAAAAACTGCACGAACGGCACCGCAAAAGTCACGAAACCCCTGAACCCGAAATGGAACCTCAACGTACTGCCGGTGCCGTATGGCCACAGCCAGTACATGTGCGTGAACGCGTCAAACGTGGTGCTCCACTGGAGCGACAGCCCGAATTTCCTGGGCAACGGGGCCACCTGGGGCGCACTCAACAGCCGCAACCGCCTGTGCGGACTCGCGATCGACGACAAGGAAACACTCCAGATGTCCAACTTCTATGACGACAAGGTTACCTGGGAAGGATGTTCGACGCTGGATGACGCCATTAACATCGAAATTAACGGCACCATGTTCGACCTCTGGTACGACGGGAAATGCAACATCGTCAATCCGAAAAACAACAAGGCGCTTGCTGCAGGCGAACTCGAGCAGAAAAAGCAGCAGATCGCAAACCAATACGGGGTTTCGTCCAGCGTCATGGATTGGGAAAACGAACGGTACGTGGCGATCATGGAAGCGCAGGAAAAACGGGTCCTTGACGCGGTCCGCTATCTCCTTTTGTTTTATGATATCCCGAAGGAAAAGGTAACCGGACACTTCAAGGTCTCACCCGGAAAAATAGATCCGGGCGCCCGGTTCCTCGATTGCATCATCGGGAAGCTGTAATCCCTGTCTTACCCCACATTTCTACCTGACGTGAAATTTATCAGAAAAACTCCAGGAAAACCATTCCAGCCATAAAAAAATCCGGACATACGTCCGGATTTTACGTGTGAGCCCACAGGGACTCGAACCCTGAACCAACAGCTTAAAAGGCTGCTGCTCTACCAGTTGAGCTATAGGCCCTTGAAAATACTGCAGAAACGGAACTTTATTATTCTATCAACCGGATGCTCCTTTATCAAGCCTCCTGGATATCCCGCAGCCGCCGTTCCTGCACCCGCCGTCCGACCGTTTCAAGCCACTTCTTCCGTATGCGCAGGCTTTGGGGGGTGACTTCCAGGTATTCGTCATCGGCAATAAAGTCAAGCGACTGTTCAAGAGACAATACGGTCGGCGGCACGATATTGACCGATACGCCTTCTCCGGCTGACCGGTTGTTCGTGAGCTGTTTTGCCTTGCAGATATTGACCTCGATGTCATCCTGCTTGTTTGCGATGCCGACCACCATGCCTTCATACACCTCGGTGCCGTGCCCCACAAACAGGATGCCGCGTTCCTGGATCTTGCCGATCGAATAATTGTATGCCATGCCGGGCTTCACCGCAACGAGCGCGCCATTTCTGGTCGCGTCCATTTTCGTGCCTTTCGGCTCGTACCCGAGAAAATAGGAATGAAGCTGGGCGGTCCCCCGCGTTTTCGTGAGCAGGGAGTTGCGGATGCCAAGAAGGTTCTGGCTCGCGATCTTATATATGATTCTTGTCCGTTTATCATCCTTTTTCATATCGAGCATTGATCCCCGGCGTTTGCCCATTTCCTCGGTGATGAGGCCGAAAAACTCCTCATCCACCTCAATGGTCACTTCCTCGTACGGCTCGCAGATTTCCCCGTTAATGGTTTTATAGATTACCTGGGGCTTCGATACTTCCATTTCATATCCTTCACGCCTCATCGCCTCGATAAGCATCGCAAGGTGCAGCTCGCCGCGGCCCGACACGATGAATTTGGCAGTTTCGCCGTCATCCTCAACCCGGAGGCCGAGATTCGTCTCGATTTCCTTCATGAGACGCTCGCGCAGCTGCCGGGAAGTCGTATACTTTCCTTCCTTCCCCGCAAACGGGCTGGTATTCGGACCGATCGTGATTTTTATGGTAGGCTCCTCGACCGCAATGGAAGGCAGGCTCTGGGGGAAAGCGGGATCGCACACCGTCTGGCCGATCGTGAGGTTCGGGATGCCGGCGAGCGTTGCGATATCGCCCGCATACGCCGCATCGACCTCCACCCGGTTCAGACCGTTTGTGGTATAGAGCTTGGAAACTTTGTAGGTGCCGAGCGTCTTATTGTTGTCAACAAGCGCAACGGTCTGGTCTTTCTTCAGGGTGCCCTGATGGATCTTGCCGATACACAAACGACCGACGTAATTGTCGTAGTCAAGTGTGGAAATGAGCATCTGGAGCGGTTTGTCCTCACGCTCGGCAACGTTGGGGAATTCGCGCAGAATGGTATCGAAAAGCGGCGTCAGGTCTCCCGGTGTTTCCGCCGAATACCTGTCGGGAAGCTTATAGAACGATTTTCCGTCCCGGCCGACCGCGAAAAGCGTCACGAACTCCAGGGAAGAATCGTCATCCGCAAGCTCCAGAAACAGGTTTTCGACCTCGGATATGACTTCCTCCGGCCGCGCGTCCCGCTTGTCGATCTTGTTGATGACGAGGATGATTTTCAAACCCTGCTGCAGCGCCTTTTTCAGCACGAACTTCGTCTGGGGAAGGGGCCCTTCGGCTGCGTCCACGAGAAGGACCGCGCCTGAGGCCATATTGATCGTGCGCTCCACCTCTCCGCCGAAATCGGCATGTCCGGGGGTATCGATAATATTGATTTTCGTGTCCTTGTAGAAAATGGAGGTATTTTTCGCGAGGATGGTAATGCCCTTTTCGCGCTCCAGTTCGTTTGAATCCATGATGAGCTCCTGGCTCATTTCCTTCTGGTTGTCGCGGAAGGTCTTGGTTTGCTTGAGAAGCGCATCCACAAGCGTTGTTTTTCCGTGGTCCACATGGGCGATAATGACGATATTTCTGATTTCCATATGATATGAACGCGATTCGAAATGTTTATGCGTAATTCAGGGAAGACTTCCTCCTGGAACGCAGACTACATAATCCAATCTGATCAAGCCTCTATTATACTACCTGATCACGCCTCATACAAGGCTTTTGCAATCTGGGCGACGCACCTGCCGGTCTTACCGTCCCGGTCAGGACCTTCAACCTCGGTAATGGTTCCTTTGACTACAACACCGGTCCGCGGATGCGGAATGCCGAACGACATGCCAAGCTGTCTCGATACCCTGCTCGTTTCACGGATGAATTCAAGCGCCTGATCCGCAAGAAAACCACCCGGAGGTACTTCAAACA
The DNA here is from genome assembly GCA_964629635.1 of uncultured Gammaproteobacteria bacterium. Taxonomy (GTDB): domain Bacteria; phylum Patescibacteriota; class Microgenomatia; order UBA1406; family GWC2-37-13; genus YC2-FULL-38-9. The sequence continues at coordinate 170,831 of CAZVQS010000001.1, forward strand.
CCTGGTAGGGGTGCTCTTGCCCGCCGTACCTCATCCATTCCTTGCCGAAATCGGTCAGTTCGTTCAAAGGACCACTCAAAGCAAGGGCAATCTCCCTTTTTTTCCGCTCTCCTGCCGCGACAAGCTCTGCAATATGCTCTTTTGTGATATTCATCCTGTTCCCCGATTTCGCGTAGCGCCTTATTTCGTTCTCCGCAAGCACCGCTTCGGCAATCAGACGGGAAACCATATCCACATTACCCGGGTATTCGCGGATACCGTAGGAAAGCACCTTGCTCCAGGGAGAATACGCGGTTGCGGTAATGCCCTCTTTTTCCAGATCGAGCCCGTCCGCGTCAAGGCAGAAAAGCACGTGCTTGACGCCTTGCCGTTTGAACTGCTGCAACTTTTCCGTCAGTAGTTTTTTTGCTTTATCCATGTTAACCTGCCCGAAAGCTGAAAGGTATCCGGAGGGCATGGACAGCCTGTCCCTGTTCGGTTCATATACGAGAACATGCGTTGTATATTTTCCCAGAAAATCCAGCGCGACCGGATCGGATGCGAAAGCATTCGCTTCCAAAAGCTCCCGGAAAGCCGGAACAAGCGGATCAAGATTGGCTCCGCTTCGGATCTGCCAGTCTATTTCCATAGCTGACGCCAGATAAGATTCCAAATCTCCCGGTTTGCTTCTTTTCCTCAACTCCGAAGCTACGTCAAGCTCGTTACCCATCAGACCGATCGTCACCCCTTCGGTATACTCCTTTACGAACGAGTCGGGCATGCCGAAGATCGCGATACCTCCGATACCTGTTTGGAGGAGTCCGTTCATGAAACTTGCCTTGACGGTCTGGTCCAGGTTCCAAACCCCGTCAAAATGTTTATCAATGACGACCATGGCGACTTCCTCCGGCCTTACCCCTTCCTTGACAAGCGCGGTAAAGAGAGGCAGATCAGCCGCATGGGAGGAAGCAACCGGCACGATACTGCGGACTGGCTCCGAACGGGAGAAATAGCGCAGGTACCATTCGTGAAGATCAAAAAGGCTCCTCAAAGGCGGGGCATCGGTTCCTGGTTCGCCTTCCCTGAACCGCGGCGCCCGGCGTATGCCTTCCATTGATTCAAGCAGGTATTCAGCGTTCCGCTGCACCATCGGGTACAGAAGATCGTCCATGGTCCGTTTTGGCCGACGGTCAACCGATGTTACCGCGTAGTAGCAGCCGTTAAGGAGTTCATGGTTGCGTCTGAATGTGTCCGGCTTGAACAGGTGAAGCAAGTGGGGATACATTCCCTCAGGTTCATTGGGCAAGCGAAGCCGCGGTACCGGCAAAATACCAAACCGCTCAACCCCTTCCCCTTCGCTCCGTATAGATTTGTGACGTTTTCTCTCTCCCATATTTACCTATAGTATATTATACACCAAAATAACTAAATACTATAAGTTGTTCTATTTTTCAATACCCTTTATTGACATATGACCTATAAAAAATAGTACAAAATATGGAGCCTTATGACAATCCTCTATTTATATTTCACGGCCCAATCGTGGAAAATGGAATGGAAACAAATTATGTGGATAACTTGGGGATAAAAGCTCTCCTGATCATTACCGGTAAGCGGTGGAGAAACTGACTATGTTTGCACTGAGGAGCAAAATGACGAAGTGTTGCCCAGCCTGGACTCGAACCAGGATAGATAGATCCAGAGTCTATCGTCCTACCATTAGACGACCGGGCATATCGATCCTGATATTGTACCAGAAAACGGGAGATTTGTGCTCGTTCTGTTGGCGGTTCGGCTTCTGCACGGAATCCGACATACTGCGCTCCCGCGCGGAAACGCCCCGGACATGCCGATAACCGTCCGAAACATTATGAAGCGATGACAAGGTTAAGGATCTTGCCGGGTACGTAAATGACCTTCGGTTTCCCGGTTCCGGTAAACTTTCTTACCTTGTCGCTCTCCAAAGCCCTCTTTACTATATCTTCCTGAGTCATTTTTAAGGAAACGGTAATAATATCCCTCACTTTTCCGTTAACCTGCACAGGTATTTTTATTTCTGCATCGTCATTATGCTCTATCTCAACAACCGGCCAGGAGGAAACACATACGGATTTATTCTCCTTGAACACGTCTCTCCAGAGTTTTTCCGCCAAAAAAGGAGCGAACGGAGAAAGGATCTGGAGGAATTTTTTGGCTTCCTGATAAGGCAAAGCCGCATTTCCCTTTTCCCATGCGTTCAGGAACTCCATCATGGAGGCGATTGCAGTGTTGAACTTCGTCACCGATATGTCTTGACCCACTTTCCTTACCGTTTTTTCAAGGACCGCTAACAGTTCTCTTACTTCCTTATCACCTTCACGTCCGTTTATCTTGTCAGACGTATAATATAACTGCCAAATACGGTTCAGAAAGCGGAACGCCCCTTGCAGCGCCTTGATCGACCAGGAGATCTCCATATTAAAGGGCGCCATAAACATTTCATAGATGCGCAGCGTATCCGCGCCATATTCCGCAATGACATCGTCCGGATTGATGACATTGCCGAGCGACTTGCTCATCTTACGGTGATCCTCCGCGAGCACCATACCGACATTTCGCAGCCTGAGAAACGGCTCCGGAAAGTTCAAAAGCCCCAGATCCTGCAATGCCTTCACCCAGAAGCGCGCGTAGAGCAAGTGGAGGACCGCATGCTCTGCTCCGCCCAAGTACCAGTCAACCGGCGCCCACGTGTCCATATCTTCGCGCTTCCAGGGGATACCGGTCGCCGTATCCCATCCGGGCGAGGCGAATTTGAGGAAGTACCAGCACGATCCCGCCCAGTTGGGCATGGTGTCGGTTTCCCGCTTTCCCGTTTTTCCGCAGCGGGGGCATTTCGCCTCCGTGAAACCGGCAATCGTTGAAAGCGGCGATTCCCCGGTTCCGGTCGGTTCGTAACTTTTCACATACGGCAGTTCAAGCGGCAGCTGCGACTCCGGGATCGGAAACCATCCGGCCATTTCCTGTTCTATAGTTTGATCTACTTTAGATATGTTTTGATATGTTTTTTGGAATGTTTTTCCCTCTTCGGTGCTCCACCAGGATACGCCCTCCTTTGCGCATGATTCACAGTACACCATGGGAATCGGCTCGCCCCAGTACCGCTGGCGGGAGAATATCCAGTCGCGCAGGTGATAAGTCACCACCCGCTTGCCGTACCCTTTTTCCTCCATGTATTCCATGATCTTCTTGGTCGCATCATGAATATCCATGCCGTCAAGAAATGAGGAATTGACCATCAATCCTTCTTCCTCCTGCACCTGATTCCGGTCCGTAATGGGCCCGGCATCCTTATCCTTGCCGACAACCACCCGCAGGATATCGATCCCGTACTCTTTCGCAAACTCAAAGTCCCGCATGTCATGCCCCGGCACGCCTACAACCGCTCCGGTCCCGAAATTCATAAGCACGAAGTCGGATACCCACAGAGGCATCCTGCGGCCGTTTAATGTATTCACCGCATAGAAACCGGTGAAAACACCCGTTTTTTTCCGGCCTTCCGCTTCCCGCTCCATCTCGGATTTTGAAACAGACGTTTCAACATATGTTTTAATTTCCTTTAATTTCGCGGCTCCTACGGCTATCGTGCCTTCCAGGATTTTTTTTACGAACCCGTGCTCGGGCGCCAGAACTACGAAGGTCGCGCCGAAATTCGTGTCAGGCCGGGTGGTGAAACAGGTGATTTCATCGATTAAACCCGTCCCCGCTTCCGCAACCACCTGGTAGGTAATATTAATCCCTTCCTTTTTGCCGATCCAATGCTTCTGCATCTCCAGGATACCGTCCGGCCAGTCCAGCCCTTTCAGGTCCTCAAGAAGGCGCTCCGCATAGGTGGTGATCCTGAATATCCATTGGGGCAGGTCTTTTTTTGTGATGGGGTTTCCGCACCGTTCGTGGGTGCCGTTTGCCAGAACTTCCTCCTCGGCAAGGCCGGTCTTGCAGGACGGGCAGAAATTGATGGGCGTATTTTTTTTGTAGAGAAGACCCATCTTGAAAAACTGCATAAAGAGCCACTGGGTGTGGCGGTAGTAGTCGGGGTCGGTCGTCGCAAATTCACGGCTCCAGTCGTAGGACAGACCCAGGTTCTGCATCTGGCCCTTAAAATTGGCGATATTGCCCGGTACGATATCCATCGGATTCTTCTTCGCCTTGATCGCCGCGTTTTCCGCAGGCAGCCCGAACGCGTCCCAGCCCATGGGGTGCAGGACGCTTGAGCCTTTCATCCGAAAATACCGGGCCATGACATCGGTACCGGTATAAATGCGGACATGCCCCACATGAAGTCCCGCTCCCGACGGATACGGGAACATGGAAAGACAATACATTTTCGGCTTGTCTTTTGTAGGTGCCGGGGTGCGATATACTCCCTCCCGTTCCCACAGTTGTTTTATATCCTCCTCAAACAGTTTCGGCTGGTATTTGGTCATATGATGAGCATTATAACAAGTAGAGGGTTCCTTTGACAAGCTGCGGATTGTAAAGGACTTCCTGGAGGACCTGCCGGGTTATCCGGCCGGATATGCAGGAACGCCTTTACGTTTTGAGGCACTGCATAGCCCCAGATTTATCGGACCCCGGTGAATCCATCAAGTAGTTCCTGCACCCTGTTTTTAACGGCCTCCGTAACCCTCACCGAGACGACACCCAGTTCGTATTGTCCGTACAATACGATTGATCCCATGGGCGCGATGAGGATAACGGGCAGGGCCAGGAGATCCTCTTCCCCGTCAACCCGCATGATCCCGGACACCCGGTCATTCATATACCTGTCACGTAACTGTTTCAGCTGGACTACCGCACGGTTTGATATAGTGCCTGCCGCATTGGGATAAACCTCGCCGGATCCGCTTTCAAACTGCAGTACATCTTCAGCCTTCAGAGCTTCACGCCGGGATTTCCCATCAACAACGCTCACGGCCGGCACGAACCCGGCTTTTTGTAAGGAACGGGTAATGATATCTCCTATAGAATAAACCGCCGGCGGTTTCCGTTTTTCGATAGTATTCAATAATTCCTTCACGACGCGCTGTTTTTCCGCGAATGATCCGGGAAACACATCGCCCAGAGGCTCCCTTAAAGCGGTACGGCGATTCTCTGGCAGCGAAAGATCCCCCCTGCCAGCGAGCCGCTCATAATAATTTACCCCTGCTCGATCGATATCCCCATAGCGTATCCGTTCAGACGAAATAACCCTTCCGTCCTCTCCCTTTACCAGGGGGGCAACTATCACATTTAACGGCTTCTTACCAAGCTCTTTCCGTTTTCCGTTTATTGCGTCCGCGCCTTTTCGGGTTGCCTCGGTTACGACTATGGCGTCAGCCGTTTCGTCGGTCACGGCAGTGCCGTACACGTCCGTTAACGGTACGGTCCGGAATACCGTGTGCTTTTTCCGGTTTTTCTTGATATAGCAGGCTACCGACTGTTCCCGCACCTCATATGGTTCAATGCATGAAGCAAGGACTTTGTGACGGTAAAGGAGCTCTGTAGTAATCCCAACCGTGATGCTCTCTCCGTTTTCCAGTGCGGTATTTACGAATTTCTCATGCCCGGCATGAAACCGGTCAAATGTCCCGCCCAAAACGATATGTTTATGCATGTTTCTTATTGCCGCAAGGCCCATTACACTATTCTTATCCCTCTCCGGGACCGTTCTTACGGTCCGTGGTATGCGGCTTACCTTGCATTGTATCATGTACGGGCCTTCAGGAATAACCGAATTCGACGGCTGTTCCCCTGGCACCTTATGATGACAAGTGCTGTTTTGCCTATAAACCGCAGCGCGGGGTGTAGAATGGAGATATGGAACACAAGATTTCTCCGGTCAGTTTCCGCGACGTACCCGAGTTTTTTCCCGTGTTCCGTACGGTTCTTGAAACGGGATTTCCCATATACGGAAAACAAACGGTCCGCTTTTTTTTAGAAAAGGTTTATCAACCGGCCAACTTCACCTATTGGATCGAGCGCGGGATGAAAACGGTGTTTGTCGCGCGAAGCGGGGACGCCGTCACCGGATTTGCGGTGATCGATGAGCCGTACGGGGGTGTATCGCTGTGCCGCTGGCTCGGGGTTCTAAAGGAATACCGCAGCCGGGGAATCGGCTCATCCCTTATCCGGACCTGGCTCGCTCTTGCGCGCTTGCAGAAGTGCCATAAGGCGGAAGTGGCAAGTCAGCCGGACGCAAAACCGTTTTACGAGAAAATGGGCCTTGAACTTGAGGGGATGCGCAAAAAATCCTATTTCGGAAGCGACCAGTATGTGTTCGGGAAAGTGCTGGGAGAACCTGACGAAATCCTGATGACCAGGTGAACCGGTTTTCGGATAACCACCCCGACAAGCATGCCGAGATGGAAATCCCAAATTCGGCGACTTACGCCTGGGGAACGGAACCTGCGCTGTCTGTTTTCGGAGGACGTGCCTCTGAAACGACAAGCTTTCTTCCCAAATGCTCGACTCCATTAAACATGTCGATCGCTTTCTGGGCCGATTCCTCCGAGTCAAACTCGACGAATCCGAATCCTTTGGATCTGCCTGAATCACGGAACCTGATGATGGTTGCCGCAACGACGTTGCCTGCTGCAGCGAAATAATCCTTCAATGCGGCATCATCCGCATCGTATGAAAGGTTTCCCACGTATAGCTTTTTGCTCATGAAACTATCACCTCCTTAATGGTGCAAGATGAAGTGGTAAAGTCAAACGCTGTATGAACCCATCGCCGGTTTGTGAGGCAGGCACAAGCAGAAACGGACAAACCCTTGGTAGAATCGCTCAAAATGAAACTCAGGAAAAACTAACAGAAAAAGTATAGCAAAACGCAATCTCGCTTGTCAAATGGGAGTGGCGATAACTGCTATACTGGAAATATGGTCTCCTACCGCATACGGATCGGCGCCGGCATCGCGATTTCCCTTGGCATCAGCTTTGTGCTCATGCGCTACACAACCCTGGGAGTAAAGCCGGAATTCAATACGGAACTTATGCTTGAGGAAGCGCAGGCGCTCCCCCTCACCATGAAAACGGCGCTCGCAAACGTTGCCCCCCGCATATCGTTTCCCGCAGGCATATCAACGGGGATATTCAGTCAGGCTGCACCGTCACCGAATCCCGTTATCACTGCAGGCCAACCGCCTCCAAATACCGATATGCCGCCTGCCGGTTCATCCTCGTCTACGGTTCCCTTCTCGACTCCCGTTCCCCTTCCAACAACGCCGCCGCCGGTAGCCCGTCCAACCACTCCGGGAAACCCGCCTCCGCTTCCCCCCTCATCCTCCTCAAGCTCAAAAGCGCCTCCCCCTGCCGCGACCAGCGTACCGGAGCCGACCAAACAACCCAAACCGACCAAAGTGCCCAAGCCCACCAAAGTCCCCAAACTCACGCTTGAAACGCGCAGGCCCGGGAACTCGTTCCAGGAAGTCATGGAAACCCTGTCGCCCATCATGTGTGTCCCCGTTCCCCTTATGCATGCGACACTGGAAAACGAATACGGCCCATGGCTTTCGAAAATTGAGGCGGAATGGGACAGTAAAAACACTATGCAGGGGTCGGACACGACCGCTGTTTCCGGAAGCCAGACCATCATCGGCGTCACCCAGATGATGTCAGATACCTGGTACCGAATCAAAACATATGTCATGGATAAGTTCACGGTCAGTGACATGTCCTTAAATGTCACGTTCGACTCAATTGCCGCATCGGCATACCACCAGCGCAACGTGAGCCTGGCCGGACAGAATCACCAGCCGTGCGATGACTGGGACGTGAAATATATCCTTTATGCGGCATGCCGGTATAACGGCGCCTGCCCTCCCAACACCATGGGGCAAACCCAATACTACAACGACTATACCTATAAGGTCTGCGAAGCGTATAACCGCTACACGAACGGCCCGCAAAAAAAATGCAGGTGACCGTCAACGGGCACGCGATTTGATTTATACTGAATGAATGGTCCGTTACCGTATCTTTTTCGCACTTGCCGCATCCTACCTCATAAGCGCCGTACTTATCCGATACGTGTCCTATGGTGACAAGCCGGTTCTGGAAACGGAAAAAATCGGCGTTCACCTGGCGCAGGCCGGTACCCAATTCCGGACAGGCATCGCATCGTTTTCCACCAGTCTGTTTAGACTGCCTGCAGGAAGGATCGAGACCGCATCGATTTCCCCCACTCCGCCGCCCGTCTCATCCGTTCCGGCAGGACAGACTTCCTCCGGCGTCGATTTCTCGCGCATACCCACCTCCACCCCGCCCCTTCCTTTCCCGACAAATCCCCCGCCTCCCCGTTCAAGCTCTTCCGCGCCGCGCGTGCCGACAACCGGTCCGACGGTCCGGCCAACCGCAAAACCGACTGCAAAACCCGCACCTACCGAGAAACCGAACCCCCCGACCGCAACTCCGGTGCCGGAACTGGCGCCCATTACCTCCGATACCCGCCCCGGTTCCTCCGTTGACGAGATATTTGCGGACGTGCAAAAAAGATTGTGCGTGCCTGCTGCGCTCCTCAAATCGATCCAGAGCGAAGAAACCGGTCAACGCTTCATGACGAATGCGCAGGCCAAGTTTTCGACCCTCAATACGTATGGATGGTGGAATAACGACGGCTTGACGATCAACGACCTGTTCCTTGCGGCCGCATACAGCGCGCAGTCCGGGAAAGCGCCCGCAGACGGCAAATTCGCCGGACAGCAGATTGCCACCGGTATACAGCCGGGTGCATACGACCAGATGATCATGGGTATGCTCCAGGTTTCCCAGCAGGAACAGGATGCCAGCTTCAAGAATACGTCAAAGATCATCACGACCGGAAAGATAGACCGGCGGGTGCTGTACGACAACGCGCTCATTTTTGCGTCCGTTACGAAGAACAAAGTAGGCAACCTTGCAGAAACCGGTTGCGGAGACTGGTCTTTCAAAGCGATCGCGCGCGCTGCCTGCAAGCATCTCGGTGGATGCAATTACAATTACGGGGCCAACAACGGCAACTACTGTACGAAAATCTGTACCCATTACAACGAATTCGCGGGCACCAATTACGACTGCGCAAACGCCGCATCCCTCATGGAGGCAAACGGGGATGACGGCCAGTGCACCCTCAAATGATCAGCGGGTCACCTGGTAGCTTTTCACTTTCGCGAGAAGCTCTTTCGCTTCCCTGTTTTCCTCGAAGTGCTTCCTGACCGGCTGGAGAAGCTCATCAAGATATTTCACGACCGCGCTCTTCAGGTCCTGCGGATGGAGTTCCTTTTTCGCGAACGTTTCCTCAAGTTGTGGGTAATTCCTGAAATTCAAGGTTCCGCCCCACTTTTCCGGCCGCTCTACGGTGAATTCCGTAATACCGAGCCGTTCGAAGGACTCGAAAATGATATATTTGCAGTACTCAAGCACGGGGTTTTCCTTCGTATCGCCCTCCAGACAGTACGCCTTGTTGATTTTGCGCTTGATGTCCTCCATAGTATCGGTCATGAATATGGCCGAGTCCGGATTGGATTTTGACATCTTCCGTTCGATCGCGCGCGATATTGCATCCTCGTTTGAAGTCGCGGGTTTTGAAAGTCCCATGAGCATGTGGTGGGACACGACAACCGGTTTCCAGAACCCGAGGCCCGGCCCCACTTCGCGTGCAAGCATATTCACCTTGCGCTGGTCCATGCCCAATTGGGTAATGCGCGCGCCGAGCTTGAAGATGTCCGCGACCTGCATGCAGGAATAGATGATGTGCGCGCCGGTGAGCTTTTCAAGCGACTCTTCCCGCCCCATCATCTCGGCAGTCCTGATGAACCGCTTCAATGCGTTTGATTTGCCGACCTGCACCACGAGCTTCCAGTAGTCCGGATCCTTTGCCATATCCGATGCCCATAAAAACTCCACACGTGATAAATCCATACCTGAGGCTCTCCAAACCTCTATAAAGTATTTCCCCACCGTTTGGATTTTTTCAAGATCCCCTCCCATTTTGTTGTTTGCCATCGCGTGCCAATCCGCAACCCACATCTTGAAACGGACGCCTGCCTTTATCATCTTGTTCACGTTGATTGCGCGAAGCAACCCCTGGGCGATATGAATCTGGCCGGATGGTTCGAATCCGTCATAAGCCACCAGATCCTGGCCGCTTTCGAGAAGCGCCTTCAGCTCTTCCTCCGAAATAATTTCCTCTCCGACCTGTTTTACGAGATCCAACCGTTCTTGTGTGTTCATATGAGTTTAATTATAGGAAAAAAATGACAATACTCAACAGCTATGCGCCCCCTAAAGCAACCCCCAGATCTGCAGTAATGCGCTCCGGATCCTCAAGCCCGACAGACAGCCGGACCAACCCATTGGTTATTCCCTGCGCGTTGAGCTTCTGGTCCGGGAAGGAAAACGTCATCATGGAGCGCGGATGCATGATCGTTGTTTCCGTACCGCCGAAGCTGTGAGCGATCCTGACCGTTCTCAGGCTCTTAAGGAACGGGGCAACCCTTCCCCCGTTTCCTTTCAGCCAGAATGATACAAGCCCTGAGATGCCCGGAAACGACACGCGCTCAACCGCCGGGTGGGTTTTAAGAAAACGGGCTACCGCCTGCGCGTTCTGTGTGTGCGCTGCCATACGGATAGCGAGCGTTTCCAAACCGCGCCTGATAAGAAAACAGTCCTGCGTCCCCGGCACGGCGCCCAGCGTCCATTGTATTTCTCGCAGACGTTCAAAAATGTCTTTTCTGTTTGTTGCGACGACTCCTCCCATTGCATCATGGTGGCCGTTGAGGAACTTGGTCAGGCTTTCGACCACGATATCGGCTCCCATTTCCAGGGGCTTTGAAAATACCGGGGTAGCCATCGTGTTATCGATAACCAGAAGCGCGCCGGAAGGCCGTATCATACGAGCTATCGCTTCCACGTCTATGGTTTGAAGCGTCGGATTGGTAATCGTTTCCCCGACCACCATGCGCACGCCGCCTGCCGTATGACGGAAACTGCGGGACTTCATCAGGTCGACCGTTTCCGAAACGATGCCGAACCGTGAAAACACCCGGTCAAGCATGCGGCGCGTCCCTTCGTACATCTCCGCGGGAACCGCAACCCTGTCCCCGGCGGAAAGGAGGGTCAGTACTGCCGACATGGCCGAGGACCCGGATGAAAACGCCAGGGCGAATCTTCCCCCCTCAAGCCGGGCAAGCGTACGCTCGAGCGAGAGCCGCGTGGGATTATCCACGCGGCCGTACCCCATCTGCCCGGGTTTCATATGGATGCTCGTTGTCGAAAAAACAACCGGTTCTCCGATCGGTGTAAGCGTGCTCATATGTGTTTCGCGGAACTGGTATCAGTTTTGCGCAGAATTACGTTATGCCGCAGGCAGCGCAGCGGCGGCTCGTGGCTGTCGTTTCCCTCCCGCGATGCGACTTCAACCACCTCAAACCCGTCCTGTTCCCAGGTCTTCCGGTGGTCATCGAGCGTCCGGAACCATTCCCCGTGACCCTGCCGGTCCTCACCGAACACGACAAAACTTCCGCCCGGCTCGATTTCGGCAACCGCGCCCCTGAGAAACGCAAAGGAGATCTGGGGGAACATGCGTGCAGCCTCCTCCAGATCGTATATGCCGCTTTGCAGCGCCCGCATTACGTCTCTGCCCAGCTCCCCCTCCATCCGCTCAAACGGAATGATCTGCCGCTGAGGAGACTGGAACAGCCGGTCGGACGTCGTAATGTTCACGACCGCTATGCCGCCCGATCGCAATATGCGTGCTGCTTCGGCGTCGATAGCCCGGTCTATCTCCGGCGGACAGCAGTTGCCGATATGGTCGCGCAGGACTATATCCTGCGATCTTTCCGCAATTCCGGTTTCCCGCGCATCATGCTGCATACAGTCAACCTCATCCATCCCCGACTGCCGTATGGCATCGAATATGCCGTCGCTAATGTCGATGGCCGTTGTCGATACGTGGGTCGCACCAAGCCCGTGCAGGAGCTCCTGGAAATCGTGCGGACCTTCAGCCGTGGATATCCCGAGGATGACCGACCCGACGTTTCTCCCCGAAAACTCGCCGGAAAGCGCCTGCACGGAGGGCATGCGCGCCAGATGCGCCACATTGACTCCAACGGTCGGCGTCCGGTTCTCCACCTCGGCGGTCAATCCGAGCGTTTCAAACAACTGCTGAGTTTCGATGTATCCGTTCGCTGTCCTGAATCCGTGACCGTCACTGTAACCTTTAAAACCTTCTTTCATATGAAATATAAAATACTAATAAAAAAACCCGCGCCTGGCGGGGTTGGTTAATGGATGTTATGCATTAAACGGCTCCCCCGCCGTACAGAAGCTGGTGATAATAGTAGGAAACCTGTCTGGTAAGAAACTGTTTGTTCATATGATCTTTCTGAAAAGCAGGCGGCGGAAGTGAAAGGGATCCCGACATGCGCGGAGGTTCAACATTGCTCCAGTCGACCGAGCACTGGCGGGAATGAAACTTCCGACAGAATCTGCTTTTCAATATATGTATCATAATCCAAAAAAAATCCCCGCATGTCTGCGGGGTGTGTTTTCGTTCGTTTTTGCCTCACACAACACTATCCCGCAGCAAAGCGTGGGGATAATAATATGTTGAGGCAACGGGTTTCATAAGATTGAATTATACTCCTTTTACGTGCGGTTGGCAACTTTGCGCGCGTTTTTGCTGTATGCGCCGAACAGTTCGCCGGCTGTCAGTGTCCAGAAATGCTGGTTAAAGTACAGGACGACGGATGTCCGGGCACGGTACCCGGTGAGCCCTTTGACTTTGCTTTCCGTTTTTTCGGCAAGCAGGTCTCCCTGCAGCACGCCGCGGCCGAAACGGGCCGGATAGATGACGGTTCCTTCGGGAAACCGGACTTCCATTTCTTTTCCCTCAGTTTCCTGAAACGAAAGCTGGACACCTTCGACGCGTGACATGAACTTATTATACCTAAAAAGAAGCGTACGTGAAGAATCTTGTAAGAGTATTGGCAGAAAAGCCATGTTCCTGATTACCCATACCAGGTGTCAGTATGTGCTGTCTATACCATGCGGATCGGTTCACGGCTTCTGTGTGCGGATATGCAGTTATGTTTACGGGCATTGAAACCGGGCATGCTTGTATATGTTGCTTACGCCAGCACTACGCGCCCGTCAATGGCAAATACCCCCTCATCCGTCGCCATGAGCGGGTTGATATCCAGCTCCTGCACCCGGGGATTTGCCGCAAAGAATGCACCGACTGAGCGCGCGATACCGAAGAGCTGCTCCAGGTCCACGGGTTTTGAGCCGCGGAATCCGGATAGGAGTTTTTTCAGTTTCGTTTTCCCGACCGCGTCTTTGAAGGACACGAAATCGAAAGGGTATATGAGGCGTGCGGCTTCCTTCAGGAGTTCCGCATAGATGCCTCCCATGCCAAGCAGGACTACCGGACCGAATATCTTGTCTCGCTTTGCTCCGATGATCAGCTCATGCCCTTTCACCTGTTTCTGCAGATAGATCCGCTCTTCGCCCGTTACGCTCGTCAGCTCCTTCCACGCGGATTCAAGCTGCGTTTCATCGCTGATGCCCGTGATGATGCCTTTCACGTCCGTTTTGTGGGTGATGGTGTCGGATGCGATCTTCGCAACCACCGGATACCCGGACACGGCTGCGTATTCTTTCAGTTTTGACGTATCCGTAACCAGTTTCAGCTCAAGAACCGGCACTCCCATATCCTTCAATACGGCCATCGAATCCTGCAGGTTCAAAAGCTTCTGTTCCGGCCGGAAAGATACGGCAGCCGGCTGCGGGACCGCTTCAGGCGGCTTCTCGTTCTTTTGCGCATCGAGGAAGTTCCGGTAATGCACGATCTTCGCGATCGCAACCGGCAGGAAGTCATAGGAGGAAAAACTTGCGATCCTCTTTTCCTCGAAATAGAGATGCGAATTACCCACCGATTTCTCGCCCATGAACACCGGATACAGCGGGGTATCGAACCATTCCTGCGCTTCGCCGATCACTGTCGCGGTCTCCTCTATTTCGGTATTTGCCTGGGGAGTGAGAAGTATGATCACCGCACCGGTCTTTTTTTCCTTGATTGTCGCGCGTATGGCGGATTTGTAGTGGAATGCGGATGCATCACCCAGGAGGTCAATCGGGTTATGGAACGAAATCCGGTCCGAACCCATGGATTTCACGATGTCCGCTTTCACTTCCTCGGTCACCGTAACGAGCGACATGTTCCGCTTAATGAGTTCGTCCGTCAGAAGAACGCCGACTCCTCCCGCATTTGACAGGATGAGAATATCCTTGGACTGGGGGACGCGGTTATAGGCATACAGCTTCAGCATTGCCATGAACTCGAAAAGCTGGTGTGCGCGTATGGCCCCTGACTGCGCAAACGCCGCGTCATAGATCGCGTCGTCTCCCATCATGGAACCGGTGTGCGACACCGCAGCCTTTGATCCTTCCTCTGTGGAACCGCTTTTCAGGATGATGACCGGTTTTTTGCGCGTCACCCGCGAAAGCGTCTCCATGAACCGGGGACCGTTTTTCACGTCTTCCAGATACATGGCAATGACGGAGGTGTCCTTGTCCTGGCCGAGGAATTCAAGGCCGTCGCATTCATCAAAGGCGGTCTTGTTGCCGAGACTGATGAAGTAGGAGAACCCGAAATTCTTGTGTCCGGTCATGTAATCAACCATAAGGCTCCCCAATGCTCCGGATTGTGATATGCACCCGATGTTTCCCTTCGGTACGAGGTGCTTAAGAAATGTCACGTTCGTATTGGATACCGTACTCGCAAACCCGATGCAGTTGGGTCCGAGTAGGGTAATGCCGTATTTCTCGAGCTTTTGGGTAAGGAGCAGTTCCTTGAGTGCGCCCTGCTCGCTCGTTTCCTTGAAGCCGGCTGCATAAAGGACCACGTTCCGGCATCCGTTATCCCTGATTTCGTCAAGCACCTTCAGTGCAACATCCGCCGGCACCGCAAGAACAGCGAGGTCAACGGGCTTGCCGATCTCCTTCAGACTCTTCGTCACCCGTTTCCCCAAGAGCTCCTCATACTTCGGATTGATGAGGTACAGCTCGCCTTTATATCCCTGTTCTATGCAGTTTTTCGCGACCAGGTATCCCACTTTTTTCGGGTTGTCGGAAACACCGACGATCGCAACTGAGGAGGGGTTGAAGAATGAGGAGAGTTCCATATGTTCATTGTACATGAACCGCATCCTGCTGTACATTATCATTCTTCGGATGCAACTCTTCCATGATCCGGTTGAGACGGAGTTCCCGCCGCAAGCCTGCCTTGCCGAAAAAATAATTGAGCAACAGTCGCTGATCGAGGCGCGCCGGAGGTGTGCCGGCGATGAGCGCATGAAAATGGTCGGCAAGTTCTGCCGGATCCTCACCTGCCTGCAACCGGTTGTGGTATTCATCGAATGCTCCGGTAAGATTCACGTCCGATCTGATTATCTCCGTCATCTTTCCATACCAATCAGCTTCAGCCGCCATAAGGGAGGCGCCGATCACCTTTCCCGACTCCTCGTATGACATGGTTCCGTCATGGGGAACATGAACCATTGACGAACCTAATGGAACAGCAGCCGTCTCCTTTCGTACACGCACGCTCGCCCCGTCGACAAACTGCCGGGTAGTTTCCAGCATTCCCCGGTCTTTTGCCCCGTTCACGCCCTTGCGGAGCGCGATAAGCAGGGTTCCTCCCCGCCTGGCAAATATGTAGTTCCGCTTATCGGCACGGTCAAGGCGTGCTTCCACCATTTCCCACAGTTTCTGGATCTGCTCGTCGCCCTCGACATAGCTTGACATATCGTTGATTTCCTTAACGAATTTGAGGTCTAAACACAGCATCTTCTGGACGTTCCCCCGCCGCAATTCGCTCTGCATTCCCTCAAAAGACAGGACGTTCTCGCCCAATAGCCCGTCATATACCACGCCCTCCAGAAGGTTGACAAGGTTCTCTTTACGGCGGCCAAGCTGCGCCCGCTCTTTTCCTGCAGGTTGTACCGCTATTTCCTTCCGGTCGATATAGTCGGCCAATGTCATGGCAAGTGAAAGGTCAGGCGACCCGAGAAGGATGCCCGCGATTTTACGGTCAAGATCCGACTCCCCTTTTGTATGCGTCACGGACGATTCAAAACCCTCCTCGTCGAACGCTCCGTCTTTGGTGAACAGCCCCCGCACCTTCCCGACCTGCTCCCCGTCCAGTATGAGACCGCGGTTTAGATACGCGAGGAAAATATTCCGTTCGACCGGATCTTCGGGCACCGTTATCACGGCGTTCTTTTCCTCATTCAGTGCGATGGGCCGCTCCTCAACCCGTCCGCTCTCCGCATTGAGGTAATATCCGGTCTTTCCCGCAAGACGGTTCCGGATTACCTGTTGGAGCCCTCTTACCTCATCTGAGGACAATCCGCTGGTCCCCACCATAAACTCATCGCCTCCGTAACGGCACGTGGCATAGGAGCCGCTTTTACCGATTTCCATGCAATATTCGCGCGCGGCGTCATTGATAGTACGCGCCGCAGTGCTTAACAGCCAGTCGCCCGCTCCGGACATATTCGCGGAAAACAGGTCTTTAAGGTCAAGGAAAATAAAGGAGGGGTTTTCGGCAAACGTTTTCTGCTCCTGGTTATAGCCTGCCTTTTCCATGACATTGTGGACAAAGGCGGCCCGGCGGAACATGAGAACGGGCTGTGCGGTCGGTGCAACGACCGTTTCCCCAGACGGGGCAACATAGGAATAATCGAGAGTGCGCTGGAATTCCTCCGCGACTGTCCTGCGCATCAGGTCGTCCATGGTCGCTTCGAAAAGATCAGTCGCCTGCTTCTTTCCCTGCATGAAGGTTTCGAAATCGTTGAATTCGGTTTTGAAAAGATTGCACAGATACGCGTTTGTTTCCGGATCCGCGATAAAACGGTTTGCATTCGCGAGAATCAGGGGCCCGGTGCCTTTCCGCTCACCGGTAACGGGAACCGGTGTTGGTACTTCTGACGGCAGTACATGATTATGCGCCGCAGCTGCGGCTTGGCTTCTCAACTCTCCTCCATCCATGGTATCAGTATACTCTTCTTTTACCGCCTTATCAGACTGTAGTTTGACGAAAATCGCCCAAAAAAAACGCGCCGGGCCCTTCACAAATGTTGGAAGAACTCGGCGGCGCTTGGGTGGTTATCTCAGGCTTGTCCTGCTAGACCATGCCTGAAAGAATCAATCTTAGCCTGGTGAAAATGTGCTCTTGTTAAACCAAGACATCTTAAACAGGGTTATAAGATCAAGAATGATGCTCATAAGATTGAAACGGCAAATTGTAAAAGGTGCTGACTGAAACGGAAGATTGGGCCTGGTTTGCTTTCGTAATGCCTAAATAATAAGGCTTTTTATCGGGTTGGTTTGAACCGTTTGATCCCGATGATGTTGAAAAGCGTAAAGTCCCGCCTTCCTGTCGGAAGACTGCCCATGTAACTTAAAGGTGAAGACTCATGTCTAGAACATGTGTCTCTGTTCCCGGGGCCTTCAGTTTTTTAAAAGAGCTTCTTCCGAACTAACTTATAATATTTTTTGAAGAGACTTTAATTTTTCTCTTCATAATTTCAGAATAAAGTATCTTTTTTATTTTGTCAAGGGGTATTTTATCTTATAGTTAAAATAATAAGGTCTCTGAGGCTGGAAAATGGGTATATTTCTTACAATACTTTATGTTCCTATAATAAAAATGCATGTTATTATGTGGCCTGCAGGCGATGTTTTAATGCGGTTCTGGCCTTGATGCAAGCTACTCACCGGAATCCCGTTGCCACAAATGCACAACTTGAATTACTGTGAATCGGCAGGTGGCGGAAGTGAAGGGTTCCCGACACGCGCGGAGGTATAAACAAGCTACTCCAATCGACCGAGCACTGGCGGGAGGGATAACTTCCGACAGAATCTGACGATTCATTCTTCTCTCCTTTTGCTACACTGGATATATGGATAAAACCGAGGAGCTGAAGGAGTTATGTAAGCGCATACGCTTCAACATCCTGGCCTCAACGACCGAAGCAGGCTCCGGACACCCCACCTCGTCCCTTTCCGCGGTCGAGCTCATGGCGACCCTGTTCTTCGGCGGATTCCTGAGGCAGGACCTTTTGAACCCGCATTCTCCCCTGAACGACAAGGTCATATTTTCCAAAGGCCATGCCGCCCCGCTCCTCTATTCGCTCTATGAGGCGGCAGGCGTTTTGTCCCAGGCAAAGCTCATGACCCTGCGCCACTTCTCCTCGACCCTCCAGGGGCACCCTACGCCCGAATTTCCCTATGCTGAGGTGGCGACCGGATCGCTCGGACAGGGATTGTCGGTCGGCGTGGGGATGGCTCTTGGTATCCGGCTTCTCATCACCCAGGGCAAGCTCCACATGAGGCGGGAACCGACCGTGTGGGTACTCATGGGCGACTCCGAAATGGCCGAGGGACAGATCTGGGAAGCGATGGAGGCGGCCTCCCACTACCAGCTGAACAACATGGTGGCGGTTGTTGACGTCAACCGGCTCGGCCAGAGCGGCGAGACCGGCCTTTCCTGGCACATGGCATCCTACGCAAAGCGCGCGGAGGCATTCGGATGGCGGACCATACTGCTCAAAAACGGCCATAATATCGAGACGGTATACAAGGCGTTCAAACAGGCTGACAGCCTCAATACCGTGCACCGCCAGAAACCGCTCATGATTATCGCCAAAACCGTGAAAGGCAAGGGAGTTCCGTTCCTTGAAGACAAACCCGACTGGCACGGCAAACCCGTACCTCTTGACCGGATCAATGAAGCGGTCGGTACGCTCGGCAGCATCGACTTTGAGGTGCAGGGCGCAATTAGCCATCCGGAAGGGGCGATCGCGCAATTTGACGAAAAGGAACAGGCGCTCCTCTATCGCCTGGAAAAAGTGATGGCTCCGGTGCCCGTTCCCTCTCCGGACAAACCGCAAAACAATTCCTATGCGACGCGTGAAGCGTTCGGGGACCGGCTCGTGACGCTTGGCCGCGAAAACAATAAAATCGTGGCGATAGATGCCGAGGTAGGGAATTCAACGTTTCTTGAAAAATTCGGTAAAGCGTATCCCGGCCGGTTTTTCCAGATGTTCATCGATGAACAGAACATGGCATCCATTGCCCTGGGCCTCGCAAAAACCGGCTTCGTCCCCTATTTTTCCACATTCGCCGCATTCCTCACTCGCAGCTTTGACCAGATACGCATGATGCAGTATTCGCTCCGGCGTATTAGGAAATCGCGAAAAACCTCTGAAACCGAACCTGACGTCAGCATCAACATTGTCGGCTCCCATGCGGGCGTTTCAATCGGCCAGGACGGCCCGTCCCAGATGGGGCTGGAAGACATAGCCATGTTCCGCTCGATCGGCCGCAGCACAGTTCTCTATCCGTCAGATTCGGTATCCGCCGCGTATCTTACCGGGGAAATGGCAAAACGCAAAGGCATCAACTACCTGCGTACGACGCGGGCGAAAACGCCTGTTATATATGATACGTCCGAAGAGTTTCCTATTGGAAAACTGAAAATTGTCCGTCAGAGCAAAAAAGATAGCGCAGTGATCATTGCGGCAGGTATCACCCTCCATGAGGCGCTCAAAGCGCATGACGTCCTCAAAACCCACGGCGTCCATGCAAGGGTCGTCGACCTCTATTCGATAAAACCCATTGATACACCATCCCTGTACGCGCTTGCACGATCAATCCCCCATTTTATCGTTGCCGAGGATCATTACCCGGCAGGAGGAATCGGGGAAGCGGTCCTTTCTGCATTAACAGGCGAAGGAAGGATGCCTGCCGGCTTCAGGTTCACCCATTTATGCGTAATGAAAACACCCCGCTCGGGAACTCCCGAGGAGCTTCTGCGGTATGAGGAAATCGACGCGCAGGCGATTGCGGAGGCGGTGACCTCTAAAAAATAAGGCCGGAAGTTACCTCCCGGCCTTATATTAATACTTCTCTTCTATCAGCTTCTTGTTCCTCTGCTCCTGTCTACTTCTCCCGCGGGAGCCGGCGCCATGCCGGTAAACGACTGAAGCATTTGTGCGGAAGGAGCCGGAATCCACCATTCATCAGTGCCGGTCTGTTCCCTCAGGATCTTCATGAGCTGGAATCTCAACTGGTTCGCATCCCCTTCATCGTCAACCACGCTCTGAATCCATTGAACGACCTGCATCTGGTTAGCCTGAGCCTTCTGCCTGAGTGCAAGCATCCGGGTAACCATGCCTTCCTTTTCCTGATACATCTGGGCAAGAATTCTCCTGAACTCCGCACGTGCGAATTTGGCGGCTTCCTCGATCTGAGTTCTCCTCAAAGCGAGACGCTCCTCGGCAATAGCCAATTCCTCTTCGCCGTATGTGCCTTTCAGTTCTGCAAGCCGTGTCTGGAGCTGTCCGATGCGTTCAAGCTGCTGGCGGGCACGTGCGAATGCGCTGTTGCGTACCGCATCCCCCATTTCCTGGGCGTCCTTGACGCTGTTCAAACGCTGCAATGCCATGGTGTTGAGAGCAACCGCAATGTCGGATACCGATTTCGCGGCGGTCACGACACCGGTTTCACGGGCAAGCTCGATCGCCTGCACTTTTTCCTGGGCTTCGGCTGCAAGGAGCGACTGCACCAGATCCCTTACTCCCTCAACGCCTTTTCCCAGCGCCTGGTTATGGGCGGTAAGCGCCGCAAGAATACCGAGGGAGCGGCCGTATCCCCCATGAGGGAACCAGATATTGGAAATGAATCCATCCATTCGCCGTGTCCTGCGGGCTTGGGCTGTCTCACCTTCCTGAGCGTTCGGTACGCCGAATGCGCCTTCAAAGAACGAAGTCGCCTGGCTCATGAGAAGACCGTCACGTGTTGAAGCGCGGGTAGTCGCACGGTCCATAATCGCGTCCGCGACTTCCGGAGCCTCAGCTCTTCCTTCAAGGGAAGCCATCAGCTGCGGAATTTCTCCCCCTTCTTCATTCACCAGATTGTTTAAAGCAAATGCGAGCGTTTTTGCCTCTGCGCCGGTGCTCAACTCAAGCATTCCTCCCTCCTCCATCCCCGGAATCCCCTGGGGAAGCGTGAGGGCGGTAACCCGATGGTTCCGGGCATCTATCGCGATGAAATCGTTTTCAAAAAGGGGCGTCATGCGGGCAAATCCTTCAAGGAACTGCTGCTGGCCTTCAAGCATGTCTCCTGACAGGGTCTGGGTAATGCTTACCAGGCTGTCCATGTCCTGTCTGATGCAAAGCGGCGCATCAATCCTGAGCCTGCGCGCGATCTCGTATTCAAGCCGCCGTTTGGCGTCTTCCGTCAGATTGCGTACCGGTTCATTCAGCTCGGCAAGCCGTTTTGTATCGGGTCCTACTCTGAATCCTTTCAGCTGAAGCCTGTTTCCAACCACCCATGCCACACGCAATGCCTGAAGGACAAAGTCGTCATCACCCTTCAAAAGCATATCGATAAGGTGTGCGGGCTTATCCTGAAGGTCAGGCATGGCGTTGAAAAGAACACGGGTAAGTTCAAGGACGTCACGTGCTATAGCCGGACGGACCCCAAACCGTTCACCGCGCTCCGGCACGAACTGCTGTTCGCGCACCATGAGCGGACGGGTTATCTCCTCCCAGCGGTCAAATACTGACCGGTCTGCAAGACCGCGCGACACGAATTTCTTGAGGAAATCCCTTTGGGCATCCTGGGGATAATTCGGAAGGCATGTTTCATATACGAACCGGGCGATTTCCGTTACCTGCTCGCTCATAACGCCGGGTCTGCTTGTCAGCACCTCGATGAGAAGGTCGTTCATCCTGACATGAAGGCCGCGGACCGCTTCTTCGTTGGAGTACACTCCCTGTTCGAGCATTCTTCCCAGCACATAAAGCTGCACACCCGTATAATTTGCAGTCTGCTCATTATTGCGGACTGCACGGTTTCCATACACTTCAAAATAAGTAGCTTCAAGAAACGACAAGGCGACGTGGGCAAGCTGACCGGCTACTTCGGGAAGCCTGTTCTCTGCAATAACGCGGACCTGAACCGGTTGCGTTTGTTCAGGAGAAGGAGTTGAACCGTTGCTTCCCTGACGGGATGCGGTCAAACGTCCAGAAACCTTGCTCCGTACCTGTTTAAGTGCATCAACACCGGACATTGCGGGTATCACGGCAAGAGACGCTTTCGGATCAAACGGTCCGTATTTGTCAACAAGTTTCGTATATTCACCGATCAGTTTCCGGGTCCTGGCGGTCGGAAACATTCCGTTCCGTAATATTTCCACAACTCTCCGGGGGTTTGAAAGACCGTGGGGAGCGCGGGGTGTTGACTCGGAAATGGTTACGGTCGGCATCCGGTCGCGCGTGTCTCTGAAACGGTTGGTCAGCGCGTACGCGACAAGCGGATCTGTTATGCTTTCGTCCAAAACTCCGGTCCGTCCGGGCGAGTACTTTTCCGGTTTGACCATCAACCTGTTTTCTCCACGTGCCGGATCGGCGACCATAAGCGCTTCGCCGAAAACACCCGGATGCAGATTGTGGACGATCGCAAACCAGTTCAGACGCTGCCATTCAAGTAATTTTTCCGTCCGTTCAGGATCTGATCCTTCACGCGGATGGGTAGCGGTGTAATTGTCGCCTTCAAGGAATTCCGAGCCGGCCGCAAACGAGGTTACGATCTTGGCTGCGTCCTGTTCCGCTCCGAGCATAACCCGCTGGGTTGTGATACCGCGGTTCGTAAACAGAAGGTTGTTTGCAAGGTCAACCTGATCTTCATTCTTGGGCACTTTAAACACCGGGACTTCAGGGGTGGAAACGAAAATACCAAGTCCGGTAATAAGTTCGTCCGGATGCTTCTGCACCGCCTCATTCAATACACGGACCGCCTGGTCAACGGTATGCTCTCCCTTCAAACCCTGGGCCTGATCAGCCTTCAGCGAGCGGGCAACATATCCATCGGTTGCCAGATGAAGCATGCGGGCAACAATCATGCCTTCCGCATCGCGCTGTCCATCAAACTCTTGAAGAAGCGTAGCACATTCGTCAAATACTCCCCGCAAATAATCTATTTTATGCTTCAGTCCCCTCGCTTCCATAACGCGCTCGGCAACATACAGGTAAATGGGCGGGGTAATGGGTCCTCTCATGATTGTTCCATCGGCTATTTCTTTCGCCGATGTCCTGATGGAAACCATAGCCTGGGCGACCAGATCCTGTGTGCTCAAATCACACATGCGTTCATGAAGCACTCCACCCAATTCCGCGATTCCGCTCACGTCAAAGCGGTTGCTGCTGAGAAGATTCAGAGCGGTTGCCGCATCAAGCGCAAACGCGGAAGCGCCGACAAACGCGTAGTCGGCAAGACCGGGAACATGCGCGGCTCCGGGCCTGTTATTCCTGAAAATAGAGGCAAGTTCATGAAGTGCGCCTCTCGGTGCCAAACTGGATGCAAATTCAGATCTCCCGTTGCCTCCAGCCGGGGGTTGTGAGTTGGATGATTGCGCCATACTGTATTATAACAAATAAATATAGGATATCAATCCTATAACTTTTAATAATAAGGTCATGGGTAATAGTTAATTTAATACGTCCGTGCCTTTCGTATACATCCGTGCGTTGAGCCTGACAACCTGGTCAACAACCATAGAAAGGTACGGTAACATTTCAGGCTGTTTTGACAATATGCGTTTAACTTCACGTACGTTCAGGTCAGGGTGGAGTTTCCGGTTTGACGGAAGTCCGGCATACACCTGTTCGGCAACCTGTTCTGCTATGGCGACTGCTAGTTTCAATTCTGTTTCCTGCTTTATATTGTCATTGTTTCCATAAGCCGATAGTATTATTGCCGCATTCTGGAGGTCTCCTGCCCTGATAACTCCTTCCACCGCCTCCGTACGTTCCCTCTCTGTTTTCAATCCGAGAATGTAACTTCTCGCTTCACTTCCCATGTTTCTCCCGCACAAAACATAGGCGATATCTGCCTTGCTGGCAACCGGATTCTCATGGCCGTTGGTTCCAATGAAGTACCGCTGCACCTTACCTTTCGCGAGAAGATTCCGGGACGCCGCAAAACAGAGGGCCGTCTCCGTGCAGCTTTTTGCTACTCCCGGGTTTATCTTCTTTATTTCCCCCCATAATCCCGCATAATAGGGATTGGCATGCAGTTCATACAGCGCCTGGATAAGCGCATTCGTTTGGAACCGCTGCGCGTTGAACCAGGCACCCCATGACGGAGCGTTGACTCGCGAACTTTCCATGCGCGATAGCAAAAGCTGCAGTTTCTTTGCTACTGCTCCAACCACCTCCCTGCGCTCCTTTACGTTAACCTCTGCTGCGTGGTTCATATAAAGAGATGCGGCTTCATGGAGCATAGACGCATCGCCAAACGAATCATCGGTCATTTCAAGCGCTGCGTTTCCTGCAATCCATTCGATCTTGCGCATGACAACCGGAATCTTCACCATATCGATACGTTTCTGCAGGGTTCTCACAAACTTCCGGTCCTTAGTTTTGACTGCGTCAACATATTTTTGCGCCGCATCAATCCTCTGATACGCATCTTCAATGGCTTGAGGCGTTAAACCATGCTCTGATTTCCGGAGGAATTCCGCGGCGGGAACCAGGAGTGTGTTCGTGTCCATGATGGCAAGTCCCCGTTTTGCGGACCTTACCGCGTAATTGGCGAGAACGCCGCTTGCGGTCAAGGCCGCGAAAATGCCCGCGATGATGGGACCGAAATACAGGGCTGCTTCCCCGGTC
Organism: uncultured Gammaproteobacteria bacterium; assembly: GCA_964629635.1. Lineage (GTDB taxonomy): Bacteria > Patescibacteriota > Microgenomatia > UBA1406 > GWC2-37-13 > YC2-FULL-38-9. Next base: position 195,546 of record CAZVQS010000001.1, read on the forward strand.
GTCGGCGCATCGCGCAGATCGGCGACCAGAGATGAGCTCAAAGGGTAATATACCGTAAGCTCGTATCCGTTGACGTCCCGTATGTTAAATCTCAATTTGGCATCCCCCGCATTGGAGGGGAGATCGCAGGAAAGCACATATTTCCATAATTTTCCGTCCATCAGCCCCTCTCCCAGGTTCGCACATGAGAACGTGCCCTCTGCGCCGAGCATTTTCCATTTCGGCTGCGTTCCCTGCGCTTGGGCAGTAAGAGGGTTCACGTTATCGGGCGGATTTCCCATGAGAAAGAGCGTTGTTTTCCCCTTTTCCGTTACCAATTTCTGCGTTACCGCCCCCGGGTCAAATCCATAGTCGGTATGCATCTCCGGACCGTTCACGACGTTCCCTTCCTGGTCGACTGCCCGGGCGATAAGACAGTTGTCCCCCATCGCAGGATTCATTTCCGCCTTAAACTGCCCGTCCGGCTGGAGAACCGCTGGAACCGGATTTGCCGCACCGAAACAGTCTGAAATGCTTACCGAAACAATGGGTTTCAGGTTTGTGGCAGCACGGCCGGCAACCTCAATCTTTCCTGATCCGGTGCTGACTGCATTTCCGGTAAGGTCAACCTGATATCCATATTCCATAGCGGGACCGGTCGCCATATTGCCCCAGGCATCGGTAAGGACCGGCAGCACGCAGTTGTTCCCGGGCTTGGGGGAAAATTCCTGGCTTACAGTCGTATCTCCCTGCGGGGAGGAAGGTATTTCAACCTGTGAATCACACGTCCGGAAACGTACCTGTACGGGATTTCCGAGGTTCGTGCCCCCTTTTCCCGCAGCCTGAAGTTTTCCTGATGCGGTCGGCGCCATCTGCCCGGAAACATCCATCCGGTATTCAAACTGCTCCGATCCGCTTGCTCCGCTGTTTCCGAAGGCATCATATGCGCTGACATACCAGCAGTTCGTGCCGGGACGCGGAGCGACTACAGCTGAAAAATTGCCGGCTCCGTCCAGAACCGGTTGAAACGAAGCGCTGTTATCACAGGCATTCACTGATGCACCGCTTACACCGCTCATATCTGAAGCGCGCCCGCTCACGATGATCCCGCTTCCGTCCGTTGCTTTCGATATGGGATTCAAACCGACGGACGGGCCGGTACCGTCATACGTTACATTCAATACGAAGCCTGTTTGCGGCGTACAGGTATTGGTGCCCTTGATGCACTCCTGTGCGCGTATTTCAACCGAATATACGCCGTCAGCCTGCGGGTTGAGCGTGAGGCGGTATGGAGTCCTCATCGCCTGTTGGTCTTCCGGAGACGGGGCGAGTTGTTCTATGAAGGCGCCTGCTCCGTTGCCGCTTGCGCTCATGCGCACCTCAAAGGGGTAGGTATATTTAAGGTTGTTTATTTCCTGTTCGATTTGACCCTGGTCATACCCGAGCGCACGCGCCTGCTGGACCATTTGCTGCAAAGCGCTTTCGTAATAAAACGAGTCGCTGTATTGGGCTGATATGGCAACCCGGTCCGCATCGATCCCGGAGATGGCGCCATTGTATTTGCTGATATCGCTTGTGTTTATTGCGCTGCACCCGGCAAGAAGAATGGCTGCGGTACAGAGAAGAAGGGTCATGTTTTTCCGGGACGCGATTTTCTTTTCGCGGAGAACCTGTCCCAAATCTTTTGCATGTGAAGTGACCGACTCAACAACAGGGAGTGCGCGTTGGTACCACTGAACGGCTTGTTCGTTTACTGAGGAGGCATTTACACCCTTATAAGCTGCCTCCGTTAGTACGGTCATGTGTTAAGAAGTGTATTTTACCAAAAACTATAGGAGTTTTCAATACATATAATATACATATGTATTCGGTAGAATCCGAGCAGAATGCTGTTGAAGTAAACTGGTAGGGTACGAGTATCAGTTTATCCTGACGAGCACTTTTATGAGCTTAACGCCCGCATACGAGAACGCTGCTATTACCACCAGAATCAGATAGGTAAGAATGTCGATCTTCCCTACCTTGAACCAGGACGCCGCAGTCGCATTCGTCACGATGAAAAGCTGGGTGAAAAACGGAAACAGGAATGCCATGACAAAAAGCGGGCTGATGAGCTTGAGGGCATTCTTGTGGAGCGAACGGTGCGACAGCCACAGATCAACCAGGATAAAGGACTGGATGAGCGTCAGGATCGTAAACGCTGCTGTGCCTGCAACAGGCTCGGAAACGTTTTTCAGGTACAGGAAATAGGATCCCAGGATGAGCACGGTGCCCATGAGGCCGACCAGACCGATATACGCAAACTCCCTGGTTTTAAGGAGGGTAAGCTCACGGTCCGGGTGCTGTTTCATGAGGTGCGGGTCGCGCGGGGAAAACGCTAAGGAAAGCGCAGGCACGCCATCAGTCACAAGGTTTATATAAAGAAGCTGTATCGGATAGAAAATATGGCCGTACCCGAGAAGCATGCCGCCGATGAGGGCAATCGCCTCCATGATGTTGCAGGAAAGAAGGTACTGGATCGCGTTTTTGAGGTTTTTTATGATATTCCTCCCCTCCTCGACCGCATTCACGATGGACGCGAAATTGTCGTCCGTTATCACCATATCCGCGGTTTCGCGGGCAACATCCGTGCCGACCAGGCCCATAGCAACTCCTACGTCCGCCTGTTTTAACGCAATTGCATCATTGACGCCGTCTCCGGTTACCGCAACAACCTCTCCCAGCTGCTGGTACAGGGATACGATCCGGTGCTTGTGGAACGGGGTGGTGCGCGCGAACACCTTAACCCGGGGAAGTATCGCCAGAAGATCCTTGTCCGAATAGGTCTCAAGCTGTGTCCCGGTCAATATCTCGCCGCCTTCTTCGATGATTCCCGCCACCACACCGATTGCCTCGGCGGTTTTTTCGTTGTCGCCGGTGATCATCACGACATTGATGCCTGCGCTTTTTGCGCGGGCCACCGCCTCGTTCACTTCGGGCCGGGGCGCGTCATGGATCGCGACCATGCCAAGGAAGATGAGGTTTTTCACTTCCATTTTTTTCGGGCGTTCCTCATATGCGAAGGCGAGGACGCGTAGTCCCTTGCGCGCCCACAAGGACATCTGCTCTTCGATTTTTTTCCGTTCACCCGCAGTAAGGGATTCGGTTTTCGTCCCTTTCAGGATGCGGTCGCTGATTTCGAGGATCGATTCCGGCGCGCCTTTTGAATAGAGGAAGGACTCGCTTTTCGTTGACGACTTCACGAGCACGCTCATCCGCTTCGTCACGCTGTCAAAGGGCTGCTCCTCCGTCACCTTCCACTCCTTGCGCAGTTCCTCAGGCTCCATGCCCACGTCGCGCCCGAGGTACAGGAGCGCGCCTTCGGTCGGATCGCCCAGCACATCCCACCTGCCGTGGTCATGCACCATGACAAGAGAGGCGGTCGAACAGAGCGCGCCGTTTTTCACCAATTGCGCGAACGGATGATTTTCCGTTTTGGGAAATGCGTTTTCCACATAGAGCTTGTCATCCACGTATATCTCCTTTACTTTCATCTTGTTGGTCGTGAGGGTCCCGGTCTTATCCGTTGCTATCAAAGTAACGCTTCCCAGAGCCTCAATCGCAGATAATTTCCGTATGATCGATTTACGTTTCGACATCTCCTTGACGCCGATTGAAAGCGTAATGGTCATGACCGCCGGCAAGCCTTCAGGCACCACCGCAACCGCAAGCGAAATGGCCAATAAAAACGCCGGGAAATATCCGTCGCCGTTCATGTAGGAAATGAGGAATACGAAAAACGCCGCGACGATGCCGATGATGCCGATGATGCGCGTCAGGCTTTCCAGTTTCTTCTGGAGGGGCGTTTTGCTGTCATCGATCGCGCCGAGGTTCTTGGCGATCTTGCCGAACTTCGTGTTCATACCGGTCAGGGTGACTTCAAAGTACCCTCTTCCCTTTGAAACGATGCTTCCCGAAAACACTTCCTCATCCGTTTTTTTCGCAACGGGAAGCGATTCTCCGGTCAGAACCGACTCGTTGATTTCCAGATTCATCCCTTCAAGGATGCGGCCGTCGGCCGGGATTTTGACACCCTCCTCGATAAAACACACGTCGCCCGGGACCAGGAACCTGCTTTCGATTTCCTGTTCGATCCCGTCGCGTATCACCCTGATTTTCGTGACCGTAATTTTCTTCAAGGCCGCAATCGCGCTTTCGGCCTTTGCCTCCTGGTAGATGCCGAAAAACGCGTTGAGCACCACGATCGCGAGGATAAGGGAACCGTCAACCGGTTCGCCGATGAAAAACGACAGGAGCGCAGCTATAATCAGGAGGACGGTAAGGAAATCCTTGAACTGCTCCACAAACGTTTCAAGGAAGCTCTTCTTTTTCGTCTCCGTCAATGCGTTGTATCCGTGCTTTGCCAACAGTTCGTTTGCCTGGTTTCCGGTGAGTCCTCTCATAGGTTGTAATACTGACGAAAATCCCGGAAGCTGTCCGGGATGATCAAGCTTGGCTTGATCAATTTGTATAATCGGTGAGTTTCTTTTTCACTTTCATCATCTTCAGCTGGCCATAGGCCTGCTCCATCGTCGCCAGAAGCTCCCCCACGATCCGCCCGGCATCCTGAAACGAAACCGCCCGCAGGTTGTGGGGAAAGTAATGGAACACTTCGTTGCGGCCGAGTTTCCATGCTTTCCAGATGCGCTCCGCAAGCTCAGGTCCGCCGTACCGCTCGATCTTCATGTAGAGGGACCGGTCCCCCAGCTTCATCTTAAGGTGGGGGGAAAGCAGTTTGCCGAGGCGCAGGTGATCCGAAATGTAGTCGAGGTGGGAAATGAAACCGATATCCTTGAAAAGCTGTTTGAGAAAACCCTCGTACGTTTTCGCAAACGGGAAAATGAGAAAGGAGTAATCCTTGAACTGGTAGGCATGGTCTTCGATGATTTCGTGCATGATGTACTGACCTTCGCGTACCAGATCTTTTTGCGTCTGTGAAAGATAGAGCCATATGGGCTTGTTCTCAAGGACCAGGTTATCCATTATTTTATGGTACCAGATTCCCGGCAAAACGCCAAGCTGAAAACCGGTCATTCCCCTTTGTATACTATCTATATGGAAAAGACAAAAGAACTCGTTATTATTCTGGTCTTAATAGGACTGCTTGCGTATCTCCCCTCGCTTTTCGGCGGGTTTCTGTGGGACGATGAGGACTTTGTCACGAAAAACGCCTATGTGAAGGAACTGCGCATTCCCCGGTTCTTCACGGAAAACGCCATCGCGGGAGCCGGCAAAACCTCCAATTACTACCGCCCCCTCCAATTCTCCCTCTACAGCACCCTCTATCGGATCGGCGGACCGTCCCCTTTTCTCTTTCACGCGGCATCCCTCATGCTGCACACTGCTGCCGCGGTGCTTGCCTTTCTCTGGCTTTTGCGGATAACCGGAAAAAGGCGATTCGCGTTTCTCGCGTCACTCCTGTTTCTCGTTCACCCGGTGCAGACCGAATCGGTATCCTACATCTCCGGAATATCCGACTCCCTTTATACCGCGTTTTTTTTCGCATCCCTCCTCCTTTTTGCCGACAAACGCACGGAATGGTGGCAGCTTCCCCTCAGCCTCATCCTTTTCGCCTGCGCGCTCATATCCAAGGAACTGGCAGTCATACTGCCGGCGATACTCGTGCTCCAAACCGTCTTGTTTAATAAAAACAACGTACGGAAAGAATATAAATATTGGTTAATCTATGGCTCCGTTTCAGTCGCATACCTCGTCATGCGGTTTACCGTTCTCCAGTTCATGGATATCCGCACCGCATGGGGAACCCATCCGTACGCGCAGCATCTTGCCACCCGCATCGCAACCTTCTTCCACAGTTTCTTCACGTACGTCTCGCTTATCGTATTTCCCCATACGCTCCACATGGAACGCGATTATACGGTTGCGGTGCATACGTCCCTCTGGAATATATGGACGCTCATGTTTTTCCTGGCAAACGGCGCCGTATTGTTCCTGCTGTTCCTGAAAAAAGCGCGGACAGCCGCATTCTTTTACCTAGCGTTTCTCGTATCCCTCACGCCGTATGCCGGCATTTTTCTCTTAAACGGCATATTCTACGAGCACTACCTCTATCTGCCGATCCTGTTCTTCTCCGGGTTTCTCTTGTCACTCGCGGGCAGCCTGGTGAAAAAGAGCGCGTTCACGGTCGCCTTTTCCTGTCTGATTGTACTTCTTGCCGTCCGGTCCTATGCCCGTCAATGGGACTGGGTGGACGCGGAACGGTTCTACCGCCAGACGCTCAAGTATGCGCCGGAAAGCGTCCGCATCACAAACGGCCTGGGCATGGTGCTTGCGGAAAAGGGCCGCTGCCCCGAGGCGCTCGGGTATTATGAACAAGCGCTCCGCCTGAACCCCCGCACGCCGCCCGCTCTCCACAACAGCGCCATCTGCTACGCCGTCATGGGAAACCTGAAAAAGGCGGAGGAATACCTCAACAAAAACATCAGCCAGTCGCCCGACTTCCACTATTCCTATTTCACCCTGCTTGAGCTCTACGTCAAATCCGGGCAAAAAAGCAAGGCAAAAACACTCCTTGAAAACGTTATGCTCAGGAAATTCCCCGGAGACCGGGAGCTGCAGACCATATACGGCAGTCTCTAGCCGGCAGGCCCGTGCGCGATACATATTGCATAATTTTCCAAAACCGTTAAAATAACCTTACGATCAATAGCCAGTTCCCAACAAACCTATGAAAAAACTGTTCGAGCTCATCAATAAAAACCTCGAATCATCAAAACTCTTCGGGTTCCTGCGGGGACGCGACCGGGCGGAACTTCCCATCATCACCATTTCCCGTGAAAAAGGCTCGGGCGGACGGCCGATCGCATTCCTGGTCGCCCGGCAGCTGGGGGCGCCGTGGCGGGTATTCCACAAGGATATCGTCGAGCAGATCGCAAAGGAGGCAAACCTTGAGAAAGAGCTCATTGAAGAAGTCGACGAAGACAATATTCCCCTCATCACCCAGATGATCGACAACGTGCTCGGCAAACAGTACATGAACCTGTCAGGCTACTACAAGCATCTCGTGAAAATCCTGTCCACGATCGGCAACCGCGGGCACGCGATCATCATCGGACGGGGCGCGAATTTCCTCCTGCCCGAGGCGCTCAAAGTGCGCGTCATCTGCGAGATGGACGAACGCATCCGGAAAGTGATGAAGTACGAAAAAGTATCGCGCCGGGAAGCGGTTGAAATGATCGACCAGTCGGACAAAAAGCGCACGGAGTTCACCAAGTCGCTTTTCCAGCACGATCCGCGCAAGGCGCACCACTACGACCTCATTATCCGCACGGGAAAGAACGTGACGCTTGAGGATGCGGCGGACCTGATTGTTGATGCCGCACGGAAACGCTTCGGTATATAAACAAAGTTCTTCACTTGCATGCAAGCACCTGCGTTAATGCAGGAGACGATTCCCATATGAATACCCGCTCGGGTTCAGGGAACGTGTACGCTATGGGGGTTATACCTTGTCGAGGTCGATTTTCACGCCCGGAGTCATGGTGGACGTGACAAATGCGCTCAGGATGTGCGGTTTGCCGACGACATCGATGAATGCCTTGATGTTTTCGACAAGCGCCTTATCCTCGTGGGACACTTTCCCGACCATCTGGTGGATGATGGGGAATTTTCCTTCGGTTTTCCACCGGAGAGTGCCTTTCTCAAACTTCTTGGCCACTTCCTCGGGATTCGGGGAAATAGTGCCTGCTTTCGGGTTCGGCATCAGGCCTTTCGGTCCGAGCACCTTCGCGAAACGCGCAAGCTTAGGCATGAACGAGGGATGGGTAATGAGGATGTCGAAATTGATCTTGCCGTTTGTCAGCTCTTCGATCACCTTGTCGCTCACGATGGCAACGCGTACGGATTTCCCGGTCGTGTGGGGAAGTTCGACCTCTCCCTTGAGTCCGGTCTTATCCACGTTGAAATGCACCTCGACCGATTCGTCAAAGGATGCCCATTTCATTTTCTTGACGAGCGCTACCGCATCTTCCACCGTATAGGCCTTTTTCGGATCGACCAGTTTGGAGGACTTCAGGTATTTGGCGCCTTTTGCTTTTTTCACGGCCGGACGGGATGAAGCTTTTTTCTCGGATTTCTCACCGGATACGGTTTCATCGGTGTTCCCTTGTGCATCTGCCGTTTTTTTCTCAACTGCCGCCTCTTCCTGGATGTCTTTCTTTGCCTGATCGAGGTCTTCGAGTCCGAGTGTTTTTTTTGCCATAGGTGTGGTTTGTTTGGAAAATAATGTTAAATTACGCTTCTACGTCGATACCCATGCTGCGTGCGGTTCCGGCAACGACTTTGCGGGCGGAATCCATATTGTCCGTATTGAGGTCCGGCATTTTTTCCTTTGCGATTTCCTCAACCTGGACTTTTGTCAGCTTGCCGACTTTTTCGGTGTTGGGCCTGCCGCTTCCGAGCTGCACGCCGATCTTTTTCTTGATCATGGCTGCAACGGGCGGGAGTTTGGTGATAAATGTGAATGAACGGTCCTCGTATACGGTAATGACTGCCGGGATGATCTGGCCTTTCAGCTTGGCCGTCCGGGCATTGTATTCCTTGATGAAATCCATGATGGGGATTCCGTGCTGTCCGAGTGCGGGACCGACGGGCGGGGCGGGTGTCGCCTCTCCGGCCGGAAGATTCAGTTTGATAAGGGTCTTGACTTTCTTTGCCATATTAGAGTTTGGTCACTTGTAAAAAATCGAGTTCAACCGGTGTTTCGCGGTCAAATATTGATACGAGAACGCGAACCTTGCCGCGTTCCTCATCGATTGCCTCAATGGTTCCGAGGAAATCCGCAAACGGCCCCTCGGTGATCTTGACCGCCTCTCCGACGGAAAATTTCGCCTTGAACTTCGGTGATTCCTGTTTCACGAACTTCATGATCGCCTCCACTTCCTTGTCGGAAATGGGTGTCGGCTTCAATCCGGCGCCGACGAATCCGGTTACTCCTTCGGTCGTACGTACGACAAGCCATGAGTCGTCATCCAAAATCATACGGACGAGCACGTAACCCGGAAATACTTTTTCCGTTGCTTTTGCTTTTTTGCCTTTTTTGATTGCAACCACCTCGCGGGTCGGGATGACCACGTCAAAGATCTTGTCCTCGACTCCCAGGCTCTTGATGCGCTGTTCAAGCGCGGACTTCACCTTGTTTTCATATCCGGTCTGGATATGGATGACATACCACTTGGGTTGGGCGCCGATAACGGGCGCGTTTTTCAGAGCTTCCTTTTGTTCTTTCGCAAGATCCTGTTGCATAGGGGTTTTCAAAACTTAAAACTACAACTAAAACTCTATTACTATTATATTAGACTTTATGTTGAAGATTTGAGTTCTGAATACGTACGTCTTTTAACGGAACTTTGTCGCCAATTCAAGACCCTTCGCCAATAGGACATCTATTATACCTACATATAATCCAATTATCAAGGATATCACGATGACCACCGTCGTGAGCCGTATCGTTTCCTTGCGCGAAGGCCAGGAAACCTTCTTCATCTCGTCAACGATATCGCGTGCGAATCCGGGGGTAACCTGCGGTTTTTGCATAGTATCTGTTTATTGTAACACATATTTGAAAAAAGTCGATAATAAAGAACGGCCTTACCCCTCCTGCCGGTCATTTGTGCTACACTCAATATATGAGTCCCGAAATCGTCCATTCCCTCATCCTCATCGCGGCCATGGGCATGTCGTTCCTGTTCCCCCAGTCCGTCCTGTCCCGATTCGACCTGCAGATAGCGGCCGCCCTGTTTGCCGTCCTGTTTGTCATACGGAAAGTGAGGTCTAACCGCCAGGAGACCCGCCTCATGGAATCGGTCATATTCACGGTCGTCATCCTCCTGGTCGTCAACACGACCGGCGGGGTGGCAAGCCCGTTTTTTTTCCTCCTCTATTTTCTCCTGTTTTCCCTGTCCCTGCTTCTTGAGCCGATCATATCCATAACCGCAACGCTTGCGCTCATGGTGTTTTTCGTCATGTCGCTTCCGCCTGACCAGCCGTTCAATACCCTTTTGCCCATATTCTCCCTCGCATTCCTCACTCCCTTTGCCCTGTTCATGGGACAGGAATTTGAGGAAGCAAAGAAAATGAAACAGCGCGCCGAGAAACTCGACACGGCACTGACCAATTCAAAAGAGAACACCTATTTGTTCCTGTCGCTCATGGTGAAAAACCATTTGAAGGGCATAAATCACGCGGTCGAGAATTTTATGGGCGATCACGAGCTTCATGTAATAAAAAAGCACGTCCGTAATCTTGAAAAACTCATTGAAAAATTCGAAAAAGGCACTTAACCGGTCCGCCTTGCATGATATGAAAGCGAATTGTCAGACAATCATCCTTCTTTTCATCGCGCTCGCAGCTCTCTTTTCGGGACCTGCCGTTCCGGCGCACGCGGTTAACATGGATTCCGAAGAATACCGGATCCAGTTCGGCACCATCAACGCGGGAGGACAGCGGATGAACGATCCCGGCAACGACACCTACAATCTGACGACAAGTCTCGGGCAGGCGGCAGCAGGACAGTTCAACTCGGACGGCTATATCGTCAAGTCCGGGTTCCAGTATCTGTATTCGAAGATTCCGTTCACGTTTTCCCTTTCCGGCACCAGGGCGGACCTCGGCAGCCTCATGCCCAGCCAACCCTCCACCGCAGCCATCGACCTCACCGTATCTTTCGGCGCTGCGGGACAGTATGTAGTCACGGCAGGCGAGGAAGGGCTTCTGCGCAACTTCGACGGCAATCCGATCGCGGACACGCTCTGCAACGGCAGCCTTGAAACCTGTTACCCCACGATCGCAAAACCCTGGACATCATCATCGGCCTATGGATTCGGATACACCATGGCGGGAGAGGATGTCCCGGCGGACTTCATCAACTCCTCATATTACCGGCCGTTTGCCAATTTGCTTGCACCGGCCCAGCCGGCCATCGTCATGCAGGGAACGGATGTCACCCAGAATCTCACCCCGACCCCGAACCCCACCCATACGCCCGCACCTGCACTGACCGGCACACCGCGGGACATCACCCGCACCGCCTCGATGACATTTAAGGCAAATATCTCACCCCTCCAATCGACCGGCAGCTACAGCACGGTTATCCATTTTGTCGCCACACCGAGCTTTTGACATGAAAAAAGCTTTCATCATACTCTTTCTCGCCGCGGTTTTGCTCGTTCCGGGCACCGCACATGCACAGCAGATCACGCTCACCATGTCCCCTCCGATCGTTGAAACGCTCATCAAGCCGGGAAAAACGATCCTGATCGGTTATACGGTCCAGAACCTGGGCGACCCGACAACCCTTGAATTCAAAGTACGGCCGTTTGCGCCGCAGGGCGACCAGGGAGGCATGAGCATCGAAGAAGAACTGGTCTCCCCCATCAGGTTTACGCTCGACAACAGCGATATGGAACTTGAAAAACCGTTCCTCATACGCCAGAAGGAATCCCGCCAGGCGGTTATCCGCATGCGGGTGCCGGAAGGGACACCCGAGGGGGACTACTACTTCGTGGTGCTTGCCACCTCGCACCCGATACCTGCGGTCGGCGGCACCACCTCCGGCCTCGCGAAAGCGACGATCGGTTCGACGCTTCTTATGACGGTTACCCGTTCGGGCAAGTTGGAAACAAAAGGAAGAATCGCGCTGTTTGATATCGTGCCCGACTATACGCTGAAATTGTTCGGACGCTCGTACAAGATCGTGGAATCGACGAAAAAAATACCCCTGACGCTCATCGTACAAAATCAGGGAAAGAACGTTGTGAAGCCTCAGGGCGAAATAACGCTGCGCAATCCGGTGGGAGGGAAAACAACCGTACCGGTTACCCCCCAGAACATCCTGTCCGAATCCCAGCGGCAGATGAAGCTCAGCCCGCTTTCCGGTTATTTCGTCGGATCCTATGCGCTTTCCGCACGCGTCCATTTCGGGGACGGGACTCCGCAGCTTTTTGCGAACGTGAATTTTATCGGGTTGCCCGTCAAACTCATCGTATCCGTATTTTTCGTTGCACTTCTGTCAGTTCTCCTCATCCTGCTCTCCAAACGGAAGCATAAGTGATATATACCTGACTACTGGTATAGTAACGTGACGAAGTTGTAATTCTGTAGCACAGGAGTCCATTGACGGGATCGGCGCATCGCGGGAAAATCGCAGTATGGACGGCTTTTTCACGTCACTCTTACCCTTACTCAAAAAATACGGCATCGAGTCGGCACTTCTGGCGGTTTCCCTTATCCTGACCGCCGCATCATTTGTGCTGTTCAATCTGCCGGAGTACACATTCCAACCGACAGATAACGCTGCTGCCGCCGTACAAACGGAACAATCCGCCCAAACTACGGTGACGGTTGAAGTATCGGGTGCAGTCCGTAAACCCGGTGTATTCCGTATGCCGGAACAATCGCGCCTGAATGACGCGATTATGCACGCGGGCGGACTGTCAGACGATGCGGATCCCTCGTTTTTCGGCCGGAACTACAACCTTGCCCGGTATGTAGCGGACCAGGAGAAGATCCATGTGCCGTCACGCGAAGAAGTGTCCTCCGGGACCATGCGCGAACAGACGCAGGTAATCGACTACCGCGCGCCCCAGGCGCCTCCCCAAAATAGTGGGCAAAAGGATGATGGATTTATCCATGTCAATACCGCGCTTGAGGCTGACCTGGAATCCCTGCCCGGAATCGGCAAAGCCACCGCTTTGAAGATTATCGAAAACCGCCCGTACGGGTCGCTTGATGAGCTGGTTGAGAAAACGGTAATAACCGAACGGGTATTCGGACAAATACGCGCGTATATCGCATTGTGACCATGTCCCATCCATTTTCACCAGCCGCATTTTCAAATCTCGTCAACTCGTATCTGCCCGAACCGGAAGCGACGCTTCTCAATGGCATTCTCTTCGGGCTTCCGGTCCCGAAAGGGAGCGTCCTTTTGGATCAGCTCAAAACCACCGGACTCCTCCATCTCGTGGTCCTTTCCGGCATGAACATAACCATAATCGCGCAGGGCACGCGCATCGCGCTCGCCCGCTTCGGCAAACGGGTTTCGCTTGCGGGAGCGGCGGGATGCGTTGCGGGCTTTACCCTGTTTGTCGGACCGGAACCGCCCATCGTGCGCGCGTCGATCATGGGCACGCTCAGCCTGTTGGCGGTATATCTCGGGCGCAGATACGAAGCCGTGATGGGACTTTTCGTTTCCGCGCTCATAATCGCCCTTGTTTCCCCTGTCTGGCTGAGCGGCCTGTCGTTCCAGCTATCCTTCGGGGCAACGCTTGGCATCATGCTCTTTGCCGGCTCCCCCGGCCTTGGCGCAAACGCACGGATTCCGCCGTTCATAACCTGGATCCTTAAAGAATTGCGCATGACGCTGTCCGCATCCCTGTTCACGGTTCCCCTCATATTCTTCGCGTTCCGGAGAGTCTCACTCATTGCGCCGGTCGCAAACCTGCTCGTCTCCTGGATGATCGCGCCCCTCATGGTTTTCGGGATGATTGCCTGCCTCCTCGGAACGCTGAATCCGGCGTTTGGCTTGCCGGCGGCCTACCTGTGTTACGGCCTGCTCCACATGATGAACCGCATCGTCGTATTGCTGGACAGCGTACCGTTCGCGTCAGTCGATTTTTGATAAAACGGTAATAGCCGGAATACAACCCCGTATGCAGCCCTCACCCGTTTCCAGACGTGAACTTGCCATGGCCCTTGCGGTCAGCCTCTGCGTAATTGCGGCTGTCCTTATACGCCACGGGGGAGCCATCCCGTTTGTCGTTTTCTGCGACGTGGGACAGGGCGACGGCGCATACGTCAGGCTGAGCGGCGGCTTTGACCTGCTTGTTGACACGGGTCCGGACAACGGCCGCATGCTTGACTGCATCGGCAGACACCAACCCTTTTACGACCGGACCATTGAGCTTGTTATCCTGTCCCATCCCCAGGCGGACCATATAGGAAGCTACCGGAAGATCGCCAAAAGATACACCGTTCTGCGCACCGTTTCGCTTGCCGGCGAAGCCGGCAGCCGGGTGCCGCTGGCGCAGGACACCTTTCGCGTCCCCGGAGGCATGATAGTATTCCTTGCCCCCAAGCCCTACCGCATGCTGATTCCTTCAAAACAGGAAAACGATTTGTGTATCATTGTCGAGCTCCGGACAGGAAATACCCGCATCCTGTTTACCGCGGATGCCTCAAGGACGCTTCTTGATTCCCTCACGGTTGCGCCTTTTTCCGGGAAAACGATCCTGAAATATCCCCATCATGGCTCGAAAACGAGCATCTCCACACGTTTCTTACGTTTAGCACACCCATCTCTTACTGTGATAAGTGTGGGAAAACGGAACGGATACGGGCATCCTGCCCGCGAAACGCTGGAGGCTCTCAAAGCCTTCCACGTTCCCGTGCGCCGGACCGACCTTGAGGGGGATATTGTATATGGACTGTAATGACAACCTAAATTACCCATGGTATAACGGCATCAAACAGGAGTAAACACACGGATGAAGTGCCGGTATTTGCAGAATGCCGAGCCGGTTCGCGTCAGGAAAGGAGAATGCTCCTGATCTCCTTGAAGATGTTCATGGCTTCATAGCCGATCCAGGACTCTCCCATGAGCTCGACCGGAAGACCGGGATCGAGCCGGAGAAGGGTGATGTATTCGTTGATGACGCTTCTGAATTTCTCGACCTTGTCCCCGTCTTTGGAAAGGATCTCATGCCATTTTTTGAAAAGCTCGCGGTATTTTTTGTCGAGCGCCGACTTGCCCCATACTTTTTCGATAAGGACATCGCGGTTGCCGAAAGAATGGTCGGATTCGAAGGCCTGGATATACTGCTCCTCCGTTTTGCCGGTCACGAGCGTTTTCAGGGCATCAATCACCGGATGAGGCGTCAGCCAGAAGGAACGGTGCCATGGTCCGAGCCCCCACCCCTGCATTTCGCGGCGGAGCCGGTCCCGGATTTCGCGCTTGCTTTCGGGAATCTCATAGGAAATGATGCGCCACTTGCGGTCCCATTTCCGTTTGAGGAACCGGAACAGGGGGAATTCGAAGCTGAGATCGTCAAACCCCTGCTCTGAAAGAATATATTCATCGTTTTTCGCATCCGTTTCAGTGATGAACCCGTCTTTGACAAGCGTGGTAAGAGTTGATTTTGTCTTCTGGTTCAGGGAAAAGTCGAAGATTTTCTGGACCCGCTCGTCCATCTTGACTGATTTAAAATCTACGTCTGAAAGTAAAAAGAGGGAAAGTAAAATTTTCGTTCGTCTTTCTTTAACTCCCATATAAGCTAAACTCTAACAGACGAAAAAATATATGTCAATAGGATAATAATAAATTTAACGTTTGTTTGCCGCGTTATACAAAACAATGCGGCCCGTTGCCCAATTATCCCTTGACAATTATATGTGTTTCATATTTAATGAATTTATTACATAGTTATCATGTGGTATAAGTGTATGCGCAAAAAAAAACTGGTCTATAAACTCATCCTCTTCTTCTTCCTTGCTGCGCAGTTCCAGTTTGTCACGCTCCTGAACCTGCCCGTCCTGCGCATACCCGGAACGGACATCGCGCTTGATTTCAATAAATTTTCCGTCCTGAAGCCCCAAACCCTTGACAGCGCCGGCATATCTTCCGCATCGGCGACCCTTGCCAATCCGAGACTGTCGGTTTACGGCAACGTGAATGCAGCCCTTTCAAGCGGCGCAACCGTGGTTACCATGGAAAGCTCGGGCAGTTACGGTGATCTCGACACCGCAAACCTGTTTCCGAACGATTTGGTGGGCATCGGAACCAACGGCCTTTTACAGGTAGCGTCCATCAGCTCATCAACGGTTTTCACCCTGAAGAACCCGATCGCAAACGCGGTACTGATTACTGACAATATATATGCAACCCAGTCAGGCAGGCTGACGCTTGATTTTTACACCGCGGCACCCATCCCTGCAGGCGGAAGCATCCGCGTTGAAATCCCGGCACCCGCCGCAAACGGCAATGACGGAGCTCCCAATACCGGGGCAACCATTGCGGCAAACGGTTTTGATCTCAACGGCATCACCTCATCGAACATCACCTGCCCTGCCGGCCTGACCGCGGCAGCGCCCTCAGCAGGCACCGGAGGCAATCCCCACGTCATCGCATGTAATGCGGCAAGCACGATTCCCGCAGGTGCACATTTCGGCCTTATCGTAGGCGACACGAACCGCGGCCTCATCAACCCGGCGCCCGTTACCACAGGCCACACGAGAGGCAACGCGGATATATATACTATTGCCATTTACACAAAAGACGGAGCTGCCGGAGCCGGCAACAACATCGAATCGGTCGAAATCAGAACCGCACCGGTTGAAGGAGTACTTGTCACGGCAACGGTCGACGAAACCCTCAGCTTTACGGTCGCGGGAGTTGCAGTCGGAGCCGCTTCTACCTATTGCGGAGTATCTCACACGAATGCAGGCCTCACCACCTCGGCAACCGCCGTACCCTGGGGCATCATAAACTCAAGCTACTCGGTCGACAAGAACGAAGCCGTGCAGCAGCTGACCGTCACCACCAACGCACCAACCGGATACAACGTGTATGCGGAGGAAAACGACCAGATGGGAAAAGACGGCGCAATATGCACGGGAGCCGCACCCTCGGCCGGCGAATATACGTTCGGCACCAGCACCTGTATCCGTGATTTCGGCTCAACATCAAGCCACACGACCGCGGCGGAATGGGGAGCGGCACCCGGAACCAACTACGGATTCGGCTACACGCTCGCCAACGTCGCCGGAGGCGGAACGGACGCCCAATTCACCTACAACACCGGAGGAACTTATATGGCCAAACAGTTCGCCGACCAGGAGGGCAGCGAAAACAAATATGCGGCAAATGCACACCTCATGGCCAACGCAGGGCCGGTCAGCGGATCGTCGGTCCACGTATGCTACCGCATCCACGTGCCGGCAACCCAGCCTGCAGGATATTACTTTAACAAGCTGAAATACACCGCAGTCGCCAAGTTCTAATTATTAATATTCAATGAATACCATGAAAGACCTGAGAACCCTGAGCATAAGCGCGCTCATTACCCTGTTTATCGCATGCGGTTTCATGGTAAAGCCTGAGCCCGCAGCCGCCCAGGACATGCTCCCCCTCACGGTCGGTCCGGCACGACAGCAGATCATCGTGAATCCCGGTGAACGCGCCACGTTCACGGTACGTTTCTATAACCAGAGCGATGCCAGCATGGTCGGACTCGTGAAAGTTGCAGACTTCGTGGTGCAGGACAAGGAAGGAAGCCCAAGAATCGTCGATGACGCGACGCTTGCCTCTCCCAAATATTCAGGCGCATCTTGGATTACCCTTCCCTACGACCGCGTTTCCATCCCCGCACAGGACAAAATCACCGTACAGGCGACCCTAGAAATCCCCCAGGACGCAAAACCCGGAGGACGGTATGTCTCGGTGTATTTTGAACCGGTCATCGGCACGCCGACCGCCTTAGGCGCCGAATCCGCAGGCACCGGCATTGCACCGCGCATCGCATCGCTCCTGTACGTACGAGTGGCAGGCCCCATCACCGAAAGCGCGCTCGTTTCCAACATGTTCGCCAAGTCGTTTTATGAATACGGCCCGATCGATGTCGAATCCGAAATCCTGAACCGGGGCGATTACCACATCAGGCCGCGGGGCGTCATGTCCATGTCTGATGCGTTGGGCGGCATCATGGACCAGAGCCCGCTTGCCGAGGAAAACATCTTTCCGGATGCGGCGCGCTCATACAAGAACACACTGGGAACCAAATGGATGGTAGGCCGCTACAAGATCACGCTTGTCGCCTCATACGGCGAAGGCGGCAAGGCCCTTGAGCGCTCAGTATTCGTCTGGGTATTCCCCTGGAAGGTCGCAACGGTTGCCGCGCTCTTTGTCATAATCCTCATTCTCCTTACCCGCAACATGTACCGGAGGCTCGTCGTCAAGGAAGCGACGCTTGAGGAGGAAATCAAGGAAGAACGTGCCGAGATCGAAAAGCTCCGCGAAGAACTGAAGAAGCGGAAAGAATAAGAATAAACCTAATTAAAAAGTCCCGGGAAACCGGGACTTTTTTTTGGGTGTTGCAATAATCCGAAACCGTTAAACTGCTACATTATATCCGCAAAACTCACTCCGGTTTTCCGGTTAACTTGCACGTATTGCTACGCATGATTCAATACGGAAAAACGGGTGTCTGCGTGTGTATAATGGATATATGAGGAAGCTTGTTATTGGTGTGGCAGCCGGCATATGCACCCTGTTTGCGCTCCCCGGCTCTATCCATGCATTCACCATCACCTCCCCCGACGTTACGGTATCCGCGACCATCGGCGGCCCTGCGGTCACCCCGCCTCCAACGATAACCCCGCCCCCCAAGGAGCCCACCCGCTTCAGCATATTCGGCTACACGTCGCCCGGCGCGAAGGTGCATATTGACAACCCAGGGATGTATATGGACACAACAGCCGACGGAGAGGGGTATTTTGAATTCGGCAGCTTCTTTTCACGACTCCTGATCGAAGACATATGCCTGGTGGCGCAGGATGAGGCCGGAAGGGTAAGCCCGCCCGTATGCATCCCCCCGGTTCCGTCCTCTGACAGCGATGCGATCGGGCCGGTCATCATGCCTCCCACCCTTTCCCTCTCCGGCGACAGCTTCTATTCCGGGGACGAGGTATCCCTCACCGGCCAGACCACACCCAATACCGAAGTGAACCTGTCCCTGTTTACCGACGAATCGAAATCCGGCCTTACCACTCTGCGCGATTCCGGCGCACCCGTTGAGCGCCGGCTCTACGCCGCAATTTCGCTTGCCGCAGGCCGTTTGAATCCGTTCCGGCAGGTATATGCCGCTTCCCTTCCCAAGCAGACCATCAAAGTGGATAAAAAGGGCAATTTCACCCTCAAACTGGGGTCTGAAGATCCGCAGTATTACCGCACGTTCGGCCAGACCGTCCTTGAGAAGGCGTTTTCGCCCAAAAGCGTAACCCTGAATTTCGACATATTCCCCGGCTGGTTTGTCATAATGAAGTTTATACTTGGCTTCCTCGGGGGCCTCAGATCCCGGATACTTGAAATTGTCATGTTTGCCCAGGTCGTGGGGCTTGCCTGGTATCTCATGCACCGGTTCACCCACCCGCACCGCCTGAGCCGCCTGCGCGCCCTTGCGTTGAGGGAGCATCCGCTGCCCATGATTACCGAGCACGAGCTCATGAAGATTGCGGATTCCGCAGATACCTTTAGTAGAAGATAAGATGCGCTTTCTGCGGCAGCGCCGTGCCGTCGACCTTCACGTCCAGATACAGGTCGCCGCTCATTTTTGAAGCTACGTCAATATATGCCTTGCCGAGGCTGTCGGTATTTGGCTGCAGGTTGTCGAATATAAGGTTGGCGGTATCCGGATTCTCGATGAATATGGGCTTGCCGAGAACCCCCAAACCCTGTCCATTCAGTATGTAAACGGTTATACGTATCTTTTGGGCTCCATCCGCCTTCGCTTTCGTAGGAATTGTGATTACATACGAGTTTTCAGGTGAAAAGGTGTTGTCCTTCACGCTTGCGCGGCCGCTCATATACCGTGCTTCATAGAAAAAGAACAGTCCGGAAAAGAACATAAGTACGATCACGAATATGAGAAACCCGATAATGGCCTTCTGCATATGTTTATGGTAATGAAAACCTGCATAATTTGCAACTTTATGGCTAACAAGGCATAGCAATAGTCCACATCGTGCGTTATGTAAAAAAGGGGAAATTTAGATATTGTCCTGACAATCTAAATAGTACTTTTACTGTTTTAGCAAATGAATATTTAAGTTGCCAATAAGATTTATTAGACGAACGTAATAATATGGTAATAAGAGTTGTTTAGGGCTTTATTATGCTTAATATAGGTGTCCTAATATTGATTAGGGCCATACAATGCTCCCTATTTTCATTAATTCCATAATCCCCTCTTACGTGCGTTTTACTATTCGAATTAATTAAATTAAATATTATTCGCTCCTAAGCCTTCGATATCGAAGAGGATCCCTATACTATAAGTTATATGCAGTATTTTGATATATTGAGTACGGTTGATTTTTCATTCGGTAATTATTTTAAATAGAATTAAATATTATTACAGGATTAAATTAGTATTTACTGTAAGAAAACGATAACTATATCAAAATATATACTTAATAGCTCTTGACAAACTTATTATTATTGTTTTATCCTGAGTATATGTCTTTAATTTCTTCCCAGGGGTATAATCTTGATAATTTCGAGGCTATGTTTCGGGAATTCCTTATTTTGGACGGCGTTTCACCCCTTACCCTGAAAAATTACCAGTCTGATCTGCGGCACTTCCTCGGATGGTTCCACTTGTTTTTGAAATCAAGCCGTCCTGACAATCCGGAAAGCACTACTTTCACGGAATCAGGTTTTGCCGCACAAATAGATCATGGAGCCGTATCAAGCTATAAAACATACCTGGAGGCAAACGGATTACCCCCAAAAACCATCAACAGGCGACTCTCGACCCTGCGTAAGTTCTGCTCCCTGTGCATCAAACAGGGATGGATGAAGGAAAACCCGGCAAAACGGATAGGCAATGTCAGCCTCGAGTCAGGCACGGGTACCCCGCCGGTTTTCACCGCGGTTGAGGAAGCTGCCGCGCCTGCCGAGCCGGAAGCACCCGCCGCAATCGAGGCCATATTTGAGGAATACCGGGCGTTTCTTGCCTCAGAGCATGTATCGAACAAAGAATCCGGCCTCATTATGGAGGATCTGCATGAGTTTTCACGCGTTATAAGTTCCTGAAACCATATGAAAAACACACTGATGAGCACAGTAAACAAGGCTGTAAATAGCCTTAAAGAATGGACTGACCCCTCTTTCGAGGGCAATCCCTATGACCCTCAGGTTGCCTATGCTAAACCGTTTAGCATGAAAAAACTCCCTCTTTTCAGAAAAAAGATGATGTGGAGAGTGTGAGGATAATTTTGAATTTTTTCCGGAGATGCTGAAAATCGGACCCGACACAATCAAGAAATACGCGCACCTGCTGACCAAGCAGAGCATCGCAACAAATGAACAGAAACGCCGGTTTTCTTCTGTGGATAAATTTCTAAGATGGGCTCATGAGAGAGGATATCTGGGACATGAGGATTTTAAGCAGAGTATTGCAGAGATTGCCAGTAAGGGTGGAGAAAGGGCGGCGTCTGAAAAAAGTAAGAATACCCTCACTTCCCCCTCGTTTGACATCAGGTCCTTCGGTATCCGTCATTACGTAGGGTTTACCCTGTTCTTACTTCTCATTTCGCTTATCGGGGCAGGGCTTTACAACCAGTTTTTCAAGCGTACTACTACCCCGTTCGCGTATACCACTCCCCTCAGCGCCGGATCCCGTCTCATTTCGTTTCAGGGCCGTCTGACGGACTCTATCGGCAATCCGATCGTCGCGCCCATCGATATCACATATCGTTTTTACTCGACTCCCACAGGAGGGTCCCCGATCGCAACCGCGACCCGGGTGTGTACCGCGGATCCTGACCAGGACGGCGTCTTTTCCAATATGATCGGCTCGGATGCAGGCCCTAACTGCTCAACCGAACTGCCATCGAGCATTTTTACGGATAATACGGAGGTTTGGCTCGGCCTCACCATCGGATCGGAAGTCGACGAAATGGAGCCGCGCCAGCAGATCGCAAACGTCGGGTACGCGATCAATGCCGAAACCCTCCAGGGATTGCCTCCGGGCACCTCCGAAGGTTCGATCCCCTTCATCAGCCAGGCGGGAGACATGCTTCTTGCCTCGGCGAACCCGGCGGTACGCTCAACTTCCGCAACCGCCAATTTCACCATATCAAGTGCAAATGCCACCACTATCCAGTCCGCAGGCAGCGGCGACATCACCCTTTCAGCCACCGAAGGAGGCACGCTTCGATTCAAAACATTCAACGGCACCCTTCAGGAACGGATGACCATCACTCCGCAGGGAAATATCGGCATTAATAATATCAATCCCCGTGCAAGCCTAGATGTCATCGGGGACGCCTCCTTATCCGGAAACCTGGTGTTCAACGGCTCAACCACCAAAATCACCCAGTTGAACGGTGGGAACATATCCTTTGCCACATCGGTCGGCGGTGATCTTACGGTAACCGAACGTCTCACTCTTACCAATCTCGGAAACGTTGGAATCGGTACGACCGTACCGGGATACCGGCTTGATGTGGCAGGTTCGGCATCAGCATCAGGCAATATCAGTATGGGCGGCCAGTTGCAGGTGGGGCGCTTTTCTGCCAACCCGGCGGCGGTCGGGGCGGGTTCAGTGTATTACAATACCCTAACCAATTCCTTATATGTCTATAACAGCACCGACTGGGTGCCGGTCGGCACCGGAACGGGAACGGGCGAGAGCTGGTGGACCCGTGCGCTTGACGGAGTCTTGGTCCCCCAGATTGCCCATGATGCCATCAATCTGGGCAACAGCGCAACCTCTTCCGCAACCGTGCATTTGGCGGGAAAACCGGGAGACAACTCGTTTATCAACACCGGCATGTTCGGTATCGGCACCACCTCCCCCTCTACCATGCTCGACGTTGCAGGCTCGGTCACCATCTCCTCCGGACAATTCCTCGGTTTGGCGACCGAAGTGGCGAGCCGGCCTTCCTATTCCTGGACCGGAGACACCGACACCGGACTGTTCCATGCGGGAGCTAACACCCTTGCCTTATATACCGGCGGCGCTTCCCGCATCAACTTGGCCTCTACGCTTACCACGATCTACACGCCCGTTAGCATGGCGAGTACGCTCCGGGTTGCCAGCAACGGAGATATCGCAACCACCCTGACTGCCGGAAACATCGGCACCGGCGCGATGGCTGTCGGTATGAGTCCGTTTGATCCCGGCCTCGCCACCTTGCAGGTAGGTGGAGGCATCAGCGCATACCTGCTTCCGCAGGGTTCGGTGGAAGTTACGGACACGTTTACGGTCGGAGCGGATACAACACTCGCCTCCCATACCGCAGACACCGGACAGACTTGGTCAATCGTTTCAGGCACGCAAAACGGCGGAGCGCTCATGCGGGCGCAAACCTCAAACGGACGGCTTGATCCGACAGCAAACGTAACGGACGGCGGAGTTCTGTATGCGCTCAATACCACACTCAGCTCCGCAGATTATGAAGTAAGCGCCTATATTGACGTAACCGACAGCTCCGATGATGTCGCAGTAATCGCCGCAAGAATCCAGCCGAGCGGCGACCTGTATGCCTACCGGTTCTCAAGCGGCGTCTCAACCCTCCTCAAACGTAACAGCGCCGGAACTTATACCGTCCTCGGCACCTCCACCATTTACCCTTCAACGGGAAATACGGTAAAACTCCGGGTAGTCGGGAATATCATAACCGTATACCGCGACAATACCCTTCTTATCAACGCAACCGACTCGGACATATCAGCTGCCGGTTCTGCGGGTATCGGAGCAGGTGATATCGGATATATCACGACAGACGACCATGATACGACCTGGTCGCTTGACGATTTTCAGGTTCAACTTTACGGTACATCAAATGCCATAGCCGGTCTTTTCTACGGCAATGTCGGCATCGGCACCACCACGGCAAATGAAAAATTGGAAGTCAGCGGGAACGCCTCCGTTTCGGGATCCCTCACGATCGGACAAAATAATACACTCAGACCATCATATGGCCCCCTGAACCTTGCATACAAGTCCGGTCTTGATTCCTGGGCAACGGGCTTTACTCTTCAGGACACAACAGGAAACATTGGTATCGGCACCACGTCCCCCCTCTACAAACTCGATGTCGCAGGCTGGGCTTCGGTTTCCGGTAACCTTTCGGCAGGCGGACAGGTACAGGTAGGAAGATTCGGAGTACTTCCGGCCACATCACTCGGCGCAGGTTCACTTGCCTACAATTCAAATGACGCGTCCCTTTACTACCACAACGGCTCAACCTGGAATCAGCTGACGGCCGGAGCCAACCTCTGGCAGGAATATTTGGGCGCGCTCTCCCCTTCCATCAGCTCGCGCGATCTCAATGTGGGCGCGACTGCGACCGCATCCGCACTCGTCCATTTGCCCGGCACTATAAATAACAATGCATTTTTCAATCTCGGCGCCGGAAACCTCGGCGTCGGTACTGCGGCGCCGATAGAAAAGCTTGACGTATCCGGAAACGCTACCATCTCGGGAAATCTCACGATCGCGCAGGGTTCCGCGCTCAGATCGTCGTACGGAGCCCTGAACCTTGCGTACAAATCCGGGTTGAACACCTGGACAAACGGTATTACTTTGAAGGACGGATCCGGATTCGTCGGACTCAATACCGCAAACCCGACTGCACAGTTCCAGGTCGCAACGCCTACGAACACAAAAGCGGCGTCCATATTCGCCGGAGGCGATTACACGGTAAACGGCACCGCCAAAACATTCTTCCCGACCGGAGACGCCTGGTATGAATACCCCTCAATCGTTGCTACGAGCCCGAAAAACCAGACGGTAGACATTCCTTCGATAGACAGCTACGGAACCGTTGGTATGGTGGGAGCGTCCAATAACAACTCGGGCAACCGCACGTCTGTCGGTATATACGGATACTCCCAGTTGTCCACCGCTAACGGCGCAAGCGGCAGCAACGCGATTTACGGTATGCTCGGCCGGGCTTCGCTTGCCGCTGCCGGAACCGGATTCCAGGGAAACATGTACGGTGTATACGGAAAAGCGGATGTGGGAAGCGGCACGGTGGGAGCCACTCCTCCCACCCTGTACGGCGGCTATTTCACAACAACAGGCGCCGCGACCACCACCACCTACGCCGGCTATTTCAATGCGTCAGGCGGAACAACCAATTACGGCGTTTACTCTGCGGGTGGTCGCAATTACTTCAACGGCAACGTCGGCATCGGCACCACAACCATGGCCGAGATGCTGAATGTTTCAGGCAATGCAACCATGTCAGGAACTCTCACGATCGGACAGAATAACACATTAAGGCCTGCATACGGTCCGCTGAACTTTGCATACAAATCAGGACCCAATGCCTGGACCACCGGAATGGTACTGAAGGACGGAACCGGCTATGTGGGCATCGGTACGGTAAATCCATCAAACGCCCTGTCGGTTGTCGGAGCAATCGACGCAACGGGGAACGTCATGACGACAGGCTACTTCTATGGAAACAGGGTGCGTGACTACACGGGCGGCAACCTTTTGCTGCAGGATGACGGAGGAAACGTGGGTATCGGCACTGCAACTCCGAACGATTTTGCGCTTGAAGTGGCCGGCAATATCGGACCGGACGCGGACGGCACCCGCGACCTTGGTTCAGGCACGCGCCACTTCAACACTTTATATGTGAACAATATCGTCGGTACCGGCGCGCTCGGATACTGGAACCGGGGAACCGGAGTCCTCTATCCTTCAACCGCAACCGACGGCCTGGCTGCAACCACCTCCGCAACAACGGTCGCCACATTCACCGCAACCGGTTCAAACAACGCGATGCGCGTGGGTGGTTCGGCAAATTACCTTACGGTCGCATCAAACGGAAACCTCACGTTCACCAACTCAGGTACGGCATCCATAACCGGACCCGCGACCGGCTTTACGATCGATGCGACAACAGGTACGCTCGGATTCGGCACCTCAAATAACAACCGGACCATAAACATCGGCACCGGCACCGGCATTGATACTATCAATATTGGAAATGGTGCAACCGGCGCGGACGTGATAAATATCGGTTCAGCCAATTCAGGAGCCTTAACCATACGTTCTAATGCGGCGCTCACCCTCACTGGCACAACCAACTCCGCTATCGACTTTCCTGCGTTTGACGTGGGAACGACCGGACAAATCACCTCAACATACGCCAACTCCGCAGCCCTTACTCTTTCCGGCAACGCTGCCGGCATCACGTTTACGGGAGCCGGAGCCAATACGAACACCATCAATACCTCAAACAACAACCACCTGAGCATAGCGACCGGTACCGGCAACGTAGGAATCGGCAGCGCGACACCCGGACAGAAACTCGATGTCACCGGTTCCATACGCGCAAGCAGTCAGCTAGTCTCAACGGTCGCAACCGGCACCTCGCCCCTTGCCGTCAATTCAACGACAACCGTCGGCAACCTGAGCGCCGATTACCTGGACGGACAGCACTCGACGTATTTCTCGCGCTCAGCCATGTCAACGTTCCAGAACAGCATCTACAGCCTTGATTCGCGAAACACCAACTATGAACCGGATGACCGGGACGCAGGTCTGTATGCTGATTTCAAGGCGAATGCGACCGATGGTCTGTCCGACGGCGGCACCTATCACGGAGTCCTTACCTTCAGGAGTTACGGCTCGGCAGCGGATCTGAGCGGAGGCCAACCCATACAAATCGGATACACGGCAAACGGTAACCTGTACACACGCATGGGTACCGGCGCTACCACCTGGGGATCCTGGTACAAAATGTGGAACCAGAACAACGACGGGGCAAGCTCGGGACTTGATGCGGACACGCTTGATGCGATCGACTCCGCATCTTTCCTCCGCTCTGATACTTCGGATTCCTTCACGTCCGGTACCCTTACCATGGACGCGGCAACATCGCTTGACATAAACGGCGGCCTGTCAGTTGCGGATACGGACATCGCGTTCGACGGCGCGTCCACTAATTTCGCGACAACCGGTAATTTCTCCCTGAACACCAGCCAGTTGTATTTGGACAAGGCGTCAGGCAATATCGGCATCGGCACCGGCACCCCCAGCACATTCGACCTCGAGGTAGCCGGCAATATCGGGCCTGACGCCGATAACACGAGAAACATCGGCGCTCCGGGCCGCGCATACAACACCATATACGCAAATAACATCGTCGGTATCGAAGCGCTCGGCTACTGGATACGCTCGGCCGGCATCCTTTCGCCCTACACGCAAAACGACGGGCTGGCAGCCACATCCTCTGCCACGACTGTCGCCACATTCACCGCAACCGGAACGAACAATGCGCTCCGCGCAGGTGGAACATCAAACCACATGTATGTTTCGTCCGACGGAAACTTGTTTCTCAGCAATTCGGGCACTGCAACGATTACCGGACCCCTCACCGGCCTCACTATTGACGCAGCGGCGGGCACGCTCGGATTCGGTACTTCAAACAATGCACGCACCATCAATATCGGTACGGGTACGGGTATTGATACTATAAACATCGGTACCGGTGCAACGGGCGCAGACGTGATAAATATCGGATCGGCAAATGCAGGAGCCCTAACCGTACGTTCGAATGCGGCACTCACCCTGACCGGTTCCACAAACTCCGCAATAGATTTCCCGAACTTTGACGTGGGAACAACCGGACAAATCACCACCGCATACGCGAATTCCGCCGCGCTCAATCTCACCGGCAACGCCTCGGGGATCACGTTCGCCGGAACCGGCACCAACCAGATCATAACCGGCGGTTCGAACCACCTCGCGCTCATGCCGGGAGGCAACGTCGGCATCGGCACGACCGCACCCCTGGAAAAACTTGACGTTGCGGGAAGCGCCAGCGTGTCCGGCAATGTCACGGTCGGCGCCGGCAATGCAATCCGTTCCGCATACGGCAACCTCAACTTCAGCTACAAGTCAGGACCGAACGCCTGGCTGACCGCCATGACGATAAACGACAATAACGGATTTGTGGGAATGGGCGTAGCCAATCCGGACTCGCCTCTCTCAATCGCACGCACCTGGACCGATCCGGTATCGACCGCCAACACGATCGCCAACACAACCACCGCAACCTACACCGGCAACTCCTCAAGCCAGATGCGGGCCAATGCGAACTATCTTTACCTGAACACCGCATCCGGCATGACCGCCTCCGGAGTGCAGGCAACATACCACGGCGCCCTCTATATCCAGAACGCCAACCAGGGAACCGTCAGCAACGCATACGGAAATTATTTCTATACCGGCATCGACAGTGGAGCTGCCGGATCTGTCGGAAATATGAACGTATATAACGCCGGCATATTCTCGCCCGGCCCAAACACCACCGCTTTCACCACCTGGCGCGGATACAATGTCGATGCAATCTCCGCTGCCACATTGAACGGTGCAACGGTCCAAACCCTGGTCGGCTATGACGTAGGCGCCCTTTCCGGCGGCACGACCAACATCGCCTACCGTGGACAGGTGGCATCAGCAGCCAACCGGTACAACCTCTATATGAACGGAACCGCCGACAATTACCTTGAAGGAAACACCGGCATCGGCACTTCCTCCCCTTCCACCTTCAAGCTGGAAGTCGCCGGCAACATCGGGCCGGACACGGATAACACAAGGGATATCGGTGCTCCGGGACGTGCTTACAACACGATCTATGCAAACAACATCGTAGGAGTGGAGGCGCTCGGCTACTGGCAGCGGTCAGGCGGCATCCTCTCCCCGTTCACCCAGGATGACGGCATAGCCGCAACTTCCTCCGCAACCACGGTGGCGACATTCACCGCGACCGGAGCCAATAACGCCCTCAGAACCGGCGGAAGCGCTAACTATATTGCGGTATCCTCAAACGGCGACCTGACGTTCAACGGCGCCAATGCGGATTCCATAAACAAAGTCTCCGGCACCCTCAACATCAACACGGGAAACAACCAGCCGATCACGACCGGCAACGGCCAGATCACGCTTGCCGGAAACGTTGACGCTTCAAACGGATTGGACGTGACAACAGCGAACCTGACGGTCGGCGGAACCAATTTCACGGTTGCGCCGGGGACCGGAAACATCACGACCGCAGGTTCTCTCACGTTCGGAGGAGATGTTGCCCTCTCGCGCGGCGCAGCCAACCAGCTTGACCTTGCATCAGGCGACTCGTTCAATCTCGTATCCGGTAACCTCCTTGCAAACGGCACGACCGTGCTTGACACATCGCGAAATCTCTCAAACATCGGAACGATCGGATCGACATACATTAACACGGGAGCAAGCTATGTCGACCTCGTGAACTCCGCTGAACTCCGGACCGGCGGAACCGTGCGGCTTTCAAATGCCGGCGCACTCTCCAATATCACCGGATATACCCAGGCCTCGGGAGCATTCGCGTTCTCAGGCGGAGGAAATTTCTCGTTTGATTCGGCCGGCATGGATGTCACGACCGCCGGAGCGGTTTCGAACGTTACCACCCTTTCCATGAATAACCAGCTCACCAACTCCTATGCCAACTCTGCAGCCATCAGCCTCACGGGCAACGCCGCAGGCATCACGTTCGGCGGAGCGGCGGGAAACACGAACACGATAAACACTACAAACAACAATCATCTGTACGTAAATACCGGAACCGGCAATGTCGGCATCGGATCAGCCACTCCGACTTCATTCAAGCTTGAGGTCGCCGGAGACATCGGACCGGATGCGGACGGCACACGGGACCTCGGATCAAGCTCACGCCACTATGACAGCATCTATGTAAATAACATTTACGGAAACGGATCCATGGGGTACTGGAACCGCGGCACCGGCATCCTCTACCCGTCAACCCTCACGGACGGCCTTGCCGCAACCACCTCCGCAACCACGGTCGCCACCTTCACCGCAACGGGATCAAATAATGCCCTGAGAACGGGAGGAAGCACGAACTATATGGCGGTTTCTTCAAGCGGCAACCTCACGTTCACGAATTCCGGAACCGCGTCCATCACCGGTCCGACAACTGGTTTGACGATCGATGCGACAACCGGTACGCTCGGGTTCGGCACCTCAAACAACGCACGCATCATCAATATCGGCACCGGAACAGGCATTGACACGATCAATATCGGCACTGGAGCAACAGGCGCGGACGTGATAAATATCGGATCGGCAAATGCAGGAGCCTTAACCGTCAGGTCAAACGCCGCTTTGGCATTGTACGGATCAACTAATTCGCTCATCGATTTCCCGAGCTTTGATGTGGGAACCAACGGACAAATCACCTCAACATACGCCAACGCAGCCGCTCTTTACCTGAACGCAAACGCTTCAGGCATCACATTCGGCGGAACCGCAGGTAACACCAACTCGATCAATACCTCAAATAATAACCACCTCAACCTGGCAACCGGCACCGGAAACGTGGGTATAGGCTCCACTTCGCCGACCACCAAATTCGACGTTGCCGGGTCCGCATCCATAGCCGGAACCCTCACCATCGCACAGGGAAACACATTAAGATCTTCATACGGCCCCCTCAATCTCGCATACAAATCAGCCCTGAACGCATGGACCACCGGCCTGATGCTGCAGGACACGACCGGAAACGTCGGAATAAACACCGTTAATCCCATCGCCAAAATCCACGCGCTTGTTCCGAACGCAAACAATACTATCGGCGGCGCTATCGGCTCGGGATATCAGATAAACAGCGTCACCAATGGGTCTTTCGGCGCAAACTCCCGTGTAGGTCTGGTCGGATCGGCTTATTACGGTTCGCCCGCCAACCTCCCAACCAATCCGCTCGGCACCCAGTATACATCCGCCGGCATCGTGGGTATCGGCGGAGGTTCATCGGGTTCAGGCTGGGGTATCGGCGTTGCAGGCTTTGCCCAGTCGGTCACGAACACAACCGGACAGATTGCGGGAGGCAAATTCACCGCTAATGCCGCAGGCGACCTTAATAACGGAGATACGTTCTACGGCGTGCTGTCAAACGCATCCGGCACTTCAAATACGGTCGGAACGGATAATGTGTATGGTTTGCACTCCACGGTAGCGGGACAGGGAACGGATATTACGTATGCTGGTTATTTCACCGCATCCGGCGGCACCACCAACTATGGTGTGTATTCGGCAAACGGCATGAATTATTTTAATGGAAACGTCGGCATCGGCACGACAACCATGGCCGAGATGCTCAACGTTTCAGGCAACGCCACCCTGTCGGGAACCCTCACGATCGGACAAAATAATACGTTGCGGTCCGCATACGGCTCGCTTAATCTCGCCTATAAATCCGGACTCAACACCTGGGCAACGGGCATGGTACTCAAGGATACGACCGGCTTTGCCGGTATCGGCACGATTGACCCCACCTCGAGACTTGAGATCAGAGGATCTGCCTCAGATCCCACCGGTGAAGGCATCGCGAAAATCTCCAACGCCACCGATGGGATGGAACTGCGTTTCGGTACCGATGCCACGGGCAACTATTCATGGATCCAGTCTGCGGAGCGGGGTGTTTCGTATAACGATCTGTCGCTTCAGAACCAGGGGGGCAGCGTCGGAATCGGAACTACGGATCCGACGTATGTACTTCAGGTTCACCAGAATACATTGCAGTCCGATCTTGCCATTACCACCAATGTTAACCTGGGTTCGACAAACACCACAATGCTCACGTTCGGAAGCGATTTGGACGGCTCCCCGTCTTATGCATCCATCGGACAGTTCAATACGGGCGACCTTAAATTCTCCTCAGTTGGCAACCTGGTTGCTCCGGATATGACCATCCACACATCCGGAAACATCGGCATGGGCACGACAAACCCCTTGTATAAATTGGATATCCAGGGATGGGCATCGGCTTCCGGCAACCTGTCGGCAGGCGGTCAGTTCCAGTTGGGGCGCTTTGCCTCCGATCCGACGCTGGCAATCGGCGCCGGATCCATGTACTACAACACGACAACTAATGCTATTTACTACCATGACGGGTTAAACTGGAATGAGGTATCAGGCTCCGGCAGCAACGTATGGCAGCGGATCTCAGGCGTCCTTTCCCCCATTTATGACGGCGATGTCATTGCGGCATCCTCCGGCGCGACAACCGTCGCAACGTTTACTTCATTGAGCAATGTCGACGCGCTCCGCGCAGGAGGACTCACCAGCTACATGTCCGTCGGCTACGACGGCACCCTCAAACTGCAGGGCGGCGCGGGACTCGCGCTTGAACAGGGAAACATATCAACGCCTTTCGGCGGCTTTGGAAGATTTGAAAACAACGCTACCTATTCCGAACAGTTTGACCATGCCAACTGGACGGGCTACTGCGGTACCAAGGCGTTTGTCGCAAATACCACGGACGTGACTGCGCCTGATGGAACCAACACCGCCGAACGGATGAATATTTCGGGAACCCACACGTGCTCTTCAGATACGGCATGGGGCGTCATGCAGGATGCGCCAGCCGGATTCCTGGTAAACGGTCAGACGTATACCGTAAGCGTATGGGCGCGCGGTGCGTCAGGCGGAGAAAATTTCAGGCTTGGTATCAACGATTCCTATTACACCACCTTTACGCTTACAAACCAATGGAAGCGGTATACGGCAACATTCACGATCGGAGCGGTTACCTTGCGAGGCCTCCAATTCTCATCACTTACAAACAGCGCAGTTATTTATACCTGGGGCGCACAGCTTGAACACCAACCGGATGCGGGAGTGTATGTGAAAACTGAAGGAAACGCAGTTACAAACACCAACTACGGGCTTGTCGCCAATTCTTCAGGTAACCATCTGTTTACCGGCGGCAACGTCGGTATCGGACTTACCGCTCCCACCGCCAAACTTGATGTTGCCGGCACCGCATCCGTATCCGGAGATCTAACCATCGGAAACGGCTCCTTCATCAAACCGGCATACGGGGATCTTACGTTTGCCGCGAAAAACGGACTGGACAGCTGGACTACGGCCATGGTAATCCAGGGTTCAAACGGCAATGTCGGCATCGGCACAACAGTTCCTATACAAAAGCTCACGGTCGCTGGAAATATTGCATTCGACAATACTGACCGCCATATCTACCGCGGCACGCAGCAACGCATCAGCATGCTTGCATCCTCCATGGTGTTCAACGAATCAGGCGCCAATGTCGATCTGCGCATGGAAGGCGACACGGACGTGAACGCGTTTTACCTGGACGCTTCATCAAACGGAATCGGTTTGGGGACTTCGCTCCCCGTCGAAAAGCTTGACGTCAGGGGAAACGCTTCCGTTTCGGGAAACCTTACGGTAGGACTCAATTCGCAGATCAGACCGCAGTACGGTCCGCTTAACCTTGCGTACAAATCCGGGCTGAATACATGGGCCACCGGCATGACGCTCGACGATATCACCGGATTTGTCGGAGTCGGCACAACCGCTCCGGATACGCTCCTTGAGCTTGCGTCAACCACCACCAACAAACTCAAGCTGACGCACACCGACACAACGGCGGAGGCGGTATTCGGCGTTGATACGAACGGACTGCTCTCGGTTGTCCCGACCGGAGGCATGTATCTGTTTGCGGATCCGGGACAAGCAAACCGTTCCATACTGGCAGGCTCCCGCACCGTCAACAGCGCTTCATCCATTTACGGCCTCAATTTCGATATCCACAAAACCGGATCCGGAGGATCAAGCGGACTTGCGGTCTTCAATTACGCGGACGCGAATTCCAGCACCAATATCATTGACGGAGGATATTTATACGCATCAGTCACCGGCGCATACACCGCAGGAGGAGTCAACGGACTGCGCGCGGTCGTAAGCAATGCGGCAGGAGCAACCATCAGCAACATCAACGGCGTACAGTCGAGATTGAACGGCGACATGGGCACGGTCAGCGGCACCGCAAGCTTTTTCCGTGCCTATAACTCAATAACCGCCGGAACTATCCCAACGCTTTACGGCCTTTATGTGGATACCCTTACCCAGGGAGCGGACAATTACGCCATATACACTGACGGTGCCACCAAGTCATATTTCGGCGGAAATGTGGGCATCGGTACAACCGTACCGCTTGAGGCGCTCACTGTTTCGGGCAACGCAAGCATGTCGGGCGGACTTACGATTGGCGCCAATAGCACTATTAAGGCAGCATACGGCGCTCTGAATTTTTCCTATAAAATCGATCCGAACACATGGGCCACCGGACTGACACTCGATGACTTGACCGGCAATCTCGGCCTGGGTACTACAGCGCCTGCGGGAAAACTCCATGTGGTTACCCAGGCCAACTCCCCTGTTCACAAGGCTCTCGCCATTTTTGACCAATATGAAGATCAGGATATCTTTACCGCAAGCGGATCCGGAGAAACCCGTTTCGTCATCCAGAAAAACGGCAATGTCGGCATCGGCACACCGCTCCCTGCAGCGGCCCTGAACATCCTCAACACCACCACTCCCCAATTCCGGCTTTCCTACTCCGACACTGAATACGCAACTATTGGAGTCGGCTCATCGGGTATGCTTACGTTTGCAACTCCAAATGAAGTCGGTACATATACCAATAACATCACCCTGACCTCCGGAATCGGCCCGGGCAATACCACAACTGAAGCGCTTACCCTGAAGTCAACACAGACGCTGGGTTCATCCGACGAACTGCTGCAGATCATCAATAATACGACAAACCTTCTGACGGTCCGGGGAAGCGGATTTATAGGCATCGGCACCCTGTCTCCCGCAGCCAACTGGCCAAGCGACAAGGTGTATATAAACGGCGCGTTTACCGCCGACAAGTTTAACGATCCCGCAAACAACAACCGGTACGTGGACCCGAACGCGGCATCCCGCATAGAAGATCTGGAGCTCGTCAACGCGCTCACGTTCATTGAC
Organism: uncultured Gammaproteobacteria bacterium; assembly: GCA_964629635.1. GTDB lineage: Bacteria > Patescibacteriota > Microgenomatia > UBA1406 > GWC2-37-13 > YC2-FULL-38-9. The sequence goes on from CAZVQS010000001.1 coordinate 230,150, forward strand.
GGCTCAAACAACGGCATCGGCACCATTAACATGAACGGCAACAGTATACAGATCGGAAACAGCATAGGTGACGGCCCCACGGATGTGGATATCTGCGTCGGCGACAGCAGCTGCACCGGCAAGATCGATGCCGGTACTATCGACCCTCCCTATACCATAAACGGCAAACGGTATGCTACCTACCTCCCCGCTATGACCGGAGTCAAGGAAGAAACCACCGGAATCCTGGCTGCCTCCGGCGCCCAGCGGACTGCGGAAGGATACGCGTATGTGCTTGACTTTAACAATGCGGAGGAAGGATCAGATCTGTGGCTTTTCGGCAAGGCAAGCAATATCAAAAACAACATGGCAAAGCTGAGCGTCCTGTTGACGCCTTCGGAAAACGCACGGACCTGGTACAAAACCGATCCCGCAAGCGGCGTGGTAATTGTATACTCCTCACGTCCGACAACAATATCATACCGGCTTACCGCTCCGCGCTTCAACGCGCCCGAATTCGGCAATCGCAGGCCGGACACGGCTTCACGCGGATGGCTCGTCAATGATCCCGACATTATTAAGGATCCGTATGTCCTGACGGACTCGGGCTCCATACATAATACCTATGCGGTAACAACCGAAACGGGAACCGATACCACGCCGGACGGCTTAAGGAGTCTTTCTGCCACCGTAAGATACATTGCTTCGGGCGATGTATTTGAGGAAACCGGCGTGTTTGCCGACATTATGATCGGTAAAATGAAAGCGGGATTCGTCGAGAGCACGAATATGGTTGTCAGCAACGTAGCCAACCTGCAGAACGCGGTCATAGGTTCGCTCACCGCAGCAAACGCACGGATCGAAAACGCCATAATCAGCAGACTGTCCGTTGACGAGAAAATCATATCCCCGGTCATCGAAACCGGACGGATTGAAACCGCAACCATTGCACCCAAAGGTGATGAACTTGCAATTGACCTGAGCCGCCCCGCAACATCATCCGGCGATTTCGCAAAACTCATCATTCGCGGGCTTGAGAACCGGGAAGTCGTATCCATTGACGCCCTCGGAAACGCCACATTCAGCGGCTCCCTCACCGCTCAGGAGGCATCCATATCCGGTGCCCTCACCGCGCAGGAAGCGAGTATCTCAGGCACCCTTACCGCAAGGGAGGTCCATGCGGACAACATAGATGAGCTCTCGCAGGATATCGCCAGCCAGTCAAGCACGCTTGCCCAGCTTTCAGACACGAGCACCCGTTTCACAACCGATATCAATGCCGTGCAGCAGGAGCTAGCGGATCTCAAGAACCGTCCGCTTCCCGAACCGCTGTATTACCAGAACCTGAGTGAAGCTGCGGCCGCGACCGTTTCATCACTCCTTGCGGATTCGGTCACCGCCAATTCCCTGAACGTCAACGGCGCATCGAACCTTTTTGCAATAAACACCCAGACCATCAAAGCAGGAGGCGTGACCATCCTGGAAAACGCAATCTATACCGTGGAGGACGAACTCAAGTTTTCCGCACTCCAAAGAATTACGTTCTTTGACGGAATGCTCACGATCGCAAAAGATGGAACAATTACCACGAAATCCGAATTCATTGCTGAAGGAGGCGTACGAACGGATGAAATTAAGCCTCTTGACGGATCGCAGGATGTTTCTATCCGCCTCAATACCGGCGGCGCATCAACTGACAGCGGAAAACTCAAGATCGTGAACAATGTCGGAACGGAAGTGGCGTCAGTCAACGCAAGCGGTTCCGCCCGGTTCTCGTCCCTTGCGTTCAACGAAATCGCAACCAATTCCGCAATCATCGCTGATTCGGGCCTGCGCACGACCGACAACCAGGTCATCCCCGCGATCCAGACAAATGCCGAAGCCGCCGGCACCGGTACGCTTCCCGCCGACGCTCCGGAAATTATCATCTATAACAAAAGCGTCACGAGCCATTCGCTCATCTACCTGACACCGATCGGCGAAACAAGCGGAGCCCAGCTCACGGTCGTGAAAAAAATAACCGAAGGCGAACCGTATTTCTCCGTATCCGCAGGGACCGCTCCCCATGGAGAGCTCCGGTTCAACTGGCTTATCATCAACTGAAACCGGACACTATAATATACATATATAGATATCCCAATCCCCTTACGCAATTCCTCCAATTACTATATCCAACCCCTTCCAATCTGTCTCCTAATGGAACACTTTCCCCTTGACAAGCTGTTCAAATTCCTTTAGTCTGGAATTATCTATGGGAAACAAAATCCGCTCCCTTTTTATTGTGGTATCCTTTAGCCTCCTCTCGCTTCTTGCCTTCCGCGGCATTTCGCTTCAGATTAAAAAAGTCGGCGCCGTTCCCGGCCAGCTTGAAATGGGTACCGGGACTCTGTCTACCACCTACTACAACAATGATTCCGTATACCGCAGCAATCTCCTTTTCGGCAATGGCACCGGCGGACGCGGCGGAGTTCTGGATTTCACGGGAAAACTGCTTGTCGCACCGACCCGTGATCCGGAAAACAAAGTGATGCTTGAAGTAAACGACGCCGCACGCATGCGCCGTGTCGTCGTAGGCCCAACGAGCGTTCCGGTAGACGCCAACTCAAAAAGCCTGGACGTGCGCGGAGACGCAAACATTCAGGGAAATATGGGGATCGGCTACGGAGTCACCTCCAACCTGGAAGACATTCCCCTGCATGTAAAGCAGGATGCCGAAGGGACAGGAGATGTGAACATAATAACTCTTGAAAGCGCGGACACAATTATCCATCTGGGTGAATCGGGAAGCAATCTTAAGGTGGATTCCGGCCTCAACTTGACCGGAAACGTATTGTCAAACGGTACCGGCAGCAACTATTTCCTCGGCAACGTAGCCATCGGCACCACATCCCCCGGCGGACTGCTTGACATCAATTCTGCCAGCACCTCAAACGGCATCTTTATAGACGGCCGTGCCGCACTCACCGGAGTCGATACTGATAGCTGGATAAGGCTGAATCAGGGAGGGACATGGTCGAGCGGAGTGTATACGCCCGGCGCCATGAGGGTGGACGGGGAACTGCGCCAGGGCACAACCGACGCAGGAGCATATGAGCTCCAGACCGCAGGAGACATGTATGTGGCGGGCACCGGCATACTCGCTGCAACAGGCGGGAATGTAGGCATCGGAACCACTTCTCCCGCAGCATTTCTGCACGTAAGGAAAGCGGCTGAGGCTGGCACTGCCGAAACACTCGCCCAATTTTCCATGGCAGACGATTCAACCGCAGTTTTTAAATTACTGAATCAGACAAACACTGATGCCGCATTCAATCCCCAGATATACACAAAAAATACCTTTGACAGAACCGCACTGCACATAACCGCCGAAGGCACCAATGACACTGCCGGAAACACAACTCCCAATATGGTATTCTCTTCAAATCGGGGAGGATTGGGCTTTGCCAACAGGCCGCTATTCGCATGGGGTGAAGAAGGCGCCTACCATATGACTATGAATTCAAACGGCAACGTGGGTATTGGAACCACAGCTCCCGGACATAAGCTGAAAGTAGCCGGAAGCATCCATGCCGACACGAGCGACAATGCCAACCTGAACCAGGCTACCTATGAAATCTCGGGTAACAATATCGGCGGCCAGACGCTTTATGCATACGGAGCAATGTGCGTCGGCAACTCAAGCGGCACCTGTGCTACCGCATCAAGCGGTACGCTTTTCAACAACAGCGCAAACTATATAACCGGCGCCACCACTTTCGCCAATAATACGACATTCAACGGCTCTGCTACTATTGCGGGCGGCGTGTATACCAACGACTGGTTCAGGAACAACAATGCGAACCAGGGTTTATATAACACGGTAACCGCACGGCATTTTTACAGCCAGGACACTAGCTACTGGGCGATGAACTCCGACCACGGCATGGTGCTTCGCAACGGCCACGCGGGCACGATTACCGGTTACCTGTATTGGGACGGCACAGCCGGCTCAAACAACTTCGGCCTTCTTTCCTCAAACGGAGCCTGGAAAGTACGCACCGACAATACGAACGTTGAATTATATGGCGGTGCGTATATGGCCTCAGCCTATGCAAACATCATGTACGACCGTCAGAATACCGGTTATTATGTCGATCCGGCAAGTACAACCAACATCAACGCGCTTAACTTGGCAAGCAGGCTCGTTATTGACGGCAGCACGGTTATTGACGACGGAGCAGGGTGGCACCGGTCCTACGGAAATACCGGATGGTACAACGGAACATGGGGAGGAGGTTGGTATATGACAGATTCAAGCTACGTCAAATCATACAACAACAAGACGGTTTATTCAGAATATGGTTTCTACGCCCCTCAAGGAAGCTATGGTGCCGGAGGCACTTCATATGGCCAATACGGGATCTCCGCACTCAACGGATGGGGAGGCGGCATATTTTTTAATACCGGCGGTTCAGCCGATTTATATTACGGAGACGGTTTCTATTGCGGAGTATGTTATGTAACCTTCGGCTATGATGGCTCTGTCTGGGACAACGCCCTCAGCCTCTGGGGAGGCGATCTGAACATGCGAGGCAATGAAATGAGGGAAACAAGCTACATCCTTACGCGAGCCGGCGACTCGCATTTGTGGGTACGGAATTCTGCCGGAACGAACGCGTTTGCATTACGTACGTCCGACGGCTACGGCCATGGTAAAACATGGGTATCCAACTGGAAGGACTTGGCGGAAAACATGCACGAAGGTCAGGGACAAACACTTGAAAAAGGCGACCTGGTCATGGCCGACCCGACCAATCGCAACCATGTGGTGCGTACGACCGATGCGTACCAGTCAAACGTATTGGGCGTCATCTCGACGCAGCCGGGGCTGCTCATGAACCAGGATGTTGAAGGCAAAAACAACCGCGGCAAGCCCGTATCACTTGCAGGCCGTGCACCCATGAAAGTGACGACTATGAACGGCAATATCAAAATCGGGGATCCTCTCACGTCCTCCCCTATTCCCGGCGTCGCCATGAAAGCGACCAAAGCCGGACGCATCATAGGCTACGCCATGGAGGCGTTCCCCTACAACCAGGAAATCGGGGACGTTTCCCTTGATGCTATGGATCAGACGCCGTACCGGACCGAATATGAAATTGACGGCAACAAAGTCGGCAAGATATCGGCGTTTATCAATCCCGCATATTTCGACCCTGATCTGAGACTAGATCGTGAAGGGGAACTGAAACTCGAAGAGACCAGTGCCGGATTTGCAGTCAGGGACAACGAAGGCAATGCGGTCACGCGCCTCGCTTCATTCGCAAAGGTCATAGCGGCAAACATTAAGTCAGGCGTCATCGAAACCAAGCGGCTTTTCGTTGACGGGGTCGATATCCTGAAAAAGCTCAACGAAACCGAATCCGCGCTCCAGAGAACCATCAAGCTGGTTGAAACCCAGGAAGTTAAGATCAAGGAGCTTGAACTGAGACTGAAGAAATTGGAGAAATAACATGACTAACAACATGAAACTGCTGGTTTTGGGCTTGTTTCTTTTTGTCGCTCCCCTGTTTTTCGCGGCAGGATACTTCAGTAACAAGAGACCTGATCTTCCCTTTTCCAAAGATATTCTCACCTTTACGGATGAATCTCACGAGTTGCAGGGAACGGTGGTTGAGATTTCAAACGATCAAATGAAATTGGCGTTTACAACGGCCGATCGGAGTACAAAGGAGTTCCGGGTGAATTTATTGCCAAGCACCGGTATATTCCGAACCCCCCAAATGCGCAAGGCGCGTTATCCCGGAATGGAACCCGAACCCCCGAACAACCTGCAACAAAAAACGGCGCTGACAAAGGGTCAAACCGTATTTGTCGTAACCAAACAGGATTTGAGGCTGGTCAAGAATAACGTAGTCGATGCGGAAAAGATTACCATGGCCCCGAAAATTATGCAGTTGGAGGGAACCGTGCTACGAATATACCCCAATTCTATGGATCTGGAAGTGGACATTTCAGTCCTTCAACCTCCCAGCCATAACCAGCCGCGCCAGCAGCCGGTAAATAAACGTGTTTTTACGATAGAACTGCAGCAGAAAACAAAATATTATCAGGCTTCATTTGCGAAAGATCCTTCGTCCATTACGAAGTCTGATGTAAAAGTGAAAGATGAAGTAGGAGTGCTGCTGAAGGAAGAATATAGACCCGATATCAGCTTGGCGGCGGATGCTGTCATGAAAAAACCCGTCATACCGAAGGAGACCCCTCCGGTCCAGAGAACCCCGAATCCGCTTGTTCCCATTCCGACAGATACGCCCCCTCCCATTGACAAGCCCCTCTAAATACTTTACTCTGGTAATATGCGCCTCTTCCGGAAACTCCGGCTTCTCCTTTCCGTTGTATTTATTTTACTGGCCTTGTATGGGGTAAGGAATATTCTTGTTACGGACGTAAAAAATACGTATGCCATCCCCGGACAGCTTGATATCGGGACCACGTCCGACACCGAAATCATCTACTACTACAATAAATCTTACTATGCTAACGACATCCTTTACGGCAATTCTTCGGGCGGTTTTCCCGGCGTCATAACCCATGACGGATATGTTCTCGTGAATCTCCTGACTCCCACACCCGGCTTTCGTCTCAACGTGAACGGCAGGTCATACACCCATAAGCTCTCCGTTTCAACGAACGCCACAGATAATGAGCTTGATGTCGCAGGCACCTCGAGTTTCCAGGGCAATGTCGGCGTCGGATTCGGAAATGCAGGCCCCTACGACGTACCGCTTACTGTTTACCAAAACAGTACGAGCCCTAATCTGCTAAAGCTTCAGGGATCAAACGGCGAGTCCCAGATCGGCCTTGAGACGGAGGGTATACGGATCGCGGAAGGCGGCGCCGGATATTTTTACGACAACGGCGCAGTCACCCTCGGCAACGCCAGTTTTTCCCAGCCCGTCACCCTGCGCGGCAGCGGTGTGAACGTAAACAAGGAGCTGTCCGTTCAGGGAACGGGAAATTCATCCTTTGCCGGACGGGTGGGCATCGGCACGACCGCACCCGGCACTATGCTTCAGATACAGTCGCCTGCCGCAAATACGGATGTCATTACCCTGCGGGGAACCGGAGCTACCCCCCAGAACATCATTCAATTGTCCGAAATCACCGGCAACCACGGCCTTATCGATATTCTCGACTCCTCAGGAACCGTACGGACCCGGCTTACCGCCTCCGGAACGTCCTATTTCACGGGCGGCAATGTGGGCATCGGCACCAGCACCCCCCTTTCAAAGCTCCATGTGCAGTATTCGCCAAGCGGCCTCTCCGGATTCAATGATGCCTTCATATTCGAAAACGGCGCTGGAAACGCCTACATCAACCTGCTCGGCGGCGCAAGCGGTGGGGAAAGCCTCTGTTTCGGACGGACCGGACAGTCGGTATGCCACGGAAGCGTAAACTACAATTCGCTTGCCGCAGGAGCTCTGGACTTCAGGACCGGAGACAACCAGTACCGCATGGTCATCGACAACGCCGGACAGGTAGGGATAGGAACCACAATCCCTTCCCAGAAACTGACCATATCAGGGACCGGATCGGTCTTCGGCGTGGACAACACGGCAACGTTCCAGGCAAAAAACACCGCAGGCACGTATGAGACGTATCTCTGGCCCCGGTGGAGCGATGACGTTACCTATCTCAATTTCGGCGCAGGCGGCATGAATATCCGCAACAGCGCCTCCGCCTCGCGGATGTTTATACAGAACGGCGGAAACGTGGGAATCGGCGTAACCGGCCCGGTCCAAAAACTTGACGTATCGGGAAATGTACGCCTTAACCACGTGTACTCGCCCGCGGCCTATACCGGATTCTTTACGGACGCGGGGGCGGCACAACCGGTCAAAGTTGGTTCGCTCGCTATCGCCAGCAGCTATTCAAACGGTGCTCCGACAAACGGCCTGTACGTCCAGGGTGCGGCGGGAATCGGGACGACAACCCCCGGAGCAACGCTCCATGTTGCAGGAGCATCGGGAAACGTATTTACTGCAGGCGCGACCACGAACGGAACGGGCAACATCAACCTGTCCGGCCACGTGCAGCTTCGCGAACACGGAACCGGAGCACTCGCCTACCTTCAGGCACGGGACGATGCATCAAACCGTAATATCGGCCTCAGGCTGCGCACGCAAAAAGCAGGAGGAACCACCCCCACCCTTACCGAGGCGCTCACCATAGACCAGGATGCGAAAATTTATCCGGCAGGACAGCCTGCACCCCGGTGGGCAAGCTCCATGTCATCTTATGTTTTTTCTTCCGATTATTACTATGACCATGATGGATCCGGGACCATATATCTGGGTGAGGCGGGTAATAACATTGATATCCGGGGAGACCTTGGCATCGGAACGACCGCTCCCGGAGGAAAGATCGACGTAGTCGCCAACCTGCCCGTGAATCCGTATGCGGGTGATATGAATGGAATTTATGTTCATGGCAGCGGCAGGTTCGATACGAACGGGGTAAACCGCCACGGATACGGCGTTTATTCGAATATCGACTTCTGGTATACGGGTAATTACGGAGCCCAAGTATATTCAATATACGGTCTGGCAAAATCATCCAACTACCAGCAGAGCAATTGGATGGCAGGAGTGGCGGGTGAGTGTGGAACCAACGGCACCGGATGTTCGGGCGTACTCGGTAAAGTCAACAGCACTTCGGGCACACTTCAAAAAGCAGTGGAAGGCGAAGCGACCAATGCCTCAATAGGAGGGTTTTTCTATGCGGGAGCACCGGGAGGATCATACAGCTACCAGGCGGGTATTGGTGTAGCTGCGGTCGGCATCAATTATTCATTTTACGAAATGACTTCATCCGGAAAAAACGCATTCGGCAGCAATACCGGAATCGGCAATTACTATCCACAAACCAAACTCCATGTTTCCGGAAGTGTCCTTATCGATTCGGGATATCTCTACATGCGGGATGCCACAAACGGCAACCGGCAGGTCATACGCGATGACGGAGGTCCGACTCTTCATATCATTCCCTGGGGGACCGGCCCGTGGAATACCGCATGCTTCGGCTGCGGATCAACGGTCAACCTCATCGTGACCGGCACCGCCTCCAAGCCGGGAGGCGGCTCGTGGGCCGCGTATTCGGACGCACGGCTGAAAAAGGACATAACCCCCTATGGCAACGCGCTCGAATCCATTTCCAGACTGCAGGGAGTGAAATTCCGTTGGATAAACGAGAACGATCATACCCAGGACGGCGGGATTCAGGGCGGATTCATCGCCCAGGATGTGGAAAAAGCGTTTCCCGCATGGGTTACGGAGCAGGAGCCGGTCGGAGCATCTGATAAAGCGCTTCTGGGCAAAGGGGTAAAAGCCAAACAGGTCAGCCTGCCCCAGGAATTCAGCGTACTTATCGTTGAAGCGATCAAGGAGCTCCATCAAATGGTTAAAAATATTTCAACGGAAATAAAAACCATGTATGTCAATACGGAAAAACTGATCGTAAACGGCCTGGACGTTTATCAGGAGCTCATGCAGGCCAAAGCGCAGCTCAAAGATCAGGAAAGACGGATTACGGAACTGGAGGAAACAGTGCGGAAACTCCGGAAGAATTAATTGATACAATAGTAGTATGAACTCGCGGATTATCGTCATCTCCATAGGCCTCACGCTCGTTTCCCTCATCATCTTCGGCATGATGCTGTTCCAGGGTTTCTCAAAAAAGAAGATTTCACCCTACATTTTCGAGCTCACCAATCCGGTCAATTCGCTGCCGGTGACAGTCGTCGATGTACATGATGACTCGTTGCAGGTCGAATCGGTAAACGGATCCCTGAAATACCGGGTGCGCCTTGATAAAAATACGAAAATTCTGCAGCTTGCGGCCCCGCTCGATTATGAAGAAAAAACCGGTCTGCCGGTCCGAAGCGCACCCCTTTCCGTAAAAGATATCCGAAAGGGACAACATGTCATCGTACGCGCCGATGTGGACCTGCGAAGCGTGGCGGCTCAGGAATTTAAAGCCGTGGAAGTAGAGCTTCCCCAGCTGGAAAAATCCCTGTCCGGAACGGTAACACGCGTTACGAACCGCAGCGTCACTATCAATACGGTCAGTACCCGCACGGTAGATCAGGCGCGCACATCCGATTATTCGCCCGATGAATTGAAGAAGTTCGAATATGAAATAACGCTGGCTCCCTCCACTAGGATCGTAAAAAACGTATTCGTCACCGACCCAATACCGGCCATACGGACAGAGGCCGTACCGGCTTTATCACTGCAGGAAGGATCCATCATACAGGCATATCTTGCGGACACGGTCGGCTCTCTTCCCCGCCAGGCGGTTCTTATTGAATTCAATTCCTACCCGGTACCTTCAAATGACGCGACAACATCAGTCAATCCATCCGCTCCCAACACCCCTTCCCCAACCGGTCCAACCGCAACAGTTCAACCGACCGGCTTATGAAAAAACTCACGTCCGGCATGACGCTGCTTGAAGTGCTGGTGGTGATGGCTATCGTTGTCACACTCATCATTGCCGTCATTGTACTCATCAAGCCGCAGGAACAGATCAACAAAGCAATGGACGCGAAACGCAAGCACGAGCTCAATGAAATGCGCAAGGTTTTTGAGGACTGGTATACGGATAAGGGCTGCTACCCGAAAATGGATGAAGTCTGCTATAATAGCCTGTCTGCCACCACCTGCGAAATCTGTTCATCCGAGGCAGGTTCCCCGTCCTTAAACGCCTATACGACAAGCGAACTGTGCGATCCCCAATCCCCGGTCAAAAACTACCTCTACCAGATTCAGGGTGATGAGAACTGCCCTTCAAGTTATATCATATACACGAAGCTGTCTGCAGAATACAATGCAACCGAGGATCTCTGGGGCTGCAGTGAATTCCACGGATGCGGACCCCCTCCTTTCAGCGGATACGACTACCTCGTGTCAAGCCCGAACGCACCGATCTACCGGACGAGCAATTACTATTGTTTCGACCGCAATTCCCAGTGCTCTAGCTGCGGCACCTACGAGTCCTGCGCGAACGCCTTGAATGACGACGTATGCCAAACGATTTATCCTTCCCGGACAGCCTGCTGTACCGGCAACCCGTACGCCTCCAATTGTAATTGACAAATCTTTCGCGTTTCCTTAAACTGAAAAGATAACAAGACACCCCATTATTCAGTTATGTCTTTTTTTCCTATGGAACATGAAACAACGCTGCTTACCGGCATAAGGAAATTCGTTTCCTACCTTCTCGTTTTCCTCTTTCCCCTCTTCTTCCTGCCTTTTACCCAGGAGTTCTTCGTCACGAACAAGATGTACTTCATGTTCTTCGGAGCCCTGGCGCTCCTGCTTTTGAGCACGCTCGAATTCCTCCTTACGAAAAAGCTCGTGTGGAAACGGGGGCAGTTTGACGGAACACTGGTGCTGTTTTTCATTACGGCCGTGCTTTCGGTCATCATTTCCTCCCCGAACAAAATCCAGGCGGTTCTCCAGCCGGTGTTCGGAGTGGGCGTGATTTTTTCCTTCCTGGTGGCATACTTCATCCTTTCCCGCGACAAAAATGAAACCGCAAAAGACATCGCGGTATATGTGCCGGGCATCATCGTATCCCTCACGTCCGCATTCTTCTTCTTTAATCCCCTCAAAAACACAGATCTTACCGGCATCTGGAGCATGTTCAAAAGCCAGTACTTCACTCCCCTGGGAAACCAGCTTGACATCGTTTATTTCCTCGGTTTCATAGCAGTGCTTGCGATCGCGCAGATTTTCTCGAAACGCACGAAAACGCAGGTGCTGCCCCTTATCGCGCTTGTCGTTTCCCTGACTGCCATCAGCCTTACTATCATATCGTTCATTAGGACTCAGGATTCCCTCATACTTCCTCCCGCCAACCTGTCCTGGTATGCGGCGGTTGAGACGCTCAAGTCACCGGCAAACGCGCTGTTTGGTGTAGGTATTGATAACTATTCTTCAATGTTCACGCGCGTGAAAGATTCATTGTACAACGCGTCGCCCCTCTGGCAGATCTCAAGCTTTAACGTTTCCCGGTCAACCCTCCTTCACATACTGACGGAAATGGGAGTATTCGGACTTGCCGCTTTTACCCTCCTGATGCTTCAGTTTGTTAAAAAAGGAGTGGACGTGAGAAAAGTACAGGGCAACAAACTGGGCCTCCTTCCGTACGGATACGTGGTCATGTTGGTCTTGCTCTTTCCTCCGTCGATCACCCTGCTCTTTCTTATTTTTCTCCTGGCAGTCGGAGTGGGCAGCCACGGGAAACATGTAGCCGAGGATGAAGCGTCCGTATTCGATACAGGGAAAGTACTCCCGCTTTACGCATCGCTTCTTGTTGTTGCCGTCCTTTTCATCGGAGCAGGCGGATTCCTTGCCGGAAAATCATACGCGTCGGAAGTATATTTCAAGAACGCCCTTGACGCACTCGCAAAACAGGACGCAAAAAATGTATATGAAAATATGAGGCAGGCTGTTATGGGCAATCCGTTCATCGAGCGGTACCGGTCCAACTTTTCGCAAGTCAACCTGCTCATCGCCAACAACATCGCATCCAAACTTACTGCACAGCAAGATGCGGAAAACGCTGAAAACGCGCAGAAGCCGGAATTGACCGAGGAGGAAAAACAGACCATATCCCAGGCGCTCCAGGCGGCAATCGAGGAAGCGAAAGCGGTCGTCACCCTCAATCCGCAGAAAGCTGCCAACTGGGAGGCGCTTGCCGCTATTTACCGGAACATCATCAATGTCGCCCAGGGGGCGGACAGCTGGACGGTTTCCGCATACCAGCGCGCAATCGTTCTGGATCCCCAGAACCCCGTATACCGGGTGAGCCTCGGCGGCATCATGTTCTCGTTCAAGAACTATGATGAAGCCTACAAGCTCTTCGAGCAGGCGGCTTCCCTGAAACCCGACTGGCCCAACGCCCACTACAACCTTGCCTGGGCCGCGTACCAGAAAGAAGACTACCGGACGGCAGCAACCGCCATGCAGAATGCGGTATCGCTTCTGGACCCCAAGAATGACGAAGCCGATTACAAGCGTGCAAGCGCCGAGCTTGAGGAATTCAAGAAAAAGCTGCCGGCTGACGAAACGGCAACCAAATCGGCCGAGAGCCAGCCCTCGAAGCTGAGCGTGCCTTCTCCCGCCCCTTCGGTACAGCCGCAGATCAAACTGCCCGAGGAAGCAAGTCCGGAAGCCAAATAAGAGAGCTTTGAGGCTAAAAGCCTCCATCTCTTACGAAGCCTGCTTCAGGCATGGTATACTATAGATCTTGTATGCTCATGCAGGAGTTATCCGAGTTCGTCAACTTTTTCAAGGGGTACCTGTTCCAGCGCATCCTCAACTTCGGACATTCGTTTGAAGGCCTGAAGGATGTGATCGTGGCCCTTCTCGTCGTGAAACGGGGAAAATATTCCTCCTCGTTTTTGAACACCTCGTTCTTCATTTTGGTCGCGGCAGGCGTTATCGCGGGACCCATCATCGCAGAGAATAATCCGTTTTCGCCGCTTCTGGGGAACCGGTACGAACCGCAGAACCTTGCAACCGTCGTTTCCTACAGTCCTTATGACACCGCCCTTTCAACTATCATCTCATCCAAACCCCGCGACAAGGTTGTTGATTACAAGGTGGTCGAAGGAGACACGCTCGCCTCGATCTCCAAGAAATTCGGCATATCGGTCGACACGATCAAATGGGCAAACGACATGAAGGACGACATGATTTCACCGAACCAGACCTTGCAGATCCCGCCGGTCACCGGCGTGGTGCACAAAGTGCAGTCGGGAGAAAGCATATATACGATCGCGAAGAAATACAATACGTCCGCACAGGGGATCGTGAACTTCATTTTCAACGAATTCACGGACCCTGACACCTTCGGACTGCAGGCCGGACAGACACTGTACGTACCGGACGGCGTCATAGAGGCGGAGCAGCCGAAATATACTGCCATGGCTCCGTCCTACGCGCAGGTGCAAGCGGGAGTCAGGGGCACCTCAAACTTCATCTGGCCGACCAATGGACTCATTACCCAGTATCCCACCTGGTACCATATGGCCCTTGATATCGCAAACAATGCAGCCCCGGCCATTCTGGCGGCTGACACCGGCACTGTCACGTTCGCCGGCTGTATCCAATACGGCTATGGATGCCATGTGGTCGTTGACCATGCCAACGGCTACCAGACACTTTATGCGCATATGTCTGTCATCAGCGTCTCCGCAGGACAGGCGGTTTCCCAGGGACAGCAGGTCGGCGTCATGGGATCGACCGGCCGCTCGACCGGAACCCATCTCCATTTTGAAATCCGTGCGGGCGGCGTGCTCCAGGATCCGCAGGGATACCTGAAATAATCCTTTCGCTCATTTCATCTTTCCTGCTATCCGTTCGATCGCCAGCTCAAACGCAGCCTGTTTGAGGGCGATTTTCCTTCTCTTCGATTTGTCCCAGATGGACTCGAATGCCTGCTCCATCATCTTTCTGAGGCGGGCATTCACCTTGGCTTCGGTCCAGGTCTGGTTTTTCATATTCTGGTACCACTCAAGGTATGAAACGGTTACCCCGCCGCTGTTTGCCAGCACGTCGGGAATGATGGTTTTTCCGTGTTTTACGAGGTATTCGTATGCCTCCTCAGTGATGGGGCCGTTTGCCATTTCAACTATGATCCCTGCCCGGATTTTGGACATATTTGAGGAGTTTATGACGTTCTCCAGTGCCGCCGGAACAAGCACGTCGACATCCAGTTCCAGGAGCGCTTCGTTGGTGACCGTCTTTCCTTCCCTGATGTCGCACACCCCTCCGGCGCAGTAGCATCCCGCAAGGTACCCCTGCTTTTTCTTGCACTCTGAAATAAGCGGGATATCAAGCGAATGCTCGGTCCCGTACTCGTGGGTCGGTTTCCCGTTTTTCATGATGCCGCCTTTTGAGTCGGATACGGCAATCACCTTAAATCCCTCCTCCGCGGCTATTTTGGCGAAGTAGTACCCCACGTTCCCGAATCCCTGCACCGCAACGGTCAAAGGAGCTTTGCGTTTCAGTTTCGCAACAAGGGACTTGAGTACCATAACGCCTCCCCTTCCCGTTGCTTCGGTCCGGCCGAGCGTCCCGCCGATTGCAAGCGGCTTACCGGTGAATGCCGCCCGCAGCCTGTTTTTGTCCGTTCCGTTTTTTCTGTGTATCTTCACGTATTCCTTCACCATCCACTCCATAATCTTGGGGTTCGTATTGACATCAGGCGCCGGCACATCAACTTCCGGCCCGATAAAGGAAGAAACCGCACGTACGTATGCTTTTGATATTCTCTCAAGCTCTCCCTGGCTTACTTTTTTCGGGTCAAACACCACTCCGCCCTTGCCGCCGCCGTAGGGGATCCCTGCAACCGCGCACTTGATGGCCATGAGGGTGGCCAACGCCTGCACTTCTTCCCTTGATACGTTCTGGTGAAACCTGATGCCTCCCTTGTAGGGGCCGAGGTTGCGGTTGTGCTGGACGCGGTAACCGGTAAAAATCTTTGTTTTGCCCGTATCCATTTTCACGGGGAACGTGAATTCGTGGATGAACTCGGACGCAGTCAGGCGTTCAATGACATCCGGAGACAGCTTCATGCCGGACGCGGTTTTGTTAATGAGCGTCCGGGCCGAATCAAGCATCTGCTTTCCTGTATTTTCCATATGATAAATAAACTGATAAAAGTCAGCTACGTTCCCCTGCGCCGACGTTCGGCAACCGGCCCCGTTGATCGCAGCTGCGATTACTTATCGGCTGCTCTCTTCTTCTTTGAGACTTTCAAGCCACCGCTCCACGTCAAGCGCCGCAGCAACTCCCATGCCGGTTGCGGTTGCCGCCTGGCGATAATGGATATCCGCACAGTCGCCTGCGGCAAATATCCCTTTAGTTGAAGTTGCCGACTGGTACCTGCCGTCAAATAACGACCGGTCTATCGTTTCATTGTTGGTTCCGAACGCGTATTCCATACCCGCACGGCTTGCGGTGATGATATATCCCCGCCTGTCAAGCGCCACGATTCCCTTCACAAGATCGGTGTCGGGCTTGTGCCCGATCGCCACAAACACACCGTCAAGCAACAGGTCTTTCACGCCTTCCGGCGTTTTTATCCGAAGCCCTTCCACCTTTGCCGTACCGAGCACTTCCTCAACTGCCGCGTTCCATATGACTTCAATCTTGCTGTTTTCAAGCGCCCGCTTCTGCATAATCTTTGAGGCCCTGAAACTGTCACGTCTGTGTACTATATATACCTTTGCCGCGAATTTGGTGAGAGTATGAGCGTCTTCAAGAGCCGTGTCCCCGCCGCCGATAACGGCTACGGTCTTATTGCGGAAAAAAAACCCGTCGCACGTTGCGCAGGCTGAAACTCCCTTGCCGCGCAAACGCTTTTCCGACTCGAGACCGAGCCAGAGCGCCTTAGCGCCGGTTGCGATGATGATCGAGCGTGTTTCATAGGTTTTCCCCGAAGCAGTCGTCACCCGATGAGGCGCCTTGTCTTTCCCCGCCACGATCCGCGCGACGTTCTCGTCTACGATGCGGGTGCCGAACTTTTCGGCCTGGCCGCGCATCTTTGAAACGAGCTCCGCGCCCAAAATGCTGTCATATCCCGGATAGTTTTCAACGTCCGAGGTAAGGGTAAGCTGGCCGCCCGGAGGAGACCCGCCGAGAATCAGGGGGGAGAGGCCGGCGCGGGACAGATAAATACCGGAGGCTAGGCCCGCTACGCCGCTTCCGATGATAACCGTGTGTTCAATGCGTTTGTCCATAAGATTTGTGTGTAAATTCGGTAATAACGGGATAATCCTACACCACCCCCGCTCTGGTTTTCAAATGAAAAATATCAAAGGTTTATTGCACGTTCGATCATTTTTTCGACCCGTGTCACATCCTTTTCGGGAAGGAATTCGCACATGTCCGATACGACAATCTCCTTGGAGAGGCTGTCTATCGCTTTTTTCACGGCCGAAACCTGCTGGAGAACCTCCGAACAATCCCGTTTGCCCTTGACCATCTTCTGGATCCCTTTCAGCTGGCCGATAATACGGTTGATGCGCTGTTCTGTATTCATAGCACAGTGGAACTGGTAATATCCCTTATATACTCCCTACTAGTATAGAGTATAAGGTTCCATTATGTCAAGCCAACCACCGGCATACCGGGATTCACCGTTTGAAGAGCAGTCGGAGGACAAGCAGCGCTGTCCGTATGAAGATGTGGATATCGGTAAGAAATGTAGGGTCTTTGGCATAGACAAGATCCAGTTCCATCCACTGCCGGAATGAAAGCTTGTGGCTCCCTTGCACAATCCAAGATGATGCCATCCCGGGAAGTACGGAAAACCGGGCTTCATACCGGGAAGGGACACGATCCGCCTCATCGACAGGGAGCGGCCGCGGACCAACAAAACTCATCTCCCCTTTCAGCACGTTGAAAAGCTGCGGGAGTTCGTCAAGCCCGGTATGGGAGAGGAATTTGCCTACTTTCGTATAGCGGGGATCGTTGCGGATCTTAAATACCGGACCATCGGCTTCATTGAGTTTAAAAAGCGCTTTCTGGCGGGCCTGGCTGCCCTGCGCCATAGTGCGCACTTTGTACATGGTAAACGGTTCTTTGCCTTTACCCGCCCGTTTTTGCCTGAATATGAACGGGCCGTTCGAATCGAGCTTTACCGCCAGATACATGGCTGCAAATGCGGGTGAGGCCAAAACAAGCGCAATAAGGGCAAGAGCGCGGTACGTAAAATAGCGCAGATCGGTTGCCATTTACGTATTATAGCAACAAAAAAGCCACGGGTTTCCCCATGGCTTTCTTGAGTTTTTAATATGGTTTACGCTCCCTTGTTCAGGCTCTCGAGGAACGCCTTGTTGTTTTCCGTCTTGCCGAGCTTGTCGATAAGCGCGGTCAGGCGCTCTTCCGGATTCATGAGCGAAAGCATCCGCCGCAGCGTGTTCACGCGTTTCTGCGTGTCCGCGTCAAACAGAAGCTCTTCGTGGCGGGTACCTGATTTTTCAACGTCAATTGCCGGATAGATCCGCTTGTCCGCAAATCCGCGGTCAAGGTGGATTTCCATGTTGCCGGTTCCCTTGAATTCCTCATAAATGAGGTCGTCCATGCGGGACTCGGTTTTGACGAGCGCAGTGCCGATGATCGTAAGCGATCCGCCTTCCTCGCAGTTGCGTGCGGCGCCGAGGAATTTCTTGGCGGGATAGAGCGCTCCGGGATCAAAACCTCCCGACATACTGCGTCCGGTGCCGCGTCCGCCGTTACGGGTGTCAACCGAAAGGTTGAGCGCACGTGCCAGGCGGGTGATCGAATCAAGGAGAATGACGACGTTTTCGCCCATTTCCACCATGCGGCGTGCCCGGTCAAGCGCAAGATGCGCGACCTTCACCTGCTGGCGGGGGGATTCGTCGAAGTTTGAGGCTGCGACCTCGCCCTTGATGAACCGCTTGATTTCCGTCACTTCCTCAGGCCGTTCTCCAATGAGGATTGCCATAAGTTTGGCATCGGGATAGTTCTGGGCGATCGCCTCAGCCATATCCTTGAGGAATGTCGTTTTTCCGGCCTTCGGCTGGGATACGACAAGCGCCCTCTGTCCGAAACCGACCGGTGAAATGAGGTCGATAATGCGGGTGGAAAGGATATCTTTTTTCGTTTCGAGCTTGATCTGCTTGTTGGGATGAAGCGAAGTCAATGCATCGAAATTCTTCCGGGCGCGGCTTTGCTCTTCTGTCAGTTCGACGCCGTTAATTTTCTTGATGAGAAGAAGCGAATGGAACCGCTCGCCTTCTTTCGGAGGCCGTGCGAGTCCTTCGACCAGATCGCCTTTCCTGAGCCAGAACCGGCGGATCTGGGAAGTTGAAACATATATGTCCTCATTCGGATTGATGGCATAATCTTTTCTCAAAAAACCGTAGCCGCCGAAGGTGACATCAAGGATGCCCTTTGCCTCATAACTCATCTTGAGGTCTTCCTTGAGACGGTCCTCAAGGGGAACGTCTTTTTGCGGTTCCTTCGAGCGGACCGGAGGCTCTTTGGGCAATTCGGCTTTTTCGATAGGCATGTCGTCGGGAACCATAATGGGTTTTTCCTCGTAGGTGCCGAGGATCGAGGAGACATCCAAGCCGTTGTCTTTCACCTCAGGCTTGTGAGGAGAAGCTTTCTTTCTTCTGGTGAACATAAAGTGGATAAATAAATAATAAAGAAATTACGTGTTTGGCTTATGAATATACTTTAAGCGTACGCTTCAGATTTGTGTTGTACTCACGAACCAAAGAACCGAATTCAAATACCTGTCCCTTGAAGCCAAGTTGTTGCTTGGCGAAGAATATTGTATAGGATCCTCCGGCGATGGGAGAGAAAAAGTAACTTTTTCCATGGCAATAAGGGGTGGGCGCGACCGCGGCCGGAGCTTTGGTACATCGCTTTATATCCCTGAGGGGTTAGCCTCGTGGAATACCCTTAGGATTGATAGCGTTAGAAAAAGTTTTCAATTTGCCGATCCCATCAGGAGGATCTTACCCAGTATACAAAAAGGGTACGTCAATGTCAATTGGAAATATGTGGGTGTTCCGTAATGACTGCATTCCAAGTATTGCGTCAGTATTACCCAAACCAGATAATGTCCATAAAATACGGCGGTAATGTTTCATTCGTTCCCGATATAATATACTATGCTCCCTTACGTGCAGCTTTTCTTCACGACAATCAAGGAATACGCGGCCTACCGCCTGAACTTTGTCATGTGGCGGTTCCGCATGTTCCTGAATCTCCTGTTTTCGTTTTTCCTGTGGAGCGCGGTATACGATTCCCGGCAGGTGTTCGGCAGTTACCCGAAAGATACTATGATTTCCTATATCCTGTATGTATCCCTTATCTCTACCTTTGTCATGGGCTCCCGGACCGCGGAAATCGGATACGCGATCCTGAACGGGGATGTCATCAATACGCTTTTGAGGCCGGTTTCGTTTTTCAGGATGTATTTTGCCCGTGACCTCGCGGACAAGGCGATGAACGTGACCTTCGCCCTCATCGAACTGTTTATCGTGGTCCTCCTTTTCAAGGCCACGCTCATCACTCCGCAGAATCCGGTCCTGTTTCTCCTGTTTTTCGTGAACGGCGTGCTCATATCCTATTTCATCAACCTCATGCTTTCCTTTGTGGCGTTTTTTACCGCAGAAATCTGGGCGCCGCGGTTCCTCCTCATGATGCTCGTGTTTTTCGTATCGGGCTCCTATTTCCCCTTGAACCTCCTGCCCCGCCCCCTGTACCTCGGGTTTCTCGCAACGCCCTTCCCGTACCTGTTTTACCTGCCGACCCAGATGCTGGTCGGACACACGGACGGCGGACTGCTTCTGTACCAGCTCCTGTTTTCCTACGTATGGGTGTTCGGGCTCTATTTCATCGCAAAAGCAATGTGGAATTACGGAAACCGGAACTTTTCCTTTTGGGGAAAGTAATAAATAAAACGCAGGCAATGTCTTTTTTTGTGGCTCGGGCCAAGTTGATCTGTCGGGGGTCCCGTCGCCACCAAAAAAAGATCGTTGCCGAGTTTTATGTTACATCGGCAGATTCTGTCAGGGATTTCATTCCCGCCAGCGCTCGGTCGACAGGAGCAGCCTGTTCGTACCTCCGCGCGTGTCGGGATCCCTTTCATCCCTGCCACCTGCCGATTATGAAAGTAAATACTTATGGATAATCTGAAGAAAAACATAACCATCTTTTTTCGCCTGGCGGTGAACGCCTGGAAAATCACGTTCCAGGCGCGCATCGGTGCGGCATTTTTCCTGGTCGGCAAGGCGGTGCGCGTATTTTTCATTTTCGCCTTCCTCGGCATCATCTTCAGCCGCACGCAGTTTGTCAAAGGTTACTCGTTCCAGCAGATCCTGATCTTTTATCTCACCTTCAACATCATCGATACCCTGAGCCAGATTCTGTACCGTGAGGTCTACCGGTTCCGGCCGCTTGTCGTGTCGGGAGACTTCGATACCATCCTCCTGAAGCCCCATCATCCGTTCGTGCGGATCCTCATCGGAGGCATCGATTACCTTGATATCATCCTCGTTATCCCCTACATCATTGCCGCGGTCGTCATCGCTTCCCTGAACGGCATGCTCAGCGCGGGCGCCCTGGCGCTCTACGGCGTATTTGTCCTGAACTCCCTCATTCTCGTCACCGCTTTCCACATCCTCGTCCTCACGCTCGGCATCGTAACAACCGAAGTGGACCACACCATCATGATCTACCGGGATATCACAAGCCTTGGGCGGTTTCCCATGGATATCTACGCGCAGCCGGTGCGGGGCATATTCACCTTCATCGTGCCGGTCGGCGTCATGATGACCGTCCCCTCCCAGGCGCTCATGGGCATTCTCCAGCCCGGCATGGCCGTCTATTCGTTTCTGATATCATTAGGTATGCTGTATTTGAGCCTCAGGTTCTGGTCATACGGGCTCAAACGCTACCAGAGCTGGGGAGGATAATATGATACACGTCAAAAATCTTACGAAAAACTACCGCACCCATATCCGTCAGGGCAATTTCCTCAAGGACCTGTTCATGAGGCAGTTCAAGGAAATCAATGCCCTTTCCTCCATATCGTTCGATATCGGGGAAAACGAGTTCGTCGGATTCATTGGCCCCAACGGTGCCGGCAAGACAACGACGCTCAAGATACTTTCCGGCATCCTCTACCCGACCGCAGGACAGGTGCGCGTGATGGGCCGTGTTCCGTTTGAAAAGAAACCGGAGTTCCTCAAGCAGATTGCCTTTGTCATGGGTCAAAAAAACCAGCTCATCTGGGACCTTGCCACCCGCGACAGCCTGGAGCTGCAAAAAGCGGTTTACGACATACCGGACCGTGACTTCAAACACAATCTCGATGAACTCGTGACGCTGCTTCAGGCGGAAAAACTGCTCGACAAGCCGGTGAAAACCCTGTCGCTTGGCGAACGGATGAAGATGGAACTTGTTTTAGGGCTTCTCCATCGTCCAAAGATCATATTTTTTGACGAGCCTACCATAGGCCTTGATATATTTTCCCAGGAGGCAATGAGGGACTTTATCAAGAAATACCAATCCGAAACGAAATCCACCATAATCCTCACAAGCCACTATCTTGAGGACGTGAAGCGTTTGGCCAAACGGTTGATCATCATCAACAAAGGGTCTATAGTATATGACGGCAGTTTGAGTAACATAATTGAACAATATTCGAGTGAGAAACATGTAAGGGTAACCTTGGACAAAACAACTAATGTAGGGGAAATCCGGAAAATCGGTGTTCCATTTGTTTATACACACCCGAAAATTACATTTACTATAAAACGGGGAACGCTTCCGGAAAAAATCAAACAGATAACCCAAACGCTTCCGTTTTCGGATCTGACGGTCGAGGACGAATCGATCGAAAACGTCATCAAGAGCTTCTTCAAGGAAGAAAACGCGCGCACGAAAACGTGAGCTGTTTTTAACACGCGGTAAGACTGTATAATTGATCTATGCGAAAAACCGTTCCGTATCTATTCCTGGGATTGCTTTGCATTGTCCTTTTTTTCGTGATCGGCGTGCGATACGGACAGTCTGTACAGAAAGCCAATCAAACCGTTCCGACCCCCACGAGAGCACCGTCCGCGACGCCGGCGCCAACCGACAAGCCGCTCCGATTCAACTCGTTTTCCCATGAAGGATGCCGATTGAGTTTTCTGTATCCTTCAAGCCTTGAAATTGACCGGACCGCGACAAACGGCGCCATGTTCAGGCAGGGCGGCAGAATCGCCCTATCATTTGACTGCGATCCGAAGCGCCGTGCCATGGAAACGGCAACTGACGGGGCAAGATTGACATTCCAGAAACGCGCCATAACCGCGCAGCTCAAAGAGGGTATGTACCTGTTTTCGCTGCGCCATCCGGTAACAGGAAGAGTCATCGTCATTTCAGCCGAACAATCGCTGTATCCTCTTTTGGAAAAAAGCCTTGCGTATGAGGCTGAATGATCATAAGCCCTGGCTGCGGTAGAGAAGCGCTTCCTGCCGCTGCGCCTCCGCACGCAATTCCCAGAAGTCCCGGCCCCTCATCCTGCCCGACAGGAGCTGCGTCCACATTTCAAACTGCCGCGGCTGCCGTATGGTGTCGGGTATGCCGCCAAGCGGATCATATGTTTTATAGAAATCCGCTCCCTCGGTCATTTTTTCGCGGATCTGCTCCGCTTCGGTTTCCGAGATTCCGAAAACCTCTGCTGCATAACCGCTCAGCCGGTCGACCAGTTCGGTAAACTGCTCAAGATCCCCCTCATCATAAGTACCTATCTGGGGCTTTGCTTCAATGACATTGATCATCTCTGCGGTTTCGTTGTCAAGTTCGCGCAAACGGTACTGATAGGAATCCCACAGCTGCGCCTCGTCATGTTCCATGAGCGCATGCGCGACTTCATGGGGTTTGCCCGCGCGCTGCAGCCTTTGTTTCTCCAGCAGCGACAGCGTTTTTGACCGCTTGAGCGCTTTTTTCATGAGCGATTCCTTGCGCTTGCCGTATATCTGTCCCACCACCGGTCCGCTTTCCCCGGAAATCACCGCGGCTCCGAAATCCCGCAGCGCAAACAGGCGCATCAGTACGTGCTCCCGGGTCACTTTCTCCACATACGGGGCGGTAGTCAGATCAAAACCACCTCCCTCGCTCTGTCTTCTCATAGCGCGCTCGGTTTTGTGTATCATGTCCCACGCTTCCCACAGAAGCCGGTAGCTGTCGGAGGACAGGTCGCCTGAATAATTCCCTCCCTGCGCTTCGATTTCACGCAGCATCGCCTCGGCAGTTGCCCCCTTGCGCCAGAACGGCCGCTTGCGCGAACGTTCGGTCTTGAGGGAACGCATGATTGAGGGGTGGGGCGGATATATCATCTCAACCTCATCCGCAAACACCGCAACTTTCGTCGCGAGCACGAAGGTTTCGCGCGCATCGGTCGAAGCTTCATCAGTGCCTGACAGTCCGGGAAGAAGCGGACGCGTATCCCGGGCAAGTGCATCAAGCTCTTTCCGGTACTCCTTGACGAACGAGGGGTGGAGTCCGTAGGGATTATCCTGCGAAACAAAGCCGGCCGCCCTCTTTTTGTAGCCGAGAATCTGTATCACCTGCTTGGGGGAAAGGGAAAAGAGGTCTACATTATTCTTGTCGAAATCCCTGATGAGCCTGTCCAAACCCCGCTTTCCCGAATACCGTTCATGGGATCCCTGATATTTCCGGCGGTTTCCCGCGTAGGTCGGCGAAAACGCCTCGTCCAGCTTTTCCGGCCATTCGTGCTTCATGATCATGAGCGCGGCGGTATTGGCCGTTTCCTGGGCACGGGAAGCATCAACCGGCGACATGCCCGATTCTTCCCGGTACCGTCCCGAAAGGGCCATGGTCATAACTGCCGCCGCCAAACCGTGTGCGGCCTTGGAGTCAAGCTGCAGATTGTCGTATTCATCCAGTCTGCCCTGCTCGGTCAATTCCCGTTTCAAAGTCTTGTTGCGCATGAGCGTCAGTACCTGGTCCACGTCATGGTTGTGGGGAAACAATTCAAGCGCGGGAAGCCAGCGGTCAATTGATGCGCGGTGCCGCAATTCAGGCACGTTGAGGATAGTCTGGTCCATGACGCGGTGGGTTCTTCTTACGTGTGGGATCGCATGGTCGGTGAAATCCCGGTGGTTCATGGCATAGGTAAGATCAAGGCCGAATACGCTTAAAGCTTCGTGATCAAGGTTGTGGCTCAGCACACCCGCCCGCAAACCGTTTGCCTTCTTGTGCTCGATAAGCATGTCATAGGCAAACTGCACGCCTTCAAGCGCGTGCCCGTGGGCGGTTTCTCCTTCTTCCCGGTGGTGCAAACCGTCGATCACCCCTTTCAGGCTGCGCCGCTCCCTCATTTGGACCCACGTGCGCACTGCGGTCGGGAAACTGTATGCCCAGGAATTGAGCGTTTTCTGGATATCGTCAGGATGCACTTCACGCCGGAATAAATACGGCGCATTCTGTTCCGGTGCTCTTCTCATAAGGTCATATATTATAATTGAGGGTATGCGAAAACTCAAAATAGCGTATTTCGGCACGCCCTCCTTCTCCTCCCGTCTCCTTTCGAAACTCATTGAGGATCAGTCACTCCCCATAGAAATCACAATGGTCGTCACCCAGCCCGACAAAAAGACGGGGAGAAAGCAGATTATGACAAAATCACCCGTAAAAACGGTAGCGGAAACGCATGGGATTCCGGTATGGGATACAACGGCAGGGGACGGTTTCATTGCTGCCCTGCAGGCTGCTGACCTCGGAATCGTATATGCCTACGGCTTCCGGATGCTGTTGCCAACGGAGGTTCTTGAAGCCCCAAAGCTAAAGATAGGGGACACGGGTAAAAGCCTGGTCAACATCCACCCCTCACTACTCCCCCGGTACCGGGGGGCCTCCCCCATCGCGTACCCGATTTTAATGGGTGACGAATTAACGGGCGTTACGCTGTTTGTGATGGATGAAAAAATGGACCACGGGCCGGTCATATTCCAGGAACCGGTGAAAATTGCATTAAACGACGTGAGGCCGGTTATGGAACAAAAACTTACCGGTTTGGGATTTGAAATGGTGAAACGGCTGGTTACGGATCTGGCGCAGGGCAGACAGCCTGCTTTGAAGGAGCAGGATCACGCGCGTACAACCCACGCCCGCTTCATGGAAAAGGAAGACGGCTTCCTCCCCTATCCCGTTTTGGTGAAAGCTTTGAAAAATGAAGCCCTGACGGCCCAGGAATTACCGCATATTGTCCGAAGCTATGTCGAGAAGTACCGTCTTCCCGCAGATTCTGTCGGAGGTTTCCTTCCCGCCAATACTCGCTCGACTGGAGAAACTGTTGAAGCTCCGTGTTGTCGGGACCCCTTCCCCCTCCGCCACCTGCGGGAACGTTCAGGAAAAACAATATACGACATCTTTCGGGGCATGTATCCCTGGCCCGGCGTATGGACTACCGTCCGGATAAACGGTCAGGAGAAGCGCCTGAAGATCACGGAAATGGCATATGAGGACAACACATTGCATATCATAAAAGTCCAGCTGGAGGGAAAAACGGAGGTGGACTTCCCTACCTTCCAAAATGCCTACAGGCTGTTCTGACGGCTTGCTTTGTAAACGCACTTCGGCTATAATCTTCCCATTACCATTTAATAAATACTAATTATGTCAGCAACCGAACAACATCCGCAGGGCCACGGTGAATTCAAATATCCGGCCGAACCCTTTCAGCAGGCGCTCAATTACTGGACCGAGGCAGCCAGAACACCCGCCCGGGTATTGACTCCCAACCGCCACCAGTACGGAACCGCATTCGGCAACGGCGCGATACTACTCGGATCCGACAATACGCTTTCGCAGGAAATCAGGAATCGCCTGAACGAAGGTAAAACAACGATAGCGGGAGTGGAGTTTTCAGGCACCGAACTCACTTGGATCGGCCAGTACTACGACCGGCTCGGCAAAAAACTCGACGCGAAAGGCCGCTGCATGGATGAACGGATTGATGAAACGAAAGGAACATCAGGTATCCATACGGAATGCGGTGCGGCAGGGGCAATAGGCGCAGTCATCGGGAAAACCGGGACGGAAGTCGAGGATATCGCAGTCGGCCTGACCCATGAAGACCACAAGGCTGGTCTCATCGACGGCATGAAACACCACGAAGCGGTGACCGTGATGGTCACGTTCGGACCCCAGCCGTATTCCCTCGATACCGCAAAATACGGAGAAGCGCGCGAAAACGCGGCACTCCCCTTCCATACCTTTATCGACGTGCAGGAAGTGGACGCATACGCAAAGGAACAGGGTGTCAACCGGGTCGATGTTTTCAAGGCCCTCATGAAATGGAATCCCCAGATCGCCATCAACATCATGACCGGCACCCACAACCACTACCGGGATGTGGTCGCGGAAAAAGGCGTCATTGCGCTTCTTGACACGCGCGGTGTCGACAAAGCCCAGTACGCGGATATGACGTCAGCCATGGACGAATTCTTTGCAGGGCAGAAAGTAGCGGTCAGACAGGTTGAAATCAAAAGCTGACGCGCTTTATATCCTGCCGGATTCCACGTGAATCCGGATATGGGCCATGAGCGTCTCCATGACCGCAAGGTTGTGGTAAGTGGCTAACGTGTAGCCGAGGATTTCCTTCTGCTTGAACAGGTGGTGCAGATATGCCTTCGCATAGTTTTTGCACACATAGCAGGAGCAGTCCGCATCAAGCGGCGACATGTCCGTTTTGAACATCCCTTTCTGGATATCTATCTCATACGGATCGTAATCGCCCTCCAGGTGTTTGAGGATGCTTGCCAGCTGATAGACGCTTCCCATACGCGCAACACGTGTCGGTTCCACGCAGTCGAACGTATCGATGCCGTATCTCACGAGATCGATGATATCGTCCACATGCCCGACTCCGAGAAGATGCACCGGTTTGTCCTCCGGCAGATACGGGGCCACCCATTTCGCCTGGTCCCGCATTTCCTCCTTTGTCTCCCCCACCGACACGCCGCCTATGGCCACTCCCTCAACGTTCTGCGTTGCAATGAATTTGGCGGACTCGATGCGCAGGTCCTCAAACGTCGCGCCCTGGATGATGCCATACAGATGCTGGGTTTGCGGAAGGCTTGCCTTCTTGTGGACAATGCAGCGTTTAAGCCACTCATGCGTCCTTTTCATAGCCTTTTGCGCATATTCATGCGTTGCCGGATAATACGTGCATTCGTCAAACGCCATGAGAAGATCCGCCCCGATCGCCTTCTGATAATCCATGGCCTTTTCCGGCGTGAATTCGATAAGCGATCCGTCCCAGGCGGACCGGAATTTCACCCCGTCTTCCGATATCTTGACGACAAGCGGCTCCTCATCCCCCCGCACATGTGCCTTCCGCTTTGCGGTCTGGGCCAGGGAAAACACCTGGAATCCTCCCGAATCCGACATGAGGGGGATTTTATACTTTGCCAGATTGTGGATACCGCCGGCTTTATTAAGCACCTCAACCCCCGGATGGGTAACCAGATGATAGGTGTTGACGAATGAAAGCTGTATGTTGAGCTCCTTGATAAACGGCTGCGGAAGCGATTTGATGGTCCCTTTTGTGCCTACGGGAACGAACGCGGGCGTTGAAACGGAGCCGTGTGAGGTCTGGATCGTGCCGGTACGCGCCTTGGATTTGCCGGAACGGGTTTTTACTTCAAAAAAAGGAGGCATAGAAGATATCATAACACAAACTATCTTTCCCCTCGGCGGCAAACGATTGCTGCGGATAGGAAAAATATCGCACGGGGAAGGAAGATTTGGAAAAGAGCATAAGCGCTCTTTGGCGGGCAAAAACTTCCCGATCCCAAAGTTCCATGGCACATCCATGGAACTACTCCCGCCCGGGAGATTTCGTCAACACGACTGACCCTTCATCATAATATTGCTAGTACGAATAGCTCCCCACGCCGACGGAGAAATTGGCGGGGACTGCTACCACGCAGGCCTTCATGTTCTGGTAGCAGGTAACGCTCAGGCTCATGTATACGGCACTGCTCGTATTGCCGTCGACGTAGTACGTATAGACGGCGCCCTGATACCGCGGCTGCGCGCCAGGAAGACCATAGCGCATGTACCCGTCGATTTTCGCGGTGTACCGTCCGGTCAGCCAGTCCTTGTAGACGGTGACCCTGTAACTCCAACCGCCCGTGGTCATGTACCCGGTTTCGGTAAGTGTCCTGGTTTCACCGGCGGACATAACAATCGGGGCAGGGGTCGGCGGCGCGGCTTTCGCTACCATGAACGCGGGCATCACAAAAACAGCCAGCAGGACGGCAGCGACGGTTACGGTCAGGAACTTCGAAACATTTTTCTTGCTCGTGCGGAATATGTTCGTAATCATGGGATCCTCAATCTTCTGAACTAATTGCTTTTACTTGAATGTGAAAGTTAGTATCTCGTTCGGGTCTGGTCGTGTGGATGCAGGACACAAAGTATGTCCTCTATCCACCCGATCAAACCCTTCTTGTTCCTCGTGCGATATGTCAAAGTGCACTGGGGTTTGGATCGTCCGCAAGCCTTAAGCGTAAATCCATATCCCAATACTCGTAGCTTCAGTTTTCCTCTATGCGCGAACGGGTCGTGAACAGGGGAAAAATATCGCACGGGTGTATGGAATTGAAATAAAAGAGCAGGTTGCTCTTTTTGACCGGTCATACTCCCGGTCACGAAGTTCCATAGCACCTTGCCATGGAACTACTCCCTCACATCGGGAGATTTCCGGTCACACGACCGTTACTTAGATCTACTTGATCTTAGTCACCGTAACCTTGGCGGTTTTCGGTGCGATGAGGTACAAGTTGGCGTTATCCGTCATCTTGTACATTTTGATGCGCGGCTTCGCCTGCAAGTAGCTGCACAACTCAAGGGTCCAGTACTCGGTGAAAAAGCAGGCTCCAACGCTATAGTAGTCTTCCCTATCCCACCCGCAGCCGTCTTTCTTGCCAAGCGGACAGGTATAGTGATTCACATCGGTGATCTTGCCGCCGGTGAATTTAAATGTGTACTTCTCCGGGTGTTCGCTGTCGGGGTTAACTAAAACCTCGACCGAGCTTTCGGCAGGGATCGCAACCGACTGTTCGTTCTTTTCAACTGGTTTCGGAGTGGGGGTAGCTGTATACAAACCCGCCGCGTTAGCCTTGGTGCTGGTAAATGCGAAAACAATCAGCAGCATGGCGATCGACACTACAGAAAACATCTTGCGGTAATCAAACTTCCTATTCTTCATTTCTATTCCTCAGGTTTTATCTCGTCCGGTCGTGTGTCTGGAAGGCATATGCGAGATATGCGCTCTATCCACACGATCGATTGAATAGAACTATTCCGTGCGATATGTCAAAGAGCATGCCCGGTCCGTAGCTGAAACATGCATATGTCTCGGCCCGTACCCGGCAACCGTATCTGCCCCCTTCCGGGACGGATGCATACCCGTCCCCGGGCTACAGAAGCCTATAGTATACCATATATATAATACATATTCAATATGTATGTAATGAGGCTAATATCCAACGAAAAAGGGCGCAGGTTTTAGCCTGCGCCCGAGGGTAACAAAGGAATAGGGTTACTTATAGTAAGACTTGATCTGGAACAGGATGTACAAGCTTAAAAGTGTGCCGACGATGAGTCCGCCGATGTTGAATGACACCGCGTTCTGCACGGCACCCAGGAGCGACGCGTAAAACATGAGGTACCATGCGCTCTTTTTCCGCTTGAACAAACCGGGAAGGGCGATAACTTCGATGACCAGCATGATAAGTGAGAAAATCATCGAGATGGTGTATCCGAGTCCCGCGTTAAGCCCGCCCAGGAAACTCAACGGCATGAGCGCGGTACCCAATCCCAAAAAAGCAAGGATAAGGGGAGCCGACATGACAATGAGAATTAGGGAAATCCAGGGACCGAACTTCACGATCGCCTCTTTCGCCCCTTCAGGCAAACCGGGAGCTTTTTTCACGAGATACTCCTCACAGAGCCGCTCGATCTCGCCGATATAGGATTTGAAATCCTTTGACTTGGCAATGTCTGCCATAGTAGTTTTATTGCTGCAACAATAAATAATGGGTGTTGCGTCAATTAGATGATAGGCGAAGCAAAAGGGAAAGTCAATAGGCGGCTTTACAGGATAAGCATCGCGTCCCCGAACGAATAAAACCGGAACCGCTCTGAGATGGCAATGCGGTACAGTTCAACTAGACGCCGTTTCGCTTTCTTATGCTGAAGGAATGCCTCCACAAGCATCATGAGCGAGGATTCGGGAAGATGGAAATTGGTGATAAGATGGTCAACGCTCCGGAAGCGGTAGGGTGGAAATATGAAAATATCCGTTTCCCCGGTCTGCTTTCCGCTTTTGGCGTACGTTTCAAGCGTCCGCACGACGGTTGTCCCCGCGGCGATGACGGGCCCGGTCCCGTTTTCCCTGAGTTTTTGGACTGTGGCATCGGGAATTTCATACCATTCCCTATGGAGTTTCTTTTCGCGTATGTTCGAATCGTCAACGGGCGCGAAAGTACCCATGCCGACATGGAGCGTCACAAAGCCCCGGTCTATCCCCTTTTCCGCAAGGTTCCTGAAGGTATTTTCGGTGAAGTGAAGCGATGCGGTGGGAGCGGCGGATGATCCTTTGCTCCTCGCAAATATGGTCTGGTATTTCGTTTTGAGTTCCTCATCGTTTAGCGGGGAATGCTTGATATATAGGGGAATCGGCATGCTCCCCCCGTCCTCAAGCAAACGGTACAACGTTTCGCGGGAAAATCCGTACCCGAGGGTAAAAATATGCTCATGCTGCGCCACTACTTCAACCTGCCGCCCGTCATTGAAGGAAAGCCGGTCCCCTGTCTCGATTTTCCGGTCGGCAAACGCGCGAACCTGACCTTCCGTCATCTGTTCGTTCACCAGAAACAGGAGTTTCACCTTTCCCCCCGTATCCTTGCGCAGGCTGATGCGGGAAGGCAGAACCTTTGTTTCGTTGAGGACAAGCAGTGCGTTTGAGGGCAGGTATTTGTGTACATGGAAGAACCGGTCCAGATGCACGGTGTCTGTTGCGGTGTCGTAAACGAGAAGTCTGCTTCCGTCGCGTTTCGGGTCGGGTTCACGGGCAATAAGCTCGCCCGGCAGTTCATAGCCGAAGTCCTCTTTTTTCATATTCTGCCTATTCTATCACAGGGCAGGCGGAGGAGGCAGGGACGTCGACGACTTTTTCTTGAGCACCACAACAACTGCAACAACGGCCGCGACCACAAGCAGCACGAGCATGAGAATCAGGGGAAATGCTTGGGACGCAAGCTTCTGGGTTGCGGTCTGATCCTTTGTGTTCGATGACGAGCTTCCGGCTCCGTTCATCCCGCCTGTTTCGCCGGCTCTGCGTGAGGAAGAGCTGGAATGTGAGGCGGTAGGCGCGATATTGTTTTTAACGTCGCGCGCGATGTACGGATCGATCTTTTTCTGCACCAGGTATTTCTGGTTCTGAGCAAGGAATACGGACGGCTTGGTCGTTACGGTCATGCCGGTTGCGGTCTGGTACTTTAAGGTATAGGGAAAGTTCGGCAGATATTCAGATGTGATCTTGAAAAAGCCCGTTGCATCGGCCTTATGCGTCGAGTATGCCTTGCCCGAATACTTCATGTAAACACCAACCGTCGCGTTCGGGATCGGTTTGCCTGCGGCATCGTAGGCATATCCTTCGATGTACTGCGGAATGGGTTCGAATTTGATGGAAGTGGTTGTTTTCGACTGTGCCTGTACATCCCCTGCAAGACCCTTTACCCAGGCGATGATCCGATCCACCAGGCTGTTTTTTGCGGTCGGCTGCCGAAGATCCACCTTCACAAGCTCCACTTCGGAGAAAATTTCGGTATAGTCTGCCGTTTTCTCAAACTCGGTCTGGTCAACTTCAATCCTGAACTTACCCAGGTTATCCGCATTGAAGGTCTTGACTGTCCGGTATGGCACGGGGTTCTCCGGATCCGTACCCATTGCCTTTGCAGTCTTCACATTCAGCTGGGTAAGGGGATGTGATGTCCGTCCTTCGATGATTATGAGGCCGTCCGACGTTGTCTGATACATGTATTCCATCATTTTTGGCGGGTTGTTGGTACCGAGCGTCGCAACCGGAATATCGCGGTGCTGGATTTCGCCGGCCTGTACGATCTCCTCGCCGGTCATGGAAGGATATATGTCCGAATATGCCTTTGTGTAGTTGATGTCTACTCCCGCAATATCGGTCAGGGCGCCGGGAACGATAAGCTTGTAGGTGCCGTCCTTGACCACGTAGCTGAACTGGCCGTCCTCAAGAGTGTTTTGCGGGTTCACTACTGAATTGGGCTGGTTCTCCGCTGCCTTTTCGTCAAATTCTATGAAGCTGTCGCCCTTCTTGATATGCAAGAGCACCGACACGCCAGATACCGGTTCAAGGGTGCCTGCGTCAAATACGCGTCCGTAGGGATCCCATCCGATCTTCACGCAGTCTTTTTCCGCGGTCTCGAAATCGAAGGTTCCCTGCTGCTGTCCGCCTTCGCCTCCGGTTGCGGATACCTGCGGATCCCAGTAGTTGAGCGCGAACCAGGTGCGCATATGGCCCTGGGGAGTCGAATCGCCCCATTCATACGGACCGCTCCATTCGGCCGGGTTGGCAACGGTTGTAGTCCCGTCTCCCCCGAACAAACCCTCGAACTTGTATCCGAGATCTGTCTGAAGCCGTTCAAGAGGCGTCTTGCCGCCTTCACACTTTTCAATGCCGGCGGGACAATAGACCGCAATATCCGACTGCTGGTTTCCGGTCGTGCAGATCTGCCCGTTATCCGTTGCGACACACACGACCACATAGGTCGGCTGTCCGGTCAGGGGCTCAAACCCCTGTTTGGCCGAAAGCCGCGCGACATGTCCGTTTTTCTGGTGTTTCGGGGAACATGCTTCCCATCCTGCTGCCTGCTCCCAGCAGTGCTGGTTCTGGAGACAGACCCAGCGCTCGGTCTGCGCAGCACCCGAATCATCGCCGGTATCATCTGCTGCATAGGCGGATACCGCACTGAAAGCTAACAGGGAGAGGGTTAACAGAAGAGCGGCTATTTTTTTCATAGTTAAAATCATAATACGCGCTTTTCGCAGGGGAGTCAACAGGTTCCGCGGTTTACTTCTTTTTTTTCAGTTCCAGCTTCTGGAACCATTTCCTGCGGTACATGAGGGCGATCACCGCATATACGCCGATATCGGTCCAGCTGTCGTCAAGAGATTCGTTTGCAGGGATTTTTTCCTCTGCAAGCAGATGCTTCAGGCGATTGAGCTTGTCGCTCACCCGGAAGGCAATCCCGAGCTCGCCCGTATCAAGGATGTTGCCTTTCCCGTAATCCTTGTGCTTTTTCACGAATACCTCTTCCATTTCGCGGCAGATCTCCGCAAATGCCTCTTCAAGCGTTTTGGGCTGTTTCATATTGAAAATGTTACCGTTCCAGATCAAGGAACGTGAACTTAATACCATTCTCTTCCCTCTCCTCCCGATTGATGACTTTGGTGAATGCGGAATAGTCGGGAAAAAATTTGTCTCCGTCAAACGATCCTTTCACTACCGTCAGATACAGCCGGGAAACATACGGCATGAACTGCTCAAACACCTGCGCGCCTCCTGACACGAACACTTCCTCCGGCTCGATCTCCCGCGCTTTTTGTATGGCCTCCTCGACAGACCCGGCCCGGAAACAGCCGGGGTGTCCGGGATCGTAGGACGGGTCCCGGGTTATGATGATGTGCCTGCGGTCCGGCACCGGCCTGCCGCTCCGCCGATAATATCCCATGACGGACTCGAATGTCGCCCTGCCCATAATGACGGTGTGTCCGATCGTCTTGTGCTTGAAGCGCATAAGGTCTTCCTTTATATGCCAGGGAATGCGGTCGCCTTTGCCGATTACCCGGTTTTCAGAAAGAGCGCAGATCATGCTGATGCGGGGGTTATGTGCGTTTGTCATGTTTTTTTTGCGATTTGAGGATTTTCAAAGTGTTGTCGTAAAGCCCTCCGGTAACGCTTAAGGCGGCTTTGATCGGCGGATGGGCAACATAATCGACCAGCTCCACGTACTCCGGCCTGAATTCATCGATGGTCCTGAATTCCTTATTGAATTTGATACGGGGAAACGCGTTGGGTGTACGCGACAGCTGTTCTTTCACCTGCGCCAGGTGCATTTCGTAGATGTGCACGTCCCCGAACGTATGCACGAACTCGCCCGGTTCATACCCCGTCACTTTCGCGAGGATAAGGGTGAGAAGCGCATAGCTTGCGATGTTGAAGGGTACCCCCAGGAATATGTCCGCGCTCCTCTGGTACAGCTGCAGGCTCAATTTGCCGTCAATGATGTTGACCTGGTACATGTTGTGGCAGATGGGAAACCGGGACGCGTCTTTCTTGACCGCCATCGTATAGAGGTATTCGGGATTCCACGAGTTCACGATGAGATTATGGGCCGCCGGATCATCCTTGATTTCCTGGATGACCCACTTGAGCTGGTCGATCGTCCGCTTGGTCCGGGTGGGCCAGCTGCGCCAGAGCTGCCCGTAGATCCGCGGCAGCGTGCCCCATTTTTTCGCAAACCGGCTGTCGGAACCCAGCTTCCCGATGAATTCCTCCTTGCTCATGAGCTTCTTTCCGTTTCCCGTTCCCTCCTTTTCCACATAAATCCGGTACGGATAATCGTCCCAGATGTGCACCTTGTTGTCGAGGAGGTACCTGATGTTGTTTTGGCCGGACATGAACCAGTACAGTTCATGGAGCACCCCTTTCCAGTAGACTTTTTTCGTGGTCAAAAGCGGAAATCCCTTGGAAAGGTCGAAACGGATCTGTCGGCCGAACACGCTGTATGAGGCATCCCCGGTCCCCCGGTCGACTTTCCGTACGCCGTTGTCAAGGATGTCTTTCAGGAGCGAAAGATACTGGTATTCGGGGTGGGATTTATGCATGGATGGATGGAACAAATTCTAATTTGTCACAATATAGGATTTTTTTTGGGTTTTATCAAGTGGGAATAACCGTTTAAAGCTGTTGACTTTATGAGTAATAGTTTATAACGCTTTATGACAATCTAAACATTGACAATGCAAATATTTTATGTATAATTCTTGTACTCATATGGGTACAGAAGCCACACGGCATCTGATGGCACAACCTCCCCGCTATGACGTCTTTAAAGGCGCCCGGTTTTCCATGGAACTTCAGGATCCGCTAAGCGACCGCCGGATAACCGTAAAAAGAGCCGATCAAAGCGCCCGCGTCAGTTTGTGGGAGGAATCGTGCGCACGGCCTTTTGGCGCGACAAAAACACATTTTGAACTGGGAACACCCGGCGCGCCGCCGGTATTTTCCCTGGAAGATCAGGAACGGGAAGGAATTCCCTGCCCGCCGCCGACCGTCACGGTCACCGCTTATGACGGGACCGGTGAACTGTACGCGGTCACTTATTTCCCGGCTGGAATCGAGGCAGGCATGAGGGAAAACGAGGAGGGTCGGACAGAGGCGGTTATCGCCTACCGCGCAGAAAGTCCCACCGGCACCAGTATGGACATGGAAAACGCGGCAACGATAGGATACTATTCGTTTTCGGAGCTTCCTGCACGCATTGACTGCGGCGCGACTGAACACGCGTTCCAGAAACAGATCGATTCAGGCAGCTTCGCCAGTCCGCGCCTTATTCCTCTTGTTTCCAGTCGCCCTCGGTAAAACGGTTCCTCGCGTAATAATGCCAGTCATGGGTTTTTGATTTCTGGACCCTCCTTCCAGAGGACAAGCGCCGACTCCGTATAGAACCGGTCATACACGTATTTTTGCATATCTGCCCTACCTCATAACCGGGGAAAGCGCTGGAGTTTATCCGGATGTCCTGCCGGTTGCTCCGGCAACAAGAGGAGGGCAGGCATTAAGAACCTCAGCTGACGGTTTGTGGAGAACCAGCTGGCGCATGATATCAAGCGGATATGCATCGGGTTTGAGTCCCTGAGCGGAATCAAGCACCAATTGAGTCGCATCCCGGTAATCGCCTGGCACAAGTTGTGTTTTGGATTCAAGCCGGACAGCCGGATACCATCGGTCGATAACAGTGCTATCATACTCGTAGATGAAAATGCCGTTCTTTTCAACTACTTCGGGGGTCAGAAGAATGGCTTTCGAATATTCGTGGGGCCCTTTTCCCAAAGCCATCCAGCTGACAGCCTGGGGAGGAACCATGTGGTCCGGCATCATGAACCAGCGCATCGGCATCCCCGGCCTTTGAGCACGCACGTTTTCCAGCTCTTCTCCGGATACGATACGCAGGTAATATCCTGTCGAATCCTGCTCCGTAACCGGTTCACGCATCATGCGCGCTATCTCACTGTCAGAATACTGTGAAAGGAACTCCATGAAAATATGGTATCATGTTTTATTACGTAACTGATGCTATGAATCCGCGCGTGAACGTTTTAAACAACTATTCCCCCCAGTCCTGAGTCCTCCGCTCCCTTCAACCGTTACTTTTTAATACTATTCATGGCACAAACATACATCGTCGATTTTGACAGCACGTTTATTACCTGTGAAGCGCTCGAGGCGCTTTCGCTCCTGTGTCTGAAAGGCAAAAAAAACCGCGGCGCGCACCGCAAAATACAGCGCATTACCCGGCTGGGCATGGAAGGAAAAATTGCGTTTGAGGAAAGCCTGAAACTGCGTCTTGATATCCTCAAACCAACCGCCGGCGATATACGGGCGCTTCAGGGCAAACTGAAAGGAAGCGTATCCCCGTCGATTGTGCGGAACCGGGAGTTTTTCAGGAGGAATGCTGATTCGATTTACATCGTTTCAGGCGGGTTCAGGGAGTTCATCCTGCCGGTCGTCATCCCCTACGGAATACGGGAGGATCACGTATTCGCAAACGAATTTGTCTACGGCCCGACAGGAGAAGTTGCCGGATACCGGAAAGATAATCCCCTTGCCCGGTCAGGAGGAAAAGCCAGGACGGTTGCGGATTTGCACCTTGACGGTACCGTCATTGCGGTTGGGGACGGATGGAGCGACTATGAAATCAGGAAATTCGGAGCCGCAGATTTGTTTTTCGCTTTTACGGAAATTTGTGTGAGGGAACCGGTGGTCCGGCATGCGGACCGGGTAGTTTCCTCGTTTGATGAACTGATAGAATGGATTGACACAAGGCCTTAAATCTGGGTTTCACGCTTTTCGGTCGTAACCCTTCCCCCTTGCCATTGGCCCTTGTACTGGTTCCCCCCGCCGTCCACCCATTCAAACTGCGCATGCACGAACCGGCACCCCATTTCCATGACAACCTCCACAGGCCCTTCGTTTTTCAATCCGAAGGTGAGCTTCCCTTGGTATCCCGGGGCCACGTTTCCCGTGCGGAGGTTGAGCCCGCTCCTGAAGGTGGTGGTGCGCGGCTTAAAATTGACGGTAATATCAAGCGGAGTATTCACCCGCTCGATCGTCGAAACAAGATAGTAATCGCCCGGCTTGATGGTAATCGTGTTCTTTTTCCCTTCCTCATACTGTGCGACCAATTCTATCTGCGGTGTTTCCCGTTCGGTGACGCCCAGAAACGCATGGCCGGAAATTTTGTACACTTCCCCGAGCCTGAGGTCAAATCCCGCCCCTTCCGGCGTTTTCAGGTCACGGTCGCCCAACCCTTCAACCAGTTTCTTTTCCTTGACAAGCTGCAAAAGCAAATTCGGTCCGAGAATCATATGATAAAAATTAATTATTAATAGCTCAATTGGTGGCAGGGATGAAAGGGATCCCGAAACGCGCGGAGGTACGAACAGGCTACTCCTGTCGACCGAGCGCTGGCGGGAATTAAATCCCTGACAGAATCTATTGAGCTGTAAACCTACACCTCACCCATCTCGAGAATATCGAATGTACCGCCCTCGTCAAATACCACTTCATAGATGGGCAGCCCTTTGGCGAGGCGTTTGGCGGTCTCCAGGAAATGGGTTTCGGTAACTTCTGAAAACACTTCATACAGGTATTCCCCGTCCAGTCCTTCCTGAAGGGTAACCGCCTGGTTTGCCAGGAGTTTTCCGGCAAGAACGCGGTGCCGCTTGTCAATAAGCGTCTGGCTCAAAACGAATACCGAAACCTCCTTCGGGTGCCCCTCATGCATAAGGGTATATTTAGGGTATATGCTGTAATCCCCCCGCACGATAACCGCTGCGCCTTCGTTATGCTCGCCCTGAAGCACAGCTTCATGCGCCCCGGTGGCGGAAGCGTTCCGGAATGCGTCAACAACACGGGTGACATCTCCGGCTTCGACATGGTATTCTTTGGGGTTGAGCAACGCTTGGCCGATATGGCCGCAGCCCGCCAGAACGCCTTCATGATGCGTATCCGTATGGAAACCAAGCTTGGTCTCGCCTCCTACCGTTTCAAGAAGCGTTGTATAAGCTTTCCCGAAATCAACGTCAAACCCATAAGACCGTGCGCTTGAAAGGATCATAAGAAGCTGTCCCGCATCCGCTCCCGGATATGCGAGACCGGGAAGACTGTCCGATTTCTCATACCGTCCGTCAATACACCGGCTGGAGACGTCATCGACAGGCCGGTACCGGTTTTCCCGAACCAAATCCAGTATGTGTTCTTTGGAAAGCAGGAATTTTTGCATGCATCCATTATACCGGATTCCTTATGAGCCTCCGCGTGTTAGAATGATAGGTATGCAAGAGCGCGTTTTCGTATATGATCCAACTGCCACCGACGCGAAAAGCAAAGTGCGCGGCGTGGGCAGGTATATGCAGCTTTTGAAGGAGACATTCACGGAAGCGTTCCATTTCTCCCCGGATCTTCAAGGTATTGCGGCGAAAAAACCCGGCGTGTTCATCAACCCGTTCCTGAATACGCTCACATTCCCCCTCCTGTACCGCCGGATCGCGCCCCGTCAGGTTGCCGTGATCCATGACCTCATACCCATGAAATACCCGAACCGGTTCCCGACAGGCTTCAAGGGCAAACTGGCGACAATCCTGAACAATATGCTCATAAACCTGTATGATGTCATAGTCACAGATTCGCAGGCGAGCAAACAGGATATTATTTCCATACTCCGCATCCCTGAGGAAAAAGTAAAGGTGGCGTATCCCTGTCTTCCTGAACGTTTTGCCGAACCGGGAAACGGTGCAAACACCCTAAAGATACCTCCCCTGCCCTTTTCCCTGTATGTGGGGGACGCGACCTGGAATAAAAATCTGGTGAACATCGCCCGGGCCGTGCAGCTGATTGGTATACCGTGTGTGTTCGTCGGCCGGGTATTCCAGGAAACGCTCGACTCAGGGGTGCCTCTTGTGAATCCCTGGCAGCAGGAGCTTAAAGAATTCCTTGATATCGCACGAAATAACCCTCGATTCATATTTCCCGGATTCATCAGCGACCGCGACCTTGCCGAGCTTTACCGGAATGCTGCCGTAAACATCCTTGTTTCCCGGGATGAGGGGTTCGGTTTTTCGTATGTTGAAGCGTCCGCTCTCGGTTGTCCCTCGATACTCGCAGACCATGCAATATTCAGGGAAATCGCGCAGGATGCAGCCGTTTTTGTTGAGAGCGAGAACCCGCAGACGCTTGCGGAGGAAATACGGCTCTTCGCGCAGGACAGGGACCGGAACGGGATACGAAATAAGGCTTTGGAGCGGTCCAAGTTCTTCAACCGGGATAGCTTCCGCCGGCAGTTCACGGATGCGTTCGCGTAATAAAATGGACATAGCACTCTATATCGTATTTTCGGCGGTATACCTCATGACGATCCATCTGGCGATCGCCATACGCGACCAATTTAATATGTTCCTTATGACCGCGTTCTTTGTGCTCGGCGGGATCGTAGGGTATTTCCTCGGCTCCTATGAAACGGGGTTTGCGGGAGCAGTCATCATGTCACTTCTTTTCTGGTAACGAAAACAGCTTCATGGCATTATGGGTAGTCCGCTCCCGAATGGTTTTGACGTCCGTATTCCGGATCTTCGCAATGTATTCCGATATAACGGCAATGGATGACGGCTCGTTCGGGAATTTCTTCTCGCTTCTGAGCGGTTCCGGCAGCAGGTAGGGGGAATCCGTCTCAAGAACCAGCAGGTCGAGGGGAATTTCTCTTGCAAATGAAGCTTTGTCCTGGTTGTACGTGACATCTCCGTCAACGCCGATGAATATGCCGTGTTTGACGGCGTACTGGAGAAGTCGTTTGTCCGGCTCGCAACAGTGGAAAACCATCCGGAGCCCATGAACGGTTTCCCTGTTTGCATGAAGCAGTTCAAGCGTTTCCTCAACCGCTTCCCGGTTATGGAGGATAACCGCTTTGCTACAATCGCGTGCGATCTCCAATTGGCTTCTCAGAAGCTCTTTCTGGAGGGTAATGAATCCATGGTCTATGGCATACCCTTTGTATTTGGTGTGCTTGTATTCAAACCGGTCGAGCCCCACTTCGCCGATCGCGACAACGTTTCTGTTTTGAAGCAGGGAACGGATTTCTGTAAGACCCTGTTCCATACGTTCCCCGAATCCCTGCTCAAACGCATGGTGCGGATGGATGCCGACTGCCGCATATACGTCCGGCTCCTGTTCCGCCAGTGAAATTGCAGCGCATGATGTGGTCACATCGGTTCCGGGCACGATGAAGGACCGGATTCCGGCCTTGCGCGCCCGCTCAAGGACAGCCGGCACTTTCCCTTTGAAACGGGAAAAATTGAGGTGGCAGTGGGTATCGATCATGTTGAAAATCAGGTATAAATTACCTACTATTATAGTTGATGACATTCAAACGCATCCTTGGCTTTGTCGTGTCCGCGGCAGTACTTCTCCATCTTGCCCAAAGCAGCGCATATGCGTACCGTGTCATGCGGGTGCTCGGTGCGGATGACGGAGAAGTTTATACCTATGTCGTGCGCGCAAAACCTACCATTGCGGCGGACATACCGATGGCCCCGACCGCAACATCTGTTCCCGCTCCTTCATCCGGCACGCCGGCTCAGGGAAAACCGGTTGTGCAGTCTGCGCCTCTGGTCCTTCCGGATATGCTTACCGCACAGGGAAACAACAATAATAATGGAAACGGCAATGGAGGAGGAGGCGGCAATCTCCCCTTATCCACCGCTACACCAATCCCCTTATGCAATGGTATCCAATGCAGCAGCACCCAAACATGCTACGGTAACATATGCCGGGAAAAGTGCGGAATAAACAACTATTGCGCAGGAGAATACCGGTGCGAATCCGGTGCCTGTATTCCCGTACGCACCGATACGTTCGGCAATATTATCCAGGCGCCCACAGCGACCCCGATTGTCTTATATATCAGCCCCACTTCCCCCGTATCCAAACCCAATTCACCGCAAGCAAACCGCCCCCAATCATCCCCTGCGGCCCCCCAAACGCAGCCCGATTCGCCTGCGGCTCCGCAAAGCGGTCCCGAGGAACCCGCTCCCACGCGCCCGGTTGACAACAGAACCCTGTACGCGGATGCTTCGCCCCAGGTTCCCCCTCCGACTCCGACCATTCCGCCCGATAAACGC
The DNA here is from genome assembly GCA_964629635.1 of uncultured Gammaproteobacteria bacterium. Lineage (GTDB taxonomy): Bacteria > Patescibacteriota > Microgenomatia > UBA1406 > GWC2-37-13 > YC2-FULL-38-9. The sequence continues at coordinate 272,239 of CAZVQS010000001.1, forward strand.
GGCGGTCCGTCAACGCTGGTGATCGAGGAACCTGCGCCGGCTCCTGACCCTGCAAATCCCTCCGCGCCGGCACCCACGCCCGTCCGGACGATCATAAAAGGCGAGGAGCTTGCCAAAATCGAAATTAAGCCACCGAAAGAAGAACCGAAAACAAATACCGGGGCCGTTGAAACCGATGAACCTTCCAATCTCGACATAACCATCAATACCAAAACGAAGGGCGGGTTCGCGATCGCCCAGGAGGAATTCGTGATCGTGAAAGGGAACCGGTCGGTAAGCATATACGCGAACAAGTCAAAGAAAGGCACCCTTGCCCTTTCCCAGAACAACACGAAGGCGCGCATTGAAATGGGCCTTTTTATCGATCCAAATACAAACATCCTCACTGTCAATACCCCGTGGGGACCCATGAAGGTATCCATCATGCCGGACGATGCGCTCAGCATCATCCGCCAGCTGAAGGTTATCGAAAAAAATAAGCCGCCCCAGGATATTGCGCTCATTACTGAGGAGGGTCAGCTCCAGTATGAAGTGAAGGCGGAAAAAACACAGAAGCTCTTTGGTATGGTTCCCCTGTCTGTCCCGAGGAATGTATACGTTTCGGCGGACACCGGAAGCCTGATGGCAATAAAACAAACCCCTGTGTGGGACTTTGTTACCCTGTTTACTTTCTGACCTTACTGTCCCTCGACGGTGACGGTTGTTTCCTTCGTTTGCCCGTCCCGCCATACTTTAACCTGAACCTTGTCGCCGATTTTGAGGTTAGCGACCTGGCTCAGGAGATCCTGCCCTTCCTGCGCCGTAATCCGTTTTCCGTTGATTTCCGTCAGGATATCGTCAGCCTGGATGCCTGCGGACTGCGCAGGAGACCCGTCAACGACCGACTCCACGTACGCCCCTTCGGGCAGACTGTTCATGACTGCGGTCTTGCGGTCGATCATCTGGTAGCGCACGCCGATATACGGCCGCTTGAACGATCCGCCCCGTTTCTGAAAATCGGCAAGAAGGTTCCGCACGACATTTGACGGAATGGCGAATCCGATATTCTGCCCCTCTGAGGCAAGCGCGGTGTTAATACCGACCACCTGTCCGTTCGAATTGAGGAGCGGTCCGCCCGAATTGCCCGGCGATATTGCCGCATCGGTCTGTATGACATTGTCAAGCTTTTCCACATACCCTTCATAAGCGCTTCCCGCCGTGATGCCGCGGCCCAAGCCCGATATGATTCCGGTCGTTACCGTATTGGTGAACTCTCCCAGAGGCGTGCCGATTGCGATCGCCATCTGGCCGAGCTTGACTTTTTCGGAGTCGCCCAGAGGTAACGCTTTCAAGCCGTTGGCGTTCACTTTCAGGATGGCAAGATCGTTTAACGGATCCCGGTAGATCTGCTCAACGTTGTACTGCTTTTCGTCGTTCGTTAGGATTTTATAGCTTGCCTCGGTATCCGACACGACATGCTTGTTGGTTATGACGAGACCGTCTCCCGAAACGATGAAACCCGACCCGATATTCTGGTCTATCTTGCGGGGAGCTCCCGGCACCCGGCGGAATCCGCCGAAGGGATCGAACGGATTGAACTGGAAGCTGTCGTCCGTCGTTGTTTTCGATATGCCGATCGTTACGACCGAGGGAAGCGACTGTTCTATCACTTTCGTCACCACCGACTCTTCGTACACCACCGTCTGCTTTTCCATATCAAACCCGAACGGGGATTTGGGGATGGCAGTTGAAGAGAAGGGGCTGTTGAAGTTGATTTTGGGGATCAGGTTATATGTCTGGCCAACCGCAATAACCAGAAGTCCTGCCGCTAGGAAGAAAAACAGTTTTTTCATAGTACTTTCATAACATGTAACAAAATAGTATAACGCGACAATAATAAATAATACAAGAAGCTGAAAATACGCTGAGGGCGTACGGTTATTTGGTCACTTCCTCGATTGCCCGGTCAAGCTGGGTATCCATCTCACGGGTCATGGTGTTGCCCTCGGGAATCTTCAGCTCAACCTTTGTTTCCGGCTCGATGCCTTTGCTGTTGATCCATTCGCCTGACGGAAGGACCCATTTGGCGACCGTCACATGGATGCCGGCGCCTTCACGCAGGTCAAGCGCTTCCTGGACCGATCCTTTTCCGAAGGTTTTTTCACCGATAAGTTTTGCGCGCTTATGGTCACGGAGCGCTCCCGCAAGTATCTCAGCCGCCGAGGCCGAACCGCGGTTAACCAGTACGACAAGAGGTATGTCAAGAAGCGTTCCGGTCCGTTCGACATCGTAATTCTTGTTCCCGAAGACTTTCGACTCCTGCTTGACGACAAGCGTGCCTTTGGGGAGAAACTCTCCGGCAAGATACACCGAACTTTCCAGGTATCCGCCCGGATTATCGCGCAGGTCAAGAACCATGCCCTTGATCTGCTTGCGGTCCCACGCTTGCTTGATGCTGGCAACGGAGGCCTCCCATTCGTCAACCGTGTTTTCGCCAAACTGATTGAGCTTGAGGTATGCGACGTTCCCGCAGATCGTTCCGCAGTCTTTCTGTTTTTCGTTCAGCTTCGCTTCGACCGATTCGACCTTGATTGTATCGCGTTTGATATCGACATCGAATTCCCGCCCCTCCCGTTCCATCGTGAGCTTGACCGACGTGCCCTTTTCGCCGCGGATCTTCGCGACAGCCTGGGTGAGCAACCACCCTTTGGTGGATTCCCCGTTCACCTTATTAATGAAATCGCCCGCCTTCAGACCGGCGGCTTCAGCCGGCGAGTTCTTGATGGGGGCAATAACCGTGATCCGGTTGCCCTGGAGTCCGAGCTGCGCGCCGATTCCTTCGAATTTGCCGCCGAGATCATCTTTTGACTGTTTGTTCTCCTCGGGAGTCAGGAAAAAGGTATACGGATCCTCAACCGATGCGACCATGCCTTTTATGGCCCCGTAGAACATTTTCTGGGGATCTATTTTTGAGCGGTCGACATACTTTTCCTCAAGTTGCGCCCAGGTATCCCAGAACAGGGAAAAATCGATGTTCTTGTAATTTTTGTCGTTTTTCGAAACGACCGGCGTGCCGTTCACGATGTTGTAGTTGATGCGGTTGACCGTTGAATGGGTTGCGCGGTATTCTCCGGCTTTATACCCGCCGCCGACCAGGAGAACGACAAGCGACGCAAGAAGAAGGATATTGGTTATTTTTTTCGTTTTTTGCATATTAGGAATAAAACACTATTTTACTGGTCTTACCGTTCACATAGCAATAGGAAAGTTTATGTTTGGAAGCTTCCTCAAAATCCTTGATCTGCTTGAATACGGCCCGCGGGGCTTCGGTGCTTTCCGAAATATGGTGAAGCGTAACGAAACCGGCGGCGCCGAGCGCTTCCATTTTCATCTGGGTATAGGAGGAAACCGCCTGGGAAACGACAACCCTTCCCGCGATTTCTTCCTCCGAATAGGCGTCCGTTTCGTGCTTCATATAAAATACGGGGCCGCCGAAGGATGTTCCGCTCTGTTCCTTCGTTTCGTATTCCTTGGATTTCTCAACCTTGAGGTGGATTTCTTGGGGAGTGAGGGAGGTGACTTCCCCCTTGAAAAAGGAATTGGACACGGTGCTTTCACTCGTTGCCACATCGATGAGGACCGATCCGTCCACGTGATTTATCTCCTTGAGGATGCCGGATACCTCGCTTTTGTAGCTCTTGCCGCTCATGAACGCTTTTTTTTCGGCAAGGATTTCGCCCTGGTCAACGGTGTCCCCCACCAGTTTCTTGACATACTGGAATATTTTCTTCGGCGACACGTCGATTTTCTGGCTGATATAGACCTTCACTTCCCTCATGGCCTTTTCCTCATAGAGCGGGGTGGCGAAATCGACTTTCTGTCCGACTTTGATGAGAGGTTTGCCTTTTTCCGGTAGCGGTATGGTAAGGACCATTTCATCATTATACAATGTTACCGGTTGCTACTGTCGGAATAACGAAAGAGATCCCTCGGTTTATCTCATGCCCTGGTAGGACACGTAGGGAAGGAGCGCGAGGAAACGCGCGTATTTGATGTGCTTGGTGAGCATGCGCTGGTGCTTTGCGCACACGCCTGAGCGCTCGCGGTTGATGACTTTTTTCCTCGGGGAGAGGAATTTTTCAAGATTGTCAACTTCCTTGTAGTTCGGATTCGCTTTGTGTTCGCAAAAAAAACATTTTGCCATAGGTATGTTTGTTTGATGGGACTAAAAACCCAATCAGCTTAAATGCTAATAAATAATAAGCTGTTAAAACGGAATATCTTCCGGATTGACGGTCTCGTCCTGCTTGTCGGGGACCGTTGCGGCCGGTACGCTTACCGGCGGATGGTCTTCGACAGCTGGGGCAGCCTCATGCTTCGCGTCTTCCTTTCCGTTTCCTTCCGCCTCCGCCCCCATCCGTTTGCCGTCGCCGAACACGATGAAATCGTCCATGACGATTTCGGCGACTGTTCTTTGCAGGCTGTCCTTGCCCACAAAGCTCCGGTAGGTGATGCGTCCTTCCAAATAGATTTTTCTCCCTTTGGTAAGGAGCTTGCCGCAAAGCTCTGCAAGCTTTTGCCAGGCAACCACGCGGTGGTACTGCGTCTCTTCCTTTGTCTGACCATCCTGTGTTGTCCAGGATCTGTTGGTCGCGACGCCAAAGGTGCAGACGGCGGTGCCGTTGGGCGTGTATTTGAGTTCAGGATCGCGGGTTAGGTTACCGATGAGGATGACACGATTCAAAGATCGGCTAGCCATATCCTTCCTTATTCAGAAACTAGTAATAGGTAACGAATAAGCTTTTCATTATAATTGAGCTTTTTGCGAAGCTCCGCAACCCGCTTTTTTTCGATTTCCAGTTTCCAGTGGTAGAAGGATGCGTTCGTGTGTTTCTTGATGGGATAGACGAGGTTCTTTTTGCCCCAGGCGCTCTCTTCAACGAGTTTTGCATCGAGGCTTTTGAGCAATTCTTTAAGTACGGTCAGTTCTTTTTCTTCGTTCAGAAGAAAGGTCAGTTCATATTTCATAAAAAGTGTTTGAGTTGTACTAACAGTCCCAAATTATATTCGTATATGATACTCCGAAGGGGGGTAAAATGCAAGCGGAACCGGTTATTTCGCGGAATCCGAAAGCTTCTGCAATGAAGCCGCCAGACGGGTTGCTGCATCGTATGCCGTATCCGGAATTTCCTCATGCTTGGCAAGCTCCGTTTCTGCTGCAGCCAGCGCGTCTTCAGCGGCCTTGATTTCCGTCTGTTTGCTCGCGAGCTGCATCGTTTTCTCCAGTTCGGTCACGCCGCGGCCGAGCAGCTTGCCAACACTGTTGGTAACACGCAGCCCCTCGATTGACTCAAGTTCCATTCGTAGTGCAGGAATTCCCTTCTCGACTGCCTGTTTCCTGGAGAGAATTTCTGCACGGGCAGCTCGCTCGCTGCGCATATGCTCGGTTTCCTGCGTTCGCTGCATCAGGGAATTATCAAGCGCTTGCCGGGCTCCACCGGTTTTTTCTGCATCCAGAGCTATCTGTTCATTTCTGCGTGCAGCGTTGAGACGAGGGAATACTTGAGAATCCTCAGCCTGTTGATCCGGATCGGGCAAAACGCTTTCGTAAAGCGTCATTCCGCTTGTTTCATCCGCTACGTCACCAAACATCTTGCCGAGCGCTGCCTGGACTTTCTCGAGATTATCCCCCGTAAGTAACGAAGAACCGTGGGAGGAAAAGCCGAACTCTTTTTCAACAAGCGTTTTTGTTTCCGGATCGTCAATACATGTCTGTAGAAACGAAACTCCACCAACAAGCCTTCTCGCAAGCTGTTTTCTGCCTTCCTGTATTCTCGGGTCAGTATCTTTTGCGTAATCGTATCCGTAGCCCCTGTTGCTTGAGCTGTTCTTAAACGCCTCCTTGAGTTGATAGTCGAGGTTGTCAGGATACCGGAGCAATCCGATGAGGGTTGTCAGGTAATCGGCAGTGCGGGGATTATAAACCATGTCCACAAGCTGGCGTTCGCCAGGAAAATAGGTACGGGCAACTGTTTCGGATTTCTCGCGAGCCGTTTGCCTGGTAAACCGTTTATTATCTCCCCTTTGCTCAAGAGTATGGTCGATACGGTTTGACGTCTCGGCCATAGGAGCGGTTCCTGTTGATATGCCCTGAAAAGACCTCTTCATCTCTTCAAGCTGGTCGGCGATCGATAAGTCCGGATACATCCGTCTGATAAGTTCAGCGTACAGGATATTGGCAGCCTTGCCGTCTACCACATCCTGCACCCGCGCGCGTATTTCGGCGGTTACCTTCCGCCAGTCTTCGCCTTGTGAAGCTGCTTCCTCTACCAACCTCTGCAGGGATTCCGGACTTAATGCGGCTGTCCGTTCGGCGACATCGGCTACTTCCTTCGAACGGTACCAGTCGTTGCGCCCTTCTTTCAGACGATCCCTCAGGCGTCCTTCTGCCTGTGCTTTGAGGGTTTTTGCGACTGTTGATGTGCCCAGTTCCGCATACGTCCCCTCGCCGAGGCACAGAAGCCCCTCATCAATGGAACGCGCCAGTTCAGGAGTGATGGCGCGCGCCTCCAATATGATGTTTTGCATCCGGGAAAACGCGCTGCCCACCGCATCGGTCTGATCGGGGAAAAACTCGGGAGCAAGTTTCAGCAGTTCAAGGGCTGTACGTACTTCCCCGCATGCAAGCGCCGACATGACGCATACGTCCATGTCATAGGGTTCGAGGTTTGTTTTGCCGGACACTCTGTCTTTACCGGCGATTTCCTGGGCTTTCTTCAGTATTTCGCGCGCATAAATATCCGGGTTGGTGGTGAATCCTCTCCCGATACCGCTCCATGATGCGCCTCGCTCAGTATCGAGACGGGTACCGCTGTATCCGTACTGGAGCGGTGTCCGAAGAATATTCATGGTCCGGTAAATAAGTTCAGGCTGATGCCTTCCGGAACTGTAGGAAGGCTCCGAGCGGGCAAATCCGCTTCTTGCGAGCAGAAGTTCCATCGCGTTGTATTCCTCGCTGTTGTTATGGTATTCCCATTTCAAGCCTCCGTAATACCTGTTGAACTCGCCCATATATTGGCGCAGGTACCGAACGGATTCACCTCCATGCTCTTCAAGTTCGGTAGCCTGTTCCTGAAGCCGCTTTCTTCTGTCGGCATCAGATACATACGGCCGGGGCTTTCGCTCGGCAAACACTGCCTCCTGCGGCCCTTCGTTGTAAGTATGGAAATGGATGTCGTCAAGGGAGATTCCTGATGTTTCGATATTCCCTGCCTCCTGTCCCTGCGGTTTTACCTGTTTTTCTGCGGGCGACTGATAGCCTTCCAGCCGGTGCAAAAGGGTTTCAACTTCCTCAGGTACGGGTTGCCTGTCCGGCTCTGATGGCGGGCCCCACCTGAGCGCTTCGGGATCAGGATCGGGCGTTACCGGCCCCATTGCTGCCATTGCACCCTTTGCCTCGCTGATCAGTTGCTTAACGGGAGCGTGTTGAATCTTATGGGCTTGTTCCGGATTCGGTTGAGGGGTTGTTTGCTGTTCAGACATAGAATAATAGGTTATAACCTTATAAAATAAGGTACCTAATAAAATGAATAAAGTCAATAAACTGCGCAAAATACCTTGGCATATCCTCTACATTGCTTGTCTTGTTGGCCTGTTAATGTTTACAAGAGGTGTAAATATCGGTTGGGGCTTGCCCTATCCCATGCATCCGGACGAGCGCAACATGGCCGCAAGCGTACAGTCCCTTGCCTGCAGCGGCCTCAACAGTGATTGCCTGAATCCCCATTTTTTCGCATACGGCCAGTTCCCCCTGTATCTTGCCTACTTCGGTATCCAAATCATGCGGCTTCTGACCGGAACGGCCGGTCCCGTTTCCTTCATCGAAGCCACGCTTGCCCTTCGCTTCATATCGGCCATCGCCTCAATCCTCACCGCATTCGTGATGGTTAAAACCGTCAGTGTTACCATAAATCGTTCAGTCAAATCTTCCGGGCGCTATGAAATCCCGTTGAATCCGGAGACGGCAGTCGCCCTGGCCGTAATCATATTCAGCCCCTATTTCATCCAGTTTTCCCATTTCGGTACGACTGAATCTTTGCTTATGCTGTTTTATTCCCTTATTGCATACCTAAGCGTCCGGATACTATCCTCGGGCCGCATGGCATACCGGGATGTTGCGCTTCTGGGCGTTATGGCAGGACTGAGCATTGCGACGAAAGTGTCCTCCCTCATATTCCTGGCAGCGCCCCTTGCGGTCATCATATATGAGCGGCGGAGACGGATACCTGCACTTATTTCAGACGTTGCCGCCTTCATATCGGTTGCCGGCATAGCCGCCCTTATTGCCTCACCGCACAATTTCATTTCATGGAACGAATTCATCGGATCACTGAATTACGAATCAGCTGTCGGACTGGGCACCTACAAAGCATTCTATACGCGCCAGTTTGAAAACACCGTTCCCCTTCTGTTTCAACTGCGCCGTATTTTCCCCTACGCGCTCGGTGTCCCCATGTTCGCACTCGGAATTGCGGGTTTCATCTGTTTGCCATGGAAACATAAGGCATTCAATGCATTGCGCTTCATGTTCCTTGTTTATCTTATCCCCACGTCGTTTCTGTATGTGAAATGGACCCGGTTCATGTCGCCCGTATTCCCCCTCCTTACCCTGTTTGGACTGTTTCTTTTGTTCCACCTGTTCAGGCACCGCAGGAACATCATGATTGCCGTAGCAGCCATCCTGATCCTGCCGGGCATCGCGTTCCTGACCGTATACCTGCTGCCTGACGCCCGGTTCCAGGCATCCGACTGGATATTCAGAAATGTTCCGGAAAACTCTCGTATCATGTCCGAATCCGCAAATGCGGTCGATGTTCCCCTGCAGGTACCGGGGAGCAATGTAAAGCCCCGCAACTACCAATATGCTTCGCTGTTTCTGTATGACCTGGACACGGATCCGAATTTGCAAACGAGTTTTGAAGAAGTCCTGAAAACCGCAGACTACCTCATCGTTCCGTCCCGCCGGATATTCAAGAACCACAACCCGTCGCAGTATCCCCGTCTTGCCCGGTACTACGGGGACCTGTTTTCCGGCAAGCTCGGTTTTGAGGAAGTCAAAGTGTTTGCGAATCCCTATATCGGACTCATGGATGAACAGGCGGAGGAAACCTGGAGCGTGTTTGACCATCCCGTCATCCGGATATATCGCAGAACCGGCGCAAAGCCCCGGTTTGAACCTGCCGGGTATGAGGAAACCGTGTTTGGTCATGAAGGAAAAAACTACCGGCTGTTTATTGCGGATACGCCGGTAAAGCAGAGGCAGGGACTTATGCATGTCCGTTCAAAAGAAGATATAGGCGGAGCGGACGGCATGATCTTTGTTTTCAAGGACAAAAGCATCCGCACGTTCTGGAACATGAACACCGTATCGGACCTTGACCTGTACTGGCTGTCGGGTGATGAAGTTGTTGGCAAAACAGAACTCCCCTCGATCGAAAAATCGGGAACCGTCATCACGGTCACCTCGCCTCCCGGCGTTAACCGGGTCGTCGAACTGCTCAAATAAGCTTACTTCCTGAGCGCGTCTATTCCGGGAAGCGTCCCTTTTTCAATAAGTTCAAGCATAGCGCCCCCGCCCGTTGAGATATGGGTGATTTTCTCCTTGTCCGGCAGCTTCTTTATGACCGAAAGCGTGTCTCCGCCTCCGACGACCGATATGGCGCCTGTATTCCCGATAATCGCATGGAATATTGCAATGCTCCCCCCTGCAAATACCGGGTTTTCGAAATACCCCACCGGACCGTTCCAGATAATGGTCTTTGCTTTGGCGATGTAGTTGGCAAACAGCGCTTCCGTATCGGGACCGATATCAAGCGTCTCGTCGTTTGCGCCGATCGCCTCGACCTTTTTAACGGTAGCAGGACCTTCCTTCTGCTGAATTCCGCCGATGCGGCGGTCAACCGGGAGAATAAGCTTTTCCTTTGCTTCCGGTTTTTCAAGCAGCCGTTTCGCCTCCGGCACGAACTCCTCCTCCAGGAGACCTTTCCCGATCTCCCTGCCCTGCGCTTTCAGAAAATTGTTGGTCATGGCCCCACCGATCAACACCTGGTCCGCGACCGTCATGAGCTTTTCGATGAGACCGATCTTGGACGAGATCTTGGCGCCCGCGATTATCGCTACAACCGGACGCACGGGATTCTCGACCGCTTTCCCGATCGACTCCACCTCGGACTTGAGGAGTAGGCCGCCGTAGGAGGGAAGATGCTGTGCTACCCCGACAACCGATGCATGCGCCCGGTGCACACTTCCGAATGCATCCGACACGAACACGTCCGCGATTGAGGCGAGTTTTTTTGAGAACTCCGTATCGTTCTTCTTTTCACCCTCGTAAAAGCGGGTGTTCTCAAGCAGGTAGACGTCCTTTTCGTCCTGCAGCTCGAATGCGCCTTTGTCGTCAAGGAAATCATCAATAAGCACCACCTTGCGGTCAGGCAGGTATTCCTGAAGTCTCTTTGCCACCGGCTTCAGGGAAAACGCCATGTCGCGGCCCTTTGGTTTGCCGAGGTGTGACATGAGAATAAGCTTATTGTTTTTTTCAAGAAGCAGCTTGAGTGTCGGAAGGGAGTTTTTTATGCGGGTATCATCGTTTATTTCACCCGAACCGTCTTTCTTGAAGGAGACATTGTAATCGACGCGAACCAGTACGCGTTTTCCCGAAATGTCCGCCTCGTCAACGTAGGTTATTTTTGACATATGACAAAACAACTGTTAAAAAATTTCAGGCAGACCGGTCATCCCGTGCCTGCCTGAAACGGATTGTTTTCAAAGGATTTTAGACAAAGTCCGACACCCGCTCGACCAGATCAACGATCCGCGTTGAATACCCCCACTCGTTATCGTACCAGCCGAATATCTTGAGAAGCCTCCCGTTGATGACTTTCGTGTAGGAGGAATCAAAGATGCTTGAGCGCGGGTCGCCGATGAAATCGGATGAAACGAGGGGAGCTGTTTCGTAGCCGAGGATGCCTTTCATGTCGCCATCGGCATACTTTTTGAACGCAGCATTCACTTCCTCCGCCGTCACGTCCTTTTTCATGACTGCGGAAATGTCGGTGAAAGAAACCGTCGGAACGGGTACGCGCACCGCCATACCGTCAAGCTTGCCCTGAAGCTCCGGGATCACCTTACCCACCGCCTTGGCCGCACCGGTCGTTGAGGGGCCAATATTGAGGGCGGCCGCGCGCGAGCGGTCCGGTTTCTTGTTCGATTCGTCAAGCAGGGACTGCGTTGCGGTGTATGCATGCACGGTCGTCAGGTATCCCATCTCAACCCCGAATTCCTTCTCGATCACCTTGAACATGGGAGCGGCGCAATTGGTAGTACAAGAGGCGTTTGAAATCACCTGCTCGTTTTTCCAGTCGATTGTATCATCATTCACGCCGAGAACCACATGGGTTGTCTCCTTGTCCTTGGCAGGAGCCGTAAGGAGTACCTTCTTGACAGTGCCGCGCACGTGCTTCATGAGGTCTTCTTTTTTCGTGAATGCGCCGGTCGCATCGATCACTACATCAACACCGTATTGATCCCAGGGAATTTCGGCAACGTCCGCTACCATGGTCGCAGGAACTTTTTTGTCGCCGATCGTGATGCCGTCTTCTACTGCCTTTACCTCTTTGTTGAACCGGCGGTATACGGAATCGTACTGGAGAAGGTACGCGAGCATGTCGGGAGGGGTTTTACGGGTGTTTATCGCAACAATGTCGAACGTATCGCGCTCGAAAGCGATTCTTGTAACAGCGCGTCCGATCCTGCCGAAACCATTCAAGCCTACTTTGATCCGTTTCATAGAATGATTAATGAAATAATAATCGAAGGGGGGAAACCGTCAAAATTATAATAAAAACTTCGTGTAAAACTCAAGTAATATGCACGCAAGCGCCATGTTTCTCTTAACCCTTCACGTACGAATCAACGATCGGGCGCGTATCCCGGATATTGAGTTTGTCGAAAATGCGCGTAAAGTCGTTTTTCAGGGCATCAAGCACCTTTCCCTTTGACTGGGCGTCAAGCCCGGCAAGCTTTTTCTTGAACGGACCGTTGGCCTTTTTGCGAAGCTTATATACGAATTGCTCATCGGTCCACCCTTCCTTGCGTTCTTTCGCACAGTTTTCCATGACCCAGCCGTGCATTTCGGTCCGCAAGGCCTCAGGCATTGCCTCAAACAGGGTGTTCTGGAAACCGGTCGCCAGATGCACTTCAATCGTCCCGGACGCCGGGAACTGGTCAAACAGGTCAAGAGGGAGGGTGGATGCGCCGTGCTGAACCGGACCGCCGATCCCGTATGCCTCCCGGGCTACTTTCCCGATGTTCCTCAAAACATCAAAGTCAAGGTTCACCTTCGCCATGGTGCCGTCAGGAAGAAGCATGCCGCCGTGGGAGGTCCCGGTCTGGACGCTTACCTTGCTCAAGCCGGTCCCGGTAAATCGTTTCCTGAAGCCCTGAATGAATGCCTCAAACTCCTCAACCGTCGAGTTTTTCCCGCCGATATGGCCGATTTCCCCGCCGATTGAAACGGTTATCCCCTGCGGTTCAATCTGACGCACGTACTGTGCGAGAAGCGCGGTCATTTCATAGTTGTTTTTCTGCTGTTCATCAAGCGTTGCCTTGTCCAGTTCAACAAGGGTCGATGCATCGATGTCAATGTTATAGAATCCGGCATCGATCGCTTTTTTGATGAGATCCTTGAGGTCCTGGATGGCAACCTCGGGAGTTGCCTTGAATTTGGGGGCGGAAAACTGCGAGTGGTCCGCCTGGATAAATACCGGACCCTTCCATCCCGCCGCAACCGCGCCCGCAAGGACTGAGGTGGCGTACTCATCCGCAGTCTGGTCCGTGTATCCGAGCTCCCCGCGCGCGATTTCGAATATGAACGCTCCCGCGTTTATTTCCTTGAGAAGCTCAAAGACAACCCGGGCGGTTTCAAACGTCAGCGCGCGGATATTGCAGGCGGGAACGGAAAATCCTTTGACCTGCCCTTGTCCGGAGGCCATATACAGTTCATGGATCGATGCGGGAAAAATACCGGCCGCTTTAGCCATTTCGCGGATGCGGGAACGGGCCGACTGCTTTTCGCCGAGATCGGCACTGAATAACGATTGGGCAACGAGGGATTCGATGTGTTGTGATTCTTTCATATGTATTAGTAAATTATATAGATCCTGAATCGGGTTCAGGATGACATTGCAAAGCAATGTCAATTATAATAATGGCAATTATTCAGTTTAGCAAATCAAACCCTATGGAACCATGTGTTTTCTGCAAGATCGTAAAGGGGGAAATTCCCTCATATAAGGTTTATGAGGACGCCGAATTCCTCGGGTTTCTCGACATCAATCCCCTCAACCCCGGCAACGCGCTCCTCATTCCGAAAACGCATTACCGCTGGGTATATGATGTCCCTGACTTCGGCGCATATTTTGAAGCCGCCCGCAAAATCGGCCTGGCGGCGCAGGAGGCGGTCGGCTCCCATTCGGTCAATTTCCTCACGCTCGGCTATGAAGTGCCCCACGCGCATATCCGCATCGTTCCCCGTTTCGACAACGATGGCCACACGGATGGCATACGGCTGAGCGCGGTAAAAAAAATAGCTCCGGAAGAAATGAAACGGATCGCCAAGCGTATCGGGGAAGCCGTCAGAACGAAGTGACGAAAAAGTCCGAGGGAATCTGGGGATTGGACTGGAACAGTTCGATTTTCTTCGTGACGCCCGTTGACGTTTTAGCTTCCGAGGTGATCACCCGTCCCTGCGAACGGAACGGCGTTGAAACGCCGGTATGGAATCCGATACGGGTTGATGCATTGAGTACCCTAACGATCACTGCCTTCATATTGCCCGCAACCGCGAGTGAGGAGGGCGTAAGCTTTGCCGCAAACGCAATACCCTTCACGGTCTCCCCTCCGTCATTGCTTGATGTCGGCAGCTCGTTTGACGGGGATTTCGATTCAACAAGCGCCCAATGATCCAGAATCTGCTTTGTGGTGTTATTGGCGCTGTCAATGAACGTGAGCTCGAGCGCGGGATATTCGGCTGGTGTTTCCGATTTGAAATAAATGTCTAGAAACCCGGTCCAGGGATTGGAAAAGGTGTTGGTATCGGGATTGTAGCTAGAAAGGTAAAATGTGTACTGCTCATCCCGTTGAAGAAGCGGTGTCACGAACTCGTTCCCGCTCATCTCAACGACATCGGCCTGCCCCGTTATATTTGATCCGATGAATGCAGGCAGCTCATCGATCGCAACCGTGCCTTTTTTCTGGATCGCCGCCTCAAGCGCGGACTCGGCGGCAGAGAGAGCTTTCTGGGAATCCTCCTCAAGCTTTGTGATCTGGGTTTCGGTCGTAGAATTGAACGCAATCGTCATGACGACCGTCACCGCCGCAGCAAGAAGCATGACGGTGATAAGCAGGATCTGTCCCTGCTCCCTCTGGTTGTGTTTTTTCGGTATGAACATATTATTGTATCTGCCTCCAATCATACATGCTCGTTGAAAGGTACGGCAACAGTTTCATGTATGTTTCCTGGTTCTGTACGATAAACAAAGAGGGTGTGTTTGCGTTGATAAGGACGCGCGTATTGTTGAACGTGTTGGTAAGGCTGATGAGGTTACCGTCGATTTTCAGCGGAGTATTGGACGAATTGACATCAACGGAATTGCCGATGAGGACCGCCTTCACCGTTCCCACCCCGGCACCAACCTGTATGGAATCGGCGATAAAACCGGTCCAGAGGTTTTGGCCTGCGGGGGGTACGAAATCGACGGATATGTTCACGAATCCGGTAACGACAACCAGCACGTTACGGTTGAGAAAGGGAGCCACATCCGCAGCCTCGTCAATCGTCAGATTACCTGCTATGTAATAGATTCCGTCACTGTCAATATCGGCAGGGCCGGTTATGGTTTTGTATTGCTTGCGTGATTTTACGTAATCAAAAAACTTATTGGGTGAAAAGAGGGTAAGAGCGTCATAATCCGCTTTCCGGAAGTTGTTATCCGAAAAACCGAGCGTGGCGTTTGCTCCGAGATTAAGATTGTTGTTTGTCGTATCATATAAGACCGCCCCTCCCTGGCCAATTGTCATAAACTTCTTGTCGTTTCCCGCAACGCTGTCGTCCCCGTCAAAAGGAAGCGGACTGTTCGGGAGGATATTGTCCCGGGTCGCCTTGTTCGTGAAACTCGTGTTTTTGGTCTTGAACCAGCCCTTGGCGCCGTATTTGAAGAATGTCTCGATCGGAGATGGAGCGGGATTAGGAGAGGCGGAGTTTACCGTAATGGACGGGATGATCGCACCGTTGCACTCGTTATTAGCGCGCCATTCAACATCTTCATACCCGCCGTACGTTGCGTTCAGGGAAATGTTCTGGTTCGGATCAGCGCAGTAATGGGCCGGATCCTGGTTGTTTACATACACAAGACAGTTGTAATCCGTTCCGTTCAAGGTACAGGAGGAAGTTGCTTCGTTTGAGTGGGTAAGGGACAGATTAAGGAGTGTCGGATCAAGAGTCATGCCTCCGGCTGTACAATTCGGAGAGGAGGTTCCGGTGTCCTCCGTATAAGTTCCGCGGATGATAATCGGCGGATACGCGGTGGGCGTGGGTATCACGAATGCCGTTGCGGCAGTGGACGACCAGACGGACGTGTTCCCGAATTCATCACGCGCACGTGCACGGCCGTACAGTGTTGTCCCCGCTGAATATGCCCGGGGAGACTGGTAAAACAACGGTAATTGCCAACCCGAATCGTCGTTAATGTTCGTACCCGAATTCAGGTATCCCGCGTTGTTTGATATATTCGCCTGGTAAGGAGCCGTATTCATGTTGCCGCAGCCCGGGTCGGTCGATGCGGGCCACCGGTAGGTGACAAAATAGCTGCTCAGACAGGACGGATCCGGCTGGAGCGTATCGAACGTGCCGTTGGGAACGGTAGGAGGATCATAATCCAAATTTAGTTCCCGTCCGGCGGGTGGAGCCGCGGGCGTACTACAGTCTGCGGGTACGGCGGTTGAACGGGACTGTACATTCCAATAATAACGCCCCGTTGCGAGGGTGGGAGCCGGAGTATAAGTTGTTGCGGCGCTCCACGCGCTCGTTTGAAGCGGGCTCAGGAGGTTGCTTGCATCATCGATAAGAAACCTCATCTCGTTTGCATTGTTCCCGTAAGTGGCGGAAAGAACCGGATTCACCGCAGTACAAGTGCTGTCCGGGTTCGTAACATTGGTCGCATCCTGGCTCCCCACCGAACAAACCGGCTGGGTAAGCACACAGTTGACCGCACCTGAACAACGCTCACCATAGCCGTTCAATGCACATACCTGGACCGTATAAGTGCCCCAGTTTGCAAACACATCCGTTGTGTCCGTCCGCACAGCGCTTGAAGCGTTCTCCGTAGCCTTTCCTCCGCTGAACCGGAGCTGGAAGCTGTTGGCATTGCCGCCGCAGTTGAGGCCCCATGCCAATCCGCAGTTAGAACCGGTATCGCTAAAGGTCCAGTTAACCTGTGCTGTTCTGGTGAGAGGCACCTGGTTGCAGGTGACAGCTGAAGGGGTCGTATTGGGTATCTGACTGATGCAGCAGGGCGTTGTTCCCCCAATTGCCGCATCCGGACTTGCGCATCGGGCAGTACATCCGTTGACCGTACCGGCCTGACAGGTGAATACGCCGTTGCCGCAGGTTGCGCTGCAGGCGCTCCAGTTGGCTGTGGCAGTCGTGCCGGGATTCGTACACTGGTTGGTGGTTGAGCAGGTTGTAGCGTCCCATCCATTGTTGTCAACACATGTGGGACCTACGCAAGAATCGTAGTATACGCCGCATACACCGCCGTTGCAGGACAGGGGAACGTTACAAGGATAGGAGGCGTTACAGGGATTGCCGCCGCATGAGTAGTACGCCCGGGAGGATTTTGCGGCAAACAAAAACCCATACAAAAAGATAGTGAAAAGACTTGCCGCTAAAGTGAGCCTATCCCGGAGTACCATGTACGTTTTCAGAGTAACAAATACTCATATACATGTCAATAAAGAGATAACATGCTAAGATAACTAGTATGCTAACCGTTATCCTCAGCCTCCTGTTTTTTGTTCCTGCGGCGATTGAAGGGATGGGGCTGCTCCTTTACCGGCAGACATTTATCTGGTTTTACACGATCGTACCTGTCATCCTTTATGTCGCGCTTTATTTTACCCGGGCAAAGCTTCGGCTTCCTCCGAAGGCTACCCTGCTCGCACTCGGGTTCTTCATGCTTACAAGCATGTCCACATCTCTGTATTCCCTGGACAAACAGCCGTCAGTGGAACTCTTTCTTTACTACATTACGCTCTTTCTCATATTTCTTTTTTCGTATAACAACAGGCGTACCATGAAAACGGTTACGGTTGTTACCGTTACCGCACTCGGATTCCTGTTTTCCGTAAGCCATTTTATCCTCAAGACACCTCTCCATGAAAAGCAGACCGTTTTACCCTTTTTCGGTTCCCACAACCATCTTGGTGACTTTCTCGGCATGGCGATACTAATACTGCTTCCTTTTGTCAGGCACAGGATCTTTCGTATCTTTAGTCTTGCATTGATCGCTTTTTTCTTCATCATGACGGTTTTCTCCTTTTCCCGTTCGGCTTATTTTGCCCTTTTTATTGTCGGCTTGGTTTACCTTATCGGAAAGAGACGGGCCATATCGCGTAAATATCTTTTTGCATCATTTGTAGGATTGAGTGTCCTGCTTTTCGTTTTCGTCCTCACTTCCTCAAAGGGAATCGGAAATACCCCGCTTGATCCCGCGCGAAAAATCGCGGTGCAAAGATTTAATCTTTTCCCCAGGGACATCCTGTCAGACCGGGACGTTTTTTTCAAACAGGCGGCGGACTCCATCAGGAAACACCCCCTGTTCGGAGTGGGAGGCGGAAATTTCGTTAAGATCTCGCTTACGAACAACAGGGACAACACGTTCACCGACTCCGCCCATAACATAATTCTTGAAGTCGCCGCTGAGCAGGGAATCCCGGCTGCGGGCATTCTCCTTGCCGTCGGAGTGCTTTTCCTTATCCACGCGGTCCGGAAAAAAGACATTTGGGGATATGCGCTCGTCTATCTCCTTATCAATTTCCAGACGGACTACACGTACACGATCTACCTCTTTCCTCTATTCACCATGATTCTTGCCGGCATTTCATACGATGAACCGGACCATGAACCCGTTCCGGTCTGGCTGTATGGAACCACGAGCTTATTTCTCCTCGCGATCTTTTTTTGTTACGCTACCAGCATGCTTCTTATCCGGATGAACCGGCCGATTGACGCGATGCGCCTGTATCCCCTCAACAAAACCGCGCATATTCAGGCGATCCTTGAGGAGACCGACCGCAAAACAAACGAACAGCTCACGGCCAACGCGCTCAAGCTTTCGCCGAATGACGTGGGTATAATGCTCGCAAGCGCCCAGTACCATCTCAACTGGGGGAATAACCGGAAGGCGCTCCAGATTTACGAGAAGATGTACCAAACGAACCCTCTCATCTCGTTCAACGTAGTCCGCAGAATCTACGCGTTGAAAAAAGAACTCGTATCCAAAAAGGAGGCGGACGCATTCTTAATCAAAGTCGCAATCAGCTACCATAACCTGCCATTTGTTCCTGACTATTTCAAGGAGGAGTTCGACGAATTCTGCAGACAGAATATCGAACGGCGGTGCTGGGAAACCCGCTGGGATTGAGTAAGGTATAATGGGAATACATTATGTTTGAAGCGGTAAAACAACTGACCATACTCGCGTCAAAATCAAACAAAATCTGGATTATTCCGGCGATCCTTTTCCTTATCATCATCGCGCTCCTCATCATCAGCGCCCAAATTTCACCGGTACCCGTATTCCTTTACCCGATCATATGAGGGTGCTCAAGTGGATCACCGGTGCATTCAACGGCGCTTTCATCAATCTCCTGCTTATGCTGTTTTATGCGTTTGGAATCGGATTCGGTGCGTTCATTAAGACGTTTTTCCGGAAAAAAAAGGCGGGAAACACGTATTGGGCGCGGGTGGACACGCAGCAAAACGATCTGAATTCGCCCTATTGACGTTATGTATATACTCGGCATTTCCGCCTATTACCACGACAGCGCAGCGGTGCTCCTGAAAGACGGCCGCCTCGTTTGCGGCATAGAGGAGGAACGGTTTACCCGCATCAAACATGACAATGGGTTTCCCATACAGGCATTGCGTTTTTGCCTGAATACGGCAAATATATCCATACATGATGTCGATATCGTCTCTTACTATGAAAAGCCGCTTCTTAAATTCGAACGGATACTGGATATGTTCATGGATACCTACCCCCGGTCCCTGGCCCCGTTCGTGAAAAGCATGCCGGAATGGCTCGGGAAAAAAATGCAGATTGAACTGACGATACGCAAAACGCTCGGATTTTCCGGTAAAGTGGTATTTGTCCCCCACCATCTTTCCCATGCGGCTGCCGCATTCCTCCAGTCCCCGTTCCGGAACGCCGCGATACTGACTATTGACGGAGTTGGCGAATACCAAACAACCGGCCTCTGGCTCGGAAAAGACAAAACCATTACACCGCTACATCATATCGACTTTCCCCATTCCATCGGACTACTCTATTCGACGTTCACATCGTTTCTCGGATTCAAAGTAAACGAGGACGAATTCAAGGTAATGGGGCTTGCAGCCTATGGGAAGCCCGTCTATGCAGGGAAAATCAGACGCCTTCTTGACCTGAAAAGGGACGGAAGCTTTCGGCTTGATACGGATTATTTTTCGTTCCGGGAGGAGTTCCGCATGTGGAGCGGCAAATTCGAGGCGCTTTTTGGGACTCCCCGAAAGCCGGGTACTCCCCTTGCAGCACGCCACCGCAACCTCGCCTCAAGCATCCAGGCGGTAACCGAAGAGGCGTATTTTGCCATGCTCAACCATCTCCATACGCTTACCGGCATGCCTGATGTTTGCATAAGCGGCGGAGTCGCGCTCAACGCGCTTGCGAACGGGAAAATCTACCGCCAAACGCCCTTCAGGCGCGTATTCATTTTCGGAGCGGCCGGCGACAACGGCGCGGCGCTCGGCTCTGCATTCTCCGCCTACCACAGCACGCATCCGGATGCCCCCCGGTCGAAACCACGCCAAATTCTCGCATTAGGTACGGAATACGGGGATGGCGAAATTGAAAAAGTCCTCCGTGCCAACAACCTGCGCTACCGAAAGCTTTCCGAAAACAGCCTCATCCGGGAGACGGCGCGCCTTTTGTCGCAAGGAAAAATAGTAGGCTGGTTCCAGGGCAAGGCCGAGTTCGGACCCCGGGCGCTTGGCAACCGCTCTATCCTATGCAGGCCGGGGCCCCGCGATATGAAACGGAGAATGAACATAATCAAACGGAGGGAACCCTTCCGGCCGTTTGCAGGATCCATACTGCAAACCCGTGTCCATGAGTATTTCGAGGTGCCGGATAAAAAACACCATTCGCCTTTCATGGTATTCTGCTTCCCGGTGAAAAAAGATAAGCGCCGCGAACTTGCGGCCATCGTGCATAAGGACAATACATGCAGGATCCAGACGGTGAACCGGGAAAACGGGATGTATTTCAAGCTTATCACGCAGTTTTTCAGGATTACGGGAACCGCATGCCTCCTTAACTCCAGCTTTAACGTCATGGGGGAACCGATCGTGGAGACCCCCTCCCAGGCAGTTCATGATTTCATAACGAACCGGATTGACCACCTGGCGATCGGCAGGTTCCTCGTCGCCAAATAGATATCAATCAACTTGAACTAAACCTCAAGCCGTTAATAGAATATATTCGCAGGTGTTAAAATACTACTGTCATGCGAATACTTCTCGTACATAATTACTACCGTTTCCGTGGAGGAGAAGACCGGTATGTGGAATCGCTTAAAAAACTTCTTGAAAACCACGGACACCGGGTACGCCTGTTTTCGAAAGACAGCAGGTCCCTGGAAAGCCCCACAGATAAAATCGGATCCGCATTTGGCATGATGGGTGGAGAAGCGGCATCCCGTGATCTTGACCAGTGCATCCGTGAATTCCGGCCCGATATTGCCCAGTTCCAGAATATATTCCCGCTCATTTCCTACGGCGCTTTCGGAATCTGCGCAAACCATGCCGTCCCCATTGTTCTCAGGGTATCTAATTACCGTTTCCTTTGTCCGAAAAGCACATTGTTCAGGGATGGAAAGGTATGTGAAGAATGCGTGGAAAAACGGTTCGCATACCCCAACATCATGCACTCCTGCTACCATCAATCCCGCAGCGCGTCTGCTGCTCTTTCCGTCAGTCTTTATCTGATGAAACGGAAAAATACGCTCGCGAAAGTGAACGCCTTTATTTTTCCGACCCGCTTTGTCCGTGATTACTACCGTTTACACGGCGGTATACCGGAGCGCAAAACCGTGGTATTGAATACGTTTTCGGAAGAGATGAGCGCCCCGCTTTCCCGCCCGCGGTCTTATTTCGCCTACGTTGGCAGGCTGGCGGAGGAAAAAGGTATTATCCCGCTCCTTGAAATCTTTTCCCGGCTGCCGAAGGAACGCTTGAGTGTGGCGGGAGACGGCCCGCTTAATGTAAGCAGGTACCGGCAATTCCGCAATATTGTTTTCAAGGGGCGCCTTTCCGCCACGCAAATCCATGAACTTCTCTCCGGAGCACGGGCAACCGTTATCCCCTCCCAAAGCTATGACGTATTGCCCCAGGTGCTTATCGAGTCGTACCGGGCCGCAACTCCGGTCATCGCCCCCCGCACCGGAAGTTTCCCGGAGCTGATCCACAACAGATCCACCGGACTCATGTATAACGGTTTGCAGGGACTGGAGCGGGCGATTCTTCATGCGGCAAAAAATCCGCGTATTCTTTCCCTCTGGGGAAAAGCAACCCGCCGCGCATATGAGAAGCAGTTCCATCCCTTCAGCCATTACCGGGGACTCATGGAGATTTACCGGGAAGCAATGGTATAAAAGAACCTCTTACTTAATTGGTTCCATGGAAGATATCAGTTCATCTATCCCCTCATGCAGGGAAACTTCCGCTTTCCATTTGAGCATGCGCTGCGCCTTGGCGCATGCCACCCGTGCCGAAGGGACATCGCCCTCGCGCTTCGGGCCAACAACGAGGCGGGCCGGAATCCGGGACGTGACGTATTGTGCAATATCCCTGATCGAATGCGGCTTTCTATCGACGATATTGAAGATTTCACCGGATACCGGGGCATGCACCGCTTTGAAGAATGCGCTTCCCACATCCCGGGTGTGGGTAAATTGGCGCAGCTGAATCCCTCCGTTCTGGAGAGTGATGGATTCGCCGTCAAGGGCTTTCCTGATGAAAAGAGGTATGACCGCATGGGGCCTCATGCCGGTCCCGTATGCGCTACCAAGCCGGAGGATCAGCCATGGGACCCGGTTCAGGGTATTCCTCACCATAAGCTCCCCTGCGTATTTTGCGATGGAATACGGATGATCCGGATTGCACGGATGTTTTTCGTCCAGGGGTTCGTACTGCGGCTCCCCGTACACTTCCCATGTGGACGCATATACGATTTTCCCGATGCCCCGCCGGTTTGCAACCTTCACGAGATTAGCCGTTCCTGCCAGTCCGGATATGGAGGCCTGTACCGGATCGCGCGCGGCCTGATATACATCTCCAACCGCGGCAAGGTGTACAACCGACTCAACCCCCCGCATGCTCCGGAACAGCGTTTTTTCCTCAAGAAGATCCTGGCCGTCGACAAGATCGAAGGAAACGACGGCATCTCCCATTTCCCGGAAATAACGGGCGATGTGCCTGCCCAGGAATCCCTTCGAACCGGTAATAAGTACTTTCATATGTATGCAAGCAGTTTGGTGTTGGTAACCGGCGTTCCTCCGGTCGCCCGCATACGGGCGAACGCTGTTTCGAGTTCGTCCCACAACCGGTATTTGTCGATCTCCCACGAATGCCCCCACAGATGGAATGTCCCACCCTGCCGAGACAGAGTATATAACATTCTGTCCGTCAGTTTCAGGGGATCGCACTCGAATCCGTAGCCGGTTCCCCACAGATACAGTCCCCGGAAATTGCCGATCTTCAGGTTATGGCGGAACAAAACAGGTGCGGAATGGAGGGAAAAGTGGAGCGATGTCTGCATCCGGTAGGGATCTTTTCCCGGAGCGAGGTGGAACTGCGCAGTCGTCCGGGCAATCCGGTATCCCGCCTCCTGTACTTGTTTGCGGATATGGCCGGTATGCCGGCCCCACGGGTAACAAAATGCGGTTATGGTTTTCCCCGTGCGGCTCTCAAGGAATTTTTTTGACAGTTCAATCTCCTCCTCATTCTGTTCCGTGAGCCTGGCATGGGTAAGGGTATGGGAGCCGATTTCCATACCCATCCCCACAAGGCTCCGTATGCCTGATGAAGTAATGCGTATACTCCGCTTGGTTTGAGGCGCCACATAGAACGTTCCTTTCAGGCGGTATTTCCAAAGAAGCTGCGCGACGCGCACGTCAAGCGGGTGCCCGTCGTCCCAGCTGGTGGTAAGGAGGATTTTCTTCATGTTTTATACGCTTTCACCAAATATCCGATGTCATAGACCGCATCCGTGTCCGCCGCTTTCATGCGCTCTTCCCTGAAAAATGCTTCCAGGTGCTTTTTCCCCGCGGTTGCGGTACGCGCAATGATGTCGCACCGCCGGAACCCCGCCTGGCCGAGGAGTGTTTCGATACCCTTCCGGGTATACCTGAGGCAGTCGTTTGCAACCGGTTCATGCACCGGATAGATCGCGGGAAACGAAATGTATGCGGTGCCGCCTTTGGAAAGAACCGTGTGAAAAAATCCAAGCACTGATACCGGATCGTAAACATATTCCATGACCTCCAGGCAAAAGAGAGTTTGCGGACGGAATTTGAGGATGCTCCGATATGCGTTTCCCCGTTTGCGGATATCGGTATTGAGATCGAAGGCGAAATCGGGCCGCACCCCTTTTTCGAGGCCGTTGTCCAGGATACGGTAGTCTGAAACGGAAAACCGGTTCGTTCTCCCTTTCACGGGTTTGAGTCCTCCCCCCACGTCCAGCACCCGTTCGCATACAATATCAAGGCTCGACAGCCAGTCTTCCAGCTGCCCCCGGTACCGGCTTTCCGATCCGAGCATCTTTTTGACGTTCCGCTTTAAAGTAACCGCCAGTTTTACCATATATCAGCCATGCTTAACCCCTCATCAGGGACAAACGGATGAAGATGATTAGTTTGAGCACATAATAAAAACAGAGTTCCCCGGCATATGCCGCTTTTTTTCCCCAATCGAGCCGGGCGGACAGGATCTTTTTCATCTTGCACATAAACCGTCCCTTTTCGCGCAGTCCCATCACATTATACCGCAGCCTGAGGCTTTCGGTCTGCCGGTCCCAATACTCCCGGAGGCTGTATTCATGGGAGTGATAAATGGCGCACCGGGTGTCGTATATTTTCGCAAATCCAAGTTCTATGATCCGTTTGCCGATCAGGATATCCTCCCCGTAACCGGTGCGGGGGAACGGATGCTTCATGAGAAACGAGCGCTTGAAACAGGAGGCGGTGTTGCCAAAAAAATACCAGATGAAGTGGTTCCCGGGAACATAGGGAACGAAGGGTTTCTCGATCGTCTGCACGAGCACCCCGCTGCGGTCCGTATACCGGTCGATCCGTTCCCAGCGACACTGGTGTTCCAGGGAATTGACGAATCCGGCGGAAGGGTACGGTATGTTTTTCCCGAATACCGCAACCGCTTTCGGATGCGATTCAAGATCTTGCGCGAAATGGCGGAACATGTTTTTGCCCTTCAGCATCACATCCTGGGAAAAAAAACAGACCAGCTTGCCGCGCGCCATGCGGACACCCCGATTCCTTGTGTCTCCGTGATTGAAATCGCGCTTGGGAATGCGGAGTATGCGGAGCGTCATATCCTTCCCCATGCGTTCCAGAAACTCCAGGGTGCCGTCCGTTGATCCCGAATCGATGACGATTGTTTCGCTGGTATAATTGGCTATGCGTTTCCGTATCCCCCGAAAAAGCCGGGGAAGGGTTTGGATCCCGTTCAAGGTGGGTATGATGATGGAAAAGTCGTATTGAACCATATGCGAATCTACAAGTTTCTGTCCCGTTATTCGTTCGTTCTCCTGGCGGCATCCGTATTCCTCATACAGCTGCCCCCCTTCGATCCGGTTATCACCAGGAACCAGCTCTTCAATTCACACAGTATAGCACGGTATTTCATGCTCATATTGCTGGGAAAGCTCGCATGGGACGTATACCGCGGAAAGCGTCTCGCCCTGCGCAGGTCTTTTGTGCTGGTCATTTTCGCGTTCTTTCTCAGCCAGAGCCTTTCCGTCATCGACGCGGTAAACATACACGAATTCCTCCGCCGCTACAAAACGGTAGCCTTCGGCATCATAGCGTTTTTCGTCGGTGTCAACGAGCTTGATACGAAAGACAGGGCAATCGCGATGTTGCGCGTACTGGCCGTAACCGTCATCGCGAACATGTTCACCGAAGCGGTCATCTACTACCAGATACCGTTTGTTTTTTCCGCATTCAAATATCTCGTCAACGAACAATACCTGACGGACCTCGAGTTGAATATGTTCCGCGAACGGTATTTCATTGACATCTATGATGCGGCCCTCATTCCCCTGCTCATTTATCTTTTTCTCCATTCGAAACGTACCGCTGCCCGCATAATACTCTTCGCGGCACCCCTTATGGTTGCGGTTTTCTCCCTCCTTTCAAACTTCCGGGCGCAGTTTCTCATTTCGATCGTATCCACGTTTGCAACGGGCGTCCTGCTCATGAAAAAATACCGGAGAACCATTTTCTTCATCGTACTGCTTACCGTCATTTTCTTTGTGGTGCACGGGCTCATGATCCGTTCGACCGGATACGATTCCCTCGACCGGCTCATCGCGCCGGAATCAGAGGATTTCGGAACCATCCATGACCGGATGTATTACTGGAAGGAGTCCCTCGAAATCGGAAGCGCATACCCCGTTTTCGGCGTCGGACTTGGTAATTTCTTCGAACATATCGTCGGCAAGGTAGTAATACGGGACTCCCTTTTTGATCCGAAAAACGACCTGTTCAAAATCACCTGGATCCACCCGCATAACGTGTTTTTCGGGTTGTTCGCGGAAACGGGAATCCTCGGTCTGGCGGCTTTCGTGTTTCTCCTTTCCCGCTTTCTCCGGGAAGATGCGGATGTCATCTTCGGCCCGTCCCTTTCGGGAAAAGCAATCGTCATATCGTTCTGGAGCCTTTTCCTGTTTTCCCTCGTGAATCCTGCAACCACCCTTGATTACACGGTGCTGTTCTGGATACTGCGCGCCATGCTGCACGGGCACGCCAACCGCAAAACCCTGCCTGCATAAAATCCGATATAATTACAGAGCATATGAAACAGACCATCCTGGTTACCGGATCGCTCGGGCTCATCGGTTTCGAAGCGGTTAAAACATTCCTCTCAAGCGGCCATACGGTCATCGGCATCGACAATGACCTCCGGGCGAAGATATTCGGCATCACCACCCAGTACAAACAAAAGTCCGCATTCCTGAGGGGGCGATATCCGTCATATATCCATTACGACTGCGACATCAGGGACACAGAAACCGTCGCGAAGCTGTTTTCCGAATGGGGGAAAAAGCTTGATCTCATTCTCCACACCGCCGCCCAGACCTCGCACGATTGGGCAAAAAAAGATCCGGAGCTTGACTTTTCGGTCAACGCGCATGCAACCCTTTCCCTCCTTGAGGAATACCGGAAACATGCGCCCTCTTCGGTATTCATATACACATCAACAAACAAAGTGTACGGCGACCGGGTCAACAGCCTTCCCCTGGTCCCGGCCGGATCCCGGTATGACCTGCCGGAAAATTCTCCCTACTTCCGCGGCATCGATGAATCGTTCCCGATCGACCAGTCCACCCACTCCCTGTTCGGGGTTTCCAAAACCGCCGCCGACCTGATGGTACAGGAATACGGGAAGTATTTCCGCCTCAAGACGGGCGTGTTCCGGCTCGGGGTCATTACGGGCGAAGGCCAAAGCGATTCCATATATCAGGGCTTCCTCACGCACATCATCCGGAATGCGCTTTCCGGAAAACGCATCGAAGTCATCGGATACGGGGGGAAGCAGGTGCGCGATCTTCTCCATGCGGAAGACCTCATCAAGGCATTTCTCCTGTATGCCGCAAAACCGAAAGAAGGCGAAGTATACAACGTGGGCGGCGGACGAAGCAATGCGTTGTCGGTACTTGAAATCATCCGCTTCATCGAACAACGGACGAAAAAAAAGATCCGGATCCATCCGGCAGGCAGTGCACGTATCGGCGACCACAAATGGTGGATAAGCGACTGCGGCAAACTGGAGAATGATTACGGCTGGCATCCGTCATTCGGAAAGGAAGCGATCATCGACCGGATCATTACATCGTACACAAGCCATGGTCTATAAGGGAACGCACGATATTGCGGGAGTACCGGTTGCCGCATGCGACTTTGAGTTCATCCTCTCTAAGACCGAAAAACATATCAGGCAGGGCAAAATGTTTCTTGTCTCCCCCATCGCCTCCCAGACCATCGCAAAAGCACGCACCGATCCGCGTCTGAGACAAACCCTTCATCGGTTCAATCATCTGGTCCCGGACGGATACTGGGTGAAAAAGGCGCTTGAGTGGATACACGGCATCCGCCTCGAAAAACGGGTGTACGGTCCCCTTCTCACGGAAAAGCTCCTCGCACTTGCCGAAAGAAACGGGTATGGAATCGCTTTTTACGGGACTACCCCCAAAACCCTTCGGTCGCTCCGGAATAAACTCCATAAAAAGTATCCGCGCCTTAAACTGAAAACTTGTATACCTTCCCTGTTTCGGCCCCTAACGGAGCAGGAGCTTCAAGAGCTCATCGCGACACTGAACGCTTCCGGTATCCAAATTTTATTCATAGCATTGGGAAGCCCCATGCAAGAGATTTTTGCCGACCGGCTGACATCATGCAAAGCGCCCCGGCTGCGACCCTGCGCGGTCTTTACTGTGGGAGCGGCGGTCGACTTCATTTCGGGAGTTAAAAGGCAGGCCCCTTCCCAGATGGGGGAAGCGGGATTTGAGTGGCTGTTCCGCTTGTTCCAGGAACCGGGGCGTATGTGGAAGCGGTATCTCTGGCACGGTCCGCAGTTCCTGCTGCAAGTCGTCCAAGACATAAAAAAGAAATGCGCAAAATAAGTCACATAACTGCCGGTAAACTTATACGGCTGATATATTATCCCGTACCCCGGTCCGTTCCCTATATAACGCTGCCGCCCCCGAAGTTATCGGGGATTTAGACGGAGCACCATCCGACCGAATTTACTAAAAATCCCGACTGAAACGATTCTCCAGAAAACGCTCGTTTCCGACATTGTGAAACCGATGCGCTTTCCAAAAAGCCCATACGCTCTGTTTATGCAACCCGTTAATCGCATCCGATCACGTTCTTTTCCTTAAGAAATTTCAGAATATCATCGCTAATTACTTCATGCCCTTTTTTGTTGGGATGCATGTCGTATGGATAAAAGGTCATTTCTTCCTGGTATTTGTTAATGTCAGTAAGCGAATCGGTAAACAATACTTTTTTGTCCGATGACGCGAAACTGGATGCCACGCTTCGGTATTCGCTCTTAGTTGACGGAAACGTGACAAGAAGCAAAAGCCCCTGATAATACTCCCTGATCTTTTTCAGATTGCCGGTTTGCATGCGGAGAATCGCATCGTCGCCCAGCTCCGTATGGCTTTTCAATATGTTTTCATCAATCTTATCGCTTGGAGGATACATCTTGCCCTGGGCAAGCAGTCTGTCCCATTCGCCGCTTTCCATCATTTCGTTCGTTATCTGCTGTTCGTTTTTTTTGATGATCTCGTTAATCTCATAAAAGTCATCATCCTTGAAAAACCACAGGACAAGGTCCGGTCGATATTTCTGCCCCCGTATCCTGAACCGTTCTACCGCATACTGAAGGTCGTAACCGGAAACCCCCAGATTTATGACTTCAAACTTTTTAACTCCTTTGCACCCTTTTTCAGCATTTAGTTTATCTTCAAGACGCTCCGTATAGTTTTCCTCAGTATTGACGCCGAGTCCTGCGGTATAGGAATCGCCGAGCGTGATAATCCGGAAAACGCCCGGATCTTTCGTTGTCTGATAGTCATAGCGTTCGTTCAAACCCTCATCGTTTCTGAGACCAACCGCTTTAGTCCATGTAATTAAAGGGTCGGTTATCGAGGGAACGTTGGGTTTTGGTTCAAAGAAGTATTTCAGGGAACTGGCGGGGTTGCGCTTTACACTCTCGCTGTCCACCCTGTTCACGAAAACAGAATGGCTGCGCGACTTGGAGACGATAACCAGAAGCAGGATGGCAACAAGCGCCACCTCCATCGCGATAACCGTTATAAATAGGCGAGCGCCCGGAATCTTCATGTCCCTTTATTATACTGAAAAGGGCAATCCCGATTTATTCGCCTGTTATTCCGCTAGCGTCGATTTGAATCCCTCGTAATAACCGGTAAGAGCCGCGTAGAACGTGGGTAAGGGCTCATTGTCTGCAAAAAGCAAAGCGGGTTCGCCTCCGAGATCCGAAATCCAGGACCCTTCATTGCTGAGACCATAAACGCTTAGTTCAACGCAATTCGGATTGTCAGCAGCAATTCTTGCGATCATGCGATATATCTCCGCCGCTTTCTGCATCTTTTCTTCCGTTGTGCCGTTGATCTGTGCAAGGTCAACATCCATTTCGGTTATGAAAACCGGCACGCCGATCTGGCCGTACCTGTCGATCTGCTGCCTGATGCCTGTTTCCAGATCCTGAATGGACATGTTCGGATTCAGGTTGTCCGGTCCGCCGATGAAATGCATCTGCATGCCGACTCCATCAATTAGTCCTTTGCTTTTGAGGTTTGAAACGACCTCAAAAACCCCGTTCGCATTGCGGCCTGCCGGAAGCTCATGGCCGAAATCATTGTAAATTAGCACCGCATCCGGGTCGGCAGTTCTCGCCGTCTGGAAAGCGATCTCAATATATTCGGGTCCGATTTTCCCCGGCCAATAGTAGCCCGGTTCATTCACGCCTTCGTTCACCACAATGTATTGAAGCGGAACTTCTTCCTTTACTTTCCCCTGTCCCCTTAATCTGTTGTACAGCTCCCTGTTGGACTGCATCACGGTGGTGATATGGTTTTGCATGATGCGAATCGCATCTTCCCGCGAGTAGTTGCCGTTCCTCAGCCAATCCGGAGTATCGGTGCTGTTGCCGTAAACCAGGGCCGCGAATGTGGGAGTTTCACCTGTTGACACTGCTTTTTCAAGGAAGGACTGGGGAATCGTAACAACGGTTTCGTTTTCGCTCGGCTGGCTTCTAGCCCATGACATTGCCGTAATATGCATCTGGTTGAATTCGTTTGCAATAATTGTCTGCCTGTTAGAGCCGGACCCGCCCAATGCCTCCACGCCCACCCGTTTTCCATTCAGGTCGGTTATGTTGTCGAAAGTGAATGCAACCCAGTCCCTGCCTCCTTCGGCGTTCATTCCCGACATGAGGAGAGGCGTGCCGGTCGCAGTGTCGATAACAACTGCAAGCGGCCCGTGTGAGGTGCGTATAACCTCAACCGTTGTCTGGATGCCTTCACCAGACAGTCCCATCGTTTCTGCGTAGCGCGCTTTAGCGCTCTCAAACACTTCCCCTTCAGGTTGTGAAGACTGGACCCATTCTTCAAACGTCGTGCCTTTTCCGGTAAAATCCACTTCCCCCAGGAATTGTCCGTTCTCGCCCGTTACGTTCATAACCCCGTTTTTGCCGAGCGCCACGCCGCGGACAGAGTTCGCGTCTCCCTGGAATCCCGCATCTGCGGCGATCTCTCCGGGGCTCCGGAATGCCGGTTTCGGCTGCTGACCTTCAATCAGGGCACCATTCGCGTCAACCAGCGCCATATGAAGTGTGCCGTCGGCGCTTTCAAGCAGTACCGGATAACCAAAGGGCTGTCCCTGCCTGTTCATAACAAAGGGGTTCATGACCAGTTCCTTGCCTTCGGCATCGGTCGTCATCCAGAGAAGGCCTCTCTGCTCAACGATCTGGCCGTTAGGAAGAATGCCTCTCGTCACACCGTCTTTTTCCGGTTCGGCGCTAAAATATGATGCAATGAATTTGGAATCGATACCGAATCCGGCAGGTGCATCAGGAAAGTCCGGATTGTACAAAGTATTGACCCGCGATTCATGGGCTCCATCAACAGACGGAACCTTGAATCCGTTTATCGAGTTTTCGATATCTTCCCCACTAACTGCACCTACATATACCGGCGCGCCGTCCTGGGTTCCGTAGGATCCGTAGTTCAAACCTTCAAACATGCTCGGCTGATTGCTCGGCATGGGTGTCGCGGTTACTTCAGGAGCCGGTGTGGCGGTAGCCACCGCGGCTATTGTTGCTTCTCCGGTGGGAGGAGGGGCTGATGCGGTCGGTTTTCCTTCGGTTGTGGGAGGAGGAGTTACCGGCTGCTCAGGGGAAGGCGTAGGGTTCTGGGGTGCACATGCGCTCGCGAGCCCTGCAAGAAGCAAAAGTTCTGCTGCTTTTTCCGCGATTTGTATGCTGGTGAAACCGTGTTCGCCAGATCCTTGTGTTAAACCGGGGGTTTGTACGGGAGCAAAAACTTTTTTTGTTTCTGACATATGGCTATATTATAAGATACTTTATACCTTTCGTCAACTTATTTTTGAATAATACATATTTGATATGTATTTCCCATTGTCAGCCTCTATTCGCGCGAACTCCATATGAAATGAACTGCGTCTTCCGCTTTACCCCCTCTTCCTATAGGACTACCAAGCACGTTTAAACCCACCAAATTGCCAAGCGCGCCGGTTTCCCAAGCAAACGCGTTATCGGCTTTTTTGAATGATCGAAGAATATAGAGAGATTGCCCCTGCCGCATGGAAAGAACGGAACCGCCCTCGATATTTATGACTCCAAGCGTTACCCCCATTGGGACGGCGGTCGCTGCAGAAAGAGGAGTAAACAGAGTAGGAAGGAACTGTTCCAAATTCCGCCTGGTATTATTGTTTACTATAATGCCTGATTTTTTCGAAGCCTCCTGCATGATGTCATCAGGCGCAGACCGTATTACGACGGGAAACATCCGCTGCAAGCGGTAATCGTCGGAAAGCACGCTCGTCATATCGCCCATTTGCGTTTTTCTCAACGAAAACCACTCATGCACATACTGTTCAATCCTGCTTAAGCCCCCGCGTTTTTCGGGGACTACCAGATGCGCAGCAAGCTTGTTCTCCAGAAGTTGACGAACATTAGAAGCCTGGAACGACCCGTGCGCTGCGGTCAATTCTTGGCTCGCATACTCGTCAATGGTGTCCGGAATGCCATACTGCGATATGAGCATTTCCCGGTTCTTTTTCATCCATGCGACCTGACGCTCCAGCCGTTTTGTTTTTGGATTCAACGTGGCAGGATAAAAACCCTCGTAAAACTCCGACATGCTCTCCGCCTGTGCCGCAAGAGCGCGCAGTATTTCATCCTCCTTCATCCGGTAATTCAATTGCTTTTCTTTTGCCGTAATATCCTCATCGATAAGTGAAGCAAGGCATCCTGTTGCATAGCGGCGCACTTTTTCCATGGTCCCGTCAAAATAGGTAACATGACTGTCGTTTGACAGCCGGTTTTTTTCGTGCTGGTCAAGGAGATCGATGGTGAATATGAGCGCTTTAGCTGGATCCTGTTTGGCTTCCTCATATCCCGCAAGCATCTGGTCAACCGAAAGATAGCCCTGGATTACTTTTTTGTCCCAGCTGGTTTCCTCTTTGAATTCTGCTATATACCGGTGTACAACAGGTTCCGCAATATACCAGCTGAAGTTCCCTCCCTCCTTGCGCCTCCGCCCCAGAGCCTGTACAATCTGGAGTTGATTTTCAGGCAATCCATAAATGGCGACATGAAGGTTAGGAAATTCGCCGTTTGCCTTCACGATATTCACGCCGAACCCCAGATTGCCGGCCGAAATAAGAACGTCTATTTTTCCCTCAGCAAGATCCCGGCAAGCGCTAGCCACTTCCTCAGCGGTCGGGTGAATGGGCATATACCGCACTTGTTTATCCGGATTTTTCGTCTTGAACTCTTCAAAGAGCGCTTCGCCCTCGAGACGGTCGTAGCATATGACCAGGCGCGGCTCCTCTTTTCGGGAAACATCTTCAACCAGCCGGATGATGGTTTCCCGTGGCGTAGACGCGAACCGGGGAGACGGCGCTTTTTTGACTTCAGGCGGTGAAATGAGTATTGCTTTCCTGCGCGTTGCCTCTTCGAGAAATACGGCGAAAGAGTCTTTGCGTATCTTGCCGGAAATGAGATCAGGAAACATCAGGCTTCCGGATGCACATCTCAAACAATCACCCACGTCGACCGCAAAAGTCTGGAAATGAATCGTGCGGCCGGATGTGCGGTACGGAGGGATAAACCGATAGGTCCCCTGGAGAGCCCTGATAGCAACCGCATCTAGAAATACGTGGCGGTGACCCTCCAGCAGATCATCGATGTAGGCGTCGCGGACCTGTACGGATCCATCGGAATCGTCCGCGAGAAAGGAGACGCCCTGCTCATAATACTGCCCGGCTAGACGTTCGGCTATCGCATTGAGAACTTGCTGCTTTTCGGTGAGGCGCTCGTCTTCCGGCACCTGCACCCCCTCCTCCTGCTTTTCAAGTTTGGCGGAGAGCTGCAGATTGCCGCGCACCCACTTCCTCATCCGGCGTTCCAATTTTTTCTCCTCCTCGCCATCCGTCAATCCAAGCTGCTGTGCGATTTCCCTTACTCCTTTCTCAAAAGCACGGGACGCACCGGTGCGGTTGCCCGGATGGTCGATAAGCGCTTGGAGCTGCAGCTTACCCAGACGCTTCTGCGCTTCCTCGGTCAGTTTGAATCCACCCTGCGTCGGCACAAAATCTCCCGGACCTTTCTCAGACGGAAAATTGAGGTTCTCTTTCACGATGAAATACGTAAGCCACGTTCCCATCGAGTCCATTATCTCCTCGGGCGAATAGTATTGCGCCTCTGATGTGGTCACATAAGGGGTCTGCCTCCGGTACGGGATATCCGCTTCGTCCATAAGTATGGTCGGCGTGTTTGACAAGAACCGGCGGGGTTCTTCTTCGTATGCGAACACCAGGTCCCGTTCGGTTGCAAGAAGCACGCGCCTACCTTTCTTGCGGGGAGTAAGCATGTCACAGCGGCGGGGGGAAAGCTCGCCTTTCATCTGTTCTTTCCAATACAGGTCGCGTATTTTCTGCTTCAAACCGTCGGAATAGGATCCGTTTATTATGGCTTCCCGCTGCATCTCCTTCTGTACGTCGTTCGCTTCGCCGGCGTCAAACATTTTATCGAGTTCTTGTCCACGCCGCTCGATTGACAGACTTGCCTGAGAAAGTTCGCCCGCCAGCCGTTCCAGATGACCTCTCAACTCAGTGAGGCTCTGGTCGCTTGCGGTTGCCAGCACCACGTCCTGCTTCTCCGATGTGCATGATTCAACGAGGGCGACTATGGGTAAAACAGTGCTGCTTTTGCCGTCTCCGGTTCCCATATGCGCATGATTTCCAAGGAGCATCGCGGCAACTCCTTTTTTTTGCCTGTTCGCCTTTTCGGCATCAAACGTTTTCCCGTCCCTTTGAAACAGCTGCTCGTTGCGGTGGAACAGATATCCCGACACTAAATCCTGGGCGGCTTTCCGCAGCGCATCCGTTATGTTCCGATCCTCGGTGGGGTTCACAAACATGCTCGCGGCTTCGCTCTCCGGAGCCCAATCGCCTGTTTCACGGATAACTTCCATCATTTCGGCGAATCTATTTTCTTTTGCTGCAAAAGAATGGTCTGGTTGATTATTATCAAGGAGGCTCAGGCTCCGGGAGAGAAGATGCATCCCTCGCTGTTCGTCGCGCTCAAACCCCGACTGTATTGCATTGATTGATGCCGCTTTTCGGCGGACAGCATGTTCGTCAACAGCCGCTTTCAATTCTTTCCCTTTCCGGAGGGCGGACCGGGCGACGCTTTGGGGAATACGCGTGAACGGTTCCGGCAAACGCGCGAGACGGGATTGGGCTGCTTCCGCTACCGGTTGGGCGATATGATATTGCAGTTTACCCAGCACCGAATCCATTTTGTATGAAGGCACGTGTGAGGGGCCTGTTTCGCGGGGAGACATGATATTCCTATTGTATCAGCTGCGGCTGGCTCGTGGATAAGGGGGATTTACTCCACCTTCGTCACGACGAAGTTTGAAAATATGAAGTTGCGGGTACCGAGCGACAGGTCCTTGCCGGGCGCAATCACCTGTTCTTCCCCGAATACGAAGGTGTCGTTCACCATCTTGCCTTTCATTTTCATGACGACCGTGATGTATTTGCCCGGAGTGTTTGCTGCGGGAATCAGGTTGCCGTATGCGTCCTGCGTTATGGTCGCGGTATCGATCGAATCCTTGCCGAGTACTTCAAGGACCGTCGTTTCCCCGTTATAGGCGGTATCCCCCACTCGTATCACATCATACTCCCAGGGAAATGCGTTGCGCTTGGTAAGTGTCACTGTTTTAACCGTATACTGCTCCCGCGGCAGGGGCCGTTCGCTTAACTTGATTATCGTTCCGGAAAACTGGATGTTATTGAACTCAAAATCAACCGGAGCCGCAACTCCGATTGTGGATCGCTTGAAGCTGTACTTCCCCGCTTTGTCGAGTTTCGACACCTCCAGCTTCATGTCAAGGTATACGTCATAGGTGCTGCTTCCGCTGTACTGATAGTAGATGATCCGCTGAATTTCGGCGTCGGTATTGCCGCTGTAGTCCTTTTCACTTTGGGCTTCCTGAAGCGCCCGGACAAACCATAGGTTCGGTTTCAAAGTAGAAGCCCACCACAGTCCCTGCCCCACCTTTACGCGGGCGTACACGTAGGTCTGCTTGTCAAAAAAAAGCCGTTTCGCGGCAACACCCGCAACAAGCAGGACGGCAAGCGCAAACAGCAGCAGGAGGTTGTTGCGGAGTATAAAACGGAGGATTTTTTTCCATGTGGTTTTCATGCAGTTCACATTATACTATAGTCAATAACGCAACCCTCCCATGAAAATTCACGACATTCTTGACCGCATCAGGAAAGAAACGGATCCGAACAAACGGCTGACGCACGCGAAAACGCTCTACCGGAATCCGGTGCTTTCCGCCATACGGGAACATGCCCGGCACGGAAGATACCATGAGGCTTACCGGGGACTGTACCGGTTTATCGGCAAAAACCACAAGAGTCTTTCCCTTGTTCCGGCCCGTGTCGCAAAAGACACGGCGCGCCTGTTGTCCGGAGGAAATAATCGGTTACCCCGGAACTCGGTCCGCATCGTGACAAAAGCAAAACTCGTCCGCCTGCTTGCCCGATATGCAGGGAAATCGGAGGCGCAGTCTTTCTCCCGCATTGAGCGTCTCCTTGACCTTGCGGACCGGAAAAATACCGCAATCATCACCGTCTGCCGGCCAAAAAATCCGAAGGAGGCGTTTCGCGAATTTTCCCACGATTTCCATGCATGGCTTATGGCGGGCTCCCTTGATGATCCCGGGTGGAAAACCGGTCTCCTGCGCACTAATATACACCGGCATCTCGATGCGTATGCGTGGGGGGAAAGCCGTATTGCGATTCCCGCAGTCCCCCGCGTCGCCGAACTGCTCGCATCCCGCTCCCTGCTCACCCATATCGACCGGCTCCGCCCGTTCGGATGGGACAATGCGGTATATCTTTACGAATCCCGGGGAACCGCAAACGGAAGGGAGTTTTCCGCGTACGGCGCGTCATTCATTTCTCCGGAAATCGCGCACATGAAATGCATCGGGGAAACGGTTGAGCGAGCGTATCTTCTCGGTGCAGAGAAAGACGCCGGTGCATGGAAAGGCGAATATTTCGGCAGCGGCCTGGCTGCGGGTGCCGACCGGAATAAGGCGGTATTGAATGCCTCGTATGAGCTCATTGAGCGTGACTGTCTCATGACCGGATACCTGAACCGGGTACGGGCGCCATCCATTGGTAAAGACGAAATGGAACGATACCTGCATGATTACCCGTCCGTACTCCAACTCCTGTACGGGAAGCACGTAGATCTCTATGCGTTCGATATCATCAATGACCTCCGGGTTCCGTCCGTCCTCCTGCTCCTTTCCGACCCGAATCACCCGGTCACCGTTTCCGGAAAAAGGCTTCCCCTTATTGCCGGCGGCGTCAAGGCGAATCTCAACATACAGGAGGCGGTGCGTGGTGCGGCGGAGGAGCTTTTGCTGGAGTGGGCCCTGAAACTCCGGTTCCGGGAAACACATAACGGAAAATACGGTACCGTACAGGCACGCAGGGCGGTTCTCGGTACCCACCGGCTCTTCCGGTTCTACACGAAAAGCGCAGCTGCTGGAAAAGCCGGATCAGTAAATGATGCGCCGTATACCGTGCACAAGGAAACAAGGCTTCTGGAACGGATGCTGAAAGACTCCGGCTTTGTGCTGACTTTTGAAAATATCAGTCTGCCGGTTCCCGGACCCGCCGGATATTACCTGGTCCGCGCACGAATACCCGGCCTCCAGCCCCTCTCCCCCCTTGAAGGCTCTTCTCCGGTATCCTCGCCAAGACTGGAAAAGGTCAAGAACCATTTTTACGGACACAGATAATTTACACGGGGATAGACGAACCTCTGTATAATAGAAACGAAAAACACCATGCATCCGCCCAATATTCTCATCACGAATTTCTGCAACCAGAACTGCACGTTCTGCTTCGCGTCCCAGGAAATGCTCGGAAAACGGGCAAAAAAGGAGATGAGCATGCCGGATTTCAGGAAAGCGCTCCGGAAAATGAAAAAAGAGTCTGTCAGCACCGTAAAGCTATTGGGCGGGGAGCCGACGCTCCACTCGAAATTCGATGAAATCCTGGCGCTCTCCTGCAGGGACTTTTCCCACGTGCAGGTGTTTACGAACGGCATCTTCCCGAACGAAACCGCCCGACTCCTACTTGACCGTGCCCCGCGCGTCGCGCTCACAGTAAACGTGATGACTCCCGGGTTCCTTTTCAATCCGAAAACCCGCTCGCTCGTATCGGAAAGGATCGCGCAGCTTTCCCCCCACATGCGAATCACGCTTTCCTTCACCTTCGACATGCATACGGACATGGATATGGTCTTTAAAGCTTTAGGACAATCCACCCTAAAACACGCGCACCGGTTCAGGCTCGGTTTCTCCAATCCGGTCGCCGGCGAGCAGAATTTTTACGGATTTGACGAATTCCCCCTTATGGGGAAAAAGCTCGCATCCGTCATATCGCGCATACGGAACACCAACAACGAGGCGGGTATCATCCTCAACTGCGGCCTTACCCGCTGCATGTTCACCGATGTGCAGTTCCGGACCGTCCGGAAGGAAACGGAATTCGCGGGATTCGGATGCCTGGGGAAGCGGAGCTTCGATCTCCAGACCGACCTGTCCGCATTCGGATGCTTTCCCCTGTCTCATATTGAAAAAACCTCAACCCACCGAAAATCATATGCAAACCTCCAGAAGTCGTTTCTTGAAAAACGCTTCGCCGCCTGGACGGAAATGCGCATGAAACGGTGTAAAACCTGCCCGTTTTTCGGAATCGGTGCCGGCAAATGCCCCGGCCCCTGCGTCGCGTTTGTTATGAACCATAAACCAATCACATGACTCTTCTTGAAAAAAAGATCATCCTCTCCGAACTCATCATCCGGCATGCGGTCGACGGACTGAAGAAAAAAGAAGTCAACGTGCTCTGGAGCGGAGGAAAGGACTCAACGGTTGTCCTCCATATCGTCAGGAGCATGTATGGCCTGGTCCCCTTCACTGTAACGTTTGCGGACTGCACCTATCAGTTCAGGGAAGTGTACGGGTTCGTAAAGCGGCTGACAAAGGAATGGGATCTCAATCTGGATACGCTCCGCTACGGCAGCCCGGAAGCATTGAGTCGTTTTGAAGAATCCGGCAGGAAAAACAAAAAAATACTTTCCCGGGAGAAACTGAAAGCAAGCAGGGAGTATGTCAGGACGCGGGGCATCAAGGCGTCCATTTCCGGCATCAGGTGGTATGAGCATTTCCACCGGATAAACCGATTCCAGGGAAAAACGGGCGGTGTTCTTATGGCATATCCCATTCTCCATTGGACGCGCGATGATGTCTGGGAATATATCAAAATGAACAATGTGCCGTATCTTTCCCTCTATGACCAGGGCTATTCCCATATTGACCTGGAGCCGTTTTCCTTCAAAGACGGTTTCCACCCGCCTATTTGACTTTCAAAATACCCGCATGTAGAATGGGTTTATGCCCGTTTCCAAGAAAAAAACGCGGTCAAAACCGCGATATGTAAAGCCGCTCATCACCGTTGAAAAAATTTCCGTATCCCTCTTCCGCAAGGAGTCGCTCCGCAACGAACTGAGGGAATTCAATCTTCTTGCCGCAACGGACGCGGCTTCGGACGATTATTAGTCTTTTGAAGATTTCACGATCCTTGTGCGCACTGCGCGCTTCAGAAACATATCGATGTCTTCTCTGATATCCGACGCTTCCGCACCGTAATGGTCAGCCACATGTCCAACTATTTCCGCTCCGGTCCTTTTTTTCCACAAAAAACTCCAGATGAGCCTTCCGGTTTCATTGAGAGTTATGATCCGGTTGCCGGACGGATCGAAAATCACAACTTCTTTCTCAAGTTTTTTTGCCTTGAAAGCGCTGTTTCGAACGTAGGACATGTCCCGATTATAGGCAAGCGATTTCCTGAAGTCAACCAATAGGCTCCGCATCCGTTTTTCCATACCGGAGGGGAGGAACCGCTTCCTTTGCTTCATGAAAAAATGACTGAAAAAAAAATAAAACCACGTCGACCTGAATAAAGTCTCCTCACCGACCTCTCCACCGTCAGGCGTCCGGATACTACTGACAGGAGTTTCGGAAACCGGACCAGTTTCCCTGAAAAAATCACGGTACTCACGGTATATGCCATTTTTTTTTGCCACCACGATAAGGCGGGTATATTTGCTTTCCGGCGGAATCATCTCATCCCACCAACCGGTTTCCGCGCCGTTTACCGTAATTACACCGGATCCGTTGCCTCTTCCGTGGAACAACACCACGTTTTCCGGTATAAGCAGGGCCTGAAGAAGCGCCTTGAATGCGGTCATGAGCCCGTAGGGATGCATGCGCTGGCCGGTCGCCACATGAAGGAAGCCTTTCCGGGTCGACGCCAGTTCCAGGCTGAACGTCGGATCGGACGTTTCGTCAACGGCAACCGTGAAATCGGGTGTTCCCCGGAACTGACTCTGGCGGATATATCCGGCGAATTCGGGAACACGCATTCCCTTGAATTCGACCATCCCCTTTTTCCCTCCGATACGGAATCTTATTCGCGTTTTCATATACATGGAGTCACAGGTATATACGGTTCCCTTGACAAAGGGCTATATAAAAGACAATAATAATTATAGTCTATGAACAAATTACTCCTTGCCATCTTCACCATACTCCTTCTTGTTCTCACGTTTGAGTTCGGCTATTTTTTCGGCATGGAGCGCATGAAGACACAGGTGGTTAAGGGAGCGCCCCAATTCGAGGAAAAAGCCTCCTCAGTCATCACCATGGTGAAAAGTTTTTTTACTGACGGCCAGAACAAAAAACTTAACGAACTTTATCTAACCTATACCTACAAGGGAACCATCGAAAAAATCGATTTCCGCACGCAGAAAATCACGAACGGCGACTTCGCGTTCGCGCCCACCGAAGCGGCGGCATCTTTGTTTCTCAAAACGCAGGACAATACATCCCGGGGATTCTATTACTACGAATCCGAGCTTGAACGGATCAAGTTCTATGAAAACGTCAAAGGAAAACTCACGGAAATCGGACGGGATAAAATAAAGGCAGACGATCCGGTCAGCGTAAAAACAACCATCAACCTGTTGCAGCCTCCGACACACAACCTTGTCGAGGTGGTGGTAGTCAAAAGCCCCTAAGACTTCGTGAATTTCAGTTTCTTCATTTCAACACCCGCTATCAGATCCAGGAACAATCCATACAGTTTTCTCCGCTCGAAACGGTACCCGCTTTTGAACAAACGGTTTATGATGTACAAATATATGTCGCTCCCCTTGAGTGCCAGAAATTTTATGGTAAAAGGAACATCCGATTCCCTGTTTTCCTGCGCCTTGCGGATCAGGTAAATCTTTTCAAGCGGAACGGGGCCGGGATGAAGCAACCGGACCGACTTACGGTCAAAAGCCGAAGGATACAGGAAAAACACGCCCTTCTCCTTTCTCATTACGGCGGTATCATCGGAATAAATACGGTACGGTACAATTTTTGCCACCGCGGTCGACTTGCCCGCGCCCGACTCGCCGTAATACGCATACCCCTTCCCTTCCCTCACGTACGAGGATGCATGGAGAAACAGGATGTTATCCTTTAGGGCTTGAAGCGCGATATGCACCATCACCAGAAAATCGACGTACCTTATGTCCACCGCCTGTCCTGCTTCAAGCTCCGTACGCAAGGATGGACTTTTGATAACCAGATTTCCCTCCCTGCGGAAGATGTGTGCCTGGTATCGGCCGGGGCGCGAACGGGCATAAAAGCGGTATGTTGCATCGAAATACTTTCCAATATCCTCGTCCTCGATGCGAAGGGCGCAGCAGAAACAGGCGATTTTGAGATATCTGGTTTTGTGTTTCATGGACGTATTACCCGCGCAAGCAGATAGGACATGTTGGTAACCGTTATGCTCAGACGATAGAGCACGTGAAACGCGATTCGGTATACCGGACTCTTTGCGTCGAAAGCGCCTGCTAGCAGTGCGTTCCGGATACGTTCTTCCCTCGTGCGGATTTTTTCGTTAAGCGCACGCGAGCGGTAGAAGTGGGTGCCTGACGACCGGAGTTTTACCCTCAGAAGATACCTGCCCACCCCCATCCGAACCCACCTGAGAAAACTGGCCGAAAAACTGGACCTGCCGAAATGGAAAACAACCGCCCGGGACGCGTATGCGACCGGTATTCCCTGATTGATGATCTGGACGGAAAGGTCCAGGTCTTCCAGTTCCACATCCCTGAAATCAAGCGCCCCCTTCCTGAACAAATCACGGGGAATGAGGCAGTTTTTCGCATCAAACCAGGGGGAAAACGTTTTAGTCAGCATGCGATACATGCCGCTTTGCAGATACTGCTGGTCCTTGAAATGGTTCAGGGACGCGAACAGGTCTCCGGGCAGCCCATTTTCGCTCCTCCCCTGGATTACGCTGTTTTGCCGGCCTTCCCATTTCCCCACCAACTCCGCTATCCATGTTCTTTTTGGCACGCAGTCGTCGTCGATAAAAACAAGAATCGGTGATTTCGCCGCGCCTACTCCCGCTGCTCTCGCGTTACCGGCCCCCTTTTTCGCAACAAGAACATGCCGGAGCCTTACCGGATACTTTTTCCGGAATGAATCAACGGTTACCTTCACGGCAGAGCCTCCCGAATTATCCGTAACGATCACCTCTTCGGGCACAAGCGTCTGGCGGGACAGGGATACGAGACACGTACGGAGGGTTTCCTTTCTTCCGTAACCCGGAATAATAACGGACACCCTCCTTTTTTTTCTGGTGTTTTTCGGGGTATGGGGGTTCATGGATATTGATTCAACGACCTACAGTATATAATAGTACCATGTCGGATTTCACCCGCCTCCTTTTATCCCGGAGCACGTTTTCCCTCCTTTCCCAAGGGGACAGCATGCTTCCCCTCATCCGCTCGGGAGATACGGTCACCTACCGGAAAGTTCCTTTCTCGAAAATCCGCACCAACGATATTCTGCTTGTGGAAAGGGACGGAAAACTTCTCACCCATCGCGTTGTATATGCCGGAACCGGGCACCTGATCTTAAAGGGAGACAACAACCGCCTGTCCGACGGCAGAATACTCCCGCGCCACGTCATTGCGAAAGCGGTATCCGTGAAACGGAATGGAATACGATTCTCCATCGACCAGATTTATCTGCAGCAATCCATGCTTTATCTCCATGAAATCAACCGAATACTGGCTCTTCTTGAAAAGAAACATGTTCCCGTCGTCGTTCTCAAGGGCCTGCCGCTGCATCTCTATTATGAAGGGAGCCATCCGCGCAGGCTCTACAGCGACTGCGACATTCTTGTACCGGGAACACATGCCGGTACCGTACGGGGCATCCTGAAACGGACCGGATACCGCAAAGCCGACACCCGCCTTTCAGCCGGGCACGGAATACTGAAGGACAAGCAAACCGAAGAGACGTACTACAAAAAACTGGGGAAATTCCCCGTAGTG
The DNA here is from genome assembly GCA_964629635.1 of uncultured Gammaproteobacteria bacterium. GTDB lineage: Bacteria > Patescibacteriota > Microgenomatia > UBA1406 > GWC2-37-13 > YC2-FULL-38-9. The sequence continues at coordinate 315,662 of CAZVQS010000001.1, forward strand.
TTTGACGTACATTATGAAGCCGTATTCATGATGACGCAGCTGGGAAAGCTCACTGAATTGTATCCGCAGCGGCTTATCGAACAGATGACCCGGGAGTACCTGTCGGAAAGAAGGTTTGTCCGCGTGGGCGGGGCAAAGTACCCTGTCCTGTCGGAAAAACATCTCGTCACCTATCTCATGCTCCATTTTTTTCACCATAATTTCAAGGGGCTGTTCCGGCTTGAGCTGATACGCGCCATCTTGCGGAAATCACACCAACACCTCTGGTCCGAAATGGCCGCATACGTATCCCGGTACCGTATACATTCGTTCGTATATCCGGGATATTTCCTCCTTAACAGATACTTCCCCGGGACCATCCCCGGTACGTTTCTTTCGCAGATTGCCTCCAGCCCGGACACGCGCAACTATTTGCAAAGACGCACTATGTCGGCAAACATATTTGATGCCGAACCGCGCGTATGGGAAGGAATCAACCGCTTCGTAAACCTCTTCACGCTTTCGCCCTTGCCGCTTTTGACGCGCCTGCGGGTGTTTCTGAACCCCGCGGTGCTGTATTCGGTGCTGTGGACTGGTTTTTACGCTGTCGTTTCCTTCCTGTCAACCAAAAGAAAACGGCACCTGCTACAATAACGGGTATGTCAACTTCACTTCGCTTGAATAAACAGTTTGTCGTCCAGAAAATGGGGGAAAAGACCGTCATCTTCGATGGCGACTCCTCCCGCCTCCATACGCTCAACGAAACCGGCTCTCTTGTTTTCGGGAAGGCCAAAGCAGGATGGACGGCTAAAAAAATAGCTCAGTTTCTCGAAAAAACGTATGAAATCCCGCTTGCGCGGGCGCAGAAAGACGTTGATCTGTTGCTGAAAGACCTCGTAAAGAAAAAAATCCTCGTTGAAAAGAAATAGCCGTTTATCCCACCGCAAAAGCGTATGCCGCGATTTCGCCTCTTTTTAAGCCCATGTATTTTCCCAGGGCATCATCATAGTAACCGGCGGCAGCGCAGGACTTGAGTCCAAGTGCCGTTGAAACAAGCGATATGTTCTGCCCAAGATGACCGGCTTCGATGAATACATACCGGTATGCCCGTTCGCCGTATTTACGAAGCGTCCGGCCGATACAGGCGGTGACTACCACAATCATGCCGGCCTGCGCGAGCTCTTTCTGGCTGAAACAGTTGCCGTAATTGAATGCCTCTATGGTGTTTACCTGTTCCAAAACGTGTTCAGTCACCCGATAGTGGTATAAACCGGGGGGGATTTCCGCGTGCATTACGATCGCGTATGTCTCAAGCGGATACAGCGCGCCCGCTGACGGATAATATCGTCGTTCGGGAATGCCTCTTGACGCATTTATTCCGCAGGAGAGACCGAGAACCGTTCCGATCCGAGACAAGTTCAAAGTGTTTACGTCAAACTCTCGCTGGGATTTTCGGCTGCGAAGCGTTTCAGAAAGATCTGATTTCTTGAGGTGCGGTTCAGGAAGCGCAATTACGGGAACCCCCTTGTACCGTTTATAGCCGATCCGATACTTTTGTTCCCGCTTCATCCATGAAGGTGCGAGCGCGGGAAGTTTCGTCCCGTTATGGAACCGTTCAAAATGGAACCGCTTATTTCCCTTCGTTCGAGGCAGATCGCATGAATGAATCATAGCTAGGAAATAAAAATTAAATATGGTTCTCTATCTGTTTCCGGTTACTGGATCCGTTCAAAATACGCCTTGAAAATGTCCCGGGCAATGGGGGCGGCGACATCCGAACCCTGCCCCCCTTCCTCAACGAGTATGGTAAGCATTATCTCCGGTTCCTCAAACGGCGCAAACGCGGTAAACCATGCGTGCGGCATGCCGGACTTCGCATGCGATTCGGCGGTCCCCGTCTTGCATCCGACCGGTATGCTCTTCTTGGGCAGGGCACTGGGGGAGGCGGTTTTCCCGCCTGCCAACGCAGCCTCGGGGGACGCGGCAACCGCAAAATCGAAAAGCGGCCACCCGGTCCCGCCGGTTGCGCATGCCTGGCGCATCCCTTCCCGGATGAGGGCAAGGGTTTTTTGCGACATGGCAACCTTCCTGCAGTTTGTTTTTCCGTTTTTCAGGAGAACCGGAGAACAGAGGTTGCCGCCGTTGGCAAACGGCAGCACCCCCTGGGCCAGCTGGATCGGCGCAAGGAGCGTGTATCCCTGACCGATCGACATGTTGTAGGTGTCGCCGAGATACCACTTCTCATGGAGCGTTTCTTCTTTCCAGAAGGGCGAGGGGATCGTGCCTTCCGTTTCGTTCATGCCGATGTCCGTTCCCCCGTTCAAACCGAATATGCCCGCCCATTTCTTGATGCCCTCCGGCCCGAGCGCTTCGCCCGCCTTGTAGAAATATATGTCGTTGGACCTTTGTAACGCCTTGATCAAATTGACGGGCCCCTCGGTCTTCCCGTACTGGAGAAAGTACCAGTTGCCGAACGTTATAGGCCCCGCCTTGATGTTTCCCGTATCCATTACGATCGTATCCTCAGTCATTTTTTTGTCCTCCAGGATGCCCGCGGAAACGAACAGCTTGAAAATGGAGCCGGGGGGATACGTCCCTTCGGTGAGACGGTTAAACAGGGGGTGATCCGTGTCCGCCAGATAGTCTTCCACTTGCCCGCCCCCGTCCTCAAACGCCTGCGGGTCAAACGACGGGGAGGAGGTGAATACGAGCACTTCGCCGGTTTTCGGCACGAGTCCCACGACCGCGGCCTTTTTGCCTTTGATCGCCTCATAGGCGGTTTTCTGCAGGTCAAGATCTATTGCCAGTTGTATGGTTGCGCCGTTCTGGGGGGGAACAACCGTAAGCGTACGCAGGTATTCCCCTACCGCATCCACCTCCACAAGTTTTTTCCCGGCCACGCCCCGCAGTTCGCAGTCAAAAAGCTGCTCAACCCCTTTTTTCCCCACTTTGTCACCGAGCTTCAACCGGTTCACACAGTTGTCGTTTTTTATATCCGCGCGGTCGGCAAGCTGGCGGTATCCGATAAGGTGCGCCGTTTCCTCGCCCGCCTCATACAGGCGGCGTGAAGAAATGCGTTCATGACCGGATGATACATCTGCCTCTTTGTTTTCCGCGATCACGAATCCTTTCCGGTCGATGATGGAGCCCCGTTTGGGATCGATTGTTATTTCCTTCACCCGGTTTTCCTCGGAAAGCCTCCGGTAATAGGCGCCTTTGACGATCGTTAGCTGGAACAGCCTGAGACTTAACACGAGAACGGAAAGTCCGATACCGAACATGAAGAAATAGAGAAGGACGATGTTCTGTAGGGGCGGGGCCCGGTGGAACCGTACGTCCCCCAGGTGCCCCCTCCGTACGACCGGTACTTTTTTCGGAAAAAGACGTTTCATTTTAATGCGTTATTGATTATAATCAAAACACCGCATATACACAAACCACACATTATCCATTTATCATCACTTTCCTATGTATAAAATCGTTCTCGTAAGGCACGGACTGACCGAATGGGCAACCCGCTTCACCGGCTGGACAGACATAGATGTTGCCAAAGAAGGTGTTGAAGAAACGAAAAAGTACGGAAAAAAACTGAAGGAGCTCGGCTATTCGTTTGACCTGGCATACACGTCATACCTGAAGCGGGCTATCCGCACGCTGTGGACCGTACTGGACGAGATGGATCTCCTGTGGATTCCCATGGTAAAGGACTGGCACATGAACGAACGCCATTACGGGGCCCTGCAGGGTTTGAACAAGGCGGAAACCGCGGCAAAATACGGGGACGAGCAGGTGAATATCTGGCGCAGAAGCTATGACGTTCCCCCCCCGAAACTGGACCTTTCCGATCCGCGGCATCCGGCAAACGATCCGAAATATGCGGGAATGGACCCGAAGTCCCTCCCGGTCGGCGAGTCCCTCAAGGACACGATCGCGCGATTTGTACCCTATTGGCAGAAGGAAGTGGAGCCCCAAATCAAAAACGGTAAGCGCATCGTCGTTTCGCTTCACAGCAATACCCTTCGCGCGCTCATCAAGTATCTGGACAACTTGACTGACGAGCAGATCATGAAAGTGAATGTTCCGTACTGCATTCCGCTCGTATACGAGCTCGGAGAGGACATGAAAGCGATAAAACACTATTACCTCGCGCCGGATGAGGAAGTGGAGCGCGTGATAACCGGCATAAAAAACCAGGCGAAAAAAGGATAACCTATGCGCATAATCCCCTCCCTCGTGGAACAAACACCGGATGAACTTTTCGCGGTGATTGCGAAACTGTCCCCTTACTTCAACCGTTTCCAGATCGACATCGAAGACGGCGTGTACGTAAAAAACAAAACACTTTCGCTTGAGGATTTTGCAGGGTTTATCAGGCAAAACCAAAAATCAGTCAACCGCAACGTATTCTATGATTTTCATCTCATGGTAGTAAATTATGAAAAAGACATTGAAACGATAGCGGGGCTCAGAGACGAAATTCGCATTGATACCGTCCTTATCCACACTTCCCTTCACCCCGACCTTCCGAAAATCCAGGCCGCCCACCCCTATTTCCAAATCGGGCTCGTGATGAATCCGGAGGAAGATGTGAGAACCATAGTAAAGGAATATGACTTCATATCTGTGCCTATTATTCAATTAATGACCATTCATCCTGGGCCGCAAGGACAGTCTTTTATTAAAGAATCGCTCAATAAGATAGATCAACTAAGAAATGAGTCCTATAAGAATGAAATATACCTCGACGGTGCAGTGAACGCCGAAACCCTTCCGATTATTCTTGCGAGGGTGTCAAAACCCAATGCGGTCTGCCCCGGCAGCTACCTTGCGCGCGCGGAAAACCTTGAAGAACGGGTTGCCCTTCTCAGGGAACAAACAGCTTGAGAAGGCCCGCATTATTGAAGAGCGCTCCCGCATCCTCAAAGGTCATGGCTCCGTCCCTGTTGAAATCAAACGGCAGCAGCCGTTTGAATACCGCCCGGTTGGCATCCTGCCGGAAGGTGATGAATGATTGCCGCGGAAGGTAGTAGGGCTTTAAAAGAACAACCCGGTATTTGTTTCCGAACACAATGTTTTGCACATCCCCAACCGTTCCCTTCCCCCCCTGCAGCCTGACTCCCGATTTCCGGTACACAAGCTCCTCCCGTTCGTTATAAATCTGGACTTCGAAGTCCGATCCGTTGGAGGATAACTTGGGGTAAAGGGAAGCCTCAATGTCCAAATCAGGCAAGGGAAGGACAACGAACTTCCAGTCGGTTGTTTTGGCTATGGTTTCCCCGTTTTTCCTGAGTGCGATGTTTACCGCATGCTCACCTTCCACGCTGTGCGTTTTTATATAGAGGGAAACATCCGTTTCGCGAAACGGCTCCAGGCCTTTTATGTCCGAAAAGAAATACTGGAAAGGTACCGGTGCGTCTCCCGCAAATCCGAGTTCATACCCCTCATCCTTGTCCCATATCGCCTGTCCGGTGTTTTCCAGACGGAACGTAAAGCGGTAATTTGACGATGCGACAAATTCATGCGGCATGTCCTGCGTGACACGCCCCCGTTCGACGACCAGAGGGGCGCCCTTAGGCTTGGGAAGTTCCAGCACCGTGTGGTATTGGGGATAAAATTCATCGCTTCCGCCGGGTGTTTTCCAGGAAAAACCCAAAAACGGCGCGCTCTGGTAGCTGAACACAAACGGCGTGACTGCAACCACCCGCTGGTCCGGCCCCCACACCCCGTCAAATGCGGTTTTGTAATAGGAAGCGATTGTGTCGCGGCTCAGGCGATCGTCAACCCACCCGGTCTCCGTAATGAAAACCGGCAGGTTCTCCCGAGCCCCAAGAGACCGGAACTTCTCAAGCTCCCATTCATACCCGCGGATGCTTTTTTTGCCCGTATCCCACGGGGAACCGGAAAATGCGGGATTGGGATAGGAGTGCGATGCGATTCCGTCAACAGAGGCGAGAAGACCCGGAGCCGCATCGGATGCCCGGTCAAGAAACACCCCTTCATCCTCATGCGCGATGCCGTAGGAGGGTGCGGAAGCGTCCATACCGGCGAGCATGACGAAAAAATCTCTGTTTTCCTCCTTGAGTTTTTTGGCGAAAGCAAGGGCTACTCTGCCGTAATCCTCCGGATTGACCTCTCCCCCCCACTCCCATGCATGGTTCGGTTCGTTGAACAAAATAACATACCGTTCCTTCACCACCCAGTTAAGCGAATCAAGAAACTGCGCCCATCCGCCGGCGTCTTCCGGTTTAGGTCTGCGCCAGTTTTCCCCTTCGGGTTTTGTGGCAATCCGGATGATGGGTATAAGGTGATGGCGCCTCAATTCATCGAATAGTCCCTGCCATTTACCGCGATCGCGGTCATCTTCCTGAATGACAAGCGTGACATACCCCCAGTCTCCCCCCTGCGAATTGACGAGCTTGGCGGTTTTTTCGATATCGTTCTGGGTGGGCTGGAGAAGCGACATCCCGAATTTGTTGTTTGCCGGCTCAACTGCAAAGGCATAGCGCGCGGTAACGAGAAACAGTAAAAGAGGCAGTGCAAACCGTTTCATTGCCGCGTCTCTTTGGAGATAACTTCATGGGATTTGCGGGCGATTTCCCGTATTGTCTGCGCAAGCGGCTCCCATTCCGCCCCCCGCGTCATGACGCAAAGAATTGTCGGATTGCTGGGATAGTATACAATACCGCAGTCGTGAAGCTGTTTCTGACCGTTCACCAGACGCTCCCCGAATTTGTGCGCGAGCACGGTTCCCTCCGGAAGACCGGCAACCAGTCCCTGCTGATATTCCACGCGAGACAGAAGCTCGAGCGCCTTGTTTGACATTTCGTGGTTAAGATACGATGCGTTGTAGAGAACGCGGAAAAAGGAAGCATAATTTCTCACGCTCATGAAATCCTCCGGGTCTGATGGACTGGGCAGGGATACGCCCAAATCCTGATAAACCCGCTCGAAATCCTTGTCCTTGAATGTGATGAGCAGGAGGTTTTTTGCCCGATTGTCCGAATAGAGAATCATATGCTCGATAAGCTCCCACACCGTATAGCTTTCCCCCTCCTTCAAGGGATGGGAAGGTTCAACCACCTGCATCACGCCGTCTTCCACAGGTATGTTTTTGATCTTCTGGGTGAGAAGGTTTGGATCGGTTTCCACCTTCTTGAGGATGGCGATGAGAATGGGTACTTTCAACAGGCTGGCGGGAGAAAACAGCATCCGTTCGTTGATGCCGATCCAGGGGCCGTTGTTCAGTTCGCGTATATACACGGCCGCTTCGGTAATGGACCCTTTTTCGACCTCGGTATTTATGTACTTTTCAATGTCCCGTTTGAGCCCGATCATATCTCCCGCCTGCGTTTCCTGCAGTTCCTGGTAATCGAGTAACGGGGAAATGAACCGGTATCCTTTTTCGCGCAGTTCCGCAATTTGGGTTCCCTGCGCATTTCTGCCGGAGCGGATACCCAGGACGAATCCCAAAACAAATACGAGTCCGATGAGAAGTATTCCGGCGAGCTTTTTTTTCGAAACCAAGTGAAGCTGCATAGGGGACGCGTGCCACTAGCGGCACAAGTGAATTTCCGAGTCGGGGTGGCCGGACTTGAACCGGCGACCTTACGCACCCCATGCGTACGTTCTGGCCATCTGAACTACACCCCGTTTTGTCCGTCAAGACAACATCATATTCTACCAGACTTGTCCCGGTTTGGGTGGGAGCGCGAATGGAGGGTGGTATAATTTCCTATGGAATTCATGTCCTTGTCCTGGGAAGAGCTGCACCGCACCGTATACGGCCTTTCGGAAAAAATCAGAGAGGCGTGTCCCGATTGCAGCCTGCTTGTCGCCATGGCCCGCGGCGGCATGAGCCCCGCCCACATGCTTTCGGATTTTCTCAGGCTGCCGGTTGCCACCTTTACCCTTTCAAGCTACAGGGACATGCAGCAGCAGAACCTTACGGAAATAACCTATCAGGTCGGGGGACAACTTAAGGGTAAAAAAATACTTCTCGTTGATGATATATCGGACACGGGCAAAACGTTCGTAAAAGGTATTGAGCACATAAAAAACATGGGGGGTACGGAAATTAAAACCGCCGCCCTGTTCGCAAAACCGTGGACCGAATACCTTCCCGACTATTATGAAGCGAAAACGGACAAATGGATTGTGTTCCCCTATGAAGTTCGGGAAACGGTCGAATCGGTCAGCAGGCTTATGAAAAAAGAGAATAAGAATGGAGAGGAAATCCGTGCGAAATTGAAGGAAATTAACATTCCCGACAGGTATATAGATCGTTATTTGTCCAAATAATATGCTGCAGCCGGAGGAATCCCTTAACATCCTGAAGAAACATGTCCCGTCCTTCCCTGAAGCGCTTGTGGTGCTCGGCTCCGGATGGAACCGGGTACTTGAAGGGACAAAGCGCGAAACGGAGATCGGATACGGGGAGCTTTTCGGAGTCAAGGCAACCGTACCCGGCCATGAGGGGAAACTCATCATTGCAAACGCTTCCGGCAAACGGACCGCGTTCATGTCCGGCAGGTTCCACCTGTATGAGGGGTATAGCGCATTTGAGGCAACGGCACCCTTCCGGCTGTTTGCGCAAGCGGGCATGAAGACGCTTATCCTGACCGCCGCATCCGGGGGGTTAAACGAAACATACCGCGTAGGCGATGTCGTTATCCTCAACGATATGATCACGCTTCTTCTCGCAATTGACAATCCGCTTGTCGGACCCCGATTCATCGACACGTCCTGTGTGTTTGACGAACCGCTTCGCAAAGCATGCGTTGATATCTGCCGGAAAAACAACATCCCGTTCCGGGAAGGATCTTACATCTACTATCACGGCCCGAATTTCGAAACACCCTCGGACAAGCGGGCCATGAAAACCCTCGGCGCAGATGTGTGCGGCATGAGCACGGTCCCTGAAACGCTTGTTGCCCGGTCACTGGGAGTGCGGGTTCTCGCTTTGGCGTTCGTCACCAATCTCGCTTTCGTGAAGCACGACCATGAAGAGGTCCTGCGTGAAGCGCAAAAAGGGGGGGAACGCATGGGGCTTCTCCTGCGCGGGATTATTTCTTCCCTCTGATTCGTTTGTGCATTTCCTCCAGTATCACCTGCCGGTGGCAGCGCTTGTAGCTGTTTTCCGTGCACAAAAGGGTTATCCTGCGCCGGGAGGAGAGTTCGACAAGCAAATCAAGCAGATCCGGGGAGTTTTGCAGAAGGCCCAGGCGGTATTGTTTTGAGAATTCCTTCCATTTCATATCTTTCCTGATGACATAAGACTGGAGCAGTTCTTCGGAAGGCGCAAGCCGGGGCATCCAAATGTCAAAATCGTACTCGGGATGAATCCTCCTCATGACGCAGATGCGCAGCCCGTCTTTGACTGACTTTTTCTTGTGAATCGATTTGGTTGCGATGTTTTTCATATGTTCAACAAAGGGCGCTGTCGACGACGCCGTTGAGCCAGGGCCATTCCTCGATGGCCCCGCGTTTGTCCACCTGCACGGTTTCCAGTACCCCCGGCGATATGCCGACCGCCACGTTATGCACTCCTTCTAGCAGTTTTGCCCGAAACATCGGGTCCTGCACGGAAACCCCGTCGACCGATGATACCATACCGAGCTTGACGAGGACCGGCAGCGATATGCCCGCGGACAAATCTTTCAAACCCATCCGCATGCCATTTTCCGCATACAGTTCCTGTCCGTAAAAAAGGTCGAGCTGCCTGAGGTATTCCTCAAAGCCCCGCACGTCGGCAAGCTGCCTGAACCGGGGTTCGTACAGCTCCACGACGCTTTGCCTCCGGTCCTCAACCAGATGCGCGCTCCCGTTCAGGTGAAGCATGCCGGAGGAGGAGTCCCCCACGTAAAAGGGCGGCTGGTTCATTTCATCGCCAAATTCAACCATGTCCCGGAACATCCGGTAGACCTTTTCTGCGTTGTCAGGTTTCGGCCAGCTCGTCATGCGCACGCCCCCGGTTTCCCGGTCAAGCGAGGGGGTTACGTTCTGGGTGTCTGCGGCAATCACCGCGACACACCGATTTTCAGGTATATGGGGGAGCGCTTGCCCCAGCTTGAATTTCATGACGTCCGCTATGTCGCCTCCCGGCTCCTTGCCTATAGCCACGTTCCTGAATTCCCTTTCGGGAAACGCCCGCCGGAAAAAGGCTGCCCGCCGGGAACTCGTACCGGGATAAATAACCAGGTCCGGAACGCCGAGCATGGGAACCGGACCGCGGGGCAGCTCGTGGTGATATAGTTGGGGAAGTTGTTGTTGCAGGTTTTCCAGATGGGCCATAACAAAAAAGCCCGCCATGTTGGCGGGTACAATTTCACAAACTCTTTTTCCGATACCGTTCCATATTTCATTATACACCGGACTTCCCCGTATGCAAGAGCCTTTGTGCTACAATTTCCCTATTTATGAATATAATAGAGTTCGTCGGTCTGCCCGGCTCCGGAAAAACCACCCTTGCCCGTATCCTTGCGCAAAAACTCGGCTATGAGTATTTTGACGTAGACTTGTATCTGGAAAACCCGTTTCTTCCGCTGGTCGCGCGGGAGCCGGAAAAATACGCGCTCGCGGTCGGCCTCCAGTTTTCCCTTACCCGCGCAAACCGCATTGCTCCGCTTCAAAAACTGGTCCGCCGGAAAAACGTGGTACTGGACCAGGGATTCCACATGGGGTTCTACATGTACACGAAAAACCACTTCTCGGGAACCGGCATGCTCGGGGAAAAGGAATACGAACTGCTCAGGGCGGTGCATGAACGGCTCATGGAACAGGCGCCCGCCGTTTCGACCACGGTCGTACTTGACTACCCCACCCCGCTCCTTATGGAACGGTTGAAAAAGCGCGGGAGAGCGCATGAAAAACTGTATACCACACTACAGATGGACCAGTGGAGGATGCGTCTTTCAGAGCATATAGAGGACCTGATCGGTCAAAAAAAACGCAAATCTGTGGTAACATATACCTATCCGGGTGCGGTCGATACCGCGGGAAAACAAAATAAAACCCTGGAACGCTTTATCTATGACACATGCGGAAAACCCCCTGATCCAGCGGCAAAAACACATACTTGAGGCGCAATCCGGTGATCTCACCGGCTACCTCTACCCGACACGCCTCGAAGCGGAAACGCAGATGTGCAGTCTGCTCAGGGAAACCGGAAAAGGCGGTTTCTACGACCTGGACGATACGTCTTTCCTGTCGGAGGCATACCTGCGGTTTTTTCTCGAGGAGGAAATGAGACGGCGGGGAGCCGCCACCGTTTCTCATAAATCGGTCGATGAAGTGGTTGCCGCGGGCGGCAGATATTTCCAGGTACCCGAATATCAGGAGGCCGCACGGGAACTTGGCATACCCTTCCGGGACCTGTACCGAACGGTCGCCACAAGCAGGGAGGCGCATGCGCGCATGCGTCCGGTAAACGGCGTTTTACAGTTCCAGAGGGAGCTTGATGTCATGGGCTTCCCCACATGCGGCTATCCGACCGCCCGTCCCGACGCAATCATCCCCGTTTCCGCGGCGTCCCTGAAGTACTGGGGATTTGACCGGGCGCCGGTTCTTGATGTTGAAGCGGAACTTGCCGATCCCTCGGATGCAAAACTCATGTTTATGAACCGGGTGCTGGAGCAATCTCCGGACGCAGGACCGGTCGTGTTTGTGGACGACCACGTCCCAACGGCAATAAAACTTCATGACGCGTTCCCGGGAAGAGTCATTCCCCTGGTTCCCCTGGTGCCCCGCAACAGACACCAGGCTCCCCTCCTTGCCGAGCGCGGCATCATTCACGGAACCTTTCCTCAACTCGTTACAGGGCTCCAAAACATCAGCCCCTCTCCCCGCCGCTGAAATAAACCGGTTGCAAAGAAAAATGGTTTTGTTATAATTGAACATGGTACGGAAACAATCGACTGTTTCTTCACGAACCCGCCCGCATGGCGGGCTTTTTTGTAAACTGGCAGACCTTCACGCCCATATCGCGCCTTCCATCCCGCCCTCGGTCTATTGGCATATTGCCCAAAGTGAAGGCTACAAGCTTGTCATCCGCGATTACCATGAGTTTGTGGACTTCCTTGTCCTTTCTCCGGAAAAAAAAATGACATTGAAAGAATACCTGGACAAGGTATACCATCCCGTCCTCGACAAACTTTCCTCCGGGTCCATTGCGCTTGAGAAATCAACCTACGAAACCATGAGCGGCGCCTACCGGTCAAACAATATTACGCTGCTTGAACTGCGCGGCAATCCCATGAAACACAACCGCGACGGCGTTGTCGATCTGGATCATGCGATTATGGCCATGCTGCGCGGTATGGAACGGGCGCTTCTTGAGTATCCGAAACTCCGGGCCGGCGTCATATTCTGCCTTGACCGGCAGTTTCCGATCGAAAAAAATGAAATCATCGTGGAAAAAGCCATTAAATACCGGAGCCGCGGGGTTGTGGGCATAGACTTCTCAAACTACGATACGGGCAGGTTCAAATTCAGGGATTACGTACCACTCATAAAAAAAGCGCGCAAAGCCGGCTTGAAAATAACCGCCCATTCGGGTGAAACGGTGGATACGAACGACATGGGAGACTGTCTTGCCTATGCGCGCCCCGACCGGATCGGACACGGCATCAAGGCAGCATACGACAAGCGGCTCATGGATGAGCTCAGGAAACAGGATGTAGTGCTTGAGGTATGCCCGTTCAGCAACCTCATGACCAGGGCGGTAAAAGACGACGAAGAATTGAAATTCATTCTCCAGACGTTCTTTGCGGAAGGGGTCAAGTTCACGATCAACACGGACTGGCCGGAAATGATCGAAGGCGCACACCTGCGCAACCAGTACGAATACCTGCAGGAAAAAGGAATCCTTACCGAGGAGCAGATCCGCAAAACAATCGCATGGTCGTTTGAGTACTCGTTTATCAATTTGAAAAACAGATATGGCAATCTCTACCTCTGACCGGTTTATCGAAGGACTCACGTTTGACGATCTGCTCCTGCGTCCCGACTACAGCGACTTTAAACGGCAGGATATATCAACCAAAACCCAGCTTACCAGGACTATTGCCCTTGATATCCCGTTCTCCTCCTCCCCCATGGATACGGTAACGGAAAGCGCGCTTGCCATCGCTTTGGGAAAAACCGGCGGCATCGGTTTCATCCACCGGAACCTTCCTGTTGACCGGCAAGTTGAGGAAGTCGCGCGGGTAAAAAAAGAAAAACTCCTTGTGGGAGCTGCGGTCGGAGCGCAAAACAACGAAGAGCGCGTGGAAAAACTTGTGAACGCCGGAGTCGACGCGATCATAGTTGATTCTGCCCACGGGTTCGCCAAACCGATACTTGACGCCGTTTCAACCATAAAAAACAGGTTCCCCTCCCTTCAGGTCATTGGCGGCAACGTCGCCACCCGCGAAGGGGCCCTCGCCTCCATCAAGGCGGGCGTGGACGCACTCCGGGTGGGCATGGGACCGGGCGCCATCTGCACGACGCGCATCGTGTCCGGCATGGGAGTCCCCCAAATCACCGCACTTTTTGACATCGCACCCGTTGCGCACGAACACCGTATTCCGGTTATCGCGGACGGAGGCATCACCTACTCGGGCGACATGGTGAAGGCGCTCGCAGCGGGTGCATCAAGCGTCATGATGGGTGGATTTTTCGCGTCCTGCGCGGAAGCGCCGGGGCAAAAGGTTATGCTGGATAAAAAACACGTTCCTCTCCGGTTCAAGGATATCCTCAAAATTGAAAAAGAACAATACATGTTCAAGTCCTACCGCGGTATGGGGTCGGTCGGCGCCATGAAGGAAGGGGCAAAAATCAAGTCCGAAGGGGAATACCATGACAAATCCTACAGCGACCGCGTGCTGGTTGCGGAGGGCGTGGAAGGACTCGTTCCCATCAAGGGAACCGTATCGGAGCTCCTGGAGCAGGCGATCGGCGGTATCCGCTCCGGCATGTACTATATCGGATGCAGAACTGTATCCGAACTGCATGAAAAAGCGCGGTTCATCCGCATATCGCAGGCGTCCCTCAAGGAAAGCCATCCCCACGATATCCTTGTTACGAATGCCGGTAAAAGTTACCAATAAACCATGATATACATCATTGATTTCGGTTCGCAAACCTGCCACCTCATCTCCCGAAGGCTCAGGGATCTTGGCGTTGAAACAAAAATCCTCGAGCCGGAACAGGCCCTGAAGCACATTAAGGAATCTCCGCCGCAAGGCATCATATTTTCGGGGGGGCCGCTTTCGGTATATGAAAAAGGAGCGCCCGCAATAGATCCCGCCATTTTCAACCTCAATATCCCGGTTCTCGGTATCTGCTACGGGTGGCAGCTTACCGCACATCTTCTCGGAGGGACGGTGTCCCCGGTCAAAAAAGAGTATGGCCCGGCAACATTGCGCGTTACCCATTACCGCGATCTGTTTTACGGATTCCCCGAAGCATCCAAGGTATGGGAATCCCACGGCGATTCGGTAACCGCGCTGCCCGAAGGATTTACAACACTCGCTTCAACGGAAACGGTCCCTTTTGCCGCCGCGTGTCATACGAAAAAACCGCTGTATGCGGTGCAGTTTCATCCGGAATCATCCCACAGCGAAAAAGGCACTTTGCTTTTTGAAAATTTCGTTACCCGCATCTGTAAAGTCGCGATTGTCCCTAAAAAAATAAATACCGGAGAGCTCATCGCGCAGATCAGGGAAAAAGTCGGCCCGAAGCTTGTCATCGGCGCCTTTTCCGGAGGAACGGACAGTGCGGTTGCCGGCGCGATGGTGGCTGCCGCGGTCGGAAAGCAGTTTATCCCCTTTTACGTAGACAGCGGACTCATGAGGGAAGAGGCAACGGAGCGCATACGGACCGTATTTCCCAAACTCCTCGGCGTAAAAGTACAGGTGATTGAGGCGCGCGCGCAGTTTCTCAAAGCATTAAAGGGGGTAACTGATCCTGAGAAAAAAAGGAAAGCCATCGGCGGCCTATACGTGAAACTGTTTGAGGAGGAACTGAAAAAATATCCCGACGCGAAATACCTCATGCAGGGGACGACGTATGCCGATTTCATCCATTCCAAAGGAACCAAACACGCCGCACACATCAAAAGCCATCATAACGTGGGCGGGCTCCCCAAACACATGAAGCTCGAACTTCTCGAGCCGTTGAAATATTTCTACACCGACCAGGTACGCGAAATTGGCACCCTCCTTGGGTTGCCGAAAGACGTCGTATATCAGCAGCCCTTTCCCGGACCGGGACACGCGGTACGGATCCTGGGCGAAGTGACGGAAGAACGTTTGAAAAAACAGGTTCTGGCTGACGGTGTTCTGGTTGATGAAATGAAAAAATCAGGCTGGTACGAAAAAGTGTTCCAGTGCTGGACTGTTTTGACGAACGCAAAGAGCACCGCGGTAAAAGGCGACGGCAGGTTTTTCGGCGACGTTGTCGCCTTGCGTATCGTGTCTTCAAAAGACCGTATGTCTGCAGACTGGGTCGATTTGCCGTATCCGGTGCTTCAAAGCATCGCGACGCGTATCGTGAACGAAGTACCGGGAGTATCGCGCGTCGTATACGACATAACCACAAAGCCCCCCGCCACCATGGAGTGGGAATAATCCCCGTCTTATTAATTGATTAATTAAGACATGCCTTGTTCGGGGTTGAGTTGCTACAATAAGATATGACAATCGTTATGTTTCTTCTGTGGCGGACGGTTGGTTTTGCCGTTCCCCTTCTCGCTCCGTCCTTTATCCCCTATCTGGGTTTTTTTCCGTACAAGGAGCTGCTTCTCGATTACCGCCTTCCCGCATTCATAAATGCGCTTGCGAGTTTTGACGGCACCCAGTACCTCACGCTCGTCAGGGAAGGGTACAACACGTATACGCAGGCATATTTCCCCCTATATTTTCTTCTCGTTCGGTTGGTTTCGTTCCTTTTTCCTACACCCGACGCTCCCCGCCCCCACAACGATCTTTTAGCCGCACTCTTCGTTTCAAACCTTTGTTTCGCTGCAGGTCTGTATTTTTTCAGGAATTATCTCTTTGCGCTTTTCGGCGGCAAAAAAAAACGGGCGTACGGGGTAGTGGCCCTGCTTCTCCTCTTTCCGACCTCGTTTTATTTTGGAGCGGTATACACGGAGGGTTTGTTTTTCCTGCTTGTTGCTGCGTTCCTCTATTTCCTCCGCCGGAAAACATACCTACTGGCGGCTTTGGCGGCAGCTCTCGCATCCGCCACCCGCCTGATGGGCGCGTTCCTTTTTATACCGCTGCTTTTCCACTTCCTACCCCTCCTGAGGGATTATCTGAAAAGAAAAAAGTGGCTTGCCCCTCCCCCCAAGCTGCTGTATCTCATATCCCCTTTTGTGGGGCTGACCACATATTGCACATATTTGTGGATCACGGTCGGCGATCCGTTCTTTTTTTTCAACGCGCAGCCCGCTTTCGGCGCAAACCGGTCGACCAGCCTCATAACGCTTCCCCAGGTGTATTACCGGTACATCCGGATCCTTTTTACCGCCGCACCCAACTTCCAGTATTTCGTATCGCTTTTTGAAATGCTGATGTTTACGTTCGTATGCGCGGTCCTGTCCCTTGACTTCATTAAAAGCATAAAGAAAAAGAGCAATGAGCGGATTGGATTGAACATATTCTCCTTTGTCAACATGCTGCTCCCAACGTTAACCGGTACGTTTTCCTCCGTTCCCCGTTACGCGCTGTTTTCCCTGTCCCTATTCCTTTTCCTGGGGGAATTGGAAAACAAAACGTTAAAAATCATCCTGTCTCTGGTATTCGCCGTCCTTCATATTGTTGTCTTTGCGTTTTTTGCGCAGGGTTACTTTGTGGGTTGAAATATGCGCACCGCTTCCCGCTCGTCAACCGGTTGGAAGTTGCGGTAGAATCGCGAAATCGCGCGCAGCTCCGGCACCCGTTCAAGAATTACCGTCGCAATCCCCTTTTCCATTTTGAAGTCGAAGGGTGCAACCGGAGTTGCAACTGTTATCTGCGCGGGATCAAGCGTCCGCACCCATGAGACGGCGGCTTTCATGGATGAGGATGTCGCGATCCCGTCATCAACCAATATGGCGTATTTTCCCTTAAGAGCGGCATAATCGGTCTCACGTATGCCGAAGGCGTTTAACCGCGTTTCAAAAAGCGCCTGCGCTTTGCGCACCTGGCTTTTCACCGTTTCTTCGCTGAGGTTAAAGTACTCAATAATGGGGCGCTCCAAATGCAGTTTCCCGAAACACAGGGCGCCGATTGCCATTTCCCTTTCGCGGGGGTGTTTTACTTTCGCGACCGGCAGAGGCAAATGTAATGAATGAAGAATGGAAGCCGCCCGCTGCCCCACAACTGCCCCGCCCCTTAAAAGCGACAGGACAGTGGTGCGCTCCGGGGAAAATGAATATTCCTCCAACAGTTTTTTTCCGAGAAGCTGCCCGGCGTGGTTGCGGTCTATGAATATCATTCCCGATGCGTTATAATACGTAAAGGTTTCGGGCCCGTAGTTCAGCGGCTAGAATGCCTGGCTGGCAGTCAGGAGATCACCGGTTCAAATCCGGTCGGGTCCACATCATTTCTCGTTCCGGTTCGGATTCTGCCTTTTTTCCCACACTTTGCTGCTTTCCACGAATTCATTAATGCCGTATCCGTGTTTCATCATAAACAGGGCGTTGGCGAGCGGTTTGAATTTGCAGTTGGTCCCTGCAGTGTGGAGAATGATACCCTTGCTGACAAGGTACTCGCGCACTTCCTCTTTCCGGTAATCCATAAACCAGGTGGGGGTAATGAGTTTAAGCGGTGTTTTGTGTTTAGTGAATGTTTTCCTGAACGCCTCCATGGTCTTTGCTCCGAAAATTTTTTCCCGGACCGCGCGCGGCCACCACCTGGTTAATGCATCAAAATGGGTGCGGGGATCGATATCGAGGAAAAAGCTGTTGTTTTTCAATAAAAAATTCAGTTCGGGCGGCGTCTGAAACCGGTCCAGGCCGCTCACGATATACTCCGCGCCAGCGGCGCGCGCCTCATGATGGACAACCAAATCGATGAGGTGGTGGCACACCATGCAGCAGAGCGGGTTGTATCCTTCAACCGGCAGGTCGTCAAGGTGTGTGAAGAAATAATCGAAAACCTTGAGGAACCGGGGGGTATGGCGGGTAACAAATACGCTTTTACGGATCCCCAGCTTTTTGAGCGTGTGTTTGATGTTTGAAAGCGCGCGCTCATCCATTGCCCCCACGTCAACCGTCACCGGGATGATGTTGAGACGGTATTTGTTGACGAGCGTATCAAGAACATACGTGCTGTCGATGCCTCCGCTGTACGCCATGACGCCAAGCGTGCGGTCGGCAGCCATCCGCCGGAAATAGGAGTCCATTTGTTTGAAAAGCCTGTTCCGGGTGTTTTCGTCAAGGGGCGCGGTGTAGCAAAGCGTCTTGGATGCGGCATGTTTGCGGTATAACACAGCGCGCTCCCGACAGTAATTGCACCGCGATCCTGAAATATGTACGCCGGGAAATGATCCGCTTATGCCGCATGCGGGGCACTTTTTTGTTTTCATGAAAAATCGGTGAAACGGTAACACAAGGGGTTACTTCCGTATCTCAAACGTTTCGAAGATTTCGTTCGGTTCCTGCCAGTATACCTCAACATCGTCAACCCGCGAAACGGGCGGGCCTTCCCTGACGAGCTGTATCATCTTCAGCACTTTTTCCTCATCGGCCTGGAACAGGGCTTCCACTCCGCCGCCCCTTCCGAACACATGCTCCTTATCGAATACGTTTTTTACCCAGCCGGGTACGCTGTTGATTTTCGCCTGAATCTTGGTCCAGGCGCGGAATCCAACACCTATGACGTCCCCTTTGATATACACATGAGCCTGTTTAAGCATATGGTTATTTTAACCCGGGATCGATCTGTTTTGCCGCTTCCCGATAATGACCTGCCTTATCCGTATCCCCGCGCTCTTCATACAAACGCGCAAGACCGAAAAGGATATCCCGCGAGGAGGGATTCTTCCTGAGCGCCTCCTCAAGCCGTACGATCCTGCTGTTTCTTTCCCATTCCTTTTGGAATACCTTACGCTCCACCCATGCACCCTCGCTATTCTTATAGCGGATAAGTTCGCTCTGGAAAACGGGGAGTTGTCGTATTTGGGTAAGATACGGGGCAATCGCCTCCCGGTCGCCCTCAATCAGGCGGAAATAGAGGGGATTTATCGTCTGTGACTGGAGGATGTTTCCGGCAACAAAAATGAATAGCGAGAAAATCCCCGCGTATACCGAAATTTTGCGCAAACGAGCTCCACTAAACATCACGCTTATTATATAATTTTTTCATGGAGCAAACCATCCTAACGCCGCTCATCGACCGCATGATCACCCTCGGTCTTCTCGTGGCTGCCGCCATATTGGCGGGAATTCTTACATGGGTTTTTGTATACCTTCTTTCCGTGTTCCTGCGGCTGAAGAAACGGGAGCAGTTATCCCTTGAGATGGTGACGCTTGAGGTGAAACTCCAGAAAGACAACGAAATCAAAATCGATGCGGCGGAGCAGATGTTTGCATCATTTTCGTCCCTGAAGAAAGGCGGATTCTTTTCGTTCCTTGAAGTCGACGACCTCGTGTGCCTGGAAATCGTGGGCCGAAAGGCCGACATCCGGTTCTATGTGTCGGTTCCCACCCGGATTACCGACCTGGTGGAAAAAACCATATACGGATATTACCCGCAGGCGGATATTCAGCGGGTGGATGAACCGAATATTTTTTCCGAAGACGGCAAGGTTGCCTACGGCGCGTTCGTCCAAAAAGATTTCCCTTATATGCCCATCAAAACTTACAAAGACCTCCCTACCGATCCGCTTGCAACCGTAACTTCCGCTCTTTCCAAAATGGGTGACGGGGAGGGGGCAATCGTACAATTCCTTATCAAACCCGCCAAGCCGGACTGGAAAAAGGCGGGCAAATCCTATATCTCCTCGACCAAAAAAAACGAAGCGAACCCGGAAAAGGCGACGTTCAAAACGGATCCGAAAATGCTCGAAAAGATCGATGACAAATGCTCAAGGCCGGGTTTCGAAACAACAATCAGATATGTCGTCTCCGCAAAATCCAAAGACGTAGCAGGAATTCACGCCCGCAACATCTCCGCGGCCTTTTCGCAGTTCAATTCCGACCTCAATTCGTTCAAGAAGCCGCGTATGTGGTTTAAGGGTGCGTTCATGATTAATTTCATATACAAATTCTTCCCCGTTATTGAACCTTCATTTTTCAAATCCGTATCCGTGTTTTCGACCGACGAGCTTGCCACCCTATTCCATTTCCCCAACAAAACCATCGAAACCCCGCATATCCACTGGTTAAAAGCCAAAACGGCGCCAGTTTCCGCTGAAGTACCAAGCACTGATGGTACGTTTATGGGTTTCGGATACTACCGTGGCGTGAAAAGGCCGGTATACATATCGCCCGCAGACCGCATGCGCCACACCTACATCATCGGAAAAACGGGCGTAGGTAAGTCGGAGCTCCTCAAGGAAATGATCAAGCAGGATATCCGCGCCGGATATGGCGTATGCGTTATGGACCCCCACGGCGACCTTATCGACGACACGCTCAAATTCCTTCCCCCCGAACGGGCGGAGGATGTTATTTATTTTGACCCCGCCGACACCGAACGGCCCATGGGATTGAATCTCCTGGAGGCAAAAGACGAGGAGCAAAAACACTTTATAACAACCGCCATCATCAATCTCATGTACAAACTGTACGACCCGCAGCGCACCGGCATCATCGGCCCCCGCTTCGAACACGCGGTGAGAAACGCAATGCTTACCATCATGGCGGAACCCGGATCGACATTTATCGAAATCGTACGCGTACTCACCGACCCCAAATACGTGCAGGAGCTCCTCCCGAAGGTGAATGACCCGATCGTACGCCGCTACTGGACTGACCAGATCGCGCAGACCTCCGACTTCCACAAGTCCGAAGTGCTCGACTACATCGTTTCCAAATTCGGCCGGTTTGTCACCAATAAAACCATGCGCAACATCATCGGACAGTCCAAAAGCGCGTTCGATTTCCGCAAAGTGATGGATGAGGGTAAAATTCTCCTCATCAACCTGTCAAAAGGTAAACTCGGCGAGGAAAACTCCAGCTTCCTTGGACTCGTCATCATCCCGAAAATACTCATGTCCGCGATGAGCCGCCAGGAAATGCCCGAGGAGCAGCGCCGCGATTTTTACCTGTATGTGGATGAGTTCCAGAACTTTGCCACCCCGGATTTTGCAGTCATCCTTTCGGAGGCGCGCAAATACCACCTCGCCCTCACCGTCGCCAACCAGTTCATCGGACAGATGGATGAGGAAGTGAAAAACGCGGTGTTCGGCAACGTAGGCACCCTTATTTCATTCCGCGTGGGAGTGACGGACGCTTCCTATATCCAAAGAGAGTTCCAGCCGGTGTTCGGCGAGTCTGACCTTATCAACGTGGAACGATTCCACTCCTACATGAAGACGATCGTGCGCAACGAGCCGGTTCCGCCCTTTTCGGTGGACATGACCAAAGATATGAATAAGCTGAAAAAAGAATCAAACGAGAAGATTGCCCAGGCAATCATCCAGCTCTCCCGCCTCAAATACGGAAAACCGCGCGAGCTCATCGAGGCGGAAATTTCACAGAGGTCAAGACTCTAGCGCCATGCAAAACTACCATACGACACTCACAAATAAAACAATTCTTCCGGGAAACGTGGATCTATTGCGTTTCACCCTCGCGCCCGGGGAAACGCTCAGGTTTACGGCCGGCCAATACGTAATACTTACTGTGCCCCACGAAGTCATGCCGGTCAAACGGCTTTACTCCATCGCAAGCTCGTCGCAGGACGAAACCTCCTTTGAACTGATTATTAAGCGGGTGCCGGGCGGAATCGCCTCCCGCTATATCGAAACATTCCATGAGGGGCAGAATATTGAATTCCAGGGGCCGGCAGGCCTTTTCGCATTAAAAGACACATCGCGCGACAAGGTATTTCTCACAACCGGAACCGGTATCGCGCCTATCCGGAGCTTTCTCCGGTCCAGCCTCCCGCACGCTCAAAAGTGCTATTTATTCTGGGGGCTGCCTACCTTGAATGAGCTTTACCTGTTTGACGAGCTCAAACAGCTTGCCCGGACAAACCCGAACCTCAAAGTCACCATATGCCTGTCCCGGGAACAGTCGCTTGAATCGGTTAAGCCGGAAGACCGTGGCTATTTTAGCCTCGGCCATATCCACGAATGCGTTGAGCCGCTGATACTGCAATCTCCCCCCAATACCTTAGAGTATTATATATGCGGCAGGCGCGAGGTGGTCGAATCGGTCAGGCAGCATCTCTATGATCGGCATACGGACAAAGAAAGCGTTGTTTTTGAGCGTTATTGAGCCATAGCTAAATCCCCTTGCAATCCCTCTTACATTGTGATATATTATAGGACGTTATGGTAAATTATATTCCCCACTCGCTCATTCAGGAGTTTGTCAGCCACCTCAAAAGCCAGAGCAAATCCGATTTCACGGTCGTCGCGTATAAAAAAGACCTGGAACAGTTTGTCGGCTTTCTTACCACCAAGGATAAAACCGATATTCGTGAGGTTAAAAAGGATGATATTGACGGCTTTATCGCCAAGCTTCTCGCGGACAGCTACACGAAAAAGTCTGCCTCGCGCAAGCTCAATTCTATCCGCACGTTTTTCAGATATCTGAAAAACCAGCAGGTGATCGATCAGAACCCCTCCCTTGACGTATCGCACCCGAAATATTCTTCAACCCCTCCCCGGATCTTAAGCAAACTCGAATACCATGCACTGCGCGATTTTGCAAAGGACGACGCACGCACCTATGCGCTTATCGAGATCCTGCTCCAGACCGGTATCAAGATTGGCGAGCTTTCAAGCATTCATATGGGCGACATTAAGGATGGAACCCTTATTGTGCGTCCCTACGGCAAGAATCCTGAGCGCGAGGTTCCCCTCAACAAATCGGTGAAACGCGCCATCGCGGACTACCTGAAAGCAAGGGGTACAAACGCAAAAGACGACCATCTGTTTATAACCCGCTCGGGCAAACCGATCCTTATCCGCAACATCCGCCAGATCATCAACCGCTGCTTCCGCGAAGTCGAAATCGAGAACGCGACGGTGAACGACCTGCGCAACACGTTCATCGCCCAGCAGCTTCTGAACGGCGCATCGCTCGAATACATCGCGAAAATTGTCGGACACAAGCGTCTTTCTTCAACTGAACGCTTCCTCAACCTCGTAAAGGAAGAGGTCAAACGCAAGGAAAAACTCGGAGAACTCTGATCTTTTTCGCTTATAATAAGAAGATGGATCTTACCATTTTCACGGACGGCGGCTCCCTCAATAATCCCGGCAAGGCCGCATCGGCATATCTCATTTATCAGGGTAAAACACTGCTTCATAAGGACGCCAAATACCTCGGCATCGCCTCAAACAATGTCGCCGAATACACCGCTCTCATTCTTGCTCTTCAAAAGGTGAAGGAATTAACCCGGCAAAACAAAATCACATCGATCACCTGCTATGCGGATTCGAAACTCATGGTGAGTCAGCTGACCGGTGCCTATAAAATAAAACACCCCGACATGAAGCGGCTTGCCGCGCAGATCAAGCTTCTTGAAATGGAGATCGGCATGGTGCCGGCATACAGGCACGTTATGAGGGAAAACAATACGGAGGCCGACGCTCTGGTGAAAAGCATCCTCGAGGCTTGATTTACTCCTGTATCCTCACGGGCATTATGATGTGGATGAAGTCTTTCCGTTTTTCCACCTTGAAGACAACCGGTGCGTCCGGCCTGAGTATTTCTATTTCAATCTTGTTGTCCGAAATGTTGTTTAGGAAGTCCAGGACAAACCGGTAGTTGAATGCGACCGTCTGCTCCTCGCCTTCAAGCTCCACATCAAGCTGGGTGAGGTTTTCCTTACCCCCCTCGGTCTTCGGACGCATAATGAGACCGCGTTTTGTAAATTCGCAGACGATGATGTTTGAGGCTTCGCGCGCGAATATGGAAACGAGCTTTATTTTTGTAAGGAATTCATCCCGATCAAGCATGACGGTTGTCTTCTTTTCCGCCGGCACCACCCGCTCGAAAGGCGGGAATTCGCCGTCAATAAGGCGCGTGTAAAACTCGTCCTGCCCCACGCGGAAGAGTACGATTTTTTCGGTGTCGGAGAAAAACAAGGTTGCCTCCCCTTCGTTTTTCATGTATTTAAGCATTTCATACATGAAACCCGAAGGAATAAGCATGGGGCCGATCGTTTCCTCTTTCTTGGATTTGAGGAGCGAAAGGCGGAATCCGTCCGTTGATACGATGCCAATCTCGGAGTCCATCTCCACGAAATTGACGCCGTTCAGGGCGGGTCGGGATTCGTCCTTTGATGCCGAAAACAAAACAAGCGGCATGTATTTGAGGAAAAACGCGGTTTTTATGGTCTGCCCCTTGTCTTTCACTTCGGGCGGAAGCGGAAAATCCTTCTGGTTCACAAAGGGGAAGGTGCCGACCGTCTTTCCCTGGATAAAGCGTATCTGCGTCTTGTCAAACTCGATATCAATCAGCTCATCGTTTAACAGGGACAGAAACTCGATTATTTTTTTCGTATCGATGACAACCTGCACCTCCTCATCGGTCTTGAAAGGGATAGTGGTGTGGTAATAGGAAGAAAGGTTTGTCGAGTAGATATGAAGATTGGTCTTGTCTCCTTTTAACAGAACTCCCTGAAGCGCCTCGTTCAAACCCATCCTTCCGGATGTGAAGTGGGATGAGGTCACGAGCTTTTCCAGGAAAAGTGTTTTTTGTAGTGTGGTTTTCATAGGCTTTATCTTACTATTATATCTATATAGTAGTATTAGAGCGTGTGTATAAGTGTATAAAACGCGAAACGGATTTTCAATACGCAACAAATCGAAAAAAAACCGTGTTGATGGCGTGTGGATATCATGTTGATAGAATCAGCGATTTGGTTATCCTGTCAATCTCTTCCTTGAAGGCCGGGTTCTTGATGAGCATGCCGGATATCTTTTCGCTCCCGTGGATTATGGTCGTGTGGTCCTTCCGTTTGAGGATATAAGCGATTTCCTCGTATTTGAGATGAAGCTCGCGGCGGAGAAGAAACATGATGATCTGCCGGGGAAGCGCGACGTTTTCCGCGCGAAGAGCGCTTTTTACCTGCGACTGTTTTACATTATAGTATGAGCAGACCGCTTTGATGATATCGTGAGGTGTGACGCGCGTCTGCTTGCGCTCGTCTTTTTTCTGGAAGAATCCCTCGATGTCCTCCAGGTCTATCCCCTCTTTTCGGCCGAGTGTTTTGGCATATATCGAGAGGAGCGCACCCTCAAGCGCCCGGGTGTCCCCCACCTGCTCCGCGATTATTTTCGCGGCGTCAATTGAGAGCTCTATCTCCTTTTCCTTGGCCTTGATGAGGAGGATGGCGGTGCGCAGTTCAAAGTCCGGCTCCTGTATGTCGACGATGAGCCCCCCTGAGAAGCGGGACCGCAGGCGGTCTTCCAGGTTTTTGATTTCGGTGGGTGGACGGTCGGAGGTGAGTATGACCTGTCCCCCCGCGGAGACGATGGTGTTGAAGGTGTGGAAGAACTCCTCCTGTATGGTTTGTTTCCCTGCGATGAACTGGATATCGTCTATGACGAGAATCTGAAGGTTGCGGTATTTCCTCCGGAATTTTGCGGTATTTTTTTCCTGGATCGATTCGATGAGTTCGTTGGTGAACCGATCGCCCGGGCAGAAATATACTTTAGCAGTCGGCGTCTTTTCAAGAGCCACCCGTGCGACGGACTGGGCGAGGTGCGTCTTCCCCACCCCCACTCCCCCATATAGGAAGAGTGGATTGTAGGAAGTGCCCGGATTGCGCGATACCGCCTGGGCGGCAGCGAACGCGACGTTGTTGGTTGAGGACACGGCGAAGTTTTCAAACCGGTATTTGGTGTGGAGGCCAGCCCTGACGAATACGTCTTCTATGCTTGGTTGAAACGAAAGGAGCGGTTCGGCAGCGGCCTGCGCCTTTTGTTTTTTCGGCTGGACTACCACCCGCATTCCCATTTTCTTGTTGAGGTGCTTGGAGAGTTCGGTTTCGACCTCCGGAAGCTTCTTTTCCAGATATAGTTTCACGCCCAGATTCTCGCATCCGAGGACGAATTCGGTATCGGTCAGTTCCACCGGATGCAGCTGCCGCAGTACCGAGGCGACAACCGGAGCGCTGTCTTTGTTTTTTTCAAAGACTTTCAGGAAGTCGTTCCAGATGGATTGCAGCATAAAGCTAAATTTTCATTGTGGATAACTTATCCACAAATAATAAACATATGAACAGCGATTTTCAAGGGCAAAAAAGCGCACTCCTGGTATTATGGTGGTATGTTATTGTGGGATGTGTTGTTTCCCCGCCGGTGTTTCGGCTGCGGAGGTCTCGGTTCCTATATCTGTCCCTCCTGTGTTGGACGCCTCATTCCCTTCACGCCCCAGCGGTGTGCGTATTGTACCAGACCGAGCCCTCACGGTTTTACCCACCCCGGGTGCGCGAGGAAAAACGGCATAGATGGTATGGTTTCCCTGTACCGGTACAACCGGACAATGAAGGCGGTGATCGGCAACATCAAGTACCGCCTGGTGACGGGAGCCTTGAATGATCTGGGATACCTGATAAGGAACAGTGGAGAACGCGAACTTCCGTTTTTTGCACGCCTCGGATTATCGATTCAGCCGGTTCCCCTGTTTTCCGAAAGGTTCAAAGCGCGGGGGTTCAATCAGGCCGTGGCCATTTCCCGCATTCTGTCCCCTCTTGTTAACGGACCGGTTATATCGGTTGTGGAACGGATCCGTGCGACCGACCCGCAGGCGCAGCTGCCCGGAAGCAGGCGCCGCCGCAACGTCGCCGGGGCGTTCCGGGTGAAAGGCTCGCTCCGGGGCAGACGGGTACTTCTCGTTGATGATGTGGTTACGACCGGTGAAACGGTTAGGGAAATCACCCGAAAACTGAAAGGCGCAGGCGCTGGCGAGGTGTATGTTTTCTCGGTTGCGAAAGGATAGTAGGATTGCTATTATTAAGCCATGAACGGCAGCAACGGCAATAAAGTGTATCGGGTCGAAGTTTCCGCAAAAACCATCGTTTTTACCGTTGTCTTCATCTTGTTTCTTCTCCTTCTCTGGAAAGTGAAAGACCTTATCCTTTCCTTGTTTATCGCGTTTATTATCATGAGCGCGGTGAAGCCTGTCGTGTCATTCCTCGTGAAACGGAGGGTTCCCCGCCGGATTGCCGTTCTGGGTGTATTTATAATATTCATTACATTGTTTGGTTTTCTCGTTTCCTGGGTTATCCCTCCCCTGGTGAGCGAGACTGCGCTTCTCATGAAACAGCTTCCCCACATGCTGGAAGATATCAATCCGACGATTCTTGACCAGTTCAATATCGGGTCGGTGTCGCAGTATGCCCCCAACATCACCAATCAGGCGATCACCATCATCGGATCGGTGTTCTCAAACGTAATGTTTTTCGTAACCACCCTGTTTTTCAGCATTTATTTCACTATCGAAGAAGGGTTTATGCGCAAGATTCTCAGTCAGTTTTTTGACGACCGGGAAGTCTTGAGGATCGCGAGTGTGTTCGAAAAGACGGAAAAGAGGCTTGGTGCCTGGCTGCTTGGTGAATTTCTCCTCATGTTCCTGGTGGGACTCCTCACTTATATCGGATTGACACTGGTCGGCGTGCGGTATGCGCTTCCTCTCTCCATTATTGCCGGGTTTCTCGAGGTGGTTCCCAATATCGGCCCCATCATATCGACGGTGCCCGCCTTCATTGTAGGCGTGGCGCAGTCCCCCTTTCTCGGGTTTACGACGATCGCCCTGTATTTTGTCGTCCAACAGTTGGAAAACCAAATCATCGTTCCTCTGGTGATGAGCAGGGTTATCGGACTGAATCCGATCGTCACTCTCATTTCCCTTATTATCGGCGGACAGCTTTTCGGAGTGCTTGGTGTATTGCTCTCTATCCCCTTCACCCTGTTTCTCGAAACGTCTCTCATTGAGCTTTTGAAAACCCGGCAGGAGCCGAATCTTTCGGAGAAAGTACGGTAAAAATGCGGGAAATATCACTCACCATTCTTTTATGAAAACGGTAATACTCGGCGGCGGCTTTGCAGGTCTCGCTGCAGCCTGGGACCTGGCAGGTAAAAACATGGACGTAGTCCTTATCGAAAAGGAAAAAGAGCTGGGCGGGCTGGCCGGGGGATTCCGTGAGCCGGGATGGGACTGGTCGCTTGAACGCGCCTATCACCATGTATTCGATAATGATGCCGACATCCTCGGATTGGCAAAAGAAACCGGGTTTGACGGGTTCTTTTTCAAAAGCCCGAAAACGACTTCTTTGTATGACTTGGGCGGGAATAATTACCGCACATTTCCCGTAGATACACCGCAGGACTTTTTAAGATTCCCCTTATTGAGCATGCCGGAGAAGTTGAGGGCGGGTGCCGTTGTCGCATTTCTGAAAATGACCCCGTTTCTTCCGTACTTCCGGCGCCAGACGGCGGAAAAGTTTTTGCGTTTGACCATGGGGGACCGGGTATGGGATGTTATGTGGCAGGAGCTCTTTCGGAAAAAGTTCGGTAAAAACGCGGGAAATATTCTTGCCTCCTTTATCTGGGCGCGCGTCAAGAAACGGTCAAAAAACCTTGGGTATGTATGGGGAGGATTTCAGGAGTTTGTGAACTATCTTGCGCAGGCAGACGTCGAGAGGGGAGTCGAACTGATGACAGAAACAGCCGTCGCCGGCCTTGCGAGAAAGGGGAAGACGATCGAGGTGTCCCTAACGGGAGGAAGAACGATATCCGCCGATGCGGTGATATCGACCCTGCCTACGCCTGTTCTCCTGAAGGTGGGGAGGGGGCTGCTTCCGGAATCGTATGAAGGCAGGCTTGCCCGTCTGAAATACATGCATGCGGTGAATCTCGTTCTTGAAACGGACCGCCCCGCGATGGGGGATGCCTATTGGATGAGCGTGTGCGATCCGAAAGCTCCCATGATGGTGGTTGTCCAGCATACTAACCTAATCGACCCCCATCACTATGGCAACAGGCACATCACTTATATAGCCAATTATGTTGATGCGGACAGTCCGCTTCTCAAAATGACGGATAAGGAGGTCTACCGGCATTATGTGCCGTATCTTCAACGTCTGGCCGGTGGGAACCTGAATATTTACCGCAGCCGTGTTTTTAAGGCCGGGTTCGCCCAGCCCCTGTTTGACCGGGATTTTCCCCATAATAAACCCGACCTTGTAACACCCGTTGAGAACTTCTTTATCGCTAACCTCGACATGACTTATCCTTACGACCGGGGCACTAACTATGCGGTAAAAGTCGGACGGGAAGCAGCCGCGCTTGTCAAGCCTTGACATGAACCCGGACAGATGTATCATTAGAGTATGAAAAAAACCGCGCTCACCACCATAACCATAATGGCAGTCATTATCGCTGCTCTTGGAATCATCCGTCTCCTGAATATTTCCTATCCCGTTTTTATTACGACGACCGCGAAATCCTCCGAGCTTGCCGTAGTGGGGGAGGGAAAGGTGGATGTGGTGCCGGATGTCGCCTACGTGGATGCGGGTGTTGCGGTGAACAATGCAAAAACGGTGAACGAGGCACAAGCCACCATTAATAAGGTGAACAATGACGTTGTTGCGGCGCTTGCGAAACTCAACGTTGCCAAGGGGGACGTCAAAACCTCCAACTATTCGATCTACCCCAATTATTCCTACCAGGATAACATATCCCGCATCGACGGGTACAACGGAAACGCGACGATTACGGTGAAAGTACGCAACACCGGGCTGGTGGCAAAAGTGATCGAGGAGGCGACCAAGGTGGGTGCAAACCAGGTGAGCGGCGTGCGGTTTACCGTTGAAAAACCGGAGACATACCGTGAAGCCGCGCGCGCCAAAGCTATTGAAAACGCGCGTCAGCAGGCTGAAAAGATCGCGAAATCCCTGGGGATAAAGCTCGGCAAAGTGGTAAACGTGGTCGAGACGACGCCCGGATCGTATGCGTCGACGGCTATGCGCGATATGGCGCTTGGAGGCGCTGGCGGGGGAGGATCCCCGGATCTTGAGGCGGGAAGCCAGACCATAACCTCAGTCGTCACGCTCTACTTCGAAAAACGGTAATGCAGCAAACCCGTTTCTGGTACAATGGGAGCACTTGCGGTCTTGAATCGGAGCGTAGTTCAGATGGCTAGAACGTGCGCTTTGGGAGCGCAAGGTCGCCGGTTCAAGTCCGGCCGCTCCGACTTTATTCGTATGCGTATTCCTCTTATTCTTCTCAACACGCTCCATATATTCAATGACGGCTATCAGGCAAGTTTTCTCCTACTCCTCCCGTTTATCGCAAAAAACCTCGGGATCAGTCTTACCCAGATTGGGAGCCTCGGGTCTTTTTTCTATCTCTTTGAGACTGTACTGTCCCTGCCGGTCGGGTATCTGGGGGAAAGGGTAAACGGATTTAAAATAGTTCTGTTTTCAACTTTCCTTGTCGGCCTGAGTTTTTTTGGGATCACGTTTATTTCCGATTACCCCCAACTAATGCTTTTTTACGTCCTGGCCGGTATCGGTTTTGCCCTGTTCCATCCGATGGCGTTTGCGCTTGTAGCCTCATGGACCAGTAAGGGCAGCAGGGGAAAAAGCATGGGCGACTTCACGGCGGTCGGCGACCTCGGGAGGATTGGTATGTCGGCCGTAATGACGTATGTCGCGGTGTTTGTCGGATGGAGAAGGACCTCGCTCTATTATGCCGCTGCCGTTTTCCTCTTGTTTGCGGTTCTGGCACTGTTTTTGAGGCGGGTGCGAACGGCGATTTCCCGCAGCCACGGGTTCGGGGAACGGGTTGCGGTTGTCACGCTTCTCAAAAACCGGAGATTTATATATGCGTGTCTCACCGCCCTTCTTGACTCAGCTTCCTCTTCATCCCTATTCATATTCCTCCCCTTCCTGCTTATGGAAAAGGGGATAAATCCCACAATCCTCGGTTCCTTTACCGCAGCTTATTTCCTGGGTAACTTTTTCGGCAAATCGGTTATCGGTCGGCTGACGGACCGTATTGGAAGCGTGAAAACATTCATCCTATCGGAGATCTTCATGGGGGTTTTCATACTCCTTCTCACTGGTACATCCTCTCTGGTATATATTGTCATATTTTCCGTGTTCCTTGGATTCCTCACGAAGGGAACGGTGCCCGCGCGGGCCACCATGGCGATTGAGGCGGTTGAACATCACGGCAGGTTTGAAAAGGCGGTTGCGGTGCTTGGGCTTATTGCAAGTATAGGCACGGCCGGCGCCCCTTATCTCTACGGGAGGGTTGCGGACAGGTACGGTATAACGGTCAGTTTCTACTGCGCCGCCGCCATCGCCCTACTTGCTATTGTTCCCGCGGTTCTATTTAGATACACGCCACACCCGAAGAAGTGAAAAAATACCTACCTATCATTATTGCCTGCGCTTTGTTTTGTCTGAAGGGGGTGATTGTCCTTGATCCGGACTTCGGCTGGCATTTGAAAAACGGGGAGTATATCCTCAAATATGGCATTCCCCGCACCGACCCCTTTTCCTATACGATGCCAGATTATCCGGTTATCAGCCATGAATACGCGGTTGATGCGGCAAGCGCTCTTTTCTATCGCTCGGCGGGTATGTACGGATTGGCTCTGGTATACGCGGTGCTTGCCCTTATTCCCCTCGCCTCATACCTGAAAGACCGGAAAACGCTTCCCTTTGCCGCCCTTTGCTCCGTTGCAGTGCTTTCATTTGCCGGCGTTCGGCCGCAGGTTATCACCTGGGTTTTTGTATGGTGGTTTTTTATGGTTCTGCGCAGAAAAAAAGTCGGGGTGCGCGACATGGCGATTCTTATCGTGTCCCAGGCGTTGTGGGCAAACCTGCACGGGGGGTTTTTCCTCGGGGTGGTTCTCGCCTGGCTTTACGCGGTACTGCGTGTGCGACAGGGGAAAGGTGCAGTAGCGCCGGTGGTGTTTGCCGGCCTGGTTTTTGGAGCGACGTTCCTGAATCCGTATGGAGGGGGTATGTGGAGGGAGATATGGACCTCCCTTTCCGATCCCTACCTGCGCTGGTCGGTCCAGGAATGGCTTCCGGCGTTTGCGTTTCTGGATCTTGCCTTCTGGCTGTATACGGGTTTGAGCCTCGGATTTTTCCTCAAGTACCGGAAACATTCGGGTGCGTTTGAGCAGCTTGCATACTTGTTGTTTTTCCTTCTCGCCATGATGAGTATGCGGAATATCCCGCTCTGGATTATCATATCCCTGCCGCTGCTGCGCACGGGGATCGCCTCGTTTCTCCGGGAGATACCGCAAAGCGAAAGCGCGGCGAAAGGTCTTGCGTTTTTCACGAAGATCCTTGTTTTGGTGTGTCTTGCGGCGGTTGCGGTTCAGATGACAGTCAACACGCTCAGCATAATCCCGTTTCTGCGCGGAGAGGTGTACCCTGCGCAGGCGGTCCGGTTTATCAGGAACCATGTTCCGCAGGGCAATCTCCTTGCCGAATACGGTTGGGGCGGTTATCTTATCTGGCAGCTTCCCGGACGGAAGGTGTTCATAGACGGCAGGATGCCCAGCTGGCGGCGGGAGCGGGGGAATCCTCTCTACAGCGACTACGCATTCAGGGACTATTCCGCGGTGCTTGAGGAAAAAGCAGGGTACCGGTCAATCCTTGAAAAATTCCGCGTGACGCATCTTCTTCTCCAGAAAGAAAAGAAAGCGCGCTACCGGTTCCTGTCCTGGCCAAAGAAAAAGGACAGATATGCAGGCATGAAAAAAATCTACGAGGACGATATCTGCGTGCTTTATGAAACCGGCGTCCGCTGAGCTTACAGGACGGGTATTCCGCCGAAATCGGTTTTTCTCACCTCTTTGTAGTTCGGGTTCTTTTTGAGGTGGGGAACTCCCTCATGCTCAACGACATAGTAGGCAAACCCCTTGACGCGGCGCACGAGTTCATAGTCCGCGTGTCCGGGCAGGCTTACCGGGTCCCGTTCCTCAAAGTCGACCGGGCTGTCGTCCGCGGTTACAAAAAAGGTCGTACCGGTATTGACTACCAGATGGCCGTACCCTTCAGGCATATACGCCGTGTCGCCCGCTTTCACTTTCAGGGCTTTAAAATCCTCAACCGTATCCGGGATCATGGTTCCGTTTGCATCGACCGCGAGTTTCTGGAGCAGGGCAACCCCTTCCCCGTGCAGTATCCAGTAGGTTTCGTCAAGTTTTCCCACATGGTAGTGCCCGTATGCCTTGATGTATTCGCCGCCAATGGTACCGGGTTCCCAGATGGTGATATTCCTCTGGTTGGAGCCGCCGCGGATCATGTAGTAATGGATTGCGGGTCCGGGAGCGTCCGGAGCGAGAAGCACTTCTTTCATTTTTTCATGGGTTCGGGAAGCGTAATGTTTGGGGACGAACGAGAAGTCGATATTCATGTTTGATAACTAAATTAATAATGATTAAACCGTCACTTGATAAAGGTTTTCAATATAGCGGCCGATTGTTGCAATGGGGTAAGGGAGTAGGTTTTGACCCTATACGGAATAAAGCACGAATGGCCTTTTCCGACCTCAACCGTATGGTCGGCGGTTTCAATCTCCACCGCCCCGTCAACCACGAAAAGATGCGCAAACGACGTGCTGTTTTCCATGATGGTTTCTTTTGAAACGGAGACCAGGTCCATGGAATAGTAGGGGGTAGAAAGAAGCGATGAGCCGGTCCGTTTTTGCATGGCAAGGGAGAGGTCGTTGCTTTCCGGCTTCGTATCGAGGTATTTGAAATAATCCTCGACGTGTATTTCCCGCACGTCCCCGTTTTGCTGCATTTTCCCCTTATCAAACGACCTGATGGTCGCGTCTTCATCGGACACATCAAGCTGCACCTCGTAGAGGATGTTTCCGAGGGGGAGAGTTGCGGGATCCTCTTCCCACGAGTGGTGAATCCCTCCGCCGCTCAAATCCACAATCGCATGTTTTTTCACCCGGTGCACATTCACAAATCTGGTCGGGTTCTCGTTCTGGATCGCAGCCTGAAGCTGGGAGACCGCATCTTTATAAGAAAGCTTCCGGTCTTTGACCAGCGCCGAAAGCTCCCCGGTTTTCCGTTCAATGGCAAGACACGCCTGTTTATATGCGGCAAGGTCCGCATCTTTTTTTACGCCGAAGGTGATGATGCCGTCCTCAAGATAGTACCATGATTCCGGCTTTGGTTTCCACCGTTTG
Organism: uncultured Gammaproteobacteria bacterium; assembly: GCA_964629635.1. Classification (GTDB taxonomy): domain Bacteria; phylum Patescibacteriota; class Microgenomatia; order UBA1406; family GWC2-37-13; genus YC2-FULL-38-9. The sequence goes on from CAZVQS010000001.1 coordinate 349,955, forward strand.
TTTTCGTCCTTTTTGCGCACGTGGAGCTGGAACGAATTGCCCAGCGCCTGGGTGAACTTGATGAGAAGCGGCATGGTTGCCTGTTTTACCGCGGGGCCGAGCGTATTTTTCGGGTCCTCGCTCACGATTTTCTCAAGCTCCACGCAGTCTTCCTCCGAGGGGATTTGCCCCGTTTTGTTGTAGGCGATGAAATCCTGCTGGAAAAAGGAATCGGACGTGTCGGTTGCAACCGAAAGAAGCGATTTCCCGTAGAGTTCGTAGCTTTGGCCGATTTTTTTGGCCTTGAGTTCGCTGTCTTCTATGTTCTTGAACTGCGCAATATAGGAACCGCCCCACGTCTGCTGCTCAACCAGCTTGGAAAGGATGAGGTAAGGTCTTTTGGTCGGTATTCCCATAGGGTTTAAATATACTATATAAAAATCATGTATAATACAAGAGTGGAAAAACAGCGCTCACGAGCATTTGTTTATCTCAAGGCCCTGCGCGCGAGCCAATGGATGAAGAATTTCATCGTTTTCACGGCTATCATTTTTTCCGGAAAACTCTTCGATCTGGCGTTGTTTTTTCAGGCCCTCATCGCGTTTTTCATCTACTGCCTCCTTTCCTCCACGTCCTACCTCCTTAACGACATCATCGACTATCCCTATGACATCAAGCACCCGGTAAAGCGGAACCGGCCGATCGCGTCCGGACAGATCAGCATCCAGCACGCGACATTCCTCGTTTTCATTCTCACGATCATATCGCTTCTCATATCACTTTTCGTTTCCGTACCCTTTTTCTTTCTCGCGCTCCTTTTTATTTTGCTTCACTTCTTCTATTCCCTGTACCTTAAGAAATTCCCCACGGTGGACATTTTTTCCATCTCGTTTTCCTTCATGATCCGGGCGATAGCGGGCGAGGTTGTGACGGGATACCACATACCGATCTGGCTTCTTCTCACCATATTTTTCATATCCCTTTTCATGGCAACGATCAAGCGTCACTCCGAGCTCCTGGCGCACGGGAAGGAAACCAGAGAGTCCCTTTACCGCTACAAGGAGCATTTCCTTGATTTCCTTACCAACACGTTCGCCACCTCAACGATCATTGCCTATGCGACGTATACCTATGTGGAACCGATACCGCAGGTGAAGACCGTACTGTCAAGCTTCACCAATTCCCTTTTTCCGGAGCTTGAAATCCGCAAATGGATGATGATTACAGTGCCTCTGGTCGTATACGGGGTTGCCCGCTATGCGCAGCTTCTCTATGAGCGGGACGAGGGGGAGCGGCCGGAAAAGATCATCACCCAGGACAAGCCGCTGGTTGTGACCATCATACTCTGGGTGGTCATCATCATCATGCTCATCTACATTCTGTAGCACTTGACAAACCGATCGGAACTTCATTACAATGAGTATCAATATGAAAACCTTAAAAGATCTCTCCAATGTTATGAACCGCGCGTTTTTGGGCGTCGTGTATGCGGCGGCTTCAACGAACGCAAACGTGAACCCCGGCTTCACCATTCCTTCCCTTCCCGACATCATTTCGTTTTTGATCAAGCTCTTTTTCTTTATCGCAGGACTTGCGGCTCTTATCTTCCTTTTGCTCGGCGCCTTCTCATGGGTGACTTCATCCGGCGACAAGGAAGCGGTTAAGAAAGCGCAGGACAAAATCCAGGCGGCGGTTGTCGGCTTGGTTGTCATCGTGCTTGTTCTGGCCATCATGGTTACGCTTGAGCAGTTCGTATTCAACCAGAAATTCTGTCTCGGAATTTCGTGCCCGGTTAACTTCAACCAGTACAAGTTGATACAGTAAGTTCAAGACGCCATTTATGCTTCCCCTCTATTTGTTTGCGGTCCAGGCGCAGGTTAAGAACTGGAACGAGGACCTGGGTGGCGGCAGGGGGAGCTGCATGGTCGACGGAGTCCCCACCCTTGCCTGTTTCGAAATCGTATTCGGCAACATACTGTTCATGGCGTCAAGCCTTATCGTCCTCGTGCTTTTCATCATGTTCGTCGTGGGGTCTTTCAACTACATCACCTCCCTCGGCAATCCGGAGAAAATAAAGAAAGCGCAGGGGACATTGAAATACGCGCTGTACGGCTTCATCGTGTTCGTGTGCTCGTTTCTTATTCTCAACATCATCGACATCCTGTTCCTGGGAGGGCAGGGAAAGCTTTTCAACTTCACGATCGGAGAATAAAACTACTTGGCGCTTGCGGGGCTCGTGAATATCACCTTTACCCCTTTGCTTTCCGGAATGGGGGAAACAATACGGTTTGAATCCTGCACAAAACTGAGGATGGTAAACATGAGGAGCGCGACACCCATGCCGATTAGTATGATACCGACTGCCTTCATAGGATTATAGGTTCACTTTTTCCTCGATCAGGTACTGCGGACGCTTCTGCACTTCAAGGTATATCTTGCTGATGTATTCGCCGATGATGCCGATGGTCATGAGCTGCACGCCCCCCAAAAACATGATGCCGACAAACAACGCTGCCCATCCGGAGACAAGGTGCGAGGGGTTGAATATCTTGCCGACTATTGCGTATGCGATGCCGAAAAACCCGATGAGCGCCGCATAAAATCCGAGGTATGATGCAAGCCGAAGCGGTTTGATGGAGAAGGTGGTAATGCCTTCAAGCGCGAAGTTGAGCATTTTGGAGAAGGTGTAGTGCGTTTCCCCGGAGTGGCGTTTTTCCCGTTTGAAGTACACAAATTGCGCCGGGTATCCTCCCCATGCCACCAGGCCGCGCAGGAACCTGGAGCGCTCGGGCAAATTATTGAGAAAATCAACAATCTCGCGGTCCAGAAGCCGGAAATCGCCCACTTCCTCGGGGATCGGGGTGTCTGAGAGGAAGTTGATGAATTTGTAGAACATCGCGGCGGTTGTCTTCTTGAAGAAGGAATCAACCTCGCGCGTTTCGCGTTTTGCATAGACGACTTTGGCGCCCTTTTCCCATTTTTCGATCATTTGGGGGATGATTTCGGGAGGGTCCTGCAGGTCGCTGTCCATGGTGATGACGCATTCGCCCTTGACATGTCTGTATCCGGCTGAGAGGGCCATCTGATGGCCGAAATTGCGGTAAAAAGATAGGAGTTTGATGTTCTTGTTTTCTCCCGCGAGTCTCCGTACGGTTTCCGCGGTTTTATCCTTTGATCCGTCGTCCACAAAGATTATTTCGTATTCGTTTTTTTTGATGACGGGAAGAAGCCGGTCAAGAAGGGGGGTAATGTTTTTTTCCTCGTTAAAGACGGGGATTATGATCGAAAGCAATTTGGTTGTGGGCATGTCTTGACAGCGAAAAGCTAATAGCCAAGAACGGAATTGGTTACGGGGCCAGGAGTCGAACCGTGGTCTAGGAGATTATGAGCCTCCTGTGCAGCCGTACACTACCCCGTATTTGGTAGTGACATTATACTTGAAACACTAAACTTAATCAACTTTGAAAAACGTGTTCCACCACTGTCGGTACACGGGAATTGCGGGGGTGATTGCGGGTGTGGGAGTGGGGGACGGAGGCGGTACGATGACCGCGATTTCGTTGGGTTTGAGAAGGTTCAGTTTGTTGCGGATAGTTTTTTCGATTTCTCGCAGGCTTGTTGTCTGGAGCTTGGCGGTCTTGAGGCGGGTGTTTTCTTTTTTTGCCTTATCAAGCTGCGTTTTGTAGCTTTCGTAAAATTCGATATTCTTCCGGAACCCGGAGAAATTCTTGTACAGCGAAAACAGGAGGAATATGAAGAGGATGCCGAAAAACCCGTTCCTGATAAATTGCATACCTTAACAGTATAGCAAGACTCCTTAAGCGCCGGTCACTTTCCGGATCATGGGTACGATGCGGGAGGGGTCGACTTTGCCTTTGAGTTCCTTCATCGCGATGCCGATGATGGCTTTCGGGTTCTTCGCGACCGCCTCCTTGTTCTGGTCGACTAGGGATTTTACCGCGCTCTCAAGCTCCGCGTCAGATAATTCGGGAGGGAGGTATGTAAGAATTATGTTAAGCTGCTTTTGGTATTCCTCGACCAGATCCTGTCTTCCGCCCTTTTGGAACGAGCTAATCGACTCGTTCAGCTCTTTTTTGGTTTTCTGTAAGATTTGGACGATCTCATTGTCATCAAGCTCTTTCTGGGTATTTATCTCCTTGTTTTTGATTTGTGCTATTACGTACCGGATCGTATCTAATTTGACCTGTTCCCGTGCCTTCATTGCGGCAATTTGATCTAGTTGCAATTTCTGTTTTAACATACAATAATTATATCCTATGAAAAAGAAGAGTCAACGCGACCCCCTGACGCTTCTTGAGACGTTCCAGAAAAACGTACTCCAGAAAAAGCCGATCCTGCAGGAAATGATATCCGAAGTGCACATGATGAAGTTCAAGGTAAAGCCGGTACAGGGCGATTTCTCAAACGTCAACTTCAAGAACAGCGAGTTCATCGAAATCCTCTGGAGCCTGGGGAAGCTTGACGAATTCTTCCAGTCCCAGTATGCCCACATCCGCGAGGAAGACCGCGGGGCATTTTTCACCTATTTCGATTCCCTCCAGAAGAAACTGCAGGAAGAGTTGAACCGCCTGAACCTCCGGCGCGATCTCGAGCAGGACAAATCGGTCCTTGAAATGGAGATCTTCAAAGAACGCCCCAAAACCAAGCGCATTAACTGATACAATAAATACTTCAAGCCATGAAAAAATTCCCCATCGTGTTTGATCTGGAAACCAAACATACGTTTCGCGAGTTTTCGGAGCCCGGACAGCTGGGTATCACGGTGCTTGGACTCTACGACTACGCTTCGGAAAAGAGCATGATCTTTACGGAAAAGGAACTGAGCCAGGTGTTTCCTTTGTTTGAAAAAGCCTCCTACCTTATCGGCTACAACATCAACGGGTTTGACTTGCCGGTCCTGCAGGCTTACTATCCCGGGGACGTGACGCATTTTGCGACTCTTGACATTCTTGATGACATTAAATCGAAAATAGGCCGCCGCATTGCGCTCAATGATGTCGCCGGCGCAACACTCGGCGCGAAAAAGTCCGGCCATGGCCTGCTTGCGATCGAATACTACAAGGAGGGCAGGTGGGACGAGCTAAAAAAGTATTGCCTTGACGACGTCATGATCACGAAGCAGGTGTTTGACTGGGGGCTCAAGTTCCGGGAAATCAACTACATGAACGAACTGGGCAAAGCGACGATCCCGGTCAACTGGGCCAAATACATGGAAGACCAGGGCAAGTCAGAAACCGCCATGACTCTTCCCTTTTAATCCGCCGAAGCTTTAGCAAAGGAGGATCTGACGTCTTTCTTACAAACCGCATTCTATAATTGCTCCATGACTACCAGCCTGACCACCATGCGCTGCGAGGCGTGTGAAGGGTGGATGAAACCCTTCTCCCGGGAGCAATACGAACCTTACTTGAAAGAAATAGAGGATTGGGAGGTGGTGGAAGACCGCAAAATCCGCAAGGAATACAAGTTTAAGGATTTCAAGGAGGCCCTTTCCTTCGTAAACAAAGTGGGCGGCATTGCGGAGCGCGAAAACCACCACCCCGACCTGTTTCTCCACAACTGGAACCGGGTGCGCATAAGCCTTACCACTCATGCCATAAAAGGGCTGTCAAAAAACGACTTCATCATGGCGGCGAAGATTGATGAGATGCATCACCCCGTGCTTTTGGCACAGCCTGCCTCAGTGCCCATTCATGAGAAATGATATGGGAATTCCCGGGTTTTTTTGGTAAGATATACTTTGTACTTTTAAAAAATCCCCTGTAGCTCAATCGGTAGAGCAGGTCGCTGTTAACGACAAGGTTTCTGGTTCGAGTCCAGACGGGGGAGCACTCCACTTCTCGATTCAATCAAATAACCCCAACAACCTCGGGAGTGAGTTGGCGCGTAATAATACTCCGTTCTAGCCACAACTTTCAGCGTATCTAATGAGAGTCCTTGTTTTTCCATGTTCCGCTTCGTTCTCCACAAATTTTCTGTACTTTTCTCGACTTCCTAAAAAGTAACCAAGCTCAAGAACAGAGGTGGGATTTGCTGTCGCTTTGGACTTGTGAGAATATTCCTTGGCAGAGGAGTATGGATACGTCCACATTTCCTCTTTCGAACTGATTAGTCCACTCGTATAGGGGTTGAGATGGACGTATCGAGAAACATGAATCAAGAGCTCTTCGTCCATTATAGGTTTTGAGCGGAAGGAGGGAAGAAATAGTGGGCCTTTTCTTTTATGCATAATGTTATAAAAGCGGGTGAGTCCGTTTGTAACATCCGCCATGTATTTTGAGACCCCCGCCCTGGTTTTTTGTTTCAAGAGAAGGTGGTAGTGGTTGGGCATAAGGCAATAAGCAACAACTTCAACCCTGAGCTTTGATGACTCAACTTTCCGGTGGAAGTATTCCTGCAGAACGGGTTTGAGGCGTAGGTATTGAGAGTAGCTCATTTGTAATCCTGTATGTTTGTAATAGTGGAGAAGATGAAGGAAGTAATTCGAGATGACACCCTCCGTAAACGGCTTTAAGTCATCAAGCGTCTTGTTATATACGTGATAATGGTATCCCGTAACAAAAATGTTTGAGCGAGAAGGCATATATACAAGACAAACACAAATAAGGAGCGGTGTCTATGGAGTATACGCAACAATAGGTATGTTATGGGTTGTTATAACGGCCCCGCACACTCCCGAGGTTGTCAATTAACTAAATAATGGCTTGCATAATTATATTTTGCAGCATATAAAGTAATTGCTGCTGATCCAGCAAATGGCTCAATTAAACGGCGGACTTTTTTTGGAGCAAAGTGCATGATCTTAGATGCAATTTTCCTTTTACTTCCTTGGTATGGAATAGGTTGAAGTTGTAGTATTGTAGGTGGTCCATAAGTGGATGAATTATTTCTATTCATATTATTGTCTTATTAATCCAACAAATTTTCCTTTTATTTCTAAAGTCGTAGGATAAATGTTCGATAGTTTTTTATTTCGGGGTTCAAGCCAAGCCTTGTTGTTGTTTATTCTATATCTTTTCAATGTTACCCCTTGTTCTGTTAAGGCAACAATTGTTTCCCCATTATTGGCTGTTTGTTGTGTTTTTATTATTACCACATCACCATCACAAATACCATCATCAATCATACTATCTCCCTTTACTTTTAAAGCATAGAATTGTCCTTGTTGGTTAACCATTGAAGCTTGAACTTGAATTGGTTCGGGGTTCTCAATTGGTTCAATAGGAGAACCAGCGGCAATAAAACCAAGCAAAGGTACTTCGACGGTTTCAGGCGTTTCTTTTAACGGTTGAATTCCCCTGGGTTGATTAATTTCCTTGGTCAAAAACCCCTTTTTTTTCAATGCCTCCACATGTTGGTGGACAGTTGAAACGGCCTTTAGTTCGAATTTAGTCCCGATTTCTTCCAAGGATGGGGCATATCCGTGGTCATTTTTATAGGATATGACGTAATCTAGTATCTCTTTTTGTTTGGGGGTTAGTGTTCTCTTGACATGTAACATTGTCATATTATATGATATACCGAAAGAGATACGAAAGTCAAGAGGTAAAATAAACGCATCGAATAAAGAAATAGAGCATAAGAAGGCTCTTATTATATGAATAATACAGTTATAAAATATGGAAAATAAACAGCTAACCAGAACGAAAAGTAATAGAAAAAACATCAGTCCAATACTCGCGCTCAAACTTTGGGTGCGTGATGGCGGACGCTGCACGTTCAAAGGCTGCAACGAATACCTTCTGACCGACTCCTTAACCTTGAAGGAGGCAAATTTTTCAAATATAGCCCATATCGTGGCTGCGGAAAAGGATGGTCCTCGAGGTGATAATCCCCTTCCAATGGAGGAGCGGAATAAGATAGCGAATCTCATGCTCATGTGCCTAAAACATCACCATCTCATTGATGATAAAAAGCACGTACCCGAATATCCCGTTGAACTGCTTCGACAATGGAAACAGGATCACGAGGAAAAGACCCTCCAATTGACCGCGGTCCAAGCGGGTAGCAAGACGTCGATTGTCCGGTTAAGGGCACAAATAAACGGTGAAGCTGTTAGTGTGTGTGTCAACCATATAAAAAACGCTATCCTACCCCGGTATATGACCGATGAATTAGGGGTAGAGATCGATTTGACTGCACTGCCGGTAGGCGATGATGCGGTTTATTGGAAAACCGGCATGAAGAAAATTGACGAGCAAATAGGTAAGATTTACCAGCCAGGGGTGGATAAAAAGACAATAGAGCACATATCTGTTTTTGCCATTGGGCCAATACCCCTCTTAATTTATCTCGGGAACAAGCTGAGTAACGCAGTTGAGACAGACTTATTTCACCTTCATAAAGACATCGAAGATTGGACATGGAAAACAGACGGTGACACGGTCAAGTATAAAATCGAAAGTCTTAGCCAAGGAAAGGATGAGGCCAATGTCGCACTGTTATTGTCGTTGAGTGGTTCAGTAAAACTCGAAGATTTGCCGAAGCCAATAAGGGACGAGTATTTTATATACCAGATCTCGTTGAAAGATACTACTCCTAATAGAATGTTTATGAGAAAAAAGGATGACCTCCATGCCTTTAGGCAAATTTATCGAAAGTTCCTTTGCGAGGTTAGGAAGAAACACATGGGTGTAAAAGAAATCTTATTGTTCCCAGCGATTCCGACGCCTGTGGCGGTCGCCTGTGGTAGGGATCTGATAAAAAAGGCCGATCCGACATTAATAATTTACGATTTCAACAAGAATCGTGGAGGATTTCGGAAAATCCTCAAAGTCAATTAGTATGGAACCGGAGGAATATCTTAATAAGATACTCAAAAACCAAACGATTGCCCAAGACAGCGACGAGATGAAAGAACTATTAGCTACCCGGGACAACGTTGAAGGACTACTCGTTAAGGCATTTGAAGGTAGCAACCCAAACATCCGTTACGGAGGATCGAAAAGCAAAGGCACAATGATAAAGGAGTCGTACGATCTTGACATAATTTGCTATTTCGAGCATTGCGACGATGGCGGCGGGGAAAGCCTCAGGGACATTTACGATAACGTCAAGGCTGCTCTGGAAAAAGACTATTATGTCGAGCCAAAGACTTCAGCATTAAGGCTGAAAAGCAAGGACTACCAGAGCCGGTTCGATTTTCACATTGATGTCGTGCCGGGCCGTTACATTGACGATACAAAAACGGACTCCTATATTTATCAAGCTAATGCAGAGAAGGAACGATTGAAAACTAATATCGGCGTCCATGTGAAGACGATAAAAGATAGCGGACTTACTGACGTAATTAGGTTGGCGAAGTTGTGGAATTTGAGAATTCATATGAACCTAAAGACATTTGTCCTTGAGCTTTTGGTCGTCAAATACGCCAAAAAATACGACAAGGAGCCATTAAGCAAAGGGTTGATTTCCTTTTGGCAATATCTGAAAGACCATTCAAACGATATGTCTGTGGAAGACCCGGCCAATCCTGACGGAAACGATCTTTCTGGGATATTGCACGATTCCATGAAGCAGTCGTTAAGCACATATGCCAGTTACGCCCTTAGCCTTGTTGAGGATGGGAATTGGGAAGCAATTTTTGGGGCGGCCGAATCGCTCAGTGGCCAGGAAAAGATTAGCGCGATAAGGTCGGCGGTATCAAGTTACAGCAACCCTCCCAAACCTTGGAGCGACTGATATGAAAACACCTTGGTATGTGGGCGACCCGATGTTGCTTGATAAAATCAGGGTGGAAATAAGAACGAACTTTCCATCGTTGTTCGTAATTGTTGAAGAAGGCAAGGTATTTATTAGGGGATACCTCCAACTGCGTGATAAAACCACTGGTAAGTTTATCGATGAATACGACATCGAGATCGAGTTGGCTCATAACCACCCGCATGATACACCGATTGTAAGGGAAAGAGCAGGAAGGATACCTAAGATTGCCGATCGCCATGTTAATAATGATGGCAGTCTTTGCCTCTTTGTTTATGATGCCAGGTGGAAACATTATTGCTGGGGCATGACCTTAACGGAATTCATAGCGCAAACCGTTACTCCTTTCTTTCTTGGACAGTCATTATACGAGCAGAATCGAGAGATGCCATTCGGTGAGTTGCCTCATGGGGTTGATGGCATACTTGATTTCTATTATGGGGAGCTTGGTGTAAAAGACAAAGTGGTTGTAATAAAATTTTTGGAGTATCTCAGTCGATCAAAAATACGAGATAACTGGATTTGTTACTGCGGATCGGAAAAAACATTAAGGTCATGTCACATTCAGCAATTAATGTTTTATCGTAGCAGAATTGGGGTGAAAAGAGGCACAGATTCGTTGAAGCGCATTAAATATCCCGACTACAAAAACAAGTCAACACGCTAAAGAACTTATTTGTATTTAGTGGGTTGCAGATAATAACAACTTGGAAGAGTAATTACTTTAATAAAATAATTCCTAAGATCATTCATCAGGGGGAGCCAACGATTTCCAGCCTCATTTTCTCTCCACTCTTTAATGGACAATCGAACCTTTTGATATAATCCGTTTATGAGATTGCCGAATAGGGCCAGAAGACAAGAAATTGACAAACTTCCTTCCACATGGAGTGATATAGATTTTTCAACTTTCCCTGACAATGAAAAATTGTACTGGTTCCAACATAGAAGGGTGGAGCCGTGGTTGTTGAAAGACACAAAAGCAATTAAAGAAAAGGCCGAGTCAATGTTTGGTTTGATAGCGATGGTTTGTATAGGGGTAGAGTTTATTAGCAAATTTCGCTATGGTAAAGATGAGCCTAATGTTTACTTCCCACTATTTTTAGAGGAATATCTTGATGTTGGGTTCAAAAAACAAATTACCAATACATATAATCCGAATCCCACACCTTCTCCTTATGAAAAATGGTTTTATAAAAAACCAAAACTAAAGTATTCAGAAATTTTTTATTTTGGGATGAGAAACCAACTTACACACAGATTTTTATTAAGACATGCCGTGCTTATTGAGCCAATGCCAAGGTTTCTTACATGGGAGAGAGCTAAGCGAAGGCTACTTGTAGATTCAAGATTTCTTCATATAAATTTTGATAATGGAATACGGAAATATCTTTCTCAAGTCTGGAAATCGACTCCGGGAAACTCCATTTATCAAAACTTTTTTTTAATGTTTGCGGACAACTTTGAAAGAAAGTATTAACATACACTAAATAGTGCCTTTACTGGATTCATCATTTGAGTTTTTTATAAAAAATAATATGTAGGTAGAGTCTTCACGTTTATAAAATAGTTTCTAAGTTCCGCCATGAGGTGGAGCAGGAGTATAATGAAATCATGAGAACGTATCGACTGCTTGGTTTTTTGGGTTTCATGGGTTTTTTAGGCATTCCCGGTGTTTTCACACAAGACTGGAAAGATTTGCTCTGGCTCCTCTGGTTTATTTGGTTTCTTCATTTCATTCCCCAGAAAAGCACTAAATAGGTTCACGTGTTTCTTCTCAGGCGGAGCAGGGCTGATGTAATCGAATACTAGCCCATTTCGTTATCTTCCATTAATAAAGGTATAATCTTCTTAATATGATCAATAAACTATTACTTTGCTCTCTGTTTTTTCTGTTGTGTGCTATACCTACGAAAGCTTACGGGTCTACCTAGGGTGAAGCAACCGGCACGTTTTCCTATCAGGGATCGTTTGACGGCACCGGAACATTAACATTTATTGCCACGGGGGGAGATGCTCATTTGACGACAGTTTGCGATATGTCGACGGTGGATACGGCAGCCGGTGAGCGGTGTGAGGGTGTTGATTTGGACGGGACATTCAGCGGAGGCCGAAACGGAATGGCTGCATTTACGACATCTACCGGCGGCACGCTCAAACTGCAACTAAGTGACGGGAAAGTATTTTCATTTTCCACACAAGGAATCTCAATGAAATTCACGGTTACCGATCCGTCGATATTTGACGAGGCGTCTGAGAACACCGGATCCCGCGACAGCGGAGCGCGCGTAAGTGATTTAAGCGGCCAGGTAGAAATCGCCTGCCCTCCTGATTTGGAAGCTTGGGATGTGATGAAAATGGGCAGAGTTATTTATGTGGATTGTCATCTTAAAACGGGAGAAGACAGTAGCGCCGTAATTTCATTTTCCGACATGACGACATTTACGATGAAGGCTGAATCGGAGATCGTCATAGATACTCCACCTGAAAAAGATTCCAAGTGGAAACTTTTAGTGGGAAACATCTGGGTCAATGTAAAACAGATGGTAAAAAACGGGACCATGAAGGGGCACATGAGCCAGGCGGTTGCCGGCATCAAAGGCACCACGTTCGTTATGTCCGAAACCGGTTCGAAATCTACCATTAAGGTTATTGAGGGAATGGTGAGCTTCCAAAGTCTCGCTACTGGTGCTACGGTAGATGTCGCTTCAGGGGAATCGGTCACGGCCACTTCCGGCGGTTTAACGGAAATAACGAAGTTTGATACTTCCATTGAAGAGAAAAACTGGCGAACAATCAGCAACCCGATTGAGAAAAAACTGCCTCGAACTGATAATTGGAATCTTAACACGCTTTACATTATTGGCGGATGCGTGATTCTGTTGATTCTGGTGATCGGTACGGTTTTTCTTAATAAAAGAAGACAAGTCAATTAAATATTAGCTCGGTATTCTTAACTCTCAGAAAGAACAATCATATCTGAATTTATCAGCACCCCATCTTAGCAACCTATCAATACTCACGGGAGCCTTATTTTAAGTTGTTGCTATAATAAAATCCATGGACACGACAAATACCACTTTGGAAGACTGGGGTTACAACGGGTCTTTTGAATCAGAAAGAACGCATCTTGGATTAACTGATTATCCGGTCGCGCGGGTGGTTGCGGAATACCGGGAAGTATATAAGGTAAGAACCATTGAGCGGGAATTCCTTGCGAAAGTCACCGGAAAGCATATGTATAGCGCAACGAAACGGGAAGACTATCCGGCGGTCGGGGATTGGGTGGCGATAGAAATTCTGCCCGAAGGCAAAGCGCTTATCAGAGGGATCCTGCCAAGAAAAACCATACTCAAGAAAAAGTACAGCAACAAGGAGGCAAACCAGATAATCGCAACGAACATCGACACCGCCTTTATCGTTGAGTCGATGGACCGGGACTACAACCTGAACCGCTTCGAAAGGTTTCTTGTTCTCGTAAACGAAGGGCAAATATATCCTGTAATGGTACTAAACAAAACAGACCTGATCCCGGAATATGAGCTGGACAGCAGGATTATTGAACTGCGCAACAGGTTTCCTTCGATCACGATTGTTTCAACAAGCACGGTTACGGATAAGGGGTTGGGTGATTTGAGGAATTGCATCGAAAAGGGGAAAACATACTGTTTCCTGGGTTCGTCCGGCGTGGGTAAGTCTACACTCATCAACAGCCTCCTCAAGAAGGAAGAAATCAAAACGAGGGAGATGGGCCTCATTACCGGCAAAGGCAAGCATACGACCACAACCCGGGAAATGTATTTCCTGGAAAACGGAGGATTGGTAATCGACAACCCCGGAACCAGGGAAGTGGGAATAGCGGATGCGGAAGCGGGAATCGAAATGGTGTTTGATGAAATCGGCCGGCTGTCCAAACAGTGCAGGTATTCCGACTGCACCCACATGCAGGAACCGGGATGTGCGGTTACGGAAGCGATAAAAGAGGGAGCGCTTGATCAGGACAAATACGACAACTACCTGAAGCTGAAAAAAGAGGCGAACTTCTATCGGATGACAAGCATAGAGAAGCGGGAAAAAGACCGGAAGTTCGGAAAATTCGTAAAAAAAATCAAGGAAACGCTCGAAATAAATTCGGTATAATATTATTCCATAGTTTATGAACCCCTGATTCTCTGAGTTTACGGGTTACCTATGCGAAAGACGGGTTTATCCCGTCTTTTTCCACCTCTGCAAGTCCCGGCAAGGGATAAAAAAGTCACCAGTTACACCCAATACGCAACGCCCATGGCTGAACGATTTGATGGAAGAAAAAACCGCCCTGATCCGAGCGCCTTGCTTTCCCCGGATGTTGTTGAGCAGTCTCCCGCAATCAAAGCAGTCAAGAGACAGTTTGAGTCGATGCTGCCCGGCAGCTTCGGCCCCGCGCGCACCTATATTTCCCCGACCGCTGCTCTTGCGTCCGCCGTACGGTCGGACTGCCAAAATAACGGCTGCGGAGTAAGGGCGTTTGTCCATATAAACCGGGTTGAAGGCAGGTGGCAGATGATAGAGAATGGTCCGCAGTTTGACCGGACGGGAAGCGCATGCGGCTCATGCAAAGATCTCACTTCCCGGAAATAAAATGCGTGCGTTTTTGATACTTCCCAACGCCGCTCTGGTACAATTAGTCAAAGATATATAAGTTCATATTGGCCCATATGAAAAACAAGAAGCTGACACTCATCATCCTGTTGATACTGCTTATATGTGCCAGTTTGTTGGGCTATCTTTTCCTCAGGCGCGGGAAAACGAAGACGGGAATCGCGAAACCCGCCGCCGCACCCCAAACCCGAAACGAAAAGAGTTATTTGCTTGACGGCTACCCGTTGAAAGCGGTACCGCTTTACAAAATGAAGGAAGTCAGTTCATCAAAGTATTTCGTAAATGACGATCCCACGAGCCGCACCGGGTACTTTGGCAAACCGGTCAATTATTACAACGTGGTGTTTGAAACAGAGGCGACGCCCAAGGAGCTCCTTGGCTACTACCGGTCGCTCATGGACGAAGTGAACGAAGAGTTTAAATCCGATGAGTCGGTGGAAGGCAAAATCGGAGCTTATAAAATTGCTGTTTCCCACTATGGCGACAATCCTAAAAACTATGCCTATCTGCAGGTATATTTGCCGGCCGACAAGTTCCAGAAAACCAACCGTTATTATCAGGAATATCCCGGCATTGTTGAACTGGATAAAACCTGGACAGAACATGAAAGCAGTTACGGTTTGTTGAATCAGAAAGGTGGAGAGATTGAATATACCCAGTACTTTCCAATGCCTAAAGAAGAAGAGGCCAAAGATTCGCTGATAAAGTCGTATCAGGAAAAATACGGTCAGGAAACTGATTACTCACTCGACGAGAAATCCGGCCTGATGGCCTGGAAGAAAGACGGGCATTCGATATCGATGACGTTTTCAAGGAGTCATGGCAGGATTTACCTGATGATTCGGAAGCCGATGTAACGTCCGTTCGGTTGTTGTTGGATTTTTGAAAATATGGGAACCCTTCGAAAACAACACCTTTCTTTGATAACACATCTGTTTTCGCTTATTATCGCCCTTGCCGTATTGATATTGTATGCTTTCTGGTTTTATTTTCTTGACCGCCGGCTCATATTCCTTTACGGACACCGGCATGCCACCCCCTTTGATTACGATACCGTAAGCCGCTATTGGATAACCGGATTGGTTGCGGGAGGGGTAGTATTTTTTGTTACTGTCATTTTCGGCTTGGTATCTAAACGGCTGCATCCAAACACTGTGCCGGGTTGGAAACAGGTCTGGAAGAATACGTGCCTCCTTCTGACGGCTCCGGTACTTGCGTTTCTTCTATTTGCTGGCAAACCTCCGATTCCGCTCCTATTGTCGCTTTGGATATCGGGCATTCTTTTTGCTTCATTGGGCGTGGCTTTGTATGCCGGAAGCTTTGTTACACAGCGGTTCGGACAATCCGTTTGGGTGTTTTTTGACGGATTAGCATTAGCAACGGTTTTCCAGCTTTTCCCGCTGTTTATCGATTATGGACTGAGAAGGGGGGCGAGTGCGTTTTCAATAATTGCGCCTGCAATCATCATCGTCATATGTGTATCCTGGCTGTATGTCATGACTTATTTGTATAAACGTTTCGGGCAATCGTTCAATACCCCGGCCGATGTCTTTCTGTCCGGCATGACGACCGCATATCTACTTTTGCCGCTGCTCCATTATCTGATTTCGCGTCCGAACCATGTCAGATATATCTCAAATAGCGCGAACTTTTTCGCGGGCGAACTGTGGATACAGGCATTGGCGTATACAGTTGCAGGTGTAATGCTTTGGTTTACTGGAAAGATACGGAGGCAAAAAGATTTCACACACGCCATCTATTTGCTTCTCCTGCTTAGTGTTATGACGGCTGCCGGGCATCTCATCACAACATCGACTGCGGGGAAAGATACGAACATCTGGGTCTGTAACAACGGCCATTGGCTCAGGCAGGGCAATCCGGTATATGAGAAACCCTTTCCCGAAGAATGCGTAATTGCCATGGATCCGACGGGAAGATAGATAAAGACTTATGAAAGCTTTATTTTATTGGCTGCCGCGAATTCTTGCGCTCCTTCTGATTGCTTTTATCAGCATATTTGCGTTGGATGTAATCGGTGAGCCGCGATGGTTCCTGGCTATGTTGATTCATCTGATACCGAGCTATATCCTGAGCGCAGTTACCTTCGTTGCCTGGAAAAACGAGGCGGTCGGTGGCGTGCTCTTCTTCGCCTTCGGTATTTTTATACTTTTTTTTACCCGCTTTGGAGCGGTGATCATTGCGGTTCCGGCTCTCATTATCGGCATTCTCTTTCTAGTCAGGAAGTTTCTATCAAACTCTTAAAGGCTGTTCTTTGATTGTTTGTCTGGAAATACTTTCGTACCGAATGGAGCATATCTTCCTTACCCTTCCCTTTCTCAAGCCTTTTAAATTAACTATACCGGACAAGCTACAGTTAACGGATTAGTAATTAATTATTGTTGATATGGCAAAATATGTTGACGGTTTTGTTCTCGTTGTTCCCAATTCCAAAACCGAAGAGTATAGAAAAATGGCGGAGGATGGGAAAAACGCTTGGATGAAACATGGCGCGCTCGGCTACTATGAATGCCGGGGTGATGATCTGGTACCACAGGAAATGGGCGGAGAGAAAGCCAGGGCGTTTCCCGAAATGGCGGGGGCGGCGGATGGCGAAACCGTATGGTTTTCGTTCATCATTTTCAAATCAAAAGCCCACCGGGACGAGGTAAACAAAAACGTGATGGCGGAGATGGACGAGCAAACGAAAGACAGGAAAGACGTGCAGATGCCCTTTGACATGAATAGGATGTCCTACGGAGGGTTTCAGGTTGAGGTCGAGGGATGAGGTGCCGGATGCCCTACGGAACGCTTTGAGCCGGTTTTCCCCAAGCGTATGCGGCGGGGTTTTGGGTGCGATATGTGCCTTTGCTTTCTCGATTTTGCTTATAACGGAAGCGATTGTTTTCAAAGCCGACTCCAGTTCTTCGCGCGTGAAATTGTCCATACCGAACCATGAACCACAGGCGGCGGTGGATAACATCAAAAAAAGCCGGAGCGGGTATAATGGATGAATGGATTTATCCGAAACCCTCGGGAACGTGTTGGACTTGCTGTCGACAATCAGCAAACTGACCGTACCGGAAAAACTCCTGTCGATAAAAAACGGCGCCATTCTCACTCCCGCTGGAGACGCCAATTCCCTGTTTTCGTACCGTCGAAGCAATCCGGAAAACAGGTTCACCGATACGGGCCGGTTGAGGAGCCTGATCGCCCGGTTGTCCGATGACAATTCGCTTGTCCGCCTGAATCATATCGGTTTCTGCTACAAAGCCGGATCCGTCGGGGAGGAGAGGAGGCGGCTTGCCGCACTCGTGAAGGGTACCGGAATGGGGCTGTATGAGGAACCCTCAAACGACGAGGGCGCCTGGTTTTTCATCGGTGATGCGCAAAGCTGGGAAGATATGATGGTGGAGCTTATTCCCGTTGAAAAGACCAATGATCCGCATGCGGACTACTGGCTGCCCCATATACACATCGATATAGACACGAACCTGGGGGAAAATGAAATTTCCGGACACATCTCTTCGTTTTCCGGGAACGAATTGAAGCCGTTTCCCATCAGTATCAATGGCACGATCTATATCGTTCGCAGCCGTTTGGGTTCAATTGACGGAGTGAATATCATGCTTGACCTTGCGACCAAATCAAGAAACGTAAGATACCAGAGGCTGCATCTTCTCAGGAAGACTGCTCCTTGAGTCGCGACGCTTTCCGTACCTGTTTAGTGTGAGTTGCAACGTGTCTTGAGATCATGTCAAGAAACTCCGGCGTTTCATATACCCGCCCCCCTTTTTTATACGTCATGCGTTTTACCTTTCCTTGCGCAATGCTTTTTTCCAGGGTAGCGTTTGCCCGATGCAATCTTTCGATGAGACCGGCTGTTTTGAAGTTCCTTAACTCGCGTACGGTTTCCAGATTCCTGACGGCGGTGGATCCTTCATAGAGGGGCGGTTCTTTTCCCTCAGAGAGCGCTTTGAAATTCGCGGCATAGTATTCGTGCCAGGAAACGATATGGCAGAGGACTTCCTTGATCGTCCACTTGTCGGTCGCCATATGATTCAGGTTCCTGCTCCGGACCTCGCGGACAAAGACGGCAAGGCTTTCGGACAGCTGCGCACATAGCGTTTCAAGGGACGGGTATGCCATAGAACTATTATAACGCAGCGGGTTTCCGGATAGTTCCAATGCGGACTCCGGCAGTGCTTCCAATTCTTCGGATTCTGCACCGGCAGTCGGGAACAAAATCATGCAGGACTCATATGGCGTTACGCCCCAGGTGTCACACCGTCCTGTTATGCTCAAAAACCGCACTTCACATAAACGCTTCAAATAGGCCTACAATAGGGGT
The DNA here is from genome assembly GCA_964629635.1 of uncultured Gammaproteobacteria bacterium. Classification (GTDB taxonomy): domain Bacteria; phylum Patescibacteriota; class Microgenomatia; order UBA1406; family GWC2-37-13; genus YC2-FULL-38-9. The sequence continues at coordinate 368,646 of CAZVQS010000001.1, forward strand.
GTTGGCGGTCATATGCAACAATGATAAATATCATCAGCTCCAGCCGGCTGAAAAAGGATTCCTCCGGGATCAGCACGAGCCAAACGGAGATAAACCAGATGGTCAGGAAATCAAACAAGATCCTGGTAAGCATCAGGACGCACAAATTCCCCCTGGATCTGTTTCCCGACACCATCAACGTCGAGGAGTCGAGGATCACGTTCATCCAGCGGAAGTTTTTCTATACGTCCGAGGTGCGGAGCGTGGATATACGGGACATCTCAAACATATTCATCAATTTCAGCCCCATGTTCGCGCAGCTGGTAGTCGTGTCGAAGACGTTTTCCCAAAACAACATGCAGATCGACCACTTGTATAAAAAAGAGGCCATATACCTGAGGCGGATCGTGGAGGGGTTGAGGATGTTTGATGAAAAGCGCGTTGACACCTCGGGTTATACGAGTGAAGAATTGCTGCGGGAGCTCGAACGGCTGAGCACTACGGATATTGTCAGATAAACACACCGTATCATACACAATTCTTACAAATGGCTCTTACAATGTGCTAGGAAGTTATCCCTCTTCATGATTACCAAAAAGGTAAGGAAAACCCCTTCGGCCGCACGAGAAGAAATACTCGGTGGATCCTCAATCCTCGGAAACCTCCAGAAGCTGAGCGTTGCCGAACTTATAGAAAATTATGCGTATTCCGAGGCAATCATCGAGACGATCAGGGAGCCTCTTCTGGTTCTCGACCGGAATCTGAACGTAAAGACAGCAAACAAAGCGTTTTTTGAAACGTTCTCCATGACAAAGAAAGAAACGTACGGCCATTACGTCTATGACCTGAACGGAGGCGAATGGAATATCCCTGAGCTTAAGAAACTGCTTGAGAAGATCGTACCGAAAAATACGCATTTCAACGATTTTATCGTTACCCATAACTTCGACAGGATCGGCAATAAGATAATGCTGTTAAATGCGCGCCGCATAGTGCTTGAGGGAAATAAAACACAGCTCATTCTGCTTGCGATAGAGGACATCACGGAAAAGAAAAAGCTTGAGCAGCAAAAGGAGGATTTTCTCAATATCGCCAGTCACGAACTGAAGACGCCCCTCACCACCCTGAAGGCATATGCGCAGATATTAGGAAAGAGATTGGGGGAAGGAGCCGACGAAAAGAACGAACACTTCGTTTCGCGGATCAACAAACAGGCGGATAAAATGGTTTCCATAATCCAGGATATACTGGACGCGAGCCGGTTGAATGAAAAAGCGTTGAAACTGTCCAAGAAAAAGTTTGATCTTGACAGATTTGTAAGGAATATCGTGGACGATTTCCAGTACACGACAGACAACCATATCATAACGATTGCCGGAATGATAGGACGGGAGGTCATTGCGGACAAGGAGCGGATCGGACAGGTGCTGGTGAACTTCATTACCAATGCCATTAAATACTCGCCGGGGGAAAAAAGCATAAAAATTGTTCTGAAGACGGACAACGGGAATGCCGTGGTGAGCGTTCAGGATTACGGAATCGGTATACCCAAGGAGAAACAGGCCCTTGTTTTTGACCGGTATTACCGGGTGAAGGAGGGCGGCGAGAAGCCGGGTGTCGGGTTCGGTCTCGGACTATATATCTCCTCCGAAATCATCAAGCAGCATGGGGGCAGGATAGGGGTAAAGAAAAATAACAGTAAAGAAAAGGGATCCGTATTCTGGTTCAGCCTCCCTCTTGAATAAACGAAACAGTCCTTTACATTGCTGCAGATATCTCCTTCTGGACAACAACCGTCCGGATCCGTATAGTTAGGTTAAAGAGCAATGGTTTACCGGCGCATATGAAAAGGAACCCAATCTATATACGGATTGCTTCAATAGCCTGCATGTTGACCATGACACTCGACGTTCTTCTTGTCGGTATCATGGGGACGGCAGTTCCCGGCTATGATCCGGTAAGTCAATACATAAGCGAGCTGGGGAGTCCGATTAATCCCTATGCCCGGATCGTCAACGCGTGGTGGGTTGTTTACAGCATCCCCATGCTGGCATTCGCATACGGCCTGTATCTGACCCTGAAAAACAACAGGTATGGCTGGCTTCCTCCCGTACTTTTAGGTTTGGATTTTCTCGGCAACGGCATGCTGACCGGCATATTTTCCTGCGACGCAGGGTGTACGGGGGCCAGCTTTTCAAACACCATGCATCTTGTGTTCAGCGGCATGGGTATCGTTTCATCGTCTTTCACTCCGCTTGCGCTGTATGCGGTAATACGGAATAATCCACGGTGGAACCGAGTGAAAACGGAAATGCTGATCGCAGGATTGCTGCTGTTTGCGGGATTTGTTGCAATGTCGTATTACGAAGCGGGTGCGATATTTAACGGCTGGTACGGTTTCAGCGGATTGATCCAACGGATCAACATGTTCATCTATTATGCCTTCCTGTTCCGGCTGGCGCTCCACTTGCGCTACGGTACATCGAACCACGCCCCGTTTTTATAACACAATCGTAACCCGTGTCCGACTTCTCCATACATGCAAACCAATACACTTACATACCTATGACAACAGTTCAGTTGAATGAAAAGGAGCGCATGGACCTGCTGCGGGTGCTGGAACTGCGCTTCGGAAATAATATGGAACGCCATACGGGTATGGCATGGAAAGAGGTAGAAGCTTCGTTGGAGAAACACCCTGCTAAGATCCGTTCGCTTTATGAAATGGAACGGACCGGAGGGGAACCGGATGTCGTGAAGATTCATGAAAAATCCGACGAATATGCGTTTGTGGACTGTTCTCCGGAAAGTCCGCTCGGACGCAGAAATACCTCGTATGACCGGGAAGGACAGGAATTACGCAAGGCAGGAGTGCCTGAGGGGAATGCGATTGATATGGCTTCAAGTATAGGGATAGAACTTCTTACCGAAGTTCAATATTGGCGCTTGCAGGAACTGGGCGAATTCGATACGAAGACTTCAAGCTGGCTCTGGACTCCTCCCGAGGTCAGGAAACGTGGAGGGGCGATATACGGCGACCGGCGCTACGGCCGGGTGTTCACGTACCACAATGGCGCATCCTCCTACTATAGCGCCCGGGGATTCCGCGGCCTGCTACGGGTGTAGGGAATCACGATCCGCCGAAGGGCAAGTTTCCGATGCCGACCGCCAGATGTATCCAGACAATGAGCAGTCCCGCAATGAGCGCGGTAATGGCTGCGGTACGATAGGTATTACTTCTGATTTTCCTTGAGGCAAGGGCAATCAGAAAACCGGTTCCCGATAAGAGCGTTCCCATAACGGCGAAATCAAATAGCGTCCATTGAACTTCATTAGTGAACTGCATGGCAATGAACGGTATGCTTAACGCGGCTCCCGTCCCGACAACAACAAGAGCAATATCTTTTGTTTGAACCCCATACTGTTTTTGTTTCATGTATTTACTCAATTAATAATCTTTTCCGTATTCCAGAATGTCTCCGGGCTGGCAGTCGAGCGCTTTGCATATCGCCTCAAGGGTTGAAAACCGTACCGCTTTGGCCTTTCCGTTTTTCAGTACGGAAAGATTCGCCATAGTGATACCGACTTTCTCCGCCAGTTCCGTGACGGTCATTTTCCGTTTCGCGAGCATGACGTCGATATTGATGATGATAGACATAAGTTTTATACCGTGAGGTCGTTTTCCGATTTGATATCCACCGCGTTCTGCAGAAGTTTTTGGAAAACTGCGGCTGCGGTCGCGATGACAGCTGAGGCAAAAGACGCAATAATGCCAAGCATGGTCGGACCGGCGGGATCGTCGCCGTTTGCAAAGAAGCGGATATACAATACTGCCGCCGCAATACAGCCGATAAGTACAAGAGCGGAAATCTTGATTTTTTTGAGTGCATTAACGGCGCTTTGGGAAAAAGCCTTATTTGCATCGATCAGATTTAACAGCTTGAACGCATGGAATAACCCGATAAAAAACGGAGTTGAGCCTATAAACATAAACACAATAAGAGGATCCGTGTATATGCTGACCGTATCCAGCCCAATCGCCCTTCCTTCGGTTCGGGGGAGCCACAGGAGAAGCGCGGCAGTTGCGGCAGCGAGGAGAATGATGGCCGACTTAAGGAACAGCGTTGAACCCTGTTTCATATGTTTATTATTACTGATAAACCCGTAAAGAATTGTAGCTTATTGTTTATCGTTTGTCAATATATTAATATCGATAATTGATAAACGGACGGTTTGTTACCCCCTTATTACCGGGGAAATGCCGGGTTCTTTGATTCGCCGGGTAAATTGATTTTCTATGTTGAATTTCAGTTCAATCCTTATTTCCACAGAAAACGCAAAACCACTTGCGGATTTTTATGAAAAGGTATTCCAAAAAAAACCCGAAATGAATGATGGGGGGTATGTGGGTTTTCTGGTCGGGAAAGGATTTATCACTATCGGTCCCCATGACAAAGTGAAGGGAAAAAACCCGGGCGCCGAACGGTTTCTCTTCAACCTTGAGACCGATGACGTCAAGGGCGAATACGACCGGATAAAAAAACTGGGCGCACGGACGGTTGCCGAACCGTACAATCCCGGAGGGGAAAAGGATATGTGGATCGCGACGCTTGCGGACCCGGACGGCAACTACTTCCAGCTCGTTACCGTATGGGACGAGTCAAAAAAGAAGGATTGACTGTTGCATCGGCATGATGTCCGGATGTATAATGCCCCTAGAAATGCCCAACAGGACGCTTTCGTATTTCATTGACTACGTACGGACGACCCACCGGCTCAAGCCAAAAGAGGCGGATGTCCTCATTCAGCGGCTCAAGCGGAAGAAGCTCAAAACGATCGGCCGCAAATACCGTCTTTCATACGAACGGATCCGGCAGATCGAAAAAATTTCACTGAACAAGCTTGAGACCGATTCATACCAGGAAACGCTCTTCTGAAACACACCCTCCAATTCTTACCGGTTTTTCAATAACAGGGACTATGGTTGAAGGATATGAAAAAAATAATACCCCATCTCTGGTTTGATACGCAGGCCGGGCAGGCAGCCGATTTTTATACATCCCTCTTTCCGGGTTCCGCGGTTACCAACAGGACAGTTCTCCATGATACTCCTTCGGGGGATACTGAAAGCATTGCTTTCAACCTTTCCGGGCATCCGTTTATGGCGATAAGCGCCGGACCTCTTTTCAAGTTCACTCCCGCCGTTTCCTTTACCGTGAATTTCGATCCGTCGCGGGACAGGAATGCGCAGGAGAACCTGAGGACGTTATGGGCCGCGTTATCCCAGAACGGTAAGATTCTCATGCCCCTGCAGGCGTATCCGTTCAGCAAGCTGTACGGCTGGGTTGCGGATAAATACGGTTTGTCGTGGCAGCTCATACTGACGGATCCGAAAGGAGAGGAGCGGCCGTTTATCATCCCTTCCCTTCTGTATGTGGGACAAAAAGCGGGCAAGGCCGAGGAGGCGATCAACCATTACCTGCAGGTATTCAGGAAAAAGGATCCGAAAGATACGAAATCCGGGGCGCTTTACCGGTACGGCAAGGACCAGGCGCCTGACCGGGAAGGATCCGTCATGTTTGCCGACTTCATGCTGGCCGGCAACTGGTTTTCGGCGATGGACAGCGCACAGAAGCACGAGTTCGACTTCAGCGAGGCAATATCCTTCATGGTGGAGTGCGATACCCAGGAAGAGATCGACTATTACTGGAAAAGCATGTCCGCGGTTCCCGAGTCCGAACAATGCGGATGGCTCAAGGACAAGTACGGCGTTTCCTGGCAGATAACGCCGACCCTCATGAATAAAATGATGGTGGAAGGGACGGAAGAGCAGATCCGGAGGGTGACGCAGGCGTTTCTTCCGATGAAAAAGCTTGACATCCAAACGATCAAAAACGCGTACGAAAACAAGGGAAGCTAAACCGTATTGTAAGGAACAGAGGATTGTCCTATACTGATTCTCTATGAGAAAAGCACGCATCATTCTACCCCTTCTGCTTCTTGCGGCGGTCGCTTCCTACCTGGTCTACCACAATACCCTGCGTATTCCGGAAACAGGTACCGTTCCGACCGAAGCGCCTGCAGTATCGGGGACTCCGTCCCCCGCATCGGTGACGGCAGCTGTGTCACCAGAAGTGGAGACTCCAACCGTATCGGCACCAGACCTGTCCGCGCAAATACAGAAGGAGTTTTCCAAAAAATACGGAAAACCTGCGGATACCTATATTGTTCGGGTTAATAAATCTTCGGACGAGTACGCGAAAGGATCGATTGATTTCAAGGATGAAGCAGGCGGAGGGTTGTGGTTTGCGGCAAAGACGGATAAAGGGTGGGAACTGGTATTTGACGGAAACGGAATAATTGACTGCGCGGCTGCGGACAAATACCGGATGCCTGCGGATTATGTTCCCGGATGCGTTGATACAACCAAGGGAAACGAGTTTGTGCAAAGGCAGTAAGACGGTTACTTTTTTTCAATACTCCCGGAAACGGACAATATTCCTTCAATCCCGAACCGGTCCCAGTAGTCGGTACTCAGGTATTCGATTGGCGTTATGGTGCCTTTTGCCGTAATGCGGTCGCCGTCCCGCAGGTCGGTCCGTAACGACGACTTCGTACCGAAATCGAGCGCATATGTTTCGCCCGCTTCCGTTTCGATAATCGGCTGGCAGCGGGAATCAAGCAGTTTGTCTTTCCCCGGTACCGGGCCGCACCGGTATGTGCCGGAAAGGGACGCGGGGTAGGGGGTGGGTACCCGGGATGAGTCACCCTGTTTCTGGCGGTATATGTATTCGTTGAATGCGAAAAAAGAAACGGTCAGAACGGCAATAAAGACGAGGATTCCGGCAGCGATTTTTCCCATACCAAAGTATAGCGCACCGTTTCTTACAGGGCGATAGCTCTTCCGATTCCGATGCGTTCCAGGAAAAAACGATCATGGGAGGCAACCATAATTCCTCCGCTGAAACGCCGGAGCGCCTGTTCAATCGTTTCGCGCGTGTCGATATCCAGGTGGTTCGTCGGTTCGTCAAGAAGAAGCAGATGGTAATTGCCGTGCGTGAGCTTGGCAAATGCAACCTTTGCCTTCTGTCCAAGGCTCAGCTCGCGGACTTTCTTCAGGAGTTCTTTTTTATCGAATCCGAACCTCATAGCCAGCTTGTAGCTATCGGTTTGGGTAAGGCCCATGTCCAGAAATACTTCGAGGATTGTTTTTTCTTCATGCAGTTCCTGTTGATCCTGGGAATAATATCCTGTTTTCACTCCGTTTCCCGTTTCGATCGTTCCTGCACCCTGCGTTTCCCTGCCGGCAAGTATCTGCAGGAGCGTCGATTTACCGCTCCCGTTGGCGCCCGCGAGCCAGACACGCTCTTGCCCTCCGATGTGGAACGAGAGGTTTGACAGCACCGGTTTGCCGAAAGATTTGCTTAAGCCCTTCACGTAGAGGAGTGTTTTTCCCGGATGTGTTTTTCCGGATAGAGTGATGAAATGTTTTATATGTTCTTCCGGTTTTTCAAGACGCGTTTCGCTTTTGAGGAATTTTTCCAGTTTCCGTTTCCGGTGTACCGACTGTTCGGCGGATTTCCTTATTTTTCGTCTTTCATAGGGTGAACCGGATCCGAACTGCTGTTCCCCTTGCCGGGCGCGAGTCTGGAGAGAAATGATGTCGCGCTCGATTCTTTCTATTTTTTTCTGTTGAACCGAATACATGCGCTCGTATGCCTGTTTCTCCGCCTCCTTCCGCTCCCGGTAAAAGGAATAGTTGCCACCGTATGTTTTAATCGAACCTCTGTTAAGTTCGATTATTTTATCAGCGGTATTGTCAAGAAGCGTCCGGTCATGGGAAACCAGGAGGACTCCTCCCGGAAACGACAGAAGGAAATCTTCAAGCCATGCGAATCCCGCGACATCGAGACTGTTCGTCGGTTCGTCGAGAAGGAGTATCGACGGCTCCGGTTGGGAGATAAGCAGGGAGGCAAGGAACAGCCGGGTTTTCTGTCCTCCGCTCAAACTGTTTGCGAACGCATCCCGGTCAATATCCGTAAGACCTGTTCGTTCCATGACCATATCGATGCGGTAGTTTTCACCCGGGGCAATGCTTTTTGAAAGGAATCCTTTTACCGTTTCATGCATGCCGAATAAGGGATTCTGGGGGAGGTAGCCTATGGTTTCGTTGTCCAGCCTGATTTTGCCGTCATCCGGCTCAACTTCACCACGGATGATTTTGAGCAAGGTTGTTTTGCCGGAGCCGTTTTTACCAACGAGTCCTGTGATCTCACCTGCGCCGACCGTAAATGAAACATGGTCAAGTATTCTTGTTTCCCCGAATTGTTTCGATATGTCTTTGATCTGCATACGCTTTGATAATTATAATGGAGTCCAGTCTTTGCAGACCGCTCTGTATAATCAAGAACATGAAAGAACCCAAACACAGAATTTGGACACACAAAAGGGTTTTCCTGCGAGCTGCCTTATTTATGTCAGGATTCATTATTGTGTCCTTTCTCCTGTTCCATTTCAGCAAATCAAGAACGAGCCAGCTTTTTGGCGGATTGGTGGGGCGTGTCGAAACGGAAGAAAAAGTCGTGGCGCTTACGTTCGACGACGGCCCGACTGAGCATACCGACGATGTCTTAAAAATACTGGAAGAAAAGAATGTGCGGGCGACTTTCTATACGGTGGGAGGCGCGATGGAACGGAGGCCGGAACAGGCACGCAATATCGTGAAAAACAACCATGAGCTCGCGAACCATTCCTACTCCCATCAGCGGTTTCTTCTCCTGAACGATATGCCCTGGTTTGTGAAAAGCGAAATAGACAAGACAAACGACCTCATCAGAAAAGCGGGATACGCGGGAGACATCACGTTCAGGCCGCCATACGGAAAAAAATTCTTTTTCCTCCCCCTGTACCTGTCCATCTTGGGGATGAAAACAGTGTTGTGGGATGTCGAGCCCGATACGTATGCCGGTAGGAGGGCGGGAGAGGAAAGAACCCGGTTTCTCGTTGACTATGCCGTTCAAAACGTTAAACCCGGATCCATCATCCTCATCCACCCGTTTTGCGAAACCTGCGAAAGCGGCCGGCAGGCAATCGGCCAGATCGTTGACCGTCTGCGGGAGAAAGGATACCGTTTTGTTACCGTTACAGAATTACTCCGCCTGCAATCTTCAAGGCGTTAACAGCGCATCGGAAGTTTAATATAATGAACCATGAATCATAAACTTCGCAACAAATCTATTATCGGGTGGTTTGTTACTCTTGTATTCGCTATCCTGAACGGAGCGGTCCGGAACGTTTTCTATAAACCTCTGATAGGCGATCTGCACGCACATCAGGTGAGCACGGCTTTCGCGGTTGTTGCCCTCTTCCTCATCGCTTACCTAGTATTCAGAAAAGATTTCGCGAAGACCACGTACTCACAGGCTTTGCGGATCGGTATCTCATGGGTGTTGCTTACCGTCGTCTTTGAATTCGGTGCAGGTCATTACCTATTTGGCAATTCGTGGGAGCGGTTGCTTCACGATTATAATCTGCTTGAGGGAAGAGTATGGATACTCTTTCTCGTTTCTCAGTTTGCCGTCATGCCCATACTGAAACGATTTGCCGTTTCCCGATGAACCGGTCAAAAACCGTTTGCTTTGTGCTAGTCTTGTGCTACAATCGTATCAAATATGGTAAATACCGGAGTGATTTGGTTCCGGTTTATCCTGCCCTACGCCATACTTCTCGTATTAATTTACGCATCCCGTCTTTACAGTTATATTTTCTTTCATACGGTCGTTGAGACCTTCATATTCCTTGTATCGACTGGCGTATTCATAATCATGTTCAATGCGCGCAAAATCGTCAACAACAACTTCATCATGTTCGTAAGCACCGCCTCTTTTTTCATCGGGATACTGAACTTCTTCCATATGCTTTCCTATGAGGGGATGCCTTTTTTTCCGCAGTACGGGGCAACGCTCGCTTCCCAGCTGTGGATCGCGCAGCGGTACATGTTTGCCTCCTCATTTATTTTGGCCACCTGCTTTATCAATAAAAAACTGAATGCGGTGCTGCTTTACTATTTGTATATGGCGTTCACCGGCCTTATCCTGCTTGCCATATTTGCATGGAGAATCTTTCCCGTAACCTTCGTAAGGGAAACGGGGCTTACGTTGTTTAAAATCGGGAGCGAATACGTCATTATTGCACTGTTTGGAGTAGCCACTTACTTGCTCTGGCACAACAGGAAAAAGTTCGGCAGGGAGACGTATCTGCTCCTGTTTATCGCCCTCATCATTTCAATTGCGGTAGAATTCATGTTTACCCTCTACCGGAGCGTGACTTCCCTCATTACGGTCGAGGCGCATATGCTGCTGCTTCTCAGTTACTACTTTATGTACAAGGCGCTTATCGAAATCGGTCTCACAAAGCCATATAGTCTCCTGTTTCACGAGGTCCAGAAACTGAGCGAAAAAAAAGACGAATTGTTAAGCATCACGAGCCACGAACTGAAAAATCCCCTTACCTCAATTAAGCTTTACTCGCAGCTTCTCCATGGGAGGATGGATGGTACGAAAAACAGGAAAGTGAATGCGGACATACTTGCCAAAATCGAACTGCAAACCCGCAAAATAAACCGCATCATCAGCGATCTGGGCGATGTCGCCAAAATCGAAACCGGCCAGCTTGTCATAAGGACAACGGAAAATAATACAAAGGAATTCCTGAAAACGACTATTGAGCAGATGCGTGCGATGTATCCGGACAAGCGGGTCATGTTCAAATCGGGGGTACTTCCGCATGCGGTTTTTGACCGTGACCGGATAGAGCAGGTCCTGGAAAACCTCATTACGAATGCCGTGAAATACTCCAAAGGAAAAGCGGTGGTGCGCATTTCGGCACAGGCAAAGCGGAGGGAGCTGGTCTTTTCCGTTGAAGACAATGGAGTAGGGATTCCGAAAGACGAACTGGGACGGATTTTCAGCAAATATTACCGGGGAGATACCAAAATACATGTTGCGGGGATCGGCTTGGGTTTGTTCATATGCAAACAGATCATTGATATGCATGGAGGAAAGATATGGGCAAAAAGCGCGCTCGGCAAGGGTTCTTCCTTTTTCTTCAGCCTGCCGCTGAAACCAAAACGAAGTTCATGACAACGCGGCGCCTGCATGAAACGTAAACCAGTTCAGATACGGGACTTACACTCTGCCGGTATAAAGGGATACATATTTTCCCGCCTCTTTTCGAATGAAAACCTTTTACCATTTGCTTGCTAACACTCTGGTTTCGTCGGTAACCAACTTTACCGTCTGGTTTGCGGTCACATTTTTCGTTTTCCTCGAAACGCGGTCGGTTCTTGCGACCGGCATCATATCGGGCGTTTACCTTGTCGTCACGTTTTTCACGGGTATCTGGTTCGGAAGCGTGGTGGACCACCATAAAAAGAAAAACGTCATGATTCTGTCCAGTCTCATATCGCTGTCGGCGTACGGCACGGGCTTTATTCTGTACCAGTTTGCGGGACGGGATGCGTTCAACAGCGTGACGAGTCCGGCCCTGTGGATATTCGTAGTGGTTGTTCTTACGGGTGTGATTGCGGGCAACCTGCGGGGGATTGCTTTACCGGTCATGATTACGTTTCTTGTTCCGGAGAAACGGAGGGATCGGGCAAACGGTATGGCGGGTACCGCATCGGGGATCTCGTTTCTCGTAACTTCGGTGATAAGCGGTATTCTGGTCGGGAGTTCGGGTATGTTTTTGGTCCTGATCCTAGCCGCCGCGGCAACTTTTCTGGCGGTCATCCACCTGTTTTTTATGGCAATTAAAGAAACCGGCATAGTGCCGGGGGGAAACGAAAGCCGTTCGATTGATATCCGCGGTACGGTGGGAACGGTCCGCAGGATACCGGGCCTCATGCCGCTCATTTTTTTCTCGGCATTTAATAATTTCCTGGGGGGAGTATTTATGGCGCTTATGGATGCGTACGGATTGTCACTTGTTTCGGTCCAAATCTGGGGGCTGCTGTGGGGGCTCTTAAGTACCGGCTTCATCATCGGCGGACTCGTTATCGGCAAATTCGGTCTCGGGAGTAATCCGGTACGGTCCCTGTTCCGAGCCAACGTCGTAATCTGGATCGTCAGCTCGCTTTTCACCGTTAAGCCATGGCTTTGGCTGTTGTCCCTCGGCATGTTCATTTATTTGTGTGCCATGCCCTTTATCGAAGCATCTGAGCAAACCATCCTGCAGAAAGTGGTGCCCGAAGAGCGGCAGGGAAGGGTGTTCGGATTTGCACAGAGCGTGGAGCAGATGGCATCCCCGTTTACCGCTTTCCTGATAGGCCCTCTTACGCAGTTCGTATTCATACCGTTCATGACTTCAGGCCAGGGGGCACGTCTTCTCGGAGGATGGTTCGGTACGGGTTCTGCCCGGGGAATTGCCTTCGTTTTCACCCTCACCGGTTTAATCGGCCTGATGATGACGTTGTATGCGATGAATTCCAAGTACGCGCGGCAGCTTTCGGACAGCTATGCGAAGTAAGCCGTAAAATCATACCTCATTGTTTCTCCGTTACAGGAGAGCGTTCAAAAAGGAATGCTCCAATATGTCTGCTTATGGGAGCTCAGGACGATATAAAACTGCATTTTGAACAATTGTACCGGCAGGGGATCACTCCGTGGAAAGACCATCCGCCGGAGCCGCCCGTTACGTATTATTTCAATTATCTTAAGGAGAAGGAGCCGGACGCAAAACTTCTGGATATCGGATGCGGGGACGGGTGGATATCCCTGCAGGCCGCACGAAACTCATTTGAGACCTGGGGCATCGACAGTTCGGAGACCGCGATTGCCGAAGCGAAGGAAGACGCTGCGATCGAAGAACTTGCGGACAAAGTCCATTTTCAGGTCGGCGATGCCCTTAACTTGCCGTACCGGCCCGGGTCTTTCGACGCTGCGTTTGACCGCGGATTGTTCCACCACATCCTGCCGGAAAACCGGGAGCGGTACTTCAACAACGTACTGCGCGTGTTAAAGGAGAAATCATGGATGTATATCGCAGTTTTCAGCGAAAGGAATCCGGAGGGAGTGGGACAGCGGTTTACCAGGAATGCGATGGCCGATCTTTTCGGAAGGTATTTTACTCCGGTCCGTTATATCGAGGATCCCTATCCCTCCGCCGCGCCCGCCCATCTCATGCATTTTATCCTGGAGCGGAGAAACGGAAGGTAATTGGCGCTATTTTGTTTTCCCCAGCCGGTCAAGTATGGTCCGCATCTGGTCTATTTCCTCCTGCTGGGAACGGATGATGCGCGTACAGAGACTGCGCACTTCAGGATCCGTAAGCGATGCTTCCCGGCACATGAGGATGGCGCCTGAATGATGGGGAATCATGGATCTGATGAATTCGTCGTCGTTTATACCCGCCTGTATCCGTATGAAAACGAATGAGACAACGAATATGGCCACGCTCACTGCAGCGATAGACTTGAGGATCGCTTTGTTTCCGTACATGTTTCCCATGAGGAGCACTTCCAATAGAAGCATGGGGGAGGTCATGAGAGCTGCCATATACACCTGGTTCATGTTCGGGTACACATATGCGATCCGGTCGACCATCGCATACATGAGAACGTACATCAGCACGAAGTGGAGCAGGGTCATAAGCACAAGCTTCGGTATCCCTCCCGCGTTTGAACCATGGTTCTCCATGGGTACGTAATAGCACCTGAATCAAAGAAACACATAGGGCAGCGGACACAAGACGGTATGGAATGCGATGTCTTTCCGTCGGCTTACCGAAACCACGGAACGCTTTGTACATCGACGGGATATAGTTGCGTCGTTACCAGTTCGTTTAACGGCACTATGCCAATGACCACAAATAAAAGCCCGCTCCGGGAAAAGCCGGATATTCCCGAGGGAGAGGCGGAAATAAAACCGATTCCGGAGAAGTATGAAAAAGCGCAGGAGATCGGCCGCACGAGCGACAATACCCCGACCATAGATGAGTTTGAATTGTCAAAAGACCGGGCGTTTGTCGTGAATGTCCGGAAAAGTCCGGACAAGAAACAAAAGGAAAGAAAGTAACGCCATTCGCGGCCGGGGATTCAGCGGAAAAAGATCGCCCGCAGGATGAGGGTGACGACGATGCTTATGATGATTGACACGACAATTCCGAGAGGTGAGAAAAAGAAAATAAACATATACAGAACATACACGTTGGAAGGCATGGTCCGGAAATAACGGAGTATAATTCCGGTATGGATATCATGATCCGGTTGTCCCTGCCCGATGATCTGGCCCGGTATACCGACTTGCTCCAGGAAACGTATACGGATGCATACGTCAAACTGAATCTCGGGCTTACCCCGGCTTGTTTCTCCCGCGATGTGTTTATGAGCGCAGACACTCAGAAATACCTCGCTTCCAATCTCGTGGTTAACGGCACGCAGAAAACCTGGCTTGCATTCGCGGGAAAAACATTGGTCGGGTCGATCACGATCGTGCGGAGAGAGGAAGATTGCGAAATGAGGGGGTTTTACGTGAAGCCCGGTTTTCAGGGGAGGGGAATCGGAAAAAGATTATGGACTCTGGCAGAAACCTTTGCAGGAAACATGGATATTACCTGCGACATATACGCTCACAACACGAAAACGATCGCCCTGTACCGGAGGTGGGGATTTGTGGAAGACCGGGAGCGGGGAAGTTTTTTTCGCCATTGGCCGGAGTGGCCGGAAGGGGTGCGGGCGCGAAGCATCTACATGAGGTACCGGAAAAACAGGCACCGCGCGGTATAATGAATGCATGAAAATCCTCATCCTTTTTGATTCGCTTTACGGTAATACCGAGAAGATCGCCCGGGCGGTCGCCCGCGGATTCGGCGTTCATCAGGTTACGCTCAAACGGATTACCGACGCTGCCGATTTACACCTGTCTCCATTCGGTCTTGTCGTGTTCGGTTCCCCGGTCCACGGCGGACGGGCGACGGAGAACATGAATAATTTCCTGAAGCAGCTGCCTTTATCGGAGCTGGATGGGCGCAGGGCTGCCGTTTTCGATACGCGGATTCCGGCGGATACGGCAGGGGCGTTCCTCAGGTTCGTGATGCGGGTGCTTGGTTACGCGGCGCCGCGCATGGCAAAACAGTTGCATTCAAAAGGCGCGGTGCTTGCCGCTTCTCCCGAAGGATTTTTCGTTACGGATAAAGAAGGCCCGCTGCGCGAGGGGGAAGAAGAGCGTGCCGTTGCATGGGCAAAAACACTGACGTCATGAAAAACAAACCATCGCCGATCATACGTCCCGCATCAATATCAATCGCATTCTTCGTTTTGCTTGCAAGCCTTTCCGGTCTCTTCGATGCGCGCCCTTACGCGCGGGAAACCCTTAACTGGGCAACGCAGGCGCGGGGGCAGGATGTCGGAAATCTTTTCGTGGTCCCCGTATTGTTGCTGTCGGCTTTTTTCTATACGAGGTCCGTAAAATGGCAACTTATATTTCAGGGAACGCTCATGTATCTTGTGTATGCATACGCCGTTTATTCGTTTGCCGTACATTTCAACAACCTGTTTCTGGTATACGTTGCCGTTTTCTCATTGTCTCTCCATACGCTCGTGTTTTCGGTTTCAACGCTGTATCGGAATTTCGTGGCCAGCTTCCCCGGCAAAGGCAGAATAGCTGCAGGGGTGGTTCTTGTCGGGACCGGAGTTCTTTTCGGACTGATGTGGCTGGGGGAAGTAATCCCGGCGACACTTTATGGAATTACTCCGCAAAGCCTGCAGGGAACCGGGTTGTGGGTAAACCCGATACACGTGATCGATCTGTCCGTTGTGCTGCCCGGCATGATTGCCTCAGGCGTTTCGGTGCTCAGGGGAAACAAATTCGGTCTTTATTCCGCCGCACCCTGGCTGACGTTTTCCGTATTCATGGGTACGAGCATTGTTGCGACTATGGCGATGTTTTTGGCGCAGGGAGACAGCAGTGCGGTTGTTCCTCTGGCCATGGTAGGTCTGGTTGTCCTGATGAGTCTTATCTCGCTATTTGCCTTCATAAAAGGAAAATTACGGGGATAAATGTAAAATATACTTGACATAATGTAAAGTATATGTTACATTTTCATCATGAACATTAAAACATACCAACGCGTGCGGGCGGCTGTCGCTTTTTTTGTCGCGGCAACCGTTTCCGTGGCCGTAACCCAGAATAGCAATATCCTTGCGGTGGCAGGGGTCCTGACCGGAATGCTTTTTCTTTTGCTTGTGCGGACAAAAGTGAAGATCGTGGTGGACGAGCGCGAAACATCCATCCGCGAGAAAGCGGCACAGATGACTTATGCGATATTCGCGCCCACGATCGGGCTCGGTTCTTTTCTCCTGAACATACTTGGAAGCAAGAGTCCATACCTGTTTGCGCTCGGGCAGGTGATGGCGTACCTCACCCTGTTTCTTATCGCCATCTACGCATTGTCTTATCATTTCCTGAGCCGGCAGTATGGAGGGGGGACACGTGAAGAATAAGCTGAAGATCCTGCGCGCCACTCATGCGCTTACCCAGCAGGAACTTGCCGACAAGCTGGGCATCACCCGGCAGACGGTCATTGCCATAGAAAGCGACCGGTATTTGCCGTCCCTCGGACTCGCGTTCAGGATAGCGCGCCTTTTCAAAGTGAAAATAGAAGACGTGTTCGCGTATGACGGTTAATAATTTATATACACCATGAAAAACAAAATTTTTTACGCGGTTGCGGTTGCCTTCAGCATATGTTTGCTCTTTTTTGTGATCGGGGTTACCTGGATCGTATTTGAGGTGAAAAGCGCATGCAGGGATGCTAGGGAAAAGCACGGCGGAGACTGCGTAACCGCCTTAAGCCGGGCCGTTGACGATCCGGCATACGGTTTCTCCAAAAGGAATTACGCCATCTGGTCACTTGGACAGCTGGGAGACCCGCGCGCTTTGCCGGTGCTGGAGAAATACTATACTGGAAAGATCCCCGAGCGGGAACCGTACCATAAGGGAATCAGCCAGTACGAACTTCGCAAGGCGATCAATCTGGTTCAGGGGGGTACGAACATAATCGGATTCATCTACGATACGGGCCTCGCGGATATGCAGTAACCTGTCCGTTATCCGCTTTTGATCGACTGGCTTTTGTGAAATTCATTCCCCAGCCAAGGGGGCAGAAAGTGTCTTTTCAAAAAACCGGACGGTCCGGTCCATTGCGTTTTGAAAATAAGTACCCGTAAAATTGTGATCAGCTCCTTCATATTCATAGTACTCAACCTGCCGTCCAATATTTTCAAGTTCTGTTTTAAGGTGAACGGAAAGTTCATGGGGTACCTGCGGGTCAGACGTGCCGTGATGGAGCTGCAGCGGGCCGGAAATCGATGAAAGGTAATTGTAGGGATCGAGCCGGCTCCAGAAATCCGGATTGGTGCTTGGCAGGCCGTACCGCTCAACCAGTTCGGGGGTCCGCCGCATGAACGGGATCCGGTCGTTATATGTTTCAAGCATGTCCTTAAAGCTTCCGACGACCCCGGCCCAGAACACTCCCGAGCGGATGTCTTTTGAAACCACCATTGCCCGCAGTCCGATTTCGCCTCCGTTTGAATGGCCCCAAACGCCGATCCGCGCGGGGTTCACATCGGTGCGCGTGCGGAGGGAGGACAGTGCGTTGAGAGTGTCCACCACATACACTTCGGAGAAGTGAGCGCTTGTTGCGGTGCCTTCCGAGTTGCCGTGGCCGCGGAAGTCCGGTTTGAACGTGATGAACCCTGCACGCGCAAGCGCATCCTGGGAAGCCACGTAATCAGCGGTTGTTTCATACGCATCCGGCCGGATGTACCCGTGGAGAAACAGTATTGCCGGGAACCCGCCCTCCGGTCGTTTCGCGTCGGGAACGGTCAGGAGCCCGTATATCCGGTACCCGTCCGAAAGATAAGAGGCGATATACCGGCGGTAATTGCCGCCGGCACCAAGCGTTTCCTCGATCTTTGGGGTGGAGCCGGGATATTCCCTATCCTTAAGCGAATCGATATAGATGGGCAGGGGTTTTACCTGCGGGGTAGGGTTGAGGAGGGAAGGCCGGGAGGGGGTATTGACCCGTATATACCATCCGACCGCGAAAGTCATGAGTCCCGCAGAGACAATAAGCAAAACAAAGATTTTCTTCATATCCATATTGTACCCGCAGGGGTTATGATTCCCCCTGTTTGCAGTAAGAAATGATCATGCGTGTTGCGTTTTGGTACGATGCCATGTCGCTTAGCTTCGAGAATTCGGACATGATGAGCAGCATCCGGATGCCTGCGCGGACCAGCATCTGGTTGAAATGTTTGACACCCGCAAAATGCCGGAGGACATCCGGATTATTCCGCCACGGTCCAATCCAGTAGGCGAATATTGCCAGCGCGAATTCGGGCGGACGCCAGTAGGGCGCAATGTCGATGACAGCGGGCGCCAGGCCGGGACTAAGAAGAATGTTGCCGGGATTGAGGTCTCCGTGGATGATCTGGTCGCGCAATTCGCCAACCGGTTTCCTTAAGGAATAAAGCAGCCGAACCATTCCCTTCAGGTCTTCATGGATCCGCTCAGGCATATTTCCCCATGCATAGGTATCTGCGCGCATGTACGGATTGTCGGCGTCCAGAAATTCCGGCCGGGGGACTGCCGCATATGCCTCATGGAATGCGGTCACCGCCTTGATGATTTCCGGCGTGCTGTTTTCGTAGTTGTGCGTGCCCTCAAGGAATGTCCATGCACACCATCCTTCAGGGGTAATCCAATCGCCGCCTGTTGTCGGCAGCGGTTTTGACATCCTGAATCCCCGCGGCTGAATACGCGCGGAGGTTTCCGCGATCCAGTTCCAGTATTCGCGTGAATCGTTATGTATGTGTTTGAGAACAGTGCCATTCACGCGGTAAGCCCTTCCTTCCCCTCCGGGCAAAGGCTCGGGATTTCCCCGGAGGTTGAATTTTGCGAGCGTTTGTTGATCAGGCGCCATAGGCATATCATAACAGGAAACGCATACACAATTTTAAAATGCACCTGCTACAGTATGGTATGTCAATTGACGCAACATGCATCACCGCAGAAGATGCATGTAAATTATTGGAAGGCGGAACCGCTTTTTTCATCGACGTCCGCACGCCAGGTGAATACGGGAGGGGTAAAATACCGGGAAGTATTAATATGCCGGTCGACGAATTGGAACAACATATCGGTCAACTCCCGCAGGATAAGGGAACACAGATCATCCTCTATTGTCTGAGCGGTTCGCGAAGCGATATCGCCGTTCAATTCCTGAGAGGGCTCGGATACTCCCGTTCGTTCAGCATGACAAGCGGACTGCTCGCATGGCGGGCAGGGAAATACCCCCTTGCGCCATAATTTACCGTTCTCTTGTGTATGTGTTTGCGGCTACTCATACGGATCAGGCATACTGCTTTTCTATGGATCCGAAAACCAAATACCCCAACCCGCCCTTTCCGCCCCAGAAACAGAAACCTCACGGCAAGGAATCGAAAATGATCCCCAAACCGGACTATGGGGAAAACTCCTACCGCGGTTCAGGCAAACTCAAGGGCAAGACCGCGCTCATCACCGGAGCGGACAGCGGTATCGGCCGGGCAGTCGCGTTTGCGTTCAGCCGCGAAGGCGCAAGCGTTGCGATAGCGTATTACTCATCTGACTCGGATGCAAAGGAGACGCTTGCGGCGGTCAAGGGAAGCGCAACCGCATCCTTTCTCCTGAAGGGGGACGTATCGCAGGAATCCTTCTGCAAAGAAGCGGTGGAAAAAACCATAAGCGAACTTGGCAAAATCGACATTCTCGTGAATAACGCCGCGATACAAACCGCTTATGAAGACGTGGTGAATATTCCGGCTTCCGACATTGATTTGACTTTCAGAACAAACATATACTCCATGTTTTACCTGAGCCAGGCCGCAATCCCGCACATGAAGCCGGGAAGCGTAATAATCAATACCGCATCGATCCAGGCGTATAAGCCGTCCTCCCAACTGCTTCCTTACGCGGTGACGAAAGGAGCGATCGTTACCTTCACAAAGGGGCTTGCCCACGCGGTTGCTGACCGCGGAATCAGGGTGAATGCGGTTGCTCCCGGTCCCGTCTGGACCCCTCTTATACCGTCCTCCTTCGATGAGAAAAAAAATTCGGGATTCGGAGGAAACGTTCCGCTCGGACGTGCCGGACAACCGGCTGAGCTTGCGCCGGTTTATGTACTTCTCGCAAGTCCTGAGGGCAGCTATATCACCGGGCAAATATACGGAGTTACCGGAGGGGAATTCCTCATCTAGTATCTGATTCCGCACAGGGATCAGTTCCGTTCCACCTGTTTTTTTATTTCACGGGACGCGATGCGCGTCGCCTGAATGAGATATCTGCTTTTGGAACGGGCAACATAATCGCCCCGGTCGGTTTTTACCCGCAAGCTGGCTTCAAACAGGCTCGGTTCATGGCTTGATGAGTAAATGACATTGACCGAAAACTCCACTTTCTGCACCCGTTTCTGTTTGCCGATCCATAACGAAGTCTCTTTCAGTTCGGCACCAAGCTGGTTCCGCTCCTGTTCGGGGATTCTGTCGGGAACGTTGCTGATAATAATGTTCGGAAGGGACTCTCCCTTTACGCTTTCAAGAGCTGTTTTAAGCAAACCCCGCATGGATAGTACGGAGCGGGGCCGGCGAAGGTTGTCGGCAACCACCAGCGCATGGAAACGGGAATCAAGAAGCATGCGTATCGCTTCATGGGCGGTCGTCTTTTCGGAAATGATCTGAGTCAGCGGGTTCGCGTATTTCGATACCGGGTCGTCTTCCTGTATCAGGCGCCACTTTTCTTCATCAAACGAAATATGGTTTGCCGCATGGTTGGAGTCGAAACGCTGTTTGTTGGACGGGGTCTGAAAATGGGAAAGAATATCACGTTTGGTTATGATGCCGGTTGCCCTACCCTGCGGATCAACCACAATGAGGCGCGATACCCGATGTTGTGCGAACAGCCGAAATGCATCACCCACCGTGTCTTTTTCGCGAATGGATACGGCATCAGACAGCTTGATGTCCCGGGCGATTATGTCATAATAGCTCTTTACTTCAATCATCAACCGGAGGAGTTCTTTTGCATGGACGAGGCCTGCCACCCGCTTGTCTTCGTCAAATACCGGAATGACATATAGTTTCAGATCATACATATTCTGAAGCACATCAAACGGATCGGAGCCCTGTCTGATAAACGGAGGCGTCGTGAGGCGCGTCCTGATGAGGGTGCCGGGTTTATATTTTCTCCTCAACAGCGCCTCATCCAGCGTAAGGAGTCCGCGCAATCGTCCGGATTCATAGGCAAACAGGGGGACGTGGGAGCTTTTGAACCGTTCGATGGTGCTTGAAACCCGCTGCATGGGATCGCAGACGAGTTCAACGGGAATAGGATGCACGGGAAGGTAGGCTCTGGATCCGTTCATGGGGAGTTCTCCTCCTTTCCTCCGTTGCGTTTTCCGAACCGGTAGGATAGGGACGGATCGCCCTGCGCAGCTTTATCGTACATAAACGTCAAACCCTGCGATTCGAAAATCTCGAAGAACTCCTTCCACGAAATGTCCGACCCTTTTTTTAAATCGCTCAGCATTTCTTCGTCTCCGGGTCCGGGAAAATCGATCCTGATTCCGGGCGTGTCCGGAACGCCGGGCGCTTCAATTTTCTGCGGCTTCCCGCCATGGGTTGCTGTCCACTGCGCGATTTCCTCATGGTCGACTGTGGTATCCATCGGACTCATGTTAATCCGGCAAAAACAAAAAAAGAAGGTCCGCGGTAACAGAAGCGGGTAAGAAAGTCATAACACCGATACTTTACGGTCCTATATGCCCCTTTTTACACCGGGATGGTATAAAAAGAAGGATTACAATTTTTTATTTTGTATAAGGAGGATCATATGAAAACCATGGTGTTGGGAATATTCAGGGACAGTAAAGCGGCTGGCGCGGCGGTGGCGGAGTTAAAGGAAAACGGGTTTACCAAAGACGTTTCCGTCCTTGCGTACAATAAAAACAAAGAGCAGCCCATGGCCGCCTCAGTCAAGCAGGATATGACGGAGGGCATGACAACGGGCGGAGTGGTCGGAGCTATAGCCGGAGCGCTTGCCGCGCTTTTCAGCGGTATTTCGGCGGTAGTCGTTCCGGGCATTGGCGTGGTAGTGGGCGGCCCGCTGGCCGCGCTTCTGGGGGTGACCGGCGGAGCGGCGGGACTGCTTGCCGGCGGGGTGGTGGGTGCATTGGTCGATTTGGGTATTCCGGCGGAAACGGCGAAGCTCTATGAGGAGGGGATAAAAAAAGGGCAGGTGCTGGTCGGGGTGACCGCTCCGGAGGAGCGCCTCGGCGAGGCACGGTCCATCCTGAACAAACATAACGTCCAGGATATCAGGCTGATTGAAAAATAAGGACGTATGAAAAAGCCATAATCAGCGATATCGACGGGACGCTTGCGCATATCGGCGATCGGGATCCTTTTAATCCCCAGACGGTAGAGGACGACCTCCTGAACGATCCGGTCGCAAACATTCTCCATGTATATTCCCGGCAGAAGGAATTCCCCATAGAGATAATACTCATTACCGGCCGGTATGAAAAATACCGGCTCCAGACCGAAATGTGGCTGCGCAAACACGATATCAAAAACCACCGTCTCTTCATGCGGGAAGACGGCGACAGGCGCAAAGATATCGTATTCAAGAAGGAGATTTATCACGAGTTCCTGAAAGACGCTTATGACGTCATTTTCGTACTGGAGGACCGCGACCGGACGGTGCATATGTGGAGGAAGGAAATCGGTCTCACCTGCCTGCAGGTCGACTACGGCGATTTTTGACAAGATCGCAAGCCTCATATATCCTATGGTATGGGGAAAGAAAAGATTTGCATATCCAAGCAGTCCATCTTCATGCTGATAATCGGCGTCATATCCATATCTTTTTCCCTGTATACCAACACGTTTGCCGCAAAAAACAAACAGATCCTCGGCACCAAGGCCGAAGTCCACAAGGACGCGACCGTGCAATGGACGTTTGAACGGGTGCGCAGGGATGGAGCGGATCATATCCGCGCGCAACGCATCCCGGAGCTTGATATGGCTACGCTCGTTTACATAGACAATGAGGACCAGGTGCGCATAGAGAAAATGGGACTGGAGCTGGATGACACGGGCGGGCGGGGGTACCTGCTGCCGATAGCGGGAATGAAGAAATTCGCGTTCGGTGACAAACAGACAGTTGCAGAAAACATGCGGATTGCGGATTCGCTCAAGGGCTCGTTTGCCGTATCGGGCGAACGTCTTGGTTCCGGCTACACTCCATGGGTTTTTAACCTTCGGGAGAATCCGTAAACTTCACGGATCAATGTACTCATGATAGGAGCTGTCCCGCGTCCGGAAATAAGTGGTTCCGGATGGATGGGGATATACGGCGACCGGATCCAGGTCCGCGAAGGAGCGCAGGTATGTGCTTACCAGATCAGGTGTCACGATTGCGACCAGGCCGATACCGGGGCGGGCCCTGAGGAACTTCCGGTATTTTGCGGGCATCGCGGGTGAGGCCAGATTGAGGTGGAGGGTCCACAGTATAGTCGTAAGTTCGGGAATTCCCTGCAGAAGCGCTTCCGCTGTAATACCGGTGAATATACCATCCGTTATCTGACCGTCTTCATCCGGCGTGAGGCGCGAAGGACCCAGGGGGACATTGAAATCATTGAGCATGTACGCATGGGGGTCGTTCAGAACGCCGGTAATGCATGCGGGTAATTCCGCAGGAACGGTAACGCTTCCATACGAAATGGGAACAACAACGGGTTGTTTCGGGACTCTCCCTGCAATATCAGCGATCGCCTTGACGCTG
Organism: uncultured Gammaproteobacteria bacterium; assembly: GCA_964629635.1. Lineage (GTDB taxonomy): Bacteria > Patescibacteriota > Microgenomatia > UBA1406 > GWC2-37-13 > YC2-FULL-38-9. The sequence continues at coordinate 392,504 of CAZVQS010000001.1, forward strand.
TTATAAGTCAGGGGAACCTGGGCTTTTTCAGGATCCATGGAACGGAATTCGGCGGGAAGTATCAGGGCGTTATTGCACGATAAGGGTGCCTACCTGTCCGTTTGCCCGATGCTGTCCAACTGAACAATAATATTCAAACGACCCTTTTTTGTCCGCGGTGAATTCGACGGTGCCGGTGTTGCCGTTCTGGATGATGGGCATTTTCACGCCCAGCTCATCGATATTGAAGTCATGCATCATGCTGACGGAATTCATTACGATGCGGACTTTCTCACCCTGTTTTACCGTGATTTCGTTCGGTTTGTAGTAAAAGGAACCCGCTTCCACATCTACGATCTTGACTTCCTCGGTTGGGGCGGCGGAGGGCTCGGGGGCGGCCGCGTTTGTCGGCGTTTGGGAGCCGGACCGGTTCTGCTCCACAGACCTGTTTGAAGTCGCGAAAGCCAGACCGATGCCGATGACCGCAAGAATGAGTATTCCGATAAGTACTTGTTTCATAAAACTAATACTAATTTAGTAATAGAAACATTGTCTCAGGCGGTATGTAAGAAATCAACATGAAACAACCCCTGACCGCTCCGCTATAATGAGCGTATGAAAATAATCTATAGCGGCGGATACAACAACAAGGAGGAATCTAGCATCCGCAGCTCTTTCATCCATACGTACCGGCCAGCTATATGCCGTGCTGCGGCAGGCGGCAGGCGTATCGGGTTCGTAACGCTGGCAAAGCCGGATGGATATTTTGACCAACTCATACATCCGCTGTACGGCAATGAGATTGAAATCATCGATTCGAAAAACGCCGCATCCGCAAAGTGGGGAATGTATGATGGATTGTTTCTGTTCGGAGGGGACAGTATTCCTCTTGTTGAAGGATTGCGCCGGGGCGGATTCGCCCTTGATACCCTGAAGCCGGATGCGGTAGTGCTGGGAGACAGCGCCGGATCATACGTGCTGTCCTCTTATTTCTATAAATCCCCCCGGGGAGCATTGCGGGGAATAGAGGTGTCATTCCATGAAGGGTTAAATCCTGGCGTGCGCATGATAACAGTCGCGCATAAAAACAATCCTGTTTTCTGCAACGAACTCCTTGTTGCGAAAGTCAACGCCTTTGCCGCGCAGAAAGTTCTTCGTGTGCTTGTCCTTGCGGAAAATGAGCAGAAAACGCTTGCGGGAGGAGAATACGTACCGGTTTTGCCCGAAACGCTGTTTATCTGATCCGTCGCAGTGTTCCATCCCGCGCGGTGCACCGCGTGGGACGGGATCCCGCTCATCACGACTTTTTGTGCATATCGCAGTAGTGGGCTATCGCATCTCTCATGAACACCGCAAGTCCCTTGCGGAACCGGTCATAATAGGCGGTGAACCGTTTGTCGTCCACATACATCTGGCCGATGCCGCGATATACGTCAAGCGGACAGTCGTAAAACCGGTTGATGCTGTCGTAATGTTTCTGGATGAGCGCCTGGACTTTTTCGCTTTTGATATCTTCATCCATCACGCCGGTCAGAATTTTCGTGAAATCCTCCCCGCGCTTTTTTTCTTTCTCATAATCCTCCTTCGTCCAGTGCTTTGTCCGCTCCATGGATTGGCGGTACGCTTCCGTATGTCCCCAGCGCCGTTTCGCTTCCTCCATATATTCCTTCATTTTCGCGTCATCAAATGATGCGAACAGGTCGTCGTTTTTCATATAATCACCTCCTTTCATGGTCCGGATCGTTTTTTCAATGGTAACGATCAATTTCGCAAGCCGTTCCTTTTTCATGAGGAGCATATTCCTTTGTTCGGAGAGCGCAGCCGCCATATCAAACCCGGGCGCCTTCATGAGTTCGGCTATTTCGCGAAGCGGAAAATCAAGCTCCCGGAAAAACAGTATCTGCTGGAGCCGGAGGAGTTCCCTTTCCTCATAGTGGCGGTATCCGTTCTCCTTGATGAAGGAGGGCTTCAGCAGTCCGATCTGGTCATAATAACGGAGTGTGCGCACGCTGATGCCGGCGAGTTTCGCCAATCCGCTTACGGTGTATGTCATGGAGGGATTATAAACCATTACGCAACGTAAGTGTCAAGGGGTATCCTATCCTTTACTTTTATCTTACAATGGGATCGTACACTCTTCTTCTATGAAATACTTTGCCTATATCGGTCTTGCGCTTGCGGGAATATTCGTGTCATGGCTCGCATACGGATCATTCCGAAGTCATGTTCCGGAAACGGAAGAGAGAAAGAACATGGAAATTATCAAAACCGCCAAACCCCACGAGCTGTCGATTGAGGCACTGCGGAAGGGAACCTATCCGGGAAGCGAAATCACGGTAGAAAAAGAACTCGAAAAGGCTGCCAATTATCGAAGGTACTACGTCTCCTACCGGTCCGAAGGGTTGAAAATATACGCGCTTCTGACGGTGCCTGACGGCGACAAGCCCCCGGCGGGATGGCCGGTCATCATATTCAACCACGGATACATTCCGCCCAGCCAGTACCGGACAACCGAACGGTATATCGCATATGTTGACGGATTTGCCCGCAGCGGTTACATGGTGCTGCGGCCGGATTACCGCGGACACGACGCATCCGAAGGGGAGGCGGTGGGTGCGTATGGCTCCAACGCCTATGCAATCGACGTATTGAACGCCGCCGCATCGATGAAGAGACATGGGCAGGCGGATCCGAAACGGATCGGCATGTGGGGGCATTCTTTAGGCGGCTTCATTACCCTTCGCGCCATGGTGACCGATCCGGATATCAAAGCGGGCGTCATTTGGGCGGGGGTTGTCGGATCGTACCCGGATCTCATAAACCGGTGGCGCAGAAGGCCGACAAATACCGTACCCTTTCCGTCCGGCGCATCGGGCTGGCGCCAGCGGTTAATCGCGTCTTACGGTACTCCCGAAGGAAACCCCGCGTTTTGGAACGCCCTTTCGGCAAACGCATATCTTAGTGATGTGTCCGGGCCTATACAGCTCCATCACGGAACCGGCGACACGTCCGTGCCTGTTGAGTTTTCCGAAAAGCTTCAACAGGAACTGGAACGCGAAAATAAGACGAGCCAATTGTACACCTATGAGGGTGACGACCACAACCTTTCCGCGAATTTTGATACCGCAATGGTGCGTTCGGTGGAGTTTTTCGACCGCTATCTCAAAGATGCGCCTTCCCTATAGAATAAGCGTATGACACACACCGTCATCATTGTGCCCGGTCTCGGGGACAACGGGGACCTGATCCGTGCCGGTACCCGGTTCTGGAGAAGACACGGTCTTGCACCCTGCATACATATGGTCGGGTGGAATGAAAGGGATGGCACATTCGAAGAGAAGCTTGCGGCGCTTTCCCGGCGCGTGAACCGGTTGTCCCGCAGGGGTTTGGTTTCCCTTGTCGGATGCAGTGCGGGAGCGAGTATGGCGTTTACCGTTTTTGCCCGGCATCGGCGTGCCATACGCCGGGCGGCGGGCATATGCGGACAGCTGCGCGAGAAAACGGAATACGACAACAGCGCGTTTATCCGGCTCGCGGAGGAAAGCCCCCTGTACGGACGGTCCGTTTCCGTCTTTGAAACGGAAGAAGGGAGCATTGCACCTTACGACCGGGCACGCATGATGACCATATCTTCCCGTTTCGGAGACCAGCTGGTGCCCCCGGATGCGTCTGTCGTTGAAGGCGCCAATAACAGATCCATTCCGGTCTACGGGCACCGGATCGGGATTGCGTTATCCCTTACCCTGTTTGCCGGACCGCTTCTGAAATTCCTGAAAGGCGAATAGTCCATACTGATACCTGAATTTGACAAATAGATCCTATCGGACTATCATGGAGACCAAATCCATAAGTTAAACAATTATTCCTATGTCCGAAGCACTGCGCAATGTTAATGTCCTGACATCCCAGCCGATACCCGAATTGTCCGTACTGCAGTTGGGGCAGTTTGACCGGCACTCCCTTTTCGCCCGTGAAACGAGACGGCTGAATCCGGTCGCCGCAAAAGAATGCCTGCTCCGATCTCCGGGCGCTGCAATACGCGTCATCGATGTAGGTGGTACGGCTCTGAAATATACGACAGCAACGGTCAATTCCGAGGGGCATGTGCAAATCGACGGCAACGGGGTTGAGGTGGTAAATACCAATAAGGGAAGCGGTTATATCGAGGCACTTTTGGATCTCGTATCCGCAGGGGACCGGCTACCGGTTGGCGTATCAACCGCGGGGGTCGTAGAAAACGGCATGCTTCTTGACAGTCCGAATGCGCCTGATTTTGCCGGGGCGCTTAACCGGATCGGCGGTTTCCGCGAGCTTCTCGGGCCGAAAACCGCGGTAATGAATGATGCGGAAGCCGGAGTCATTGCCGGCGCAACCGGTATTGCCTTGATGAAAGGAAGGGATCCGAAACATACGTTGTACGTGATTGACGGCGGAGGCATTGGCGGAGCCGCCATGGATTCTACCGGACAGATTATTTCCATGGAACCGGGACATATCCGTCTAGCGGATCCAGCTCTCAACCCGAACGGGGTTACGGCGGTTTGCGGATTGCTCGGCAGGGACTATACCTGTCTGGAGCGGATCGGAGCGTCCGGTGCGGGAATCGAGGCACAGTGGTTTGCGCTTACCGGACAACACGAAAGTGGCAGGCAGATAGCGGAGCGTATGTATGCAGGTGACAAACGCGCCCTCACACTTTTTGAAAATTCCGCACTCATTATCGCAACCATCATCGAAGGCATGAGGGAATCGCTCGGATTTCCGGTGGGGCAAACCGATGTGGTGCTCCATGGGGGAGGGTTCAAGACGGAGGGAATGGTTGTCCGCGTCCGTCAGATTCTGGAAAAACACCATAGGGAAAAACTCGCAGAGACGCAAAGCGTTGAACTTATTCCGACAGGCGAGCTTGGCATGGAGAACGCATGCATGGCCGGACTCGCCATTGCTGCGCTTATGGAGTAACCGGTCCGTACCTTCCGTTTTCCACGCAGGCCCGCATGATGTCGTCCGGCGTCACCATCCCCGTGGTATTTCCATCCTGATCCTTGATGATCGCAATCTGCGCGGGGGTCGAACCGAGCCGGTCAAGCACTTGAAGCGCAAGTGCGTCTTCCCCGAATTCCGGAGGAGGCTTCACTGCTTTGCGGATATTGAAGTGGGGATCGGTGAGGTAATACCGGAGAAGCTCCTTTATGTGGATGACACCCACTACATGGTCCAGCGATTCGCTGCAGAATATGACCTGGGAAAACGGATACGTGCCATAATGCTCCCTGATATCCTTGTGTGAATAGGAATCGATATCGAACCATTGGATGTTTTTGCGCTGAGTCATAAATGTGTTGACGGGAAGGTTGTTGAAGTACACCATGTCGACGCCCGATCCCAGATCGTTCTGGTTTGCGAGAGCGGTTTCTCCATCAGTGCTCTCATCGGTTTTACGGGGCGTTTTTATCCTGAGCAGACGCAGTACGATTTCGGTCGATTTACCGAAGAACCACACGAGCGGAAATGAAGCGGTGAGGAATAGCTGGATGGGTGGCGCAAGGAACGATGCGATTTTTTCCGGGTTACTGACCGCAATGCGTTTGGGAACGAGTTCGCCGATGATGAGGGTGATATAGGTGATTGCGCCGATCGTGATGAGGAACGATGTCTGCTGGCTGTATGCCCCGATGAGAGGGAACTGTTCAATGAACTGCGCAAGAGGCGGTATGAAAGTGCGTTCCCCGATGGCGCCCATGACAACTCCCACGAGTGTTACGCCGACCTGGATGGTCGAAAAGAAATTGACCGGATTCCTGGCCATAGCAAGCGCCTGCCGCGCGCCGCCCCTGTTCTCGGTCGCCATCTCCCTTAATTTACTTTTGCGGGACGAGACAATGGCGATTTCCGCCATCGCAAAAACCGCGTTCAAAAAGATCAAACCTAAAAGAATGATAAGTATCATGCCGCATCCAAGCCTATCATGCGGCCGTAAGAAGGGGGTAAGCCATGCCCGTTCATGATTCTTACATAAATCCAATATGGCGGTTTTACATTAAGAAACGTTACTTATACCGACAGATATTATTATGCGCGCAAAAAACAAACAAGCGGAAAACGCTCCGACGGATATGTATGGCGTTGGAGAGATCAGCCATTATTCATTCATACTCCTTGATACGGAAGGGTTTGTGACCGGGTGGAACCGGGGAGCGCAGGAGTTGACGGGATACAGCCAGCAGGAAGCGGTGGGAAAGCATATATCCTTTCTCTATCCGGAGGAAGAGCAGCGAACGCATGCCTCATACGTATTGTCGCAGGCGCAAAAGACAGGCTGTTACGAGGAGGACGGCATACGGGTGCGCAAAGACGGATCCCGGTTCTGGGCAAACGTCGTCGTGACGCCGCTGTATGGAAAAAACCATGCGGTTTCCGGTTTCGTGAACGTATCCCGGGACATCACCTCTCAGCGCAAGGACGTGAACGATCTCAAGAACATGAAGTACGCGCTTGACCAGTCCTCGATCGTCGCCATCACCGACCGGTCCGGCATGATACAGTACGTGAACGATAAATTCCTTGAAATATCAAAGTACAGCAGGGACGAACTGATAGGCAAGACGCACCGGGTGATCAACTCGAAACACCATCCGAAGGAATACATGGAGAACATCTGGAAAACCATCCTTTCGGGAAAAATATGGCGGGGCGAAATCAAAAACAGGGCAAAAGACGGATCGTATTATTGGGTTGATACGACGATAACCCCGCTGATCGACGAATACGGAAAACCGAAGCAGTTCATCGCGATACGCAATGACATCACGAAGCGCAAGGAACTGGAACGCCAGAAGGACGACTTCATCGGCATCGCAAGCCATGAACTGAAGACACCGCTCACGAGCCTGAAAGGATATCTCCAGCTCATGCAGAGACAGACCGGGAAGTACAACGATGAAAAAGCCAACCTGTTCATGGCAAAGATGGAACGGCAGATCGACCGCCTGAGCCTGCTTATCCAGGACCTTCTCGATGTCACGCGGATTGAAGCGGGAAAATTATCCTACCAGCATGAAACGTTCGATTTTAACGTACTTCTGCGGGAGATTGTGGATACCATGCAGTATACGACGGATAAGCACGTGATACGTCAGGAGGGGAAAGCGGAGCATCCGGTATACGGCGACAAGGACCGGATCGGGCAGGTGCTGGTAAACCTCCTGTCAAATGCGATCAAGTATTCTCCCCATGCGGAGGAGATCGACGTATCCGTATCTTCAAACGGCAGGAACATGCGCGTTTGCGTGAAGGATTCCGGCGTGGGTATCCCGAAGGAAAACCAGTATCGGGTGTTTGACCGGTTTTATCGGGTAGCCGGCGTAAAGGAACGGACGTATCCGGGCTTGGGTCTGGGGTTGTACATAAGCGCCGAGATTATCAAGCGGCACAAGGGGAAAATCTGGTTCGAAAGCGAACCGGGAAAGGGCTCATTGTTTTGTTTTACCCTTCCCCATGTGAAGCCCGTTACCTGACAGTGACCGAGACGGTTGAAGATGCAATTTCACCGTTTGAATCGCGGGCTACGAACCGCACCTCATACAGGCCTGAGCCTTTCCAGTTCCATCCCGAAAGGTCGACGGACGCCTCCTTATGGGGGTAATCCTGATAGCTTGACTCCATCCGGTTGAACGCGCCTCCGTCCACCTGCCAGTACATGTCATAGCTTTCCACATTCCTGCCTTCAAGAAGCGCCTTGAAAGGCTGTACGCCTGACACCGCGTTATTGTTTGCCGGCCACCAGACACTGACTTTTTGTCCATATTCGGGAGCGTTCGGAGTCGGGGTTGCTTGCGGCGTGATACGGGGCGCGGAAGAAGGAGTGGGCGACGATGCAGCGGGTGTCGGTGAAGGGGAGTTCTGGGATGAAAAAGACACCCCCTGTATGGTTGAGAGTAATTGCTGTTTGCGGTCATCAACCGTATTCCAGTCATCCTTCAGAAGGCCGTTCGTATCCCCGGAGTTGGGGTTCCACGACCAGAATATCCATGGCATATCGTTCGTCTTCAGGTACGAGACAAGGGACTGGAACCATTTCCGGTCCTCCTCCGTTTCGAGTTTCGATCCGAATTCGCCAATGAGCACCGGTGCGATATTCTCTTTGTGTACATATCCCCATGCCGCGTCCCAGACAGCTTCCAGATTGTTGGGGTAATTTGGATCCTTAAACCATGATTGGGAAGAGACGCTGTTAGGGTAGTCATGGATTGAGTAGACAACACGTCCCGCGACATTCAGGGATAGGGGGTTCGTGCGGACGCCGCGCAGGTTGCCGCCCCACCAGTAATAGTTATTGTCGTATATCTGCACTCCCTGCACCACGATGAGCCAGTCCGGATTCACTGAAAGGATTTCATTACCCGCACGCGTTGCCGCCTCCTTCCAGTCGAGCGCCCGGTCGCCGCACCCCCAGCATGCGTTGTCATGCGGTTCGTTATGGATGTCCGCGCCGATTACCGCCGGATTGTTGCGGTATCTTTTGGCAAGCATTTTCCAGTCGTCAATCCAGCGGCTTTCCGGGTATGCGTCCGTGTACCAGAGGGATGACTGGCCGCCTGCATCGGGGCGGTGGCGGTCCAGGATGATTTTCATGCCGGTTGCTCCTGCATAGTCGACTATCTTGTCCATCACCTCAAGGGAGGAAAGGTTTTTAAGATCACCGTTTTTCCCGTAATCGATTCCGTTCGGATTCGCGCGCAGCGACTCGTTGGAATAGGGGAGGCGTATGGTGTTATATCCGAGGCTTTTCATCTGATCCATCATTTCCCGGTACCCGCGCGACCATAACCCGTGGGGGGCGAACGTGCCCGTTTCCATGCCGAACCAGCTGACTCCCGCGATTTTCACAGGGTTACCGTTCACGTCCACAATCCGGTTGCCCGAAGTGCGCCAAAACCCTTCTCCGGCCGCAATCGATGCGGGCGGGAACAGCAGGGATCCGGCTAAAGCGAATGTCGTAACGAAAAGGGTAAGAATAGAGAAACAGATCTTTTTCATAATACCGCCCAGCCTATCACAGGTCAAAGCCATATGTGTAAGAAAACAGGATTATGTAAGAAATGTAAGAGGCGAAACTATTCCACGGCGCCTGTCAAAAAACTTGGTAAGCAGCATAGAGCCGTTTCTTAATCTCATCCTCCGGCGCATGTAAGAAATTGAAGGAGTCAGAAGTACCGGAGCTTATATTGGATGAGGCGGATGCGCGGCGAGAACGCGATATTTTTTTTCATTTCCAGGTGTTTGTCCAGATAGTCCCGTATGTTTTTTTCGTAGCCCTGGTCATAGGAAAACACGATCCACACGTAAGAGTATTTCTTCTTGTATTCTTCAATCTGCGCTTTCAGGAGATCGTCGCGGTAGGGGGGAATTCCGCCTTCTTTGTAGCGGTTCCAGCGGGGGATCGTGTCGATACGCGCGATCCCCGAATAGGAGTATTCAATCGGGTATACGGTAAACGGAGCGGTAACCGCAATAATGTCGTCCGGCTTTGCCTCTTTGGCAAGATACTGCGCGATGGAACGGTAATCCTCTTTGACTGGAATGGCGGTCGAGGAAAACTGGTACAGGAGGAATCCGAACATGAGAACGACAAGGCCCAGGGTGAGTCCGGAAACGAGGCGTCTTGTGTAGTTGACGACCGTCCAGGCAAGGAGAAGAAACAGGGTCGGTGTCGTGAGGATGAGGTAGCGGGACAGGAAAATGGGTTTGATGAAGGATGCCGTAAATACGATGACAATGGGAAGGAAGGACATGGCCAGGAAGTAATTCGTGTCCCGCAGGGGATAATGCCGTTTCTGGGTGAACGCGAAAAACAGGAGGAATATGGATAGCGGCCAGAGCGCGACCATGAGGGACTGGATCCATTCGCTTTGGAATCCGAAAAAGAAATTCACGAAAAGCTCGATGATGTTGTAGGAGGTGGGGCGGGCGAGAAGGGGCTGGGTGTTGGAGGCGGATCCGTACGACACCACATACAGGATCCACGGCAAAAAGGAAAGGAACGCGAAAAAGAGCAGGGCATAAAGCCGGGTGAGGAAGCGCGATTTCATGATCCACTGCCAGATGCTTCCCCGGTCGACATAGGTTTTGAAGTAGGTTGCCGTCGCGTATATGACCTGGGACAGGAGGAAGAAGATAAAAAAGTAGTGGGTGTAAAGGCCGGTGATTACGCTCAGGAGATAGGCGAGCTTGTAGTGCTCCCCGTCGCTTCTGAGCATGCGCAGGAAATAGAGGTGGTTCAGGCAGGCTATGAACGTAAAAAGTGTATACATGCGGGCTTCCGAACTGTACCACATGATGAAGGGCGAAAGCGAAAACAGGGTAACGGTAAGAATCGCGACGTTTTCGCCGGACGCCTCATATGAGAGTTTGTAGAGGGCAAAAAGGGTTGCGATGAAAAATATGAGGGACATGATTCGCACGGTGATGATATCGGTTCCCAGCACCTGTATCCAAAAATGCAGCAGCGTCGTGTAGAGCGGCACATGCACGTCCTGCGCATCTATCTGGAGGATCGTCGCAACGGATTTGGTTGCCACCCAGATGGACTGTGATTCGTCCAGCCGTATGGACTGGGAAAAAAGAGATATAATGCTCAGGAGCAGCGACGCTCCTATGACGGAAAAGAATATGAGGTGTTTCTGTTTCATTTGACGCTTCTTGCCTTAACTGGGTAGGCGGCGAAAACGGAAATCCTGTTCCAGGGATACGCCTCTTTGATGAACGGGATAAAGAGAAGTGCGTTAATCACAGCCCATGCGATATTGGTCGCGACCGACGGGTTCAATCCCCAGCGGTATATGGCAAGGGCAGAGGCAAAGCCAACGAGGAGTATATACAGGAGGTGGGGGTATACGAGCCTGATGTAGTTGCCGGACTGTTTTTCCTTGGGCGTTACGGAAAACCCGCTTTTCAGGCCGAGGACCGCGGAAGCGAACGCGGTCACATGGAGAAAAAAACTCGAATGGACAAATGCGAACGTATTGAAATTGAGGGTGCCGTCCGAAACCACATACAGGGTGAGCAGATTAAAGAACATGAACGGCAAGAAAAAGAAGGCGACGGTCGTTGTCCGCGCATTCACGGCCTGCCAGCCAAATATGAGAAACAGGAGCGGCATGAGTATGTCGATGAGCACGACCACGCCGTTGAAGTAATAAAGCGCGGATGCGAGGTATTCGATTTTCTGCCCCGTCGAAAGACCCCGCTTGAGGAGCGGATTTTCGCTGAGCAAAACCTGGAGCGATCCGCGCGCCCACCGGGACTGCTGTTTATAGTAGGACATGAGGTCCTCGGGAGCCATGCCTTCCGCGAGAACCTCGGGGACGTAGCGGGACTCCCATTTTTTTTCATGGATGATGATCGAGGTGAGGAAATCCTCCGCGATGCTTTTTTCGTACATCCCGCCCGCTTCCTCAAGCGCTGTCCGCCGGATGAGGACATTCGTTCCGCAAATGAAAACGGCACCGCTTTTTTCCTTTCCCTGCATGATCGGCCCGAAAAACAGCTCCTGCTGTTTCCAGGCGGTTTCCGCGACTGCGTTTCCTTTCGTGTTATGGTAATACTGGGGAGTCTGCACGAAACCCATCCGGGAATTGCGGAAATGGGGAAGCGTTTTTTTCAGGAAGTCGCGGTGCGTGACCATGTCCGCGTCGAATATTGCAATGAGCGCTCCCGTAGTTTTGCGAAGGGCGTTGTTTATGTTACCCGCCTTCGCTCCTCCGGATGTCTTGCGCGTGATGCATTGGACATTCAGTTTCCGGGCGAGGGTTTCGATGTCTTTCCAGTTTTCCTTTCCGGCAACAAATCCGTCGTTCAGGATAAATATTGTATGGTTGGGGTAATCGAGTTCCTTTGCCGCTTTGACGGTTTTTTCCACGACCTCAACCGGTTCGCCGGTCACCGGGATGAATACGTCAACCGCGGGCAGGTATCTTTTCCGGCTTTCAGGCGGGGAAAAGTCCCTCCGGCGGGGCCAGATGGTGAACCAGAACGTCAACGCCATGAATACGTGGTATGCCTCCCCGAATACGAGGAGCGAGTAGAGGATCGGGTTTCCCACATGGCCCGGCAAAAACCACCAGGAGAAATAAACGGTCAGGAGAACGATGTTGATGTACAGAATGAATTTATATATGCGCGCGCTGGGTATGACCGGTTTTTCCATGACTACAGCTTGACGAGTTTTTTGTAATAGAGGCCGGCTGAAAACCAGAACCAGTTCTGATCGTAGTAGTTCAATTCCTGGCGGAACGAATTGGTATCGTTTGAGTAGAGTTTAAGGATCTTTTTTTCGTATATCTCCTTCGCGAGAGGAGGTTTCATGACAGTGAAAAATCCGAGCGCGGTAGCGTACATTGCGGGGCTTTCGTATTCGGCAAGGGGCTGACCGGCGTGCGAATAGGAGGGAACAAGCCTGCCGTTTTGCCGGTAGTACTGCGCAAGCGGTTCAAGGGTTTGGAGATACTGTTTTGCGCGTTCGTCCCCGTACCATTGGTAATCGAGCGCGATGCGCCACGGGATACGCATTGCGTCATAGGAATAGTTGGTCGTCAGCTGGGGGATGCCGGGCTCCTTCAGTTCCCCTGTTTTGGTTACGGCAAGCCAGTCGGGCGGCAGTCCGGCGGAAGCGGTCGCACCAAGCGGGCTCCGGCCCGCTTCCTCAAGCAATGCGTATGCCGGAGCGATCAAGCTGTTCCAGTCGTTGTTTTTGTCGACTTCCGCAAACACCCGCCATGCATAAGGGGCGAAATAGGAAGGATTGACGATAATTCCGTCATCCCCTTTCGCCCATTCGCCGGCGACCAGGTAGCGGCGGGATTGTACCACTGCCGTTTCTCGGTCCCAGATATCGTTGAGCAGTCCGGAAACGTCGCGCAGGTACGAGACGTCTTTCCACCGGCGGGATGCGAAAATAAGGCTGAGAGCGATATCCTGGTCGGCATCGGAGGCGGAATTGGATCCGCCCTCGCCGATGAAACCATACGACCCGTTGTCCCGTTTTCCCCAGCGCCAGGCAAACAGATTGCTGTCTTTCCGCTTCAGGGTATTTTTCGTCCAGGACCAAACTTTGTCGAACGTCTCCTTGTCGTCGATCCATACCGCGCGCAGCATCGCGTAACTTTGTCCTTCGGAGGTCGTGATATCGCCGACGCTGTCGTCGATCACCCGTCCGTCCTTGTTGATGAACCGGTCCTTGTATGTTTCCCACGAGGACGTGAGAAGCGTATACGTCGAAAAGCTGCGGGTTTGGGACCGGAACCTGCTGTTTGCGTACAGGACGCCGATGAATATAACAAAGCCCAGGGCGAAAAGGAAGAAACCGGTTATTTTATCCATAGGGGTTTCAGGGTGAACGGCGGTAACGGGTAACTTTCTTTTTCTGGAAAAGGGGCAGGGGAATGTGCCGTGACAATTCATCACCGTATTGGCCGGCTTTTATGAGAATCCTGCGGGAATTCAAGGCAAAAAGTCCTGAGATCATGAGAACGACTGACGCTGCCAGGAGCATAGCCGAAGTTTGCCGGGACATGAGGTTTTCCCCGTAGTAATCGTACTCTTTTTCCCGCATGAGGCCTCGTCCGACGGAGGCGGTGAAATCGATAAACTGCCGGCTGATCGATTGGGCGATACCTTCTTCCCCTCCGTCCGGTCTGTTTTCGGGCGCCGTGCTTGACGACTGGCTGCTTGATGAGGATGCTTGCTGTTGGGACGAACCCGAAGATGAGGCTCCCTCGTCCTTTTTTTCCGCCCGGGGCGTGTGGGAAGGTCGGGCGCTGGTCGGCGTCGGCGCAGGAGCCGTAGGCTCGACCGGTGCTGCGGTCGGGGTGGGAAGCGCTGCGGTCGGGGCGGGAGTGATTTCGCCGGTTGGCAGGACAGTCGGTTGGGGATCAGGCGGAGGCGCTTCGGTGATAACGACAGTCGGCTGCGGGGCTTCGGTCGGTTCGGGCAGCGGAGTGACCTCCTGCGCATGGATGATGAAACTTACGGACAAAGGAATGACCAGGGCATGCAAACGGAGTTTGAACATAACTCCTAATAAACATTTTTTGCGTAAACGGGAATGAAGAAGCTAGTCGGAAACGGGTAAGGTCAATGGGAGAATTGAGTTGATGCGCTGCTCCAACTGCCCATCGGTTCTCCTGACCGCATGAAACAGGGAGCGCAGGGTTTGCAGAAGGGGATCGGTTTTCACGATGAAGATCCGCGCATATTGTTTCCATGGTATGCGTGATAGGGATGGAACATCATTCGGGGGAACCGGCAGGGATAAGGGAGTTGGGGTTGAAATGCTGAAATCGACGGGAGCGGGTGAGGGTGCCTGAGGTATGGGATCCCGGGGAAGGGGCGGTATTGATGAGGGAGGTTGCGTTGAGGCGGTAGGAACCCGGGGAGGAGGAATGGGCGAACGGACAGGCACCGGAGTGGCGGGGGGAGGAAGAGGGGCGGATTTGGAAATATTGTTTCCGAAAAACACCGCTTCGTAAGGGGACAACTGTAAATTGGCGGTTGGGATGAACGAACCGGTAAGCGACGAGTAGGCGTTCCCCGTTACCGGATACGGGAGCGCGACCGGCACCGGGGAACCGGATGTGTTGACGAGCATGCCTTCGGTTTCGCCGTTCAGGACACCGATGATGCCGACAACAGGCTTTGATCCGTCGAAAGGACCCCCGTTTCCGGAAACCGCAAGCGGCCATATGACGGCAGGTTTCAGGCTCATGAAACGGGCATACCGCGCTATGAGGGAAGCCGCGTTCGGCGACTGGCCCGAATAGGATCCGAGAATGATATAACGATACGGAGCCTTATTGTTTTTTCCCTGGTGCTGGATGCTGCTTACCGAATTGGCGGCGGCCACCGCAAGCAGATAGGCTGAGCGGGCGGATGCGTCCTGATGTTTCGGCCGGATATCGGACAGGCTGAGGATGGTTCCTTGCGGATAGCCTATCTTTATCGATGTTCCGGGAACATCCGCAGAGGCATCGAAAAACGTATCGAACATGAGCTTCACATCCGCAAACATATCAGTGTTTGTTCCGCTTTCAACTTCCATGCTTATTGCCTCAAGGGTGGGGGGAGCAACCTGGGAGAGAGCTGTTTTCACATCCTCCCTTGGCCAGTAGAAATAACCTGCAGTATGGATTTTTACGAAGGGGAACCGGGATTTCACTTCCCTGATGAAGGATGCCGAAAACGGCACGACTTCAACGACCACCTGTTTTGAAGTTGCCTTCGTGAAGGCGGTTATGACATTCATCGATTCGGCTCCTTCAGGAAGCGAGAGGTACCATCCGCCGGCTGCCCTGTCCAGAACGGAAAACGCAGCGGATGACGGAAACGCTGTGGCGGGCTGGGTTATTTTGAGGTACATGTTCGTTGACGCAAACAGGGAAACGATGTTGCGGGCGTCGGTCTCGGACAGCGCGGGGGAAATTTCGATGCCGGGCTTTTGTTCGAGCGTGCCATAGGCGGTTCCCGGCGCGTACTCAAGGGAGACCGCACACACCGGTCCCGCAAGAAAAAGCAAAATAACCGCAGCCAGTATGCATACGGGGAAACGTCTCATGTATAGAACTAGTATAATGGAAGATGATGCCCCCCCGAAATACCCTTATACGCATGGTCGCGCTCGTTGCGTGTTCGTTTGCCATTGCTTATACGGTAGACCAGTATTATGTGGCGGGACGCGGGTTTACCTTTTTCTTTGATATATTGAATCTATAGATATGAATTTCAGGCTCGGCCGTTTTTTTCTTGACGAGAAGGACTTGTTTGTCGCGCTGCTTGGCGCCGTGATGCTTGTCAGCCTCGTTATGGACCTTGACCTGTCCCCGTTCCGGAGAGAATCGCTTGTCGTATTTTTCGTATTCCTTGCGGTTGCGCGGTCGCTCCTGCCCCGGGAGAAAGCGGCCGGCTACACGGCAGTCGTTGTGCCCGGCCTTCTGTTTTCCCTGTTCCTTTCGCCGTACGGAGTGGCCATTTACCTTGCCTGCGCAACCTTTTTTTTCATCAAGCTCCGCTAAGCGGTTTGGCCGGCAAACGTGTGGAGCAGTTTTTCGAAATCGCGGATCCTTGCGCCGTCAAACGTTATTCCCTCGTTCATGAGCAGTTTCCTTTTTTTCCGGATAAACGCCCCATCCGTTGCACCCATGAATCCGCCGATCGTGCCCCGGGAGGAAACAACCCGGTGGCAGGGCGTACGGGGAGCATCGGGATTGCACCGGAGGATCTGGCCGACCGCCCGGTAGGCTTTTGAACCGCATGCGGCGGCGATGAGTTTGTAGGTGGTTACTTTTCCTTTCGGGATCTGACGGAGCAGTTCATACACCCGTTCGCTTGTCAGTTTCATAGCAATAGTATACCTCACGAAAAAACCCTCCCCGGTAACGATTCGGTGGGGAGGGCGTGAGGAAACGGTTTTACCTGGCAGACTTCCTCACTTGGATTTTTTTCGCTTTTGCCGCCTCGGCTACCGGCGCGGTGACGATAAGGACGCCGTCTTTCACGTTGGCTTCCATTTTCTTTTCATCGATCGCGCGGGGAAGGTACGTCGTATATTGAAACGAGGTGACCCGCTCCATTTTATGGACGATGCGGTTTTTCTTCTTGTCTTCCTCTTTTTCCTCGTGGCGGGCGGAAACGGTCAGTACGCCATCTTCATACGTGACGTCTATTTTGTCTTCCGGAATGCCGGGAACCGGCGCTTCGACGAAGACTTTGCCGTCCTCCTCGTATACGTTCATTCCTTCCGTAACCGTCATCCGGGGGTAGTCTTCCTCGTCCCATGACAGCGGCCGGAGAAGCGAATAGGGATTGAACCTGATGATTGCCATATCTGCTATCACCCCCTTTCCGGTAGTGAATTTATAATGTTTTTGATTATTAGCAGTCTATCACATAGTCTGCTAACCTGTCAAGAGGATAAGGGGGCAAACGGGTAAGAATAACGCATTTTCGAGCGTACCCGTGAGATTTGTGATATAATATAGGATATGGAACTGAAAGACCTGATGAAAAAAGTTGAGGCTGTTTCTCTCAAATACTCTGAACAATATAAGATAAAAAGAAGCAACAGCTGGTTTATCCTCAAACTTCAGGAGGAAATGGGCGAGCTTACCCAAAGCTATCTCATGATGACCGGCAGGGGGCGGAAAAAGGATAAGACGAAAAAGGAAATCCGCTCGGAATTCGAAAAGGAACTGGCCGATGTCCTGTGCCATGT
Source organism: uncultured Gammaproteobacteria bacterium (assembly GCA_964629635.1). Classification (GTDB taxonomy): domain Bacteria; phylum Patescibacteriota; class Microgenomatia; order UBA1406; family GWC2-37-13; genus YC2-FULL-38-9. Next base: position 409,749 of record CAZVQS010000001.1, read on the forward strand.
TTTGCTTCTTGCCAACTCCAATACCGTCGACCTGGAAAAGGCGGTGAACGAAAAATGGCTTAAATGGTACAAGTCAGTCATCAAGTAACCGTGCTACCTGCACGAAGGACACCGCAAGCATCAGGAAAAACACTCCGTTCAGGAAAGGAAACAGAGAGGAAAGGTTCCGGTCGATCCTTCCCGCAAGATCCGCTCCCTGCAGGATACGCCCGTTTTGCAGGCACTTCACGTATTCTCCCAGTTCTCCGGTTTTGAAACAGCGCTGTGATGTACCCGCCCGGTCCGGTTTGCTGTTGAGCGGATACCCCGCAAACAGGAACAGGAACGGGGACAGACATGCCAGAAACAGGGCAATGCGCTTAAACATGGTATCTCGGAATGATAACGGCCATAAGGATAAAATAGAACTGCCACACTGCAAAAAGGAACAGGTAAAACGCCGCCCGTTCCTTCAGTCTTCCGGCAAGATACGTGATCCCCCGGAATGCGAAAAGCACAAACGGCAGGAGCGCGGCAAGAAGATATCGGCCCTGGATGTCGCAGGAATACCGGTTGATCTTGTAAGTAAAGCTTACGCCGACAAAGAACACGACGGAAAAGAACGCATAAAGGGCAAGTGTTGCCCAGGTGCGCTCCCGGGAAACGGCCGTGCAGTACAGCCCCAACAGGATGAGGACGACAAATATGAGCGCATAGGGAACGAAAAACAGCTTGAACGGATAGGGTTCGCCCCATCCCCAGAAACCGGCAAAATGGAAAAACGCATGGCGGAACTCCATTGCCGTTTCAAGGGGAATACGGTACCAGGGAACGGCGGGAAGATTTGCGGTGCAGAAAAACGTGTACGCCTGGTAGGAGGGTGTGATGCTGCCGTAGGTGCGGAGGGAATACAAGATCCAGGGTAATGCCGGAATGAGCGCGGCGGCAGGCACCATGAGTGCGGCCTTCAAGTAAGTGCGTACGTTATTGCGCCAGAATCCTTTCAGGAGGAAAAAGAAGAAAGAAAATCCCAGGAAGGCGGTATTCTGGAATTTGACGAGAATCGAAACAGCCAGTGCGAGGGAGTTATTGAAAAGCGTTTTGGTGGAGACAGACGGCGCGGATACCAGCCTGAGATGGAGATGGAGAATAAGAAGCGACATGAAAAGCGATGCGATGTCCGGATTCACCGCGATTCCCATTTTCAGGGTAACCGGGTTGATGGCGAACGCCCCCGTCAGATAATGAGCCGTTTTGTCTTTCTTTACGAACCGCCGGCAGATGCGGTAGGCAACAAGGACGGAAAGCATATAAAAGAGAAACGATACCATCCGGGTTGCATAATAGGACGGGATGAGTCCCGCGCCAAGCGTGCGCGCCGGCAGGAAAAAGAGGAGGGCGAGGGTAAAGTACAGGGGCGGATGGTGGACCTGGTAGGTAAGGGGCGTGTCCCGGGGGCTGGTGAGAAACGGCGCGTTTCCCTCAAGCGCCTCTTTTATTTTTCCGTAATCGGGGATTCGGTTGTCGTTGCTTGCCGTTTCGACGACGTCATATATGCGGGTGATCTGGGGGTCGAACGCGAACACGCCGCTTTTCAAAGGCATGCGCGGGTAAACGCCCCGCGATAACCAGTATACGTACTGGAAATGGTCCGGTTCGTCGTTCAGCATGAACGGGGGGGTGACCGCGAAGACAACCGCATAGCAGGAAAAAATAAACAGGATCATGCGCAGTCTCATGGATTCCATTGTAGCATATGCCTTTGGCGTGGGCTAAAGCGGATACTGTCCGGTATCAACCGGGAGGAGTGCTTCCGGCGGGGATAACGGGGTGGGGGCGGGAGTGTTGGTCGGGATGAAGAACCGTTTCGGGATGCGCTGCAGGATTGTTGAGGTGGGTGTGGGGAGGGGGATGCTCGGGAAAATGGGGGAGCCGAGCACTTTCCATTTTCCATGGAAGCTGCTGCGCGCGGCAATCATGACTAGGACCAGGACACTCAAGAATACGCCCTTTCGTATTCTCATACGATTTCATCGTACTCCCCCCGTTCCGAAAAAACAAGATGCAAAAATGACTTGACTTCTATTTTTTGAGGGGGTATAGTGTAATCTGTTTTTATCCATTCAAACGTACCTATGGCCGTTACCCCGCTAACCGCAGACAAGTTTCAGACCGAAGTTTTAGCCTCGAAAAATGCAGTATTCGTCGATTTTTACGCCGAATGGTGCGGCCCCTGCAAGATAACCGGCCCGATCATCGACCAGCTGTCTTCCGAGTATAAGGACATAACGTTTTTCAAGGTTGACGTCGACCAGAATTCGGAGCTTGCGTCCCAGTATTCGATATTTTCCATCCCCACCTACATTATTTTCAAAAACGGGGAAATTGTCGCCCAGTTTTCCGGAGCGATGGGCAAAGAAGCATTTGTCCAGGAGCTGTCCAAAGTCACAGCCTGATTACCCGTATCACTTTTCCTCCGACCGTCCTCAGGGTGAGGTGTGCCTGTTTGAGTATGTAGACCGCGAACTCCGAAAGCCAGCGTTTGGATGAGGTTACCGGCTCCTTGAGGCCCTGCACCACTTTTTCGTCCGATATCGGCAGCTTGATGTTTTTGTATGAGGAAAACTGCGCGGTCGTCACCGGCTGCAGGCCGAGTTTCGTGAGATCCGGCGGGAGTTTGATCGTCTCCTGTTTGGGCTGGACGAATGGTTTCACGTCAGGCTTTATTTCATGTTCTACCGCCTCCTGCATGTGTGCCGTTTCCTGCGGACGGGGGATCGGCTCCGCTTCTTTCGGGAGGGATATCGGCGTTTTCCATTTCTTTACGAGATCGTCGATGGGTGTGTAATTTTTCGGGGACATACTTTATTATATCCTAAAATCAGGCACACATCTGGCTGCCGGTTTCCTTCGCGTACTGGTCTTTCGTAACACCGCAGTGGGGACACTGGGTACGTCCTTCACCAGAGGGAATGGCTCCTCCGCACTTGGGGCAGGGGAACGAAGACTTGCCGGTTTCCGTGTCGGGTAGAGGCGAGCGGTTGGTCAGGAGGCGGGCCTGGGTGGAATGCTGGGAGATGAGGCTGGAAACCGAGTGGGAAGCGATGATCTCCTGAATATCGCTGCGCGAGACGGTTGAGGTGGTTGAACAGCCGTACAGCGTTACCGATCCGTTGTTTTTTTCGATGTAGGGGGCGATGACTGCGATATAGCGCTCCAACAGGTCCTGCTCTTTCATGAGCGCTCCGACAGTCTTGTCCCCCGGAGGCTCAAAGGCGAAAAGCTGCCCTCCTGTACTGTAACGTTCGAAAAGCCCTTTCATTTCCGCAATTGCGCTTTTGAGGGAGCGGGGAGTATACTGCTGCGTGTCCCGCCGCGATATGTATACGGGTGAAGTTTCGGTTTCGGCATATTGTTCCATGAAGCTGAAAAATCCGTTCGTGTCCATCCCTGTTGCGATGGGATGAGCAAGGTAATACATTTTTCCCTGCTCCGGGGAGTCGAATCCGGGCCGGGCTTGTCCGCTTTGTTCGGAAATCGTTCCCAAAAGGGGAAGGATGGGGAAGGAAGGGCGGACTTTGATGTCGAAATTCGCCGATTCGTTTTCACCGGTCTTGAAATTGACATAGAGCCGCCCGGAGTCGAAATTGACCCCCGGGAATCCGGAGGGTCCGTCCGGCGAATACCAGAGGGAAACCATGTCGTTGGGCGCCTGCATTACCATCTGTTCGAACCGCTCGAATCCAACAAGCGTCACCCCGTCCCGCTCGCGCTTGTCAATCTGCTTTTTCACGTTGAAGAGCGGGTGCTCCGTTTCCTGGGAATAGAATTCACGGTTTATATGATGGTATGCGTGCGGCAGCGATACCGCCTCGTCCATGAGAAATTCCCTTTCGTAGCTTTTGAGGTTGTGCTGGAGTTCGCGTTCCGCGAGGGTGCGTCCGAAAAGGGAAGATACCGTATTGTACCGTTCGCTTTCCTTGAGCGTGATGCCGAATTGTTGAAGGGTGCGCGACTGTTCTTGGTTCATGGAAAAATCCCTGCTCGGGGAAAGCTTCGGGCGGTATCGGACTCCCTTTGAAGGTTACCGTTGCGGCACAGTCGCTGGTTTGCACAGCGTTCCCGTAGCCGAAGCTCAAACTATGTAATCAAGCTATTATATACCCGCAAATCATTTTTTCACACGGTTTCTTCGTGTGATTTGTTGTATTTGCGGCTTATCATGAAAAGCACATCCGACAGGCGGTTCAGGTATTTGACCGCGCTCTGCATTTGTTCATTTATTTTCGGCTGGAGCCGCATATATGCAACAACGCTCCGTTCGGCCCTTCGGCATACGGTGCGGGCGATATGCGCAAGAGATGCTTCTTCGGTGCCCTGGGGGATAACGAACTGGGTAAGGCGGGGAAGCGTCTTGTCCAGGGCGTCGATATACTCCTCGAACCGGGCGGTCTTTTCTGCGATAGGGGATGCGTCGTTTTTCGATCCGGCAAGGAACGCCATGATTTCATAGAGGTCCTTCTGGATTGCGGTGAGGAATTCACGATCGCCCGTTTCCTTCACTTTCAGGATCAGGAGCCCGAGATGGGAGGAAAGTTCGTCTATGTTTCCGGTCGCCTCGATCTGCGGGTCGGATTTATAGACGCGCTTTCCTCCGATGATTCCGGTCTCGCCGCTGTCTCCCGTTCGGGTATAGATTGGCATATCAGCATTCGGAATAGCCGCAGCCGTAGCACTTTTTGCACCCTTCCTCATGCGCAAGCGATGCTTCGCCGCATGACGGACACAGGTCAAAGAGTTTCGGTGTCGGGGCTGACGGTTGGATGAGGGACGCCTGAGTCACTTCCGTGACGAGTTTCGGTTCCTCTTTCTTTTCCTCTTTTTTCGCGTGAGCACCAAGCGAGTAGTGCATGGACAGCACTTTCGCGACAGCATCCGGAAGGCTTCTGATCTTGTCCTTGCCGAATCCGAGGGTGCGCGCGCCGCCGATGCCCTCAAGCTGCTGAATGATTTCCTGGACTCTCTGGAGCGCGGGCATGTGGGACGCGAAGCGCAGGGCAAGGGAAATGGTTCTGCCTAAGCCCTCTGCCATCGCGGATATGTCGCTTCCCGGCTTGCTGATGTTGATGAATACTTCCAAAGGTTCAGGCACAGTGCCGCCATTCGTGTTTATAGTGATGAACGCGACGCCGACCGGCGTGTTGATGCGGTATGTGGAGCCGTGCACCACCATCGGGCGGGGTTTCACGCTGTACTGGGGGACGGCCGGTTTCTTTTCCTCTTCCTTTTCCTTCTTGTCGACGCGTTCCAGCACTCCCATGCGGGATCCTTCTCTCATGTATGCGATGCCTTTGAGGCCCTGCTTGTAAGCGAGTGTGTACAGGCGTTTCACGTCCTCAACCGTGTGGGTTTTGGGCGCATTCACCGTCTTTGAGATCGAAGCGTCGACATACTTCTGGATCGCGGCCTGGACCAGCACGTGGTCCTCGGGGGAGAGCTCGTTGGCCGAAACGAAATAGTCGGGTTTCTTGAGTTTTCCTTCCTTCACTTCCTTCTCGTGTTTCTTGAACCACTTGTCATACAGGTGGTGGCGCAGAATGTGTTCGCCGAGACGGTCTTTCCGGATGAATTCGAATTCGAATACCGGCTCGATGCCTGAGGTGGTGTTTGCCATGAGGGACGTGGAACCGGTCGGCGCCTGCATGAGAAGAATCGAATTGCGCGTTCCGTGTTCCTTGATTTCCTTTTTCACGTCCTCCGGCAATTGGGATATGAATTTGCCCTTCAGGTATTTTTCCGCATCGAACTTGGGGAAATGGCCCTTGTCTTTCGCGATCTCAACGGAGGTCCGGTAAGCCTCATCCCGTATGATCCGGTACACTTTGTCGATGAACGCGAGCGATTCTTTTGAGCCGTAACGCATATGGAGTTTGATAAGCGTGTCACCGAGCCCCATAGTACCAAGCCCGAGGCGGCGTTCGCCTTCAAGCTGTGTTTTCCTGATGCCCTCGAAGAAGTACTGGTCCATGTCAATGACGTTGTCCTGGAACCGCACGCCGGCCCGGACGACCTTTTTCAGGGTGGTGAAATCGAACTTGCCCTTCCGGTCGATATTGCTTGTTCCTTTGACGAGCGCGGACAAATTTATGGATCCGAGGTTGCAGACTCCCCAGGGCGGAAGGCCTTCTTCGCCGCATGGGTTTACGCAGTTGATACGGTTCCAATACCAGTTGTTGTTCAATTTGTTATAGCGTTCCATGAAAACCACTCCCGGTTCCGCCGATTTCCACGCCGCGTCCGCGATAAGATCCCATATTTTGCGCGCCTTGACAACTTTGCGGACAATGATTTTCTTGCCGAGTTTTTTCCATTCCTCAAGGTCGCCGTTCCATACTTCGTCATATTCGGGATCCTGGGTGTCCGGAAAGACAAGCGGCCAGTCCGCATCCTTTTCGACCGCCTCCATGAAGGAGTCGGAAATACAAAGCGACAGGTTTGCGCCGTTTATTCTCGTGAGGTCCTGCTTTACGGTAATGAATTCCTCGATGTCCGGGTGCCAGTCCCAGAGCATGAGCATGAGCGCTCCGCGCCGCGTGCCGCCCTGCTGGATGATGTCCTTGGTCGCAACCGAAAAAAGTTCCGCCCAGTTGATGGGGCCGGAGGAGAATCCGTTCACTTTGCGTACGCGGGAGCCGCGGGGACGAAGGGAGGACAGGTTGATACCGACGCCGCCGCCGCGCGCCATGATTTCAACCATCCGTTTCAATGTCTCGAGGATCCCGCCGCGGGAATCCTTGGGCGAGGGGATGACGAAGCAGTTGTAGAAGGTGACGTCAAAACCCGTACCCGCACCGGCAAGGATACGGCCTCCGGGGATGTATTTGAAGTCCTTCATCGCTTCGTAGAAATCCTTTTCCCACCGTTTCTGGTCTTCCTTTTTTTCCTTCTGGGCGACCGCTTTGGCGATGCGTTTCCACATTTCGCCGGGAGTTTTTTCGAGGGAATTGCCCTTTTTGTCTTTCAAAGAATAACGGTCGAGGAAAACCTTTTCTGAAATGCCGGTGAGTTTCATAGGATTTGTCATTCCGAGCGAAGTCGAGAAATCTCTTTCGTTCGGTTAACTGCTAATGGTATCCTTCATTCCGATTTCGTTGGAATTCAGGACAATTTCGTCTGATGAAAATGAAATTGATTATTACATCAACTTCTTCACTTCCTTATCCACGTCGTCTATCGCGACAAAGCGCTTGAAAACCGACGCGAACCGGATGTACGCAATTTTATCAAGAACTTTTAATTTGGTTGCAACCCAAATGCCTACCTGGTTGCTTTCGATCTCGGTCGAATCCATCTCCTTCAAACCTGTTTCGACGCTGTTTACAATGTCTTCGATCTGCATAGCGGTGATCCCCGTCTTCTCGCAGGACTTGAACAACCCCCGCTTAAGCTTATCCCGGTCAAACCGCTCGCGCCGCCCGTCCCGTTTGATCACGAGGATGGGCAGCTCCTCGACCCGCTCGTACGTGGTGAAGCGTTTCCCGCAATGGGGGCAGCTCCGCCGCCGTCTAACCGTGGCGCCGTCTTCAGACAGTCTTGTTTCGATTACGTCCGAATCGGCATGCTTGCAGAATATGCAATACATAGGTTGTGTCACCTTAAAATTTAGAACACAACTGGTAGGTTTACAAGAGGTCAAAATACACCCTAAATGTATCAGGCATCCAGTTTAGCCTCATGGGGTTTATACCCGGAAAAATTGCCAAAAATAGTTGAACAAGGAGCCTGTAACAACGCGCTTTAGTGGCAAAATCATCCCGACGGCCAGAACATTTCTTACTGTTTCGCCCGGCATTTTTCACGGATTTCTTAAGAGAAGAATTTCCGGTTTCCAAAAAAGGGGTCCTTGGAGGAGTTTTTTACCCTTTTTGGGTATAATAGGGGATATATGGACAGCTATATTCTCGACACCAATCTCTTTTTCAACATGGAAGAGGGTATGGATCTGGGTGCAAAGACCGAAGAGGTAGTGGTCACCCTTACCAAAGCCGCAAAACGGCTCAAAGAGACCTCCCAGGGCATGTTTTACCTCGGGCCGCGCGTTGTTGAGGAGTTCCTCAGTTTTTTCGAAAACAAGGAGCAGCCGTTTCTCCGGGAATTCCTGGCGTCCGTTACCATACAGTCGCCGGAAGTGGGCAAGGCTGTTTTTCCCGCACAGGTCTTTTACCGGCTGGTTGACGATATCAGGGGGAGAAGCTACCGGGGGCTGCGCATCGGGGAAGAGGAAATCCACAAGGCGGGCACCCTTATGCAAGGCAAGGCCGGCCTTTCCAAAAAGGAATTCGAAATGACCATAGGGGAGGTGGTGAAAAAGTACCGCGAACGCTACCGGCAGGCAACGCGCACCGGGTTTCTCGACAGCCTCGCGGATCTTGATTCCATACTCCTTGCAAAAGAGCTGAACGGAATCCTCGTGTCAACGGATGAAGGCGTGCTCGATTGGGGGAGGGTTTTCGGGGTCAAAGAGATGCCGGCATCGGTTTTTGGTGCAAAGATGCGTCCTCTTCTTCAGGGATAAGGTTTGAAAGGATATCCACCATTTTCTCCGTAACGGTCCGCCGGGGTTTTTCCATGTACATGATGTGCTTGGACAGGAGTATCATGATTTCTTTCTTCACCTGCGCGTTGGGGACAACCAGATATGCATGGTATGAATAGGGGGCATGGGTGACCACCGTCAGGATGTCGAATCCGAATTTTTTCGTGAAATAGTAATGGGAAAGCACTTCCCATCTGAGGCTGATGCCGGTCGTTTCGATGCCGAATGTGGTAATGACATGTTCGACTTCCGGGGGAGGGGTGACGGTAAGCACGTAGAACATGAAAAGAAGGCTCCAGACGGGGATAACCAGGATGAAATCGCCGAAAAAGAGCACGATAAGGGATATGAGAAGCGCGAGAGCCAGGTAGAAGCGGATGATGAGCTTGCTCCGTTTCTTGTAGGCCCGCAGCGGCGCTTTCCAGGAATAGAGCCTCTGGGGATTGGGGGAAGGCGATATTACCTGTTCCATATATATAGTATATATATTGTTCTTGAAATTAGGGTAAAAGTCAATTAGTGTTGCAAATACTATCCTATAATGTTATAATACCCCTATGGAACAATTCAACAAAGTCATCTCATTCGTGCTCGGCCTCGTTGTTGTTATCATCTTCCTTGCGGTCGCTACCGGCAGGATCAACCTGAAAAAGGGCATTTGGCCTTTCACAACGGCCCGAACTACCCCAACGGCCGCCCGTTCCACGCCTACCCCCACCCCCCGCGGAGGCACGCTTTCCCTGAACCAGACGCAAAGAAACCAGACCAGGGTGAACGTTCCGACACCGGGAGCAAACTACCGCAGCTATAACGGTTCTACGCCTTCGACTATCCCGAATACGGGTCCGGAGCTTCTGATTCCCATGGCGATCTCATCGCTTCTGGGCGGAGCATTCCTCAAAAAAATGGGGAAGAAGGAATAACCGTCACGGTCCGGGAGCGGCACCGCCGAAACCGGGCAGGCGAAGTATTCCCGATCCGATGATGTTCACGATAAATACGGAACCGAGCGCGAAAATAAGACCTATAACCGCTCCGGTAACCACCCGTTTCCCGTAATTCAAACGTTCAGGTTCAGCCTGCGACGTGAGGATGAGGAACCCTCCATACATAAGCATCAATAATGCGATTCCTCCCGTCACCCTGAATACCAAAAGGTCAAATATTTTTTGCACAAAACTGGAGGCGCCCGTTCCCGTGTTATTTGAAAATCCGCCCGTTGAGGTGACGCACCCGATCATGGTGTATTGGCGTCCGGTAAAGGGCGTAGGCGGCGCGCCGCTGATCACGCGTACCGTATCGCAGGCGGCCGGGTCCGGAGTGGTGCCGGTCGGATACAGTTCGGGATACAGACATTTGGCGCACGCTTCCCAGTTGCCCGGTTTGGGATTGCCGGTTAACAGGGGCCGCGTATCTTCCTGGCAGGTTTGCGCTTCGACATTTATTTCAGGGCAGTAACCGCACGCGTCGCAGGTTGCGAAACGGACATCCTGTCCGTTGACTGCCGGTGTTTGCGAGGCGAAAAGAACCAAGAAAAGAAGCAGAGTGACGAAGGCCTTTTTCATATATAAATCCAGTATAACATTCTTCTTTAATCAAACTCAACCCTCCGTTATCCCCACCGGTCCTGCTAAGCTGGAGAGAGAAGGTTCCGTTACAACGAGATTCTGCAGACGGATCCGGAAGGACATATAAAGACTGGTGTCATTCCCGCGAAAGCGGGAATCTTTTTAATTCCCGATTAAATCGGGAACGACATGTGTTTGAATTTGAAATATTTCTTAAAGTAACGCAGTTGAGGAGAGGGTATAATGGTTATATGAAAAAGGCTCTTATTTTTGTGGCCGCGATTCTTTTTCTTCTCGGAGCCCATGCCGCACAGGCAGACCAGCTTGACGACGTCACCCGCGAGCTGGAAAACGTGAAACGCACCTTCAACGATCTGGACAGCGCCAACAAAACAAATGAGGCAACCCTTTCCAACCTCAACAAACAGCTTGCCGGGATCAAGGGGAAAATATCGTCCCTTGAACGGGAAATCGAAAAAAAGCAGGAGGAAGTGAAAGAGGGCGAAAAGGTGCTTTCCTACCAGAAAAACCTGCTGAACGAACGGGCCCGTTCCTACTACAAGAACGCGGGCAAAAACACGCTTTCCTTCATGAACCTGCTTTTGTCCGAAAACCTTTCCGTTTCACTGCAGAACTTTTTTTACCAGAAAACTCTCATTGACGAGGACCGCAAATCCATTATCCGCATCGTCATGTACATAAAAGACATCGAGGACAAGAAAAAAAGCCTCGAAAGCGAACAGAGCAGGCTTGCGGTTTTAAAGGCGGACGTGGACAAGCAGTCCGCGTTCCTTGCCGGGGAAGTGGAGAAAACGACCAAAGTGCTTGGCGAGCTCAAGAGCAAGATAGCATCCCTTACGGCGCAACAGCAGTCCATCATCGCACAGAGGCAGGCGAGCCTGAACCTGCCCCGTTCGGCCGGCACGTCGCTTGGCGGCTGTTCTGATGACCGGAGCATCGATCCGGGATTCGGGAACGCATACGCCTTTTTCAGCTACGGTTCCGTCCATCGGGTGGGCATGAACCAGTTCGGCGCGTACGGAAGGGCGAAGGCAGGCCAGAGCTATGAAACGATACTGAACGCGTATTACAACAATGTGCGCATCGAGTGCCGTGATTTCCAGAACGGCAAAGTAAAGGTGCAGGGGTATGGGGAAGTGTCGATAAACGACTATCTGAAAGGCATCGGCGAAATGCCGTCCTCATGGGGCGATTCCGGCGGCATGGAAGCGCTGAAAGCGCAGGTTGTTGCGGCCGCATCGTTCGCGTTCGCGTATACGGGTGGCGGGGGAAGCGAGATCTGCACGACCCAGGACTGCCAGGTGTACACCGGCGCAAACAAGGGCGGTAAATGGGAGGAAGCGGTGAACGCGGTACGATGCGGTGACAACAGCGCAAAAGTCATGGTTTCAAATGACACCGGCGAGGTCATCAAGGCGTGGTACGCTTCAACCCACGGCGGGTACGAATGGACGTCGGGCGAAATTTGGGGAAGCAACCGGCCCTGGACCAAACACATGCAGGATACGTCCTCATCCGCAAACAGTTTTGCGGAACTCAACGAGCGGGCGTGGGACCGCGAGTCTCCGTGGTTTTACTGCGACTGGGGGGCGCGTCCGGAATACAACAAGACCGCCTGGCTCAAGAGCGAGGAAGTTGCGGATATCGTGAACGCGATACTGCTTGTTAGGGCTGACTCATCAACCTCAAGCCATGTCGGCCAGCCGGATAAGCCGACCGGCGACACCTGGGATCCGGGCCGCATAAAGGAAGAACTGCGCAAGCGCAACATCACTCCCTTCAACAGCGTCAGCGGCGTTTCCGTGAATGTGGATTTCGGGTACGGGAAAACGAACGGGATCACCATCAACGGGGATGCGGGTTCGCAGAGTTTTGACGGCAAGGAATTCAAGGATTTCTTCAACGTGCGCGCGCCCGCAAATATCCAGATCGTGTCTCCGATATACAACGTGGAACGAAGGTAAGTTACTCCTGTTTCGTGTGGAGAAGCGCGCCTGCCTTATTGACAGTCAGCTGGATTATTGATGTCAGGACAATAACCACCACGAAAAACCCGATCCAGTCGAACTTCATTTTCAGTATCACCGCAAAGAAATAAATGAGGAGCGTGTGGATGAAATAAATGGTGTAGGAATATCTGCTGAAAAAATGAATTATGGAGCGAAGCGGTTTGAAGAGGTTTTTTTCCGCCATGACCCACAGGATATTCAGGCAAAACAGACTGTATGCTATGTGGTAGATGTTGGGCGGATACTTGTTGCTGTACATCCGCAATGATTTGTGGAGGGGGACAAGGACATACGTTTGGGTTCCGATAAATACGAGAAAAAAGAGAACGGTAAGCGACCAGAAAAGCAGTTTGCGCTCCTTGATCCGGGAAAACAGCATGGTGTATACGACCACAAGCGACCACGGCAGCCACATGATGAGCCGGAACCAGGGAAGAGGAGTGTATTTGAGGAATATGATTGATGAAGCCAGGGCAAGCGCGGAATATATGATCATGATCGGTTTCGATTTCCTGAACCAGGCCGAGAACAAGGGCATCAGAAGCGAGAGCTGCAGGAAAAGCAGCACGAGCCAGTTGTTTTCCGATCCGCCGGTCAGAAACAGGTTCTGCGCGAGATATTTCAGGCCCAGTTTTTTCGGCTCACCCGCGAGCATGAGGATAAAAAGCCCGGCAAGGAATCCGTAATACGGGAATACCAGCCGGTCGACCCGTTTCTTGAAATAATCCCAGTACGCGAAAAGTCCCAATGTGTGGTCCTTCTGGAAATACAGGAATGAGGAACAGAATATGAACGCGACGACCGCGAACTGACTCCATTCCAACAGGTTGAACGCGAGCCGGTTGCCGAGGTGATATGCGTTCGTATGGATGAGGATCATGACGATGATCGATATGCCGCGGATGTCGTCGATCTCAAGGAAGCGTTCCTTTTTTTGTTCTCCCATATGCATTCATTATGCCAAATATTACGGGTAACAGAAGCATGTTTTGCTGGAGCGTGATCCAGTAATGATCGAACATCCCGGTCGCTCCCACCGCAAGGACCGCAAGGAGAAGAGGGGTGTGCCCGGCATGTTTTTTTATCCAGGAAACAAGAAACATTAGGGTTGCGGAAAACACCGGAATTCCCGCTTCCGCCAAAAACAGCAGGAAGATATTATGCACCGGCTGCAGGAAAAAATACGGATACCTGGACGCGAAATGCTGGGAGGCGGCCAGGTAGCTGCCCAGCCCGGTCCCTGTGATGGGATACTTCACGATGAGGATAAGGGATTCCTTCAGGAGCGTTATCCGTTTTTCAAAGCTTGCCGGATCGGTTTGCGCAAAAAGAAAAACGCCCGCCAGAAGAGCCGGGGACAGGGTGCGCGCGAGTACGCAGATACGACATTCGGTCCTGTCTTTGAACGCATAGATCAGTGTGACGAAAAGATATGCAAGTATTGCGTTTTTGGAAAACGAAAAAAATACCAGAATGCTTGCAAGGAAAATGGCGGAATATTTCAGGAACCGGTTGGTAATGAAGGCGCCCGTGAGGAAAAGAACATATACCAGGAGGAAAAATCCGGCAAGGGAGTTCGGGTGGGAAAACGTTCCGTAAGGCCTGAGAAGTTCAGTGCCGGCAAGGGACGCTTTCGCGATACCGGGCGTTGAAAGGTTCATATACCGTTCCCCGAAAAAATAAAAGACGCCCTGGAGGGAGTGGCGGGTAAGAAGCTGCGCAAGCGCAAGACCCGCCTGCATGACAGTGCCTCCCGCGAATCCGAGGATAATATGCCGTTTATACCGCATGAATTGGCTGCAGAACAGGGGATAAAGAGCAAGGACCTCAATGACTTTGATGAACCGGTACAGGAAAAGCGGCTGTATGAGGGCAAACAGGCCGGTTGAAGCGATGAGGAAAAGCAGTATAAGCACCTTTTTATTACGGAAAAACATCAGGGCGGTTTTCAGGTTGAGCGCGATGAGGGCGAGGGCAAGGATATCGGTCAGGTATATGGTCGGGGAGAGGTAGTCGATCCTGATGCCGGCGACATAGGAAAACGGGGGAAAGAAATGCCTGCCCAGTTGCGTCGGAAGGAGGAATGCAAACAGGAGAAAAAGCGCGGGCTGTATGCGTTCAGAAAAGGACGGATTGTTTCGGCTGCGCGTGTCCTTCATGTACTTTAGCTTCTCCTGTCTTGAATATTTTAACCGTACCGAATACGCCGTCATACCCCGGATCAACATACGCCTTGCGGCAGCGGATGATTTCTATTGCCTCACGGAGCCGTTGTCCGCCGAACTGTTCGATCGTGTCGTAGGGGATTTTAAGGAGAATATCGAATTCGGTCCCGAGTTCGTTGACCGCGCGCATGTACGCGCGTTCCCCCTTGACGACCGATCCCCCTTCCAGTTCGTTCATCACTTCAATAAGGGGAATGATCGAAACGAATGGCTTCCGTTTCTTTTCCCTGTCATCGACAAACGTGAGCCCTGCGGAGTTCTGGCCGAACAGGAGATCGTCCTGCGACAGCGTCCGTACGGACAGGTCCGCAACCCGGCTTTCCACGCCGACCGTCAATGGTTTTTTGCATACGGGGCAGACAACGCCTTTTTCTTTTTCTTCCCGGGGCGAGTATTTCACGTTGCATGACCGGTGTCCGGTCCAATGATATTTCCCTTCCTCGGGGAAAAATTCGATGGTGTAGCCGATCTTCAGTTTTCCCGACGGTTCCTGTCTGATTGCGTCCGTGATGTCCGCATAGGAATAGGAATCGATCGGCGCTTTGGAGTTGGCGATAAAAACCGTCGCTTCGCGGGCGAGTTTCGGTCCGGAATGTGCGTCGGATGAGGATATGATGGACCGGGTTTCCAGCTCCCTGATCTGCCAGTTCATGATCGGGTCGGAGGACAGTCCGGTCTCGATGCCGTATATGTGTTTTGCGCCCTCTGCCCCGAAACATTCCTCAATGGAATTGAATCCGGACTTTGATCCGAACATCGAAAACCACGGCGTCCAGATGTGCGCGGGGATAAGCATGATCCGCCGGTCGATCGACAGAAGCATTTCGAGAAGATCCTTTGAGGATATGCCGGTGATGGGCCGGCCGTCGGCCAGCAGGTTCGCGCCGCGCCGGGTGAATTCCCTGTTCACTTTTTCTGCGGTTTCAATCGACGGGGACATGACGACGTTATGCACCCGGCGCGTGGCTCCGCCCTGGGAATAGATGCTTGAGATTTCGGTTGTGAGGATGAAGCGTACTTTGTGTTTCTGGCCGGCTGAGGGCTTTTTCAGTTCATAAATGCCGGGTGACGTTTCGTAGAGGTGGTTTGAAATTTCCCTGAACCAGATGGGGTGCGTCCAGTCGCCGGTTGAGATAAGGCCGATGCCTTTGAGGGATGCCCAGGTGCCGATGCCGTGCAGATCCATTTTCTGTGAAACGGCGCGGGAATATTTGGAGTGGATATGGAGGTCGGCGATAATCTGCATAGCATTATTGTAGCACAGCAGGCACGTGCCCTTATGCTACAATGGGACATGGATTATTACGCCCAGAAGCAGTATCTTGCACAAGTCGACCGGGATGATAATATTGTGGGGAAGATCGAAAAATGGGAAGCGCATAAAAAGGGGATTCTCCACCGGGGGTACACGGCGATACTGACTTGCAGTAGCGAGGTTGTTTTGCAGCACCGGAAACATCCGGTGTTTGACGATGTGTTTGACCTGTCCTTTTCCTCCCACCAGCTTTATGTAAACGGCACGCTCCAGAGCGACCGGGATGCGATCATGGCGGGATTGGAGCGGGAATGGAATATCCGGGAAACGGATCTGGCAAAGAAACCGGCGTTCCTGAAAAAAGTGTATTACGAGGCAAAAGACAAAAAAAGCGGATATATCGAGCACGAGATGGATTATATTTACCTGGTTGAGCTGAAACGGCTGCCTGAGGCAAATACCGGGTATGCCTACGGGCAGAAAACGTACGGAAAAGAGAACATCCCTTCCATAACACAAGCGTCCGGCCTGAACCTTGCCCCCTGGGTTGCGGCCCTGATCCGGGAGAAGGCGTATTAAGCTTCCCGCCTTTGAGTTGGAGCCTTCATCTGTTAGAATCTACTTATGAAAATCGTGAACCGGAAATTCCACCGCGACTATGAGGAAATCGAACGCTTTGAGGCGGGGATATCGCTTACGGGCGGCGAGGTGAAATCGATCCGGGAGGAAAAACTGAAACTCGAGGACGCGTTCGTGAAAATCATGCATGATGAGGTGTTCCTCATCAATGCAAATATCGCGCCCTATTCCTTTGCCGTGGAAAAGGGGTATGACGCGAAACGGACACGAAAACTGCTTCTTCACCGCAAGGAAATCCTGCGCCTCCAGACCAAGCTGGGGCAGGGCGGCAGGTTGACCATCGCGCCCCTTTCGTGCTATAATAGGGGGCGTCATATCAAGCTGGAAATAGCTTTGGCCCGGCCGCGCAAGGACCTTGAAAAACGGAAACTGGAAAAGAAACGGGATGTTGAGCGGCAGCAGAAACGGGAGATGAAGGAATTCACGAAAGTGTAACGTAAAATAGGGGTTTACATTTCATGAACCACGGGTATAATGGGTTTGCTTTCCAGGGACTTTTCCGGAAAAAAACGGAAAGATCCATGGGGATGCAAGGCATCGACGAGGAATTTGCACTTTTACAAACGGTGAGGGCGGATCTATCCGTCAACTAGAAAAAAATAACTGCTAAATCATTCGATGAAGCTGTTGCTCCTCTTAAGGAACTTGCACGGGAGATGCTTGGTGTAAACCAACGCTCCTATGCTTTCGCCACTGCTTAACGCGGTAGCGAGTACCCTCCTTATCGAGAGCCTCTTCCCGCATTTTCGGTCCGGTTCCATGCGGGTAAGGGATTAACCAACCGGAATAGGGCAAAGCGGAGTTTTTGGTTGGCTGCCGCGTCCGAATAAACCCTTCAACCAGCATCCCGGTTAAGTTTGCGTTTACAGCTTGCCGGGATCGAGCAAAAATGCGCTATCCCTCACTAAACATTTGTAACCGAGTGTTTCCCCGGACCCGGGTCCAATTCCCGGCATCTCCACCACAAAAAAAGACCACCCTGAAAGGGGTGGTTTTTTTTGTTTGACTTGAAAATCGCTTGGTGTTATTATCAGCGTATGAGTGAAGCACAACCTAAGCCCGTTCAACCCGAACAAAAACGTCCGGAAGGACCTCCCGCCGGTATGACTCAGAAAGCTTGGGAGGAAATGCAGTTGGCTTGGGGTATGTTCAGCGCTTTAAACGGCGAGTCGACTCCGGACGTCCAGGAAGCGGCCCAGGGGGATACGGGTATGGAAGCTATCCTCAGGATGACAAAAGGGTTGCTGGATACGGGTGAGAAAATGGGTTTGAAGTCAGACAAAGTATTCACGGCACTTCAGGATATAGTCCCGAAGGTTGAGCCGCAGACGAAGCCGGGACCTGAAGCGCATTCCACTCCGTTACCCGAGACTTTGTCGCCGGAACCACCTGCACCTACAACACCGGTTCCGCCCGCGAAATAACCCGACACTTACTACTGAATCACCAGCGTTTGTTCTTCGGTTTCGGGAGAATAGGGAAACATGGATTCTTCCGCGTTTTTCGTGCAGCCGGTTACTTTCTTGAATTCCAGCGAATCGTTTGTTATCCATTTTGCTCCGATCTGCGTGTTCGATTCGGTTTTCAGTTCCACCCCTTCCGGATACGAGTAGATATGAAGGTCAAAGCTTTCGCAGTCAAGCTTGTTTGCCGTTTGGGCATACGCGGCGACACGGGTTCCTTCCGGATTTGCCCGGAGATGGAATATATGTTTCGGGAGATCGGTCGGAACAGATGTTTTTTTGACCGCGTCAAACACATATATCGTGTCCGTTTTTAAGTATAAAAGTTCGTTTCCTTTCACCCATGTCGGGTGTCCCATGTCCTCGAATTTTCCGCTGTTTTTCAGGATATTTCCCTCAATGTCCGCAACGATAAACGAGGGAAAATTGATGCCGGTGCGGTTCATGGAGACGTATGCGCCGGATGGGGAGAATTCAAGCGCGCTGTTATCCATGTAATAGCCGCCCCGCCCCGTGATGCTTTCCTGTACTTCGTAGATTGGTTTTGCTTTGCCCGCCGCAATGTCATACAGATATAATCCGTACCTGCTCCAGTTTTCGTCGGGCCCGAAAAATGCGGCAAGATTATGGTCCGCGGGGGAGACGGCGGCATGTTCGGCAACCAGTTTTGACAGCGTGGTATCTCCGATCTGTTGTATGAGCGTTTCTTCGCTTATTTCCGGCAATGCTCCGGAAGCTGCAGAGGAAGAGGGCTGGGTTTTTACCGGGGAACCTGATTTGATGACGGGAGACGGGGATGGAGGCATGCTGGTTTTCCGGGAAGTTCGTGTTGCTGCAAACAGGAAATATGATGCGGAGAAAAAAACGATAAAGAGAAGGAATATTTTAACTGGGTTTTCCTTTTTACCGGCGGGTCGGAACTCCGGAATATCGGGAAGGGGTTGGGTTGTTTTTGCGTTTGCCATATCCGTCAGTCGCATTTCGGGTATTCGGGATTTTCGGCTATGCCTTTATAACAGCAGGATCCGCATTCGCCCTCGCATGTATAGACAGCCGAGTCGCAAACCGCGCCGGGCGCACACGTGGGCTTAATGAGCGTACCGCTGCAGGTACAGACGACTTCTCCCGATGAGTCCCATCCGCCGCATTCCTTTTTTCCGGTTTTCGGAAGGCATGTGTTGACGGTACATCCGCATTCATACATCGGCATTGCCATGCAATCCATCAAAGAGGTAGGCGATTTCCAGGATTTGCTCAGGCACCCGTGGCCGCAGGTTGCCATGCAATCAGAATCAGCATTGCAAGTTCTCGCCTCGGCCGGTATACCCTGACATGCCTGTTCGTCCTGCGGCTGCCCCAGGTGGTTAACGCAAGCGGACGAACCCGGCGTGGGGTTTGTCTTGGGGCACGGGGCATATTCGCAGTCGGGAGGAACCCTGCCGACCGCTGATCCGTCCGGGCACAGCTTTGCTTCCATGGTGCAGCTTATGCCCTGGGGGGCGGTAGGCGATGGAAACGGTTGTGCATTGCCGGATGATATTCCGAGGAAATATCCTGCGGCTCCGAAAGACAGCATGAGTATGATTCCGCCGAGTATCAGGGGAAAGGGCAGCGATGGTCTGTCAGGGATTTTTTCAGGATTTTGAGGTAAAGGTTGCGGGGGAGTGTGCAGGTCCATTACCTTCATACTATCACATTATGCAAACCCGTCCGCCTTCCCGTTTCAAGCAGCTCTGCACTATCGCGTTTTCCGGTACATGCCCTCAAAGCTCATGGTGAAGTAATCCTTCAGGGGCCCCAGATAATTGAAAAAGGGGAGGTTCCATTCGAATATCTCCGGATATTTAACGATGAATTTTTCCCGTATTATGTCATACCGTTTGACGAGCTTCTGGAACTGTCCGATTCTCAGTTTGTTCAGCGACTTGAACTGCCGCCAATAATATTCCTGCGTCATGAATCCGGGAATCTTTCTGGAGAAAACGATTTTTTGTATTTTTTCCTCGGGCAAAATGTGGACCGGCCATTTCGCGTAGTCATACAGATGGTGTCCGACAATCGAATAATAGGGGGTGAACTCCACGTACAGATATCCGCCTTTTTTCAGGGTGCGCCATACTTCCCGCAGCGTTTCTTGGGGGCTTGTCACATGCTCGATCACGTCGAATATGAACACCATATCGAACGTTTTGTCCGGAAAGGGGAGCCTGCCGTCTTTCACGAGGCGCGGTCTGAACGATTTGTATTTGGCCAGCTTCTTTTTTGCAAACGCGAATTTGTCCGGATCTATTTCCGTTGCCGAAACCCGCGCGCCTTTTTCAAGCAGGAGATAGCTGAGCGCGCCGAATCCGCATCCCAGGTCAAGGACCTGTTTTCCATTCAGTGCAAGCAAACGGTTTGCTTCCTCAACCCCTGCGGTCGACCGGTTGACGCGCCACTTGAAGTAGAAGTCGGGCGATTTGCGGGATTCCCTGAAGCCGATATTAGCGTATTTCAACACCATAAGGGTACCGCATAATTGTGAAAATTGCACATGAAAAAAACGCAATCCTTTTTCCACTGGGTTCACACCATGTCCCTTCGGAACTGCACGCCGTTATGGGTGACGACCATGGTCGTCACGGCATGCCGGTCCTGCACGCGCCGGATTCCCGGCTGGGAAAACCAGCGGTCATCCGTAATGAACGAAGTGCTGACGAGCACATCTTTGGGGTGTGCGGGAACCACTTCATCCAGCGTCATTAACGCGCCTGGCGTTCCCGTTTCCCGGTCATATTCCTGTCCGATCCAGCATCCGCCAAGCGCCCGAGCCGCAACGGCGGACATGACGCCTTCCTCGTACCCGCCCCGGCCGACCAGTAGGGTGGGCCTTCCTCCGAATAGTGCCGGATCGGCGGCGGCAAGGACGCCCGGCATGAAATCGCCCACGTTTATTTCCTGCAGATCAACGCCGAGTTCAAGGGCCGCATCGACATACTGCCAGTTGCATTCCCTCCCCTTTTTTTTCGGACTCATGGTGACCTGAACGAGTTCTTCCGGCCGGATGCCGAGCGCGTCGATAATATTGCCGAGGTTTTCCCGGTACGGCAGGGAGGGATCGACGACTCCCCGCAACCGGGGAGGACCGATGAATTTCACCATATAATGGGAATCGGGCGGAACGGGCCGGATACCGCAGTGTTCGTCCTCAAACGGCGCGACCGCAATGACGGATGAGGATCCCGGTTCAAGCCGGGACAGGGGAGTGGTCCCTTCAACCACATCGCTTACGCCGGCGATCCGCGGACGACCGGCGTTCCCGTAAACCCCCAAAACCGAAGGTGCCGCCTCGCCCGCATAATACTTTTCCTTTTCCCCTTCGCTTCCGACCTTTACGGTCTGGAAGGGGGAACCGTTTCCGAGAACCGCCGCCATCGCGTCGGCGGCCGCCCCGTCGATTGTTGCCTTGAATCCGTCGGTCACTTCCCTGGGAGGCTTTTCCGGGAACCCGGCATGGAGCTGCTGGGCCTTAAGGAGTGCGGCAACTGCGGTACGGCCGGTGACAGCCGGGTAAAAACCGCGCATAGTCTCAAGCAGCTGGTGTTCAGGACGAAGCACGGAAGGATGATCGGCAACAACACGGACAGATTCGGCTACCATAGGACAATGAATTTTAAAATTGGTAATAGCGGGAAGCTTTGGCGAATCGGCGGAAAGGATAACGTTCCGGGAGGGCGGACAATTATCATACGGTATCATACATCATATACCATCATACTTTTTCTTGTCAAGTTGTCCTGCGGTTTGTGTTTCCGCCGGTCCTTAGGTACAATACCGGTATGCAGCGCTCCCGCATCACCATAACGATCAACCAGCAAAGTCTCGACAGCATAGACCGGTATATCGGGGAAAAGCATGCGCAGAACAGGTCCCAGGCGATCGAACAGATCGTTTCGGAGCATTTCAGTTCCCGGGTGAAAAAGGCGGTCATACTGGCGGGAGGCCAGGGGAGCAAGATGCGTCCTTTCACGTATGAAATACCCAAAGCCCTGCTGCCGATAAACGGCCAGCCGCTTCTCCATTACATGATCGAACGGCTCCGCCGGGCAGGCGTCACGGACATCATCATATGCGTGGGGTATCTGGGAGAGAAGATCCGGAACCATTTCGGGGACGGCAAACGATTCGGCGTGAACATCAGGTATTCGTCGGAAGAGTCGCCTCTTCAGACCGGAGGTGCACTCCTGAAAGTGCGCAAATACATCAGCCGCAACCCGTTCCTGGTCCTTAATGGCGATGTCATCAGCAATCTCAACTTCAGCGACATCGTGGACTTTCATGTGAAAGAGGAGCCTGCGGTGACGGTCGGCTTAACGGTGGTCGATGACCCGAAAAACTACGGAAAACTCGAGCTGCACGGACTGCAGCTGGTCAACTATTTTCCCCCCGAAAGCTCCGAGAAAACAAGCGGCCTCATCAATACGGGTATCTATGTCATGAGTCCGGAGATATTCGATTATTTTCCGAAAAACAAGACCCGGTTCCTTTTCGAGGATGTCATCACGAAACTGATCGGGATGAAGAAGGCAAACGGTTTTTTCTTCAAGGGCGTCTGGTTCGATGTGGGCACTCCCGAGACGTACGCGCAGGCAATCAGGGCATTCAAGTGAGCGGCTTATTCCGATGGTATATAATCGAAAAAAAGACATGGCGTTCCCATCATTCTCCGGCAGATTTTATGTTTACACCCTCCTTTCGCTTCGCGACTTTTCCATCTATACCGGACTGACGACCGACCTCAAACGCCGCCTTGAAGAACACTCCCGCGGGATCGTATCACAGACGAATATACGTGCGCCTTTCAAAATGGTCCATTACGAATATTTCGTTAACCTGGAGGATGCGAAGCGGCGCGAGGCATACCTGAAAACAAGCGAGGGCAAAGCGGGCCTCAAGAATTCGCTGAAAAAGACGCTTGCTAGCAAAGCATATCTCCCTTATAACGTGAACCGGTGAATGGCTTCTTCCAATCAACAGGCAACATCATGCTATAATATTTTTCCCAACCTATGGAACAGGGAAGAAGATTTGCGGAAAACAGACAGGATGTGCCGATTGAACAGTACGACCGGACGCAGCTATTCGCGTTCGATTACCTGACTAGCGTGTTCGGCGCCTTGAAGCTTACCCCTCCTGCCGTCATGGCTGCGATACCATATGCTATTACCCCCAAACAGGTCAAATGCATGGTGCGTGAATTCGACCGGCAGGGCAAGCCTGACTACCGTCCCGGATTCACCCTCCAGACCGCAGGCAGCATGCGGGGATAGGTCAGTTATTTATCTTCACGTCGCTTCTTGATTTTGAGGTGCAGTATTTGTCGATAAGCGAGAAATCCGCACCTGTATCCGATATGGAAAACGAAAGCGCGCCGACATGCTGGGGAACGGTGCACTGGTTGACGCTGTAGCTTCCTTCCACTTCATTGGTCGTACGGATGATGCAGGTGTCCCCCCGGTCTTCCAGGACTTCAAGTGAGGTCGAGCCGAACCCGACCGTACGGTTGAATCCGGTCCCGGGAGTGCACTGCGCAAAATCTACCGTTTCCCCGGATCCTTGCGGTGAGCTGTTTTCCGGACTGTCTCCGGGCTTCTCCGATCCGGGACCGGGGCAGGGCGCAAATTCGCATTCCGGCGGTACCCTGCCGACCGCGGATCCGTCGGGGCAGAGTTTCGCGTCCATGGTGCAAAATACGCCCTGTTCGGGGGGCGTTTCCGGGGCATACGTTGGAGAGGGGGCGGGAATCGAAGGATTCACGCTTTTACTTTTGCCCAGGTAGTAACCGGCCGCGCCGCTTCCAAGCGACAGCAGCAGCCCGCCTGCCAAAAGGAGAAAGAGCATGGTCTGGCGTGAATTGAACAGTTTGTTTTTCCGGATATCGTTTTGTTCCATACTTTATGATATCACCCGCCGTCATCAATCGCGGTTTTTGAAATCGTTCCATGATACCGGTTTGCGTATGAGAAACGGGTAATGGATACCTCACACACATATAACGCCGTTATGAACGGCTTTTCTCATTGGTCTGAAAAAATGAACCGTTATGCATAAAGCAATTCCGTTTTTTTTCCTCGCCGTTTTTCTCAGTTTTGCTTCACCGGCTTATGCGCAAACCGCAGTGAGCCGGGACCGGGTTACCCTGCCCCGGGAGGCGACGGTTGATGAAAATTACTTTGCGACCGGTGAGGATGTCGTCATCTCAGGCACCGTCAACGGCGACGCGTATGCGGCCGGAGGGAATATGGTCATGGACGGCACGGTGAACGGCGACCTCATAATAGCGGGAGGGCAGATGAATATAGACGGACTGGTTACGGGGGACCTGCGCGCTTCAGGCGGACAGATCAACATTACGGGAGAGGTGCGCGGCAACATTACGGCACTCGGGGGATCGGTGACCGTCGCGCGCGGGGCGGTTGTCGGCGGAAGCCTGACGGCAGGCACCGGCCAGCTTTCAGTCCTGGCTCCGATCGGACGGGGAATCACGGTGGGCGCCGGATCCGCAACGATCGGCGGTCCGGTCGGAGGAAACGTGCTTGCGGCGGTCGAGCGGCTTCGTCTCACAACAAATGCCAACATACAGGGGAACCTGAATTATTACAGCAGCCGGGAACTTGACCTGGTCCCGGGTGCGCAGATCGGCGGCAGGGTAAACCATACCCGGACCGCTGATAAATCGGAGGACAGGGATACGAAAGGAGAAAAACTCGCCGCCAGTTTCAAACTCATGTACAAGATGTTGAGCGCCCTGTCCGCGCTTGTTCTCGGATGGGTTTTCGTCAGCCTGTTTCCCGTATTTTCCCGGCAGACCATACGCGCGGTGGAAACGCGGACCGGTCCGGTGCTTGGAACGGGACTGCTTATTTTGTTTCTCGTGCCGGTTTTCGCGGTCATCCTCCTCATGACGGTTGTCGGCATGCCCTTTTTTCTCATGCTGATGGCGGCGTATTTCGTGTACATTTACGCGAGCAAAATATTTTTTGCCCTGTTTGTCGGCAAGAAGATAGCCGATTGGATGAACGGCAGTCACGCGCTTTTCGCATATCTTTTCACCGGGCTTGTCGCCTGGCTTCTCCTTACGAGCCTGCCGTGGGTCGGATGGATCTTCAGTTTCGCATCCCTGCTTATCGGGACCGGTACGCTTTTCTATACGAAGCGCCGTTTTGCATCGGCGCTGCGGGAACGGAACCTGATCTGACATTTTTTCTTACTCGGTTATCACCTGTTTGTATGCCGTTTCCGGGGAACGCCGGTGCAATAATGTGATACATTATGAGAGTAATAATCATACTTATCCTCGGCATAGTCATCGGCGGCCTGTCCGTTTGGGTATGGAACAACTACCGGCCGCAGCTTGTCATAAATCCAGTGACTCCCACTCCTTCACAAACAGGAATCGGCACCGGGACGCTTGAGCTGGTTTCGCCCGAGCCTGTTTCCTCAATATCGGCAACGCCGCGCGCGACGCCGCTCCTTGATCCCGACGAACCCATGAGCGCATCCCTTGATGCGGTTGAGGGAACGGGTTTTAACCAGTCCGGAGGGGCATCGCTTGTTGAGGAAAACGGAAAGGTGCGCGTAACCATACTCCTCAATTCGGTTGCAGCGCTTGAGGACCCGCAGCCGGCAAACATACACGTAGGCACCTGCGGGAACGTGGGCGCAGCGGTATATACCCTCAACGATGTAGAAAGCGGCAAGTCCGAAACACTTCTCACGACAACCCTCTCGCAAATCCGGCGCCAGATGCCCCTTATCGTAAACGTGAAACAATCGTCAAGTCGCACGAATGTGGACACCGCATGCGGCCCCCTCAAGTAACGCTTCTTACCCGCAGTTTACCTGCCTCCCCGGCTTACCAAATAAATATCTGAGATCATTACCCGGTTAACATTATTCAATATGTACCGCGGAATAGAAGGCATGCTCCTTTTCAGCGAAAACGCGCGCAGGCTCGCCGAGTTCTACCGTGAAAAAGTCGGGCTCACGATATCCTTTGAAGGGGAAATGGGGGAGGAGGGGGATGAAGTGTTCGTGTTCGATTTCGAGAACGGCACGGGGTTTGCGGTGATGGACCATTCCGAAGTCAAAGGCAAACGGAAGGAGCCGGAACGCATGATGTTCAATATCGAAGTGAGTGATATCGACGAATCGGTCAAACGGCTGGACGACAACAAAGTGTCCAAAATCAGGGACACGTACCATGTGGAGGATTACGGGAAAATCGCTACTTTCGAGGATATCGACGGGAACTACTTCCAGCTTGTGCAGATACAGGAAGCGCCGGGCAACGGGAGAAGCAACTAATCCTGTTTGTGCATCCGCATTTTCGGTTTTTTGTATTTGAGGTGGCTTGCCAGGATTTTATAGGTATCCACGTCAAACATGCCGTCACTTTTGTATATCTCGTCTCCCCTCATGAATGACATGATCCGCCAGTCCTGTATTACGAATGTTTCAAAAAGCTCCTCCTCATCGTTCTTTTCGATGATTTCGACCGCGCCGTCAAACGGCCAGGGCTTGAATTCCTGGTGTTTGGAAAAGGCTATAATGAACCGCCCGTTATAGATGCGTTTGTCCTCCTTGTTGCAGCACGCGCCTTTGCACCGTCCCAGTTTGTATCCGAAGCAGGACGATTTCGTTTTTTCGAGACCCATGAGTTTTTCGCAGAGACCGTAAGTTTTTGTCAGGTTGAAAAGCGCCTCTTTCGCGCCCGTTTTCGTTTTATATATCCCCAGGATATCTTCCAGATCCGTTCCCTCAAGCGTGGCGACCGTATCGACGAGGATCGTGAAATACCCGTCCGGATTCAGGACTTTTTTCGCAATGACATATTGGCGGCGCTCTTGCAGCTTCCGGTTGTACAGGGGTTTGAGATCCTTAACGAGATGTGATTCCGTGATGAGCGCGCCCAGTTCGCCGGCGGTCCTCCGGTACTCGATGCGGGAAGTGTTTTTGATTATTTCCAGCTCGCGGTGCGAAGTGTAGTCCTGGGAAAAATGGGAGATGACGCGCTCGCGAATGTTCTTGCTTTTCCCCACGTAAAGGGGGTTGTTTTTTTCGTCGAAAAACAGGTATACGCCGGGGGTTTCGGGAAGGTTGTCGATCTGGTTGCGGATGGCTTCCACGCCCGAATAGGATGATTTGAGGACGACCGCTACCGCTTCCTCAAGCCGTTGCGGCGGAACGAGCTTATTCAATTTTCTCAGAAACTGCCAGACGATGTGGGCATCATCATATGCGCGGTGCCTGCTTTTATACCTGAATCCGTACCGTTCGATGAGCGCTTCAAGCCCGTGGCGCCGGTGTTCCGGGAAGAGCCTGCGTGAGAGTTTCACTGTGCAGAGGGTTTTTGCGGACCAGGAGATGCCGGTCCGTTTGAACTCGTTCCGTACGAATCCGTAATCGAAGCGCGCGTTGTGTGCGACGAATATGGCGTCATCCAGGTAGTCGAGGATCCGGTCCTTGATGTCGGAAAAAACCGGGGCCTCCTTCAGTTCCTCCTTCGAAATTCCCGTGAAGTTTTCGATGAACGGGGACACATACGTTTCGGGGTTCACGAGGGAAGTGAACGAATCGACGATGCGGTTGTTTTCAACGCGTATAACCGCAAATTCGATGATGCGGTCCTGGGCACCGTGCAGTCCGGTTGTTTCGATATCCACGATGGCGAATGTCCGGTTTTTCGGCTTGTCTTTCACGTGGTATATTATCCTTCCTTCCCCCGTAAAAAATCAAGCAAAGATGCGGGCGGGATGAGGTAAGGATATGAAGCCCGTCAACATCTGCTATACTCAAGACATATGAAACACAAACTGTCCTCAATTAGTCAGCTTCTCGATACCGTCATCGATTCGTTCCGCAATAACTACCGGGAATACCTCATGTACGGCGTCCTGCTGCAGGCGGCTTTGTTCCTGTTTTCGGAACAGGGCCTGGGCGCATTCGCCGGAAAGGATAATGCGCTTGCCGGGCTCGTACTTTCCATCGTGCGGCTTGTTGTCATGCTGTGGATCGAAGCCGCGCTTTTCATGCGCATCATCGCAAACGATCCGAAGGCGCCTGTTGAAAAATCATTCAGGGACGCGTATCCGCGCATCGCATCGTTTGCGTGGCTCATGATCCTGCAGGTGGTGGTGAGCGGGTTCGGACTGATACTCCTTATTATTCCCGGCCTCATTTTCATGACTTGGTTCAGCCTTTCCCCGGTCATATTTTTTACGGAAAACCTGCGCGGGAAAAAAGCAATGGATGCAAGCAGGTCATACGTTTCGGGACACGGCCTTGCGGTTTTTGGAAGGCTTGCTTTGTTCATGTTTTTGCTCCAGGGAAGCTATTTCATCATTGGCAGCCTGTTCCGGTCGTTCGGCCTCCAGCAGTTCTCGCAGTACGCGGTGATGGCGCTGGGCGCGCTTTTCATGCCGGTCATCCCGATTCTCCTCAATACCCTGTACGGCGAGCTGAAGGGCATGAAAGCCTAAGAATTGCCGACCTTATTCTCCCGGTTCCCTCGTGCAGATCTTTTCCTTCGGTACTATAATGGTCGTGATGAACAATGAGGGAATCGCCAAAATCTTCTTTGAAATTGCCGACTACCTGGACATGGAGGGGGTTCCGTTCAAACCCAACGCATACCGCAATGCCGCGCAATCCCTTGAATCGCTCGGTGAGGATGTGGATGACCGGTACCGGAAAGGAGGGTACGAGTCGCTCAAAACCATTCCCGCCGTCGGGGAGGCGATCGCGCGCAAAATCGAAGAATACCTCAATACGGGCTCCGTCAGATATCACGAGGAACTGAAATCCAAAACCCCGCTGGATCTTAACGAACTGCTTGCGGTTGAAGGATTGGGACCGAAACGGACAAAGGCACTGTACGACACGCTCGGCGTCCGTACGGTCGCGGATCTGGAGCAGGCAGCAAGAAAACACCGTATCGCCGGTATTCCCGGATTCGGTGAAAAGGCCGAGAAAAACATCCTGCAGGGGATTGTGTTTCTTAAGAAGGACACGGGCCGTTTCAAGCTCGGACAGATTCTGCCGAAGGCGAAGGAAATCGTAGCCATGCTGTCGGGGGTCAGATCGGTGAAAAAAATATCGATCGCCGGATCGCTCCGGAGGGGAAAGGAAACGATCGGGGATGCGGATCTTTTGGCGGTGTCGGATGACGGGCGGGAGATCATGGACGCATTCACCGGAATGGACGGAATTGAGAAAATCTGGGGGAAGGGCGCGACCAAATCCTCGATCCGGCTGAAGAAAGGATTCGACATTGACCTGCGCGTCGTGCCGGAGTCTGCCTACGGTTCGGCACTCCAGTATTTCACCGGTTCAAAAGACCACAACATCAAGCTGAGGACGCGGGCGATAGAGCGCGGACTCAAGTTGAACGAATACGGCGTATTCAAGGGAAAGGATATGCTTCCAAGCGCAAGCGAAGAGGAAGTCTACGGACATCTGGGATTGCCGTGGATTCCTCCGGAACTGCGGGAGGATACGGGTGAAATCGAGGCGGCGGCAGCCGGCAAACTTCCGGCGCTTGTCACCGTTTCCGACATACAGGGAGATCTCCATTGCCACAGCGACTGGGACGGCGGTACGGATCCGATAATGGAGTTGGTTAATGAAGCCCGGGCCCGCGGGTATTCCTATATCGGCATATCGGACCATACGAAATTCCTGAAAATCGAGAAAGGCCTGGACGAAAAGAAGCTTATGGAACGCAACCGCGAAATTGACCGGTTAAACAAAACGCTTCACGGATTCCGGATCCTGAAAGGGTGTGAGGCAAACATCATGAACGACGGGACAATCGACATCGATGATACGGTCCTTGCCCGGATGGATTACGTCATCGCCGGAGTCCATTCCAATCTCCGGATGGATGAGAGGGAGATGACTGCCCGCCTGACGCGCGCGATGGAGAATCCGCATGTTGATATCATTTCCCACCCGACAGGCCGGCTCATCGGAAAACGGGAAGAATACCGAATCCGGACGGACACCCTTATTTCAGTTGCCGCCCGCACCGGGACCATACTTGAGGTGAATTCGTTCCCGGATCGGCTTGATCTCAATGACCGTAACATAAGACACGCGATACGGGAAGGAGTGAAACTGGTGATCAATACCGACAGTCACAGCATTTCACACATGAATTTCATGGAGCTGGGAGTCATGCAGGCGCGCAGGGGCTGGGCGCAAAAACAGGATATCGCCAATACGTACGGCGTCGAAAAACTTCTTGAGTGCATGAAAGGATGATTTGTTGTCCCGTTCTTACCCTTTTTTCCGGAAACTAACATACGGGGATGTCATCATGGGATATGCTTACGGCGCTTCTTCTGCTTCTTATCCTGTTCTGGCTTCTCGGGTATATTTCGCTCCCGTTTATTGCGATACCGGATTTCGTCCTCTTTAACCTGAACGGACAACCGGTAAGCCTGTGGGACATTATCATTCTTTTGCTCATCAGCTGGATTATCGGCATCCTTCCCTCGCCGTTCCGCCAGATTGCGGGCATTTTTTTCTTCCTTTGGATATTATCGGAATTGGGGATACTTCTTGTTGCGGGCATGTCGAGCATGCTTCTCATGGTCATCATCATCGGGCTTGTAGTGTATCTGGCAAGCGGGCTTTCCTGAGGTTTTAGAGTTTCAGGCGGGGCGGAGGGAGTCCTTTCTTTTCGAGTTTTTCCAGACGGAGGACTTTCACGCCGAAGTAAACGACTGAGGCGATCACGAAAAAGTCGATAAGGGTGGCGAGGAATTTCCCGATCATGACGCGCGCGCCGAACAAAGGGAGGTATGCGTTTTCCAGTCCCTTCGTACTGCCGAGGACCAAACCAAGAAGCGGGTTCACGATGTCGCTCACCATGGAAGATACGACCTTGGAAATGGCTCCTCCCAGGATAAAACCGACAGCCAGTCCAATTACTCCTTGCTCGCGGATGAACTCCACGAACCCGAGCACATATCCGGGATCCTTTTCCTTTTCGATTTCATTTTTCAGTTCTTTTGTTTTTTTTGGGTTTGCCATACTGCCTATTATACCTTGCGGTCACTCCGTTGTATCGTGAAACCGCAAGAACCGCCTCACCCGTGCCAAGCAACCGGTTTATGAAATGAAGCGCCAGGAAGTACACGCGTTTGACGAAAGGATATTCCCTTCGTGCGTCATCGGTGTATTCCGTATGGAGCGTTTCGAACCCCTCCGAAGCGAGGAGCCGGGTAAGGTACGGGCCGCTGAAATGCCAGACGTGCTCGTTCGGGAGAAGCGACTCCCAGTATTTTCCCCGCACCGCAAATACCGCATGTGCCGTATTGGGGACGCCGATGATCAGGATGCCTCCCGGCGCGAGAATCCGTTTGATCAAACGCAGTTCGGTCCGGACATCCGGAATATGTTCCAAGACATGGTTGTAGACGATGCAGTCGAATGCGGCCCTGCTTTTTTTCAGGAATTCCGGGAGTGTCATGCAAACGACGGTGGACCCGAGTTTAATGCGTGCCGCGGCACATGCCTTACGGTTGGGTTCAAGCCCGCGGCAGGCAAACCCCCTCTCCCGGAGCATGGAAAGGAGTATCCCGCTTGAGCATCCGACATCAAGCACCCGTTTGCCGGGCGCGAATTGCTCGACCGCATCTGCAACGGGAGCAAACAGTTTCCTGAATTCGTTCTCCCTTTGCGCATACTGGTCCGCCTTGGTGCACACCGGATCGAACGCGCGGTTTTTCTTGGAGGGAAACGTCTTGAGGATGCCGCATTTTATGCATTTTCCGATTACGGTTCCTTCATACGCGCGGAATACCGTTTCGTTCCGGTAGCGTATGACCGGTTTGAAATGCGATGATTTTCTGCAGATGCAAGTTCCTTTCAGCATATGTCAGGGCAATGCTTTTTTGAGCGCGGTAAAGGCGCGGTCAATGTCATTTCCTTCCAGGATTATCGTAAACTCCTCCTTGGTCGAAACGACATCAATCACGTTGATGTTTTCCCACGCAAGGGTTTTGAGGAGATAATAATACACGCCGGGCGTGACCACGTTTTCTTCGGGAAGGATGATAGTCAGGCTGGAAAGCCCTTCCTGTTTCCCGCGGATTTCCTCATGCGCCATTATTTTTTCGACTTCGCCGGTCCATTCACCGCTCGTGATCACGGCGGTTTCAAACACCCCCTGGGTAAAGGTGAGGAAGTGGCGCCTGGATTGGGGATTGCGTTCAAGCATTTTACGTATGGTATGGATGACCGTATCCGAATTTGCCAGTGTGTATTCGACCAGGTTTGAACGCACGATGATATCGGGGTTTTTGAGAAGCAGGGGGGCGGGACCGGTTTTGCGCGCAGTTTCATGTCCCAGCCGCTTCAAAGCCATGACGATCGCGCCGACCTGTACGTTTTTGTAGAGGCGCTTTTCGATTTCCGGGCGGAGCGTCCGGGCAAGGGCGGACGTATTGATGATGCCGCGCAGGAGTCCTTCCTCAAGGAACGGCTCTTTTGCGATTATCTCTCTAACGGCCTCCGGTATGGTTATCATGTTAGAATCTTAACATTTTGATGATATTTTGTCAATATTCCCTGAAAATTTTACTTTGGAAGGCTCCGGCTTTACAATGGAAAACCTGTCAACAGACATATCTTATGGCAATCGAAGTACCGAACGCATCAGGATGGGGATCGGACATACAGGCGGAAGCGCCGGTTTCAAGCGTGGGTGCTGTGGCATGGCCGCCGGTGGAGGCCAGCGAGCAGCGCAGGAAAGGCATACTCAACCGCGTGCTTGAAGAACCGCTGGATATAGCGGAAACCGTAAACGGTTTTTCGTTACAGGAGTTCGGTTCAACCCGAACGGGAGAACCCGTCACACGCATAAGCGGCCGGGTGTTTGCAGCAAATGCCGCCCTGGAATTGCTTGATTCCGAGCAACGCCATCTGATGGGGCCGTATGTTGAATCGGTTATTCCCCTTGCGGGCACCGGGATTCCCGAACTTGAGGATGTGTCGATGATATATCTGGGCCGCAACAGTCAAGAACGGAGAACGGATCCTGCGGTTCTCCGGGCGGAAATCGGTATGGCGCGCGAAACGTTCGCTCATACGCCCGTTGCGCTTTCCCGCGCATACGACGGATACGATTTCCGGATACTCACGGATGAGGACCGCAATGACGCGAATCTCCAAAGAGAATATGCGGGTCTCTATTCCGCGTTCGGATGGGAGGAATCCGATGTCGTAAAAATGCTGACGAATCCAGGCAATACTCTGATGGCGGTATTCGGCAACGCGCCCGGGCAGCCGCGCGGCTCCCTGGCAAGCGCAGTCATCGCCGAGCATGCCGTTTTGCCGGTCGAAAGGGGCGGCGTTTCGTATCCGCTTCACATGGCGGAAGTGACCGAGGCAATCACGGTACCGGAGCACCGGGGCAACGGCCTCTATACGGAACTGGCCATACGGCTTATGCGGCACCTTGCCGGATCCGATATCAATCTCGTTTACGGAGAATCAAACGCGCTGCGGGTGACGGACCGGTCCGGGCAGGTGCGGCAACCGGTTCTCTCTTCGGTTGCGAAGCTCGGGCGTGAGTCGGCGATCGCGTCCACCGAAGCGGCGGGATTCCCTGCACGCCTGCTGGAACAGCATGTACGTATTTCCATGGGTCCCCAGGATAACCGGCCGCCCCATGCGAAAAACGATTTATTAGTTACCTATATGCCGCGTACGGCACTTATTTCCCGCTATGGCACCATCTGAATCCCTTGCGCTTCTGAAAAAACTCATCAGCATTCCCTCTCCCTATCCGCAGGAGAATGGGGTAGCGCAGTATGTGAGCGGTCTGTTCCTGAAAAAAGGATATGAAGTGTACGTACAGCGCGTGGAGGGGAAGCGGCACAATATTATCGTCGAAAAGGGAAAAGGGGCACGAACCGTTCTCCTGTACAATCACCTGGACACGGTTGCTCCGGTTGCGGGATGGGAAACCGATCCGTACCGGCCTGTCCTGAAAGGGGACCGGATGTACGGGCTCGGGAGCTACGATATGAAAGGGGGCATGGCGGCAAACATTCTTACGTTTCTTAACTTCGTTCCGGAACACATAAAGCTGCGCATCCTGTTTTGCGTGGACGAGGAAAATATCTCCAAAGGAGGTTACGCGTACGCCGCATCCCGATTTATGAAAGACACTGCCTGCGTGCTTTCTCCCGAACCGGCTTTCGATAACGGCGTGCAGGGTATCGTCACCGGACGTATCGGGCGGGCAGTCGTTGAAATGGAACTGAAAAACGATCCGGTCCACTATTTCTATTACGACCCGGCAAAAGACATAACCGCCTATGCCGCCCGGATCATAGACGGACTCAAAAAGGAATACCGTGCCCGCGGGGACCGGAAGGAATTCGTCTATGTCCGGTCGATCAATGCCGATACGGTCGGTATGTCAACGCCCGGAACCGTTCGGATGGAACTTGAAACGTCCATTCTTCCGCCCCATACCACAGACGGCATCCTGAAAAGGATACGCGCGGTTGCCGCATCCCTCCTTAAGGGGAGCGGCATCGCGCTGCGGGTCGATTTCAAGAAAAGGGAAACGCCGTTTTTATCCGGTTACGAGACCAAAACGGACGATCCGTATTACCTGAGCCTTGCGGAGGCAGTTGTATCCCGTACCGGGAAATCCCCGGTGCCGTATTTCCGTTCATCGGTTGCGGACGAAAATATTTTCGGAGCAGCGGGCATACCGGTATTCGGATTGGGGCCGGAAGGCGGCAGCGCCCACGGGCCAAACGAATGGATATCCGTTTCATCGGTTGGAATGGTGCGGGACATATTCCTGGATTTCCTTAAAAGGGTTGACAGATGAGATTGCGGGATACTATCATATAGACACCATTTATGAAAAATGAAGAACCGAAAAAAGAACCGCTCCGGATGTTGCGCCGGTCGGAAACCGACAAAATGCTCGGGGGAGTCGCCGCGGGAATCGCGGATTATTTTGAGGTGGACGTAAACCTCGTCCGTTTCATATTCGTTATGCTTGCCCTGCTGGGCGGCTCGGGATTTCTCCTGTATGCGATACTCTGGGTTCTTATGCCGGGCGTTGGGACTGCTGAGGAAAAGACGCGTATCCGCCGGAACCAGGGCAATTTCATGCCTTCGGTCCTCATTATCCTCGGCGTGTTTTTCCTCCTCAATAATTTCGGGCTCCTTTGGTGGTTTTCCGTACGCAAGCTCTGGCCGGTAGCCCTTATCGCATTAGGAATTTATATGCTCTTCAAACATGACCGACGAACCGGCAAAAAAAGCTGACGCCCGCATTCCGCAGGAAGACGGGGACAATAACGTCATGGGCGGTATCATACTCATAGCCGCCGGGCTGGTTCTTCTTTCCAATACGATGGGTATCGTGGGCTGGGAAATATGGAATATCCTATTCCGCTTTTGGCCGATGATTCTCATCCTCGGGGGAATCGAAATGCTTCTGGGAAAAACCCTGGCGGGAAGGATACTCTCGGGGATCGTATCATTGGCTGCCGTTTCTTTCGTTATCGCCTATGCCTGGGCTGCGGTCAATCCTTCTTTTGACGCATGGATGAGAAGCAGGATACCGCTTTGGCCCCGTCCCTACCGGCAGCAGCGGATTTTTACTCCATTCCGGAACGGTTTCTGAATGCCCGCTATGCCAGCTGTTTTCAGGAATTCTCCCCTTTGAATATGACCATTACTGATGCAGCGAGGATGCAAAGTCCGCCGATCATGGCGGTACTCGATGGTATTTCGCGGAAAAAGAGAAACGCGAAGATGATACCGAATACCAACTCCGACAGCAGTATGACGCTTCCCGCCGTTGCTTTGAAATATTCAAATCCTTTTGTCATGGCGAACCATGCCAGGAAATTGTCGAATCCGAAAAGCACGGTCGCTACCCATGTTTTCATGGAAACATTCCCGATGCCCCCTTTGAAATAGAATCCGTTTTCGAGTGTGAGGCTGATTGCGGAAAGCACCACGACTCCAACCAGTGTGTTGGCAACCATCATGATTCCGGCGGAGTATGCATTGAGTTTCTTCCGGAGAATCAGGTATGCCGTCTGTCCCAGGGAAGACAGAATCGCGAAAAAGCCGCCCAGTTTCCAGGTAGGCAGGGAATTGGGCTGGAAAAGGAGTGCTAGCGCGATTAAGCTGACGGCCAGTGCGACGATGTTAGTCCGGTTGATCTTTTCCTTGAGAAACAGATATCCGAATACCGGCGTGATGATCGCATAAGTGTAAAACAGGAACAGAGCGTTTCCGACCTGCGTATACAGAATGCTGTAGGTGAAAAACAGGTTTGTCAGCGCATATCCGAAGACGGTGGCAACAAGCAGGGGAAGCAGATCTTTCCGGTCGATCCGGATTTTTATTTTCTTGATGAGGAGAAAATACGCAGCCGCGGACAGGAAAGCGAATATGTACCGGAGAAACACCTGGGATACGGGAGGAAGTCCGCCGCTTCCGAGCATCCGTATAAGCACCGGCATGATACTGTAAAGGAAAGCGGAGGCGAGAAGATATGCGATACCTTTCAGTGAGTCCTTTTTTTGAGACATATGCGATGTGGCGACCGAACGGAACCGCGCGAAAATAAAGTGCCGATAACCGTTTGATCTATTACAATATTGTAGTGAATAACGCAGGATTGTCAATTCTCCGCAGGCAGTTCAAATCGTACGGGATCGATGCGCTTCTAATCACCCGTTTTTTTGACATCCTGTATCTGACCGGATTCAGAACCCTTGCACCCCAGGAACGGGAAGCCTATGTCCTGGTTACAAAAGATAACGTGTATGTATTCAGCGACGGAAGATATGCCGCGAAATCGCGGGATTTCCAATTCAGGCTTCTCACCCATGAAAAAGGGCTCATTGCGCATCTTTCTGAACTGGAGAAAGAGAGACTGTTGAAGCAAATCGGATTCCAGAAGGAGGATTTGAAGTGGTACGAGTACGATGTATTATCAAAGCAGCTGCAGCTGCCGCCCGTCCCGGTTGAACAAGCCATCCTCGGAATCCGCGGCCGCAAATCGCCTGAGGAAGCCCGTTTCGTACGCCGCGCATCGGAGGAAGGGGATAGGTGTCTGGAAGAACTGAAGCAAATAATCCGCCCGGGCATGACCGAAAAGGAAATCGCATGGCAAATCGAAAAGCGGCTGCGTGAGAAGAATCTGGATATTGCTTTTGAACCCATTGTGGCGGTTGACGCAAACGCGGCAATACCCCATTACGATACGAAGGAAGGATCAGGCGTTGTGGGCACCGACTCCGTGATCCTTATTGATTTCGGCGTTTCCTATAAGGGATACAATTCGGATATCACCCGCATGTTTTTCACGGGCAACCCCGGGGCACAGATCCGCAACGCATATGAAACGCTCCTTGACGCGCAGAATGAGGCGGTCCGTTTCTCACGGAAAGGCGTCCGATGCGCCGATGCGGACCGGTTGTGCAGGGAGCGTCTTGCGGAGTCAGGATTTTCCGGTTACCCCCATTCGACCGGGCACGGGATCGGGCTTGAGGTGCATGAGTATCCCAAGATCTCATCCGCTTCTTCCGAGGTGATTGAGCAGGGCAACATATTCACGATCGAGCCGGGCATCTATATGCCGGGAAAATGGGGGATGCGGATAGAGGATACCGTGTACGTGGGAGGGGACGGGTTGCCCGAACCACTGACCGGATTCACGAAGGAGTTCATGAAGGTTTGACATCAGGCGACGCAGCGTTATCCTTGGGCGGCTCCTGGTTTTCTTCCTTTTTTTCCTCACCCGGCATATCGAGTTCCTGCTGCATTTCCATATGCTTTGCCTCTTCCTTCGGTTTCGCCTTGTCCAGTTCAACCAGTTCTTCGTCGTCTTTTGATTTTTCCTTGAGCTTTTCGGTGATCTGCTTTTCCATTTCCTTCATTTCCTTGACGTGCTTGGCGGCTTCGAGTTTCGCTTTCAGGTATACCGCCAGTTCCTCACCTTTCAGATTATTGATGAGGAATATGGGCAGGATGTAGCCGAGGTCATCCACTCCCTCGGCCTTCAGCTTTTCGTCAGGAGACATAAGTTTGTTCAATGTGTTGGTTATGAACACGATATCCTGGTCCACCCACTCCTCGCGGGATGCGATGTTTTCTGATACGGGCACCTCGCCTTTTTCGTACTGGGAAGTCCACATTTTCTTCACTTCCTCATAGTCCTCGATAGAGATGCTCGGCGGGATCGAAACCGTCTGCTCCACGTGCTTTTCCGGTTCGGTGACGAGCGGCGTCTGGGTGGCGATGATTTTTTTCACCTGGTCTTCCTTGAGGTTTTCCTTCGCGGCGATTTCCTTGACGGTTTTCGCGTCCGCGACCGCAACTTTGGACACTTCCTTGATGACCGTTACGACTTTCGCTTTTTCGATGCCGGTTTCCTTGCTGATGTTGGTGATGACCTGGGCGGGGGACGGGGCGGTCTGCTGCTTTTGGGCGGCGGGCGAGTAGGCGGATACCGTATTGATCTGGGGCGCGGATATGTTCTGTTTGTAGGAAGTGAGGACTGTCTGCACCTGGGGAGCAGCGACGTTCGTGTTCTTGGCTACCGTGTTCATGATATTGCTGTTTGAAACGACGCTCGATACGAAGGAGTTGTTGAAGGATGAGACTTTTTCCTGGGACATGTTCGCCCGGTATGAAATGACCTGCGTGACCGGTGCGGTCTGGGGAACGGTCTTGAGGATCTCCTGGCGGCGGCTGTTCTGTTCGATGTGGGAAGTCGATATGGACGACAGGATCTGTTTCGCGACCCGGTCTTCCTTCACCGTGCGGTTGAAGAGCTCGGTGCGGATATTCATGAACTTCTGGCGCTCCGTCGGCGTCTCGGCCTTCGTCGGGGATGACAGGAAGTCGAGGTTCTTCCTGATGGTTTCGTTCGTCTGCTTGTTCGTTTCGAACTTCGCGATGTCCGTTATCTTCCTCATTTCAAGGTTGAGCGACTTGCTGATTTCCTCGGTCTTCGTCTTCTTGATTTCCTCCATGGTTTCAAGGCGCACTTTGATCGGCACCTGCACTTCCTTGGGCATCTTCATCGCAGTGCCGGTGGATGTCGGCGCAGGTGCGGGCGCGGGAGGCTTCGGGCCGGGGGAGCTGCGCGACTGATCGTACATAGACATGAGGATATTCTTCATGGCGTAAATGCCGTCGCAGCAGTAATCGCGGAAAATGCGCAGGAGCCACCACGGGAAAAAGGTGACCGCCCACAGCATAATGAGCGTTATCACGTACTCGACGAACGTGTCCACGTAGTTACCGTTGTTAAGCGCACCCAGGTGCTGCGCCTGAATTTGGGCAGGGCCGCCGTAGGTGATATTTATTCCGGTCGGGTATATGTATCCCGCAGGACTGTTCGTGCGGGAAAAGTCAAAGGGATAGGGGATGCCGCGGCGCCAGATGGTTGCCAGTCCTCCGAGGAACAAAGCAAAAAGCGGTCCGTAAAAAAGCCACTGGAAAAATACCCCGATCCAGATCCAGCCGATGTTGCGGATGAACACAAACGGCATAAGCAGGGCAAGGAAGGGCGCCACGAACACGAGAAACCACAGGAGGATTTTGCGCAGGATAAGCATGACTCCCATCACGTAGTACGTGACGTTCGTTATCTTGAGCATCATGAGCTCGCTTTCGACCGCCTCCGTCACTTTATAGTTAAGGTCCCGGCATCCTACGAAGTTGGTGTAGCTGCCCTCCTGGGAAATGGATCCGGTGAAATAGATGTTGAAGAGTTTTTCGCCGCCGAGCGTTTCCACGAAAAACTTCATGAGGATCTCCGAAATCTGGATGAGAAAAATGACGATCGCGTAGGAGAACATGATGTAAAGGAGTCCCAGCAAAATTTTGGAGAGGATCGGCCACACCTGTATCTTGAGCTGGAAGTTCGCCTGCTGCCCGAGCATGAGCCCGAGCCCGAACATGGCCGCCACGAGCACAAAAAGGAATATGGTAACGTTTTTGGTTGCATCCCAGATGACGCGGATCGTGGGGTGGTTATCGACCGCGCTTTTGCTTATTGCCCAGTAAATAAACTGGCGCGCCCGTTCGTTGGCTTTACCCTGGGTTGTCACTTCCTCGTCCACCGCCCAGTAATGGTTGGTTACCGGATTGGCTATGAACTCTGCATAGCTGGTCACGCAGTTTTCATTTGCGGTTTTGTATACTCCTTTGAGGTCGGTCGGACAGTTGCCCAGGTGCGGCGCGACCGAACAGGGGAGGGGGTCGCGGGATACCGGAGGGGTCGGCGTGAGGCCCGCCTGTGCCATGGCTGCGTTGGGCGTGAGGAGTGTTCCGGCAGCAAAGGACACGAAGATCACGGCAAAGAATAATGGACGCAAAAAAAGCCTCATATTTTCATGATAGAGGATTGGCGGTTCGTTGACAATAGAACTTTACGTAATGTATATTGTAGTAAGTTCCCTATGCGCAAAACCAAGATTACCTTGTTTACGGTCATTTTTGTGTCCGCCTCTTTGTTCCTTACGGCGGGCGCCCCTGTCCGGGGCCAGCAGGCTAACCAGCGGTGGGTATGCCTCAAGTACCAGCGGTGCGGGGACCTCAAGGACGAACCGAAATGCATTTTCACCAACGACAACGGGATTGTGGAAAACCGTTTTTACCACTCCGCGCGCATCACTACCAAGGAAGGCGACAGCACCAAACTAGAACCGAACTCCAAAACCTATATCGTTGAAGTGCTCCAGGTACCGGATTGGCTGGTGGTACCGGAAGCAATAAAGGCAAAGTACGAAAAGATCCCGACGGAGATCCGCACGACCGGAAACAGCGAAGTCGACAAGCTTCTTTTCAGCGGCAACGACAACTTTGCCCTTGCGCGCGAGATATTCTCGGGGTACAATGGCGGCAACGGCTACCAGTTCGACGGGTACTACGCGCAGGATCTCCAGACCAAGATAGAGCCGGAAAACGCCAATCACTATTTCATGTCGGACGCGAACGGAAAATTCGTGAAGGATAATTTCATCTATACTTCACATACCTGGACCTACCCGAACGTCATCGAACGCAAGCTCCTTGCCGTTAATTTCATAGAGGGAGCGGGAGGGGCTTATGTAGGGGAGCTCGGTGCGCAGCAGCAGGCAACGTTCACATTCGAGTCGGTCTACAACGACAAGGACTGCGTCAAAATATCATGGGATCCGTACGGCCGCATATTTGACGGTACGACGCTGGAACCTCTTCCGAATGCGACGGTCTGGCTCATGCGCAAGAACGCGGACGGCACATATGTCGCGGCCGGTCCGTCAGACAGCGCAAGCGGCGTCCTTCCCAATCCGGTAACCACCCTTGAGGACGGGAAATTCAGTTTTCTCACCATGGACGGCACGTATCAGATCCGGCCGGTCCTGCCGACCTACCATTCCAACACCACCGGGCTCGATTACCAGTATGTGATTCCCGGCGTTGCGGAGAAGCTGAACGGAAACAATTTCTACGTAAACGTGAACCGGGGCGAGGATATCGTGGAAAAGGGTGCGGCGATCGAGGCAAACGTGCAGGCGGACCCGGCGGCGGATTCGTATCCGACCGTTCCCCGTATCATGGGATCATTCGTGAAGCCCGACTCCACGAATAACGCAATCATCACGATCGATGGAACCGTTTCCCATCCCTTTGCCATCGTGAACGCGTACTGCGTGGATGCGGCAAATACTGCGGTGCGTAAAACGTACCTGGTTTCAAACCAGGCCGACAAAAACGGCAATTTCTATCTGAGCATCGATCAAAGTCAGTGTCCGGAAGGCGAAGTCTGGGGAGTGCTTGAGCCTTCGAAAACCGAGCTCGGATCCGGAGTACCGCAGGCAAAAAACGGGAAGAACAACCCTGTTTCGCGGTTCATGGCGCGTCTTGCGTCCCTTCTGTTTCCAGAAGCGTCTGCTCGCGCCGCGACCGTTACGGTAAAGGGAATCCCGCGCCTGTATGAACCGATCCCGACCTACCTGGAGGGGTACGCATATGACGCAAACGGCCGAACCCTCGCCAACGCGACCATCGGGCTGTATGAGTACGGCGCTTTAAAACCCGCGTATACCGTACAAGCGGATGCGAAGGGTATGTTCAAGGTGGAGCCGGAAAACGTCCCCCAGTGGAGCTACCGGATCCAGTACTCGGGGCCCGGAGGCCAAATCGTAAAAACGACAACTTCCAAATTCATCGCGCAGAACGTCACCTATATCGCACAGCACAAAGTGAATCCCTTTGTCGCCAAGGACAGCACGAACCGTCCCGTATCCGTATCTCCCACCGGTACGAAACAGGGGACAGGCGCGGCAGCATCAGGCGTATCGTCCGTATCTTCAACAGCCTCCCGGACCGGGGCAGGAAACGTATCCCGCTCGACCGGTTCCGGCGGCAGCCGCTCTTCAGCCGCATCCACCGTTCGGACTGCACGTACGCCCATGAATCCGATAATCCTCGTCTTTGCGCTTCTTATCATACTTCTTGCAGGCGTGGGGGCAGGGATTATTCTCTACATGAAAAACAGACAGGCGTCGATGTCTTCGTGGTAAATAAAAGGGGATTATTTCTTCACCGGATGATGGGGTGTTTTTTTGTGGTGCACCTCGTGTGCCATGTACGCGTTCTGACGCGTGTAGAAAAAGACCGCCCCGGCTACCAGAAGGAATGCGGCGCCGGCGATTGCTCCGGTGTTTTTCGGAATATCAAATCCCGTTTCGGGGAGTGCGGTGGGGGGAGGAGGGCTGGTCGGCTGGACAGGGGGAGTGGTCGGCACGACCGGAGGGGGCGTATTCGTGGGGGTGACCGCCCAGAGCGAGCAGAGTTCTGTTTCCCCTGACTGCTCGGCAATGATCTTAAACGTCACGGTTGCAAATACGCCGGTTGTGGTAAGACCGGCTGTGTTGGATCCGGTAAACACGAGTTTTCCCGTTCCCTGTGAAGTGTCGACCGACAGGCTGTTCATGGCCGCGCCTGCCGCGGCGCTTACGTATTCGAGATACTGGGTTTCATACGTCATGCCGGTCTGGATGTTCGTGATGGTCGCTCCCTGCGGGTCGATGTTGATGGTGAAGGTCACTTCCTGGCCCCGTGAGAGCTGGCCCGAAGGCGGGACAAGATCGAATTTGACGGCGAGCGCCGCTGGTGCTGACAAAAGGAATGCGGCGGCGAGGAACAGAAATACCGTCAGTTTTTTATACATACATTCATAATAATATACCCTTTTTTATTTCACAAGGGGTACCATGCAACGGGCCCCGCCGCATCGTTTTCACAAATGTCTGCTATAATAGCAATGCATATGATCAAGAGAGCAAGTATTTTACTGTTGTCCTTTTTTATTGTGGTGCCGGCCTTTTTTTACGTAATCACCGCCTCCTACTCCCAGCAGATAACACTCTCCGAGAAGAAGGTGATTTATGAACTTCCCTATGCGGGCATCCTTCCTGACAATCCGCTTTACTTCCTCAAGCAGGTGCGGGATGTCGTCCTGGAATTCACGACCCGCGACCAGATGAAAAAGTCCGAAATGCTTCTTTTGTCATCCGACAAGAAGGTGCACATGGCCCAGCTTCTGTCCAAGAAAGGCAAAAGCAAGCTCGTCATTGACGT
The DNA here is from genome assembly GCA_964629635.1 of uncultured Gammaproteobacteria bacterium. GTDB lineage: Bacteria > Patescibacteriota > Microgenomatia > UBA1406 > GWC2-37-13 > YC2-FULL-38-9. The sequence continues at coordinate 453,181 of CAZVQS010000001.1, forward strand.
CCTCGACAATGCGGAAAAGCAGTTCATGAAAATCCCGAAGCTCGTCAAGAGCTCAAAATCCCAGGGAGTCGGACCGAAGGAGGGGTTTGTATACCGGCTCAAACTGGCAAACGTCAAGCACCGTGAAGTGATGGAGGAACTCATCAAGGACCTGCCCCAGGGCGAGGAGTCCGGCATGCAGGAAGTGCTCGACCTCAACAACGAAATCCGCAAGGAGCTCGATACGCTCTAGTTTATGCTTGTTTTTTCTGTGATTGTTTGATATATTAGATCTTCTATTAAGGAGAATATCCATGCCCAAAAAAGCAACAACCAAATCAACCAAAGAAAAGGAGGTAAACGCACCCGTCGTCAACCCGATGGAAGCACTGCTTCAGAAAACGACTGCAGTCAAGCTGAAAAAAGGAGCTGACGTGGAGGCAACAATCGTTTCGATGTCCAAAAAAGGCGCGCAGTTCGATATCGGCGCGAAAGCATACGCGGTATTGGGCGACAAGGAGCTCAAGGAAATCGCGACATACCTTCCGTACCTGAAAGTCGGCGAAAAAGTGCAGGCGCGCATCATCTCCGAGGAATCCAAGGAAGGATTCCCCGTTCTTTCGTTGAGGAAATTCTTCGAAAAAGGCAAATGGGATATCCTGAAGGCAAAGAAAGAAAAGGAAGAGGAGATTGAAGTGGTCTGCGGCGAATATGGAAAGGGCGGCGTGTTTGTCGATTTCATGGGCATCCGCGGCGTTATCCCCAAGATCCAGCTGACCGAGGACTTCCTCCAGCATCCGGAAAAGCTTGACGGACAGAAAATCAAAGTGAAGATACTTGAAGTAGACGAAAAGAAAAACAGGCTCGTCGTATCCCAGAAGATCGCAGCCCTCAAAATCTCCCAGAAGGAACTCATGGAAGGCTTCGAAAAGATTGAAGTAGGCAAAACCTACAAAGCAACGGTCCTGGGAGTTTCGGAATTCGGCATATTCTGCGAAGTATCCGGCGTTGAAGGACTCATCCACATCTCGGAAATCTCATGGGAAAAAGTGTCCGATCCCTCCGTATTCGCGAAAATCGGTGACAAAATCGATGTCGTAGTCGTAGAGAAAAACGTGAACGACCTCAAACTGAACCTTTCCATCAAGCGTCTCACTCCGGACCCGTGGGAAAAGATCGAGGAAAAATTCCCCAAGGACAAAGAGGTGAAGGGCGAAGTCGTCCGCCAGGAGCGGTACGGCTATTTCGTCCGCCTCGAACCGGGCATCGAAGGCCTCGTGCATATCAGCAAACTGACCGGCAAGGAAGACCTCAAGATGGGATCGACCATCAAGGCATTCATCGAGAAAGTGGACAAAAAGTCCCGCAAGATGAGCCTTATTCTTACCCAGAAGGAAAAGCCGGTTACCTACCGCTAATTCCAAACAGGCCCAATATCCGGAAGTGTCTTAACCGTTTTATTACAGACGGTTCACCTGGCGCTACTTGCTACCCATCCCGTGCTCATCTATACTGAATGTATGGAGCAGCATCCGATACCACGCCAGATTACTTCCTTTGAGTTCAAACTCATCGGATTCATGACGCTCAAACAGTTCCTGTACCTGGTCATATTCGCGCCGATAGGCTACATCGTATACTGGCTGTTTCCCATTCCGCTCCTCAATATCCTCATGGGGATCGCGGTCGGAGGCATCGGCCTCGCCCTTGCGTTCGTTCCCATCAACGACCGGCCGCTTGACGTGTGGATCAAGAACATGTGGAAGCGCCTCAATTCGCCGACGCAGTATTTTTACCGCAAGAACAATCCGCCGATAGCCGCATTCCAGAACCTGTATTTCGTGACCGATCCCCACCGGGTGGTCGCGCACGTGGAATCGCAGCAGATGCTGTCAAAATACCTTGCCAACACCAAACAGGTCATGCTCGCCAACGCCCGTAAGGCCCAGGTGCAGAAAACCGTTTCCGCGCCCACGAATACGCTGCGGGTCGCCCCTCCCCGCAAGGGAGCTCCGCTTCCCCCCAAGCCGCAGTTTGCCAATCCGCAGGCCATTGCGGTGCCGGTCGGTCAGATGCCGGTTGCCACAGGCGAGAAAAAGCCGTTCTTCATCGGCGTAATCAAGAACAACAAGCACATTTCTCTTCCCGGCATACTCATCTACGTCAAGGACACGAAAGGGACGCCGGTGCGCCTGCTCAAAACAAATCCCCACGGGATTTTCGCGACCTACAATCCGCTCCTGCCGGGGGAGTACACCTTCGAGATGAAGGATCCGAAGAACATCTATTTTTTTGATACAATGAAAATTGGCATCCAGGAACACAACGCAGGCAATATTGAGATCGTATCCAAGGAGATGCTGTAATTTATATGCCCACCCAGAAAATCACATCGCCGGTAAAAGCATCCACCCAAACCTTCATCGAGATAGAGGATATCAAGGATGACGTATTGCTTCTGAAGGATTTTTCCGCGGCCATCGTCATTGAGGTTGGCGCGGTGAACTTCTGGCTCCTGTCAGCCGAGGAGCAGACGTCAACCATTTACGCATATGCGAGCCTCATCAATTCGCTGTCCTTTCCGACACAGATCCTCATCCTCTCCAAGAAAATGGACATTTCCTCATATCTTGAATATCTTGAATCGAAAATGAAGCTGAAAAAAGACGAGCTCATGAAGCAGCGGCTCGGCAGCTACAAGGAGTTCATCAAATCCATCGTGAAAAAAAACTCGGTGCTGGAAAAGAAATTCTATTTTGTCGTTCCGTTCTCGCCCCTTGAAATGGGTGTGACGAGCGTTACCTCCAGCCTCAAAAAGGAGTACGTCATCGCGCGCGCGAAAACGGCGCTCTATCCGAAACGCGACCATCTCCTCCGGCTTCTCGCAAAGATCGGACTGCGGGCGACCGTCATGCAGAAGCAGGAGCTGACCGAACTGTTTTACAATCTCTATAATCCGTCCTCAACCGGCCGCATGCTGGCGCCGGTTGAAAGTTACACGGATGTGATCATGACCAGTATCTGATTATGGCAAACAACCCGATTCCTCCAGGAAGCAATGTTCAAAGCGTCGCGAAAGTGATGGGGCAGGGAACCGTCGCCATCAAGGACCTGATTGCCCCCTCGTTTGTGGAGGTGGATTTCACGCATCTCAAAATCGACGAGAAGTTCTACCGCACCATGTACGTTGTCGGGTATCCCCGCTACGTTTCAGCCAACTGGCTCTATTCGCTTATCACCTTCGACCACCCGTTGTACATTTCCATGTACATCTATCCGACCGAATCAAAGTCGGTGCTTGACGAGCTTAAACGGAAGATTGCGGAAATGGAGGCAACCATCGAAGCTGAGGTGAAGGCGGGCAAAGTTGTCGATCCGACCGTACAGGTGGCGCTTGACGACGCGCTTGCGCTTCAGGCGGAGCTTGCAAAGGGATCCGAGCGTTTTTTCCAGTTCGGCCTGTACATCACCATTCCCGCCGATACCAAAGAGGAGCTGGATACGGTGACGAAAGAAGTCGATTCGGTCCTTTCCTCGATTCTCGTCGTAGCCCGGCAGTCGATTCTTGAAATGGAGGAGGGGTTCAAGTCGACGCTTCCCATGTTCTACGACAAGCTTTCCGTATGGCGCAACATGGATACGACCTCCCTTGCGACCACTTTTCCCTTTGCAACCGCATCCCTGACGCGCAACGAAGGCATACTCTACGGTATCAACCAGCATGACGGATCGCTCATCATTTTCGACCGGTTCACGCTCGAGAACGCGAACTCCGTCATCCTCGGAAAATCCGGAGGCGGAAAAAGCTTTTTCGTGAAGCTTGAAGCGCTGCGGCTGCTCATGATGGATGTCGACGTCATCATCATCGATCCGGAAAACGAATACAAGAAGCTGACCGAAACGATGGGTGGGGAGTTTGTCGTGTTTTCGACCACCTCCCAGTACAAGATCAATCCGTTCGATCTCAACCCCGAACATGTGGAGGCGGATGAACTGTCAAACAAGATACTTGATCTGCATTCGCTCATGCGCGTCATCATGGGAGAGCTGACTCCGGCCCAGGACGCGCTCCTTGACCGCGCGCTTGTCCTCACGTACCGCGAGAAAGGGATAACTCAGGATCCCTCAACCTTCAAAAACGAGGCGCCGCTTCTGGAGGATCTTTACAAGGTATTCATGGGGATGGAGACGCCTGAGGCGAAGGAAATGGCGGGACGCCTGGAAAAATTCGTCATGGGATCAGCTGCCGGCATCTTTAACCAGAAGTCGAATTTCGACATCAAAAACCACTTCACCGTATTCGGCATCCGCGACCTTGAGGAAAACCTGAGGCCGGTCGCCATGTATATCGTTCTTGACTACATTTGGAACACCGTTCGGCGCGGGGAAGTGAAGAAGCGCTGCCTTATCGTGGATGAAGCCTGGTATCTTATCAAACACAAGGATTCGGGCGCATACCTGCATAACTTCGCCAAACGCGCGCGCAAATACAAGCTTGGCCTCACGACCATTACCCAGGACGTGGAGGACTTCCTCGCAACCGAGGAAGGGAAGGCGATCGTCACCAACTCGTCCCTCCAGATCATCCTCAAGCAGTCGACCGCGGCGGTTGACCGCATCACCGAAACCTTCTATCTCACGGGAGGCGAGAAGCACTTCCTCCTGTCGGCGGGTGTCGGAGAGGGGCTATTCTTCGCCGGGCAGTCACACGTGGGCTTTCGCGCCATTGCCTCGGATGAGGAGCGCGGCCTTATCGAGTAGTTTCCTTCACGTAGGTTTTCAACGCTTCTTTCAGCCCTTCAAACGCGATTCCATCAAACGGCAGTTTATTTTTTGCAAAAAATTGGAAGGAGGCGACGTCATCCTTAGGTTGTAGGGGAGTTTCTTCGATGCGGGCAACATACACAAAGCAGAGCGTGTGGTAATTGACCCCTTCATAGAGATACCGGTCCGGGTACGAGGCAATATACCGGCAGGATGTGATGTGCGCGTTCAGCTCTTCCCGTGCTTCCCGTACGAGGGATTCCTCGGCGGTTTCGTTCACTGCCATAAATCCGCCCGGCAAATCCCACATCCCTTTTTTCGGGTCGATTTTCCGCTTCACGAGCAGTATCTCTCCCGTGTTGTTTTCGATGATCACCGCATTGCAGGGGCGCGGATTGACGAAATACTTGAATCCGCAGGATTCGCAGACAAGCGAGTTTTCCGGTCCCTTCCGGAAAGCGGATGCGCATTTGGGACAGTAGCCGAGCGATTGTTCGTCCATAGGGGTTTCCATATTATATAATCTCTCATATGGTACGAGTAAGAATTGCTCCCTCTCCCACGGGCAAGGATCTCCATGTCGGATCCGTCGCAACCGCACTCATGAATTTCGCATGGGCCAAAAGGAACAAAGGGCAGTTTATCGTCCGCATCGAGGATACGGACCGGTCCCGCCTTGTCGAAGGCGGTGAGGAAAAAATGCTTGAGTCGCTTGAATCGCTTGGGCTGGTTCCGGACGAGTCCCCGAAAACAGGCGGACCGTTCGCTCCCTACCGGCAGTCGGAGCGCCTTCCCCTGTATCAGAAGTATGCCTCCGAACTTGTTGCCGCAGGCAAGGCGTATTACTGCACGTGCACTCCGGAGCGCCTTGACGCAATGAGAAAGGAGCAGCAGGCAGCCAAGCAAAGTCCCAAATACGACAGGCACTGCTACCGGAACCAGGAAGAAGTGGTCAAGCGGGTGAAGGAGGGGGCTTCGCACGTGGTACGGCTTCTCATGCCTGAACGGACCGTCACGTTCACGGATCTGATACGCGGCGAAATCAGCATCAACACCGCATCCCTTGACGACCAGGTGATTCTCAAGTCCGACGGATTCCCGACATACCATCTCGGCGTGGTTGTGGACGATCACCTCATGGAAATCACCCACGTAATCAGGGGGGAGGAATGGCTTCCGTCAACACCCAAGCACATCATTCTTTTTGAGGCATTCGGCTGGAAAGCGCCGGAGTTCGCGCATGTTTCGGTCCTGCGCAATCCCGACAAGTCAAAGCTCTCCAAACGCAAAAATCCTGTATGGACCGGCGACTACCTTTCAAAAGGCATCCTGCCTGCTGCGCTTCTCAATTACCTGGCGCTCATGGGATGGAGCCATCCGGAGGGCAAGGAACTGTTTGATCTTGAAGAGTACGTGCGGGTGTTTGACATCAAGGATGTACAGACCACCGCGCCTGTTTTCGATCCGGTGAAACTGGAATGGATGAACGGTTCATATATTCGGATGATGACAGACGACAAGCTGCATGCCCTCATCATGGACTTTTACCGGAATGAACTGCCCGGGGATACGGTGCGCAAAACAGTGCCGCTTGTCAAGGAACGCATGAAAAAACTGGCCGACTACCTGCCTCTTACGGAATTCCTTTTCAAGGATCCGGAAACATACGATATTGACCTCTCCAAATACAGGCCGGCCCTTCAATCGATCCGGACTGAGCTTGCCGGGATCGGGGAATGGAACGCCGTTTCGATCGGCGGACGCATGGCGGAGCTTGCGAAAAAACTCGACATGAAAAACAGCGAATTCTTCATGGTCCTGCGGGTTGCGGTTGCGGGAAAGAAAGTCACGCCTCCCCTGAATGAATCGATGGAGCTTCTCGGAAGGGATGCGACCCTGAAGCGGATAGATAACGCAGCCAAAACTCAGTAATAGGTTTCCTGCCAGTGCGGGTCGGTCACAATGGTCAGATCCAGGAATACTTTTTTTCCGGTTGCGAGCGATATCTCCTTGCGGGCATAGCTGCCGATCTCCTTGATTTTGCGTCCTGCCGTTCCGATAAGCATTTTCTTGTACCGTGAGTCCGTCGTGAGAATGCGCGCCTTCACGTACATCATGCCGTTTCCGCGCTCAGTGATCTCGTCGACGATGGCGGTCGTCGTATACGGAATTTCCTCTCCCATCATGAGGAACACTTTCTCGCGGATAAGCTCCGCGACGAACACGTGGCTGTCCATGTTCAGGAGGGGATAAATGCCTTTTTCCGAGAGTTCGGAGACGTCCGCCTCTTTCCGTTCGGGAAGGAGTTCGAAAATCCTGTCGACAAGCGGTTTCATGTGAAGTTTGTTAAGCGCTGAAATAAGGAACACGTCCTTGAATTCCTCCTCCATGAATTTGTACTGGGGAAGGTACGTCGGATCCGCCTTGTCGATCTTGTTGACGACGAGGATTTTCGGTTTTTCTATCTTGCGTACGAGTCCGAGAACCTTGCCTTCTTCGAAATCGCGCTTGCGCGTATGATCGACCATGTAAATGACAAGATCCACCTGTTCATTGAGGAGCGACAGGGTTTTCTGGTTGATTTTTTTTGACATGGCATCCTCGGCTTTGCCGAATATGCCCGGGGTATCCACAAAAACGACCGTGCCGCGGGCTTCCTCGTAGAGGGCTTTTATGGGAAACCGTGTCGTCTGGGGTTTGGGGGACGTGATGGCCACTTTCGTGCCTATCAGGTTATTGAGGAACGTGGATTTACCCACGTTCGGCCTTCCCACAAGCAATACTTTACCGCTTTTCATATGTGCTATTTTAACAGATCCCTGAAACTATCAGGCGGGATTGCGCATACGGTATATAATAAACACACATGAGGGACTCACCCATAAGCGATGAGGAAGCTCTCCGCCGCATCAAGTCCGGGGAGATAGACTATTTCGCGCACGTCGTGAACCGGCACATTGCCCGGATCCGTTCCTTTGTCCGCGCCCGCCTGTACGACAAGGATGAGGCGGACGACCTGGTGCAGAACGTGTTCGTTTCGTTCTATAAGGCGGTCGAACGGATTGACGGGCGCAGGCCCGTTCTGCCATATCTATTCGAGATAGCGCGCAACGAACTCAAAATGTTTTTCCGGTCACACAAGGCATCCGTCCCGCTGGATGAACGGATGATTGCGGGGGAAGACACGGTTCCCGCGCTTGACGCGGACGAACTGCTTAAGGGACTTCCCGAAGAACAGCGGAGGGCGCTTGGCATGGTATACGAAGGCTATTCCTACGAGGAAATTGCGGACCGGCTTGGGAAGAAGATTAATACCGTCCGCACTATTATACGGCGGGCGCGCCTTTTTATCATTTCGAAACACACGGATGAAAAAACTGGAGGATAGGATCCTGAAAAAAGTATATATCATTGAAGCGAGGAAGACTTCGTGGTCGTTTCTCTCGAAATCATTGCTGTTTCTCATATCGGGTTTTACCGCGTTTCTTTTCACGCAGGTGCTTGTGGAGCTTTTCACGGAAGAGCGGACATTCAACGTGCTTGAGATTTTGAATGACGACTGGGAAGCGGTGTCGCATCATCTGGGCGATATCATATTCGTGCTTTTTGCGGAGACGCCCAAGATAATCCTCCTGGTGATTGTTCTGGCGGTTTTCGCCGCCAGTGCGGTCGTATTGACATTCATCAAAAATTTTGGGAAGATGAGGCATAAAGTTAACGCCCTTTTGAGATACTGGAAGGGGCGAAGTTGAAACGCCTATGAAAAAGGTCTTCATCCTGTTCGTGCTTTTCCTGGCTGCCCTTGCAGTCGCCATCGGCATGAGTTTCAGGGAGACGCGTAAGGCACCTTATACCACTCCCGCGGGAACCGGTCCGACAGGCGGGGAAATATCGTCGGCGAGCTCATCCACTGCTGCAACCGGGATCGAATCTGACACCGGCGCTGCCATCGCAGAATCCCTTCCCCTTGAGGTCACGTCTCCCGCATCCGGCACCGTTTCCGGCTCCTCAATTGCCGTGACCGGCAAAACCGCCCCCGGCGCGAATGTCATCATCAACGAATACGAAATGAAAGCGGATGCAACAGGCGCTTTTTCAAGAACCGTCTCGCTGGATGAAGGCGAGAACTATATCAGCATCATCGTGTATACGGACACGGGGGAAGTGGCGGAAACCGAACTGATGATCGTGCGGGAATGAAACTTTTTGCAAATTGGCGCATATATCAATATAAGCTTATGAAAAAAACTATATTTCTGATAACTCTTGCGTTTCTTTCGTTGACGGCCGTTGGTCAGGTTGAGGCGGTGTTGAACCGGCAGACGCTGCGCGACAGCATACAACCGGAAATAACGAAAGCGGCCGTAACCCGTCAGAATGCCATTGAGCTCAAGAAATCTTTGAGCCCGACCATCGCAGCGGTAAAGCAACAGCTGCAGGAACGGAACAAAGGCATCGTGGATACGCTCAAGGAGCGGATCAAGGCAGCAGTGAACCGGAGATTCCACGGAACCATAAAGGGTATTTCCGGATCCGTCATCACCGTGTCGACCGATAAGGGAGACGCAAACGTGGTAGTTACCGACGCAACGGTCCTCAAGAGAAAATTCGGCGCAGACTCGGCGCTTTCGGAATTTGCGGTGAACGACGAACTGGCGATTGTCGGCAAGCAGAAAAACGCCGGAACCGATTCGGAGATAGAAGCCCGGTACATCCGCAACCTTTCCATACAGCGCAGGAATACCGTCTTCAACGGAACGATAACCTCCCTGAATACGGGGGACAATTCGTTCGTCGTGAAGACTGCGGGCCGGGGAGACCAGACCGCCTACGCGGGGAAAGACACCGTGATAACCGACAAGAATACGCCCATCGAATTTGCAGACCTGAAGACCGGGGACCGCGTCATTGTCAAAGGGGAGCTGTGGGACCGGGCAAACACCAAGATTAATGCGAAACGGATCATCCGGCTGCCCGCCAAGCCTTCCCCATCTGCGACAACCGCTCCGTAATCACCTGCATGGTTTGTTCGGTGCGGCGGATGCCGGTTTCCCGTGGGGGATCCATTTGCCTTTCCTGCATATCCAGTCGTCTTCACCTGATGCAAGGCGGATACCGAATAGCACGACGACAATAGCGGCAATGCCTATATGTACGTACTTCATGTAATGCGCTTTCCCCTTGAACAGGAGAAACGAATAGAGCATGGGAAGAAACGACGCGAACATGATGCCGCCGAATATGACCGGCGCGGCATTCCATATGAATACCGCCTCCACCAGGGTTACGATTCCGACCAGTACAAAACACCAGCTGGCATACCGGTGCGTTTTGTTCCAGTTGTTTTCATCCGCAAGCGTCCACGGGGTTTTGATGCCGATAAAATAATTCTGCCGGATTTTTGAAAGGTAGTTGCCCAAAAGGATAAACAGCGATCCGAATCCGATGAACATGAACGGCATGATGTTTGTTTTAGGATTAAGAGTCGCGTACAGGATGATGAGGTGGAGGTAGGTGAAAAACGAAAGGAGTCCAAGCTGCATGATTTCCCATTCATTACGGAATAAATGGTATTTTTTCTTGTTCGGATCGAAGGAAGGGAGTATCCGGAACAGTACATACATGACGGAAACGAGCGCGGGCATGAACCATATCGCCTGCTCCTTCGGCCACCAGTCATCCACTTTGCCGTGAATGTTCCAGTGCATGGGCATGCTGGGCGGGAGGAGGGGATAGGCGAAATAGGCACTTGCGTAAACGGAAAGGAGAAGGATTAATCCGGCCATGTGTGTTTTTTTCATTTGCCAGTTTTGAAATAATTCATAACGGTTTTCACGACTTCTTCAAACACCGAAGTGTTGAGGGAATACAAAATATGCTGTCCCTGCCGTTGTGAAACGATCAGGTTGGCGCGCTTGAGGATGTCGAGGTGATGGGACAGGGAAGCGCCCGTAATCGGCAGGTGTTTTCCGATTTCGCCGACCGTCATGTCTTTTTCCTTGAGGAGTCCCAGAATGGTCCGCCTGTTTTTGTCCGCAAGGGTTTTGAATAAGGTATCCATCATTAGATATTTAGACAACTGTCTAAATAATAACGCAATTGATACGGTTTGTCAAGCATTGCCTGCTCGTTGACAAGGAAACGCAAATGGGTTAGCATGAGGGTATATGTTATACCTAATCGTCGCATTGCTTTTTATCGGTATTCCGCTCCTTCTCAAAACCCTCATCGTCATCGATCAGTTCGAACGGGGGGTAGTGCTGACTTTGGGCCAGTATTCCGCAACCCTGAATCCGGGCCTCAACATACTGGTTCCCATATTCCAGCGCGTGATTAAAGTCGACATGCGTATCACCACATCCGACATTCCGCAGCAGGAAGTGATCACGAAAGACAACGTGCCGGTCGGCATCAACGCGGTCGTGTATTTTCAGGTCACCAAACCGGAAGCTGCGGTGCTCAAGATACAAGATTATACCTATGCCATAACCCAGTATGCCCAGACTGCTTTGCGCGACGTCATCGGAGGGGTGGAGCTTGATACGCTTTTGGGCGAGCGCCAGAAACTCGCGGAGGAAATAAAAACGATCGTTGATCAGGAGACGACCAGCTGGGGGATTGACGTCACCGCAATCAAGATCCAGGACATTGAAGTCCCCGCGGACATGAAACGCGTCATGGCAAAACAGGCAGAGGCGGAGCGCGAACGCCGCGCGACCATCATCCGTTCGCAGGGTGAACTATCCGCATCCGAAAACCTGAACCGCGCCATGAAAATGCTTGCGGATTCCGGAGCCATCTCGCTGCGTACGCTCCAGACGATTGAATCGACAACGGCCAATCCGGCAAACACTGTGGTATTTGCCTTGCCTATCGAAGTGATCGAGGGATTCAAGAAGATGGCGGGCAAATAAGTTTATTTGATTTCCTTCAGAAACTCCGTTGCGAGTTCTTCCGTATTGGACGTTGAATGGTAGAACTCCTTCCACACGACCACGATATGCGCGCCGTTGAAGATCGCGCGCTGCACTTCGCGTATCGAATCGCCTCCCGCGATCGAAATGAGCGTATCATAGGTACTCAAGACCTTGTTGATCTGGATATAGGGAATGGGTTTTGACTTGTTGAAATTCTCCTCATCGACTCCCCGGTGCAAGAGGACGACATCCGGTTTCTTTTTCAGGCTCCTTAACAGTTTTACCGGATACTCGATGTTCATCATATCCACCATGCTGTCGATTCCTGCCTTTGCACACGCTTCGATGAATGCGTTTACCGTTTCGATAGGCGCCTGTCCGAGGCAGATGGCTGCGGATGCGCCGGCATTCTTGACCATGGCCACCTCGGTTGCGGCCCGATCCATGGTTTTCAGGTCCGCCGCAACGTAGGGATAAAGGTTTTCCCCCGCGAGGCGGGAATTCCAGTATGAATAGAGGGAAGAGACCGCCTGCATCCCGTACCGTTTGATGAGCGGAGTGCCCGCCTCGATGATGATGCGTTCGCTCACCGGAAGGGAGCGGACAATGGAGAACGCTTCCTCAAGCGTCGAGTTCAGTGCGATCTGAAGATATCTCTGTTTTTTGGAAAGAATCATATCATTCCCTTTCGACGGTAATGGTGCATTCCGCAACGAGCGCGGCGATGGCGCCAACTGCTGCAAGGACGGGTGCGACGAGTACCCCCACGACCCCGATCGTCAAAGGGATGTCAATCAGAGTGCGGCCGCCTTTTTCCTTAATGGTTATCCTGCGAACGTTGCCTTCCTTCACGATTTCCTTCACTTTTTTCAGGAGTTCCTCGCCGCTTACCCGGAACTCCTCTTTTTTCTGTTTTGCCATACGTACCATTGTACACCAACTTATGAATTGAGGATAGCCAGAGATCCGTTCAATACCGCCGCGAAACTCACCCATGCAAGATAGGGAAGAAGGAGAGCCGCCGTGCGCCGGTCAATACGCGAGAAGCGCAGGATCGTCACCAGGATCAAAGACCAGAGCGCAACAATTTCCCCGAATGCAATTACGGGATTGCGGAGATCGAAAAACAGTATCGACCAGAGGGAGTTGAAGACAAGCTGCGTGCAAAATATAAGCACCGCTTCCCGTTTTTCCGTTTTTTTTGCTTTTGCACTGAGCACGAGGTAGAAGGCGGCTGCCATCATGACATAGAGGAGTGTCCATACGGGGCCGAACAGCCAGGAAGGGGGATTGAACGGGGGTTTGATGAGCGACGGATACCAGGTTTTCACCGCATTGGCGGTTGCAGCGGAACCGACGAAAGCGGCAGCAAATACAGGGATTACGGAAAATGCAAGACGCTTCAATATGCGGGATCCCATACCCCAACTATAACAAATACCCCCCATCGATTTCCAATATCGTTATAATGAACAGAACGTCCTGATTTTTTTATTATTTTTTCAGGGCGCAACCATCATGTTTTTTTTCCGAAAAGCAAAAAAGCATCCGTTCTGGAAAGATGTCCCGGACAGCGTGTGGAACGATTGGAAATGGCAATTGAAAAACAGGGTGAGCGATCCCCGGATCCTCGGTGACATTTTAAATCTCACGCCGGAGGAAACCGGTCGGATTTCCCACTCGCTTAAGATTCTGCGTATGGCGATTACTCCCTACTACCTGTCCCAGATCGAAGAGGGGAATCCCGACTGCCCCATCCGGGCCCAGGCAATTCCGACGCTTCATGAAACGCATATCGTGAAGGGCGAGGCGAAGGATCCGCTGCATGAGGAAGAGGATTGCCCCCGCGGCCTTGAAGGAATCCTTACCCACCGGTATCCGGACCGGCTCATCCTGTACGTAACGTACCAGTGCGCCATGTATTGCCGGCACTGCACAAGAAGGCGCCATGCCGGGGAAACCGATCTGCCCACTCCCTGGGTAAAAATTCTTGAGGCGGTATCGTACATGAAAAAAACGAAAACCATACGGGACGTCCTCATTTCGGGAGGCGATCCGCTGACGCTTCCGACCGGATATCTTGAAAAGATTTTGAAGCTTATCCGTTCGATTCCCCATATTGAAGTGATACGGATCGGAACCCGCGTACCCGTTACCATGCCCATGCGCATCGATGAAGAACTGACATCCATGCTGAAGAAATACCATCCCCTCTGGATCAATACCCATTTCAACCATCCGGCCGAAATGACGGACCTGTCCGCCCGTGTCTGCAACCGGCTTGCCGACAGCGGGATCGTTCTCGGAAACCAGACGGTTCTTTTGAGGAAAGTGAACAACCATCCACTGGTCATGAAAAAGCTTATGAAACTGCTTGTCGCAAACCGGGTGCGGCCTTACTATATTTACCAGTGCGACCTGAGCCAGGGCATCGAGCATTTCCGCACCAGGATTTCGGAAGGGGTGGAAATCATTGAATACCTGCGCGGCCATACGAGCGGGTTTGCGGTGCCGACATTCGTCGTTGACGGGGTAGGCGGGGGAGGAAAGGTGCCGGTCATGCCCAGCTATGCAGTGTCGCAGGGACACGACAAGTGGGTGTTCCGGAACTATGAAGGGGTACTTTTTTCCTATAAGGAACCGGAAGGGTATTCGTACGAAGCGCCAAAAGGGTTTGAAACCTATATCGACGAATCCGACCTCCGTTTGAATACGGGAGTCGCCCGTCTTCTCACGGACACGCAGGAAAACACGATAGTCCCCAACGGCCTCATGCGGCTCAAACGGAGAAATACATAGGATTCGGTTCAGGCGGTTCCCTCATCGATCCCGGGATGACCGGGAGTGCCCGCTTCGTAGTTGGGAGCGTCCTGGTCGAAAGCCTCCTCCGGAGGATAGATACCCCCATCATTGCTTGATGCGTTATTGGGCACATCCTGGTCGTGGCTGAATTCGTCGAATTCGTCAAGGGATACCACATCCGTTTCCGGATGAAAATCGGTTTCTTCCGCGGGTTTAGTTTGTGTGTCTTCCTGCCCGTTGGGGGCTTTTGTTCCTGATTTCATGATGCGTTCTGGAACTGTTAATATGATCCGTGATGCATTGCAGGGTTTGAGGCCGGGCGGGGGAAGAGAAGTATTCCCTGCGTGACCGGACGGGAGAGGGTTTTATTCAGGCGATAATCTTGGGCAAATGCAGACTGCATGGCACAATTATCACCCGGCCTCAAACGGGAAGAGCCTAAACGTAACGGTATCATGCCCCTATGATGGGTGGGGGGAGTAAAAAGGGGATAACAATAAAAGAAGAGTTTCGTAATAACCGGATTCAGGTTTTCATGCCGGGCAGCAAGACGGCAAAGACGGAGCGCATGAGCAGTCCGAACCTGAAAAGATGCCTCATCATGAGGCGCGGGTACCCGGGAAAATATCCATGTCTGGGGGGAAGCCGCCGGTTGCTTGATTGGGCAAGGGCAACGACCTCTCTCATAATGCGTTCCGTTTCCGCAGCTACGTATGCCCGGTCATGCACGCTGCCTTTCAGGAAAAAAGGCCGTCCGACGGTAATCGCATAGGGGCCCGGTTTCAGCCAAACCGCCTCGGCCGAATGGCCGTCGATGCAGGTATTCATGCGGTACAGGTCATCATCCCGAACGGCAACGCCGACGGGGACGATGGGTGCGCCGGTTTCAAGCGCCAACCGCACCGCGCCGGTTCGCGGTTCAAGAAAGCCGCCCCGCCGGGGACTCAAACCCCCTTCGATGAACACGGCGATGTTTTTTCCTTTCCTGAGTACTCCTACAGCCTGCCGGTATGCCTTGGTCCCGTTGTCGGGTGAAACGGGGATATGTCCGGAGAGCCTGAGGTACGCGCCGAATACGGGGATCTTGAACAGATTTTCATGGATAAGGACTTTTGTCTGTCCGGACAAAAGGGAGGAAATGATGAACGGATCGGACGTGGTCGGGTGGTTGATGGCAAGTATCTTGGGTCCGGGAGGAAGGGCGCATGCAGATTCGACATGCTTCCTGAACGCGATTTTCAGGACGGAGCGCACGGAATATTTCCCGAGGTAATACAGCGATCTTTCAACAGGCATAACCATTCTATTATAGCTTTTTACGAACCTAAACGCGTAAGGAAATCGGAGAATGCTTTCTTGGCAGATTCTTACCCGGTATTGAACAGTGGTTCGTGCGGTTCGGGTAAGATAGGGCATTACTATTTACCCGTTACCCTATGGACAATAAAAAAGCGTATGAGGAGAAAATAAAGGCTGAGATTGATGAACTGAAATATTCTTTCGGTAAATTCAAGGCGCGCATGCAGGGAAATGCGGCAGATGCGAAAATACGCGCGAACAAAAATTTCGGCAGTTTCGAAGAGCGCCAGAGTGAACTGGACCGGAAACTGGGAGAACTAAAGGATGCGGGACAGGACCGCTGGATAGATATCAAAAACAATCTGGACGATATGGTGAGGGATATGCGGGACAGTCTTCGCAAGCTGGGTTAAAAAGACATGCTCAACAAATTGACGCCCGAGGAGGAACGGGTAATCGTACACAAAGGGACGGAAGCGCCCTTTTCTGGTGAATATGACGAGTTTTTCGGGAAGGGCACGTACGCGTGCAGACGATGCGGAGTTCTCCTGTACCGATCGAAATCGAAATTCGCCTCCGGGTGCGGCTGGCCGAGTTTCGATGAGGAAATAACAGGTGCGGTCAGACATCTTCCCGATCCGGACGGGATGCGAACCGAAATCCGGTGCGCCTCCTGCGGCGCGCACCTTGGACACGTTTTTACCGGCGAACGTTTCACCCCCAAAAATACCCGCCACTGCGTGAACTCAGTTTCCCTCAAATTCATACCAGGCGATGGATAGGGAGACGGCGGTATTTGCCGGCGGCTGTTTCTGGTGTACGGAGGCAGTCTTTCAAAACATCAAAGGCGTGGAATCGGTGACGTCCGGCTATACCGGCGGAAGTACAAAGGATCCGACCTACGAGGAAGTATCCGGCGGCACAACCAATCATGCGGAAGCGGTCCGTATTGAATTTGACCCGGGGGTTGTTTCCTACGATACGCTTCTTGACATATTCTGGAATACGCATAATCCGACATCCGTAAACCGGCAGGGGAACGACAAAGGAACCCAATACCGGTCAGCTATCTTCTACATTGGCGACAGCCAAAAAAATAAGGCCATCGCCTCACGCAGGGAGCAGGAGATATCGGGCGGGTGGGAAAACCCGATCGTGACGGAAATACTCCCGCTCAAAACATTCCATCCCGCCGAAGAGTACCATAAAGACTATTACCTCAAACATCAGGACGCCCCGTACTGCCAATACGTCATAGCTCCGAAACTTGCTTCTTTCCGTTCCCGGTATGGAAAACTGGCGAAACAGGAGCGCTTCAGGTAATTTTCAGACACTTCGGTATAATGGGATCAATGAGAATCCTTGTCGTTGAGGACGAGCATCGGATCGCCAATAACATAAAAAAAGGACTGGAGCAGGAGCGGTATGCGGTGGACGTCGCCTATGACGGCACGTCCGGATTTGACCTTGCATCGAGCGAGGAATACGATCTTGTTATCCTTGACCTCATGCTTCCGGGCATGGACGGAATGGCCATATGCAGGGAATTGAGAAAACAGAAAATCCATACGCCGATCCTCATCCTTACCGCGAAGGGGCAGACGGAGGACAAGGTATCCGGACTTGATGCGGGAGCTGACGATTATCTCACCAAACCGTTTTCCTTTACGGAGCTTTTGGCCCGCATTCGCGCAATAACGCGCAGACCGAAAAATGCGCTCGATACCATATTGAAGGTAGAGGGTTTGGAGCTGGATACCCTTGAATACACGGTGAGACGGGACGGCAATGCGATTACCCTTTCAAACAAGGAATTCACGCTTCTTGAATACCTCATGCGAAACGCCGGGAAAATCCTGACGAAAAATCAGATTATCAACCATGTATGGGATTATGACGCGGACATCCTTCCCAATACCGTTGAAGTGTATATCCGCAATCTCCGTTCGAAAATCGACCTGCCTTTCAGCGGTGAACCCCCCATCATCCATACGGTGCGCGGGTTCGGTTACAAGATAGGGAACCCGCATGTTTAACCGGACGCGCCTGAAGCTTACCGCCTGGTACCTTCTCATCATCATGGTGGTGAGTCTGACGTTCAGCATTGTCATAGCACGCGGCGTAATCATGGAGGTTGAACGGTTCGAACGGATGCAACGGTTCCGCATAGAAAATGACCTGCGCAACCGGGTGTATTTCTTCCGGGATGAGGATATGCCGGATGGACCGGTACGGATACTCGTGCAGAACCCGGACCTTTTGACGGAAACGAAAAACCGGGTAATGCTGCTTCTCGGTCTCGTGAACGGTGTCATTTTTATCGTATCGGGGGGCCTGGGCTATTTTCTGGCGGGAAGGACTCTTGAGCCTATCAAAAAAATGATGGATGACCAGAACCGGTTCGTCAGCGACGCTTCCCATGAACTGCGTACGCCTCTTACGTCTCTTAAAACCGCTTTCGAGGTGTTCCTTCGCAACAGAAATCCGTCAAAACGGGAGGCGGACGAGCTGGTGCGGGAAAGCATTACTGAAGTGAATAAGCTGCAGAACCTTACCGATTCTCTCCTGCAGCTTGCCCAGTACGACAAGGCGCATAACGGGAAAGCTCATGCGGAGGAAGTGTCGCTTTCGCAAACCGTCATCCAGGCGGTCCGGAAGATCATGCCGGTCGCCAAAAAGAAAGGCGTGAAGATCGATGTGTCGGAGATTCCCTATACCGTAACGGGGAACAAGTGGTCGCTCACGGACCTTTTCGTGATACTTCTGGATAACGCAGTCAAATACAGCAACAACAACGGCAAGGTTGACATCTGGGCGATGGAGGAAGGGGGATATATCGACTTGTCAGTCAAAGACCGGGGGATAGGTATCGAAAAAAAAGACCTTCCGTTTGTTTTCGACAGGTTCTACCGCGCGGATTCAGCCCGGTCCAAGGAAAATACCCCGGGATACGGTCTTGGGCTTTCGATTGCCCAAAAAATCGTACGGGAACACAACGGATCCATCCGCGTCCAGAGCGATTCCGGAGTCGGAACTGTTTTCACCGTGCGGCTTCCCCTTTACAGGGAAAATTCAGCTTAGGACTTTATTATCAATACATCATATGCTCAAAACTTTTTTCTCCAATACGCTTAACCGTTTCAGGAAACTGCCGCTTGCGGGAAAGTTCACGGTAGTGCTGGTCCTCGGCGCGGCAGTGTTTCTGGCCGCCGGTACGTTTGGCAAAAAGACGGATACGGTTACGTATCAGACCGGAAAAGCGGAAACAGGCACCCTTGTTGTTTCCGTTTCCGGCAGTGGGCAGGTGTCGACCGCCAATAACGGAACTGTATCGACGCTTGCAACAGGCGTGGTATCGAAGCTTTACGTGAAGGACGGCGATGAAGTGAAGGCGGGGGACAAACTGGCGGAAGTGGAGCTTGACCTCCAGGGCCAGCAGAACGCGAATCAGGCGTTATCTAGCTACCAGAGCGCAAAAAACAACCTCGAATCCGCGAAGGCGAACATGTTTTCCATGCAGGCGTCCATGTTTACCGACTGGGACAAGTTCATGCAGATCGCCCAGAACTCCACGTATCAGAATGAGGACGGCACGCCAAACCACATAAACCGTTCGCTTCCTGAATTCCATATCGCAAACGACAACTGGCTTGCGTCGGAGGCGAAATACAAGAACCAGCAGAGCGTCGTCACCCAGGCGCAGACGGCATTGTCGGCTGCATGGTCTTCCTACCAGCAGACATCCCCGGTAATTTACGCGCCCATCTCCGGGACGGTCACCGGATTTTCCCTTCAGGAGGGATCGGTTATCGTGGCGTCGACCAATACGTCAAACAGCGCGCAAAGCGCAACGAAAATCGCGAGCATCAAGACAAAAGCCCTGCCCATGGTCTCCGTCAATCTGACGGAAATCGACGTGCCGAAAGTGAGCATCGGGGATAAGGCGACCATCACGTTTGACGCGTTTTCGGACAAGACGTTTACCGGCAAAGTGATAAGTATCGACACGGCCGGCACCACATCCTCCGGCGTCACGACCTATCCGACCGTCATCAGGCTGGATACGGAATCGGAAGGGATACTGCCCAGCATGGCTGCATCCGCCAATATCATCACCGATACGAAGCATGATGTTCTCATCGTGCCCTCTTCAAGCATCAAAACACTGGACGGCGGTTTTTATGTCCTGGTCATGAAAAACGGCAAGACGCAACAGGTGACAGTTGAGACAGGGGCTTCATCCGATACTCAGACTGAAATAGTAACCGGTCTGAAGGAAGGTGATGAAGTGGTGACCGCCACCATCAATACCGGCTCATCCGCGAAAAGCACTTCAACATCCCCTTTCGGTCTCGGCGGCGGAGTGCGGATGGGGACAGGGGGCGGAACAAGAAATACCGTCATCATGAAATAACCATATGATTTCACTGCGAAACATCACCAAAGTTTACCGGATGGAAGCGGTTGAGACGATCGCCCTGTCGGACGTCAGCTTCTCGATCGCGAAAGGCGAATTTGTCGCCATCATGGGTCCGTCGGGCTCGGGCAAGTCCACGCTCATGCACATACTGGGTGCGCTGGACAAACCGACCTCCGGAGAGTATCTCCTGGACGGGGTAAATATATCGGCGCTCGAGGATGATGAACTGGCGGATATCAGGAACAGGAAGATCGGATTCATCTTCCAGGCATTTAATCTTTTGCCCCGCACTTCCGCGCTCAAAAACGTAATGCTCCCCATGATGTATGCGGGAATACCGAAAACGGAACGGATCGAACGGGCGAAAAAGTACCTGGAAATGGTGGGTTTGGGCAACCGCATGGAGCATACGTCAAACCAGCTCTCCGGCGGACAGCAGCAAAGGGTTGCCATTGCCCGCGGCCTCGCCATGAATCCGGCAATACTTCTTGCGGATGAACCGACCGGCAACATCGCGTCCGCGCAGGCGGAGGAAGTGATGGCCATTTTCCAGGACTTGAACGAAAAAGGCCACACCATCATCATGATTACCCATGAGCCTGATATCGCGCATCATGCCAAACGTATCATCCACATCCGTGACGGAAAATTGCAGAAGGACGCGAAGAACGGATCGGCAAAACGCATCGGTTACAAGCAAAGCTAACACCATGGATATTGCAGAACTCATTTTGGAATGCATCGGAACGCTGAAAGTAAACAAAATGCGCACCGGACTTGCGGTGCTCGGCATCGTTATCGGTATCGGAAGCGTGATTGCCCTGGTGTCGCTCGGCCAGGCAAGCCAGAAATCGATTGAAAACCAGATCCAGTCACTCGGGTCCAACCTCCTGACCGTCATGCCCGGATCCATGAATTCGGGTGCGGTGCGGGGGGCGGTCGGCGGAGGCACCACGCTTACGCTGGATGACGCGAAAGCGATATCCACCTCAAACTCCCTTGCCTATGTGAAACGCGTATCCCCCGAACTGTCGCGCCGGGCACAGGTGACTGCCGGACGCAACAACACCAACACCCAGATAACAGGTGTATATGAGGTGTATGCCGATATGAGAAAAGTCGCCGTAAGTTCGGGAGTATTCATCACGCAAAGGGATGTTGAGGCAATGGCAAAAGTCGCGGTGCTCGGCAGCCAGGCGGCAGCCGATCTTTTCGGCGAGGGCTCGGACCCGGTCGGGCAGAATATACGGGTGAACGGACAGCAACTGCGTGTGGTTGGCGTGACAGAATCCAAGGGCGGATCGGGGATGTCGAATCAGGACGATGTCATTTACGTCCCGTTGACAACCGCCCAGAAACAGCTTTTCGGCGCCTCTTACCTTTCCTCGATCGCGGTCGAAGCGCAGAACCAGGACGTCATGACGGATGCGCAAAACGAGGTCGGTTATCTCCTGCTTGCCCGTCACAAGCTTGACGATCCTGCGCAGGCCGATTTCATGATCATGTCCCAGAATGACATCCTCAATACCGCGTCCCAGGTCACCGGTACGTTTACCGCGCTTCTCGGAGGCATCGCGGCAATTTCCCTGGTTGTCGGAGGGATAGGAATCATGAATATCATGCTGGTTACGGTTACGGAGCGGACCCGCGAAATCGGTCTGCGCAAAGCGCTCGGCGCAAAAAAAAGGTTCATCATCACCCAGTTCCTGATCGAGGCGATCATTCTCACGTCGCTCGGCGGACTGATCGGTATGGTTGTGGGAATCATAGTTTCGTATTTTCTCACCAGTATCATGAGTATGCCTTTTGCCGTATCCCCGGTTTCCATTGTGACCGCGGTTGGCGTTTCGGGGGCGATCGGGATCCTGTTCGGCTGGTATCCGGCGCAGAAAGCGGCGAACCTCCAGCCGATCGAAGCATTACGGTACGAATAAATTATCAATTAGTTATTTTCCTATGAAAAACAATATGGCGGTGATGGCGGTTATCGTGTTGGCAGTTGCAGCCGGCGGATTTTACGCCGGAATGAAATACCAGGAAACCAGACGCTTCAGCGGCAGCGTGTTTGTGAACGGCGGTTCGGGAAGCATGCGCTTCAGGGGCGAGGGCGGCAAAACGATGGGAGCCCGGCAGGTCATGGGGGAAATCATTGAATCCGATGACTCTTCAATTACGGTGAAGACACAGGATGGATCAACAAGGATCATAATGGTTTCAGACAAGACTCCGGTGAACAAAGCGGAAAAAGGATCCCGCGAAGACCTCAAGACCGGAGTGACCGTCGCGGTGTTCGGGAGCGATAATACGGATGGAAGCGTAACCGCCCAGAACATCCAGCTCAATCCCGGGGCGCGCATGATGAAGGTTCCGACGCCTGATGCAGGGAAATAACCGTTCACAGACCGAGATCGGGTGCGATTTTCTGCATGGCGCTCAGGCAGACCGAGATGAATTCCTCAACCGGCATGTTAAGTCCTTCCGGTTTGGCGCATTCGGCTACTTCATCCCTTCTGGTTCCCGCGGCAAAACGGGGTTCCTTGAAGAACCGTTTGGCGACGGACTTCAGTTTTACGTCCGCCAGTTTCCGGGATGGGTACACGAGCGCAACCGCGGTGATCAGTCCGGTTAGGCTGTCCGCGCAGTAGATTGACCATTCGGCTTTTGATTTGCGGGGTTTGTTCGGTCCTCCCGCATGAGCCTGCACAATATCGTATACGCTGTCGCTTACGGAAAGCCCGTATTTGGCAAGCGCTTCGCGCGTTTTTCCCGGATGGCTTTCCTTGAATTCGCCGCCGAAATCGATGTCGTGGATGAGTCCGGCCAGCGTCCAGTCTTCGCGCCTGGGTTCGCCGGGGCCCAGCAGCTTTTTCTCGGAGAAATAATCGTAGAGCGCTTCCATGCACGCTTCCAGGGCGAGGGAGTGTTTGACGATATTGGGTTCAAGCTGGGCCGAAAGGGCGTCAAGATATTTTTTTCTTTCCATATCTCCTTATTGTACCAGCCGGGCGTTTTTTGATGATGGCGGAAAGTTCCTTCATGATGTTTTTTTGCTCCGCGCGGAAAATGGCAAGCGCTTTTTTCCGGGTGCGGGGCGGCAGGGTGATTGAGGAATGGATGCCGAAATAGGTGAGGATAAGTTCATCCCTCCGTTTGAGGGCTTCCTTGTGGTAAAGGCGTTTGTATTCCGACATGACCTGCCCGCGCGCGCCGTTCTGGTATGCCAGGTAAAATGCGAGAAGCTGTTCGTCCCTTCCGAGTCCGCTGCCGCCGTAGGCGCTCGGCTCCCTGCTGTTCACGAACAGGGAATACAGATGTTTCTTGCGCAGGGAAAACATGTCTATTGCAGGGAATCCGACAACGGCCGGGTCGATCCTCAATGCCTTGAAATATATGTACATCCTTCCGCATTTTTCGCAGTTGCCGCACCATCGTCTCGTCCTGGCTTCCCTGTTTTCCAGGAAGCAGGAAGTCTGGTATTTGGCGAGCGCGGGGTATCGGCGGTGAAGGATGTAGGTGATGAACAGTTCGTGCACCGGTTCGATCATACTCCCGATGTGCGTTTTGATCGAAAAGAATTTCGGTATGTTCTGGAGAAGCTGCATGGCTTTCACGCTTTGTTCGTATACCGGATTGATGGCGAATCCGCTCCCGTGGATCGCATAATCGTTGCAGCTCTGTTCGTTACCGAGGAACAGGTACTTGGTCCGGTAATAGAAACAATAGGGAATAAGCGTAAGGATATATTGCGACAGGATGATATCCCATCCCCAGTAATTGCCGTTGTCCTGCCGGATATGGCCGAAGGAAACGGGAAAGAAATCGACCGGACTGATGAACTCTTCGGTGAAGCGTTTTACGAGTTTTTCCTTGTGCTTGTTTTCGTATTTGCTTTGCGGTTCCTCCATGAACATGACAATGGGTTTTATTCCCATTTCTTCGATGAGCCCGTAGGTCAGCAGGCTGTCTTTACCGAACGAAAAAAGGAGGAGCGCCGTTTCCTTCAGGTGGTTGCGCTGGCGTTTCGCGAAATAAAAATGGTTCAGGCTCTTGAACTCCGTTATGAAATTGGAGTTATAGAAGGAACGGATGAGGGAGACGACCGTATTGTTACGGAACGTGTATACGTTCATCGGAATGCTGTACATGAGGAGCTTGAAAAACAGCGGCTCGATTACGGGGTTGTCGAAATGGTATATGACGTTTTTCTTTTCCGCAACCGGCAGATGCCAGGTGATCGCGTATGTCAGGTTGTCGGCGAAAAACTTGTGGAGGTTCTTGGAAAATCTGCCCCAGACTTTTTCACCATATTCGATGCGGTAAGCCCTGTTGTCGATGGTAATCTGGACGGAGTTTTTGAGGATCTTATTATGTATATGCAAACTATCGCTAGTTTGCCGTAATTCCATTTCCTAATTATAGGGATGCGGGCGTCATTGTCAAAGCGTGTTATTGTTTCGGATTGTGTTTCGGGGACGACTCGATGCGGGGGAGTTTTTTCGTGATGTCATTCAGGATGCGTTTAATGTCGTCAAGATCTTTCTGGATATCTTCCACTTCCTGTTCTTCCTCCTGATCTTCGATATCCTCCTCCATTTCCCGGTACTCATCAAGGAGTTCCATGCGGTTCTGCGCGACCATGATGAACGTTGAAAGGAATATTGCCTCCAGAGAAACGATCATGGTGAGGAGCCCGTACGGGAAGGGGTCAAACGGCTCGATGCCGTCGATCATTCCGTGGTTTATCAGTATCCACAGCGTGAACCATACAATGTGGAAGTAAACGAACCACATGCTTCCCGATATGCGGGTAATCCATTCGGCGAGTCTGCTTTCGATGGACTGGATATTTTCAACAGTTTGTTTCAGTTTGTTATTACTTGCGTTGTTTGCGGACATGGAATCAAAATCAGTGGATAATGAAGACTATTATAATACGATGGGGAAGATAATAGTCGGGAAATCATGTCGCCTCGGACTTCAGGGCCCTGTTGAAGAACTGTACGGTTTTGTTCCAGGCATCCTCGGTTTCCCCGGGCGCGTAGTTCTCTCCCGTGGGGTTGGCGAACGCATGCCCTACGCCCGGATATATGTAAATCTCGTTTTCGACGCCAAGGTTGTTGAGTGCGGATTCGAACTTCTTTACCGTATTGACGGATATCGTTTCGTCCTTGTCCCCGAAAACGCCCAGAACCGGCCAGGTAATCGCGGACAATTTTTCCTGGTCGGTTTCGAGATTTCCGTAATAGATTGCGGTCGCATCAAGCGGCATGCTGCTTAAGGCAAGCCGCAGCGACTGGCCTCCGCCGAAACACCATCCCAGCGATCCGATTTTAACCGCCCCTTTTTCCTTCAGGAAAAGCACCGCATCCTGCATGTTTCCGATAGACAGGGTTTCGTCGACCTGAGAGGTGAGCGTGCGCGCCTGTTGCGGGTCGGTTGCGGTTTGGCCGTTGTAGAGGTCAACCGCCAGTACCATATACCCGTCGGATGCGAGCTTCTGGGCCATGACTTTCATGTTGTCATTCAATCCCCACCATTCGTGGATCATGACAACACCCGGATACGTTCCTTCCTCTTTGGGTTTTGCGAAAAACCCTTTCGCGCTTCCCGAATACACCGGTTCTTCTGTCACCACTTCATGGGTACCTCCTTTGAGCGTAAGGGAATTGGTGGTTTTCGGATCGGAGGATGGAGTAGTTTGTTTGCCGGTTTGTTTCATATCCGTACGGAACGCGTTTGCCGCAAACGCAAATATGCCGATAACTGCAATGATACCGCCGATGATTTTAAACATCATCTCATTATGGAAACACACGGTAAGAGAGTGTCAAGATACGGATGGGGATAGGATAATAACTTATCCGTTCCGGAGTTCCCGTCCGTAGGGCAGTTCGGTCTTGTCAGTCAGCCGGATGGCGAGAAATCCGGTTTTGAGCCTATCCGGAAGCGGCCTTTTTCTCATGCCGCTGATGAGGCGTCCCGTATCAAGATACGGGGCAAACGAATCAATGCTGTGCGTACCTGTTGCCCCAGGCAGTTGGAGCACCGTGTAGTATTCCCGGAGTCCGGGATAGTTTTTACCCACCGTTCGCGCAACGCCTCCCTCCGGTATGCCCGCATACATGACGCCGGCGTAGTCTTCAACCGGTATGGGATTCAACTGCAGCTGTCCGTTGCGGTAATGGAAAAATTCCGGCCCCTGTTCCGACCACCTGAGAAGTATGGGCGACAGGTTGCCTTCCGGTCCGATGACGGATTCGATACCCTGCCCGAGCCCGGGAAGCGGCGATGTAACCCATGCGGCTCCGGTCGTTTTGCGGGCAAGATCCATTTCGATGTGCGCGGGATCCTTGAACATGAGGGGGAACGTGGCGATAAGAATATTGGATCCCACCGGAACATCGATGCCGAGAAGCTCTTTCGGGGGATGGTTTGGACGAGTTTCCCTGGTCATATATGAGTGTAAGGAAAATGATAATGCCGCAAAGCCGAACCGTTATGTCGACTTCGCAAGGCAGCGGTAAGAAATCACAGGACTATGCCGAAAAAATGCCTGATGATAAGTCCTATGGCAAACGTGATTGCGGATACGCCGATGCTGATTGAAACCATTTCCAGGAACCGCTTGCGGAACGGTCTATCCTGAGCAATTGAAATGTAGAAGGTAAACAGGAAGATGATGAAGATGGCGGTAATGATGGTAAGGGACAGGGCGGCGAACACGTTTGACAACAGATAGTAGGGGAGGATAAGCAAAAGCACGGTAACGACGTACATGATTCCGGTGTACACCGCTGCTTTTATCGGATTTTTATCATGTTCTTCCGCGATCGTTGAGAGGTATTCGGATCCCGCCATGGATAAGGATGCGGCGATGCCAGTTATGAGTCCGGTGACCGCAATAAGTTTGGTGTTTTGAAACGCAAAGGTCAGTCCCGCAAGCGCGCCGGTCAGCTCGACCAGCGCGTCGTTTACACCAAGAACCATGGAGCCGATGTACTTTAGTTTTTCCTCATCCAGAAGCGAAATGAGTTTCTGTTCGTGCGCTTCCTCCTCTTTTTCTATGTCAGCAGCTTGCGGTATATGCCCGGCGATATCCCGGTAGTTTACCTGTGCGAGCCGTTCGCCTTTTTCCATGAGTTTCAATGCGAACGTGAGACCGAACAGCCGCGCCATGGTGATATAAGAAACCATCATGATCCTGTTGGGTTTTGTCGGACGCCCGGTATATGCGCTCCAGAATTGCGCGTGTTTTTGTTCCTCAAGCGCTATGGTTGAAAGTATTTCCCTGCTTTTCGGTTCGGACGATAAGCGTGCAAGTTCCGTATATACGGCCCATTCGGTCATTTCGTTGGTCTGCGCCCTCATGAGATCGCGAAGGACCGTATCGGGCATGTTTCCCCTATTTCTTCCGTGCCGGTGACGATGTTGTTTTCCTGGCATCTGGTCCCATTATACTCCCTTTCCCTTACCGGGGACCCTGTCCGTTTCTCATCCAGCCCGGTGTGATCCGGATCCCTTCCCTTTCAAGGTACTGGCGCATGATGCCGCGCATGGGCCCCTGCCGGAACCACACGTCGTTCAATCCCGTCGCATCAATTACCCAACCTGCGATGACCACCGATATGAGGAAACCGAAAGCGATGAGCCTGAAGTTTTTGCGGTAGGAGAAATCGTATTGGCGCAGCGACCATATGCCGGCCGCCAGGAAAACCAGAGTGATTCCCGGTATCCAGAGCGGGAAACTCGACATGAGCTCCTCAAAGCGGTATTGTCCCATCGGGCCGTGGCTCCGGAGAAGAAACCGGGTAACGCCGACGAGAAATACTGCGGTTACCGTAAGCGCCGCGAGTCCCAGGAGTGAAAGCGCGGTGCCCATGACGAAATACGCGCGCGGTTTCATCCGGATATGTTCATGATGTATCCGGTCCATCACTCCCTTTTTTATATCGACCTGTTTTTTTCGCATATGCGTTTCATGTAAATTTTCGCCCGTCTCATCCGTATCGAGACGGTGCCTAACGGAATCCTCAAAATATCGCTGATCTCCCCGTATGACTTGTCCTCCAGGTAATGGAGTATAAGCGGCTCCGAATACATGAGGGGAATCTGCGAAAGGCATGCGTTTGCCGCACGCGAGATTTCCTTTTTGGTGAAATCCTCCTCCGTATCCAACCCGCTGTCTTGAAGCGCGTCTTCCCTCAAGCGGACTTCCTTCGGGTTTTTTGAGACCGCACTCATCGCTTCGTTGTGTACGATCCGGTATATCCAGCTGGAGAACTTCTTATTGGTATCGAACCCGTTCAGGTTGACGTATGCCTTGATGAATGCGTTCTGCACTGCATCAACCGCCGCGTCCTCGTCCCTGATAAGGTACCGGGCATAGGAAAGAAGTTTCTTCTCGTACCGCTCCACGATAAAGCCGTACCACTCCTTATTTTCCGAGCGTATCAGTTCGATAAGTTTTTCATCTGGGATATTCCGGTGTTCCTTCATTTGATCGTTCAATTATCTATAGTATACGCAAAGCCCCCGAATTGATCGGGTGCCGTGCGTAATATGCCGATTTATCTCATGCAGTTACCTCCCATTTTTCCCGAACCGTTTCCCGTTCCGAGACCGAGTTCCTGCCTGATGGCGTTGGCTTCATCGGTTTTGCCCTGGAGGGCGAGCCGGTGGGCCTGCGCGAATTTGGCGAAATTGTCCTTGTTCACGACCTGCATGACGCGTCCGCGTCCCTGCATAAGCGCTTTCCATGCTTCGTAATCGTTGGTTTCAAACGCCTTGGTCATCGCTTCATGCCGTTCTTCGGTGTAATTGGGGCCTTTTACGGCCGGATCACCTTTGTACGCGTTTGCGATTTCCGGCGTCAGGGATACTGCCGCAAGTACCGCAAGTGCTGAAAGAGCGATAAATGTCTTTTTCATATGTTTTCACCTCCTTTCCGTATGTAATACGGGAGAGGGATGGTTTTTCTTTCACCTGTTTTCGGGGAGGGGAGCGAGAAGTTTCGAATAAATGTGTTCGTTTTCGTGAAACCATGAGTTGGGATGCGTCCCTACATAGTTGAATCCCCGTTTTTCGTAGAAGCGCCGGTTGGATTCCGTTTCGGTAAAGAGGTATGCGTAATGATACCCGTTTTTTTGCCCCCATTCCTGTGCGGTTTCCAGAAGTACCGTTGCTATGCCCCGGCGCCGGTACGGCTTGGCGACCGCCAGCCAGTCGAAAAACAGGACGCCGCCGAACTCCTTTTTTATGCCCATGAACCCGGCAAGCGCGGTTCCGTCAAAGGCGCCCAAAAACAGCGAATCCTTTTTGCGTGCCGATTTCCTGAAATACTCCGGAGAGTACATTGACTGGTATGCTTCCACGGTTTCTTTGCGGTAGGCGGGGAAGTCTTCCTCAAGCGCCTGTTTCACGAGCGATGCCATCATATCGCACTCAGGCGGCAGCGTGACTTTGCGGATGGGGTAATCCATAGTGTATGCGTACATTATAGCAACCGGATGCGTTAGAATATAGTTTATGAAAAAAGTGCTGGCAATCGTTTCCACGCCCCTGAAACAGGGCAATACCGCAAAACTCATCGACCGGATTTTCAGCGAGCTTTCCAAACACGGGAGAATGGAAATGGAGAAAATATTCCTTTCGGACCTGGACCTGAAAATGTGCAGGGGGTGTCATGCATGCGTCATGAAAGGGGAAAAATACTGCCCCCTGAAAGACAGCCGGGATATGTTGTTCTCCAAAATGAATGAAGCCGACGGCGTGATTTTCGCGACTCCCATATACAACATGCATGTGTCAACCCTTATGAAAGTGTTTATAGACCATTTCGCCTATCTCTGGCACCGGCCGCGTCTGTTCCGGAAAAAAGTCATGGTCGCCTGCGTGGGTGCGGGGGGCGGACCGGTCGCAAAACCGGCGCTCGATTACATGGAACTCAACGCGTCCCGGTGGGGGATGGAAACGGCATCCCGTATATCGGTCCTCAGGTTCGATACCGTGATGCCGGAAAAAATGAAGCAGGCGCAGTTTAGGGATATCGCCAAAGCATCCCGGCAGTTTGCCGATGCGCTTCTTGGTTCAAGCGGTTATTCCCCCTCGTTCACGAACCTTTTCTGGTTCAATGTCTGGCGCAATGCTGCTCTTACGGGAAAAGCAAAAAAATCCGTGGACTACGAATACTGGAATGCGTTGGGATGGCTCAGCAAAGACGTTGATTTCTTTTATCCCGTTCCCATCAACCCCTTTACGCGCTATGCGGTGCGCAGCGCCAATTACCTGCTTGGCCTTTTCATGAAAGGGGTGTACGGGGATTGAGCTTCACGAGATCCTTGAAGGATCTGTCGGAAGATCAAGCTGTCTTAAATCGGTCGCATGGTGCCGGGTGAGTGCGTCTTTTACTTCATCCTTCCGGATGTCACGCGAAGGCACCGCAAGCAGAATGCCTCCGGCCCGGATCTGTTCTTCATATCGCTGCGCTTCCTCTTTCGGGATGCCGACTCCGACAAGGGCGCCGAGCAATCCTCCGGCCAATGCCCCACCGACTGCGCCTGATGCGGTAGCTGCCGCCGCACCGGTAAGCCCGAATGCGGTTGCGATCGGGCCGGCCACGAGAAGCGGCCCCAGGCCCGGAATGGTTATCGCGCCAATGCCGACCAGAAGTCCGGCAAGCGCCCCGATTGCGCCGCCGGCGGTTGCGCCCGATGCGGCTCCCTGTCCTACCTGAACTCCGGTATTCTGCGCCATTTCTTCAGCCTTGCGGGCTTCGCGCATGACGACGGACATTTCCTTCGGATCATATCCGAGGTCCTTCAATTCTTCGATCGCGTTTTCACTGTCTCTCTGGTTTTGAAACATGCCGATTACGGTAACTGCCATATGAAAAAAGAGGAAATAGTAATGCCTTATGCTAGTAAAGAAAAGGAATAAAGCAATAAATACCAGGTAATGATTACCTATGAAAGACCGGCCCTTGCCAGCAATGTACGTGTTTGGTTTCTTAATGAATGTTTATCAGCCCCACAACGGGCGATCACAATAGTCGGGTACATTGGCTCCATGACGGAACCTCCCCCCGAAGACGCACAATCGGAAATTACTTTGATTGAAACCCGTATCCGGCAGCTCAAGGAAACGCTTGCGGCAACGGAGAGCCGGGAATTGAAAGCGAGCCTCAACAGGGAGATCCACATGCTGGAAAAAAGAAAACTACAGGCGCAACACAAACAGGAGGAAGAGCAAAATGGTTGACCGGGAAAAAGAGGGCGTACAAAAAATGGAGCATTTTTTGCAGGCGGTTGAGGACCTGTATCCTTCAACGAAACAGCTCATCTGGCGCAGTTTCCTGCGCGGAATATTCATGGGGCTCGGTACGACGGTCGGCGTATCGATCGTGCTTGCATTGCTGACGTTTCTTGTTTCGCTTCTCGCGTACAATCCCGTATTCAGAGACATTATCGAGTCACTGAAGCTGCGCGATTACCTCAGGAGGTAGCCGGTTCCTTAAACTCGATCAGTATCGCTTCCGTATCAGTGTCCCCCGTGTTTTCCCCGATATGCGTTTGCGCCTCCAACCAGATGGTGTCGCCGGCTTTGAATTCCCGCTCGATATGCTTGCCGCTTGACGTATGGATCGTGCGTTTGAAAGGGGAGAGGGCATAGAGGTAAAACTTGGGATGCTTGTGCTGATTGGTTTTCTCCCCGGGTTTGTCATGGTAGTAAAGGATGCGCAGTGCCGCGGTTTCGAAAACGACTTTATATTTGCCCGGGTCCGAAATGACGGCGTCGCGGGTATCGAATTCATCCATGAACAGCATGCTTGATGATATACGTGCACCTGCACGGCTGGACCTGACCGCGGTAAGCAATGGGTAAAAATTTGAGCCCGAACGCGAATCATTACACAAGCGGTACCCCGGATTGATGTCTTTGTACCGGAAAGGGAATAGCATTCCGTTATGAAGAAACTGTTGTTTATCGTGTTTGCCGGAGTTTTGTCTTACGCCGCTTCAGGTTGGCTGGCGGGAATACTGATACAAAATGAAATTACGGTGCAGGATGAACCGCACGCGAAACGGAGAGGGACATCGGGCAGCGCTTTCATCCCTGAACCGACGCGGGTTCCGGACGCGGATATGGTACGGATCCCTGCGTCCCAGGATATTGTTCCGGCGTTTGATCCCGATGAGTTTTCCGTATCACCCACGGGTTTTCCGGCTGCCGGCAGGGGGATATCGTTTTCCGTTCCGGCGACCGCCATGTCGCCTGCCCCTGAAACGCCTTCCGCAACGCCTGATGCGGAGTTGGCGCCCGTTGATGCTCCGGGAATCAGTGTTGAGTCACCTCTATACGCGCTCCTTCTGTTGTTGCGTGTACTTTGACGGTGCCTCCGACCGGAAACGTGATTTTCGGATCCGAATGGCCGAAATCGACATCCGCGATGACCGGAAGTCCCGCCAGTTCCTTTTTCGTTTCGATGATTTTTCGGAGTAGATCCCTGTTCATTTTGCTTGCTTTCTGAAAACGGCCGATGACAAGCGCGGCAACTCCGGCGAAGCCCGGCTGGTGGATGAGGGACTGGAGGTCGCGGTCGAACGTGTGGGGAACGGTTTCGTAATCGTCTTCGACAAAAAGAACGCTATCAGCAAGATCGGGCATATATCGGGTTCCCTGCAGCAAGTTCAGGGTGCACAGGTTTGCGCCGATTATCGTTCCCTCCGCTGCTCCTTCATGGATGACGTCAAAACCGGGATTAGCGATGAGTTCCCTTTTGTCCTGGTCCAGGTACCAGGCGTCGTCCGACCAGTGCCGGGAGGGGAGGATTTCAAAGGGCGCATCTTCCATGAGGCATTTTTTAAAATACTCAAAGGTATAGTCGAAATGTTTCTTCTGGCCGAAGGAGGAATAGTGGGGTCCGGAATAGGTGACGAGTCCGGCTTTCGCGAAAAACGCGTTGTTGAGCGCGGTGATATCCGAGTACCCGCACAGGATCTTGGGGTTGTCTCTCACCAGGTCCCAGTCGATATAATCCAGAAGCTGGTTGCTGTTGAATCCACCGATCACCGTAATGACCGCCTTGACAGCGGGATCCGCAAATGCCTCGTGAAGGTCTTCAATGCGGGACTGAATAGGGGAGGAGTTGAATTCGTCCTGTTCGGTTACGTGTTTTCCGAATGACAGCTTGAGTCCCAGCTGCCTGAACCTCTCGTTTGCGATTTCCTTGGTTTTGGCGCTCAGGAGTCCCAGGCTCCGGGAAGGAGCGATGATGCGCACTTCGTCGCCGGGTTTGAGTTTGGCAGGTATGAGTTTGGACATGATTCAATTCTAGCACAGTTTGTTTTCAGACGTCCGTAGGGCTAGGTATTGGTAGAAAAATGGATGTATTCAGGTATAATATATACATATTGGATACATACTTGTAATTTTAACTTCCGTCATGTATAATATCCTTTAGTATTTTACTATGAGTAACGAAAGCTTAAGAGCGACAGCGCACCGCATAAGGAACGCACACAATCCGGAGAACTTCGAACAACCCTCCGGCAACGGATGGATAGAGGAGTGTTTCCCTGCCGGCAACCGGGAGGCGGTAATAGGCCCTACCCTTCCCGAAGCGCAGGGAAAATGGGCTCCTATTGTCAACATGATGAACTCGTTTGCACAGGCTTCGCTTTCGACACTCAAACAGAGAAACGACTTCAGCGAGTCAAACGCCGGGTACCTCTACTTTACCCTTCCCGCGGCCGCAGCGCTTACCAACGCGGCTCTTGAACATCCGGACGCATCCACGTTTATCCTTCCCCAGACATCAAACGGAAGCCAGCCGAAACAGGCGGTATTCTATGATTGGGATTGTGATAAAGCGCGGGTGAATACCGCGGAAATGGAGCTCCGGTCAAACCGCCTTACCGGAATTTATGACGGGGAGAAAACGAATACCCTGCCGACCGATCCCGGTTCGGAACGGATGCAGATCAAAGTGGGATTGACGGAGCTTGATCCCCGGGATCTTGCCAAGCTGGAAAGCTCGCGCCTTGCCATGGAAACGGCCATGAATTTTTCGGACGGGTGCGCAAATCCTTCAAAGATCAGTACAATACAGAACCTTGCCGCAAACGCTCTCGCATATCTGGGGAATTTCTGGGAATCACGTTTATCCGTATCATACGTTGTTTCCTATTACGACGCCCAGAGGAAAACGGTCGATTCGGAAACACTCGGATCGGTCAACCTGCTCCTGTATCCCGACCGGCGCGTGGGACTTGAATTTTGGACCGGCAACGGCAAGGATCCGCAGCGTATCGCAAGAACAGTGCTTGAACAGGGGCAGATATCGTATGAAGATGCGGACTCCCTCTGCGATGCGGTGCATAAGAGCCTCGTCTACAAGGCAAAAAAGAAGTAACTTATTTCAACTTTCCCTGAATCGAAAAATCCGGCATGGGCTGGGACAGGCGGGGATCATAGGAATCCCCGAAACGCAGCAGCATATCCCGGTGCGCAGCTCCCGCGGCAAAGGCCGCACCGACTACGGCATTGTGGTCGACAACCAGACTCTGCTCACCGCCTACCGCATCGGTTGCAAGACCAAGCGCGAGCACTTTAAAGTCCTCTTCTCCCTCAAACGTCTGCCGCATCGTCGCAAGCTCCGCGGTTATTCCCATGTCGTAAAGAAGCGAGAGCTTTTCAGGTCCCTGTTCCCCGAACACCTGTTTCGCGACAATCCCCAGATTACCGGCGCGCGCTTTCTCAAGAGCCGCATCCAGGAGGCCGACTTCCAGGAAGCTCTGGTATTCGGTGGTGCCCGGCGTTCCGCAGGCTGCTGTCGGATACATAGTGCCGTATCCGTTATCAAGCGCAAACTGCGCGTATCGTTTTGCAAGTTCCAGGTTGCTTGCCCGACCGGCTTTGGGCTGGAAATGGGAGCCGGTGTATGTATCCAGTATTCCTCGGGGTCCGTGGCCCGGATGGACGGTGTTGCTCAGTTCCGTATCGTCGATAATGAGCCCGACGTCTCCCGGTTTGAGACTGCTGTCTTCCCTGACGCCGACCA
Organism: uncultured Gammaproteobacteria bacterium; assembly: GCA_964629635.1. Classification (GTDB taxonomy): domain Bacteria; phylum Patescibacteriota; class Microgenomatia; order UBA1406; family GWC2-37-13; genus YC2-FULL-38-9. Next base: position 488,420 of record CAZVQS010000001.1, read on the forward strand.
GATAGGTAAGGACAAACAGGGGATCGAAACCGCGCGCCCTTTGGCGCCGGGCGATTTCCTTCCAGGTCTGGAGCGGGCGGGCGACGATCATGGGTCCGTCCTCGTACCCGGTCCATTCGTTCGGGTGCGCTCGTCCGTTCATGAATGTTTTGTCGCCGATGGCGGATATGGTGCCGGCATGGCCGTAAATATCCGGAGGAGGGAACCCCGCAAATACTTCATCCCCGCATGCGCCGATGATCTGTGCGCCTTCCGGACTGTTGAAGCCGGCGGTAAAAAGATGGATGGTATTGGGAAGGGGGATACCGAGGCGCGAGTAATGCGCTTCTATCGCATCCGCTCCCTGCGTGATTGCAGCCACTTCCCTCATCTGGCGGTTCTGCCGCTTTTCAGCCATTGCGGCCGTTTCGGCACGGAGCTGACTTAAGGGAGATGCGGTTGAGATCCTGCCGATCTGTCGTGCAAGTTCTGACATAGGGATTTGCTGCCATTGTAGGCTATCGTATCGGTGAAATCAAGCTGTAACGCTTTATCCCGCCGTTACGAGGTTGTACGATGTCGTACCAAGACCGAGCGATTGGGCATACCCGAATATTTCGCTCCCTTCAAAGGGCTTTTTGTTTTCCCGTTTCGAAAGCATGTCAAAGCATGCCTTGTCGATCGCCAGCGGGTCCATCGATGCGAAAATACCCAGGTCCGGATACAGGGGTTTGAGTGGAATTCCGTCGCAGTCGCAGTCTGAAACGAGGTTGATGGCGTAGGTTACGTACAGGTGGTTTTTGCCGACTGCCGCAGCTGCCGCATATTCGGCGGTCCGTTCCAAAAACGGCGTGACCGGCTGGAGATTCCTGCGGTCGCCCCAGTTGATGGTGCCGTCGTCCGGCGGCGTTTTGATGGTGTGTATTTCCATTTTGCCGCGGCGTGAGGCGAATCCGATGCCGAGCATCTTGATCGCCGCCCCGAAACCCGCCATGCCGTGTCCCTTAAAATGATTGAGAACCAGCACCTGTTTTTTGTTGGCGAGAAGGGTGGCGATTTTGGCGGTCTTGAAATGTTTACCGCCCCGCACCGGAACCGGTACGTCATCCACCATACTGCCCCCGTCCGCGATCACGAAGGGTATCCGGGTGAATCCGTGTTCCTTCACGGCTTCCAGATGGTCGGCTTTGTTGGTGCGCCTGCCGGTTACCGTGTTGGTTTCGATGAAGTATGTTTTGACGTGTTTTTCCTCCAGGTAATCGATGATGCGGTCATAGTTTTCCGCTTTGTTGTATGAAACGTTTCCCGGTTCGCCGGGGTGGATCTTGAGGGGCAGTTCGGGTCCCAGCTCCACCTGTTCCTTTTCAAGAAGCGTTTTGAAGACGGCAAGGGCCTCTTCGGGGTAGCTGCTTTTCGGAGCGGTAACGGGGATAAAATATACGTTTGATGGTGTCATAGGAACCTATTGTAACAGAAAAATCCGTTCTTCGTCAGTGCTGCCAGACGGCGTAGCCTTTCAAACGAAGCTGGTCGGCAAGCTGCTTTTCCATTGCGGCGGCGTATGTTCCGTCCATGAGGGGATTGTACGGAAAGTACAGGTCCGGCCTGAGGCGCAATCCGTATACGCCCGGGTAATAGCTTCCGCGTGTTTTGCCGCCTCCCCTGACAAACTCCCTGAATTCCTCGTGTCCGGAACAAAAGCAGGTGTACCCGAGCTTGTTTTTTTTCGCGTGAAGCTGATGTTGCTTGAACCGGCAGACGCAGGTATGGGAAGTCGACCCCACATACAGGCAGTCGTTCCCGTTTCTATAGCGGGGGTTTTTTGCCATAAAGCGTTTGTTTTTCGTGAGTTCGTAATCGAGCTCGATCACATAGAGGTGATATGCGCCGCATTTGAGATGGCCGGAGCACCGCCGGCAATGGGTATTCATCGCTTAGAATCCGAAGAATTTGAATACCAGATAAAAAAGGAAGTATACGAGGAAAAGCGCACCGAAAAGCAGCGGCACAACTTTCGTGAAAAAAACCGAAAGGATTTCGATGAAAAACTCCATGAGTATTTTCAGGTTCTGGAGCGGATCGACGCTTGTCCGGTTTTCAGGGTTTGGCACGCTTAGATTGTATACCCGGACCGTATGGTTTTGCAAACGGTAGGGGACAAACTGCTATATAATATATCTATGACCTGGTATATAGCCGCTCTGCTTTCCGCTGTTTTTGCCGCGCTTACGTCCATCCTCGCCAAAATCGGTATTAAGGATATAAACAGCAACCTCGCGACCGCCATCAGGACGAGCGTGATACTCGTTTTCTCCTGGGGCATCGTATTCGCGCAGGGGCTTGCGCCGTCGGTTGGCAAAATCGGGAAAGCGAGCTGGATATTCCTGGTCCTGTCGGGTATCGCAACGGGCCTGTCCTGGCTGTTTTATTTTTACGCGCTCAAAGTCGGACAGGCGAACAAAGTCGTGCCGATAGACAAACTGAGCCTTATTTTTACCATCATCCTTGCGGCGCTTCTCCTCAGGGAAAAGATCTCCCTCCAGATCGCGCTCGGCGCGGTCCTCATCACCGTCGGGACCCTCATGATCTCCTTCGCGAAGTAAACTCAAGGGAGCATATAGCCGGAAAATATCATGCGCTGCATGACAAGTGTCGGAAATTCGTCCGACAACAGGTACAGCAGGTCGGGGAAGTTTTTCTTTTTCATGATGAGCTTGAGCGTTTCGTTTATGGGGGAAAAGAGGGGATTCGGAAAGAGGGGGATCGACAGGAGGATGAGCCGTTCCAGCCCCACCCGCATGATGAGGAACTCTTCGGTTTTCATGTACTGCATGAAATCGCTCCGGCATAGTTCCAGGAAATCCTTCAACAGGTTCAGTTCGACGGCCTTGGGCGAGGAGGAGGTGAGGGATGTGGGGGAAAGGATCAGCTCCGCTCCGGTCATCGCTTCATTGTAAAGCGTTTCGTTTTCGCGGAACGGTGAAGAAGCCGCATCAAAACTCCTGCCGGTTCCGGGGAGTTTTTTGGCGGCGACCGCCCAGCCCTTGACCGCTTCCCTCAGGCTGATGAAAACGAAGGCAAGGGAGACGTTCATCCGGAATATGTGTTCATTGTCTTTTGTGAAATTGTAGAAACCGGGTGAGTTTGCATATTTGGAAACCCATTCCCGGTATTCAACGCTCGGCGGCAGTGTTGTATTGATGACGGACTGGATGTTTTCGCCTATCTCATGGGCAAGGTTCCGGAACCGGGGATCCTGCACGATGCGGACGATCTGGTCCGCCACATACACGAAATACTCTTCGTACGGCGCGATGAAGGTAAAAAATACGGGTACCACCGGCGAGACGAACGCGCGTTTGATTTCCTCATACTTCAGTTTTATCAGGCCGGTCGCTTCTTTTTCGGTAATGGCGGGATTTGGCATACCATCACTATAGTACACGACGCTAAAAGATGTGTAAAAGTTTCCAACCCGTTTCACGCACCGTTCTTTCTTCTGTTTTGCCCATGCAGGCTAATATGACAACAGATGAACTGCGACTTTGCTTGTTACTTCAATTCTTCTCCCGGGAAAGGAGGTGATGAACCATGAGAAATCTTACGACGTTTGACTGGATAGCGCTTGTTCTGGTTCTCGTCGGTGCGCTCAACTGGGGACTGGTCGGTCTGCTTGACGTTGACCTGGTGGCGCTGCTTTTCGGTACGGAATCGGTTGTGTCGCGCGCGGTGTATTCGCTTGTCGGACTCGCCGCCCTGTATATGGCCGCGAATTCCCCGAAACTGGCGAGAAAGGGCGATAATGACCGCTGATTATTACCCGTTTTTCACGCTGCGGACACATTTCCCGTGCAATATGGGGCAGTGGAACTAGTCAGCGACGCATTTGCCAACAATTCGCCCATCCCGCAAAAATATACCTGCAACGGCGAAAATATCAACCCGCCCCTTCGGGTACTTGCCATACCGCCCGATACGCAGAGCATGGCATTGATTGTTGAGGATCTCGATGCCGCCCCTAAGCCCTGGGTGCATTGGTTCGTGTTCAATATTCCCTCAGTCACGGCAGACATATTCGAGGGCAAGCCGCCCAACGGCGGCATGGAAGGGTTCGCCAACGGCGGCAAACCCGGGTATGAGGGACCCTGCGTTTACTTTAAGGGAGTGCACCGGTACCGGTTCAGGGTGATTGCGTTGAAGACGTCCCTTGACGCCCCGGAAACCATAACCCGGGATGATATCGAACAGATTCTTCATGAATACACGATCGCGCAGGCAGATCTCATTGGTACAGTTGTGGGGACCGGGGAGAAGATGGGGGTAGTTACAGGCAGTTAGCCCAGGCCCCCGCGCCGCCGTTTCCAATCTTGAACGCGGCGGTTCTGATCGCCTCTTCGGCATTGAACCGCAGGTCGATATTGGTATCCAGGCCCATGGAAGCGCGGGTTGACGTCCAGGTGGATGAGGCGAACTGGAACATGCCTCCGTAGTCGCCGTTTACCGACCCCGGGTTCGTATGGGATTCGCAGTTGGCAATCTTCTTGAGGAGCTCCTTGTCTACCTTGTATTCACCGCTGTATTTGTCGAAATGTTCCTCATATGATGTTACCGGCATCGACGTGGGGACTGCAGTGGGTGCTGCGGTCGGTATCGAGGTCGGGACGGCTGTCGGCGACAATGTCGGTGTTGATGTCGGCAGGGGCGAGGGAGTGGGCGACGGTCTAAAAGGAGTGGGGGAAACCGCGCGTGCGACTATTTTCCGTTCCGTTTTCAGGTTTGTTTTTGTGCGCGCAAATACGCTGACCGTTGAGGCGAGGATGATGAGGGGAAGGAGCAAAAGTATCTGCCTGATTTTTTTCGAACCGATCTTCGGTAAACCGAAATGCATAAAAGACTATTATACCATTTTATACTATTACTGTCAATGTAATAGATGATATCAAGGATTTTTATCGGTACTAGGGAGTTCAGGAGGGACATGTTTTTCCCGCCAGTTTGAGGAATCCGAATCGGCATGCTTCATCGAGCCACTGCTTAATGTCGGGAGTGTAATCTTCTTTCCTTGTGATTACTATGTGGTGTATCCATCGTCCGGGGTAGGGCTCCACCGCCTCTGTGATTTTGGGATCGGTAATCCGTTTCTGGAGAGTGAAGCTGAGTATAATACATCCGGGAGGCCTGCGCTTATCCCATTCCATGGGAAGCCATATCCATGCGAACTGCCGTTTGCCCGCGTACGAAATCTGGGTTTTCGTGATTTTCTCGGTTACCCCGGGTATTGCGTCCAGATATTTTTTCACATGAAGGTACAGTTTTTTCTGTTCAGGCTTGTCCTTGAAGAGGTCGTTTGCGGTCAGGGTCACGCGGGACATGCCTTATTGTAGCAAAACAGGCGCAGCCCTTTGCTTTGAGGATTGCCCGCTGTTTCAAAGGATCGTCGATATATGCCGTTTGCACCTGCGCACCGGTTGCCCGGTTTGCGTCAAGGGGCGAACGGTGGACGTATCCGCGTTTTTTCATTTCTTCAGCCAGCTCGGAATGCCTTATGAAAAGCGCTTTCAGTTTCCCTTTCCAGCGCAGGGTTTCGGGATGGTGTGCGTAGCCTGTTTTGTTTTGGGTGATTACGGTCCAGAGCGCATGGAGCTCCCGGTGTTCGCCCAGGAGATGGTTGCGGCACAAAAACCGGGGCTCGATATCCCAGATTCTCATGATGCAATGATCGCACACTCTTCCGGTTTTATCAATTGGCAAGCCCGTTGCGGTATAATGGTCAAATGCACATTCATTTCGTATGCTCGGGCAACGCCTACCGGAGCCGGCTTGCCGAAGCGTATTTCAAATCCATTACCCGCCTCAAAAACATCACGGTCTCGTCAAGCGGCATCGCGGCAGGAACCCTGGAGAACAAATACGGCAACGGCCCGATCTGCTGGTATGCCATGCGCATTATGAAGCGAAGAGGCCTCATCGAATTCATGTCCTGGCACGAACGCCAGACCACCGCGGACACCCTGAAGGATGTTGATTTGCTGGTGTGCATGCACGCGAAACACCTCGGGTTTTGCAAGGAGCTCGGGTACGCGGGAAAAGCGGAGGTATGGGATATCCCGGACCTTAACGAGATGCCGGGTTTCATTCCCGGCACCATTCCCGGTCCGGATACGGATCTGAACCACATCAAACTCACGGATGAAACGTTTGAAGTGATCAGGGGGAAAGCGGACGATCTGGCCAGGCGTACCGCATAACGTGTCAGAGGTGCAGCATCTCAAGCGCCTTGTACACGATGATTCCCGGCCACATGATCGCCTTGAAAACGCCAAGCACTCCCGCCCAGAACGAGGGGGCGTGCTGGATAAAGTAAACGAGTGCGCCAAGCGCTCCGACCGCATAAATGGTATTGCTGCTTGAGCACGGATTGTTTTTCATAACGGGTTTTTCGTTCATGGAAACGCGGACAGTATTGGTAACGGGTTTGTCCGTATGTAATAGTATAGCAAAAAGCAGCATGATCCATCGCCCGGGAACCATCCAAAGCTCCCGGCTTGACAGCATATTAGCGAATTGGTATAGTTGAATTGAAATCATGAAAAAGCGCTACAAAAAGCCGGCTCTCAAGTCGAAAAAAATCGTCATCTCCCTCATGCGGCGGAAAAACGACTTCTTTGATTTCCTCAATGTCTATGCCTCAAGCGGTGCGACATGCGATGTCGGCGGATGCGGCAATTGCTGGCCGTAACGGATTCCCCATGCGAAACCCCCCTGGGATTATGAAACAGAAAACAGTCGTCCTTGCCTATGTCTCCCGTTCTCCCGGCGAAATCAATCCTGCCATCCATTACCTTGCCGAGCACGCGCAAAAAGCGCACTCCGCCGTGAGGTTTGTCACCTTGACGTTTCCGCAAGACACATCCGTGCGACATATCGCGGACAGGATACGCCGGGAGGATCCCGTGTTTGCCGGCTGTTCCGCATACCTGTGGAACCGGGAAAAGACAATCCGGATTGCGCGCGCGCTGCGAAAGTCAGGCATACCGGTCGTATTGGGCGGGCCTGAGGCTTCCTACAACGCAAAGGCCATCATGGAAACGGAACAGGACGTGGATATCGTCGTGACCGGGGAAGGGGAGGAAACGCTCGTTGACCTGGTCCGGCATTATGTGGAAAAAAAGAAGGAATTGCGCGACATCAAAGGCCTCTGGTATCGTGAAAGCGGTTCGGTAAAGGGAACCGGTGACCGTCCGGCGCTTGATTTGGCAAAAGTCGCCTCCCCGTTTCTGGGCGGCAGGATCCGGGAAATGGACGGAAAAACCATAACATATGAAACGTCGCGCGGGTGTCCGTTCAAGTGCGCGTACTGCTCGTACAATTTCGGCAGTTACGCGGGATTGCGGTTTTTTCCCCTTGAACAGGTGAAGCGTGAGCTAACCCGTATTCTCAAGGCAGGCCCGAAAAAGGTAAACATAGTGGACGACAATTTCAACATCTACGAATCCCGGTCCCTTGCAATACTCAAAAGCATACGCCGGTCAATAGGCAGGGCCACCGTCACCCTGTTTTTACGGGCGGATGTCTGGAAAATAAGCGAACAACTTGCCCGGTCCCTGGCGCACAAAAACATCTACTGCACGATAGGCGTGCAGTCCCTGAATTCCGTAACTCTTGATATTGCAAAGCGCACCAATAACCGGGAAAACCTCGAGTATAACCTGAACCTTCTCAAGAAACACAACGTCCGGTTCATCCTCCAGTTCATTATCGGCCTGCCCGGTGACCGGTATAAGGACGTTTGCGCAATGATCGACTGGGCATGCAGATTTGATGCAAGCGAGATCCACCTCCAGACGCTTCGCATCAACCCGCAGACTCTGTACGAAAAGAAAGCAAAGCAGTTCGGCATCGTGTACCGGAATGCGCCTCCCTACATTATATCGCGTACGGCTGACATGACGGCGCGGGAGCTTGTGAAATCCCAAATCCTCGCATCTCGTTTCGAAGCCCTGTACCGGGATACCAAAACACGCCAAAAACTTATGGAATTAAGCAAAAAAACCAACGTTTCCGTATCAAAGCTTATTGAACTTTCATCGAAGGACTCAAAAAGAGACATAAGTTGACAAGCGGGTATCAGTTTCCTACACTGATCTTAACGGTATGAACAGGATTCTTCTTGTTTTGTTGTTTTTCATTACGGCGATCGTTTTCATTGAGGCGGGTTATTTGGTATATATTTCCCGCATTACGCCCGGCTATTCCTCCCTCAGTTCCGTTACCCAGGAAAAAGACTATGAAGACTGGGTGAAAAAAAACAAAGATATCACCCGCTCGCGCGTGGTTGAGCCAAACAGTAAAACACGCCTCATCGTCAACCAGACTGAAGGAACGCTCAAGTATCTTGTCGTTGAACCGGACGCAGTGCGCACGACAGTGCAGACCGCAAAAGGGCTGATTGACTTCGCCTTTTCCTCGAAGGGTTTCCAGGCATACCGCAAGCCGCCCAACACTAAAGAGGTATTGGAGCCCATCAGCACGAAAGACCTGAAGGAAGGCGACCGGGTTATCGTGCACGAAAGCTTCATGGTGGTCGGCGAGGAAATAAAAAACACCAACAACGGCATCGTGAAAGTGGAAGAATAAAAACTCCGTCTCCTTACCTTTTTTTTGACTCAAATTCCTTAAAAAAACCGATGAGATCGGGCCTGCTCTTCAACGTGAACCCCAGCTCAAACAGATTCTTCTTCAGGGAAAACGCAAGCTTCACGATATCGGCGCGGTTGCCGTCTACGCACACTTCGCTGCAGAAGCGGCTGATGAAATCATGCTCCGTGAACAGGTCTATCCTGCGTATGTTCATTTTGTCGTCCTGCTTCAGGACATAAAAACCGCCGATGGGATAGCGGGCATTCGATTTTTTGAAGTTGTTCGTTTCGCGGTAGGGGACCTGGTACAAATAGAGTGTATCTTTTTCCTTTTTCACGATAATCTTGTCGTCGCATAACGGCGTAAACTCGTTTTTCAGCATCCTGACGATTGTTGACTTGCCGATGCCGTTTCTCCCGATGAATACGCGCGCCTTGCCGTTGACGAGGACGGCGGAGGTATGGAGTATGAACATGTCTTTTTTGCGCGCGAGATCGTGGATGATGATGCGCATCAAAAGGTCAAGCTGTATGGCGTCTGCGGTATTGGGCAGGTCTATGCGGTTATTTTTCTTTTCCTCGAAAAACGATATGAACGCTTTGCCGTTTTTGCGCAGGAACGTGTATTGATAGTTGTCATGCACAAACAGGGTATACGCGGGTTTGCGGTGTTTCGCCTGGTTCACGATATACCCGCCGTACATCCGTTCGATGTTGCGCCGCGCGGTCGATGCCGTGTCCGATTCGAAAACGAGCTTGATGATGGAGTCAAGAACTTCGATATGCAGCTCTTTCATAGTTCAGTTTTGGGAGGCTCTTTGAATTTTGCTTTGTATCTGGAGCGACAGGAGATAGGGGATCATTTTCTTGTAAAAGGGGCATGAGTTGGGTGCGGATTTGGTGGTCTTGAGTACGATCTGCTCCATTTTGCATCCGCCCTTGCACAGGTACTTCCATTTGCATTTCCGGCATACGGGATTTGAGTTGACGGAGTATTCGACGAACGCCTTGTTTATTTCGCGCGCCTTGTAGATGAAGTTTGGCACTTTTTCAAACGGTATCTTGATGCCGGATGTTGGGCACACTTTCAGCTCGCAGTTCTGGGTGATGGTGAAATAGTTATACCCGGCAGCGCACGAGAATTCGCTCGTGAAAAATGGCAGCTTGCCGCTGTCGAGGAATATGGGTACATGGAGTCCCGGTTTGGTTTCATAAAACCGGTATATGGTTTTTATGGCCTTCAGGTACGCGCCGATCGTTTTTTTGTTGAATACAAGCGGGGTATCGAGGCACGAGGCGGTCACTTTCTTGTAAAACTGGAACTGGAACCCGATCTCCCGTTCAAGGAGGAATTCCACCCATTCCGGCAAATGCATGATGTTTTTCTGGGTAACGGTCGTGATGATGTTATTGAGGACCTTGTGCTTTTTGGCGATTTCAACCCCCCGCAGGACGTATTGGAACGTGCCGCTTTTGTCAACAAACTGGCGCGTCTGGTTGTGTATTTCTTCCAGCCCGTCAAACGAGACGGCCGCCTTCACTTTGTGTTCTTTCATGAACTTCGCTTTCTCGTCCGTTATAAGGCTGCCGTTTGTGATGGTGAGTATTTCGGTTTTCACGCCTTTCCCGTATGCTTTCTGGAAGTCCTCGATTGCCAGCACCATTCTTTTGAACACGTCAAAATACAAAAGCGGTTCGCCTCCCGCAAGCACGAAGACGATTTCGCGGAAGGGATATGCTTCCTTTTGCTCCATGAGCCGGTCAAGGAGTCTGCGGAATTTCTTCGGATCGATCACTTCCTTGTTGCGGTCAATATAGCAATAGGTGCAGCGGAAATTGCACTGGTTCGTGAGGTCTATCCAGAACGAACCCTTGTTTGGGTTGGAAAGGGGATTGATATGGAGCCGGTTCTTTTCCCCGTCATAGCTTAACAGGTCATATTCCTTGAGTTGGGTGATGAGGTATTGCAGTTCTTTCTCCGACAGGAGTCCGGTTTTTTTCAGGAGTTTTTTGGCCTCTTGCGTTGTGCGGGTGCCGTCCAGTATTTTTTTCAGCGGCGCGTACAGGGGGCGGGGAAATACGAAGGGGCCGCGGTAGGAATAAGGGTTATAGATCGCCTGGTACTGCCCCTGTTTCGTGTAATAAAGGTGGTCAAAGAATCCGACTTTCTTGTTCCGGTCTGATGGGGCCATTGGATGTAATTATACAACGGCGCATTGCAGGTGTCAGGATAAGCGGTTTATTTCCCGGTACCTACCGTATTCTGTATTCATTTAACAACTTGAACTCGTATAGTTCCTGCAGGGAATGAAACCGGAGTTACCCAGTGATTCCCGTTATGCAAGTACGTGGATAACGCACAATTACAGATAATCATTGAAGCGCTTGGTGCCGCTTTGCTTGGCGGCATCATCGGGTTAGAACGGGAGGCGTCTGGCAAACCTGCCGGCCTGCGCACCTATATTCTGATAACAACATCCGCATGCCTTCTCGTGAATTTCGGGACGCATTTCGTGGAGCGGCTGGCTCAGGTCCGGAACGTGACAATGGATCCGCTGCGCATGATTGAGGCAATTGTTGCCGCCGTCGGGTTTATCGGCGGGGGAATGCTCATAAAAAGCAGGGAAGGTGAAACCGTCACCAACCTGACAACAGCTGCCTTAACTTTATTTTCCGCAACCGTCGGCATAAGCATGGCCTTGAAGCTGTACTATTTGGCAATATTCATCACCCTGTTCAGTCTCATCGTTTCATTTGTCCTATATCGGCTTGAAGAAATGTTGCCGAAAAAAATATCTCCAAAGGGTTGATGCTGTTATAAGCGAGTCCACCTGGGGAGCGGAATATACTTGTCAGTATCCGGTCATTACTGTTGGGTAACAGCATCGGGTATCTGGACGGGAGTTGCGTTTTTCAGCTTCTTTTCCGCTTTCGGCTTTGTCTCTTTGTTTCCTGACGCAAGAAGCGTCTTGACCATATCGGTGAGCCGGTCTATTTTCCGGTTAAGCATTTCAATTTGTCCGTCGTATGCGGGCGCAGAGGATTTTTTCTCAAAGTCCGGCCGTCTTCCGTAGTCGGTGCGTTTTACGAATCCGGGCCGGTCACCATCATTTGCCGGGGTGTTTTTCTTGAAACAGGCATTGCAGAATACCGGCTTTTTACCGTTGGGACGGAAGGGGACCATGGCTGTTTTTCCGCATGAGCTGCATACCGCCTCAAACATTTCCCGGTTTTCGCGGTCTCCGCCATATGAAGGGCGGTAATTTGGACGGCCAAAGCCTTTTCCCGAACCGGTTTTTTTGTGGAATTTGAAGTTACCCATGGTAAGGAATCATAACATACCGGCTACGCATTCACAACGACAGATAATTCCGTCTGGAGAACAGAAGAACTAGTGAGAGCAGTTTACAGGTGCAAAGGTTCATTAATTCTATCTAGCATTATTTGTCTTCATGAAGTTATTCCATCAGGCAAAACCGGGTTTTCAGGTTCTATGTATTCGTTTACATCCGGGATATTAAAGTTTTCGGGAGGGCACTTTGAAGATGGTACTTTTATATTGAACCATATAAGGCTAAACGGTTGCTTTGCGTCAAGTATTTTTTGGTATTCTGCCTCAGCTTTATTCCGCTTGGTGACTTCGATATTAAGTATTTTTTCAAGCTCCCTCATTTGCCTTTCGTTGGAAGTGCTGAACATGGCAACGGTTGCAATGGTCGACTCCTTGTCCGCTTTCCGTGCTTCAAATTGCCATTTCTCCGCCGCTTTTACCTGTTTGGGTACGAGCAGCTTGTAATCCCACCGGTTCATGAACGCTTCCTGTTCGTCAAGCCACTTAGTTTGTGCGGCTACATATGCGTTAGAAATTACAACGTAGTTTTCCTGCTCTTTCCAGTATTCCTCAATATTGCCCTCTAGCATTATGCTTCTCGTGCTTTTTATGAAGCTCTTTTTCCTTTTAATGATCAACGGGTTGACGTTCATGCATTGTTTGTCTGCGATGGCTGAGCTTTCATTTACCAAACGTTGGAATCGAAGATGAGCCGAAGATAAGAGCAGTAAAGCAGCAGTAGCAAGGAGAAACAAAACAAGAAAAGCCTTATTTAATATTTGCATAGTTAGTTTTTCACATGTTTGAGCCATTCATCCACATCCTCATAGTGTTTGACATGCCGGTTTTTTCCTTTGAGCGTTTCGTACCTTCCCAGCATTTTCTGGGTGTCAAACTCCTTAAAGCAGGAATCACAGAGTCTGTAGAAGATCCACTGCCACGGTTTTGGTTGGAATTTTATACCGCATTTTATGCAGTTGAACGGTTCCGGATTATCCGAAAGGTTTTTCAGGGCGTTTTTGACTTCCTCCTTTACTTTTTTGTCATTGCCCCACGGATTAACGACTTTTTTTAGGTCAACCGTTACTGTTTTAGGTTTTGGCTTTCTCAAAGCAGGTTCGTATACATAACTATTTACTCCTTAACTTCCGACCTCCGAACACGTCTGACAGATCCAGTCCAAAATATGAGAGCGCGGAAAAAAAGAAGAAATTCGCAGTACTCTCGTCCAGATGTCCGATTAGAGGAAAATTGTCCGGAATAAATTCGAACAACCCAAATCCCGGATTAAGCATATAAATAAGGGAAAGAAGGCCTATTGCAAATACAATAATTTTTTTCATACCGAGCTATTTACTTCTCTTTGAAGGAACTTATAAAGTTGCACCATTGCGAGGGTGTCCAGGGAACAATAGTCCAAAAGGTCTTTTATTATCCTCTCTTTGCTGCTTGCATGCCTGCCGTTTATCATGGCTTCGCCCCACAGCCGTGAAGCCGTAGCGCCTTCCTTAATATTCAGCTTTTCATAGGAAAGATCTGAAATGAGGACAGGCAAAACGTTCTTAATCGAGGCGCTTCCGAAAAAGTCCTTGTCGACAAACCACCCCTTGGAAAAGGGGATCATAAGATCAACAATTCGGGAGTTAATATTCCTTAAATAATCAGCGTATTCGGGGAACATTTTGCCCATATCATCGTTCCTTCCTTTTTCAAAGCATTCATTCCAGACGATTACCGAACCCTCGGATCCTATGTCCTTCTGCAGCTGAGCTAGAAGGCTGGGAACTGGAGTGGTGCTTTCGGTATGCAAAAAGCATTTGTGCTGCAAATTCCCCCCTGGCTTATCAATGATATGTATCGAGTATTGAAAAGGTATCTGTTGATAAGGTCGCGTACCGTCAAAGGGCGGGATTACGTTGCCATAGGTTTCGTAGTCAAGGAAGTAGGTAGGGTATATCAGTTGGGCAAGAAATGCCTGGATGTTTTCATGCATGATCGTTTGTTTATCGCTTCTGACGGCTTCCAGTTGACGTGTTTGGCATGAATTGAGCTTAACTGATCCGGGGATGTCCTTTATGAGAGAGACTCCCAGGTCTTCGAGTTCACCTATCAATCTGGGTGTTAACCGGGCCAGCTTATAAATGCTGTGGGCGTGGATAGGCGGATGGAGCAGCTCATATATTCCCATCCACTCATCAAGAGCGCTTAAGCCGACATATCGGGGCGAATAGTCAGGGGACGTAGGGGAGTCAACTACCGCAAGTGCCTGCTCGATCAAACTTCTTACTTTTTCGATCTGCTCCCTGACTTGGGCAGTGACATCGTGGCGGCAGGTAATTTGGGAAACATCGATTTTTCCGTTTCTCACATATTTGTTATTTACGCAGATAATTGAAATGTTGCGCAAAGATAACCCCGTTGATTCAAGGACAATTGTCTGGAATGCCAGGTCGAAGATATGCTCATCCTTAACGTCGGTGCTTGATTTGATTTCGTAAAGGTCAAACTCCTTGTCCATGACGCGGTCCAAAACATCAAATATGCAGGTTAATCCGTTCGTTTCCACACGACCCTGTAGAATCGTTTTTACGCTGCTGTTTATGGCCTCTTTCGTTTTTTGAGGCATGAGGCGGTATCCGCCGTTTTCAAATCCGAGCTTTACAGCATTGGGAAAAAGCCTTTCGGCGTATTCTTCAAAGAGGTGGCCATCGTCAAACATAGCCTGGAGCGTGTCACCCACAGGAGGCAGTTTCGCTTTATCGTGCCTCTTCAGCCACAACCAAGCCGGATGGCGGAGAAACAGCATGAAGTCTGACTTGGAGAGTGGCATATGTAAATTTTTTCAAAGATTGCGCAAGAAGTCAAATCAGGCCGAATCAATAACTTATATAATAGAAGAATTACTAGTAATTGCATAAATAGTCAAATATGGCATACAAGAATTTCTGGAGTTTGAATACAGATGAGGCTATAGTGTCGGGAATGCTTAGGGATAAAACTAACAAAAACCTGGAGGTTTTAATGCCAATGAACGCGCAAATGAAGGGGGTTGACCTAGTGTTGATGAATGTGCTAACAAAAAAATCTATAACCATACAGGTAAAAGGAAGCAAAGCATTTGAACCCAAACCTTCACTTATTAAGAAGTGTGGCTATGGGAGCAACGGGTGGTTTTTTCTAAATAAAGAAGTTGTGTTAGGCGCAGCGGCTGATTATTTTATTTTTCTGATATACGTAATTGAAGAGAATGAAAAAATCGGAAGAAGAACTTTAAGTCCCCATTCTGTCGTAATCCCGACATCAAAACTGCAGGAACTTACGTGCAGCTACAAAAGAATACACGGAGTCGGCTATAGTTATTATTTGTGGGTTAATCCGAAATCGAAAGAAGCATTTGATTTCAGGGACGAAAAATATTATGTTTCAGAATATTTAGATCAGAAGGGATATTCAAAATTAAATGATGTGCTCATCTAAATACAGCGGTTACTAAACTACCTCTTCTAAAAGTATTATTCACAGCTTTGATGCTTGCTATACCTAAAACTTCATCTTCTATTTCGCGTACAATTAAGGTCTTATCTTTTTCAGCGTCTCAACTTCGATGCACTTGAGGTTTTTCGCGCCTCCGAAGCGGGATTCGATGAGTCTGATCTTGTTTTCCTCTAGATTGGACAATTTGATTTTGAGGAAGTTAATTTCCTATCCCTGGTAATAGAAAAGGGTAATGAATATAAGGAGTATGGTAAAAGGATGAATCCTGCTTTTCCTGCTGTCCTTCACAATGGAAATTGTAGCAGAATGCTACAACCAAAGTTATTACTTTCTGTATATTGTTATCCTCTACTTAATTATGCTAGTTTTCTTAAACTTTCCCATAGTTCTTCTTCGATTGATAGAGTTAGTTTACTTTTTATTATTTTATCAAATAGTATGGACGCACCGGCATTAGCGTATTCTTCTACGATTTTTAATGTTTCTTGTCCATTGGTTAAAATATCGAAATTAAAATTAGTTGAGGCGAGCGCTATTATGCGTATTAGTAATTTATTTTTTTCGCTTAATGATGAATATAGACGTAAATCTGCTATTTTTTTAGATTTAACTCGAGTGTTTGCTTTTAAACCTAAAGATGCAGAAAGGAAATATAATTCAGTTAATTCTCGTTTATAGAACAAACTACCTTCAAGGTTAACTAGCTTTTCAAAATATGTTTTTTTTACTTCTTCATCAATACGAATGAATTGTGGATAATTTTCGTCAAAATTATTCATATTAATCACTAAGTTTAATTAATGTATTTTCTTTACTATCTTGTATAAATTGAAAAAAATTATTTTTATTAACATTTTTTTTAGCAAAATCATACATTATTGGGTGATCAGTCGAAAATATGAAAAGTTGTTTAAAAGGCATGTATTTAGGAAGCATACTTAAAAAGTTACTTTTTACTTCTTCATCAAGATTTTCCAATGGGCCATCAATAAATACTGGAACATTTTTAAAACCACTCAACTCAGCAAGAGTCTTTATTGTTGCTAAAGCCAGTATTTTTGTTTGGCCTGTTGAAAGGCGATTAAAATGATTTACTTCCTGATTATCCTTTAATACAGATACTTCATATTCTTTAGAAAATGTTATGTTTTTGAATTTACTTTTATCCCACATTAGTTGATTAAAATAGGTGCTTGTTTTTGAAGAAACCATTTCTCTAATTTCGTCAATCATCTTTTTTCGTATTAAATCTATGTTTGCTTTTGCTTCTTTTACGAATTCGTATTTTGTTTGAATATTTTTGTTCTTGTTTTTTTCACTGTTTAATTTATCAAGACGAGTTGAGTGTTCTTTTATTTGGGCTTCGTAAATTGAGATTTGCGTTTTACATGACCCTATCTCTTGGTGTATTTTTTCAACATCTTCACTAAACTTCTGAATTGTTCTTTCAAGATTACCCACTCCAATATCTTGAGCGCCTTTTAATTTGTCGCTTATTTCTTTTAGTTTTTGTTGATAGATAGTTTTCTGTTCAATTTCACTAGCTACTCTTTTTCGAATTACAGCTAAATATTGAGGCCATTCGCTTAAGTCTCTTAATATTAAATTCAATTCAGCTTTATCATCTATTAAGAAAGACCTATTATCTAAAGGCTCAACTTCTTCGAGCAATTTAACTAGACAAGCATGTTCTTTACTATTTAACTCAATAACAGTACCACAGATGCATTTTTTTATATCAACGATCTCTCTAATAAATGTCGGCTTAATTTTAGGAGGCAATTTTCCTTTAAGACTTGATTCAGTTATTTTATTGCTAACTTGGACTAGGAAGTCTTGAATAAAATAGAATGATGCATTTTTTAGTATTGAGTCGTTTATTTGTTTTTGATATATCTTGGTTCGTTCCTCAGATTCATTTAAGAGTTGACTCAAATTCTGACGTTGGACTTGTAAATCTTTATATTTTGAGTTAATAGCTAGTTCCTTCATCAAGTCAGCAATGTTCTCCCTAGTCACTCCTAGTAATTCTTGCTTGTTCAGTAGTTGCTTTGCAAGTGAGTCCCTGTTTTCTATTAATTTATTAAGTTGGCTATTTAATATCGAAGTTTCAGGTAGATCTTTACTAAGAGATTTCCGATAGTCTGACTCCATTCTTTCAAGATGTTCGATTGATTTATCCAAGAGTTCGACATTCGAAACTTTCATAATTCCCTCTTTAAGATTATCAGCATAATCCCCTTTAAATAGATTTTGCACGGCTTCCCCGTCAAAAAAGAAAAATCTACTAACAGACTCAGGTAAAAAATTATTTAGTATGAGTGAAGGTGATTCGTAAGGATCCCAATTTTCTCCATTCTTAATCATTACAGTAAATACTGGGCTTTCGTTATTTTTTATTGATCTTTGAAAAAAGAAACGCTTATCATCCTGCTCGATTTCAATGCTAACTTTTACTTCTTTATCTTTATTTTGAATTAATGCGCTTTCATTTAGCAATCCTTTTTCTTCATCGTGAAACTTAAATGGTTGTTTTTCATATAAACACCAACAAATTGCGTTAAGAAAATTAGACTTTCCCATTCCATTCTTACCTATAAAAAGAAAAACTCCTTGTTTGCTATCGAATTGCAGGTTAATATTTTGAAACTGCCGAAAGTTTTTTATTGTAATACGTTTGATTCCAAGCATTATTCTTCAACCAGAATGAGTAATTCTGTCAATTGTGTTTCTATTTCATTTTTATATGCGTATTGTTCCTTATCTTCATGATTCTTTTCGAAGTCAATGATCCATTTTAAGAAGAGTCTCATGTCTTTAGAAGCGTTATCTAAACTATCAATTTCTTCAAAGATCGTTTTGTTAACTTTTGTCATACAAGTATTAGTTTAAGTATACATGATATTTAAGCATTATTTTTGTCAACACGTTCAATACAGAGGCTCTATTTAAGCAAATATTTAAAAAATCCGCAGCTCGTTTCAATTCTTTTTGAAGAATAATTTGTTCTAGTTTCTTTAATTTATCATTTGATATCGTGATAGGTGGTAACACTATATAGTCATAAATTATCGATTTAGCTTTACCGGGATATTTCCGCAATACTCTTCCTCTTCTTTGAATATACTCTCGATCACTTGAAGAGCTAGCCATAATAATTGCAGAGCGAGTTGAGGGCACATCTACTCCTTCGTCTAAGCACTTCATTGCAATCAAGCATTGGTATAGTCCCTTATCAAATTTATCTAGTATGAGTCTCCTCTCTTCTATGCCTTCTTGTGAAGTAAATCTATGAGAAATAATACCTTTCGAATTTAATATTTGCTGTGTATGTTCGAGTTGTTTTGTGTTATCACAATAGATTAGTAGATGATCTGCGTCTTTGCCAAAGCTGTCAATAAGTTCTTCTAAATCCTTAAACTTATTAACGCAGTTTTTAATTATTCTGCTTCTTTTTATTAGTAGTCGCTTTAAGTATTGATTTAAGTCAGCATCCTCTGTTGTTCCAAATAATTTCCTTGATATTTCGAGGTAATCATTAAACTCTTCGTTTGTCATTTCAACAAATCTTGGATGATACTCATAAGGAGTTAATTTTTCGTTACGAATCGCCGTTTCTATATTATAAGAAAATACGACTTTGTTGAAATATTCTTCAATTTTTTTCGTTCCTTCATCATCAAAGTATCGTAGTGGGGTAGCACTAAGTCCTAGTCGCATTTGAATGTTTGTCAACATACCCTTACTTAACTCAGCAGCTCCAAAGTTATGTACCTCATCAGCAATAAGAAGGTAGGGTCGATTTTTGTTATATTCTTTTTGAAAAATTAAACTAAAGTCTTCTGATGCTAAAGAATTATATGAAGTTACCGTAACCACATTACGGATAAACCCATCATTATAGTGTGCTAGTGCACTTTTTAATTCATATCGCCATTTTGGATTATTACTATAAGCTTGGATTAACATTGTATTAGGGCATACTCTATGTATTTCAGTAGCCCACTGTGTTAATAAGTGCTTATAAGGAACAGCTATTATAGTGCAACATTCTTTTTTTTCTTGACTTATTTTATTTATCGCACTAATAGCAGTAAAAGTTTTGCCTGTACCTGTAGCCATAGCTAGTATGCCTTTATATCTATTCTTAGTCCAAGCATTTAAGGCTTCAATTTGATAGTCAAATAATTGTTTTCCTTTAGTATGTTTTAGTTTAGATACTAACTCCGTATATTCTTTATCTGTTGGTTTAATTGTAATTATTCTTTGCTTTATTGCGTCAGGCAGATTGATGACGGTGAAATTTCTTGATTTATTATTCCAATAATTGTCAAATTTGGACATGTCGTTAGTCAAATAGCTTCTTTCTTCTGGTATCCAACTTCGGAACAATTTAAATTCTTCTATGTTGTTTAGCCATCCACCAATACTTTCATTGATTGATCCACTAAAAGCGATAGTATCATTATTTGAATCCTGAAGGATGCCGATTTTTTCGTGAAATATAGCTGATTTACTTTCAGGTATTATTGCTATTTTAATCCTTAGCTTTTCATTAGCAATAAGCCAGGACATAATTCGGAGATGGTCTTTCTCAATAGTATCTTGGATATTATTTGGATCGAATAAGAGACGATCAGCCATGAATTTAGCTTTATCAATAGACGATGATACAAAAGCTCGATAATCATTTTCAGAAAGTGTTGCGCCGATAATTAAATAATAGATGCCATTATTACATACAAAATGCGATATCCCTTTTGCGGCTATTAAAAGTGATGCAGATGAGAAATATCCTGATATTCGTCTATATGATATTGAGTTAGATAATACAGGGATGTAAAAGTCATTTAGAAGATCATCTCGGTCGGAGTCATAAACTTGCTTTAGATTCAGTTTTCTAAACATAATAGAAGCTCAATTATCGATTTTACTTTCTTTTGTTTTTGCAAATTATTACATATTCGTTTACTTTATTATTTCTTTCACCATTATGTTTAAATTTAGAGCCTTGAGCCGAGTGATAATGACCATTCTGCACTTGTACGGTATGATAATATTTCTCGACAATAGAAATTAATCTATCGATAGGTTTCAAAAGACTAGTGTCCGAGTAGCTAATTGCAATCGGCGCTTTAGTGCAAGAAGAAATGGTGCTAAAAAGATCCGAAAATGCTTTTTCTGCTTGAGTAGTTTGAGAAAAATCAGATTGTATTCTTTTCGTTCTGTATCCACCTTTAACTTTATTACTAGTAACAATATTTACGCTAATTTCTGGATAATCATATTTTACCAACGTTTCAGGTATATGATAATAACGGCTATATTGTGCGTTTGTATATGGAGGATCTATGTATATTAGTTTTACCTTTTTTAATACCCCTTTCCTATCGAGAGTATGTATTAAATCTTTAGCATCTTGGCAATATACTTGGTTGTTCCAAGCTTTTTGAACTATGATTTTTTCAAAGTCATCTATTTTTTTTAGAAAATGAGTCATTATTGACTCTTTTCGTTTTTTAAAAATTATTTGACTATGTTTTTGATTGTATTCTAGATACTCTGCAAAATGGCCTGTACTGTTTACCACCTGACTTAAAGCGTACATTAAACAGGAGAGATATACGTCTCTTCTAATAGGGTTTTTTTCTTTATCTATGGCATATCGTAGGCTATCTATTTCAACACATTGAGAAAGGCTAAAAAAAGAATTTGCATAATAAGTTGAGAATAATATATAGGGTATCTTATTAATTTTTTTTCGATATATTTGAATATTTTTTTCTGACAAAAGTTTTTTAATGTTATATTTGTCATTATGAACAGGTTTAATATAAGTTGGAAATGAGTTTACAAACACCCTATATTGACCATATCTATGCTTGGTAAGCATTTCATTCTCGTCCTTAAGAGCTTTCAAGAATATGCGTGACAGAAGGTTTTTATTATAAGTGTAGAAGGAGCTTAAAGTTCTACTAAAATCACTTGAATTAAACGGGTCATTGAATTTTAATAGTGCTCTAGATATGGTTGTCGAATATGATTGAATATCATTTGCAATTATTTTATTTGTCTTTTTTAAAGCATAACCTACTGAAGAAGTGCCGGCAAAGAGATCAATAATTGTGTCTCCATGTTTTATATTACTCCTGAGAATGGGCATTAACCATTTTAATAATCCTTTTTTATTACCCATGTATTTTAAAATTGATATACAATGAATCTCTTCATTATTCGATTGATTGATAGTCGCATTATTATGAACTACTACGTTTTTCATGATGATAATGTAAATTTTACTCTTTTTTGTAGATTCTTTGTAGAGTCTTATCTAAATTCAATCCATTAAGTAGTAATAGAAATTGGGAGTAGCTTTTTGTAATGAAGAGTTTTTTTGCCTGGTGAGTAAAAGAGGTAACATGTGAGGGATTTTGAGCTGAGAAGAATGTACGTATAGTACATAATCTCATTATAGAAGGTGCGAAGCCGTTCCGTAGCTTTAGCGAAGGATGGTTGGGGGACATGGATTCCCCTCGACAAGCTCGGGACAAGCTCACAGGTTCTTCATCCATCTCATTTACTTCGTCAAACTCAGCGCCATAATTCAATCCTTTTGATCCGTCAATAAGTTTCTGCTTCTTTGCATGGCTCCATTTTTTTAACTGGCGTTCGCGGGCAGCGGCTGCATATTTATTCCCATATTTCTCAAAGTAAACCAATTGTATATCTGTAAACTTTTTCGTAAAGGTCGTAGTTCCTTGCCGATGCCCGCTCAACCGACTTTTCAACTTATTGGTGATACCAATATAAAACGTTTTATCGTCGTAAAGAAGCATATAAACATACCAGGTTTCGGTGAGCATGATAGGGTATGGTTCGCGCCGAGTTTGGCGAAGTGTTGGGGGACATGGATTCGAACCATGACAATCAGCTCCAAAGGCTGAGGTCCTACCATTAGACGATCCCCCAAATAGGGTATTTCTAGCCTCTATTTTACCAGAAAAAGGCCGCTCCGGAGCAGGGGATTGGAGTGATTAGCCAAGGTTGACCAGCGTCTTGAGAAGCTCCGCGGACCAGCGGTAGATGTTGTAGGACTGGACGGATTCGCGCATCTGCTTCATGCGGTATTTCTGCTCAACGAGATTCATCTGGAGCGCGGTATGTATGGCCTGGGACAGCTCGTCGATGTCATAGGGGTTGATGACGAGCGCTTTTTTCAGTTCCCGGGATGCGCCCGCGAACTTGCTTAAAACCAGCACGCCCTTTTCGTCGCTTCGCGCCGCAATGTATTCTTTCGCGACCAGATTCATGCCGTCATGAAGGGATGTCACGACGCACACGTTTGCGAGGCGGTAGAACTTGTTTATCTCCTCATGCGCATGGTGTTTTTTGAGCAGTACGATCGGTTTCCAGCCGTTTTTGCGGAACTTAGCGTTTATCCGTTTCACTTCCTGTTCCACATCATTTTCCAGCCGGTGGTATGCCTCGATCTGACTCCTGCTCTGGGGCGCGATCTGGATGAAGGTGAAATTCTCCTTATACTGCGGTTCTTTTTCCAGAAGCTGTTCGATGGCGCGCAGCCGTTCAAGGATTCCTTTCGTATAGTCGAGCCGGTCAACCCCGACTCCCACGTATTTCGTGCGGGGGATTTCGTATTCGTCAAGGATCGCGCGCTTGTCCTCATCCTCTTTTGCGGGTTTGGGGAAGGCGATGCTGATGGGGAAGGGTTTCACCATGGTTTTATGGGAATTTTTCGTGATCGAAAACTGCTCAAGATCAATGAGCGACTCAAGCTCCCGGCCGACCGTTTCGATGAAGTTGTTGCAGTGAAGCTGCGTGTGGAAGCCGACTAAATCCGCACCCAGCATTCCGTCCAGTATCTCCGCGCGGTTCGGGCAGATGCCGAAGGCTTCCGCGTTGGGCCAGGGGATATGCCAGAAAAGCGCAATCTGCGCGTCGGGCCGGGCGTTTTTGATCATGCGGGGCAGCAGGCTGAAATGGAAGTCCTGCACGATAATGAGTGGTTCGTGGACGCCTTTTATTTCCCTGAGGATTTCTTTCGCGAACTTGCCGTTGACCGCCTGGTACTGGTTCCAGTCCTCCTCGCGGAACACCGGGCGGGTATGGGCCATGTGGCATAAGGGCCAGATGCCTTCGTTTGAGTAGCCGTAGTAGTATTTATCCTCTTCCTCTTTCGTGAGCCAGATGCGTTTGAGGGTGTACTTGGGATCGTCCGGCGGAACCGCTACTTTGTTATGTTCATCGACCGTCAGTTTGTCCGCGTCTCCGCTCGCGGATGCGATCCATGTGCCGCCGCAGGACTGGATCATGGGTTCGATCGCGGTCACCATGCCGGAGGCGGGGACATACCAGGTTATCTCCTTGCCCTTTTTCGTGTGGATGTAGGGCTCGCGGTTTGAAACGACGAATATGGTGCGGTTTTTGAGGATCTGTTTCGCGTACTCAAAAAGCCGCTGCTGGGTCCAGGGCGATTCGATTTTTTCAAGCCGGAGCTTCGCTTCCTCGCTTGCGACCTGGCGGGCTTCATGCAGGCTTTCCCCGATGCGCGCGATTTCCTTGATGAGGGGGCGGAACAGGAAGTTGTCCGGCAGCCTCCGGTCCTTCGGATCACCGGTCGTCAGCCGCGTGAGCCGGATGGTGTCGACCAGATCCCGCACCGGCTTGAGGACAATGAACCGCAAAGTCAAAAACACGGCAAGGAGAATGAGGGACGCCTGCGCGCCCAGATACAGGAAATTGTTTTTCCAGATCTGCCCCAGCTGGTCATCGATAAACCCCGCGTTCTGCAAAAGGGCTAGGGAGCCGGCAACTTCCCGGTCCCGGTGCACCGGAATCGCCAGCACATAGGTGCGGCGGGAATTGATGCGCATGAAACGCCCCGCGGCTCCGTCGCTGTCCATCGCATTTGCGGCTAGTGAGTTTATCTGGTTTGTATTGCGGGGCAGGCCGGATGAGGAGGCGACCAGCGTGTCCTTGTTGCTGTAAAGGAGCGCGCCGACCAGCCGCTTTTCCCGGACAAAGCCCGAAAGAAGCGGTTGCATGCTCGCGGAATCGGTCGCGCTTGGGGCTGACTCCACCTGCACGCGCACGGTTTCCGACAGGAGGGACGTGCGGTACTGCAGATCGGTCAGGAGCCGCTGCTCTTCGCGGGAGACCTGCTGCACGGTAAAGCCAAGCGTTACGAGCGTAACCAGAAGGACAAGTATAAGAGATGTCAGGAGTGTCTGTTTCATAATGAAAAACCGCGACGGAGGAGTATTATACTAAACCAGTATGAGAATGCGACGCAGCCGACTGCACGAGCGTTTCCATGACCGCAACCTTATCCAGAACGTCCTGCATATAGGGATAGTCTTCAAGCCCCGGATCCGTTTGGTGCTCCGCAAGATTGTCGCGGCATGCGGCAAGCCCTTTCAGGATCTCCTCCCGCATGGTATGTTTCCATCGGTTTGCGTCCTCCGGATCGAGCCCGTAAAACGGGGTGTATACGCCCCGCTCGAGTATTTCGCGGCGTGCATGTTCGTCAAGGTATTTGAGGAACGGCTTCGCTTTCCGGCCGCCCCACGTCAAACCTCCGAGTGGCACGACGATCGCGGGCAGGGCGGTCGGGCATTGGATGGCAGGGCGTTTCCGTTTTGACTTAACCAGATCCATTTTGCCGGTCGTCACATCAATTCCGAGTATGGGTACCAGCACGGTGCCCAAGGCGGTTGGCTGCATCTGTACAATGCAGTGGTCGACTCCTTTGCGGGGCGGGATTTCGCCGGGCGCTGACGAGCTGTCGATGGAAGTGGGGACACTGCTTACGTACATGCCGTTTGCCTCAAGTTCGTGCCCGAGCGCGGCCTGGATCACCTGCTGGCTCACGGTTTCGGCAACCAATGTCCGGCCCCACATCCAGTCCTCGGAGCTGCCTGACTCTTTCCCGAAATATTCAACCAGCCCTTCCTGCCGTTTCAAAACATCCTCTTCACGGGATGCAAACGGCAAAACCGCCACATGGTTCATGAGGTGGAGCGGTTCGCGAAGTTGCGCCAGGTATCCTTTAAGGAAGCGGGAAGCGTGGGGGTTAGACAGTTCGGGAGGGGGCAGTACACCTGCGGTTTCGATCCTTGTTCCCCGGAGCGCTTCCATTACTTGTTATCAAGTATTCCAGATTACTATAGTATTTACAAGAAGGTCTTAATGCTTCATACTCCCTCAAACCGGTTTATACCCGGTCAAACCCTAAAAACAGCCTTATTTTGCGTTAGTGTGTCACGGGAATACCATACACTAGACTTTTATGTATCCGGTATGTATGGACGGGTATAGATATACCTATAGTATATTATAATGCTGGAACTGAGGATCGGTAGCAGTGCGTAGCGGACGGGCAGGGAGATGTCTTGTCGGACCGGTTTATCCCCGGCTGACGGCCCGTAAACAGAGGGGTATTTGATTATGGGAACACGGTTTGGTATAATGCATATGGAAGAACAGAGCGCTTAATGATTGTTTCGGATGGGACAATTACGGTAAACGACTTCATTTGAGAATGCTTGTAATTCTTCATGAAAGGAGGTGAATACATAAATGGACAAAAAGAAACTGTACGTCGGTAACTTGCCTTGGTCAATGGACGACACCAAACTCAAGGACCTTTTCGCTCAGTACGGAGAGATCGTTGAAGCAGTCATCATCAAAGACCGCTACTCAGGCAGATCAAAAGGTTTCGGATTCGTAACCTTTGCAACCGAAGAATCAGCAGCTCAGGCAGAGGCTGATATGAACGGTAAAGACATTGACGGCCGCAAGGCTGTGGTCAACGTCGCAAAACCCCGCGAGGAAAGACCCCGCACGGGAGGATACAATCGCGACCAGCAATCCTACTAAAAAACAAAAAAAACGCTACCTGCTTTCCGGTGTCTTGCAAAAGACGCATGTCGAAGGGGGTAGTGTTTTTTTTATGGGTGTGAAGGTATAATGGGGCAATGAAACCTGTTGCCATCCATATCCTTGCCGGGGTTTCCCTGTCCCTTTTCCTGTTTATCATTCTCCATTCCTTCTATATTGGCATATCAACGTATCCGACCGAACTTGACAGCGTTATGTACCACATCCCGATCGCGAAAAGTTTCCTGGACGGCCGGATCTTTTCCTCGCCCGATTCGCCGATCCTTCATAGGTTTTTTCCCGGCGCATCCGAGGGTATTCTTGCCCTTTTCATTCTGCTTCATATCCCGCTCAATCTCTTCAACGTTTTGGGCGCAACAGTGCTTGCGTGGGCTGCGTATCTGTTGGGCAAACGCGCGGGACTTGACCGGGAAGAATCCGTGCTTTTTGCGACCGGATTCGCCTCCGTCACTGCCATATCCCGGTGGCTTAATGTGCAGATTATCGACATATGGGTGGTTGCCTACTATGCGTTTCTCATGTATTTCTTGCTGAAGCCCGAACAGAAGACATCATATTTCCTCAAACTGGGTATTGTTCTGGGTATGTTTGTCGGCTCCAAGTATTCGGCACCCCTCTATGCGGGGATCCTCTTTTTGTTTTTCGGCAGGGAGGTAGTGAAAAAGCTCAATTTGAAAAACGCCGCTGCGCTTCTTGCGCCGGTTTTGATTATCGGCGGATTCTGGTACCTGAGAAATTACCTGGTCATGAAAAACCCGCTCTATCCGATAGCCATCCCCGGATTTCCCGGCGTCAAAAACTGGGCGCTTGAACTGCCGGTGTGGAAAGCGGTGGTTGCGTATCCGGCAAGCATGGCAAGCGCGCTCATCAGCGAATACCTCCTCTGGTCCTCGGTCGTGTTTGTCGCGCCCGCCTATATCATCCGGAGGCTCATTATGAAACAGTTCAATACGCCCGCTTTGTTCATGCTTTTGGGCATGGTAAACCTTGCCGCATACCTGATGCTCCCGAACGGCGAAAGCTACCGGGTGCACGTGTCAAACCTGAGGTATTCCTATCCCGTATTACTGCCGCTTGTTCTTGCGGCATTCGTATGGGTGAAGTCAAAACGGGAGAGCGGCTGGATCGCGGTCATGTCGGTTTCATCCCTGTTTTTCAGTCTCCAGGTGGGATACCACCCGAAGCTCCTTTTTGTCTTTATCCTCATGATGTTTTTCCTGTGGAAAAAATGGGGGCTTGAAACCCCCATTCTTCCTAAGCGCAAAACAAAATAGTTTACAAGTTGAGCGCCATATCGATCGCCGGCTTGTTGAACCCGATGATGACTTCCTCTCCGATCCATAACTGGGGCA
Source organism: uncultured Gammaproteobacteria bacterium (assembly GCA_964629635.1). Taxonomy (GTDB): domain Bacteria; phylum Patescibacteriota; class Microgenomatia; order UBA1406; family GWC2-37-13; genus YC2-FULL-38-9. Next base: position 516,133 of record CAZVQS010000001.1, read on the forward strand.
CTCCCATTTCGCCGGACTTGTTGATCATTTCGCGGGCCATTGTCTGGTCTTTCGAAACATCGACATCCTTGAAGGGAATGTTGCGGGACTTGAGGTAGTCTTTTGCCATGTGGCAGTACGGACAGGTCGGTGTCGTGAAGACGGTCACGTCCCGTTTCACGTTTGCCGGATCGAACGACTTTGCCGATTCGACCGCCTTGAGGTAGTCCTGCTTTTCCTGCACGCCGATTTTCTTGGTTGCCACTTTGCCGTCTTTCAAAAAGACGACCGTGGGGATGCTCATGACGCCGAAGGAGGCGGCAAGCTCCTGGTTTTCGTCTACGTTCACTTTCGCGTAGGCGACGTCCCGGTCCTTGTTCTGCCGGTCCAGCTCTTCCATAAGAGGGGAGAGGACCTTGCAGGGGCCGCACCAGTCCGCGTAAAAATCGATAACGGTCACGCCTTTTCTTTGGGTGACTTCCTTGGTAAACGTATCCTTATTGGGATGCAGCATAGGTGTTTTTGTAATTGGTAATCAATGCGTTAATGGTCGCATTCTGCTTTTCGAGATTCTCGATCCAGGTTTTCAGGTATTGTTCTCCCGGGGCGGTCAGTTCGTAGACCGTCTTGTCCGGGCCGGCCGTGCCTTTTACTTTCCGCTTCGCAACGTACCCGTCTTTGGCAAGCGCGTTCAGTTTCCGGTACATGTTGCCGATATTGACCGAACACAGGCAGGACCGTTTGAGTTCCTGGAAAAGTTCGTACCCGTATCCGGGTTTCTTCACGAGCAAATACAGGAGGCAGGGTTCGAAAAAGTTTTCGAGCACTACCTGTGAACAATGTTTTCTCATACTATATGTAAGTTTAATATAGTTATCCGGTTTTGTCAAGTTGGAAAAAATCCGCCAAGTGGGGTACAATAGTGCAGTATGGCTGAAGACAAATTTACGGCTACCTGGGTATCCCACACTTCCATCTGTGATTTTCTTGAATGTCCCCGCGCCTATTACCTGAAAAACGTATACCGCGACCCCAAAACACGCCACAAAATCAAACTCGTGAGTCCGCCCCTTGTGCTCGGCCAGGCGGTGCATGAAGTGCTTGAAGCCTTGTCCGTCCTGCCGGTTGAGGAGCGTTTCAAGGATTCGCTCGTTGAGAAATTCAATTTCGTGTGGAGCAAGTTCAGCGGCAAAAAAGGCGGGTTCTTCAATGAGGAATCGGAAGCGCAGTACAAGAAGCGCGGCGAGGACATGCTTGCGCGCGTGATCCAGAACCCCGGCCCCCTCAAAAACCTGGCGGTCAAGATAAAGATGAACCTGCCCTACTATTGGATATCGAAGGAAAACAACATCATCCTGTGCGGCAAGCTGGACTGGCTCGAATACTTCCAGGAAACCGACAGCGTGCACATCATCGATTTCAAAACCAGCAAGAACGAGGAGGACAGCGACTCGCTGCAGCTTCCCATATACTGCCTGCTTGCGAAAAACTGCCAGTCAAAGCGGGTATCGAAAGTGAGCTACTGGTATTTGGCGCGGGATGAGGGGCTGGTCGAGGAAAACATGCCCGATCTTGAGGTGGAGGAAGCCAAAATCCTAGATATCGCGAAAAAAATCAAACTGGCGCGGCAGCTTAACGTGTTCAAATGCCCCCAGAAGACCGGATGCCACCGGTGCAAGCCGTACGAGGCCATCCTTCGGGGAGAAGCCGAACTGGTCGGCCAGGGCAGCTACCGGGAAGACGTGTATGTACTCGATACCGCGTCAGGCAGCACAAAGGAACAAAGCGTAATTCTTTGAGCGATTATTCATTACTAATTAATTTCTTAGTATGAAAAACGAAAAAGGGTTCATTCCCGTCATTCTCGCGGCGGTAGTCGTATTTGCAGTTGTGTCGGCTGGCGTCGGAGGGTATCTGTATATGAACAAAGGCAAGTCGAGTGTTTTTAAAAATGCGAATCTGCCCGCTGTCAAAATACCGGGCGCGGGACTCAACCCGAACTGCAAGTTCAAGGACCCGGACCTGTGCAAATACGTGAACAAATACTCGTCCATGGAGCAGTTTTCGGGAGGGTTCTCCGGCAAATCGACGACCACGGACAAGGACGGGAAAAAGTCCGAGAGCGTGTGGGAAATGGAAGGGTTGAACAAAAGCCGGTTTGTCACCTATGAGAACGGCAAGGAGCAGTTCAGCACGGTTATTATCAACGACACGACCTATACGAAGGACCCGACGGACGGAAAATGGTGGAAGTACGTCGCAACCAAGGACAAGGCAGGCGCAAACACGAACTTTTTCAATCCCGAAGACCTCAAGGAACAGTTCAAGGACCTGGAGGACAAAACGGCCTACAAGAAAATCGGCAAGGAACAGTGCGGAACCATGTCATGTTTCAAGTATGAAGTCACAACCCCCGGTCTTGAAGATACGAAAGAGTACGTGTATTTTGACGACCGCGAGTACCTCATGCGAAAAATGGAGGTGGAGACGGGCGGCATGAAAACGGCGACCGTTTTCGAATACAGGAACGTTTCCATCAAGGAACCTTCGCCTGTCAAGGAGGGGGAACCGGGATTCAACACGTTTTTCAACCTGCCCACTTCCGAGGAAGTTCCGGCCTCAGGCGGGGAGTCCCTCGATATGCAGGAGGAACTGAAAAAGATACTTGAAAACATGCCTGAAGTTCAGGAGGGAGGGGAACCGGAGACATCCCAATAATAGCGTATGGATCACGACCGCATTTCCGGTTTCTTTTCCCAGGCTTCCCGTATCGTGTTTGTCGTGGCCGTCATCATTCTTTTGACGGGAATCGCGATACGGTACAAAATATTTAATCATACGGCACCGGAAGCCGTCCGCCCCACTCCGGTCCCGGAGCAGACGAACCGGAGTACGTTTTCGCTGAAAAGCCCGTTTGTCTGCAGGTTCGAGAACAAGACGGCGACCATGAGCGCATACAAGAAAAACACGGACATTCTCTTCAGGTCGGAAACGCCGGCCACCGTCAGCAGTTATCTCGTGAAAGGCGACTGCATGTATATCTGGACCGACGCGGAAAAAACAGGGAAGCGCACGTGCGGATTCGGCAAACCGCTCCGGACGATGGAATACCTCATATCTTTCGGCATCATCAATACGGATACGATTATGAACAACATACCGGACGAAACCCTTGCCCCTTACGGGATCAGGAAAGCCGACGCAGAAAAGATACTCCAGTCATGCAGGAATAAGGATACGGGCGACGTGTTCAGGCTTCCCAAGGAGGTTTCGTTTCCGGAAGCCAAAAAGTAAGCCAAAAAAAATGCCCTGGCTACGACCTACTTTCCCACCGCATTACGCGGTAGTATCATAAGCGCTGACTTGTTTCACGACCTTGTTCGGGATGGAAAAGGGTGGTTCCAAGTCGCTTCAATAACCAGGACAATATGTATTATAAAAGATTTGCTTCATATTAGCAAGGGGTATTATAATAGGGTAATGCTGGAGCTTACCACATCGCACAAACTGTTCCATTCCTTCTGTACGAAAACGGATACCCGCTTCGACACGCAGGGCAAGGACGAAACCGTATACCTTGTGCTGCGGGCGCACCCCATCACCATGTTTCCGTACCTTTTCAACGGATTCATCCTGTTTGCCCTCCTTGTCCTCCTGAACGCGTTTTTTCCCTCGTTTCTCATGCCCATGCAGAACCTGTTCGTGAACCTGTTTTTCCTGCTTTTTATCGGCAACTATATCGCGTTCGGTTTCGTGAACTGGTACTTTAACATGGGGATCGTGACCGACAAGCGGGTGGTGGACATCGATTTCAACCTGGTGCTTTTCAAGGTGGTAACCTATACCCGGCTGGACAACATCGAGGACGTCACCGCCAAATCCGGCGGATTCATCCCTTCGATATTCAACTACGGCAACCTGTTCATCCAGACCGCGGGTACGGAAATAAACACCGAGTTCATGAACATTCCGCATCCCTCGGGGGCGGCTAAAATAATTGACGGCCTCATGCAGGCCGCGAAAACCAGCAAACATGGAGAGCATAACCATTGACAACATACGCATATTTTTTTCGGGCCAGTCGCTCGGGAACTTTTTCGTGAAGTCTTTTGGCATCGTCTTTTCTATCCTGTTTATTACATATGCCGTTATATCGTATAAGCAGGTGCAGGAAGTGACGCGTGTGGTCATCAATCGCCGCAACGCGTTCATCACCCTGTTTTTCCTTTTGCAGATCGGCCTCGGGCTTTTTATGCTGTTCTTTGCAATTTTTGCGTTATAAAAGTAATATCAGAGTATGCTCTATCCAATATCCGCGGGATACCAGGCAGAGGACGAATCGGGCGCGTATTTCGGGCACATCGCGCAGGGCGATTTCTTTTGCGTGATCGAGGTGTTTGAAGGGTTTTCAAAAGAACAGGGGGATGGGTTCCTGGCGAAGCTTGCGGGAGTCATGGCGGAAAAAAAACCCGCAACCCTTCGCGGATTTGAGGAGGAACTGCAGTCATATGTGAAACAGGCAGGGATCCCCGTCGACTTTTCGCTTTCCGCGGGATACCATCTGGAGAAAATCTTCTATCTCAAGACCATCGGTTCCGGACAGATCTATATCAGACGGGGCAATCATTTCGAGCAGCTCATTGCGGGGGACAACAGCGCTTCAGGGTACGTGGAGGAAAAGGACATGTTTGCGTTCACCACTTCCTATTTCATGGAAGCGGAGCAGGAAGCGGGCTTCCTCAAAAAAGCGGTCATGCACAAGATGCCGGAGGCGGTGGTGTCAAGCATCATCGACAGCCCGCACCACAAGGACGGGGGAACATCGCTTTTCGTATCGTTTGAAAAAAAGCCGGAACTGATCCTGCCGACGGAGCCGGCTGCGCCCCAGATACGGTTCAAGCCCCCGGAAACCCAATCCCCGAAACCGGCATACCGGCAGGCGCTGCAGCAGTTTATCGAACGCGTCAAAACCGACCGCAAGAAAGTGATCGCCCTCGGCATCTGCGCAGTGGTTCTGGTCGCCCTCTTTCTGAACGCCGGCAGCCTGTTTGGAAAAAAACAGCAGACGAACCGTCAGGCGAAAGTGGGATCGGCACGGGAGCAGATTGAGGCGGATCTCAAGACGATCGACACCGAAGGGGACCGGGAGCGGGCGCTTGGGGTAGTTGCCGCATCCCGCCAGCTTCTCAAGGATTTGAAAGCAAAAGACAAAAACCTGAAACCGGAGGACGTGCAAGCCCTTGAAGAGCAGATCGACAGCGCCGAATCGAAAGTGCTCAAACGGGAGGAAAAAAGCGCGGAGGAGTTTTATGACCTGGCCCTTGAGGAAAAGGATGGGAGAGCCGACCGCATGTACCTGAACGGCGAGACGCTCGCGCTTCTCAACCGGTCCGGCAAAATCTATCTTCTCAATCTCGACAACAAGTCGGTGGAGAAAAAAGTGTATCCGGAGATCGCGAATGCGGAGCTGGTTTCCGCATGGGAAAGCGGCGTTTTTTTCATCAGGCAGGGGACCGGCATCTACAAGATACAGGGGGATGAAAAACCGAAGCGGGTGATAGAGGCGGATACGGAATGGGGCAAGATCGCCGCGATGACCATCTACAACGGAAACATTTACCTGCTTGACCGGGAGAATGACGAGGTGTACAAATACCTCGTTGCGGAAAACGGCTACTCGGACAAGAACTCCTACATCACTTCCGGCAAGATGGCGCTCGGCGGCGCCAATTCGCTAGCCATCGATTCGGCGGTGTATATCGGGCTTGATGATATGGTCGTCAAATACCTGGCGGGCGCAAAGGAGGAATTCACATCCGAATTCCCGGAGTCGGATATCACGCTCACCAAAACGTATACGGACAAGGAGATTGACGACGTATACGTGCTCGACAAACCGAAGGGCGTTGTATATGTCCTCACCAAAGAAGGCGCGTACAAGGGACAGATCAAATCAGCTTCCCTCAAACAGGCGGATGACTTCGCCGTATACAAGGACGCCATTTTCGTCCTTTCGAAATCGAAGGTGCTCAGGATTGCACTTTAGGCGTTTCGATGAATTCTTCAAGCGTCTTGTCAAGCGACGCGGCATACACGCGGGGGACCACGAAATAGTAGGAGAGCCGGGAGTTTTTGGCAAAAAGCGTTGCGTCGTCCTTTTCATAAAATACGACCGTTGTTTCTTCCTCTTTTTCCTTTATCGTCACCGCAAGGTATTCAGGGATCCCCGGTGCAGGAGGGTCATTTGCGATGGATGCGGCGCGCACGTCCTTCAGGCTGTCCAGATACACCGAGATATTCTTTCCGTTAACTATCGTGTCCCCGGAGAACCAGGAGCCGTTGCGTTTCTTAAGCGTGAAGGAGCCGCCGTTCCGGCGTACCGTAAAAGCGGATACCGCCTGCATGTCGGTAACCGCCTTGAGACTAAGATCCCGGTAGTCGGCAAGGGAGGAAGGTGCGGCAAAGCCACGGGCAAGGTATACGTCGTTTCCGCTTCCGGCGCGCACATACCGGTCGTCCCCTTCGGTTTTCCCCAGATACACCGTATATTCCCGGTCTGCGCGGATTATCATCTTGTCGTTTCCTATCCCGAATTTTGCGTGGTTATCGGGATTGCGCGATACGATGGAATCCCGGGACAGGCCAACAATTGACAAAAGGAGGGAGTCGACGCGTGAGGCGTCGGCCGGAAAGGTTCTGCCGTTTGTGATTACGTCCCACCGGCCGTTTTTCCGTTCAAGGGTTTGGGAGGATAATTGGTGCGAAAACCGGACGCTGGCAATGCGTTCGGGTGCTGCGGGTACCATCCTGTCTCGGCCGGAAAAATAAGCGGGAAGAAATCGAACCGCAATGGCGAAGCCGGCGAGGGCCGCAAGCGCCGCGGCAAGCAGGAGCAGTCTTTTGCGGTTCGTGTCCATTGTGATAGAATATTATACTATCGATATGACGCCCCAGGAAGAAAAAATCATCGAGGGAATCATGAAAAAGGACGAGCGGATTCTGTTTGCCTTCTATACCGCCAACCGCTCCCCGGTTTTCAAGTTCATCCACAAGCAAATCAGCAACCGGGAAACCGCAGAGGAGCTGACACAGGACGTGTTTTTGGATTTCATCGAAGGACTCCGGGATTTCCGGCGCGAATCGTCCCTCAAGACATACCTGTTTTCCATCGCCCGGTTCAAGATAATCGACCACATCAAAAAAAAGAAAATCAAGAAAATCCTTTTCTCGGCCCTGCCCAAATATTTCGTCGAAAACATCGTTTCCGCATTCACGGATACGGAGGTGGAACGCAAGGACCTCGCCGCGCAGATAGAAACCGCAATAGCCAGACTGCCGAATGATTACCGCATCATCATCAGACTCAAGTATATGGACGGAATGAAAGTGAAGGAGATCGCGACCCGCATGGCCATGTCATGCAAGGCAACGGAAAGCCTGCTGTACCGGGCCCGGCAAGCGTTCATCCGGGAATTCCGTACCGCATTATGAAACAGAACTACCGGGAGCTGAAATCCAGGCTCGATGAAGTGTACGCCGTCCAGCCGAACGATTTGGGCATCCCGTTTTTGACCCGCTGGTACCGGAGGGTGAACCGGTATTTCAAAAGTATGCCGTTTGTCGTCGTGGTGCCCGCAAGCCTCCTTTTCGCAACGGTCCTGTATCTTGCGTTCGGATACCTCGTTGTCCGTTTGGCAAGCATCCTCCAGTATGGGTTTTAAGGGGATCGCCGCAAATATCCTCGCATCCCTCATCATCGTGCTGAGGAGGTCGGTTTACCTGATATTCACCCCCTACAAAACGATGCGCAGGATCAGCCTCAACCATGATTCGTACCAGCTTGGCGTGCTTATGGGATTGGCGCTTACGTATTTCCTCGCGGCGCATGCGCTGCGGGGGAGCTGGATTCGCGGCGTTGTCCCGTTTGCGGTTTTCACGGTGCAGTTTTTCGCGACCGCCCTGTTTTTCTATGCGTTCTTCAGGAGTTCCAAGAAGGATGTGGGATTCGGCAGTTTCGTGCATACGATGGCCTATACGCTCATCCCGACGCTCATCTGGTTCTACAGCAACCTGATTCTCTATGTGCTCCTGCCGCCTCCCCGCACCATGTCGATACTCGGAAAGGGATTCAGCATATTTTTCATCGCCTATTCCCTGAGCCTTCTCGTATGGAAACTTATCCTTGTCTATTTTTCCCTGCGGTTCTCCTCCCGCCTGGGGCTGTACCGCATCGTGTATGCCTTCACTCTCTACATCGCGATCGCAACGCCCCTTGCGGTCCTCATGTACTACTTCCGCATATTCCGGGTTCCCTTCATCTGAAGCGGGGTTTCATCGAATGATTCGTCTTCCCGCACCAGACTCATATATGCATGAAGCATGGAAGCGTTGTGACTCCGAAGGAACGGAGAATGCGTCTTGAATCCGAACTCAAAACCGGCCTCAACTCAATCGGAAGCATCGAATTTGAGGGGGAGACCGTACACTGCGAAAACCTCATCGGCGCGACCACCCTGCCTTTGGGTGTTGCGGGGCCGCTTGTCATGCAAAACAATGCAAGCGCATACATCCCGCTCGCAACGACCGAAGGCGCGCTGGTCGCCTCTGTCAACCGGGGATGCAAAGCCATCGCGCAGTCAGGCGGCGCAGCCGTTGACGTGGAACCGGTGGGCGTTACGCGCGGTCCGGTGTTTGCGGTTGCGAACCGGAAAGAGGCAAAATCCTTTACCGTTTGGCTCAAAAAAAACTTCGCGCTTCTTGCGGAAACCGCCGCCGGCACTTCAAACCACCTCAAGCTTCTCCGCCTTGACTCAAAAACGGTCGGCACGTACGTATTCGTGCGGTTTTCCTTTGACACGGGTGACGCAATGGGTATGAACATGGCAACGATCGCGGCAGACCGCATGGCGGACCGTATCCGGCAGGAGACCGGCATCCGCTGCATTGCGGTGTCCGGCAACTACTGCATCGACAAGAAGCCGGCTCTCATCAATTTCCTGCAAGGGCGCGGGAAATCCGGATGGGCCGAAGCCGTTATTCCCGCACCCGTTTTAGCAGATGTCCTCAAGACAACGCCTGAAGCATTGCATGAAGTATGGATGGCCAAATGCATCATGGGTTCCATCGCGAGCGGATCGCTCGGATACAATGCCCATTACGCCAACGTCGTCGCGGCATTTTTCGCGGCGACCGGACAGGATCTTGCGCATGTCGTTGAAGGAAGCATGGGAGTGACGGCGGTCCGCGTCCTTGAAAACCGGGACACACATATTTCGGTGTACCTGCCGGCAATCATGATCGGGACCGTCGGCGGGGGAACCAAGCTGAAGGTAAAACAGGAGGCGATATCGATAACGGGAGTTAGCAGTTCGGTGGATTTGGCGAAAGTGCTTGCCGGAGCTGTTTTGGCAGGAGAGCTGTCCCTTCTCGCGTCCCTTGCCGAAGGTTCACTCGCAAAAGCCCATTCGAAACTGGGAAGATAATATGAAAGGCATCGTATCTTACGGATTCTATATTCCCCGCTACCGTATCAGGATCGCGGATATTGCGGCGGTATGGGGAAAAAGCGCGGACGAAATCACCTCATCGTTGAAAGTCCAGGAAAAATCGGTTTCCGGGACGGATGAGGATTCGCTGACCATGGGATATGAATCCGCCTCATCATGCCTGGCGGGACTGAACCTGGACCGGAAGGATATCGGGGGCGTATTTTTCGGATCGGAAAGCCCCGCATACGCGGTAAATCCGTCCTCAACCATCCTGGCGGAATTTCTCGGGATCGAAAATCATTACCTTGCCTCCGACCTGCAGTTTGCGTGCAAAGCGGCAACCGGCGGAATCATCAGCGGCATGTCGCTTGTGGAATCGGGTTTCGCGAAAAGCGTACTGGTCGTCGCATCAGACAAGGCAACGGGAAGGCCGCATGACGCTCTCGAATACACCGCCTCCTCAGGCTCCGTGAGCGTGCTTCTCGGCAAAGAACAGGTGATGGTTGAGATTCTTGACATGGAGTCGTATTCCTCCGACACCCCGGATTTCTGGCGGCGGGAAGGCATCCGGTATCCCTCCCACGGGGGGAGGTTCACCGGCAAGCCGTCCTATTTCCGGCACGTCACCCAGCTGTCCAAAACCATTCTTTCAAGAAACCGCATGGAGCCTAAGGACTTCGATTACGCGGTATTCCATATGCCAAACGGCAAGTTCCCCCGGCAGGCGGCCCTGATGCTTGGATTCACCCTTGAGCAGATCAGGCCGTCGCTCGTCATCGAACAAATGGGCAATTCCTATACCGCCTCAAGCCTCATGGGATTGTGCGCCGTGCTTGAACAGGCCAAGCCGGGAAACAAAATATTTCTCGCATCCTACGGATCAGGTGCAGGCAGCGACGGATTCATCCTGCGGGTAACGAAGGAAATCCTCAAGCGCAGGAAACCGTTCCGGGAAATGCTGGACGCCAAGGAATATATCGATTACCCGACGTATTTGAGATACATGAACATATTATGAAACCCGTACAGGTTGCCGGATATTACACCACGCAGTTCGGGGAACTCTGGAACAAATCGCTGTTTGACCTCGTCGAGGAGGCGCTTTTCGGCGTGCTCAGGGAAACGGGTGTCGCAAAAGACGAGATCGATGCGGTATTTTTCGGCAACATGCTGGCCGGGACTTTGGAAAATAACCTGCACAGCCCCTCAAAGATCGCGGAAATACTCGATTCGCATATGCCGGTATTCAGGACCGAGGCGGCATGCGCATCGGGCGGCATGGCGTTCCACAGCGCGTACCAGTACCTCAAGGCGGGTGCCGGCAAAACGGTCGTGGTCATCGGAGCGGAAAAAATGACGGACTATGCGCCGGAGCAGGTCATATCCGCGCTTACCGCCGCTTCATCCGGCGAGGAGCAGGAAGCGGGGATCACGTTCCCCGGACTCTATGCCCTCATGGCGCAAGCCTATCTATCCAAATACGGGTATACCAAACGCGAGCTCGCATGCGTCGCGTACAAGAACCATTTTCACGGATCCCTCAACACCAAGGCGCACTTCCAGAAAAAGATCACGGTGGAGCAGGCGCAAAAAAGCCCCCTTATCGCGTACCCTTTCGGGGTATTGGACTGTTCGCCCATAACGGACGGCGCATCCGCGATCATCCTTACTTCCGACCGGAAACTTGCGAATAAACGCAAGTCCGTTTCGGTCCGGGCATCCTCCGTTGCAACCGACTCCATATCCCTGAAAAACAGGAAGTCGCTGGACGGGATCGAGGCGACGCGCATCGCGGCGGACCAGGCGTTCGCGCATGCGAAACTCAAACGGGAACGCATCCAGGTCGCTGAGGTGCATGACTGCTTTACCGTTGCCGAGCTTTTCGCGATGGAGGATCTCGGTTTCTGGAAAAAAGGGGAGGCGGGCAGGCGCGCATCGCAGTTTGAAACCATGATCGGTTCCTCAAGCGGCCTGATTGTTAATACGTCGGGCGGCCTCAAGGCAGCCGGGCACCCGGTCGGCGCGACCGGCATCAAGCAGATAGGAGAAGTGTACCTGCAGCTGACCGGACAGGCGGGCGTTCGCCAGGTGAAACAGGCGCGGTGCGGTTTGACGCACAACGTGGGAGGTTCAGGCGGGACGGCAATCGTAAGCATTTTCGAAAACTAATTCTATGGAAACAAGTCCGGTAAAAATCTGGCGCAGGCAAAAGGAAATCCGCGCGCTCATCAACAAGCGGGGACAGGTGCTTTCATGGACCTATATCTATACTCCGCCGGCGGGATTCAAGAAAACGGCGCCCTATGCCGTTGCCCTCGTGCAGTTTGAGAACGGCGAAAAGTCGTTCGGGCAGATCGTCGAGTGCGCAAAAGAAAACCTCAAGATCGGCATGGAAGTCATATCAGTTCTGAGGAAAGTGCGCGATGTGTCCCGTGAGGACATCATCGCGTACGGTCTCAAATTCAAGCCGGCATGAACACCTATTCGTACAAAGCTCCCGCAAAAGTAATCCTCGGAGGCGAACACGCGGTCGTATACGGAAAACCCGCACTCATCAGCGCCGTTGATTTGTGGATGGAAGTAAACGCAGAGCCCGGTACGGGGGACGGGCGGGATGCAATGCTTGACCGGATCGTTGAGAAAGTGAAGTCATTTCTCGGACCGGGACATCAAGACAGGCAGGCGCACATAACGGTTTCCTCCGGTATCCCGACCGGCAGGGGACTGGGCTCATCGGCGGCGCTTTGCGTTGCTGCCTCCGCCGCGCTTATCCATCTTTTTTCCGGAAAGGAACCGGACCGGGATACGGTTGCAAGCTGCGCCTATCATGCGGAAAAGCTGTTCCATGCAAACCCTTCGGGCGCCGATACGTCCGCATCCTGTTTCGGCGGACTCGTGTTTTACCGGAAGGAGTTTGAGTTCCTCAAAACCATCTCCGCCCTCAACATGAAAATACCCGAATCAATCGCAAAACACCTGCTGCTTATTGACTCCGGCGCTCCCAAAGAAAATACATCGGATATGGTGCAGGCTGTTGGGAAGCTGTATAATAAGGACAGGACCGCGGCCGAGGAAGCCATGCACGCGATCGAGAAAACGGTGAAACGGATGGTGGTATCGATCGCGAAAGAGGATACCGAATTCTTCAAGACGGCAATCCGGGACGGGCAACAGCAGCTGGAACGGATCGGCGTCGTTTCGGCGCAAACCAGGCAAATCCTTGAAACACTTGAACCGTTCGGCACGGGAAAAGTAACCGGCGCCGGGGGAAAACAGGATGGTTCAGGATACGTGCTTTTTTTCGCCCGCTCGGTTCCCGAAACCGTCCGGTTTTTGAAAGAGCGCGCAATCGCGCATTTACCATTTCATCCAACGCCCTCAGGCGTAACAAGAATCATATGAATATAAAAGTATCCGCACCGGGCAAGCTGATGCTTCTCGGGGACCACGCGGTCGTATACGGATATCCCTGCCTCGTAACGGCGGTCGACAAGCGCCTGTATGTTGAGGCACAGATTATAGGCGGGGATACCGATGACATCATCACTCCCCAGGTAAAGGAAAGCAGATTCGTCCTGGAGTCAATATCCCATTTCAAGAAAAAATTCGGCATAACCGAATCGGTCCGTATCCGGACGAAAGGCGACTTCTCCCACCGGGTGGGGCTCGGATCCTCCTCAGCGGTGACGGTCGCGACATTCAAAGCGTTGAGCCTCCTTTTTCACAAGGAAATCCTCCATAAGGAGCTTTTTGACATGGCATATCAGGTAACCATCCTCATCCAGGGCGTGGGATCGGGATTCGATATCGCAGCCGCCTCATACGGCGGGACGATCGAATACGTCACCGGGGGGAAAGTGATCGAGCCCCTTGACGTTGTCTCGCTTCCTTTGGTTGTGGGGTATTCGGGCATCAAGGCGGATACTCCCTTTTACATCAGGAAAGTGGAGGAAGCCTTCCGGTCGCGCAAACCCGAGATGGAGCGGATATTCACGTCCATCAGCAATCTTGTCGCGCAGGCGAAGTCGGCGCTCCTTGCCGGCAGCATGAAGGAGTTCGGCACCTGCCTGACCGCAAACCATATTCTTCTCCAGCAATTGGGAGTAAGCACGCCCAAACTTGACCGCATGGTCGAACTGTCCCTGCAGGCGGGAGCCTGGGGCGCAAAACTGTCCGGCGCCGGAGGGGGCGACTGCATGATCGCGGTGGTCGATCCGGCCAAACGGGAAGGTGTTGAAAAAGCCATCGAGAACGCGGGCGGGGAAGTAATACCGGTCAAACTGAATGCCAAAGGCGTGATGTTAGAATAAAACTATGACGCAAACTACGGACAACCAGAACGAATTTTTCATAGTCGTAGATGCGCAGGACCGCATCATCACCCACAAAACGCGCGGGGAGTGCCATGCAAACCGGAACCTCATACACCGCGCGATCAACGTTGCCCTTTTCAACTCCAAAGGCCGGATTGCGCTCCAGAAACGGAGCGCCACCAAGGACTTGTACCCGTCCTTTTACGCGCTGTCTGCAACCGGACACGTGGGAAAGGGCGAATCATACGAGCAGGCCGCATACCGCGAGATGGAGGAGGAGCTGGGAGTGAAAGGAGTCTCCCTGTCCTTTGTCGCAAAGCAGATCGTTGAGACGGAGGCGGAGCGGGAAATGGTCACCCTGTTCAAGGGATTTTACGACGGACAGTTTGATTTTTTTGAGGAGGAAGTCGCCTCCATGCATTGGTTCGGGAAAGAGGAGATACGCAAAATCCAAAAAACGCTCACCCCCTGTTCGCTTAACAGTTTAAAATTGCTCCATCTCCTATGAAATACACCGCGGTTGCGCCTTCAAACATCGCTTTCATCAAATACTGGGGCAAGAAAAACGAGGAACTCCGGCTTCCGACCCACACAAACATATCAATGAACCTGAGCAATCTCCTGACGACAACGACCGTTGAGTTTGACGGGAAGTACAAGAAAGACGAGGTGACAATCGACGGGCAATCGGACGGGAAAGACGCGCACAAGGTTTCAAGGCACCTTGACCGGATCCGGAAGCTTGCGGGCTTTTCCCTAAACGCGAAAGTCGTCACGAACAACAACTTTCCGTCCGGTACCGGTCTGTCTTCCTCGGCATCGGGATTTGCGGCGCTTACCGTGGCCGCAGCCAAGGCAGCGGGGCTTTCAATGAGTGAAAAGGAACTGTCCATTCTTGCGCGCATCGGATCAGGGTCCGCATGCCGTTCGATACCCGACGGGTTTGTGGAGTGGAAGGAGGGGACGGACTCGGACAGTTCATATGCCCAGTCGCTTTTTCCGCCCGATCACTGGGATATTGCGGACGTGGTCGCGGTGGCAAGCCGGGAAAAAAAGGAGGTGCCTACGACCGAAGGGCATAAGCTGGCGCAGTCGAGCCCTTTTTATGCAACCAGGCTTTCCCATATGGATGAAAAAATCAGGCTGTGCCGGAAACTGATTAAAGAAAATGATTTCGCTTCCTTTGGCGACCTCATCGAAAAGGAAGCCCTTGAGATGCATGCGGTTATGATAACCTCCAACCCTTCGCTCATCTACTGGCTGCCTGCGACCGTGACGATCATGAAGGAAGTGCAGGGATGGCGCAGGCGCAATGCCGTTGAAGCGTATTTCACCATCAACACCGGACAGGACGTCCATGTCATATGCCGGAAGAGGGACGCAAAAAAAGTCGAAGAGAATCTCAGGAGTATACCCGCAGTTACCCGGACTATCGTGAACGCTCCTTCAATCGGCGCGCGACTGCACGACTCCCACCTGTTTTAAGCCTTACTTGATCTGGGGTATCGTGATGCCGAAGTTGCCGTCGATGCCGAATTTGCCTCCGAGTACCGTACCCATCATGAAGGTGAACACGGTGAAGGCGACGACCACCAACAGAAGTCCGATGATCGCATTCACGATTTTGCTCTGGGCTTTGGACAGTTTTTCCTTCTGGCCTTCCGACATGAGCCAGTCAAGCGCGCCCCACAGGAGGTAAACAAGCGCCGCAAGCCCTGCAACGAGGAACACGATCTGGATGGCAAAGGTAATGACTTTCCCGAATCCGCCGACCGGATCGTCTTTCACGAATTCGCTTCCCGGGGGAGCGTTTACTTTACCGAACGGATCGGTGTTTGCGGCAAGAAGCACGATGCGGTTTATTTGGTTTCTCATATGGGAATTTGGACATTGAAGAAATACGCTAACAGCTTAACCACCAGGTACGCGCAGACAACGACAAAAATGCCGAGTACCGCGGCAAAGAGCGTCCCCTGTGCTTTTTTCATTTTTTCCGGGCTGCCGCCGGCGGTCAGGAACGTAAAGGCGCCGACAATAAGCATCGCAAGGAATATGAGCGCCGCTCCGATCGTGAGAAGGGGTATGATGACGTTAAGGAGCGATGAAATCGTGTTGACGCGCGCGAGAGGGTTCGTTGTCGTATTGTTGAGCTGGATGGCGTACACGTCCATTCCTTAACTATATCGGACGCGCGATTTTGTGTCAAGGGACGAGCGGGGAAGTTGCTATAATAGGGCATGGAACACACCGAATTGACCCATGTCGCAATAATTGCCGACGGAAACCGGAGGTGGGCGAAACAAAAAGGGATGCCGACCATCGAAGGACACCGGAGGGGCGCGGACAATTTCGTGAAACTGAGCAGGTATGCGCGGACGCTTGGCATCCGGGTATTTACCCTCTGGGGATTTTCCACGGAAAACTGGAACCGCGCCAAGGATGAAGTCGGGTACCTTATGGGACTTTTCGGACAAATGATCGACCGGGAGCTGAAAAACGCGCTGGTTGAGGAAACGCGGATCGTACATCTGGGGAGAAAGGACCGCTTTTCCCCTTCCCTCGCGGACAAAATCCGGGAAGCGGAGGAGAAAACGAAAGCATACACGAAATACCACCTGGTCATCGCGCTCGATTACGGCGGGAGGGACGAACTGGAACGGGCAATGAACCGGATGGTGTCCTCGGAAAAAAAAGAACGCTATACCGTACAGGATCTTGAACAGTACCTTGACACGGCAGTCCTTCCATATCCGAATCCCGACCTCATCATCAGGACAAGCGGCGAGGAACGGCTCTCGGGTTTCATGCCCCTGCAAAGCGTTTATAGCGAGTTTTATTTCACGCCGGTTCTGTTCCCGGATTTCGGGCCCGTTCAACTGAAACAGGCAGTTACCGAATTTGCGGACCGCCAGCGGCGCTTCGGAACATGAAACTGCTTGAAGCATTCAGGACCCGGTTCGAGGAGCCGTTCATAGCGCATGTGGAGTCGTATGCGCAGCGACACCGTGAACTTCATCCGGAGGCAGGCAGCCTTGCCGATATGATACTCGGATTTGTCCGGACCGGGGGCAAGCGGTTCCGCCCGGCACTTTTCTATTATGCGGCCGGCGCGATTGGGGAAAAGGATCCCGCCTTCGTGCATTTTTCCTTTTTATTTGAACTTTTTCATACCTTTGCCCTGATCCATGACGACATCATAGATCAGGCCCCGCTGCGGCGCAATCAACCCACCGTGTACCGCAGGTACGGAACCGGTCCGGCTATCCTTTCGGGGGACCTGGCCCTTATGATGGCGGACGAGATTGCGGGCCGGATGCTTGACTGCCCGTCCCTTACCCCGTCAAACCGCGAAAGGATGAGTCTTTTGTACAACCGCTACAAACAGGAGCTGATCGTGGGACAGTATCTTGATTATGTGCATATTCCCGAGGTGTCCCTTATCATGGACATGAAAACTTCGCAGTACTCGTTCGTGCGCCCGGCGAAATTCGGCTTTCACTTTGCCGGCCTGCCCCAAAAGCAGGTGGACGCGTGGGAGGGGATACTGGCGCCGCTCGGTATCCTGTTCCAGATGAAGGATGATTTTGAAGGGGTATTCGGGAGCGAGGAGGAGCTGGGGAAATCCACGACATCCGATGTTGCGGAAGGGAAAAACACCCTGGTGATTGAACAGTTCAGGAAATCGGCAAAACCAAAAGAGCTCAAACGCTTCATATCGTTTTTCGGAAGCGGCCATGTCGGGGCGCAGGATTTCGCGTGGCTGCGTGAGCGGCTCGATTACTATGAAGTCGGAAAAACCATCCGCGAAAATATACAAAAGGAAGCGCTCCGGATCGAGAAACGGATCAAAAAAACCGGCGGGGAGACCGCAGTGTTTGCCGAATTCGTTATGGAGCTCCTTGGCCTCATCAACTCATTTTCCCCGTAGCCGGTTAATGCTATAATGACATGTATGTTTAATCCTGCGTATCAGATCACGAATCAAATACTCAACAGCATCGCAAAAATCGAAGCGGCAGAGGAGGTCATCCGCCATTCACCCCTTCTGCCCTTATGGGAAAAGCAGTTCAAGGAGGACGCCATCATCCGCTCCGCATACCACGGCACCCATATCGAGGGAAACATGCTCCGCCAGGATGAGGCGAAAGACGTGCTTTTAGGCAAGGACGTCCTGGGGCGACCGCGAGATATCCAGGAAATCATCAACTACCGGAAAGTCATCGAATTCATCGACGAGGAGGCGCACAAGAAAATTGACAAGATAACGGAACAGCTCATCAGGAAACTGCACCGCAATATCACGGACAAAATCCTTGCCCCCGAGCAGAGCGGCGAATACCGCCTCAAGCAGGTGGTCATACGCAACTCCGCAACCGGCGAAATCACGTTCAAGCCGCCTGCCCCCATGGAAGTGCCGTTTCTCATGCGGGAGTTCGCGTACTGGATAAACAAGGAAGAGACGGGCCAGCTGCATCCGGTCCTGAAGGCGGGAATCGCGCATCATGAACTGGTCCGCATCCATCCGTTCATCGACGGCAACGGAAGGGTTGCACGCATTCTGGCGACCCTTATCCTGTTTTTGGGCGGTTACGACATCAGGCGCTTTTTTTCGCTTGAGGAATACTACGACCGGGATGCGGTGGTCTACTACGAAAACCTCGGGAAAGCCACATCCGGCAACCTGACCGCGTGGCTTGAATATTTCACCTACGGCGCTTCGATCGAATTCAACAAAACGAAGGAAAAAATCCTCAAGCTTTCAAAGGACGTGAAGCTCAAGGAGAAGATCGGCGGACAGCAGATATTTCTCACCGACCGCCAGATAAAAATAATCGAATATATACAGGAAATAGGGTATCTCCAAAATAAATCGTTCAGCACCCTTTTTGCCGATATTTCGGAGGACTCAGTACTGCGCGACGTGCAGGATCTCACGAAAAAGGGGATCATCAAGAAAGTGGGAAGCACGAAGTCCGCCCGCTACATAATGGTCTGATCATCTGCGCCTCATCAAACGCCATGCCCCGTAAGCCGCAAACAAAGCGGGAAGAAGTATCATGTTGCCGTATTTCACGAGATCCTTCCGGTTTGCCGGAAGGTCCGGCACCGGATAGATGTTGAGGGATCTGGACCTGATGCCGGAAAGCGCGCCGCCCGATGCCAGTCCGTTTACGAGGTTAAACGCCCATTCGATATTGCCCGCGCCGCGTCCGAGGTACCGCGCGTCCAGAAACCGGGATGAGGGAACGACGACTGCTACGCCGTTTTTCCCCGTTTTAGCACTCGCGATCAGGGGATACTCTTTCATGGATCCGGCAGCCGGTTCCTTGATGCTTTGGGGAAAAAGCGTGTAGTCTGTCGTTTGTTTCCAGGAGGTTTTGGGTGCGTATACCAGCGTTTCCCCTTTTTTCGGATCGACCGTTATGCTTGAGGTCCAGGGAAACGTGAGGCTTGGCACATTGGCAAAATATCCGGCGTCTTTTTTGAACGAGTTTGTCTTGACCCAGAAAGGGTAGGGGGTGTAGAACTGGTAGGAGGCGTTGCCGAAATTGACGAATTCGGCGCTTGTGGACAAAACGAAATCGGTATTGAGCGTGATGCCCGTTTCCTTGAGGAGCGCAAAGAGGTTGTGTCCGGCGGGGGATGCGGAAAGGTCGTCGTTCACGTGTACGCCGTCCACCAGAAACAGGACCCTGCCTCCCGAACGCAGGTACTGCCGGACTTTTTCAATCACCGCATCTTCCGTTTTTTCGTTTGACGCGATAAAAATGACAAACCGGAATGACGGGTCTATTGTTTTCACTTCGGGATCAGTTATATCAAGGGGCGAGACCTCGTACTGGGTGGCAAGCACCTGGGTAAGCACCCCGTAGGGATCGTTCTGTGGGTCCTGCGCCGGAATAGCGCCGATTACGGCCACCTGTTCCGGCTCCTTTTTTACGAGCCGGTAGATGAGGGAGGTGATGTTGTACTCGAGGTTTGAAAGATCCGTCGCCTGGGGAAGGGATTCCTTTTTGCCGCCGTAGGAAAGGCCTATGCCGAAATAAGCCGTCGTGAGCTGGTATTTGTCGCTTTCAAGCTGCGAAAACTGAAGCTCCGGAATCCCCAGTTCCTCCGTGTCCTTCCGGGCGTTCTGGTCGTTTTTCGGATCTACGGTTTTTATGACCACTTTGTTGCCGCTTTCTTTTTTGTATTCGTTCAGGAGGTCGTTCACCTCGGTTTTCAAAGGAACCAGCCGGGAGGGAAGGTTCTCGGACGCGTAAAAATTGACGGTCAGCACATCGTCAAGCGATTTTAACAGCCTGACGGTTGCCGGGGACAGGGTATAGGCTTTGCCTTTTGACAAATCAGCCTTGAGGGAGATCGGCTGGATCAGGATGTTTGCAGCAATGAAAAGCGCAATGCTCACGATGAAAAGGAGCGGTTTGTCAACGCCCCCCCGGTGCACGAGATCTGTCATTCTCATTTTTCCGAGCGCTTGAAATAGGTTTTTCATATCAATCCCTCTTTTCCAACTGGACAACGGTAAGAAACAGGAACAGGGCGGTCAGGCTCGTAAAATACAAAAGGGAGCGGAAGTCGAGCACGCCTTTCAGGAAATTGCCGAAATGGAATACCGGACCGAAGATGCCGATGAAATCCTGGATGAATTTCGGGAGAAGTGAGGTGAAAAGGTCGCTGGTTATTCCCAGCATCAGGAAAATGGTGACGGTCGACATGAGGAACGCGACGATCTGGTTTTTGGTCATATTGGAGAAAAAAAGAGATATCCCGATGTAGGAGGAGGCAAGCAAAAGCGAGCCGAGGTATCCGACCAGAATTTCGGGGATATACACCCCGGACAGGAAATAAAACGTGGCGGGAATGGATGCCGTGAGCGCGAGCGCGATTGCAGAGAGGGTAAGGAACGCAAGGAACTTGGCAATGACGATGGCGGTTTCCGAGACGGGCAGGGTGAGGAGTATCTCGATCGTGTTGGTGCGCCGCTCCTCGCTGAAGGAGCGCATAACGAGGGCAGGGATGAACACGAGAAGCAGCCAGGGGATGATGGCAAAAAACGCCTTCAGGGAAACGGACCCGGTTACGAACGCGTCACGCAGGAACAGGAAATTGGCAAGCGCCGCAAAGAGAACAATGACGATATAGCCAACCGCATTGTTGAGGTACGATCCGAGCTCCCTGAGATATATGTTGCGCATATGGTTAGTCTTTCACTTTTTGCTTGAACAGTTTTTCGACGCCGCCCTTTTCTTTGGGTTTGCTTCCCTGATAAACTACGGCACCGCGGTTTATGATCACGACTTTATCCGCAATCTCCTCAACTTCCGAGAGGATGTGGGTTGAAAATATGATCGTTTTCCGTCGGGAAAGTTTTTTGATGAGGCGGCGTATGGATTCCTGTTCGATGGGATCAAGCCCGGATGTGGGCTCATCCAGTATAAGTATATCGGGATTTCCGCAAAGGGACGCGGCAAGACCCACCCGCTGCCGGTATCCCCGGGAGAGTTCCTCGATTTTTACATTGGTTTTTTCCTCAAGGGATACGGATGCGACGATTGACGCAAGGTCCGTTTCCTTTTTCACGGCGGCGACGAACGACAGGTATTCGCCGACTTTCATGTCAGGATACAGGGGATTGTTTTCCGGAAGATAGCCGGCATTTTTGAGGATACCCATCCGGTTTTTGGCCGGGTCTATCCCGTTGACGCGGACGGAGCCGCCGGTTGGGGACAGGTATCCGAGGATGAGACGCATGGTGGTCGTTTTCCCCGCGCCGTTGGGCCCAAGGAATCCGACGATTTCGCCCTGTTTCGCATCGAATGAAATGTCTTTCAGGGCGTGGGCGCTGCCGAACTTTTTCGCAAGGCCATCAACCGATATCATAGAATCAAGTTATAGCACAAAGCTGAAAAAATGGCAAATAAAATGCCTTATACCAGGGAGAAGTTGCGCTCCACTTCCTGCCAGTCAAGGTTTTCCATGAACGCCTCTATGTAGCTGCCGCGGTTCACTCCGTAGTCCGCAAAATACGCGTGCTCATAGGTGTCAAGCGCAAGAATTGGCTTGGTTTCCCAGGTCAGGTATGTGTTTTGCGAATCGCCCACATAATTGAACAGCCGTTTTTCCCTCGTGTTCCAGGCGGTCCAGACCCATCCGCGGGCCGCGATACCGGAGGCCTTCAGGTCTTTCCGGTATGCATCGAAGGACCCGAAATCAGCGTTGATCTGGGTCATGAGGTCTTTTTTTGGTTCTCCCCCCTGTCCCCCCAGGTGGCCGAAGTAGATTTCGTGGTTGATGATTCCGCCCCATGCGAAGGACAGCTCTACCTTGAGCTCTCGGATAGGCGAGTATACCTGGTTTGCGGCAGCGTAGTCCTCGTCCTTGAGGCCTGCAAGCAAGCCGTTTATTTCGTTATATTTCTTGACGTATCCCTGGTACAGCTTGAGATGCTCCTCGACGGTTTTTTTCGTAATCCCTTTCATGGAGTAGATGGAGTCCCTGAAGGATTTGGGCTGGACGGTAATGCTTTTCATAGTGTGTTGATAATGCGAACTGATAATATATTACAAGTAAAGTAATAGTTATATTAAACCCCATGCTGATGCGGATGTCAACCTGAATTATGTAAGAAGATCGGGCCTTTTTTTCTTTGTTTCCCGGAGAGCCATATCGGAGCGCCATGTTTCTATTTCTTTGTGATGGCCGGAAAGGAGTATGTCCGGCACTTTTTTCCCGTCAAATTCCTCGGGGCGCGTATACTGCGGATACTCAAGAAGCGTCTTTCCCCCGGCCTCCGAGAAGCTCTCTATCCGGGTCGCTTCGTCCTTCTTGAGCACTCCCGGTATCAGGCGGATTACGGAATCGGTTATTGCGGCCGCTGCGATTTCCCCGCCGGTCATGACAAAGTCTCCCAAAGACACTTCCTCATCCACATAGTCAAGAAACCGTTCGTCCACCCCTTCATAATGGCCGGCAACGACGATGAGGTGTTCCGTTTTGGAGAACCGCAGGGCGGTTTCCTGTTTGTAGGGCGCGCCCTTGGCGGACGTCAGGACGACGTGCGGTTTTTTGCCCGGTGCGTTTGTTTTTGCGGCTTCGAGCGCGCGGTGCAATACGTCAACCCGCAGCACCATGCCGACACCGCCTCCGTATGGCTTTCCGTCGACCGTGCCGTAGGAGTCGGTTGCGAAATCGCGAAGTTGAATAAGCTCCACATCGGCGAGTCCCTTTTCAACCGCCCGCTTAATGATGCTTTCCCGGACAAACCCCGCGATCATGTCGGGAAACAGGGTGATGACGGATATTTTCATTTCAGAGCGAAATAACTACGAATCCGGCAAGCATGAGGATGCTGCCGATAACGGCCTTGATGGTGAGGGTTTCCTTGAGGAATACGATACCCATGATGATCGAGCTTATCGGCATGGTGAGCGCGGCCAAAGTGGCAAGGATTGCGCTCGGGCTTTTCTGGATCCCTTTCACGAAAAGCATCTGGGCAAGGAAAAGGGAAGTGAATGCGAGAACTCCGAGGACAATCCAGTCCCGGGCCGTGAATTTTTCACTCGTAAAAAGGAAGGTCGGCGCGTAAAAAATCGCGGCAATGATGCTCGTGACCGCGGTGATTACGAACGAATTCTGGGTGGGGAAGAACTTGCGTATGAGAATAAGCTCAAGCGCCCACATAAAATTTGCGATGATGATGTAGACTATTCCCATAGGGTATATTATACATCACCTATGATCAAGAAAGCCGTGCTGGGACTTATCCGCGTATACCAGAATACGTCGTTTCTCCATACCCAGATCGCGCGCATGCTGTTTCTGACCGATGCCGCATGCCGCTTCACTCCCACCTGTTCACGGTATACGTATGCGGCAGTCGACAAATACGGCGTCCTGCGCGGACTGTTTCTTGGTTTGAAACGCATTCTCCGGTGCCACCCCTGGTCAAAAGGAGGATACGATCCCCTTACTTGATCTTGACTTTTTTCTGGTCCCCTCCTATAATTAGCAGAGTTAGTATTATAGTGCTAAACTATGGAAATGAAATACCAGCCTCCCCAGGACGAGGGGGATATTCTTGAAACATACACCATCAATCTTACCAGGCAAGCAAAAGAGGGAAAGATTGACCCGGTTATCGGCAGGGATGCCGAAATACGGAGGGTTATCCAGATTCTTTCCCGCCGTACCAAAAATAACCCAGTCCTTCTCGGCGACCCGGGCGTGGGCAAGACGGCGATCGTTGAAGGGCTCGCTTTACGCATTGTCGCAGGCGACGTACCCGATACCCTCAAGAACCGGCAGCTGCTTTCCCTTGATCTTGCCGGCATGCTTGCGGGCGCCAGCTATCGGGGTGAGTTCGAGAACCGCCTGAAAAAAACCCTCACAAAAATAGAAAAAGGGGAGGGGAAATACATCCTGTTTGTCGACGAACTCCATACGATCGTCGGAGCCGGGGGAGCGGAGGGAGCGGTTGACGCGAGCAACATGCTCAAGCCCGCCCTTGCCCGCGGACTGCTCCATGCCATAGGCGCAACCACGGTGCGCGAGTACCGCCAGTATATCGAGAAGGATGCAGCGCTTGAGCGCCGGTTCCAGCCGGTGTACATCGACGAGCCGAGCATGGAGGACAGCATCTCGATCCTGCGCGGCATCAAGGAAAAATACGAAGTGCACCACGGAATCAAGATATCGGACGACGCGCTCATTGCCGCGGTTACCCTCTCAGTGCGCTACCTGTCCGACCGGTTTTTGCCTGACAAGGCGATAGACCTGGTGGATGAGGCTGCTGCAAGTGCGAAGATAGAGATCGACTCCCTTCCCGAGGAACTTGACGTGATGAAACGCAAAATTACCCAGCTTGAGATCGAGCTGGCCGCCCTCAAGAAGGAAAAAGGGCTTGATGTACGCAAAAAAAGCCTGGAGGACGAAAAAAAGAAACTGAAACAGGAGTTTGACAAACTTCATGCGCAGTGGCAGGAGGAAAAAGGGATAATCGGCGCCCTCCAGAAACACCGCCTAGCGCTTGACCGGCTTCGGCTGGAGCTTGAAAAAGCTGAGCGGGAAGTCATGCTTGAAAAAGCGGCGGAACTGAAATACGGCACAATACCGGAGGAAGAAAAGAAAGTGAAGGAGCTTGAGGCGAAATGGAAAAAACTGCCGGGCGACGGAAGGCTCCTGAAAGAGCAGGTTACCGAGGACGACATCGCAACGATCGTATCCCGTTGGACCCATATTCCCGTATCGCGGCTCCTGGAAACGGAATCCGCAAAGCTTGAACGCCTTGAGGATGAGTTGAGGCGGAGGGTTGTCGGGCAGGAGGAAGCGCTTTCCCGCATCGCACGGGCTATCAGGCGCTCGCGCGCGGGACTGTCGGACGAGGGAAAGCCCATCGGTTCCTTCCTGTTCCTGGGGCCGACCGGCGTCGGTAAAACGGAGACGGCAAAAGCGCTTGCTTACAGCCTCTTCAATGACGAAAAATCAATGGTCCGCATCGACATGAGCGAGTACCAGGAAGCGCATACCCTGGCTCGCCTTATCGGTGCACCGCCCGGATATGTCGGGTATGAGGAAGGGGGCCAGTTGACCGAGGCGGTGCGGAGGAAACCCTATTCGGTTGTTCTGTTTGACGAGGTGGAGAAGGCGCATCCGCAAATTTTCAACGCGTTTCTCCAGATACTGGATGACGGACGGTTGACCGACGGAAGGGGGCGCACGGTGAATTTCCGCAATACCATCATCATCCTCACGTCAAACCTCGGGAGCGAACTGTTTGCGACCGTACCGGAGTCGAAGGAGCGAAACGCAAAAATCCTTGAATCGGTAAAGAAGTTTTTCAAGCCCGAATTTCTCAACCGGCTGGACTCGGTCATCATATACCACAGCCTGAACGAAGCGATGATGAAAGAGATCGTGAAAATACAAATCGAAGACCTATCCAAACGGCTCGCCCGTCAATCCCTTGTTCTGGAGGTGACGGAGAACGCGGCAAAGTACCTTACCGCAATCGGTTTCGATGAGGTATACGGCGCGCGTCCTTTGAAGCGTATCCTGAACGAACAGATTACGGATGAAATCGCGCTTCAGATAATTGAGGGCAGGATAAAAAAAGGGGACCGTGTTGCGGTCGATTACCGCCAGAATAAAATGGAAGTTAAAGTCAAGAAACCGAACTGACCGGAGCCGGCGCCTGTGCTTTTTTAAGCTTCAGGAACAGGATGAGTGTCGCTGCCGCGAAAATGAGGGCCGCAGTGCCTGATACTATTGCGATATAAAGCAGCGTGTTTTTCCCGTTTTTGAGTTCCTCCTGGGTTGAGGTAAGCAGATTGTTTGCGCCCTGGCAGTTTTTCAGAAGGGTTTCAGTCCGCGTTTTTTCGTCCCTGCATGTGTCCAAAGCCTTCGTATCGGTTTTATCCACGACAACCGTTTCCCCCTGTTTCTGTCCCGGCATATTGTAGTTGAGATCGCCGATGACCGCATGAGCAGGGGCTGCCGTTAACAAAAAGAAACAGATGAAAACGCCACCTGTCATGAAGATGCGGGACGCCTTTTTGAAGAGCATATATTATCATTATAGTTGACTCTATGGAAATGGTGGTAAAAAAACTCACGCTTGTTCTAATCTTTGTTTTTCTGCTTTCGATAACCCTGACGACAAGCACGGATTTTTCCCAGGATCTGGGCAGGCACCTGGCTATCGGGAGCATCATCCTCAAAACAGGCAGCGTGCCGTCAACAAACCTGTTTTCTTACACGAACCCGGCATTTCCCTTTACCAATCACCATTGGCTTTCCGAGGTCCTGTTTTCGCTTGCCTTAACCGGTGCCGGTTCCGGGGGCCTCATGATCCTGAAAGTCGCATGCATCATCGCTTCCGTGTATTTGGCGCTGCGGGCCGGACGCAGGTACGGCATACTTGTTTCCTCCTTCGTCTCGCTTGCACTCATCCCGCTTCTTTTTGAACGGCTCGATGTAAGGCCGGAACTTTTCGGGTACTTTCTGTTTTCGCTCATGCTGTATATTCTCTTTTTCGCACAGGGGAAACGGGCATTTGCAGTCCTTCCCCTCGCAATCGCTTTATGGAGTAATCTCCACATATCGTTTGTGTTCGGCTTATTCCTGCTTTTCGTATATGCGATATTCCATTTCCACCGGGCAAAAGCCGGGGAGCGCATGTGGGTGGTCGTTTCGTTTGCCGCCGCTTGCCTGAACCCGCAGGGTGTAGCGGGGGCTTTGTACCCGTTCCGGATATTCGGTAACTACGGATATTCCATTGTCGAAAACCAGAATATGTTTTTTCTCAACTCGCTTATGCTCAACTACCATGTGAGGTACTACTTCCTGCTTATTCCCGTTATCGTGGGTGCTCTGCTTGTACTGGTTGCGCGCAGGAGATATTGCTTCGCGGTACTGCTGGGGGTCTTTTTCGTCTTGCCGGTGTGGCAGATACGGCACCTTCCCTTTTTCGTGTTCACGGCGATACCGATTGGGACCGTTGCCGCCGCGGATATCGTTTTGCTTCTTCGCGAGCCGTTTGCCCGGATCCGGGAGACGATTCGCGAATACGGATTTGCCGTTTTTGCGGTTTTGTCGCTTGGCCTGACAGTCCTTGCCGCAAGCAATGCACCGTATCGCGTCATGGATATCGACAAATCGTTCGGAATCGGGTTTGTCGAGCGGGAAAAGGGCGCAGCGGATTTCATCCGGAAAAACAAGCTCCCCGGTAACCTGTTCAACAATTTCGATATCGGCGGGTATGCGATTTACCGGCTGTATCCCGACTACCGGGTGTTCGTCGACAACCGGCCCGAGGCGTATCCGGCCGATTTTTTCCGGGACACCTACATAAAACTCCAGGTTGATGATGCCGTGCGCAAAAAGGTGTTTTCGCAATACGGCATCCATACGGTTCTTTTTACCCATACGGACATTACCCCGTGGGGGAGGGCATTTATGGAGCACATACTCAAGGATCCGGATTGGAAACTGGTTTTTGCCGATGATGCCGCGTTTGTCCTGACTGATGCAAAAGGATTCGCTGACGTGCGGTCGTATGATGCGCGTTTGGCGCGGCTCATGGACGTAAAAACCGATTACCTGTCCCAGCTCCGTCTCATGAGCATGTACCTGAAAATAGGCAGATCCGATCTTGCCAAACGTTCTTTTACGCGGGCAAGCGCCCAGAACGGATCGTCTTGCATGATAAAACGGATACGGTACGAAAGCGACACCGATCCGTTGCGCGACCTGAAAGGGGAAAATATACGGAGCGGTTCATGGTGGTGCTTTTGATACTGCGGAGCGGTATTACGATGCGTAAACTTCTTTTTGTTGCATACAGTCCCTTGCGGGGTGCGGAAACCTGTTTTTACCATTGATACATGGATGATGAAACCTTGTATTCCATGGCTTTTTCCCACTGCCTGACGATCGGACCGGTGCGGTTTTCCCACCTGCGCAAAAAGTACGGGAATGCGAAAGAGGCGTATTTCGCCCGGGGAGTTGAACTTATCCGCCTGATCGGGGCAGGCCCCGCATCGCGGTTCTGTTCATTCCGCAGGAACTTCGACCCCGAAAAAACAGGCAGGCTTATCCTGGAAAAAGGCATAAAGGTTCTCTGCGCCCGAAGCAGGGAGTACCCGGCCCCGCTTCTCCATATCGACGATCCGCCCATATGTCTCTACATGAAAGGAGGTCTCCAAAACGGACCCGTACCGGCAGCAAGCGTTGCGATTGTCGGGAGCAGGAAACCGACTCCGTACGGGCTTCTGGTGGCGAACCGTTTTGCCGCCGAACTGGGGGAGCGGGGCATAACCGTCGTGTCGGGAATGGCAGCAGGTATCGATACGGCCGCGCACCGGGGGGCGCTCCGGTCAGGCGGCTATACGGTTGCCGTGCTCGGATGCGGGATCGATGTCGTATACCCCGCTTCAAACGGTTCGCTCTACCGCGAAATCGCCGGTCGGGGTGCCATCCTTTCGGAGTTTCCGCCGGGAACCCGTCCGCGCAGGGATTTTTTTATCATGCGCAACCGGCTCATATCCGGGCTTTCGCTGGGCGTCATCGTTGTTGAGGGTGCGTGCAATTCAGGATCCCTCATTACCGCACGGTACGCCGCGTCCCAGGGAAAGGAGGTGTTTGCCCCGCCGGTCCCCCTTACTTCATACCTTTCGGAAGCGCCGAGCATATTGCTGAAGCAGGGGGCGGTGCTTGCAACCTGCATATCGGACGTGCTTGAGGGCTTGGGGATGAAGGATGAAACCATAACAAAAACCGGACCGGCTCTCACCTCCGGGGAAGAGCAGGTGGTGCGCGTTCTTTCATCGCGCCCGCTGACGGCGGATGAGCTCGCGCGCGAAACAGGGGAGGCGGTCAACGTGCTCTCCGGCACCCTGTCGCTTCTTGAACTGAAAGGAGTCGTGCAGAAAAACAGTGAAGGGAAGTATGAAATGCCGTCAGGCGTTTGAGGTGGTCTGGTCAAGCTCCTTTATCCTTCTCAAGTATTTTTCCTCCTGATGGGAGGGCGTGTTGAGGAACACTTCAATAAGTTCTTTAGACGATTCGAAATCGACATAGTCTGAAGGGATTGCCAATACGTTGATATGGTCGTTTTCCCGCGCGTGTTTCACCTGTTCCTGCTTGAATCCGATCGCGCACCGTATGCCGTTGAAACGGTTTGCGACGATCGATACGCCGACGCCCGAGCCGCAGATGACGATGCCAACGTGCGCTTCAGCATTCTGGAGCACCGCCTGAGCTACCTTGCGGCCAAAAAGGGGATAGTCGTCGACCGGATCGTACTGGTAATTGCCCAAATCCTCAATGCGGATATTTTTTTCCTGGAGATATTCGATAATCTTATTTTTCAGCTCAAACCCCCGGTGGTCTGCAGCGATGAAGATCGTCATTACGAATAAGTATAGCAGATTGTTATTTTTCAACAAAAAACCCCCCGCCACAGCGGGAGGTTTTTTATAAAAAAATTATTTCACCAATCTCTTCAGGCTTTTTCCGGCTGTGAAGCCAGGGGTTTTTGTTGACGGGATCTGGATCTCCGCACCAGTCTGAGGATTGCGTCCTTTTCTGGATGCTCTTTTGCGAACCATGAATGTTCCAAATCCGGTAACGACCACCTTTTCGCCTCTTTTGAGGGCGTCGGTGACTGAACCAAAGACTGCGTTCACGGCGTCTTTTGCTGCTTTAGCGGTAAGTCCAGCTTTTTTTGTTACCTGCGCAACGAGGTCTGCTTTTGTCATATGGGGTATCACCTCCTTTGGATTGACGTGAACTGCTAATCCAATCCGTCTGCTCCGAGCGGAGCATCAGGATAATCAAACAGTTATAGAATAATGAGTTTGAGGCTTCTTGTCAATCCATATTAAGAACATCTTATTGTAACAATCTATATCAAAAACGGATTGCTGTGATAATGCGAATCGAAACAAAAAATCGCGCATCCGGTATCAAGCGGTGCCTGACCCGAAATGCGCGACTTAATTTTTTTATCTTAGATTTTGGTCCGGTCCTCGGTCCGGTATTCCCTGATCACCGTAATTTTGATTTGTCCGGGAAATACTTCGAACTTTTCCTCAAGTTCTTTCTTGATTTTGGCGGCGAGGATGACCGTGTCGTCATCCGTTATTTCGTCGGGTTTCACGATGACGCGCAGTTCGCGCCCGGCCTGCAGGGCATATGCTTCCCTGACGCCTTTTTTCGTTTTCGCGACTTCCTCAATCGTCTTGATGCGCTTGAGGTACTCCTCAAGATCTTCGTGCCGCGCTCCCGGTCTGCCGCCGGACACCGCATCCGCGATGTAGACGATGATTCCTTCGATCGAGGTGAAAGGCACATCCTCATGGTGGGAAGCGATGCAGTCGATGACTTTCTGGGGGAAGCGGTATTTTTTGGCAAGCTCAACACCCAGATCGATATGGGAGCCTTCCTTCGCGTCGATCACTTTTCCGATATCATGAAGAAGGCATCCGAGCTTGACGACGTTCACGTCCGCTTTCAGTTCGTGGGCGAGCGCCACGCCGATGCGGGTTTCCTCAAGCGTGTGGACGATCATGTTCTGGCCGTAGGAATAGCGGTATTTGAACCGGCCAAGGAGCTTGGTGATTTCGGCGGGGAGATTGAACACCGCGACCTTGTGGGCGAGTTCCTCGCCGGCGCGGAAAATGACTTTTTCGATTTCCTCCTTTGTCTTAGCGACGATTTCTTCGATGCGTGCAGGCTGGATGCGGCCGTCTTTGATGAGCCGTTCCAGTGCGACACGTGCGACTTCGCGGCGGACAGAATCGAATGAGGAAAGCTTCATTACTCCCTCTTCCTCCAGGTCCACGTCAACGCCCGTTGCGATTTCGAATGCGCGGATGTTCCGGCCTTCCTTGCCGATGATCCGCCCCTTGTATTCGTCGCTCGGAAGATGTACTACCGAAAGGGTGTATTCCGCAACGTAGTCGGTTGCGCCGTAGCGCATGGCATCAACCAGAATTTGCTTTGCCTTTTCATCCGCCTGGCTTTTCACGTCCTCTTCGGACTGTTTGATCCGTTTGGCGATGTCTCCCTTCAGTTTCTCTTCCCACCCTTGCAGGAGCAGGTTGCGGGCCTGGTCTTTGGATAGCTGAGCGATTTTCTCGAGCTTCTGGAGTATTGCGTCCCGCTTTTCCTCCAGATCCCGCTTGCTGTCTGCAAGGCTCTGGCGTTCCCGTTCGATCTGCTGGCGCTCCCGGGTGATCTGCTGGTCTTTGGACTGGTACATTTCCTCTTTCTTGGTAAGCGATTTCTCGACTTCCAAAGCCTCAGCGAGGACTTTCTGGGCTTCCTGTTTAATGCGGAGCGCGTCTTCGTTCGCGCGCAGGGTTATCTCTTTTGCCTTCTGGGAGACCTGTGCGAGCTGGGCTTCTTCCGCCTCCCGCTGCTTGGCTCCCGAGAAAAGGTTTTTAATGAAATCAAACATATGAACATCATCTTCAGATGTCCGGGGTGTTTATGAGTGTGTTATGCTTCGATTTGGACCGATAGAAAGCTTCATAACAGATTGATTGTTTATAGTTGCGTATTACTCCCCGAAACAATTGGTAATTGGCTATATTCTACTGCTTTTCCGGTCAATCTTCAAATGCTTTTTCCTTTTCCGTATCCTCTCCGTACACGCTGTTGAAGGCTTTTTTTGACATGTCGTAGGAGAAGCCTTTGCGCATAAGAAACGATACCGCTTTTTTGAACCGATCCTTTCCGTGGCTGCGGTCGAACGACCGCTTCCTGCGTTCCAGAAGATCACGCGCAAGGGACGTTTCATCAACCGCGTTCTTCTGGAAATATTCGTCCGTATATTCCTTTGGAACCCCGAGTTTGGCAAGCTCCCGCCTGAGGAGGAATTCGCTTCTCGGTTTGAAGGAAGTGCGGTCGTGCACGTACATGCCGACAAACTTCCGGTCATTGATGTGCCCCTCTTCCGTGAGTTTTGCAATCACCGCGTCGATTGTTTCATCATTGAAATGGAACCGGGCGCCTTTTTTCCTGAGGTACGCAACTATCTCCGCGCGGGTGCGGGCGCGGAACTTGAGATAGAAGTAGGCAAGGCTTAATGCCTTGTCGAATTTAGCATCCATACACGCTCATTTTTTACCGAGGAGCTTCTGGTCGACCGCCTTGATGAGATGGGTTTTCAGTTTCTCGTCCTGCAGAAGCGTTTCCTTCACCTGTTCTTTTCCCTGGCCGAGCATGCGGTCCTCGTAACGGATGAACGATCCGCTTTTCGTGAGGACACCTGCGGCGATCGCCGCATCGATGACTCCTTCCAGCTTGTCGATGCCGTCGCCCGTTATCGTGAACTCCGCATCCTTGAAGGGCGGCGCCATCTTGTTTTTGACGATCTTCACCCGGACGCGCGTGCCGTAGGGAATGTTGTTTTTCTTGAGGGTTTCGATTTTGCGCACGTCCATGCGGATGGAGGAATAAAACTTAAGGGCCATGCCGCCGGTTGTCGTTTCCGGGTTGCCGAACATGATGCCGATCTTGAGACGCAGCTGGTTCGTGAAAATGATGGTCGTCTTGGATTTGGAAACGATGCCGGTCAGTTTGCGCAGTGCCTGCGACATGAGGCGCGCCTGCAGTCCCATCTGCGCGTCTCCCATTTCGCCTTCGATTTCCGCCTGGGGTACGAGCGCCGCGACCGAGTCCACGACCAGGAGGTCGATGCCTCCGGAGCGGATGAGCTGTTCGGTGATCTGGAGCGCCTGTTCTCCGGTGTCCGGCTGCGCGACCAGGAGGTTTTCCAGTTTGACGCCCATTTTCTTGGCCCACTCCGGGTCAAGGGCGTGCTCCGCGTCGATAAACGCCACTACGCCGTCGTGTTTCTGGACTTCCGCAATCAGGGACAGACAGAGGGTGGTTTTACCGGACGACTCCGGTCCGTATACTTCGATGATGCGTCCTTTGGGGATGCCGCCGATGCCGAGCGCTACGTCAAGCGGCAGCACGCCGGTTTTAATCACTTCGGTCGTCGCGATCGGCCCGTCTCCGAGGCGCATAATGGCGCCCTTGCCGAACTGTTTCTGGATCTGGTCAAGTGCGAGGTTCACCGCTTCAAGTTTCGGGTTTTTCACGTCCTTCTGGTGGCCGTTTGCGTTGTCTTTCGGGGAGTCTTTCATAGAGATATATAGTAATAATAATCAAACTAATACACCCATTGTACTATGCCCAATAGTATTGTCAATTTTAATTTTCCTCATAGGTCCGCAACTGCAAAGCCTCCGCGACATGCGCCGGTTCTATTACCTTTTTATCATCCATGTCAGCAATGGTCCGTGATACTTTGATGATTTTGAAGTAAGATCGGGCGGAGAGCGCGAACCGGTTGATCGCATGCTTCAGGAGAAGCGATGATTCCGCCGACAACGTGCAAAACGCACGGATATGGCGGGTTTTCATTTCGCCGTTGAACCGGATGCCCGCGTCCCTGAACCGCTGTGCCTGCCGTTCATGTGTCCGCATGATGCGGCTCCGGATTGCCGCACTCGGTTCTCCCGGAACGCCGCCGGTCAGCTGCTCCTGCGGAACCGGGGGTACGTCCACATGGATGTCTATCCGGTCAAGGAGCGGGCCGGAGAGGCGTTTGCGGTAGCTGACGATGGATCCCGGCGGGCAGGAGCATCGTTTTACCGGGTGCCCCAGGTATCCGCACCTGCACGGGTTGGAGGCGGTGATAAGCAGGAACCGGCAGGGGAACCGGAGGCTGGATGACGCGCGCGAGATCCGCACGAATCCGTCTTCAAGCGGCTGGCGCAGCGATTCAAGGACGCTCCGGGGAAATTCGGGAAACTCATCAAGAAACAGCACGCCGCGGTGGGCGAGCGATATCTCGCCGGGCTGCGGAACGGATCCGCCGCCGATGAGTCCGATGCGGGAGGTCGTGTGGTGCGGGCTGCGGAACGGCCGATCCAGCACGAATCCCCGGTCGGGATTGAGACCGGCGACCGAATAGATGCGCGTGACCTCAAGTATTTCCTCCCGGTCAAGGAGCGGCATGATAGAGGGGAAAGCGCGCGACAGCATGGTCTTGCCGGCTCCCGGCACTCCCTTAAGATGGACATTGTGGAATCCGCAAGCCGCTATCTCAAGCGCCCGTTTCGCGTGCGCCTGTCCGCGGATTTCGGAAAAGTCAAACTCGCTTTTCATATCCGAGTCATAGGAGGGAACTGCATACGGGGGAAACGGTGCGACCGGTTTTTGGCGGTTCAGGTGGAACACCAGTTCTTCCAGGGAAAATACGGGGTATATCTCGATCCCGGCAACGAGTGCGGCTTCTTTCGCATTGTCGACCGGAAGGAACATGCGTTTGAACCGCTTCCCGCGCGCAAGGAGCGCCCGCGGCAGGATGCCCGGCACTTTTTTCAGTTTTCCGTCAAGGGACAGCTCGCCCGCAAAAAGGGAATCGCTCAGAAAATCCGGGGATACCATGCCTGAGGCCGCAAGGATGCCGACCGCTATCGGCATATCGAATCCCGAGCCGGACTTGGGGATATCGGCCGGGGCCAGGTTGACGGTAATGCGCGAATCCGGCATGGAAAGGGACGTGTTGACGATGGCGGTCCGCACCCGCTCCTTTGCTTCCTCGATTGACTTGCCCGGGAGTCCGACCAGGTTGAACGCAGGGAATCCGCGTCCCGCCACATCCACTTCAACATCAACCAGCACTCCGTCAAGCCCGACCACCGCACACCCGTATATCCGTGACAGCATGGTACTTAGTGTAAGCGCCCGATCAGGGTACCGCCAGGGACTCCCATGCTACAAAAACGGGGATATGGAAACGCGGGGCCGGACGGGATAGGTATATGGCACACGCACACCCGTTCATCTAGTACAATAGTCTCATGAAATTCTCCGTCCTTGCCGCATATTTCGAGAAAATCGAAGGGGTATCTTCGCGGCTGGAGATAACATCCCTTCTTGCGGAGCTTTTCGGCAAGCTTGACGGTCCGGAGCTCGAAAAAACCGTGTACCTTCTTCAGGGACGCGTCGTTCCCCATTTCGAAAAAACAGAGTTCGGCATGGCGGAAAAGACCGTGGTCAAGGCGATCGTGTCCGCCCTCAACATCGACCGGCCTTATTTCGAAAAAGAGGCGAAAAAGCAGGGGGATCTCGGCAAGGCGGCGGAGCACTTCAAGAAGCAGATCATGTCATTTGAGGAAAAGGACCTGTCGGTCCTTGAAACGTACGAAGCGCTCTACAGGATTGCAACAGCCCAGGGCGACGGTTCACAGGAATTCAAGGTAAATAACCTTTCCTATCTCATCCGCCAGCTTGATCCCTTATCGGTCCGGTATCTGGTTCGTATCCCTCAGGCGCTCATGCGGCTCGGGTTTTCGGATATGACCGTGCTTGACGCGTACTCATGGATGATAACCGGGGACAAAAGCCTCCGGAAGGTTATAGAAAAGGCTTACCATGTGCGGCCGGACCTCGGTTTCATCGGGCGGGTGCTCAAGGAAAAGGGGATCGGGGAAATGGACAACATCCAGCCCGCGGTCTACACTCCCATCATCATGATGCGGGCCGAGAGGCTGCCGACCGGCAAGGAAATCATCAACCAGATCGGGACCTGTGCGGTCGAGCCCAAGTACGACGGATTCCGGCTCCAGGCGCATTACCGCAAAGGCGGGGGAGTACAGTTGTTTTCCCGGAGCCTTGAGGAGGTTTCCTACATGTACCCTGACATTATTGAGGGAGTCAAAAACCAGATAAAAGCCGGGGAGGCGATCATCGAAGGCGAGGCGATCGGGTACGATCCGGCGACCGGATCGTTTCTCCCGTTCCAGGAAACGGTACAGCGCAAGCGCAAATACGGCATCGCGGAAAAGGCAAAGGAAATACCGCTGAAATATTTTGCGTTCGAGCTCCTGTACGCAGACGGGGTAAACTATGTGCACAAACCCTTTACCGAGCGCAGAAGCCAGCTTGAATCGATCGTGGAATCCTCGGGAGATACGGCAAAAGACACGGTCATCGTTGCGCCGCACCAGATCATGGATGATGAAAAAAAGATAGAACTCCGGTTCGAGGAGGCGATATCAAAAGGACTCGAAGGCATAATCGCAAAAAAGCTCGACGGCACGTACCAGCCGGGAGCGCGCGGGTGGAACTGGATCAAGTTCAAGCGGAGCTATTCGTCAAAGATCGAGGACACGATCGACTGCGTGGTGATGGGGTATGACGCGGGCAAAGGCAAGCGGACCGGATTCGGTATCGGCGCATTCCTGGTGGGCGTTCTGGATGAGGCGGCGGGCAGGTATGTGACGGTCGCGAAGATCGGTACGGGGCTGACGGATGAGGAATGGAAGACGCTCTACGAAAAAAGCCAGTCCGCACGGTCAAAAGAAAAACCGAAAACCTATGAGGTGGACCGCGGCATGGAATGCGATACGTGGCTTGAACCGGTGACGGTTGTTGAAATCAAGGCGGACGAGATAACCCGTTCCCCCATACATACGGCAGGCCGCACCATGAAGGCGACACGAACAGGCGGGGGGATGGAAGTGGATGTTGCCGGTTATGCGCTCCGTTTTCCGCGCCTTGCGAGGTTCCGGGATGACAAGCGTCCGGAGGACGCGACCACCCTGTCAGAGCTCAAAACCATGTTCAAGGCACAAGGAACGGCGAAATAAGGTCCTTCTTGTGGTAGGCAAGTGTTTTGATGAAGCGCAACGGGTACTCGCCGAAGAACGACATCGGATTTTTCCTCATCCGTCTTCCTGACACCTGCACGATAAGATCGTCATCCCTCATGATGTTCCCGCCGATGTCGTTTATGTGGATTGCCAGATCGATGTCTTCATGCACTTTTTTGTTGTCCAGGCACACGTGCGGCTTCACCTTTTTCCATATGTTTTTGGTGATCGCCATATTCGGACCGATGAGCACATCCTTCCCGTTCAGGATGGGACGGAAAATGTCAAGGTATGCGTTCGTAAAAAAGGTCGTTTTCAGCTTGAGGTCATAAAACACGAACGGTCCGGTGAGCGCGTCGATCGGATTTGCGGAAAAGTCCTTCCGGATCCGTTCGATCCACCCGGGGAGCAGGCGGGTGTCCGCGTCGCAGCGTGCCACAATATCTCCCGCTGCCTCATCAAATCCGCGGTTGCGCGCCTGTATCATGCCCTGTTTCTTCTCCTGCACGATCCGGACCGGGAACTGTTTGGCGATCGCGACCGTATTGTCCGAGGAATTGTTGTCGATGAGGATGATTTCGAAAGGCTGCTCGGTTTGGGTTACCGCGCTTATGAGGCAGTCCTTGATGAATCTTTCCTCATTGTACGTCGGGATAATCAGGGATATTTTCATAGTTAGGGTATGAGCTTGTCGATAAGCTCAATTCGTATGTAATTCATTAATTTCTTGATCCTGTGGTCAAGCTGTTTGGTTTTTCCTTTCTCAAGGAAAAAATACTGCTTGATGAAATCCGAGAACGAGTTGCGCTGGTTGATGAGTTCCGCACCCACATCGAAAAGTTCAACCAGAAAGAGCCGGGCGGCCGTATCATAGGACTGCTTCTGGTGCTTGAGGAGGTTGGAGGTGCCGCGCAGTTTGCAGGTTTTGATTTTCTTGTGGGCGAATATGTAGTTGAGATAGAGCTCCAGGCCGTATCCTTTCTTTTTGATTTCGCCAAGATAGGGAAGCAGGTCTTTTTTATGGTACGCGCGCTGCCCCATGAGGGGGGCGAAAAACTTGTCCGTCTTATCGGTAAAACAGCCGATGACCCCGTCGTGTGTTTTTTTGAGCAAAGGGGAAACGAGCTGTCGTATGTGTTTTTCCTGGAGTCCGAGTATGTCCGCGTCGATAAACACAACGATATCGTTTTTCGCTGCTTTGACACCTTGGGAGATCGCATAACCCTTGCCGCGGTTCCGGGCAAGGCTTATGAGTTTCACCCGGCCTTTGAACTTGCGTATTTCCTTTTCCGTACTGTCCGTTGATCCGTCGTTAATACAGATGATTTCATTACCCTGCTCCGTATTGACGAGAACGGCAAGGAGATTGGCTATCTGTTTTTCTTCATTGTAGGCTGGTACGAGGATCGAAACCTTGGGAATTGGCATCTCCCTATTATACATAAAGCCCAGGGGAGCGGCATGCGGTTGAGGCAGCCAACAAAACAGGACCTTCGTTTTCCTGCAGAAAAAGTTATCCACAAGAAAATATGGATATTATTTGGAGCTCTATTAAGCCCTGTAATAATATTAAAATAATATAGGATACCTTATAGTATTGATGATATTTTCTATAGGACTTGACAATTGCTGAACGCTTGTTTATAGTTTTAAGTATGAAAGGGAATAAACTCTTCTTCCGTATCGGGAAAGTCCAGACAAAAGCGCGGATCGAGGTCAAAACCGAGCTCATTGAGTTCGTAGGAGACCAATTCAAGCAGCTGGCAAGGAAGAATCTCGGGTTGCCGATGAAGCTATACCACCTGTAATTTCGCCCAAAAAAAAATAGAGCATCACTACCGCTCGTATAAGGGGACGACGAGTAGTAATGCCCTGTCGATAACTTTAGCAGAAAGAAAATCCGCTGTCAAGATCTACTTATTATTTAGTTGGTACAGAGCCCCAAACCCATTAGAGCTCTTGAAGATCCGCTTGCCCAGTTGCGTAAACTTCTCTTCATAAAGATTTTTGTATTTTTCTTTCTCCAGACGGGATACGACGACATATTTGATGTCGTATTTCCTGATGAGTTCGCGTGTTTTCTGAAGGTCGCGTGATTCATACAGGGTCACGATCTCGGGTATTCTCATGCCCACGATGTCGGAGGAGCCCCGCCACAGCCATTCATGCACCCACCAGCCGGCAACGGTCGGCAGGCCCGTGTAGGATGATATGCGCTCGTAATCGGTATAGGAATCGCCCTGGGCTTCCAGTACCACCGGCTGATCCGGGACGCGGCTGTTGAGGAAATTGATGATCTCAAGGTCCTCAGGGTATGAGGTTCTGAGCCATCTGATTCCGTCAAGCTGCGGGGTTTTGTCGAGTGCTCCGTAATAGGAGGGGAATGAATAAAAGGGGTATACGAAAACGAAGGCAAAGAATACGAGGTATACGAAAAACAGCGGGAAACGATGTTTCCGTTTCAGTATCGCGATGCGGTAAAAGACATATGCGCATCCGAGCCCCATGATCATGAACGCCTGGTAGCCGAGCTTAAACATGGTGTTGGCCCGGAAATGGGCAGGGTATATATCCTTGATATAAAAAAACTCCGGAATGAAAATAAGGAGGGTTCCGAAGGTGAAGAGGAGGAACACGAAATCGTCGACCGCGGTGTGGATCCGGGATTCATGGGTTTTTTGCTTCTGCTGGATATACTTGACGGCAAAAAACAAAAGGAAGCACACCCAGAAAAATCCCCAGAGGACAAAAAGCATCCAGACAGGATCGGGCTGACAGTTGCCTTTTTCGAAAAGGAACGGGCCGATTTTGCCGATATTGACGAGGAAATCAGGGCTGCAATTCAATCCGATGCCTGAAACGAACGGCGCAAAATGTGATGAAAAAGGGAATGAAAACAGGAGAAAGGAAAATGCGAGTGTGCCCATATAAAAGAACAGGTGCCGGTTCAGCCCGAACATGACGAAAAAGAGGAGGCCGGTGAGAAGCATATAGATGGGGCCGTCAAACGCATTGGTCATATAATGTACCGCCGCCATGAACCCGATAAGTATTGCCGTAAAGAAATTGAAGTTGAATAGCCCGCCTTTTTGTTCGTGGTTTCCGGTCCGGCGCTCCGTCGCGTGCCGCATGAATACGGCAAAGAGGACGGCGAGAGTCAACAGGACGAACGGTATGTCGAACACGTGCCCGTGCAGGTCCGCGACCACATAGGAATAGGAGGGGAATTCATGGATCGTGAACGGTATGAAGCGTGTTGCGTTGGGGTACCAGTATTTAGCCGGATTGTATCCGCTCAGAATCTCCCAGAACGGAACGGGATTATCCGTATTGTAGCCGTCGGTAAACAGATATACGGTATGGAGGTTTCCCGCGAAATTCACGATGAAACTGCCCAATATGCCGGACACGAGCGCGTGTTTGAGCGATCTGCCAAAAAGGTATACGATATTGCCCGCGAGCGAGAACACGGTCGTAACCGCTTGTGCGAAGATGGTCGCGAGTATCAGGTTATAGCCGACCGCGGCTTGTACGTCGGTGAGTTTGATGAGGACGGCGCCGGTGAGATGGCCGAAATAATAGTAGTTGATGGGGAAATTGCCCGCATACCAGATGTCCAGAGGCGGGAAAAACCTGGAGCGGAGGATGGAATTCATGAAACCGAAATCCATGAATTTTTCGAGGCCCCGGATCGACGGTTCCTGGCCGCGGATGTATGCAAGAAACAGGAGGGAGGCGACAAAAAGAAGTTCTTCAAACACGATGACCGCAAATGTCCGGTTGGGAGTGACAGGGGGGAAAACCGGCCGTTTCTGTTTTTTCCGGATCAGGACATATGCGACGAGGAAAACGGCTATGAGCGCGACGAGCCCTGCTTTCGTAAACGGCACGATATGATAGATTCCCAGGACAAACGAAAGGTAGCTTAAAGCAAGGATTGCTATGGTTTTGGCAAACGGGTATCC
Source organism: uncultured Gammaproteobacteria bacterium (assembly GCA_964629635.1). Classification (GTDB taxonomy): domain Bacteria; phylum Patescibacteriota; class Microgenomatia; order UBA1406; family GWC2-37-13; genus YC2-FULL-38-9. The sequence goes on from CAZVQS010000001.1 coordinate 557,055, forward strand.
CCGGTCAAAAAAAGATCCGAAAAACCGTTTCGTGAACGGGAATACGATGATTCCGAGGCACAAGAGATACAGGTACCAGTTGAGTGTCGTAAATACCCAATCCATAATCTTCTTATTATAACTAATGGGAACCCCGCGTAGATCGTATCCCGGCGTGCTCCACGATAGTTTGATTTCCGAGGGTAAAAATGAGACAATAGACGAATGGAAAGCAAGTTCACTCCCTCCGCATTCGAGGCTCCGCTTTACGAACTCTGGGAAAAAAAGGGTTTGTTCCGCGCAAAAACCGATCCTTCGAAAAAACCGTTCTCAATCATCCTTCCTCCTCCGAACGCGAACGGAAGCCTGCACCTCGGACATGCGATGTTCGTCTATGAGGATGTCATGGTCCGGTTCCATAAGATGAAAGGGTATGAAACCCTGTGGCTTCTCGGGCTTGACCATGCGGGTTTTGAAACGCAGTATGTGTTCGAAAAACACCTGAAAAAACAGGGGAAAAGCCGCTTTGACTATAAGCGGGAGGAGCTTTTCAAGGCGATATGGGATTTCGTGATGGAAAACAAAAACCATATCAAAAGCCAGCTGAGGCGCCTCGGATATGCGCTGGACTGGAGCCGGGAGAAATTCACCATGGATCCGGAGGTTGTGAAAATAGTGCACAGGACATTCCGGGAACTATATGACGCCGGTTTGGTATACCGCTCCAACCGTCTTGTGAACTATTGCACGAACTGCGGCACATCATTCTCAGACCTTGAGGTTGTCTACCAGGAGCGCACCGACCCGCTGTACTACATGAAATACGGTCCCTTTACGCTTGCAACCGTCCGTCCCGAGACGAAATTCGGAGATACGGCAGTTGCGGTCCACCCGGAAGACAAGCGGTATAGGGAATGGGTAGGCAAGGAGCTTGAAGTGGAAGGTCTGATCGGGCCGTTTAAGGTGAAAGTAGTGGCAGATGAGGCGGTTGATCCCAAGTTCGGAACCGGTGTGGTGAAAGTGACGCCCGCCCATGACTTCAACGACTACGAAATCGCGAAGCGCCACAACCTGCCCATGAAGCAGGTTATCGGGTTTGACGGAAAACTGAACGAACTTGCGGGCAAGTATAAAGGCCTGCGCATATTTTCCGCCCGGGAACAGGTGGTGAAAGACCTCCAGGCAAAAGGCCTGATCGATCACATCAAAACCGACTATGTCCACCGGGTGGGAACATGCTACCGGTGCGGACGGGTGCTTGAACCGCTTCCCAAAGAGCAGTGGTTCGTGAAAGTGAAACCGCTTGCGCAGGAGGCCAAGAAATTCATCAAAGACAAGGAGACCGTCGTGTTTCCCAAGCGGTTCAACCGGCAGCTCAATATGATTCTTGACAATTTCATCGACTGGAATATTTCCCGACAGGTCGTGTGGGGCATCCGTATTCCGGCTTACCAGTGTGCGAAAACGGGCAAGTGGTTCGTGAGCGAAACGAAACCTGACGCATGCGGTGTATGCGGATCGTGCGCGTTCAAACAGGACGAGGATACGTTTGACACATGGTTCTCATCCGCGCAGTGGCCGTTTGCGACTTTGATGACCGAAGGCCGGGAGTTTTATGATTATTTCTATCCGACAAGCGTCATGGAAACCGGACATGACATCCTGCGTGCATGGGTCGCACGCATGCTCATGGTCGGCGTGTTCCGTACCAAAAAGACCCCGTTCCGGAACGTATTCCTGCACGGCATGGTGCGGGATGCGAAGGGGCAAAAAATGAGCAAGAGCAAAGGCAACGTGATGGATCCGCTCCTTCTTGTTGATAAATACGGGGCTGATGCGCTTCGCGCCGCGCTCATGTTCGGTACGAAAGAAGGGGGAGACGTGGCTTTGTCTGAGGAAAAGGTGAAGGGCATGCGCAATTTCGCCAACAAGATCTGGAATATCGGACGGTTCATATATACCTATGAAGCGACGGTTCAGGCATCCGAAGTGAAAAGCGTTGGTAAAGCAGATGTTCAGGAGGCGCTTCTGAAAGAATTTGCCGTCCTGCGGAAGAAATATATGAAGGATATGGCGAAGTACCGTTTTTCGCAATCACTCAACGATATCCATGAGTTTATGTGGCACCGATTTGCGGATTATTACATTGAAGAGTTGAAAGAGGAGCTAAAAAATGGTAACATTAGTGTTCTTGAACGCCTCAAAGAGGTGTATATAGAGAGCCTCAAAATGCTGCATCCATTCATGCCTTTCGTGACGGAGGCAGCGGGACAAGTATTTTTGGGCAAAGATACGTCATTATTACAAATTGGATTCTAAACTATGGCAACCAAACGAACATACCAGCCGAAAAAAACCAGGAGAGTACGCAAACACGGTTTCCTGAAACGCATGGACACGCATGACGGAAGGAACGTACTTAAAAGAAGAAGGCTTAAAGGCAGAAAAAAACTGACCGTCTAAAAAGGTCTGTTATCAATACCACCACACATGCTTCAACCCAATTTTTTCAATACGGTTTTCGTGTTTCCGATCCTGAACCTGCTCGTCGGTTTTTACAAGCTGTTTCATGCGGTTTCCCTGCCGGGTGACTTCGGTTTTTCCATCATCGCCCTCACGGTGTTTGTCCGGGTGATCCTTCACCCGTTCTTCAAACAACAGATGTCGACGGCCAAAAAGATGCAGGATCTGAAGCCGCATCTTGACCGTATCCAGGATAAGCATAAGAAGGACCCCAAAAAGCTCCAGGAGGAACAGCTCCGGCTGTACCAGGAAGCGGGTATCAATCCGGCGTCAGGCTGCCTTTTCATGATCATCCAGATTCCGATATTCATCGGCCTCTACCAGACGCTTTCGCTTTTTTTCACCGGAAACATGACTGCAACCATTGCGGCCATCAACAAGGTGCTCTATTTCCCGTTCCTGAAAATCACAACCATCGATCCGTGGTTTTTCGGCGTGAACCTCGCGCTTTCCCCCCAGACGGCAAACAACGTGTTCTATTACGCAATACCCGTCATCACGGCGGTCCTTCAGTTCTTCCAGGCGCAGGCTACGACTCCGCCCGTCGCAGCCCCGGCTATAGAAAAAACGGACAAGAAAGAAGGGGAAAAGGACCAGACCGGGGATTTCCAGAAAGCCATGAACACGCAGATGAAGTATATATTCCCTCTCATGATCGGATGGTTCTCCATGCGGATGCCGGTCGGCCTGTCGCTCTATTGGAATATCTTTTCCCTGTTTAGTATAATGCAGTACAAACAAATTTACCGGAAGAGTAAATAACCTTTATTAAATTCAATTCATACCTATGGATAAAGTAGAAATCGTCAAAACGGAAACTGAAGGACTCCTTGCCAAGTTAATCAACGAATACAGCCTCGAAGTGACCGAAGACAACGGAGCGTTCCAGATCGTCATCAAAACCGAGGAAGCACCGACCATCATCGGCCGCCACGGCGAAACCATCCGGGCCATCCAGAAAATCCTTGAAGTCATCCTCTACAAGAAGCTCCAGGAATCGATCCATATCCTCATCAACGTGAACGACTACCGCGAGAAGCAGCAGGAACGACTGGAATACATGGCTTCCCAGTATGCCGACAAGGTAACCGAAAGCCACCAGCCCGAAAACGTGTTTCACCTTTCCTCTTACGAGAGGCGGATCATCCACCAGTACATTACCTCAAATTATCCCGAACTGACGAGCTACTCCGTCGGCGAGGGACGGGACCGCAAATTAGTGATCGACCTGAAAGAACATGCACCCGCCGCAACGGAAGAACCGACCGTTTAACCCGGTACTCATCCTGTTTTTGCCGGTCATACTGGTGTTTGACATCGTCTATTACCTGTATACCCGTTCCACGTGTTTCCAGTGCGGGAACGTGGATGAATTCGTGAGGACTTCCTCTTTAACGTTTTTCACGATATCCCAGGCATGGCAGATTCTGCGCCGGAAATAGCCTCGAAAGCATAAAATTTCTCCCTGTCAAGCCCCTCCGTTCCAATAGTGCAAAGCAGCCCGCGTTTGGTGTTACAATGTATATATGGCAGCCACCGGACCGGAGCAAAATGGAGGAAACAACGTCAATGCGGAACTGGACGCTTTGCGTGCGGAAGTGGCGAAGCAGAACGCCCGCCAGCTTGCCGAAGAAGTAAGGAAGCTCGCGACAAAGGCAAGCGAAGTCCGCGCCGAAGTTGAGCGTCTGGCAAGCCAGGGAAAATCGGTAAACCTGGAAGGCGACAAGGCGCAAAAGGATTCCCCGAAAGGAAAGGCGATTGATGTAAAGCAGACGGTTCAGAAAATACTTTTGGCAGCGCGGACGCCTGACAAGATGCCTCTTCCCGAAGGAAAAGACGCAGCGGTGACAAATCTTTCTTCCCAGCTCCTGAAAAACCTGAGCATGCAGGTGAGTGCCGAATCGGATATTTCGGAGAATACCGCGCCCTATATCCATGAACTCATCAACAAGACGATAAACGGGGAGCTCACGTCGGTCGACGACATGGCTGCTCAGCTTAATAAACTCCAGTATTTATCGGTGCTTTCGCCGGTACTCTACGAGAAAGTCCAGAATTCCCTGGTGGAAACCGCCAAACAGACGAGCAGCCTGAGTGAGGAAGAGCTAAAAACCAAGTTCGGCGTTGAGCGGAAAGATGCGAACGAGGACATGCAGACACGTACCGGAAGAAATACGTTCGAAGGCATGTGGAATGAGCACTACTCGACCTATTTTGACACCGAAGACAAGCCGTTTGTCGCATCCCTCTATTCGCCGGTCAAGTTCGTGGAATTCGTCGACGGGATGAAGGGGGAAATTGCAGCACGTCTCGGTAAGGACCGGAATTCTCAGGAAGTGCGGGTAGCCGCATCCAAGGAGATCGAACGTAAAACGGTTGAACTTTTCGGCAAGCTCTATACCCGTCTCGATCATGAAAAGCCGAGCGAGTTCTTCCACGAGATCGAGCAGCAGGACATCATGCGCGGTATTCTCCCGGTGAAAAACGCTCTTAAGCAGCGTATGATCCACCTGGCCAACGAGCTTGAACGGGCGGAACGGGAGCATAAAATCGAGAATCCGGGACTGTTCATGAGAGTTGAAGTGAAAAACGACGTGCTCGATCTGGAGTATGAGACCATCGACAAGGAGAAACGGGTGAAACCGCGTGTCCGCCTCAATCCGTACACCAAGCCGCATGAGGTTGAAGCGGGCCATTTCATCCATTACCTGGACCAGATTGTTGATCATTACATCGAAGCGCGCAAATATACCCATAACGCGCGCGCCATCTTCCTGCATCCGGTTGATCCGGAAAAAGGATTTTATTCCCAGCTCTCCCAGTTTGCCAATGACATGACGACAGTTGATTTTGACCAGATGATGGCCCTGCCCGACAACGAAGTGTTCCGCGACGCCTTTGCCCTGTACGACAAGATGGTTGATGAAACGTTCGCTTCAAACGACTGGCGCCACTTTCCGACCATGTTTGAGCTCAAGCAGAACAGCCTCCACACACAGGTGGAGGAGGATGTTTTGGACAAGCTCAAGCTTATGTACAAGGGCAACAAGGAAATGTCCGATGCACGGCTGGAAGCGGCGCTTTCCATGGCGGTCGGTGCATCGCGCGGCATGTTCCTGAATGAGATCGAGAAGGCTGCCTTTGCCGATCCTCACCTCAATGAAGACGGCACACCGACATTCGCCAGCTACTACAACCAGGACGTATCGGCGCTCTTGGCTTTTAACCCGATGCACCAGCATTTCCGCTGGCAGGCGCCCAATACCATGGATCCGATCCTTTTTATGCCGGTTGAGGGGATCAAAGGTTCAAGCGGTTATTTTACCGACCATAATAAGCTCTGGAAAAAGATGCAGGCATACCGGGATACGTTTATCAACGGGCGCGGCAAGACGAATCTTGAGGGCGAAACGCTGTGGACCGACTTCCTCGTGAATATCGGCAAGGTGGGAGGTCCGCTCCAGAGAAAGGGTTGGCGTACCACCTATATGCTTGAGCCGCTGTACATCCGAGATGAAGGCCGCAAGGACAAACTCGGTTACGATTATTTCAAGACATTCCAGAGATTTGAGAACATCGGGTACGAGGTGGTACAGGATTTCGTTTCCAAGCTCCCCCCGGAATTCACCCGCGAGTATTCGGGCAGGCACAAGGGTGATGCGAAATTCCTTCAGCAGAAAAACGACATGTTCAGGTACATATACCAGAAATACTTTGACGGCAATCCAAAAGACTTCGATTCCTATTACCGCGAGCTCCTGAATAAAGCCGAAGCCGGTGTCATAAAGGATATCAAAGCAGGCAAAGCGGCTCCGGAGGATATCCGGGCGCAGGCCGAAACAAATGCGAGCGCGGATTTCCTTAACCGCGCGCTTGCGCGCCTGGTATTCCAGCGGATACCGTCCAAAGTCCTGAGGATCGACCGTGACCGGCTTTCAAAAGACGGGGTAAGCCGGTGGCGCAAGATCGCAAACGATCTGGGGCTATCCACCAGGGATTTCGATGCCGCAATGCAGGATCTGCTTATGGCTGAACAGCTCCTTCGGAAAGAAGTGAGCGGCCGCATGAGATCTATGGTTGACGCAGGCAGGGAATCTTGGGAAATGGGAAGCATCAGCTATCGCCTGACCGAGGCAAAGATAAATGATCTCCTGAAAGATAAAATGGCTGACGATCCCGCACGCCTTGCCCGGGTAAAGGAAGTATTCAAAAAGATACAGGACGTGTATGGGAAACCCGACTTCCTGGATAAAACGTTTGCCGGAGCCATCAAACCGGGCGAGTACAAGTTCAGTTTTGCGCTTGATGAGGTTGACATGAGCTTCATTCCCTGGAGGGGTGCGGGAGCGCGCGTGCTGCCACGTGCGATCGGCGACATTTCGGCCATCGAGAAAAGCGTAGCCGCCGAAGTGATCAAGCTTCCGAAAGTGCTGCATCAGATATCGATCGACGGCAAGCATGATTTCACGCCGGCCATCGAAATCATGACCAAAGTGTACGGAGCGCTTGACGGCATCATCGGCACGGATTACGCCCACCGCGTCGTGCACCATATGGCCGGGCTTACCATCAATTATTTCAAGAAAGACGTATCCGCACGTGCTTTGTACGGCCTGTTCGGTATCGGCCAAAAAAACTCGCTTGCGGCTGAGCGGGCGGGAGGATCGGCGCGCGTTTGGGAGTGGGATTCGGTCGATATCGACCGGTTCTGTGTCGCGCTTGAGGCACGGGCAATACTTCCGAGGGATCCTTTCAGCACCGCGGTATCAAAGCCTACCTATACGCCGGTCTACATGAAGATCCCGTTTACCGGCAAACTGGTCAAACTCCCGCAGTCCATAGAAATAGGCGGCAAAAAAATCCGCCTGTTCGGGAAACGCAAGCACGACTTCGAATTTACGACCAAACAGCTGCGCAGGGATTTCGGCGGCAACTGGAAAGACATATCGTTCGATTACCTGAACAAGTACCTGCCCCTGGTCATCGCATGGCTTTTGTGGAAATACATGAGCGATGCCCTGAAGGAGGCGGAGGGCAAGAAAAAGTAACGGAAATATCTGATATACTCATTTTATGAAGCGGTTTTTTCTCCATATTTTCCTCTTTGTCTTGGTTCTGGCATGGGTCGGGTCCGTATCCGCACAGACTCCGGCATGCCCCGTATACCCGAGCCAGGCGCCGAATATGCTTGGTCTTACCTGCGGCGTGAGTACTGATCCGTGCGCCCGCAAGTGCTGCGTGAGCAATGCCCCTTCCCAGTCAAACCCCCGGAAGCTGCCGATCATCAGCGACATGCTTGAGATCCTGGGCATCGGCAATCCGTTCGACCCCTTGAACCAACTGTCCTCCCAGGCCCAATCGATTGCCCAACCCTGCATGAACGGGTATCCGAGCACTCCGGGCGACCTTGCGAACCCCGGCTGTATGTGCCTTACTCCCACGCCAAACCCGCTTACGAGCCTGTACAAAACATGCGAGAATATTTCGAGTGCGGGCGAAAAAGCCAAATGTCTGCAGTGCCTGAAGGGAACCGGAGCAGGCGGTGCACCCGGCGTATGGACAAGCATCGGGTGTGTGTATGCGGATGTGGGTAACTTCATTCAGCAAACGCTTCTCGGGTGGGGAGTGGGTTTTGCGGGCGGGATATCGACCCTGTGCATCATGTATGCCGCCTTCATGATGCAGTCATCACGGGGGAACGCGGAAGTAATCAAAAAGTCCCAGCAGCTCCTGACCTCCTGCATCACCGGCCTTATGCTCATCATCTTCTCCGTATTCATTCTCCGTCTCATCGGCGTGACTATCCTGAAGATACCGGGATTCATGTAAAGCGAGGATGTTGCCCATACACTACATGAGTAACAGAGAGCTCAGATCATAACAATGGAGAAACTGTCTTTATGCGGCTGGAGGAGCGCCTGAAGGAATCTGTTTTTCTTCTCTCGTTTTAGGTTGCGGTTTGATTCCTTTTCTCCAATCAGGGCCGAATATCGCACCCATACCAAGGTTGATTGTGCTGATCTGGCCAAGCATGCTCACCGCTCCGCCACCCGCAGCGCCGGCGCCGCCGAAGAAGGTGCCGATACCGATATTAAACGGCAGGCCTTTCACGCCGAAGAGCTGTTCTTTGGCAAGTTTCACGATGTCCGGTATGATGAGGATGAATCCCATGCCGATAAGGATAGGCAGGAGTGACGGGTCGATAATATTCATGAAAGGCGGTTTCCAGAATGTCAGTTCGCCCGCCGAGTTTGTGGTCAGGGCGCTTGATGCAAGCTGGTTCGCGATGACGAATCCCATGGTCATGATTCCGATGACGATGGGAAACGTCATGATTTCGGCAAGCAGGTTCTTGAACCAGTAGGCGAATGTCGATTTGCCCGGTACGGCTTCAAAAAGGAGAATGACCGGGGAAAGGATGATAAGTATAAGTATCTGCAGATATGCCCGGAAGAGCAGGAAGAATATACGGAAATACAGAAAGAGAAGGGTAAAGAAAATAAGCGCCCCCAGCGCCAGGATTATGATCATCGGACCGAAAAAGAATCCAAGCAGGATCGCCAGCATCAATACCGGTATGAACGTAATGAGTTGCGGCAGGTCTCCTACCGCTCCGCCGAATGTCAATATTTGCCCGGCTATATCATTGAGCGAAGTGCCGACTGTCGAGTAGAGGAACGAATTGATCACCTGGGTGAGCAGGTATCCGATAACCACGTTCAGGACCATGAATACGATACTCGATATCCATGCGGGAACCGCAGTCATGATATTGAACATGAGGGAGGTGCCGATACCGATAAGGTTCAGGACCCCAAAGCCCCTCTTGTGGGCGGGATTGGCAAAAATACTGTCCCACAAGTCGAGACCCCTGCCGTTGAGATACGAGTCCTGCATCTGTCCGGGGTTGAAGTATCTTCCGCCGCCGCTCAGCAGGTTGATGAGGATGGCTATTACCACATACATGAGATCGATAAGGAATCCGGCGATTGCAAAGGAGAAAGTAATGAGAAGCAGGGCAACGATTATTTTAGGGAGCGCGTTCTCCACGTTGATGACGGTCTGGGGGTTGATTTTCATGCGGAACATGATCATGAAACCGATGGCCATGAGCATCAGGACCAGCATGAGATAGGAGATGTCCCTGAAGATCTTCCACAGATTTATGATAGGTTTGATTGCGGCAAAACCGATTCCTTCCGCCGCATATGTTTTCGGTATGAATCCGCTGTTTTCCAGGGAGTCCTGAGCCCAGTAAATTCCTGATGCGGGAGGCGAACTCAGGGGGAGCGTGACGAGGCGGCTGATAAAACCGACGACACTGTTTTGCTGGTGTATGGCGTAATCGTCTGCATTATCGCTGCAAAAATCCCCGGTCATTTTGCAGATCATTTTTTTATACAGCGACAACATGAGTTTGTCAGCTTTTGTTTTCTGAAATGCGGGATTGTTCATCTTCCGGTAAAGCTCCTGCCGGTATGCCGTCTGGACCTGTACCGGATTAATATCCATGCGGTCTTTGGACAGGAAGTGCATGAAAAGCAGGATCACCACCGTGAACGCGAATGTTACGACAAACGCCTTTTTTATGAATGAGAAAATGGCGCGGAACGGAATCATACTCAGCACGTAAGGCATCATATATCCATGGTACAGATAATTAAGGATGATGTCAACGAAACCGAATCAGTTAAACCTGAACCGGTCAAGGGGGAGCGACGGGTAATTGGTTTTAAGCCATTTGGCGAATTCCGTTTTTGCCTCTTCTTTCGGTTCCTTGAGGGTGACTGTGAATTGATCATTTCCGTAGTCGAACTCGATGGTAAACTGCGCAACCGCAAGGGGCGTTTTTTTCCTGAGCGCGCGTTTCGCGACGGCCAGTTCGGTGTCTTCCTTGGGAATATCCTGATCCTTAGCTGCACCGGTGAAGGTATCGACCGGGATAAGCGTCGGAGCGGCGTTTGAACTGCGCGTGCTGGCCGCTGAGGAACTTTTCGGTTGTTGGACGAGCGTGGGAGAGGGCCCGGAGCGGGGAGCCTGAGATGCGGGACTGTTTTTGCCTTTTGAAAGGAGCGATACAACGACAAACAGGGTGATCGTTATGACAATCAGGCCGATGATCGCGAACGTTTTCAGGTTGGGTTTTTCCATATGTTCGTTAAATTCTATGCCGCATCAGTTAGGCTTGACTCCGAATGCCGCGGCATATTTCGGCATCGGATACCGCACGTTTTCGTTGATCGGCGGTGTCTGGTCCATGCCGTAGTAGGGATCGAACGCCAGGGCGTTCCCTTTTTCGTCTATGTCGGTCAGCCAGAAATAATGTCCGCCGCCCTGGTTCGGCTTGTACCACGCAAGGACAAAAATAGTCCAGCCGTTGTCGATATATTCCCGCAGGTCGTCCCGCACCTCGTCAATACCGTGCTCCTGGCCCGTATAAGGAATAATATAGTCGGATGTTTTTATGCCATGCGAGGACAGGACGCTTTTGGCGTAACCCATTCCCGTTCCGCAAGCGGCGCCGCCTATCGATTTATATATGTCAACCACTTCCGGGGGATCGTATTTGGTATCCACAAAGCTTGACAAAATCATGGCAACGGTCGTGGGACCGCATCCCGCGTCGCATACCGTACAGCCGGCGGCAAGCGGATAGTTGTCGTAGGGGCCGTGGCACTGGGAATAATATACATATCCGCCATATTCTTTGGGGGTACGGGAAGAAGAGGAGGAGGACGAGCGGGAAGTACTGCTTGAGGAGGAGGAGCTTCGCGCCTGGTTCGGCAGTTTGGTCGGCATGAGTGTCGGCTGATTAAAAAGGATATCGATGACATCGTATATCTGCTGCATCCGTTTTTCGGGGGCGGGGGATGAATAGGGAGTCTGGACCTCCTCCATGCTTTTGTCCGAATATATGACGGCGTCCGGATTGTTTACCACATAGGGATACCCGTTTTCTATAAGCCAGTCGTTGAAAATCTGGTCGGCTTCGGGATTTTTGCGGGTCATCACGATCCGGTCAATGTTAGGCGCGTATTCTACGGAGTAATCCTCGGTTTCGATGGGAAGCATGGTCTGCAGTTCTTCCATTTCCTTTTTCGATTCGGCGCCTTCGCCGGTCGGGAGATTCGCGTCGGCCGGGGACTCATACTGGCCGGATCCGGGAATATAGCTCGAGTTTTGTCCGCTTCTGCTGCTTGAACTGCGCGGATCAAGGGTGGGGGAAGGGTAAACAGATGACGGTGTATTGCGCCGGGACGCCATCCCCTGTATGATCATAATTATCACAAGCAGAAGCCCGAGTATCCCCACGGCGACCGCGAGATATTTTTTTCCGTTATTCATGAAATGTGTTGACAACGGTCCAAAATTTCTTCATAATGAAAAATATGACCGGTTTCTTTGATTTTATAAAAAAACCTCAAACCAATGCAAGTGCAGATATGCCTCAAGGCTCTGCGACAGTCCAAACTACCGTAACTTCCACGCCTGCCCCGCAGCCCTACAACGGAATCGGTGCACCCGCGGGAGGGGGTCAGCCCTATAACGGCATTGGTGCGCCACCGGTCAGACAGGCGGCACCCGTTGCGCCTGCCGCGCCCGCCACGCCCCAACAGCAGCAACAGCTTAATAATATACAATCCGTTATTGCATCCGTAAACCAGACGCCGTCCGCCCATGCGGAACAAGCCAAACAGGCGCCCGGTGCAACGGCAGGTGCAAAACCCGTCACTCCGGGAACCGTACCGCCGTCTCCGGTAAACGGCGCGGCACCCGGCAAACCCAACATCGCCGGAATCGGGGGAAAATCGCTCGCATCCAATATCGACAACCAGAAACGCGCGGAACTGGATCTTATGACGCACCTCACCCAGCGTTCAAACCGTGTGTTCCTGTCCGCCCAGACAAAAGCCAAAGAGCTTGAAGGGCAGTTCATAGACAGCGAACACCTCATGCACGGACTGCTTGCGGACGGGGAGATATACAAACTCCTTACCGAACTGAAAGTGCAGCCGCAGACCGTCGAGCAGGAACTGGCAGCACTCTACAAACGGGAAAACAACAAGCTGGTCCCTCCCCAGATTTCCCCCCGTTTAAAGCGGATCCTCGACAATTCGCTTGTTATCGCACGCAAACTCGGATTTGAATTCATTTCGCCCGAACACCTGCTTCTTGCTTTGTTTGAGGAAGGCGAAGGAGTCGGCGCGCGCGTGCTTTCAAAGCTTGGGCTGAAAAAGGAAGACCTGAACAAGAAAATCGTCGGAAAGAAAGAAGGGCTTGCGGAAGACCAGAAGGAAGCGGAAAAAAAGAAATCATCCATCGAGCAGTACACGATCGACATGACCGCAAAAGCGGCCCAGGGCCTGCTTGACCCGGTGCTTGAGCGTTCCCAGACGATTGAACGGGTGATCCATATCCTGTCCCGCCGTTCGAAAAACAATCCGGCGCTTGTCGGAGAAGCGGGAGTCGGCAAGACGGCAATCGTTGAAGGCCTTGCCCAGCAGATTGTTGCCAAACAGGTCCCCGAATCCCTCATGAACCGCCGGATTCTATCGCTTGACCTGATGAGCGTTATCGCCGGCGCTTCCCACAAAGGAGAATTTGAGGAGCGCATGAAGAACATCATTGAGGAAGTCAAAGCAAGCAAGGGGCAAATCATCCTGTTCATTGACGAAATACACAATATCGTTGCGGGCGGAGAAGGTTCGGGGGACGCGGGAAACCTTTTGAAGCCTGCGCTGTCGCGCGGCGAACTGCAGCTTATCGGCGCGACCACCCTGACCGAATACCGGAAACATATCGAAAAGGATCCTGCCCTGGAGCGGCGGTTCCAGCCGATTGTCGTGCCTGAGCCGACCGAGGAGCAGGCCATCAAGATGCTTGGCGCTTTGAAGAACAAATACGAAGCCTTCCATAAAGTGCAGATCCCGGACAATGCCATCGATGCCGCCGTGCGTCTTTCCAAGCGGTATGTGGGCGACCGGTTCCTGCCGGACAAGGCGGTTGACCTGATAGATGAGGCTGCTTCAGCCGTTCGGCTGCCCCTCCTGTCGCTTCCCGAGGAAATCAAATCGATCGAAGACCGGATCAGACAGCTGACCCAGGAAAAGGCGGAGTGCGAGAAGCGGGGAGACGCGGTCAAGGTGCGCATCATCAACTCCCGGCTTTCGGACATTGAAGCGGAGCTCCATGCGAAAAAGGACGAATTCAACGTAAAGAAGGCGCAGACCACCACATCGGTGACCGTTGAGATGATCAAGGACATCGTATCCCGCTGGACGGGAATTCCGGTCAACAAGATCACGGGAAGCGAAATGGAAAAGCTCTCGAAACTTGAGGACATCATGCACCAGCGGATGATCGGCCAGGAAGAGGCGGTTTCCTCCGTTGCCCAGGCAGTCCGCCGGGGACGGGCAGGACTCAAGTCCGCCGGACGCCCGATCGGCTCGTTCATATTCATGGGTCCCACAGGTACCGGTAAAACCGAGCTTGCCAAGACGCTTGCCGATATCCTGTTCGGACAGGAGGATGCAATGATCCGCTTCGACATGACCGAGTATATGGAAAAGCATGAAGTGGCAAAGCTGCTTGGCGCACCGCCCGGATACGTCGGGTACGAGGAAGGCGGCAAGCTGACCGAAGCCGTCCGGCGCAAGCCCTATTCGGTAGTACTGTTTGACGAGGTGGAAAAGGCGCACCCGGATATATTCAATATACTGCTCCAGATACTGGACGACGGACGCCTTACCGATAACAAGGGGCATGTGATTTCGTTCAAGAACACGGTCGTTATCTGCACTTCAAACCTCGGATCCAAGATCATCCAGGAAGAGCTCATGAAGGGCGGCACCGCCCAGATTGAGGAGCCGCAGACAATCACCACCTATGCGTTTTCCCCCCGCGGCCGTGAGATCATGACGATCGGCAACAAATGCCTGGAGAAGGAAGGCGAAGGGGCATGGAACGAGAAAATGCTCCTTGATTATTTCGCCGGCCAGGAAGTTGAGGCGGTTGTTCCGGAAGGATCGACCGAAAAACCGGAGAAAGAAGAGCTCCCCATGCACGGATACGATACCCATGCCATGTCATCAAACGGCGTGGAGATGATCACCAAGGGCAGCGGACTCTTTACCCGCACGTCAACGACCGCAAAACAGTGGAAGAAAACATCCCTCATCGCGTATTTCAAGGACGGCGTGGTAATCAACGCCCTTCCCGATGCGCCGGATGAACAGCTGCCGACCGCCGCGCTCAAGACGCATGCGTTTTCGCCGGACGATCAGGAAATCGTGACCTATAAGGACCGGTTCTGGAGAAGGAAAATGAGCGGAAACGACTGGCAGACCGGATTCCTCAAGGATTACTTCACCGACCAGACCGTAGACAAGGGTGCGTTCCCGGTTTCCTACTGGGATATCCACACGTTCTCTCCTTCGGGGCTTGAAGTCATCATGTCAGGGGATCAGGTTTGGTCCAAAAACGCAGCCGACAAGGCATGGAACGTGAAATCGGTGGACGAATATTTCGGTCCGAAACTTCCGCTTAAGGAGCATGTCGAGGAAAAGCAGAAAGTCGATAAGGAAATCGAGAAAAAGAAATTCCTCGGATTGAAGGAAAAGGTCATGAATGAACTTTTGAAGTTCTTCCGGCCCGAGCTTGTCAACCGTTTCGACGAGACGATCATGTTCGAGCCTTTGCGTTACGAACACATGAGCAAGATCATCAAGATCCAGCTCAAATCCGTCCAGAAGGCAATGGAAGATCAGAATATGGGTTTTTCATGCAGCGACCGGGCAATCAAGGAAATAGCCCGCAGCGGATTCGATCCGGTATTTGGAGCGCGTCCTCTGCGCCGGGCGATCCAGCGCCTCATCGAGAATCCGATTTCAAGCCTCATCATCGAGCGGAAAGTGCTGCCGGGAGACGAGGTACAGGTCGATTTCGACGGAGAGAACCTGCTATTCAACATCGCAAAAACCAAACTGGTGGAAAAGAAAGACTTGGCAGTGCGGAAAAAATATCTGTGCGAACTGTGCGCAAACCGTTTCGAACAGGAGGTGGTGCCGCAAAGCACGCCGGTCTGTTCCAAATGCGCGTCGGTCAAAGTACAGGAGGTATTCGAGAACCCGTCCGCACCCCCGGGTGACCTGAAGAAAGAGGAACCGAAAAAAGATACGGCTCCGGCGCCCGCGCCGCAGAGCCCTCCTTCCTTTCAGGCTCCGCTCCCTCCCCAGGAGGCGGCTCCAGTGCAAGGCGCTGCTAGTGTATAATGGTTCTTATGGAAAGGAATTATACGCCGCTTGACGTGCGGAAGCTGGAAGCCCGGTTCCCTGCGAAACATAGGGAAGAAGGGGCGCCTAAAACCGCATTTGACAGCACGTTTAATACCATTCTTATACTGCTTGCGACCATCACCGTGCTTGTTGTCAGCATTGTGCTTTTCATCCTTATCCAAAAACAGATTGGCACCCAGCCCGTATGACCATGCTGTCTCCCTATGTACTGTTCGCAATCCAGATCATACTCCTGTTTTTTCTGTCCCGGGCAATGATTCTCCAGCTCTTTTACCTGCTTGAGAGGGTAACGCGCAACCGGGATTTCGTCTTTTCCGTACTTGCCGTCGTATTTCTTCCCGGAACCATCGTGCATGAAATGTCCCATTTCCTTGCGGCAATCGTTCTTCTGCTTCCGGTCGGCGAGATACGTATCATGCCGGAATGGGAGAAAAATCATATCCAGTTCGGCAGGGTAACGTACGGCAAAAAAGACATAATCCGCTCAATACTCGTTGGCATCGCGCCTTTTTTTGGCGCACTGGGTTTTTTCTGGTTTCTGGGCGCGTTCCGGCTGTTTCCGTCCGATAACCCGCTTCTGACCATATTGTTGGGCTATTTTGTTTTCGCGGTTTCGGCGAACATGTTTTCTTCGCGGCAGGATCTGGTTGATCTGGTTTACATCGTTCCCATAGCCGTTATCGCATGGGTGTTCGTGTATGTGACCGGGATCAGTTTGGCCATACCCTCGTCCTTCATATCCAATGTGAGCCTTCTGTTGCAGACGGTCAATTTTTATATTACTATTTCATTAGGACTGCATATCGGCGCAATAATTCTGTTTAGAAGTTTGCGCATCATGTTCAAAAAATGAATCAAAAACTACTGGCACAGCTCTCCATAGGGGGGGAAACCCTGCAGGGGCCACTTGATCCCAAATTCCAGACATTGGGCGATCTTGTCAACGCCCTGCTCCCTTTTGTCATTTCGCTCGCCGGCATCGTGCTGTTTCTCATACTCATTTGGGGGGGATATGATTTCATGATGTCCCAGGGAAGCGCTGAAAAAATGAAGTCCGGTAAAGCAAAAATAACGGCCGGGATAATCGGTTTCATTCTCCTTCTGTCCTCGTATCTGATAACGAAACTGATCGCGTACATATTCAATGTCGGCAACGGAATCCTGTAATATGTAGGAATCGGTTTGATAAAGCAAGCCGTCTGATGTATAATACAACAAGATACATATCAAATATGTGTAATTTTGACATTGCCAAGTAAGCGAAAAACAAAAACCCCCGCACAAACGGGGGATTTTTTTGCACCTGTATGTTTAGCTATCAAGAACCACCTATAGTCATATCCGTCGGAGGCTCGCTTCTCGTCCCCAACGGCGGCATTGACACCGATTTCGTAAAGAAACTGAACGTGTTTGTCCGTGAGGAGGTGGAGAAGGGGCGCCGATTTTTCCTCGTTGCGGGCGGCGGCAAGCTTTCGCGCGTATACCGTGACGCCGGCAAAACGGTCGTCGGAGACATGTCCGAGGAGGACCTTGACTGGCTCGGCATACACGTAACGCGCCTCAATGCACATCTGCTGCGCACGATATTCCAGGACATCGCCCATCCGCGGGTGATCGCCGATTACGAAAAAAAACTCCGGAACTGGAAGGAACCCGTCGTCATCGCATCCGGCTGGAAACCGGGTAACTCGACCGATTTCTGCATGGTGAAGCTCGCGCAGCTTTACGATATCCAGATGATGATCAACCTGTCAAACATCGACTGGATTTACGACAAGGATCCGCGAAAGTACAAGGACGCCAAAATCATAAAAAAACTTACCTGGGACGAGTGCGAAGACCTCGTCGGTACGAAATGGCAGCCGGGGATGAATACTCCTTTTGACCCGATCGCCGTCCAGCTTGCGAAAAAGCTGCATCTCACCGCGATCGTCGCAAACGGCAACGACTTCGACAATCTCCAGAAAATCGTTGACGGGGAGGAGTTCAAGGGAACGGTAATCGTGCCTTACGAAATTGACGAAGGATTCTATGACCGCGAGTATTATCATGGCCAGAAAAGCGGATATGTCACCCTCTCGCGCGAGTCGCTTTTCGGCAGGTTCATGCAGAATATCGCGGCTTTATATCGGGCGTTTATCATCAGAATCACCCTCAATCCGAAAACGTGCCTTGATGTGGGCTGCGGCATGGGCCGGCTCATCAAGTACCTGAGGATGTTCGGGGTTGAGGCGTACGGGGCGGAGATCTCGAAAGTCGCCCTGGAGATGGTGCTTCCGTCGGTCCGGAAATACGTGAAAGAGGGGAATATCCTGAACCTTCCCTTCAAGGACAATGAATTCGATCTGGTCGTCACCTTTGACGTGCTTGAACGGGTGGAACGTTCCAAAATACGGCAGGCGGTCATGGAAACGGTCCGTGTATCGAAAAAACACATCCTGCACAAGATTTACACCCACGAAAACGCCTGGATCAGGATGACGCACAAGCGTGATTTCTCGCGCATTTCGGTATTCTCCAAAAAGTTCTGGAACCAGCTCTTTTCCTCGCTCAAAAACGTTACCAGGCAGCCGGGTATCCTGTTCCGGCTCCCCGAGTTCTTCGAAACGATGTATCTTCTTAAGAAAAAGTCGCCGTAAGGAACGTATAATATTGTATTATTGAGGTTTACAACCTTAGTCCGTATGCTCCTCAAAAAGCTTGTCCTTTATGATTTCCGCAACCGGCCCCAAGAAGTGGTGGATTTGAGTCCGCACCTTACGGTTTTTCTCGGCGAAAACGCGCGGGGCAAGACCAACCTGCTTGAAGCCGTATATTTCCTCATCAACGGCTCCGGATTCCGGGAAAGCCGTGAAGAGGAGCTCCTGCAGATCGGCAAAAATGAAGGGTACGTTGAGGGGAGGTTCGAGCAAAACGGCACGGAGCAGGATTTCAAAGTACACCTTGCAAAACGGAACGAAACGGTGGATAAAACGTATTTCGTCCAGCGCACCCGCAAGCGTCACCATTCCTACATGATGGAGCAGACGAAAGCCATTCTTTTCACTCCCGAACAGATCGAGATCATTAACGGATCGCCTGACCTGAGGCGCGCCTATTTCAACCGTACCATCTCCTATTATGATCTTGAATACCGCAAGCGGCTTTTGAACCTCGAAAGCGCTTTGCGCAGGCGGAACAAGATATTCGATTATGTCCGGGATGACATGCGCCTCAAGGAGGAATTGTCGTTCTGGAACGTATATATCGAAGAACAGGCCCGCTACATCACGAAAAAGAGGGAGGAATACATGAAATACCTCAACGCCCACTCGAGCCTTGACCACAAGAACTTCGAAATCGTGTATTTCAAGAACGAGGCCACCGCCGAAAGGTTCCGGCAGGTGTTTGAGGAGGAGAAACGCTGGCACCGCACCATGATCGGTCCCCAGAAAGACGATTTCCAGATCTTCCTGAAAGGGGAAAAGGACAAGAACGTGCACCGGTTCGGTTCGCGCAGCGAGCAGCGACTGGCGGTATTCTGGCTGAAAATGAACGAGATCACCTATTACGAATCCATGTTCAAACGCAACCCCATACTTCTCCTTGACGATGTGTTTTCGGAGTTCGATGTTCAAAACAAGAAGATGATCCTTGAGCTTATCCGGAAATACCAGACTATTCTTACGACGACCGAGGAGGAGACGGTGGAGCGGATAGACATCCCAAAGAAGATTATCAGGGTATAATAGGATATTCAAAGGAGAGGTGTCAGAGTGGTTGAATGAACAGGTCTCGAAAACCTGCATGGCCGAAAGGTCATCGAGGGTTCGAATCCCTCCCTCTCCGCCTTCGTCCGCCGAAGCTTTACGCGAAGGCGGATTCTATAAAGTCTGTTTTCTTTAATGGTAATCTGTAACTATGGGGACTACGGCGGAAAATGTCCGCTTTTATTATGTATATGTACTAAAGTGTAGTAACGGTAAACCCTATATTGGCTGCACGAATAACTTAAAAGAAAGAATTGAAAGACACAATAAAGGTTATGTTCCAGTAACAAAGTCGCTTCTTCCTATAAAACTTGTTTCCTGCTTCGCTTTTACCAACAGATATACGGCTTTTAATTTCGAAAAATACCTCAAATCAGGTTCTGGACGGGCGTTCGTGAAAAAGCACTTCAAAATCGTATAATGGAACTATCCGTCATATGAAAATAGGCATAACATTGAGCCATCCGCATCTGCGGACGCTCCATCTTGATGTTGCCGACTCGCTTTCGCGGGCGCTGTCGCTCAAGTTTTCCCACATCAGGCTCGGCGCATATTGGAGCGAAATAGAGGCAAAGGAAGGAAAGTACGATGTTTCATCCCTCAAAAAAATCCTTGAAGCGTGCGAGGAAAAGAAACAGCAGGTCATCGTTACGGTCGGGGTGAAGGCGCCGCGCTGGCCCGAGTTCTTCTGGCCCCGGCATATACCGGAAAAAGACGCGGCAAATTCTGCTGCTCAGGAGCGTATCCTGCGCTATATTGAGCATACCGTTTCGGAACTGAAACAATATTCGTGCATATCCCACTGGCAGGTGGAAAACGAACCCCTTGACCCGAGCGGCCCGGAAAACAGGATAGTGCCGTACGGATTCCTGAAAGAGGAGGTCAAGCTTGTGAGAAGTCTGGACCGCCGTCCCATACTTCTTAACGTATGGGGGAATGACCTTCTATCCCGGGAGTTGTTTCCGCAAATCGAAGCGCTTGCCGATGTTGTCGGACTGGAATTGTACTACAAGCAATACATGAAAACATTTTTAGGCCGGCCGGTGTATGAGGGACCCCGGCAGACGCATCGGGACCTGAAAGCGTATCTTGCAAAGAGCAAAAAGCCGGTATGGATAACCGAGCTTCAGGCCGAACCCTGGGAAAAGGATGATGCCGGTTATCTGGGCGAGAATCCGGGAAGCATGAATCCGGGACAGATGGAGCGGAATTTCAGGACGGTGTCGGACCTTCCGGTTGCGGAAGTGCATTTGTGGGGATTCGAGTATTGGCTGTACCGGGAGAAAAATGGAGACAAACGTTATTTTGATGCACTTGCGCGGTTGCGCAAATAGCGGTTTAAGGCAATGCCTGCTGCGCCGATAAGCCCTGCGCCTGCCAGAGCCGCATATCTCCAGTCAATGGCTCCTTCACGCCGGACCTCCGGATTTTCCCGTGTTTCAGGGGCGCCGGGTGCGAAAAGCCTTGGATAATCGACCAGCCCCTCCTCCACCTGATGCATGAATGATGCGGCAGTCCGGTCAAAATCTATGGTGCGGGGCAGGTCTTCAAGCATCGGGTAAAGCCCCATCTGGTTAAAGTCCGCAAGGCCTTCTTTAATGGGTGTGCGGTACGGTAAAAGGGGAGTCAGGCTTTTTTCGATTGTCGCGTTCGTTATGGAAGTGACGCTTAAGTCGCGTTCCGGCTTGTAGGTGACTACCCGCAGCCGGTTTCCCGGATCCGCGCTGCCGCTTACGACCATCAATCCGATGAACGGCTCAGGTTCCTTTCCCGGGTGGTACACGTACCGGTCTTCGCTCAGCCACATGAGGGGTCCGACCGCATTGCCGTATACCAGGGAAACCCGTTCGCGGTCTGACGGATCATGTTCGTCCATTCCTCCTTCCTCATCAGGGAATGTGGAGCTGGCTCCGGTAAACCGGGGCTCATACCTGCGGTCCTGTTCTTTTCTGCGCAATGTTTCAAGTAATTCGTTGTTCAGCTTTCCGGAAAATGATGTTTCGGACATAAGGAATTAGGTTTGATAAGCCGTGACAGTTTCAACCCGTAACAGAATACCGGTTGAAACTGCTGCGGTTATGGTCAAGTTCCCGGCTGCATGGTGATTTCAACGGGAAACAGTCTTGTTCCCGCATTCCCGTGATTGTCAAACACCCCGATTTTTATGGTATAGGTTCCGGGCGCGGCTGGTCTTCCGACAAGATCGCAGTGGAGCCGTTCGCTTCCGCTCAAAACAAATTGTCGGCAATTTGCGAGGGTTACCCCTTCGGGCAAACCAAGTGCAGTCATGTACAATGTGTCGCCCAAATCAGCATCGCGCGCACGTACGGTCGCGATGTATTCATGGTCGCTCCACCCGGAGGGGAGGCTCTGGGTAAGAAGAGCCGGCGCAGAGCCGGAAGGCGAGTACGCAAACGCGGGAGTCCCGCTGGAAAGTACGCTGAAAAGGACGGCAGACAACAGTGTTAAACCGGTAATTATTTTATTGATACGATCACCCCCTTTCTGCCAAAAATAACGCCATATGTTCCCATGGATAAGGGGGTAAAGGCGTCGCAGGTTGGTAAGAGGGAGGTAAATCATATCCGTACCGGTGCAGGGAGCCACGGTATGCTACAATATCTCATGCGTCCTGCATCCGTTTTTCTCATTATCGCCCTATCCATTTACCTGTTGGTCAATCCGTTACCCGCGGCAGCACAGGCGAAAGAGGAAATCATGGAGGCGCAGGTTACCCGGATGCTTGAAGAAAAGACCATTACCGTGCTCGGAAAAAAACAGCACCATCAGAAAATCGAGCTGAAAATAACCAAAGGCTCCCGGAAGGGCGAAATCATCGTCATTGAGGCAGGCGCCTTGCCGGTCGCAAACGACCTCCGCTACAAACCGGGCGACCGCCTCACCATCGCGCATAGCAAGGATGCGCGGGGCAAAGATCTGTTCCTGATCCGTGATTTCATCAGGCGGGAGTACCTTTATGCGCTTTTCGCGGTTTTTCTCGCGCTTGCGGTCTTGATCGCGCGCATGAAAGCTATCACTTCATTTTTGGGAATGGGGTTTTCCTTTTTCATCATTTTCACCTCCATCCTCCCCAACATCCTTTCCGGCAGGGATCCGGTCATCGCAGTCGTTCTGGCGTCCCTATTTATCGTGCCCGTGACGTTCGTGCTTTCCCACGGGATGAACCGGAAAACGGTGGTCGCGGTATTGAGCACGTTCCTTTCCATTATTATTACCGGTATTCTTTCCGCGGTATTCGTGCATCTGACCCGGCTGACGGGTTTTTCCTCTGAGGAGGCGGGATTTTTGCAAATCTACAAGGGAGGGACGGTGAATATGCAGGGGATACTGCTTGCCGGCATCATCATCGGCGCCATGGGGGTGCTCGATGACATAACCGTATCCCAGGCGTCCATCGTATACGAACTGAAGGAAACGGACAGGAAGCTCACCCGGCGGGAGCTGTACGGGAGAGCCATGAATATCGGCAGGGACCACATTTCCTCCATCATCAATACACTTGTTCTCGTCTATGCGGGTGCATCCCTTCCGCTCATGCTTCTTTTTGTCCATAACCCGCACCCAATCAGTGAAATCATCAACTATGAGATGGTTGCCGAGGAAATTGTGCGAACGCTCGTCGGCAGCATCGGATTGGTGCTTGCAGTTCCCATTACGACCATTCTTGCCGCAATGACCGCAGTTTCTTCACGGAAGCAGCCGTAAGGGAGGTATCGTGTTGTAATCCGCCTCAGACATGCCGGTGATTGTGAACTCAAAAGAGCCTGAACCGTCCGTATACGGGACGTTTATCGGCATGCCGAACATGGTTGAGGAAAACTTCGCATAATCCCAGCCCTGTGCCTTCATGGCAAATCCCAAACCCCATGTCATGGCCGCCGCTTCCTGCGCCTTGAAATCGTCAACCAGCCAGACGCCGCTTTTCTGCCCAATCGGCGCGGCGGATGCGTCCGTTGTTGCATGGAAAAACTCCGTAACCGCATTGTAGACGAAGTTCGCGTTCGGATCTTTCAGGTACCCGTTTTCCTGGGGAGGGGTGGTTTCGATGATGGAGCGGACCACCTGCCGGTCGTCAATTCCCCACGTCATCGCCCGCGTGTCGGATGTGAAGCCGACTTGTGCGGTGGGAAGCGGCGCGTTGTCGGGGACGATAAACACGTCATGTTCGCGGGCGGGGACCGGGGTTCCTGAGATGTCCCATTCCTGTCCGTCAAAGGAGGCATTGACTGTTTTGCCCACGGCAAAACCCTGCGAGAATGACTGGTGCACCGCAGAAAGAGTAATCATATCCACATTTTCCGGAGCGAATTCAAACACATCGACCTCAGTGCCGCCCGAATTGAACCGGGCCACATCCACCTGCCAGTCGGCAAGCGCGGGAAAGACCTCGGCGACTTCCCGGTATTCCCCTCCTTTTTTTGCCTTCAGTGCAGGCGGGCCGTCCGGAATACTGTCCGATCCCGAGGGCGGGGGTTGGCCTGCCGGTTCAATCGCGGAAGTCTGCCCGGGTGCGCTGCAGGAGGCTAACAAAAAGGACGCGATAAGGGACAGCGAAACGATGTTGGACAGGCGCTGTTTTTCCATGGATTGTCACAAAGGCTTAAATAGGTATTATACCGGCTGCCCGGGGTGTGATTGTAAGAAACAAATATGAACAAGTTGCGCTATACTTATATAATTGTGGCTTATATGCCATTGTCGAATTTATCAGTTTCGTGAAGAATAAGAATATGGAAGACAATAAGACCTGTCCTAAATGCGGATCAGCACTGGGCGAAGTTATCACCACCAAATCGGGCAAGAAGCTCCAGCGGTGTTCTGCGGGTTCATGGAACCGGGAAACCGGCAAAACGGAAGGATGCGATTATGTCTACTGGCTGCCGTACGAGCCGGAAACCCTGGATGAAAAATGCCCCAAATGCGGCGCACCCCTCATCATGACGATGACGCGTTTCAACAAGAAGATGAAGAAATGCTCGACCAACTCCTGGGATCCGAAAACGAAAACGGCAAGCGGCTGTGATTATTTCGAATGGGTGAAGGCAACCGTTGAGCAGCTTGACGAGGACTGCCCCAAATGCGGCAGCAAACTCGTGCATGTGGTAACCCCGACAGGCAAGAAAATGAAGAAATGCTCGACCGGCGGATGGGACAAGGTCAACCGGGTTGCTACGGGCTGCGACTATGTCGAATGGCTCAAGTGAGGCTGCTATAATGGGAGCGTGAAAATAAACGAGGTGGCGCTTTCCCGCTTCAGGAATACGGTGCTTTCGTATTACCGCAAAAACGCCCGGGTAATGCCGTGGCGGGAGACACAGGATCCTTACCGCATCTTCATATCGGAAGTCATGCTCCAGCAGACCCAGGTATCGCGGGTCATGTCCAAGTTTCCGCTTTTCATATCCAGGTTTCCCGGTTTCAGAGCGCTGAGTTCCTCCAAAACTAACGAACTGCTTGCGATATGGTCCGGTATGGGATACAACCGCCGGGCGCTGTATCTTCGGGAAGCTGCTTCCCGCATAACGGAAGAGCATGGGGGAGTCCTGCCGAGGGATCCTGGAATCCTCGATTCCCTTCCCGGCATCGGACCGGCAACGGCTTGCTCCATTGTCTGTTACGCCTATAACGTACCGGTCGTATTCATAGAAACGAATATCAGGCGTGTGTTCATCCATCATTTTTTCCCTGACCGTGAAGAGGTTCATGACAAGGAGATTTTTCCTTTGGTTGCGGCAACGCTCGACCGGAAGGATCCCCGCATCTGGTATTATGCCCTCATGGATTACGGTACGTACCTGGTAAAAACCGTACCGAACCCCAACAGGAAAAGCAGGCATTACACCATCCAGTCACGGTTTGAGGGATCCGACCGGCAGATACGCGGCATGATCCTGAGACTTCTTCTCAAACGACGCATGACCGGAGGGGAATTGATAAAACGTCTTGCCGAATCTGAAGACCGGGTGAGGCGGATTTTGAATGATCTTTCCAAAGACGGATTTGTTACCGTAAAGGACAATACCTATGAAATCCAATAACGGAATATCTTTGACGGAACGGGCTGCAGTTGTTCTGGACACGCTGGAACGGCTGTTTCCCCGTGCGGGGATGGTACTCAGGTACGGCAACCCGTGGGAGCTTCTGGTTGCGGTCATGTTGTCGGCGCAATGCACCGACCGGATGGTCAATATCGTTACGGAAAAGCTCTTCAGGAAATACCAAAGCCTTGACGATTATGTCAAGGCTGATGCGTCCGAATTCGAGCAGGATATCCGTTCAACCGGCTTTTACCGTATGAAGGCAAAACACATCCTTGAAACGGCGCGCATCATCCGCAACGCCTACGGGGGTACCGTGCCGGATGCTATGGAGAAGCTTGTCAAGCTGCCTGGCGTGGCGCGCAAGACCGCAAACGTGGTATTGGGAAACGCATACGGACGAGTCGAGGGAATTGCGGTAGATACTCACGTAAGGCGGCTGAGCAGGGTTTGGGGATTGACGGTGCACGAGGATCCCGTTAAAATCGAGCGTGACCTTATGACGGTAATACCGAAGGACCGGTGGTTTAAGTTCACGTACCAGGCAATAGAGTACGGAAGAAAATACTGTACCGGAAGGCCGCATGACCACACGAAATGTCCCATTACCATTCTTCTGATATAAGGTTCTGGAGGGACCCCGTGTCGCAGCACGGGGTGACAGGCAATGAAGGAATATGCCTGTCAGTTAAATTTCCTTACGACAGCCTTCACGATGCCGAAGATCTGGAGTTCCTCCTTCGGATAAAAAGACGGGTATTTGGGATTAGCGGCCGAGAGGTACGTGATCCGCTGGATCCGGTCTTTCCTCAGGATTTTCAATGTCCATTCCTTGTCAATCTGCGCAAGCACGACCGAACCGATGGGCGCATCCTTCTTGCGTTCAATTATGACGATATCCCCTTCGAAAATGCCGATTCCTTCAAGCGAGTCGCCGTTCACTTTCAGGAGAAAGGAGGATTGGGGGTCCTCGATGAGGTAGTCGTCAAGCGAAACATAGTCTTTGTTTTCCTCCGCCAGGATCGGGAACCCAGCCCGTATGTTGCCGAGAAGCGGTATGGCAAAAAACTTGGAGGTGGGTGCTATCTTATTCCCTTCCTTGCGGAACAGTCCTTCATCGATCCATTTCGCCACGATCTTGAATACGGCATTTTTTGAGGATATGCGGAAGAGCGTGAGCATTTCGGAGTAGGAGGGGAGCCGTTTGTGTTTGCGGAAAAACTTTTTAAGGACTCCGAGCCGGTCAATCTCTCCCATAGTGAAAAAATGAAATGATAAACGATCGTTTACCAGTATAGTAAACACTTGTTCACTTTGTCAACACCATTTTCGTAAGGAAACGGAGGGTCAGTAGTTTTCCTCGTGGGGCGATATGACGCCATTTTCTATGAGCAGGTATTGGGCAAGGCCGTGCTGAATGAAGCCGGTAACCGCGAACTTGCGCGGGGCGTCAAACTCCGCGAAATGCGTGTGTCCGAACACGGCAAAGTGGCTGTTCCGGTTTCTTTTTTTCAGGCTGTCGTTAATGAATTTCCCCCAGAAACGGGTCGTTTTTTTGGTGCGCTGCGTGATGAATTTTTCGATGGCGGTATACACGCGGGTGGAGAGGGTAAATACCGGCTCAGGCAAAGGAAGCCGTTCGTCGATCGAGGGCAATACGTGGTTTCCGTGTTCGAACACGTATGCGGTCCCGTGGTCGACCAGCTCAAAGCGTGCGCACTGGGAAACGGAAAAAAGGGTTTCGCGGCCGTCGCAGAACTCTTTCCGGTCATGGTTGCCGTAGACATAGACGGTTTGTTTCGCTTTGAGAAGGGGGAAAAGTCCGCTCCAGGGAGATTTCAGGAACGTATCGAACGAGACCAGGTGGCCATCCCAGAAGTCTCCGTTGATGATCACCCGGTCTGCACGTTCGATGAGTCCTTTGAGGAAAACGAATTTGCCTTCCTCAAACCGGTCGCTTAAATGCGTATCCGAAAAAATAAGCGTTTTCATAACCGCTTATTTCTGGACAAGGTTTTTCAATACGTTGGCGGGAACTTCCTCATAGTGGGAGGGTTCCATGTAGGAAACGCCCCGTCCCTGGGTCAATGACCTGAGGGATGTCACGTATCCGGAAAGTTCCGCGAGCGGCACATAGGCTTTGATGATGGTCGCCCTTCCTCTTTTGTCCGTTCCGAGGATTTTGCCGCGCTTGCTTGAGATATCGCCGATAACGACGCCCATGAATTCGTCAGGAATCGTCACTTCCAGCTTCATGATGGGTTCGAGCAGCTTCGGATCCGCTTTCTTGGCTCCGTCCTGGAGCGCCATGGAAGCGGCGATCTTGAACGCGATATCGGATGAGTCGACATCATGGTATGATCCGTCGAAAAGGGTAGCCTTGAAATCGACCATGGGGAATCCGAGAATGACGCCCTTTTCCTTTGCTTCGGTAAGGCCTTTTTCAACGGATGTGATGAATTCCTTCGGGATCGCGCCTCCCTTTACTTTGTCTTCGAACACGAAGCCGGATCCCGCAGGGAGCGGCTCAAGGTACATGACGCAGTGTCCGTACTGGCCGTGGCCTCCGGTCTGCTTGATGTACTTGCCTTCCGCCTCCACTTTCTTGCCGATGGTTTCCTTATAGGCGACCTGGGGTTTTCCGACGTTCACGTCCATGCCCATTTCGCGTTTCATGCGGTCAACGAGAATCTCAAGGTGCAGTTCTCCCATGCCCGACATGACGGTCTGGTTCGTTTCGTGGTTGACTTTGACCTTGAAAGTCGGATCTTCCTCAGCCAAACGCTGGAGGGAGTAGGAAAGCTTTTCCTGGTCCGCCTTGGTCTTCGGTTCGATCGCGAGCGAAATGACCGGTTCGGGGAACGTGATCTGTTCAAGCAGGATAGGATTGTCCTGGTCAGCCATGGTGTCTCCCGTTTTCAGGTCCTTGGGTCCGACAAGCGCCACGATCTCGCCGGCGTATGCCTTGTCGATTTCCTCACGCTGGTTTGCGTGCATGAGGAGGATGCGTGATACGCGTTCCTGTTTGCCTTTGTTTACGTTATATACATAGGATCCCGATTCAAGAACGCCCGAATAGATTCTCGTGTAGGTGAGTTTACCTACGTGCGGATCGAGCTGTATCTTGAAGGCGAGCGCTGAGAATTTCTCATCCGGCACAAGCTTGCGCTCCATTTCTTCCTTGGTTGCCGGGTTGACTCCCTTGATGACTTCAAGATCTTTCGGGGACGGCAGATATTCAACGACCGCATCAAGCACGAGCTGTACGCCCTTGTTGCGCAGTGATGAGCCGCAGTAGGTAGGAACCACGCGGTATGCAATGGATGCCTTCCTGAGGGCCGCTTTCAGAGTATCATTGTCGATCGTTTCCCCGCCCAAATACTTGTTAAGGAGGACATCGTCCGTTTCCGCGATCTGTTCGACCATCTTCGCGCGCATTTCCTCGCATTTCTGTTTGAGGTCTGCGGGGATTTCGGTAACGCTGTATTCGATACCCTGGGGATCCTTGTCCCAAACAAGCGCTTTCATGGTCATAAGGTCAATGACGCCTTTGAATTCGTTTTCCTTGCCGATGGGATACGCCATGATGATCGGGTGGGAACCGAGGCGGTCCTTGATTTCCTCGACCGTCGCTTCGAAATCCGCGCCGAGTTTGTCCATCTTGTTGATGAAACAGACGCGGGGGATTTTATACTTGTCCGCCTGGCGCCATACGGTTTCGGACTGGCTCTGAACGCCTTCCTCGGCGTCAAATACCACGACGCCTCCGTCAAGGACGCGCAGCGACCGCTCCACCTCTGCGGTGAAGTCTACGTGTCCCGGCGTGTCGATGATGTTGATGCGGTAATCCTTCCAGAATGTGGTGGTTGCGGCTGAAACGATCGTGATGCCGCGCTCGCGTTCCTGGGCCATCCAGTCCATCTGGGTGTTTCCTTCGTCGATGTCTCCGATTTTGTAGGATCTTCCCGTGTAGAAGAGGAAGCGCTCGGTTGTCGTTGTCTTGCCCGAGTCGATGTGTGCGATAACGCCGATGTTTCTAATCTTGTCGAGGGGAACTATCCTGTTTTTGGTTATGACGCTTTGGGCCATACGTTAAAAATAAAAAAATATAACATGTTGCATGAAACACGTAACACAATACGAAGCATCCCTTATGTGTGCTTTATGTTACATGTTCTACGCCACATGTAAAGGAAATCACCACTTTAAGTGAGCGAAGGCTTTATTGGCTTCTGCCAACTTTTCGGTTTGCGCTTTCTTGGCGATCGAGGGACCCTGGTTCTGTGAGGCGTCCTTGACTTCCGTATAGAGTTTGTCCGCAAACGAATGGAATTCCTTGTTCGATTTTGCGCGTGCGTTGTCGACGATCCAGTTGAGACTCAGGAAAAGCTTGCGTTCGCGACGCACTTCGATAGGAACCAGATACGATGCTCCTCCCAGCCGTTTCGGTTTCACCTCGTGGTTCGGTGCGACGTTGGAAATCGCGAGGTTAAGAACTTTGATCGGATCTTCCCCCTCTTTCTTGAAGCGTTCGAGCATGCCGTACACTACTTTTTCGGCGGTCGATTTCTTGCCGTCAAGCGTGATGTAGTTGATGAGTTTGGCAACTTCGAAACTTCCGTAAACGGGATCGGGCAAAACGGGTTGTCTTTTGTATTGGTGGCGTGGCATATAAATCTATAATTTAACTATTAGGCCGCTGCGGCTTTTTTCTGGAACTTGGCTCCGTACTTGGAGCGTGACGTTGTTCTTCCCTGTACTCCTGCGGTGTCGAATTTGCCGCGGACGATGTGGTACTTGACGCCCGGAAGATCCTTTACCCTTCCGCCGCGCACGAGCACGATCGAGTGTTCGGCAAGGTTGTGCCCGACGCCCTGGATGTAGGCGGTGACTTCCATTTTGTTGGACAGGCGGACTCTTGCGACCTTGCGGAGCGCCGAGTTCGGTTTTTTCGGTGTCATGGTGCGCACGACGGTACACACGCCTCTTTTGAGGGGGTTTGCGGTTTCCACATAACGACGCTTGAGCGAATTAAAACTCGCCTTCAGAGCCGCTGCGCGGGATTTCTTAATCCGTTTTTGCCTCTTCCTTTTCAGGAGCTGGTTGATTGTTGGCATATTTGCTTAAAAACTTACTGTAATAACGATCGATTAACTCTTTGGTAACAGGGATGAGTCTGCCTATTATAACATTTTCTTTCAGGCCGAGCAAGTGATCTACCTGGTTTTTGATTGCTGCAGCGCTTAAGACGGATGTCGTCTGTTCGAACGATGCGCTCGAGAGCCAGGAATCGGTATAGATCGCCGCCTTCGTGATACCGAGAATCGATATCTTTCCGGTTGCCGGCTTTCCGCCCTGCGTAATGATTTTCTTGTTTTCTTCCTCAAAGCGGATCTTGGAAACGACCTCGTCCTTGATGAACGACGTGTCTCCCTCGTCTTCGATGGTCACCTTGTCGCTCATCTTCCTGATGATCACCTCAAAGTGCTTGTCGTGGATGGGGATACCCTGCGATTCGTATACGCGCTGTACTTCGTTGAGAAGGTAAAGCTGCGCGGCGCGCAGGCCCTTGATGATCAGGATGTCATTCACGTTCAGGTATCCTTCCGAAAGGGGAGCGCCCTTTGCGACAAGGTCGCCGTCCTTGACTTTCAGGTTCTGGTTCATGGGGACGGTGAATTCCTGTTCTTTTTCCTCGCCGTCCTCGGTCGCCGTGATCTTGACGATATAGACTTCCTTTTTCGAGTCTTCCTGGACTGAGACCTTTCCGTTCATTTCCGCGATGGGCGATACGATTTTCGGAGTCCTGGTTTCAAACAGTTCCTCGACGCGCGGCAAGCCCTGGGTAACGTCGGAAATGACGATACCTCCGAAGTGGCGGACACGCATGGTCAGCTGCGTTCCCGGTTCACCGATGGATTGTGCGGCCATGGTGCCGACCGGTACGCCGATATCAACCACTTTGCTTGTCGAAAGATCAAGGCCGTAGCACTTCTGACAGACGCCGAATTTGGACTGGCAGTAGAGCGCGGAACGTACCGCGACTTTCGTGACTCCTGCCTTTTCGATCGCGTCGGCGATTGTTTCGTCAATGAGGTCGTTTGCCTTGACGAGTACCGTTTTCTTGTCGGGCGCCACCACATCCAGGAGCGCGAAGCGTCCGCGGATGCGTGCCTTGAATTTGTCGCCGCGGTCGTCTTTGGTCGAAACCATAAGTCCTTCGGTGACATGGCAGTCCTCTTCACGGATAATCATGTCGTGTGCGACGTCAACCAGACGGCGTGTCAGGTAACCGGCGTCAGCCGTTTTCAGGGCCGAGTCGGTGAGACCTTTGCGTGCGCCGCGTGCGGAAATGACGTATTCGAAAATGGACAGACCTTCACGGTAGTTCGATTTGGTCGGAACTTCGATGATCTTGCCCAACGGATCGACGACAAGTCCTTTCATGGCCGACAGCTGTTTGAGCTGTTCCTTGGAAGCGCGCGCGCCTCCGGACTTGATGATGATCTTGACGGGGTTTTCCTCGTCAAGCGCGTTCCATGTCTGGTCCGCAAGGTTGTCGGTGGTCTCAAGCCACATCTTGTTCGTGTATCTGCGTTTTTCTTCGACCGTCAGGAATCCCTGGTCGTAGTTTTTCTCGATCTTTTCTATCTCTTTTTCGGTATTTTTCAGGATTTCCTCTTTCTGCGGGATGATTTTGCAGTCGAAGATGGACGAGGAAAGGCCGCCCGAGACGGTTGCGCCCCAGAATCCTACTTCCTTGAGTTGGTCGATAAGCTGTCCGATCTTTTCCGAATCCTGGAAGAGCTTGGATGCTTTCACGACAAGCTCCTTAACGTCTGAAGCCTTGATTTCGCGGTTGATGAACCTCAGCTCGTCGGGGAGGCTCCGGTTAACGATGATGCGTCCGACGGTTGTCCTCATGAGCTCTCCGTTGATCTTCACGAAAATCGGCTGGCGGAGTTTCAGCTTGTCAAGCTCGAACATGTTGACGGCATCGGTTTCAGATGCGAAACCCATGAGTTCCTCGTCTTTCACGTTGTTGTAGGATGCGTCAAGGGTTGTGAGGTAATAAATGCCGAGCGCCATCTCCTTGTTCGGAAGCACGATAGGCGTGCCGTCCGCAGGCTTGAGAAGGTTCTGGTGCGCCATCATGCGTGTTTTCACTTCGTCGATCGCGCTTTGGGAAAGGGGAACGAATACACCCATGGCGTCTCCGTCGAAGTCCGCGTTGTATCCTGCACAGACGGCAGGATGCAGTTTGATGACATAAGAATCCGTCAGGACCGGATAAAATCCGAGTATCGACAGTTTGTGCAAGGTAGGCGCGCGGTTCAAAAGCACGGGATGGTTCTTGGTGATTTCCTCGAGGATGTCATAAATGACCGGCTCCTTCTGTTCAAGGAAATTCTTGGCGCTCTTGATGTTCGGTGCCAGGCCGCGCACGATTATCTCGTGGAGCAGGTGGGGCTTGAACAGTTCAAGGGCCATTTCCTTGGGGATGCCGCACTGGTTAATCTTCAGTTCCGGTCCGACCGAAATGGTGGAGCGGCCCGAATAATCGACGCGTTTTCCGAGAAGGTTCTGGCGGAAGCGTCCCTGCTTGCCGCGCAGGATATCGGACAGTGATTTTTGTACTTTAGCCGCAGCGCCGGTTCCGCGTGCGCGTCCGCGTGATTTCTGCAGGTCAAGAAGCGAATCGACGGCTTCCTGAAGCATCCGCTTTTCGTTGCGCAGGATGATTTCAGGGGCGCCCAGGTCGATAAGCTGTTTCAGGCGGTTGTTGCGGTTGATGACGCGGCGGTAAAAGTCATTGAGGTCGGACGTCGCGAATTTTCCTCCGGGAAGCTGCACGACAGGCCGCAGGTCCGGGGGAATGACGGGAAGTACGGTCAGGATCATCCACAAAGGCTGCGTATTTCCTTTGAGGAATGATTCGATGATGCGGACTTTCTTCAGAAGCTTGTTGCGGCGTTCGCCTTTTGCCTTGAGAAGCTCATGAAGCGATTCCTGGTATATTTTCTTGAAATCGGCGGTCGAAAGTATTTCATAAAGCACTTCGCTTCCCATACCGACATCAACGAACGATTCCAGTTCCTTTTCACGGAGAAAGAGGTAATCCTCTTCCTCAAGCGTATCATTGGCCTTGAGGGCTTTGGCAGTTTTGATGATGCGGTCAAGGAATGCGGTTTTTTTCGCTTTTTCCTCGATGTAGCGGTCTGAAAGCACGAGGAATTTTTCGCGTTCCTTCAGGTCGAGTTCCTGGAATGCGATTTCGCGCTGTTCCTTGTTTGAGATCTTTTTTTCGATATCTTCCTTCTGTTTTACGAAGGTAGCCTTCAGTTTCTGTTTTTCCTGTTCGTATTCTTCCTCAATGAGGGCAAGTTCCTTCTTGTTCATGTCGTCAAGCACGGATACGGTTTTTTTCTGTTTTTCCTTATCGACGGATTTCACGAGATAGAGTGCATAATAGATGATCTTCTCCATGGACTGGGGAGGAACATCAAGAATGACGCTCAAGGGAGATGAAGACCCTTTGAAATACCAGATGTGCGAGATCGGAGTCGCGAGCTTGATGTGGCCCATGCGTTCGCGTCTCACGGCCGACGTGGTGATTTCGACACCGCATCTGTCGCAGATGATTCCCTTATATCTGATTCTCTTATACTTTCCGCAGTAGCATTCATAGTCCTTCGTGGGGCCGAAAATGCGTTCGTCAAAAAGTCCGTCCTTTTCCGCCCTGAACGTGCGGTAATTGATCGTTTCCGGTTTGGTGACTTCACCTTTGGACCATTTGAGGATGTCGTCGGGTGATGCAAGCCTTATCCTGAGTCCGCTAAAGTCGAGGACGTTTGATTCTTCCATATTGGTTATTTAATGTAGTCAATTGATAAACCGAGCGCGTTCAATTCCTTGACGAGCACGTGGAATGATTCCGGCACATTGGACTGCGGTATGTCGAGTCCTTTGATAATGGATTCAAATGCCTTTGTGCGCCCGCGTACGTCATCGCTTTTTATGGTAAGCATCTCCTGGAGCGTGTGGGGGACACGGTGCGATTCAAGCGCCCATACCTCCATTTCTCCAAACCTCTGGCCACCCATCTGGGATTTTCCGCCCAAGGGTTGCTGGGACACGAGTGAGTACGGTCCCACCGAGCGGGCGTGGAACTTGTCCTCAACCATGTGGATAAGCTTCATGATGTATCCGGTTCCGACCAGGACCTGCTTTTCGAAAGGCCGTCCTGAATGACCGTCGTATATAACCGTTTTTCCGTCGACCGGAAGGCCCTGTTTCTTCAGTTCCTTGGTGATGAAATCTTCCTGGATTTTCTCGAAAACCGGCGCGACGATTTCCCAGTTGTTGGATGTCGCGATGTACCCGAGAAGCGTTTCAAACAGCTGTCCGAGGTTCATACGGGAAAGGATGGAAAGCGGCGAGATGATGACGTCGACCGGCGTTCCGTCCGCGAGGTACGGCATGTCCCATTCCGGAAGGATACGGGAGATGACGCCCTTGTTTCCGTGGCGGCCCGCAAGCTTGTCTCCGATTGAGATCTTCCGGAGCTGTGCGGTGTCCACGATGATTCTCTTGATGACCGTGGGTTCCAGTTCGTTCGGGTCTTTCTTGCTGTCGATTGTTTCGATATTGACGACGACTCCCTTTTTACCGTACGGCATGCGAAGGGACGTGTCTTTGACGTCTTTTGCCTTTTCTCCGAATATTGCGCGAAGGAGCCGCTCTTCTGCGGTCAGTTCCTTTTCGCCCTTGGGAGCGACTTTTCCGACGAGAATGTCTCCGTTCTGGACTTCGGTACCGACGAGCACGAGTCCTTCCTTGTCGAGGTTTGAGAGCACTTCCTCGCGGACGTTGGGTATGTCGCGTGTCAGTTCTTCGGGGCCGAGCTTCGTGTCGACGAGATCCGCGATGAATTCCTCGCTTGTGATGGAGGTAAGAATGTCTTCCTTCACGAGGCGTTCCGATATCACGAATCCGTCTTCGTAACCGAGGCCGTTAAATGAGGTGTATGCAACAACCAGGTTCTGTCCGAGCGCCAGTTTTCCGTCTTTGGTTGCCGGACCGTCAATGAGCAGGTCTCCTTTTTTGACTTTCTGCTTCAGTTCGACACGGGGCTTCTGGTCGAACATGATGTCTTTGCTCGTGCGGATATACCGCTCGAGGGGATAATCGTATTTTTTGCCGCTTTTGCCGGCGATGACCACTTTTTTCGAGTCAACGTAGTCGACGGTGCCGTCTTCCTCCGCGAGGATCGTGCGGCCGAGCGCCTGGGCGATGGTTTCCTCGGAACCCGTGCCGACGACCGGCGCTGCGGGCTTGAGGAGGGGAACCGCCTGGCATTGCATATGCGTACCCATGAGCGCGCGGGACGCATCATCGTTCTGGAGGAACGGAATGAGGGTCGCGGACACTCCCATGACCTGGCGGGGCGATACGTCTATAAAATTAAGTTTATCGGGCGAGATTTCCATGAGATCTCCTTCGTGGCGCGCGACGACCATCTGGTCCTGAATATATCCTTTTTCGTCGGTTGTCACATTGGAGGCGGTGATGAAGTATTTCTCCTCGTCATCGGCCTGCATGTAGGTGATCTCATCCGTGATGCGCGCTTTCGCTTTTCCGTCTTTCGTTTCCGCAACCACTTTCCGGTACGGGGTTTCCATGAATCCGTATTTGTTGATGACGGAATAGAGCGCCATGTACGTAACGACGCCGATGTTCGGTCCTTCAGGCGATCTGACCGGGCAGATGCGGCCGTACTGCGATGAGGAAATGTCGCGTATTGAGAAGGAAGCGCGTTCCTTTTCGATTCCGCCTGGTCCGCCGACCGTAATCCTCCTCAGGTTGTCAAGCTCCGAAAGGGGATTCGTCTGGTCGACGATCGTTGAAAGCTGGCTCGTACGATAGAACGAGTTGATCGCCATGATGATGGGTTTTGAGTTGATGATCTGGGAGGGAGTGGGGAAGGTGTCCGAGGGAACAAGGGACATGCGTTCCTTGATTTCCTTTTCGGTTCTCACCATTCCGACGCGTACGCCGTAGGATCCGATCAGTTCTCCGACCGTCTTGATCCGGCGGTTTCCGAGGTGGTCAATGTCGTCGAAATTGCCTTTGCCGAGCGTGAGGTTGACGAGATATTTGAGTATTGAGATGATGTCTTCTTTCTTCAGGACGTGGTGTTCCTTGTCGATGGGGGAGGAAAGGCCGAGTTTTTTGTTCATTTTATACCTGCCGACATCCGCAAGTGAATACCTGCGATGATTGAAGAACAGGTTATTGAGGGTTTCGTGCGCGTTCTCAAGCACGAGCGGTTCTCCCGGTTTGATCTTGCGGTACAGTTCGAGTACTGCCTCATCGCGTGACTTGGTCTTGTCCTTCTTGAGGGTGGGAAGAATGTACTTGTCCAGGACCGATTTCTCAAGGTCCGAGAAAAGGGATGTGAGTTCGTTGTTGTTTTCGCCGTCGAAGATGCGCAGGAAGACGGATGCGAGGAATTTCCGTTTCTTATTGATTTTTCCTTCGATAATGCCGTTCTTGTTGATGGTGAAGTCAAGCCACGAACCGATGTAGGGGCGCACTTCCGCGTTGTAAAGGGTAAGTCCGGTCGTCTTGTCGATCTCCGCGGTGAAGTATACGCCCGGCGACCGTACGATCTGGTTGATGATCGCACGCTCGATGCCGTTGATGATGAACGTGCCGCGGGAAGTCATCTTGGGAAGGTTGAAGAAATAGACGTCCTGTTTCTTTTCGGTTCCGGTTTTCTTGTTGACCAGGCGCACTTTCACGTATACGGGGAAATCGTAGGTGAGTTTTTTCTTGAAACAAAGGTCGATGTCGTAGCGGGGGTTGTCGAAGTAGAGGTCCTCGAAGTAGAGTGTGAATTTCTTGCCCGTATAGTCTTCGATCGGGAAGAATTCCTCCAGAATTTCTTTGAGTTCGACCGTCAGGAACTTGTTCCACGACTCCTTTTGTACTTCTATCAGGTCCAGTTTCTTGAGGTTTTCTTTTTCTTTACCGAGGAAAATTTTTGACGCGGAGTGGTTGGTTCTTTGGGCGTTGATACTCATCAAAATTTGAGGATTAAAATTATGTAAACAACAATACACTCCCTTACCTAAAAGGGAGCATTAAAAAGTTCCTAAACTATACAATATATGAACCTAAAAGTCAATAGCGATTTGTAACCTGTTTGATCTTGGTAAGGATTTCCTCGATATCCTCAAGACGGAACGGTGATTTTTTGGCGTCCTTGCCTTTTTTCTGTTTTTCGAGGCTGTCTATGAACCCTTCCAGGTTTTCTTCCAGGTTCTCGGAAAATTTGAGCGTTTTCTTCAGGATATCCCGCCCCTGTTTGGTTCCCATGAGAAATCCCAAACCGACCGCTCCGGCGATACCGACCGAAAAACCGATCCAAAAGTTCGAAACCTTGTGCTCATTTTGCTTTGTCATTTTTCTTGTGCGCGAATATCTCGAAAATTCTAAATATCGTCTTGAACCCGTTCACGAAACCGACGACCTCGCCGAATCCGTGTTCGATATTGAGGCCGACCGCTTCGAACCCGGCCGTTATTTTGTTTATGGTTTCAAGGGTTTTTTTAAGTTCCCGCAGGACCTGGATAAGCTGGATGCCGATGATGACGGAAAAAACGGTGCAGGTGCCGAGGGTAACGATGAGAAGGATCTGGGTAGTGTCCATAGAGTAATGTAAATTATAATTCGCCGCTTTTTACCTTTTCCGCGACGAGGTTGTTGGCGCGCAACAGCTCATCGTAGGAGGTGCCCGCGTCGATCCACCATTTGAGAAGTTTGCATCCGAGCGTTCCCTCTTTAACGTAATGGTTGTTGAGGTCGGTGACTTCAAGTTCGCCCCGGCCCGACGGCTTCAGTTTGTTGATGAAATCGAACACCCGGTTGTCGTACATGTATATGCCGGTCTGGGCGATATTTGATTTCGGGTGCTCGGGTTTTTCCTCGATCGACAGGACGCGCCCTTTTTCGTCGCGCTCGATGACGCCGTATTGCTTTGATTCAGTGGGCATCTCCACTCCGTAAATGAGCGCTCCCTTTTCTTTTTTTTCAAATTCCCTGACCGCGGATTTGAGATCGGTGTTGAATATGTTGTCTCCGAGGATGACAAGAATCTTCTGATCGTATGCGAATTCCTTGGCGAGGGCAATGGCGTTTGCGATGCCGCCTTTCGGATTCTGCTGGACGCCGTAAAAAAGCTTGAGGCCGAAATCCTCTCCCGCCTTCAAGAGGTTGGCGAAGTCGCCCGAGTGGTCGGGGGATGAAGTGATGAGCACTTCCTTGATGCCCGCGCGCGCCATCGATTCGATGGCGTAGTAGATCATCGGCTTGTTGTAGATGGGCAGGAGGTGTTTGTTGGTAACGAGCGTAAGGGGACGCAGACGCGTCGCGAGTCCGCCCGCAAGGATGACGCCTTTCATAATGGGTTAAATGGCAAGTATAACTTTTAAAAGGAACAGAAACGTAAATCCGATCAGGATATATTCTACTATATTTTTCAAGTGGAGGCTCCTGAGCTTGTAATGGTGATACATCCCCCAGACGATATAAAGCACACAAAATGCGAGGGAGGCGACAAACGAATAGGTCCGGTTTCCCTGGAACACCTTGAGAATGAGGAGAAACAGCACGCCGCCCGTCAGGAGGATCAGGTAATCGAACAGGTGTTTGTTGATTTCCTTGCGGACATGGCCCGTAAAATGTTTCATATGTTAATCAGAGAATGGCACCCTGTTTGATAACAAAGGCGACGCCCAGCATGATGAACCCGAGGAAAATGAGATGTGCGACGTGTTTGCTTCCCACTTTCACGATCTGCAGTTTGGCGGCAATGTAGAAATCCGCGATGAGCGCGAGCGTGAAAAAGATCATGAAAACGTATGATGCTTTGAGGGAAAAGGGCAGCATGTTGATTTTATCCTGTTTTATGTCCTTTCCGAGCACCGCGTTGCCTGAAGTCAAGGTTTCCGGTTTGGATACGGGCGCCTGCGGTGCCTTTACCGGAGGTTCCTCCCGGGTAATACTGGAAGATAGGGGCGTGCCGAACATCTGTACAACGAGCGTCGTTTCCTCGCCGTTCATGACGCCGTTCACGATGGCGTACCCCACCTCGGTATAGTTTTTCTTCAATATGTTTTCACGGTGTGTAGGTGAATTCATCCAGGCGTCAACCACCCCTTGCGAAAACAGGAAATTCTTGGCAAGGTTTTCGCCCGCGTATTCATACCGGTATCCGCTCCCGTTGATGAAGTCCCAGGGGCTGGCCCCGTCGGGGGCGAAGTGGGACCAGTAGTTTTTCGCGAACATGTCCTGCGCTTTCTTTTTCGCCGCTTCCTCAAGGAGCGTGTTGTATTGCAGCGGAGGGAGCGAGTTTTTTTGCCTTTCGCCGTTAGTCAGTTCGTACAGTTTGTCCACCGTGATGTCGGTTGCGAATCCAAGCACGTTGTTGAAATAGGGGACGAATCCCTTTGCCGTAAAAGCAAGCAGGATCGCACCCATGAGATAGAGGGCAAGGAAGTCGATGTGGAGGGAGCGTGCCTTGTAGTTGTTCGTTTCGCCCGGCGCGAACAGATGGGAAAAGAACCTAGCGATTTTCATAATGCATGGACCCGTTTGAAAAACTTGTGATACTTCCTGACGAGCATATACATGATAAGGATGCCTGCCGTATCGATG
Organism: uncultured Gammaproteobacteria bacterium; assembly: GCA_964629635.1. GTDB lineage: Bacteria > Patescibacteriota > Microgenomatia > UBA1406 > GWC2-37-13 > YC2-FULL-38-9. The sequence continues at coordinate 597,381 of CAZVQS010000001.1, forward strand.
AGTATATCACGTATCCTGCCGGTGCGGGTGGCTACAAAGAGCTGGTGTATTTCGTCCGTTGCGGCAAACGCGACGGCGGCAACGACCGAAAAAAGGTGCTGCCGGGTAATGGAAAGGCGGGTTGAATGGAACGCCCTGAAAAACAGGAAAAACAAGCCCGCGTATTCAAGGATGTGGAGTGTTTTGAAAATGAGGAAATCATAGAGGTACGTATGGGTGACGCCGATACTCTGGCGGGACGACAGGGCAAAGATGGTTGACATCCAGAGGACGGGAGGGAGCCAGTAGAACGCAATGCGAAACGCCCGATGCTTAAGGGACATTCCTTATTTTAATCAAAACCGAAAGAAGAGTCAAAAAAGAATACGATAACGAAAGGAACGACAGGTGCCGGACTTTGCCCGCCTGGGCCGGTCCGGGGTCCGGAGTCAGAAGAGTCTGCGCCCCCAGCACTTCCGGATAGGAAAACCCGGACATCTGATCGGTTGGAGGAGCATATGGTGCCGGTTGTGTTTGGACCGTCTTTGATCGCCGCGTCGCGGGTGTCGGGCTCTGGACGGAACCATTTGCCTGTTGCACGAAGGGCGGTTCCGTGTCCGGAGGAGCGCATGTTTGGTTCGGTGTATTCTTTGTGGGTTCGGTTGTGCAGACCGCGTCGCTGTCCCAGGCTTCCCTGCTGAGGGTTTTTCCTTTCGCCGTTTTTCCGTATTCGATCGCATCAAACACCTGGTGTTTTCCGTCCATGAGCCGTACGCTGTCTCCATTGTTGTTGAACATGGACGAGGAGAGGTCGACCGCGCGGTATTCCCGGGGACCGATGGTCAAGTGGATGGTTTTGGGAGAGGAGCCCTGCCCCTCCGCATCGTCGATGAGCCAGTCTTCAAGGCTTAAGGTACGGTCGTTCAGGTTGTGGATTTCGACCCATTCAGGCCCTCCATCCGGATACGCCATGATTTCGGAGATCAGGATGCTTCCGGCTGCGGGTTGTTCGGGTAAAGGCGTTGCGGAGGGTTCGGGGGATGGAAACGAAGTAGCGGTCGGAACCGGAGAGGGGACCGGCGTCGGATCTGAAACGCATACCCTCGTGTTGTCGTTCGTCCTGCCGAATGAAATTACTGAAGCGGCAAACAAACCGATGCCGTCAGGAATACGCGCAAATGATTTTTCGGCAGTGCTTCCCGAATAAGCGAATTCGTCCTTGGCAGCTGCGCCGCTTGAGGACGGAGGGGTAGTTGCGTCAAACAGCCTGATCCGGTCCGCGCTTGTCTTGTTGAGATTAAAATCGGATGAAAACACGGCGCAGGAGTACGGACCGAGCATGGTCCCGGCAGGGATTGTGTAATAGCTTGTTCCTCCGCTGTCGTCTATATGCCAGCCGGAAATATCCGCGCTCGTTGAGGCGCTGTTATACAGTTCCACCTGCTGGGGGCTTCCTCCGGGATAAAACTCGTTGATGGAAACTCCCGACGTCGCAGCCGCGGGAATAGCAAGCAGCTCCATGATGAGTAGCAACAGGTATCCCATGACTTAACCATAGGAGGACGCGGATGAAGTGTCAATGGAGTGTATGCTACAAAAGTGTTTTACCTGAAGGTTGCGGCGCTGAAAATGGAACCGAAGCTGTAGCGTGAGGTGAATTTGAGGTCGGGTCCGTAATAGGGATCATACATCAGGTAGTCGTCTCCGTCTTTTTTCACCAGCGTAACGTAATGAGTGCCGTACGCTCCCGCGTATACGCCTACGATAACCGTATTGCCGTTTGAGAGTTCGTTGTCTATCTGGTCGCGCGAAAGACCAACGTAAGAGCGGCCGCCCGGACCGCGCCAGGGGACGAGCATCATGGCCGTATTGGAAAAAAAGCGGTCGGATTGGGCCGCAATATCCGCAGGCGTAACGTTCTCCCCGTATTTCCGGTATGCCATTGCGACGTTGCTGACGAGACACCCCACTTCAAGAAGATTCATATCCGACATGCCGATAAGCCGGTACGCCCACCGTTCGTCGCGCTGGGAAAGATACCATCCTTCCGCGCCGCCGCCGAATCCGTTTGCGCCTATGGCGCCTCCTCCCGCATATTTCACGAAGGAGGTGAATGAGGTGCGCTCCTTCTGTGCCTGCTCAAGGAGTCTCTGGTAAGTCGTCTCGTCGTTTCTGGTTACTTCAAGAAGCCTTTTTTTCGCTTCCTGCGAATTGACGAGTTCGCTTTTTTGGTTTGCGAGGGTGGCGATCAGGGAATCGAGCTCCTTTTTCTTTTCCTCCCGTTTCACGCGCTGCTCCTCGTAGTTGGTTTTGGCGAGCTGGTAGTCGATATATTCGTCCTTTGCCTTGTTTTCCGCGGTTTTCTGGTATTTGTATATGTTGAGGAGCTTGGCGATGTTATCAGTGTTGAGAATCATGTCAAAAAAGGAAAGCTGCCGTTTCTTGTATATTACGACCGCGTTGTTTTTCAGTTTTTTGATAAGATCGGTGAGGGATGTGTCGAGAATGACGATGCGGTCTGAAAGGGTTTCGATTTCCTTCTGGGTGCTCGTGATTTTCTGTTCGGTCTGCTGGATGGTGAGGGTTTTCAGGTAAATCTGGGCATCCATCTCCTGTATCTGGGAGGAGAGGGTGTTTTTCTGCTGGCGCGCCTCGTCGAGTTTTTTCTGGAGGTCCGCGATCCGTTTTTCCAGTTCCTCGTTCACCGAACTGGAGCTTGAGGTTGAGCTTGTGCTTGTTGAGGAACTGCTTTCCTGTGCAACCAGGGATGAAGGTATTGTAACCGCAAGCGTAACCAGGAACAACACGAGGAATGCGCGCTTCATATATTCATTATACCCGAACCAAATTCACTTTATGTATTTTTGAGTGGCAAGGTGGGTGGAAACGGTGGAGATGGCGATACCGAAGAATGCGGTGAAAAGGAATGCGGCTGCCGCGAATTCCAGTGTGATCGGCCATACGGTCAGGAAATAGAATCCGAGGTCTATGCCGAGATTCGTTACTCCGCTCAGGTACACGGAGAGGAACGGCCTGAGGACAAGGAATATGATCATGAAAATGGAAAATACGATCGAGGAGGTGAGGAGGCCGAAAAACAGCGCTTCCTTGAGGAACGGTTTCTTGATGTAGAACCGGGAAGCGCCCAGAAGCTGCAGCAGTTCTATCTCGTCTTTCTTGAGCGCAATCTTGAAGTGGGTAATCGAAATGAGAATGATGACGGTCGTCACGATGAAATACCCGAAAAACGCGAGCGAAACTTTCCGGACGATGGAGGTGAGGGACAGGAGGCGGTCGATGATGTTTTTCTGGAAGCTGACTTCGTCAACTCCGGTCGTTTTGTTCGCCTCGTTCACCAGGTCGTCGAAGTATTCGGGCTTGGTGGCGTATATTTCAAGGGATGCGGGCAGGATGTCGGCGGTGACCATTTCAAGAAGCAGGGGATTGTCCTTGTTCAGCTCCTTGTAGATGTTGAGGGCTTCGGTCTTGGAAACATATTTGATCGATGATACCTTTCCCATGTTTTCGAGCTTCTGCTGGAAGGCGAGTATCGCGTCCTCTTTCACGTCCTGTTTGAAGTATACGGTTACCTGGGGTCTTGATTCCACATACCCGAGCATGCCGTAGAGGAAGGTAAGGGTAAAAAAAATGGCGAGCGACAGGAAAAGTGTCAGGAAGAGCGAGAAGAATGTGGCAAACGACTGGTAAGGGGTTCTCCGAATATTTTTTATGACGTCTTTCATAGTTCGTACCCTCCTTTTTTCATGTCCTTGATGAGCCGTCCTTCCTTGAGCATGAGAACCCGTTTCTTGAGACTGTTGACCACATCGGTGTTGTGGGTGGCGATGATGATGGTTTTCTTCCCTTCGAGCTTTTTGAATATCTTCATGATGTCCCAGGTGGTTTTCGGATCGAGGTTGCCGGTCGGCTCATCCGCAAGGATGATCTTGCGGTCTCCCACCACTGCTCTGGCTATGGCAACCCGCTGGAGTTCTCCTGCCGAAAGCTGCACCGGGAAAACGATTTCCTTATGCACCAGTCCGACGAGTTCCAGGACTTCTCTCACTTTGTTTTTGATCTCCCGGTTGGGCAGCCCGAGGATTTCCAGGCTTACAGCGATGTTTTCGAAGATATTTTTTTCCGGCAGTATTTTGAAATCCTGGAATACGAAACCGATGGATCTCCTCAGTTTTTCAATGTTCCTGAATTTCTTGGGCGAAATTTCGAATTCATTTACTTTGATGGTGCCGGATGTTGGAAGCATGTCGGCCAGGAGGAGCTTGAGGATGCTGGTTTTTCCCGCGCCTGACGTGCCGACGAGGAATACGAACTCGTTGTCTCCGATTTCAAAAGAGACGTCCTGCAGGGCAGTATTTCCGAGGGGAAACTTTTTTATGACATTGTCGAATACGATCATAATTCAGAGTACTTCTACCAATCCGACGTCCATGAGCCATCCCGCTTTCTGGGCTTTGAAGGTTTCCCCGTGTACGCGGATTTTCTTACCGACATATTGGGCCAGATCAACGGTAGAGGACGTCAGGTATACGTTCTGCGAAACGCCTCCGGGACGTTCCAGATGGAAGTTTCCTTCCCCGTCGACGCCGCCTTCCTTGAGTACGCCTTCGGCGTTGTCCTTGAAGGTTTTTTTGTCAACGATGCCTGCGGTTTTGCCGTCGTTTACTTTCTGGCCGGTTACCGTGGACGTGGAGCTTTTGGGAGCGGTTATTTTAGCCGCTATGAATCCGATGAGCGTGCCGGTTGCGACAACCGCAACGAGCGCTCCGAGAAACAGGCGCAGCGGAAGTCCCCTGTCTTCTTCCCCGATGCTATGGATGATGGTCTGTTTATGTGTATTCATATTCAATTAGGATAGCATCTGGAGAAATGAAAAACAAGTGAGGCCGTTGCGGAAAGCGCAGGGTCTGTTACGGTGATTCCTGCTTGAGGTATGCTTCGATGAATTCGTCAAGATTCCCGTCGAGCACCTTGTTGACGTTCGTTTCCTCGTAATCGGTGCGCAGGTCCTTGATGAGCTTGTAGGGATGCAGGACATAGGAGCGTATCTGCATTCCCCATGACGCCATCTTTTCCGTCTTGAAACCCTTGATTTCGTTTTCGCGTTTCGATTCCTCCAGCTGCCAGAGTTTCGAGCGCAGGATTTTAAGGGCGCTTTCGCGGTTCTGGAGCTGCGAGCGTTCGGTCTGGCATGAAACGGTTATTTTGGTGGGGATGTGGGTAAGGCGTACCGCGGTTGAGACTTTGTTCACATTCTGACCGCCTTTGCCGCCGGAGCGGTAAAACTGCCATTCCAGGTCTTCCTCCCGGATTTCGACCGCGCGGTCCTCCACGACCGGCAGCACTTCAACGAGCGAGAACGAAGTTTGCCTGAGCTTGTCCGCGTTGAACGGGGATTGCCGGACGAGCCGGTGTACTCCCGCCTCAGCCTTCAGGTAGCCGTATGCGAATTTCCCGTGTACGTTCAAGGTTATGCTTTTTATTCCCGCCTCCTCCCCGTCGATGCGGTCGACGATTTCCCACCGCCACCCCTTGAGGTCGAAGTACCGGGTGTACATCCTGAAAAGCATATCCGACCAGTCCATCGCCTCGGTTCCTCCCTGTCCGGCGTGCACCGAAAACACCGCGTCGCTTTTGTCATAGGAACCCGAGAGGAAAAGCAGCATTTCGTACTGTTTGATCAGTTTCTGCGCCTCATGATATTCGCCTTCCTCAAGATAGAGCTGCGTCATCTCCAGGTCGTCAATCTCTTTTTTTATGGCTGCTATTTTCTTGAGAACTTCCCCTGCCGCCTTGGCATCCTGCCAGAAAGTGGCGTCGTAGGTTTTCTTTTCCATCCCCGCAAGTTCAAGTTTTTTTTGCGGTATGTCAGCCTTTTCCAGAATATTCTGGAGCTTGCGGGAAAGTTCGTCTTTGAGTTCTTCCATAACGGTATTATATAACAAGAAGTCTATCCGCAAAGCGGCAGAAGACGCGCGATGTTATTCGAAGTCCGTCCCGACGATGATGGTGACGTCAGCGGTTTCGTCCTCGTCAAGGGTGGTAACCTTGGGGCTTTTGACGTAATCGGCGAGATCTTCGGTAATATAAGCTGCCGCGGTTTTCCTGCTGTCCTTGACCTGGATTTCGGTCACCGTGTAGTCGAAAGTGTCGGCGTTACCGGTCACGATTTCCTGATAATCGTTTTCCTCAAGGATATCACGCACTTCAGACGCTTTTCCCGGCGTGCCGGAGCCGTTCAGGATGCGGATCTTGAGATCTGCGCGGGTGAATGCGGGTGTGGGGGTTGCGGTCGGAGGGGGAGGGGTGGGCGTTGCGGCCGCCTGTTTCTGGGCGCTTGGCAGCTTGGGAAGGGCGAAACGGATGCCCGATTTGTTGAGAAGCGAGAACAGTCCGAACGACAGGGCAAAGGACACCGCAAAAAGGAGCGCTTCCTTCGGGATCCGGAATGACAGGGAAGGCGCCTTGAACGAGAGCGACTGCTTTGCGGTTTTGCCGGTAAAGATGTTCGTGACGAATTTCCGTTTGAGGGGCGAAAACATTTTATTTTCGATGGAAAAAATGAACGCGCCCAGGCACATGTCGTAGTCGAGTATGGAAAACGCGGTATTGCCTTCGGTGACCAGCATCTTCACGTATTCCTGATAAAACTGGGGGATAATGCGCTTGAGGGGATTGGTCCACATGCCCACTTCCTTCGTGAACGTATCCTGGCGGACCGTATCGGAGCTTTCGCCCGAAAGGATCAGCCGGTTTATTTTCCGTCCTTTTTTCTCCAGTTCCGTTCCCCGGTGTTTGAGGAGGTTTTCGACGGACTTTCCGTTTGAGGAAATCTTGTGTTCGTCCTTGCCTTCCTCAAGGAGGCCGAAGGAATCGTACAGGTATGTATAAAGCAGTCCTTTCTCGTATTTACCGTACAGGATGTTTTCAATCTTACCGCGCCTCAAGGTTTTTTCAAACAGTTTGAAATAGGCGAGGGTTTCCGGCATGAGATTCTGGAGTTCCAAGTCAAGGAGCTTGAGCATTTCCTGGTATTTCGCGACCGTTTCCGTTTCAACAGTAAACAGGCTGAGGACCTTTTGGGGGCCGTTTTCTATGATGAAGTAATCGTAATAGAGGTCGCTCGTGTTCTGGGGGAACGAGGTCGTTATCTTGTCCTTGATGAAGGATTCGATGGCGGACGGCGCGATGTCGCTTGGCACTTCGACGCGGAGGAATTTGAACGTGTCCTGGGGCAGAATAAGCTGTACCTGTTTGTCCTTTACTGCCGGTGTGTTCTGGAGCACTTCCTTGACTGCCGACGCAAGCACGTCGATATTGGCAACCTTGCCGTTTTTGATGAGGTCAACCTGGAATTTTTTTTCGAATGATCCTATAGAATATTGGCTGAAGAGTGATTTCTTCGCGGCAAGAAGCTTTATCTGGTTGTTATCTATATAAAGGTATAACATGGTATATCTTAATGATAAAAGTCAGCCGCCTAAAATACAAGGGCTTTTTGTCAAGCCGCCGCGGCATTCTGCCCGTCTGTTGTTTACAAAATGCAACTGTGGTGGTATACAATAAAGCCACATGAACAACGTGAACGAGGAGATAAAAAAGAGGGTTGATATCGTGGAATTCATCGGCTCCTATATGACCCTGAAAAAGGCGGGACGGAATTTCAAAGGCAACTGTCCGTTCCACCAGGAAAAGACCCCGTCGTTTGTCGTATCGCCGGAACGGCAGATATGGCACTGTTTCGGGGGATGCGGGGAAGGGGGAGACGTGATCAAATTCCTCATGAAATGGGACAATATCACCTATATCGAAGCGGTGAGGGAGTTCGCCCAGAAGCTCAACCTGCCGATGGAGCAGTTTCAGACGACTGACACCAACCTGAAGGAGCGGGAACGGCTGTTTGCCGCAAACCGTCAGGCGGCCAACTTCTACAAATATATGCTCCAGGAAAGCGCAATCGGCGCGAAAGCACGGCAGTACCTGGAGAACCGGGGGATACGCAAGGAGATTGCCAACACATTTGAGCTCGGTTATGCGCCGTCATCATGGGATTCCCTGCTCCGGTTTCTGGTATCCAAGAAATTCACGGAAAAGGAGCTGATGGACGCGGGGCTGGTCCTCAAGAGTGAGCGGGGCGGGTATTACGACCGGTTCCGGGGACGCCTCATGTTCCCCCTCAAAGACATCAAGGAGCATATTGTCGGGTTCTCGGGGCGGATACTTGATCCGCTTGAAAAGTCGGCCAAATACGTGAACACGCCCGAAACGATCATTTACCACAAACGCGAAACACTTTTCGGGATCCACATTGCAAAAGAGGCCGTCAAGAAGGAAAAAAGCATCATACTGGTTGAAGGGGAGTTTGACATGATCGCCCCGTACCAGTGGGGGATCGAGAACATCGTCGCCATCAAGGGCTCGGCGGTTACCCGGGAGCAGCTCATGCTCATCAAGCGGTTCACCAAGCGGGTGTATTTGGCGCTTGACGCTGATGCAGCGGGAGAGGAAGCCATAAAACGGGGGATCCAGGAGGCGGAGAACCTTGACTTCGAATTGGGCGTCATCCAGTTCGATTATGCCAAGGATCCGGATGAAGCGGTGCGGAAAGACCAGGCGAAATTCAAGAAAGCCATATCGGCGCCCGTTGCGGTATACGACTACGTTATCGAGTTTTACCGGAAGAAGTTTCCGGAAAACGACGCGTTCAGCAAAAAGAACATCGCGGAAAACGTAGCACCCTTTTTCGGATATATCAGGAATCCGATCGTCGAATCCCATTACATCAAGAAGATGGCTGCCATTCTGGACGTGAGCGACGAAAGCGTGCGGTCTCTTCTGAGGAAAAAAAGCTTCAGGAAAGTAAGCAGCTCCGCGCATTTCAAGAACGTGAAACCGAAGGAGTACAACCGTGACGATCTCGTGCAGAAGTATTTTCTTAGCTCGCTCTTACAATATGAAAACAAGAAAAACATACTCGATAAGCTATCATCGCTCCTTGCGCCGGATGATTTTTCATACCCGGCATATCGTCTGTTGTTCGGGAAAATAATGGAATCAAGGGCGGCGTTTGAGGGGCAGGATATAAACGGTTTTGTCGTTTCCCTCCCGCCGGAGCTGAAAACGCTTTTTGATGAGTTGTATCTGTATGCGTCCGCTGAAGTGGGGGTGGATGAACGTAATATCGGACGTCTCGCATATGAAATCAGGGAGCGGAGCCTCAAGCGCGAAATCCAGTCGCTCCTGTCAAACGACGATGTCCGGAACGAGGAAGCCCTGTCGCGGCTCAACACGAAGTTAAAAGAGCTGGAAAAAAAGGCCGTTACCGTATAAAATACCAATATGATAAAGCAAAAGTTCCCCAAGTCCTTCAAGGATTTGCTCCAGCAGGGTGAAGACGACGGATTCGTCGTACAGGACGACATCTTCCTCGTGTGTGCAGAACCGGAAAAACACATAGAACAGATCGATGAGTTTTTTGATCTTGCACTCAAGAAGGGAGTGGACATCTACGAGACGATCTCAACCCGCGAAGAGGAGGAGGTGCACAAATCAGCCGAGGAAGTGGAAAAGGAACTGGAGCACCTTATCGGCGTAAAGCACGGGGAATCGCTTGATCCCATCAAGAAGTACCTGAAGGAAATCGGCAAGACGCCGCTTCTCGTATTTGAAGATGAAATCAAACTCGCAAAAGCATATGAGAAAGGGGATGAGGACGCGAAGGAAAAACTTATCCGCGCGAATCTGCGCCTTGTGGTTTCGATCGCAAAAAAATACCTGGGCAGAAGACTGTCGTTTCTTGACCTTATCCAGGAAGGAAACAAAGGCCTGATCCGCGGAGTCGAGAAATATAACTGGCGCCGCGGCTTCAAGTTCTCCACCTATGCCACCTGGTGGATCCGCCAGGCCATCACGCGTGCGATCGCCGACCAGTCCAGGACGATACGCATTCCGGTCCACATGGTCGACCAGATCAACCGGTTCTACAAAACGCAGCGCAAGCTGACACAGAAACTGGGGCGCGAGCCGTCGGTCAAGGAAATCGCAAAGGAAATGCAGGTGACCCATGAGGAGATCGAGAACCTCATGAAGATTTCCCAGCAGCCGAAATCCCTCTCAACGCCGGTCGGCGACGACAAGGAAGCGACGCTTGAGCAGTTTGTCAGCGACCAGTCCCAGCCCACGCTTTACGACAAGGTTTCCCGCGAACTCCTCAAGGAGGCGTTGAACAAAGTGCTTGAAACCCTTTCTCCCCGTGAAAAGAAAGTGCTTATCATGCGGTTCGGGTTGGACGACGGAAAACCGAAAACGCTTGAGGAAGTGGGGAAGGAATTCAAGGTAACGCGCGAGCGCATACGCCAGATCGAAGCAAAGGCGATACGGAAACTCAAGCATCCGACACGGGCACGCAAACTCAAGGACTTCCTCGAGTAAGTAATAGTTTCCGGGGAAGTACTATTTTCTTCTGCAGATTCTTGCAGTAATACATTCTTCTTTTTTGTAGCAAATAATCACTGGACAAACACATAAATATCCGGTACGTTTTCTGTATGCGCGGTGATTTCTTCTATCAGCGGGTCGGATCGAGGATCGTTGCCATCCGCAAGACGCAGGGCATTTCCCAGGAGACGCTTTCCGACTGGGCGCATATCGACCGGACATACCTGGCGCGCATCGAACAGGGCAAGGTGAATCCGTCCCTTCGCGTCCTCCACAAACTCACGCGCGCGCTTCGTGTTTCGATGAGCTTCCTGTTTACCGGAGTCTGATTCCTGGAGCACCATCTCCTTGCAAACCGGGAAAATATCCGGTACAGTATGTTACATGAAGGAAAAAGCGACCCCCACGCAACGGGCGTTGAACCTTTGGGCATTCATACTTATCGCCTGGAGTTTTTACCGGGCGTACTTCCGCCAGGACCTTCCGGTGTACGTTGATGAGTTCATTGTGAAACCCCTGTTTTTCATCGCGCCGGTCTATTGGTTTGTCACCCGCATTGAACGGAAACCGTTTGCGCCTGCCGTCTTTCTGGACAAGTCCAGGATTGCCGGAGATTTGCTGTTGGGCGGTGCGTTCGCTTTGGCATTTTTCGCGGCAGGGCTTTTGAGTGCATACGTGAAAACGGGAACGGTGATGGTCCCCGCGATAGCAACGGGGGGATTTTTCATGACGGGCCTGACCGCGCTGGCAACCGCAGCAAGCGAAGAACTTCTATCAAGGGGATTCGTTTTAAAACGGCTGTATGAGGATTCCAAAAAAAACATACGGTCCATACTGTACGCGAGCGCGCTTTTTTTCTTCCTCCACATCCCGATCCTCATGACCGATCCGGGTATAACGGGTTCCGTGCTTTTGCAGGTTATGGCAACCGATTTTATCCTGAGCATTGCGGTTTCCATCGTATTCCTCCAGAGGAAAAGTCTGGTCATGGCAATCCTCATGCATGCGCTCTACACCGTCGTATTGTCGGTGTTTCTTTGATTTCAGGGGGATTCATATATCCTGAACATCGGCTCCCCGTTTACCGCAACGGTCTTCAGCTGGTTTTCATCCAATCCCAATCCCTTGAAGTTGTCGACCGACCCGATGACCGCATACCGTCCTTTCAGTTTTTCCGGAGGGGTAAATTCGAAAACGAATTTGTCGAAACGGTCAACCTGTCCGAAGCCGTATTCGTCGGCCCCGGAAAGCAAGGCTTCTTTCTGGTAGCGAAACGGCGGGTAGTTCAGGTAGAACAGGGTGAATATGTAAGGCTGCCCGATATCTTTGGTGATATAGAACGTGTCGAAGCGGTTGTAGTTGTCTTTTATGAATCCGTTAACCTCGGCATATCCGGCCTGCCACGCGTGAATGGTGATGAGGCGTTTCGGGTAATGGAACAGGTAAAAATCCCAGGAAAAGACGAGAAACAGGCCAAACAGGAGCGCGCCGAATACGACCGCTCCCGCCCGATACCGCTTTTTGATATCGGTAAGCATGTTGGCGCCTCCGTATGCGGCAGTTATCATGACGGGTATGAGGAGAAAAAGCGTCCGCGTGAGGGAGCCTTTGGACCATGCGAGGGAAGCGGAGAGCGGAGAGCATAGGAGGAGCGTGACGAGAAAATGCCGCCACTTTTCCTTCTGTTTGAACGCGTAATACAATCCGATAAGAAACAGGAGGTATTCGATTGGGGTGAGTATCGACATGCCCGGATATCCGAACCGGTAGTTTTCATCCCCGTTTGAAATGAGGAACTGGGGGGAGAAGTAGGTGAAGTGGTCCTGCAGGATGTCCTTGATGCCGATGAGTACGGGATTGTACAGGTAACGGACACCGCCTTCGGTCTTCAGTTCGGTGATTTTCAGGTTGAAGCCCTCGTTGTTGAAAAACGCGAGAGTCTTCAGGCGCTGCGGGTTGTAGGCAAGGTCGGTCAATCCGAAAAGGACTGTCGTGATGAGTATCGCCAGGGGAAGCGCGACCTGCTTTTTTTTCTGGAACATGACGTGGAGTACTGCGTAACCCAGGAACATGAACGAGAACAGGCGGCCGGGATGGTAGCTGAAAAGCATGAGCACGTCCGCGGCAAGAAAAGCGGCTATGTTTCTCGCTTTCGGCGACTCGAGGGATTTCAGAAATAAATAGGAAGCGATCGTCGTGAGGAACGCGGCCAGGTATGCCTCGTGCGCGTGGCGGGCAACCACATGAAGCCCGAGGGATACGCTGCTTAAGAGGGCAGCGGCGATGCCGATGCGCTTTTTACCGAACAGCTTCACGGTCAGCAGGTACACGGCGAACGGAAAGAGAAACGAAAGGAATACATTGAGTGCCCGTGTTCCCGTTTCATTCAGTCCGAGAACCGCAATGAAGGGGATTGACAGGTAGGAATAAAGCGGCATCTTGTAGTCTCCGAACGATTTGAGCCTGAGGGGCAGGAGCGTACCGTATTCGTCCCTGCCGGTTTTGAGAAGCGAGTAGGCGTTGTAACCGAACGCCGCCTCGTCCGCGTTGAAACCGGGCGGCACCGGGGTTTTGCCGACGAGGGTAAAAAGTACGGAAATTACGGCGATTGCGGTCAGGATGGAAAGTACGGTTTTGTTCATATGAATTTCTCAAGAATTTGGCGGTCGGCAATGGGGTATGTGCGCTGTTTGGCCCGCGCGGCAGGCAAACGGGCAATGGCGCGCAGGAAACCTTTTATGAACGCGCGGTCTTTGAAAACCATGCCGGGCAGCATGCGGATGAGGGAGCGGATATGCGCGTCCCTCAACGGTTTATCGGTTATGTTTTTCCATATGAATAGCATTTGGTTGCGGTAGGCGATCGTGTCGATCGTTTCCCGGGAAAAGTATTTCCCGATCGTCGATTCGTGATGGTGTTCAACGGTGACCGCGGGGTCAAAAAGTATCCGGTATCCGGATTTCCAGGCGCGGTAGGAAAGGTCGACATCCTCCCAATAGTACGGGCTGTAGATCCGGTCGAAACCGTTAAGGTCCAGGTATTTTTTTTTGTCGATGATACAGGCGCCGCCTTCGGCCCAAGCGTTTTCCCCCTCATTCAAGTCCCGCGCGCGCCGGTGGTGGACAAAACCGTTTTTAAAGTATATTTCGTTTTTTCCGACGACCTGTCCGTTTTTTTCCTCCTGTGCGAAACTGACGGCAAAGAGGGAATGGTCGTCCCGGATGCGCTTATAGGCTTTGAGGTACGAGTCGTCTTTCAGCAGCACGTCGCTGTTGAGAAGCATAACATAGCGGTTGTTGGCGGCGCGTATGCCGGTATCTGCCGCGCCTGCGAATCCGAGGTTCAATTTGTTTTCGATGAGGGTGATATCTCCCTTGGGCAAGCCTTCCCTCAGACTTTCGCCGGGAAAATCGTTGACGATGACCACTTCGCACTGGGCAAGAAACGGCAGGTTGTGCGCAAGATTCCGGTAGAGCTGCGCCCTGTTTTTATAGGTCGGGATAACGGCGGATATCATAGGAGCGTTTTTTTTACGGCATCTTCGAAGGCGCGGTAGCCGAACTTGTCACGAACAAACCGCTGTCCGTTATCCTGGAGAGTCCGGTAAAGCGTTTCGTCATCGAGCAGCCTGATCGACTTTCGTACTATTTCTTCGCGGTCCGCAAACAGGTATCCGTTGGCACCGTCCGTAACGATTTCCTTCGGGCCGCCTGCCCGGTAGCAGAACGGAACGCATCCGGCAGCCATGGCCTCAAGCGGCGTCATACCGAGGTGTTCAACGAGGTGCGGGTGCTCCTCCTCGTCAACCCCGTATCCGGCAAAATGCCAGAACAGGCGGGCGCTCCGGTAGAGGGCTAGGAGCCGTTCGTAGGGAACATTCGGTTCGATGCGGATATCTTTCCTTGTGCCTATCAGGTCTTTCAGCTCCTCAAGGTAGGGCACATCCTCTTCCTTGATCCCGCCCGCAAGAACAAGGGTGTATCCTTTTTCCTTGCCGGAGAATGAATCAAATGCCCTGATGATCTCTTCATGTTTTTTCGAATGGAGATGGGGGAAAAACCTGCCGACAGACAGTATGGTTTTATCCTTTTTGATCCGTTTCAGGTCCGTTTCAAGAAGATCTTTTGAAACGTAGGGGTATATGACCTGCGCGTCGATACCCCACTTTTTCAGCCATGTGCGGGTGAAGGAGGAATTGGCAATGAACTGGAAGCCCCGGGTTTTGAGGCGGTTCATGAAACCCATCCGGTAGAGATTGGCGTTGGGCACCATGCAGAAAATGATGTTTTTGCGCGCCGAGGAAAAAAAGTAACTGCCGTCCGTGACATACAGCAGGATGCCGTATTTTTCCAGCTCCTGAAGTTTCCGGAGCGGGGAGGAACCGGCAAATATGTTGGGGACGAAGCGGAGATCGCGGAACCGGAGATTCAGCTTGTTGCGGATAGGGCCCGCGAGATCATGGTCCCAGAAAACATTTGCCTCGTACCCTTCATGTTCCAGCACTTCAAGGATCGAGAGGATATGTTTTTCGCCGCCGCCCATCACGTCAAGGTACGGGTCATAGAGCGCGGCCTTTTTCGTTCCGTTTTCGGCTTTTTTCATAAAGGAAAAGATACGTTATCGTTTTGGAAAACGCCTGGTATATCGACTCAATTATACCAATTCCGCCGTCCAGAAATCCCATTTTCCTGATGAGCCGGCGCCAGAGCTCCCCCAGGAATTTCCTGAAAAACGTAAGGGTGGAAACGGGCCTGCCGGCATTATGCAGAAGTTCCGATTCGATCGTTTCAAATACCACGGTTTTTTCGACCATGGACGCGATGTTGCCGTGGAAATGGTGTTCGAATGGTTCCTTCAGGAATCCCATCGAGCCGGCAATCACCGGCGTCGAATGGATGTTTTTTGGCCACGATCTGAACGCATTGGTCCGTATGAGCCGCATCTGGTGGTCCGGCCACCATCCGCCGTGTTTCAGCCATTTTTTTCCGCCGAAAATATTCCTGCGGGGAATTTTGAAATAGGAGTGATTGGTGTGAAGTACTGTCTCTTTGATTTCCCGTGCGAGGTCGTTTGTCATCCGCTCGTCCGCGTCCAGTATCATGACCCAGCCTTCTTGGGCGAGCCTGACTCCAAATTCCCGGGCCGGCTCTACATACCGGGGCAGGGCCGGGTACTCATGCACCTGCGCGCCTGCCTGGCGGGCGATATCGGCGGTGCGGTCCGTGCTTTTCATGTCGGTGACGATGATCCGGTCCGTCAACAGCTTCGCCGAGTCGATGCAGGCTTTGATGTGCTTTTCTTCATTGTGGACCTGGATGAGTATGGTTATCATATCTATTCAAATATATAAAATTTTACATTGTTGCCGGAACGGAGAAGGTCATTGTCCGAGTAGGGAATGGTTTGAAACGGTCCCGGGGATACATCAAGCGTTTGCTTCGCCTGATCGGTAAGACAGGCTTCGTCCAAAACGGTTTTGCGCGGATACGGTTCAAGGGAAACGCTTTTCCTGACGCATGAGGCAAACACATTGCCGTTGAGTTTCAGGGTGCCGGCTGATGTATTCAGTTCCCGTGCGATCACTCCGTAGTCGGAGTTTTGCGCCATGAACGCATAGCTCAGATAGTATGGGAACGGCTGCTCCAGTATGACACGGCGGGGTTCCTTTGAAGATATCAGATAGCGGGCAAGTTTGCGCTCTTTTTCGTTGTAGAGTTCGGACTGGTTTTTCCAGCGGACGGTTGCGTATCGGTAAAAAAAGCCGGCGGTTTGATAACAGGCAAGGAAAATAAACAACCCGTATACCCCGTATTTAAACACGGCGTTTTTATTCTGCAGAAAACTGCGCATTCCGGAGATGCCTGAAGCCATGAGGAAGCTCAAGCCTACTCCCGAAAACAGGGAGCGGATTGCAAACGTGGTCGAATAGATGTTGATAAGGGAGGGGATAAGTCCAAGCAGGACGATGCCTGCGGCTTCAAACGACTCCCTGCGGCGCAGCCTTCCCAGTTCCATGATTCCCCCGATAAGGAATACGAAGAGCACCGGGTAGAACTGCCCGGTTACGGAATTGCTGTATATGGGGATCTGGTCTCCTGTCCTGAAGAAGTAGGATGCGTCAAGGCCCTGCATCAGGTTAGCCGTTATATAGCCGGAGATTACACTGAGCTTGTTGCTGAATATACCCGAAACGAAAAGAGGCTGAGTGCGTTCGGCATCGACTTCCTTCGAGATGCGTTCGGTAGCCAAAAAAACAATTTCCGATGCTCCCCGCGTTTTGAGGCTTCCTTCCGTTTGCGATGCGATAAAAAGCATGAGGGAAAAGAAAACAAGAAAGACGGCAGACATGACTGCCAGTCTCATTTTCCCCGATTTTCCGGAAGTCCTGAACAGTTCAAAGTAGAGAAATGCGGCGGGTATGAGCGGCCTGATTCCCTGATAAGTAAAAAAGGATAATCCGTAGAAAATGAATGAGGCGGGGTACTTCCTTTTGATCTGCGAGAGGACGGCCAAAAGGAACAGGGGGAACGCGATATTGACTTCAAGGGCAAGCCGGGAAATGTGAAATACCCAGGGGCTGAAGGAAAAAATTGCCGCAGCCGCTGCCGAAAGTCCTTTCCTTTTGGTTATCGCGAAAAGGATTTCAAATATCAGCAAGGGTACGATGCTGAATGGCAGAAGATACATGAACCGTCCCCATGCGACCGTCAACGGAAAACCGGCGGCAAAAAACGGTACGCCGTAATACATGGCAAGTACGGGAGCATGGGGGGAGATGCCGTCAAACGATGCGGGGAGGCGGCTTCCATAAAGGTCGTGCCCGCTCCGGGCCAGCGCGTGTTGGGTAAGAAGGGTATCGCGTTCGTCATACAGAAGAAACGTGCTGTCGAGAAAGGGGAGTCTTACGAGGAAAAAAAACACTGTAAGCAAGATGATCCAGCGTCTCGAAATAAGGTAGTACATGATGGTTTTCATAAGGCTGTCTCTTGCGGCAGTTCTTTTAAGATTATATAATAAACGTATGAAAAAAGACCGTATCATCAGCCTGTTTCTCACGATTGCCATCGTTCTCGTTTTCGCGTTTACCGTCAGGGGATTGATCGCCGGGGCATTCCCGTTCTGGTTTGATCCCGCCCGTGATGTGGCACTCGGTTTGGCCAATCTCAAGAAGCTTTCCCTCATCGGTCATCCGTCGGGAGGACTGCCGGGTTTGTTTTACGGCCCATACTACATATGGTCAATAAGCTTTGCGGAGCTTTTCAGCAAGGACCCCCGCTGGGTATGGTTCATGTTTGCCACCGTTCCGTATTTCACCCTCTTTCCCTTCGTACTTACGCGGTTTCGGAAGTTTGCGGACTATCCGACGCTTCTTTCGTTTTTTCTCGTGTTTCTTTTGTCTTTCAGCAACCATGCGCAGGTATGGAATCCGAATCCCGCCCCGCTTATGTACCTTTTTGCGGTATATTTCGCGTTGCAGACTCTCTTCCGGAAGAAAACGAATATCCCGTTTGCGTTTCTGACGGGGCTTTCCGCGGGCCTTATCGCCAACTACCACATGTCCTACGGCATCGGCATCGTCGCATCGTTTGCAGCGGCGTTTCTTTGTGATATTCTTTTCCGCCTGCTGCGCAAACAGGGCGGGCGGGCAGTATTGCTTCCAAAAGCGCTTGGATTTTTTGCATACGGAACAGGCGTATTCATCACCTATATTCCGTTTCTTCTCTTTGAAGTACGTCACGGATTCAACCAGGTGAAAATAATCCTTGAGAATTTCGCGCTCGGCATGAAGGGTACGTCCCTTAACCTCGGACACGGATTTTCAAAGGCGGGGATCGTCGATTACTTTTTCGTGCAGGGCGGGAAACTGCTGCATGTGCCGTCGAATATCCTGATGGTTCTAGCCGTCGGAATAATTGTTGCGTACGCTGTGTATGTCTGGAAAAAAAGGAAGTCGCCCCTTGCGGATGAGGAGAAGCGCCTTCTGGGTATTGTTGCCATAAACGCCGCAACGGTCCTGGCGGTTTTCCTCATGACCAAAAACCCCGTGTACGATTATTTCTTCATCGGCGTCGAAATGTTTTTCCTGCTTGCCGCTCTGGTCGTGACGAAACGGATTCCTTACGTGAAATACCTGGTCACCGGTTTGGCGTTTTACCTGTTTTTCATGCGGATCGGAAACGAGGCGGTTTCCTGGAATAAACCCAACACCTCCTCAAACTACGGCTCGAAAAAGAAAACGGTTGAACTCATTTACCGGGACGCGAAAAAGCCGCCCTTTACCGTGCTCGTGTATGATCCCGCGATCTATACGTACGACTATGACTATCTTTTTACTTTGATGGGGGAAACGTACGGGTTTGAGCCCAACCGCACCAAAGGGGATGAGCAGACGGTATATGTCGTACTGCCCGAGACAAACAACAAAGGCGCATCGCAGAGTTTTGCCGATTACCACACTCCCGAGTCACAGTACCGCACTGTCAAACGCTGGGTGACGGAAGACCGCACCGTTGTCCTGCGTAGGGAAAAGAGGAACTGACTCTTTACCGAAAGTAAATCCAGTCGTTCAGGTTCTGGTCCATCGGCCGTGCCAGATCCTTTTCGTTTAACGTGAATTTCTCTACGCGGTACCCGTTGTCAAACTGCCATATCCTGTCAGGCGCTTTCTTAATGCCGATTTTATTGCTTTTCCACCAGTCTCCGGTGAGCCAGGGTTTTTCCGACGGCGGGGGAGCGATAACAAGATAAGTAAGCGGTTTCCGCTCATAGATTGCCATTTTCGCATTAGGATTTTTCCGCTGGTGGTATACGAACGGGTATTTAGTGGAATAGGCGAATATGTCCGGCGTATAGATGAAGAATCCGAATTCCCGTGAGCCCGCATCCTTAAAAATCGTTTCGACCATTGCGGACTGGAACTTCCAGCTTTCGTAATTTTTCCCGATGAAGGAGTCGGACTGCTTCAGGTAATTGAACGACATGTTCAGGTTCCAGACGATGGCGAAGGCAAGAAGAACATAGTAGAGTTTTTTGGGCAGCACGGACTCCCAGGGACGCAAACATGAGGAAAACGACCGGGAAAATCGGCATCCAGTAGTAATACATGAGCCACCCGTTGTGGAAACAGGAGAGGACAAAATAACCGATGTAGAGGTAAAGCGCCAGCTTGAAGGGCAGCTTCTCCTTCACCGCTTTCGATTTGAGCGCAAGATAGATGCCGAACGCGATTGCGTATGCATAGATGATGCCGAATACGTCATGCGGCTCCCTGAACAAGTGCATGCCGGTCATATTCATCATGCCGAGCCTTTGTTTCACGATTTCGATAAACGGGATGGTTTCCTTATACGGGTTATTGAAAAGATTTATCGCCGCCCGTACGTGCGAAAAATCATGACGGAGATCGAAAACGATGTACGTGGAAAAAGGTACAAGAAGTACCAGATAGGAAAGCAGATGGGAAAACGTCCGTTTTCTGAAAATAAGGAAAAAGACATACAGGGAGGTGAGGATAAGGAGTGGTCCGCCGAAGGCGACCTGGAACTGGAACATGAATCCGTTGAGAAGCAAAGCAAGGACGAGCCATTTTGCCTTCATGTTCCGCCCGTAACTGATGATGCTGTAGAAATAAAAGGGCATGAGGAACATGGCGCCGAACGGATTATAGTAGCCGTTGAACCAGCTTTTCACCGTGTCGGGGATCGAGGGAAAGAGCGAAAGGAGGGCAACGAAAATGAGCGCGGTTTTCGCATTGAACAGCTTTTTTGCGACCGCGTAGCTGCCGGCAAGGAATGCGATATTGAGGAGTACCCAGTACCAGCCCACCGTCACCGGATTACCGTTTCCGAGAAGATATGCCGGGTAGTTGAGATACATCCAGGCGGGTCCATGGTAGAATCCGGTCGGTCCGCTGGAACGGGGGCCGATAAGCACGAGCTTCCGTTTGGCAAGATCGTCAAGAAGGAGGAAATCCCGCGCGATATCCGTATGGAAGAATATGTCGTTATGGAGCACGTACCACATGGAGAAAAAAATATTCAGGGCGATGACCGCAAAAAGAAGCAGCTTGAGGAACCTGTTCATAGGTGATTTGGGGATGTATGATAACGGTAAGAAACCTGTATGTATTATACTATAGATCACAAGGGCATAATCCTATGACAGACCGGCACCATGCAATCGGAGCGTTTTTCGCAAAAACCATCCGCTGGATTTCGCGCAACAGACTTCTGAGTGTCATTATCGCATCCGCATTCATCACCAACCTCAGCCTGACCGTGTTCAACGGCATCAGGGTATGCATCGGGGGGGAATGCGGCCTGTATGTGGGCAGCCTCCACTCCCGTGACTTTCTCTGGCATCTTGCCCTGGCGGAGAACGCATTCAAAACGTATCCGTTTCAGGTTCCGGTCTTTTCGGGAGCGTCCCTTGCCGGCTATAACTTCCTGATGGATCTGGTCATTTCGCTTTTCGCACGCTTCGGCATACCGGCGATGTCCTCCTATTTCCTTCTGTTTCCCCTCGCATACTTCATATCGGTAACGTATCTGGGATACCGGTACCTGAAAATGAGAAACAGGGATCCCCTGTATATCGCATGCGGTTTGTTTTTCATGTTTTTCGGCAGCTCGTTTTCCTATGTTCTGTCGCTTTACCACAACGGGACATGGCAAAGCTTCGGTTACGCCCAGGCAATGCAGTCGGGCAGGGCGCTCCTCAACCTCCAGTACGCGCTTACCCTTCCGTTCATGCTTGCCGCCCTTATAGTCCTTGAACGGAAAAAAATCGGAGTCCGTGACGCGATTCTTCTCGGTGTATTCCTTTTCGTCGTTTTCGGCCTTAAGTTTTACGGCGGATTTGTTTTGCTTTCACTCATCCTTGCCAACCGCGCTCTGCTGTGGATCAGGCCGTTCAAAAAGGAGACGCTGTTTGAACTTGCGGTTTACGGAGCCGGATGCCTTGCCGCATACCTTTTGTTTTACCGGTCTTCAACCGCGGGCGCGTTTCCGTTTGCGTTATCCCCGTTTTCCATCGCGCACCCCCTGATTGAGGAGCGGGACATGTTTTACCTTCCTTCCCTCGTTCTTGCGCGCTATACGCTTGCCGGATCCGGCGTGTTTTCCCCCCGTCTTTTGGCGATCGAGCTCTTTACCGCAGGCGTGTTTGTTTTCTATAACTTCGGCACACGGATCATCGGCTTAGCCTCTCTGGCCGTCCGGGCGGTGCGGGGGAAGATTGACCGGTCCCACGGATCCATGATATTTGCCGTTTTCGTAACATCCGCGATGACTTTGTTTTTCGTGCAGGAGCGGGAGTGGTGGAACATCATACAGTTTTTCGGGTACACCCTGTTTTTCATGAATTTCTTTGCGGGGGAGGCGTTGTACCGGTTGCTTAAACTCCGCAGATTCCTGCCCCTGGCTTTTGGCGTTTTGGTTATATTGATGACGCTGCCGACCAACATTGAACAGGTCATGTACGCGGCGGAACGGAACGTAAACATAACGGATTACGAGCTTGCGTCATATGAATTTTTGAGGAAACTGCCCGACGGAGTGGTGCTGGCGTTGCCTCTCCAGGAAACATCCGCGGTAACCGCTTTTTCGGGAAAGCAACAGTACATGGCGGATATCAATCCCCTCAACCTGCTCGGCATACCCTATGAGGAACGGATGAACGGGCTCAAGGATCCGGCAAAGGTTGTGTTTGAAGAAAAGGAAGTGGCATACGTGTATTACCTCAAAAAAGGCAACGAAGGCAAAAAGTTCGCCATCCCTCGGCGGTACATGAAGGTTTTTGAAAACAGGGACGCGGCAATATTCCGTAAAAAATGAAAAAAATACCTTATATCCTGTACGGTTTCGTCATACTGCTTGTATGTGTATATTCGTATGCGCTCGTTGATCCGAACATCACCTTCATGCAAAACAGGGCGTGGGAAGTTTTCAGGGAAGCGGCCGTGTATGTGGGCTATTACCGCAGGGATATTTCGTGGATATGCTATGTGCTCCTGGTGCTTGCGCTTTTCGGATTCCATGCCTGGTTCCTCAGGAAACACAAAACCGCGAACGTGTGGGCGATTGCGGGTACGGTCGCCGGGATTCTGGTTGTTTCATATCCATTCCTGTCGCACGACCTTTTCAACTACATGTTCGATGCGCGTATTTTCACGTTTTACGGAAAAAATCCTTATCTTTTCAAGGCGCTTGATTTTCCGGGGGACCAGTGGACGCGGTTCATGCACTGGACGCACCGGACGTATCCCTACGGTCCCGTGTTTCTCCTTTTGAGCTTTATTCCTTCGGCGCTCGGTTTGGGCAAGTTCACGGCGACATTCCTGCTTTTCAAGGGCATGTTCGTATCCGCGTATCTCATTTCGGTTGGCCTGCTGCTTCGCATGGATAAAAAGCGGGCACTCCTTTTCGCGACGCATCCTCTGGTCATCATGGAAGGACTCGTTTCGGCGCATAACGATCTCATAGTTGTCGCGCTTGCGGTTGCCGGGTGTTATTTCCTGCTGAAAAAAGGGAAGCACCTGCCGGCGCGGTTCGTGTTTCTTCTGTCGGGAGGCGTCAAGTATACGAGCTTTGCCCTCCTCACGCTATCCTCCCCGAACGGGAAATCAGGCACAACCGGCAATATTGCACAAAAGGTATTATCCCGCTGGAACTATATCGTGCTTGCCGTACAGTTTATTGTTCTCGGGTATCTGTCTTACCGCATGGGGATACAGCCGTGGTATTTCCTGACTCTGTTTGCGTTCATCCCGGTGTTTGCCCGGCTTACCGGATACCTGAATATATTCTTTTTCGGGCTCATGATGTCGTATTACCCCTATATCAGGCTGGGAGGATGGGATACCGCGTATAAAGTGGATATGCGCCATGCGATTTCCCTCGCGTTCCTTGCGGCCAACGGTTTGTATCTTCTGATTTTTGTTGCCGCGAAGCGGAAACAACGTTCGTGATAAGGGCAGACCCTTCAGTCGTCGCACTTGCAGATGGAGTTGAGGAAATCCGAAAACGCATTCTTCAGGAGATGGAGCTTTGTCCGGAAGGGCGCGTATTTGAGTCCGAAAAGCAGCTGGTTCCGTTTCTGGTATTTTTCATGGATGCCCGAGCCGGATCCGCCGGTTGACGCGGCGTTCTTATGCCACATGACAAGGGAGGGGTCATAATAGAGGGGGATTTTTTTGCGCTTTGCCCGTTCGCAGTAATCGGCGTCTTCGTAATACAGGAAGTATTCCTCGTCCCAATCACCAAGCTTGCGCGCGACGCTCCGTTTGTAGCACATGAGGCATCCCGTGATGAATTCGGTTTTTCCGAACGAGCTGTATTTTCCGTGGTCCACTTCGTCCACTCCGCGGTGGAGTGTCAGGCAGTTGTCCCAGTCGTTTATGCCTCCCGCGTACCAGATGACGCCACCCAGATCATGCTTGTGGTACCGGTCCTTGTGGTATTCGAAACCGGGCGCATAGTAGATCTTTCCCCCGATAAGGGAGTCGGGATGGTGGTCGAGCGTTTTTTTTGCGTGCTCGATGAAGGAATGGGCAAGCAAGGTATCGCAGTTCATGACGCAAAACAGGTCGTAGCCGTCCTCCATGGCCTGCTTCATCGCGATGTTTACCCCGTGCGCGTATCCCTTGTTTTTTCCCGGCACGTACGTGACGTAATTGGGATAGGGGAATTCCTGTTTCTCATCCGTGAGATCCGCCACGTACACCCGGAAATCCCGGTCGGTCTGTTTATCCAGGGAAGCGAAATAGTCGGTTAAAATGGTATAATTCTTATACACCACAGTTATAACCGCAAGTCTATGAAGCATATCATTCATTATATCAGCAGATTTTTTAAAAAACCAAATTGGACCCTCGTAATTCACGTACTCATTCTTGCGCTTTTTCTCACCAACACCCTGTATGTTTCCTACCCCGACGAATTCGTGAACATTCTCGGGGGAAAATACATAAACTCGTTCAAGATTCCGTATCGTGATTTCTTTGACCACCACCTGCCGTTTGCCTGGTACTTTTCATCGCTATTGCTGCTTCTTTCCTTCGGCTCCTTCGTGCTGTTTCGTATCTGGTGGGCGATTGCCGCATTTGCCGCGCTTGCCGGAACGGGATTTTACATAAGGAAAAACAAACCCGACGCATATCCTTTTTTTCTTGCGTATTTTCTCCTGTATCCTTTGATCACCGTATACTACTGGACCCATCTGTATCTGGCCGACAGCCTGGCGTTCCTCTTTTTTTCCGTGATATTCTGGGTGCTCGTAACGGAATCGTTCAAAAAAAATACGTCGGCAAGAATGCTGCTGATTCTGTCTTTTGTCAATTTCATGTTCCTGTTTTCCTCGCTCACGTTTGTTTTCATAGCCGGATTCTTTTACCTCTGGATGCTGTACCTTCTCATCCGGGAAAAGCGTACCCGGCGCGATGTGCTCCTGTTCCTGGGCGCATGCGCGGCGCCGTACCTGGTGTATGCCCTGTATCTTCTCGCCACCAACTCATGGAGGGAATTTTACATAAGCAATTTCGTATACAACACGAAGCTGTATATTAATATTCCCAACTATACGAAGGGCAGGTTCTTCAATCCCGTCAAATTCGGGCTGACCATCATCTATAACTTTTTTCAGACGTATATTCCGCTTCTCGTGCGTATCAAGGAGTTCAACCTCTACTTTCCCGTTGATCTGACCATTGCTTTGGGGAGCTTTCTCCTGCTTGGATTCCTTTTTTTCGAGAACAAAATCCTGTTTTTCCTTTTCTTTTTGATCCTCACCTTCTCCGCACCGCGCAGCAACCTCATGAAGATAGGCGAGACCGATTACCAATCCGGCATGTTCATCGCGGTGGGGTACATATCGGCCCTTGTCGTCCTGTGGCGGTATAAGTTCGTCCAGTTTGCGGAGGAGTATCTGGTCCTTTTCAAGAAAGTGCTTGTCACGCTTCTCGTATTCTTTTTCGTATTTGCTTCGCTGTTTCTCGCGAAAAATTCCTATGACAAGTTTTACCTGCGCTATACCCAGAAGATGCCCGGCATTTATGATGTCGCCTATTCCGCATCGTTTGTTGACGACATACTCGATAGGGGCGAATATTTCTGGATCGGGCCCTATGAACCGCATGAGGAGTTTTTCGTGAAAAAAGCCGCGCTTCCCGGCAAGTATCCGACGCTCCTTCCCCAGTTCAAGGAAGACGACTACTTCCGCAACGGATTCCTGCATCAGTTTGAAAACAACCCTCCCGAAATCATTATCTACAAGCATGAGGCATCCATCTTTATGACTCCCTCCATGGAATTCGGCGCGTTTTTCATAGACTGGATGAAAGGGAAATATGTTTCGATCGAAAACATTCCCGGCATCAGGCTGGTCAAAAGCCCGTCCAGTTTCAACTTCAGGACCGATCTGTATCTGAGGAGCGAGCATAAGGATGAACTGCTCAACAGGCTGGAGGAGAAGGGGTACATTGCGAAAGAATAATATGATTTCATATCTCAAAAAAAACAGGAAACTGCTCGCCGTTGCCGTTTTGTTTTTCCTCGTCCAGCTCCCGTTCCTTGATCAGCTGTCGCTGTTGCGGGGTGAGCGGGACATCATGCTTTCCGGCTATTCGCTGGCGAAAACGGGCGCTGACCTGTACGGCAAATTCCTGTCGCTTGAGTTCCTGGGGATCGATCCGTACGTACCTTTTTTCCCCATGTACGCGGCTGCGCTCTGGTGGCTTTTGGTGCCTTTTAAGTCCGTCTTTACCGCACGGCTCCTTTTTGTCCTCATATCGGCAGCCATCCCGTTTCTTGTCCATGAGATCGTAAAGCACATAACCGATCGGGAGGATATATCATTCTGGACTGCGTTTGTTTTCGTGTTCAGTCCGGGCGTATTCCATCTGACGCGGCTTACCCTTGAGATCGGCATCGCGTTTCCCCTGCTTCTTGCCGGCATACTCGCGTTCCAGAAGAAGAACAGGCTACTTTCCTACGCTCTCTTTTTTCTTTCGTTTTTTTCCTACCATGGATTCAGACCTCTCATTCCCGTCCTTTTGGTATACCTTTCTTTCTTTGAATACTTCAAGAGCCGGAACATTAAAGTTCTCCTGAAGCAGACTGCTGTCCATATCCTGTTTTTCGGTTTGCTTGTCGGGCTGAGTTTTTTCATCGACGGACGGCTTATGAAAAGCAGAATTAATGACGTCGCGTTTTCCAATTTCGAACGGTGGAGCAATGAAGTTATCTACCGGAGGAACACCTCGATCGCGCCCAAAGCCGTCACCGCCGCGTTCGATAACAAGCTGACCGCGATGGCCCAGTATATGCGTGATGTGTTTTTCAACGGATTCGATCTCGGTTATCTGTTTATCAAAGGGGACGATTCGTCGCTCTACGCAACGACGTTCACCGGCCAGTTTTTTATAACTTTTTCGGTGTTTTACCTGCTGGGCCTGTTTTTCATCGCCAAAAAGGCGAAATGGAATTACTACTATCTTGCGGCAATCATTTTCATCGGACTGGTTCCCTCAATTGCCAACATCAGTTACGTCAGCTATTCCATCAGATCCATTCTTTCCTCGGTCGGCCATGCGTTCCTCATCGCATGCGGCATTGTTTTCTTCCTCCAATGGGTTGTGAAGGCAAATGTGTGGAGCAAACGCATTGCCGTCCTGGTTCTTGCCCTGTCTTTGTCGGCGGAGCTTGTGTATTTCGGATATAACTATTACGGCCGCAGGTTCATCACCATGTCCGAGATGTATTTTGAAAACGAACGGCAGATTGCCAAGTATCTTATCGATACCCGCAAACCCTACCGGATATATGCGCATTCGCCCCGTGACATATTCTTTTCTTACCTCTTCTTCAACAACCGGATAGACATGAGGCAGGCGCAGGCAGCCGCACGGCAGGGCGAACCGTACCGCATCGGAAATCTGGAAATCCACAAGTGTCCGGTGAATCCGAAGTATACGTTCAGAAAAGAAATCATCATGGACTCGTGTGTCACGGAAAAGCAGTACCAGAAGCTTGCGGGGGAGAGGAAGTACAGTGCCGTTATCCCGTATTCGAACTACTCCTTCAGGGATGCGTTCTTCATTTTCGACTGAGTCTCTGTTCCCCGGACCATGAAGTAGTCCTTGCCGCTCCGGTCAAGGGGCAAAAGGGTAAAAACGGTTTCGGTTCTGGATTGCGGTGTTCCGCAATTCTCCTTGTTGAATACGTACAGATCTCCTTTGGTGAGTCTTGTTTTCGGGCACTCGTCGTCGATACTGATATTCCGGTATGAAAAGTTGCCGGTTCTCATCCGGTCCGCGATCACTTTTGGGTCGTTGATTTCGTAAAATGCGTATTGGAGAAATGTTTCCTGCGGTTCGATGTTCACGAAGGTCGCTTTCCGGTATGAGGGCGCCTCCCGGTTTATCCGGTCGGACAGGATTTTGATGCTGTGCTTCCACTGTTCCCCGTTCAGGTTGAAGATGCGGACCCTGTATACGGTCGCATACAGTGCGGTGTTGAAGGCAATCAGGAAAACGAGCAGGGGCAGTGCCCATTTCCGTTTGGCGGTTTCCGCCATGCCGAGGGCGATCAGTATGGTGTAAGGGATGATGAGGATGATTCCCCGCAAAACGAACGTGGGATTGGTCGTTGAAAGGGCGATGGGGATACCTCCGATGAACATGAGGGAGAGGAGATGCTTCAAGCCATGCTCCCTGAGCCGCGAGATTGCCAAGATGCCCGCGATGAAAAAAATAAAATCGGTCATGAAAAAAAGTCCGGACAGGTCAGCCGTCCCGTAGAGTGAGGAAGGATCCCCTTTCTGGAAAAAATACTGGGGGTTGAAGGTCGTGAAATACTTGGACGCGTATTCTCGCAGCCTTATCGTGTATTTGTTGGAAATCGCGGTGATGAGCGGACCGGGGCCGGTACTTGTCCACCGTTCAAACCATACCATACCCTCTATCTTGGGTTTTTCGTAATAGGCCAGCATGTTCGCGTACTCCCGCTTGACGAGTGTTGCGTTGGGCGCAACGTAGTTGATGCCGATAAGCAGCCCATAGAGCGCAAACGACAGGACAGCGGTTTTTAAAAGGGATGCAACTCGTATTTTCTTTGCATGCAGACCCCCGTAAAAAAGCAGTCCGATGAAGAGCACGAACGGAAACAGGGGTTTTATGCCCATATAGCTGTTGAACGCGAAGAAACCCGCCGCAACGGAAAGCGGGAGCTTCATCCTTCCGGGCTCCATAAGCGCCGCACGGAAAAACAGGAGCACGAAAAAGAGCGCCACCACCGCCTCGTACCCGGTTGCGGACGGATAGCTGAACCAGGGGGAGAAATTGAAGACCAGGTAGGCAAAAAGAGGCAGTTTCCGGTCACGGGTGAGTTTAGCAATGAGTGAATAGAGAAGAAGCGGGGTCAGGCTATTGAGGAGGATAAAGGGGAGCTTCGCTAAAAGGACGCTTTTGACTGAAAAAAAGAACCAGGGAATCGCGCCGATGTATACCGGGACGCTCGGCTTTGGGGTAAGGATGCCGGTCGTGAGAAAAAACGTGTTGCCGAAATAGTCCTTCAGAGTCCTCCCGAACAGGTAGGCGCTCGTATACAGATCCGCCTCATCATTCGTTACCGACTGCCAGCTCCATCCGAGCCAAAAAAGGCGCGTGAGGAGGGAAACGGCGAACAGCGTGTAATACGGATGGCGGCCCAAAAACCGCACGATTTTTTTCATCATGGTTACTTTATCATTTTTTCGAGTACTTTTTCGCGGAGATTCGGTTTTATATTCCTGTTTTTCCAGTAAAGGGATTCCTTGAAGAGCCTGCCGAAAAAAGAGGTTGTCGTCTCAACAAGAGTGCGGTCCGAAGGTTCCTCAGCAAATCCCTTTGCCTCGCGGCTGTAGAAGTACACGAGCATTGGGTACATCATCTGGAAGAACGCGAGCATGAACCCGTGCAGACCGTCCCGGTAGCCTCCGTCGGCAAAGTATCTGCTCATAAACTCCGAAACGGATGCGGCAACGGATTGGGGGAGACCGGGCGGGTTGCCTGATTTTACGAGCTCCTGGCTTTCTGATTTGGCGTAGCGCATTGCTTTGCCGAAATACTCGTCAAGCGTTTCGTAGTTATAGTGGAGGATGGCGTTTTCGGGATCGGGTTTTATGCGGTATCCCGTACCCGTTACCTGGGGCTGCCGGTGAATGACGGTTGGCCACACCACCGCATCTTTCCGGAACAGGCGGGTCTGGTAATCGGGCCACCATCTGCTGTGTTCGATCCACTTGCCCATGATGATGTTTTTGCGCGGCGTTTCCACATAGTCGCATTCCCTGTAATGGGCAGCCCATTCGTCCCAAAGCGCCGAAGGTATCACTTCGTCCGGATCAAGGAAAAGCACATACCGTTCTTTTGCCTCTTTTTTTATCCGTTCCCGTATGAGTTCAACGTACGGCACCTCCTCCGGTATCGTGATGATTTTCGGATGGTATGCGGCAAGCTCCTTGAGGAGTTTTGCATCAATGCCGATATCCGCGATAATCAGTTCGCTCACGAAACCCTTTACCGAATCGAGCGTTTCCCTGATATGTTTCGGGTTGCCTTTGACGACGAGTATTGCGGTTATGGGGTGCATAGTTTATTTTACAAATAAAGCCCTCAATTCCTTGACCATATCCACCTTGAATACGGTTTTGAGGATAACGGTATAGGACAATGCTCCCATGATTCCGGCGACAGCCATGCCCGCATAAACCGATGGAACGAGCCAAAGGAACATAAGCATAACGAGTCCCATGAGAGGCGCACTGAGGAGGGGCTTATAGACCGAGCGGCCGAAATGGAACGGAGCCAGTTTTTTTGCCCGGTGCGATACAAAAAGGGATGAGACTGCGATCGATAGGAGTACGAGGGGGAATCCGTAATACCCGAAAAGCCGCGTGAAAAGGGGCGTGAGAATCCAGGTGGCTATGGTCCATATAAGCATGAATGAGAATGATATGCGGACTTTCCCCAAAGCATTGAAAAGGTTCATGAAGGGA
The DNA here is from genome assembly GCA_964629635.1 of uncultured Gammaproteobacteria bacterium. GTDB lineage: Bacteria > Patescibacteriota > Microgenomatia > UBA1406 > GWC2-37-13 > YC2-FULL-38-9. The sequence continues at coordinate 627,846 of CAZVQS010000001.1, forward strand.
GAGGAAAAGGAGGAAAACAAGGCAGACAGACAGAATATGTAGAAAAGGGGGAGGGCGGGAGCCCATTTGGCGTATTTGGGGATGATGAACACGAGTTTTTCCATGAACAGCGCCATTGCCACGAGGGTGGGAGCGAGGATGAGCGTTTGAAAGTAGAGGATGCGGTCGATGACATGGCCGATTTTTTCCCGGTCATGCTGGATGCGGGAGATGACGGGAAAGAGGACGCGGCTGATATTGTCCATGATGATGCGGATGGGAGCTTCAGCCCATTTTTTCGCCCATCCGATATATCCCAGACCGGTAAAACCGAGGATTTTTCCCAGGAAGAGAATGATGAGATCATCCTTGAAAAGTGCCAGGAATGACGATGCCTGGAAGGGGAGGCCGAAGGACAAAAGGGTTTTCAGGCTGCGCTTTGAAATGCCGATACGGGGCACCCAGGGCGAAATAACGTAAATAAGGACAAGTCCGACAAATGCCCGCAGCAGAACCGCAACCGTAAAGCTGACGAGGCCGAATTTCATAAGGGCTAGCACGATAACCGTCAGGTAAAAAACGGTGTTTTCAACAATCTGCACGAGTACTATGCGCTGGAACTGGATCTTGCGCTCGAGAAAAATGGAGGGAATCGTTTTGAGGGAGGATATGAAAAAGGACAGGAGGAGCGCCTGGTACAGGGATACGGCCTCCGGGGGCAGATTGTAAAAATCCCGGACAAAGCCGGTAAGGAAAAATCCGAGTGTTATTGCCGTGACGATAAGGATCTGCTGTACGGTGAATGTCGTTGAAATATCCTTATCCGTGACTTCCTTTTTCTGGACTAACGAGGCGGCAAGTCCGATGTCCGAAAAGTAATTGAGTACGGAAATGATGGAAAGGGTTGTTATGTATATGCCGAAGATTTCGGGTGACAGGAGGATGGTGACGGCAAGGTTCGCGGCAAGTCCGAGAAACGCCGAATACCCGCTCTGGAAAAAGAGCGACAGCGTGCTGATGAGACTTTTCCGTTTTATTTCAGATAATGCCTGGTTTTGTTCCATAGAGGTTTATGAATAAGCAATGCGGCGATGGCGACGAGGGCCAAACCCGAGATCGCATTCCCGGCTTTTTCCGCCAGAGTTTCATGATACAGGATATGGACGATCGAAGGTTGGGTAACGCGGATGAGGGGCCTGCCGAGCCGGTCAAACTCCGAAGGGACCGCTTTATTGTTGTTGACGAATATTTCCCAGTAAGGGAAGTAATGCACATTAACCGTCAGTTCCGTTTCCCTATCTACCGATATTTCCTTCATGAACGGACGGTTGGAGAGGATCCGGAACGGTACGGATGCTTCAACGGGTGATCCCGGCGTCACCGGAATTTCTTTTGCGTTTTTCGTTTCGAGACTCCTCCAGAACGGATAGTCAGCAGTGCGGGGGAGGTATTCGGCCATATGGTAGGCCGCGGTCTGGCTCAGGTAGGGCTTTTGGACATATGCGCGCGCGTATTCGTCATAGGACATGAGCCAGGGGATGGAAAAAAATTTCCGGGAAGTGAAGAAAAGAAGAAATGCAATGCAGAGCGCGATCGCTTTCCCCGCTTTTCGGGGCAGACGGGCATCCAGTGCGTCAAGCAGGTATGCCGCGAAAAACGAAAGCGAAAAAACCGTGAACACAAGAAACCGCCAGGGAAATTGGAACAGGGAAAACAGCGGTTTCGCCAGATCCCATATAAACGAGGAGGAATACAGGGTAAGGAACATCGATCCGACGCCCAGTGTCAGGAAAAACACCTGTTCATGCCAACCTTTTTTTGACTTTCCCCCCGCACGGACCGCGGCAAAAAGGAGAGCGCCTGCGGCGCCCAGTATGATGTGGATTTTCCCGAGCGTAAAAGGCATTCCGTCCTTCTCGCAGCCGGCAGCGGATCCGCCGTACTCCCAGTTAGGGGTGCTCCACAACTGGTTAACGCACAGGAAATGGTCGCGATAAGAACCCAGTTTGGCCACCTGCGCCGCATGGGTATGGGAGGCTTCAAGAAGCGCGGGTACGAGAAAATACGAGGACAGCATGAGCGCGAAAAAGAGCGCGATCAGATTCGTTTTTCTGTTTTTCAGGATGAGCGCGTATGCGAGGATCAGCGGAAGGGCTATGAGTGAAAGTACGTTATGGACGGTTAGAAGGGCAGAGAGGGTAACGATTGCTCCGAAGGTTCCCGGCCGGGTGACAGCTGCGGAATTCCGTTTCAGGAAATAGAGAGTCAACGGAAACAGGGCAAGGAACCAGCATTCCGCAAGGTTGCCCCGGACAAATATTTCGATCGCGAACCAGAGCGAAGTCACGTATGCGGTCGCTCCCAGAAAGCTTGAAGCGAACTTGAATTCTTTGCGCAGAAACAGGAACATAGCCGTGAATGCGGTAATCAAACTCAGAAGAAACGACAGTTTAAGTGCTGCGGGAACCGGCATTCCGGCAAGATGGAAAAGCGTTGTCGGCCAATAGGAAAAGGGCGCATAGAAATTGAATACGGGAAACCCGAGTCCGAAGGACAAATCCGGTGCAAGCCGCGGCGGGAAATGCCCCTGCCTGATGCTGAGGGCCATCTGGCTTACGCGCACCGCCTGGGTATCGTCGTGGAACGTGAACATGCGCGCGTCCAGCGGATTCAGGAGATATCCGAGCATAACTACGGTGCCAATGACTCCTGCGAGAAACAGAACTTTTTTCATAATAGGAAAAATTCGGGAAGCCCTCCCTTATTATAGAACGTATTTCCTGCTTTATCCTTATGCAGTCCAAGGCGCGGCAGTTCGTCCTCCTTCACAATGCAGGTCGTTTTTTTCGAAGCCCCGCAGACCGCGGCAAGGTCGGGTTCTCTTACCGTGTTAACGCCGATATGCGGCATGAAGAACTTGAGGAACCGCTGCAGGTCTTCTTTCTTGTCAGTGACACTGATGCTTCGGATTTGCTCATGGCTTTTCAGGTATAGGGCCAATTGGGTATTGGCATACCCCCATTCGGTTGAGTTTTTCCGGTCGAAATGGTTGTAAAACAGTTCCTGGTAATAAAACATATTAGCGGCGACAGCTAAGACGAGGAATACTTTCGTGAAGGGAGCAATGCGGCCCAGATCCAAATGCCAAAGGTAATGGTAGCCGAAGCCGACGATGATGGACAAAACGAGCAGCACCCCGACTCCGTTGAAAATGAAAAACGGCGACTTTCCGGAGAAATACGGAAGCAGCCCTACGGCATAGAGCAGAGCAAAGTAAGGGATGCGCTTTTTCCAGAAACCCGACCGGTACAGATACACCGATCCCATGAAAAACGCGCAGATGTCGACCATCATGAAATGTCCGGTCCGGGGTATGCGCATGGTTGCGGACAGGTTTTCACCCGAGAAAAACAGTTTATGCAGATCCAGTGTTTCAAGGGTCCGGATGAACGTAATACCGTTCAGGAATCCGGGATCCGTCAGCCTGTTCCACGTGGCAGCCATGAAAACGAAAACAACGGATATATAAAACAGCAGGGATATCTTCCTGTTGCGTGCGAGAAGCGGCAGGGTAAGGCAGAAAAGGAGCGGGGCATAGAGGTTGATGGAGCGGGACAGCATAAACGCCCAGGGGCTGAAGACAAATACTCCCGAAACAGTCAGGGCAAGGCTCTTTTCGCCTTTTTCCCGCATGATAAAAAGGAACACAAGTGCAGATGCGGCTGATGTGAAAAAAGCCGACAGGTATCTCAAATTAACGAGGTCCAAGGAACCCGTCCTGAAAAGCGAGTAAAGGATTTCAAGTTCGCTTGACGTGAATCCGCTCGGGGTTACCGCGATGGCAGCCGCCTTAAAAAGAAAGGCACCCGCGAAAACGGACAGGGCAAGCAAAAAGGCGGAATTCCTGATATGTTTCATAATGTGATCGTATAGAGCTGTTCCTTAATTTCCGATGTTGAGTCCATTTCACGCGGGACGATACCGTTTTTTTCGATGGCTGCCCTGTTTTCCTGTATTTCAATTCCTGTTAGATAGATTTTCGTGCCCTTTTGTTTCACCAGTTCGGAAAATAGTTGGGGCGTGATATATTCCGGAAAATAATACTTGCCGTATCCGGTAATGCTTGTTATGCCGTCTTCGGTTTTTGTCCGTCTGGTATTCCGGAAAAACGCAGGGTCGGTTTTGTCGGCGAAAAGCAGGAAAATGTGGGGTTCGGCGGTGATTTTTTTCGATATATAGATCCTGGAATATTTCGGGTATTCGGAAGCTGCGAGCCTTGCGACGAGGTTTTGTCGCGAGAAATACAGATGCGGGTGTTTTTCGGGTATCTTGTTAAAGTAGTAGTCGGCAAACCCGAAGAACGAAACTGTATACAGTGCCGCGGCGCCGGTGAATAAGGCCGCAGCCGTTTTCCTGCTTCCCATTCCTTTCAAAAGGGACAGGAATCCCCAGGCTGAAAGCAATTCCCAGGTTCCCAGCGCACCAAGGTACCGCCGGTGTATTTCGCCTTCCGTGATTACGGACGGCAGGGGAGCGATGAGTATCCAAAAAAGCAAAACAAGTCGTGCAGCTTGAATTTTTTGTCCTCCCTTGTTCGACAATATGCCGGCGATGAGTATGATCAGACCGAGATAATAGAACGGGACCTGTACGGGATGCATCGGACCCCTGAATGAAATCTGCACGCTCTGGGGGACGGTGACATATCCGATCGCTCCCGAGGAAAAGTGTTTGACGTAGTTTTCGATCAGCCTGAATCCGAAGAATGTGGCTTTGTTGTGGAGGACGCGGGACATGAGATTGTTGCCGTCATGCTGCCGGTATTCGTTTATTTCAAGCTGTATGGATTTGGTTTCGCCGAAAATCCCCATGTACTTGAGCCTGACCAGACCCCCCTGTTTCAATTGGGTCAAGCCTATGGCGAATACGAGTGCGGCGAGTATGAGTACGGGAAGCTGCCTGCGAAGCTTGTCTTTGAAAAGCATGAAGTGGACGATTGCGAAAAACGCTATGAACAGGGGAGCCATGATCCGTCCGATATTGTAGGAAAAGAAAGCTACGAGGAGGGAAACGGTCGAAAGAAAAAGAAAAAGGATTTTTCGCGAGCCAAGATATTTCAGCTCGAAATACACTCCGGCAAGGATAAAAAAGCTTATTACCCCGATATCAAGCGCGAGGCGGGAATAAAATACGGCGTAGGCGGAGCAGGCGGTTAATACCGAAGCAAGGAGAGCGGTGCGTCTGTCGGAAAACAACTCCAGCGCGATCTTGTACACGAGGAAAATGGACAGCGTTCCCAGAAGCGCCGATATCAGCCGGACCGAAAAGACATTGAACCCCAGTATCCGGATGATGGGTGCGGTCAGGTACACATACGCGGGCAGTTTCGCGTCACCGAACGCGCGGAACAGTAAAGGCATGCGTACGCCCCACTCGTCCGCCCCTGTTTTGGCGATGGAATAGGCGTTGTAGGCAAAACTCGCCTCGTCCCAGTCGACGCCGGGCGTAATTCTGTCGAGGAGGTATACGCGCAGGAACAATCCGAGGGCTATGACCAAAAGGATCGGGAGCGATGCCTTTAAGTACTGCATTACTTCGTAAGCTCAAGTAAATGGATGACCGATGTGTCCCCCGGTTTATAGTACGATTTCAAAAGCTTGACGGGCCAGTGTTTGGGATAGTCCGGATTCTGCGCGATGACGACCAGGATATATTTGTCCTTCAGTTCCGCCTGATGCTCCCGCAGCTCCGTTTCGCCAAGCGGCCATAATCCCTTTATGGATATGGTGTCGCTGGGACGGAGGAACGTATCCAGGATATCGCCGGACATGCCGAAGTTCCCTTCCGCAAGGATGAGGACGGGCTTTGTTGCGGATTTTTCCCGGGCATACTGGATGATTTCCCGCGCGCCCAGCCCCACGGTCGGCCCCTCTACATACTGTCCCCGGTCGATCGGGGGAAGCGGGATCTTCGCATAATCAAACCAGATGGGGTAATTGAAAAAGAACGCTCCGGCGGTTATCAGCGCAAGCGAAAACGCCAAAAGCTTTTTGTCCCTGAGCTGTCCGAGAAAGTAGGACGCGAGGACTACGATAAGCGTGCCAAAGAAAATGATATACCGGGGAAACAGGACCCGCGTCATGAACGCGATGCCTGCGTACGGGATGAGGATCCATGCGAGAAAATACGCGAAAAGCTTGCGGTCCTTTTTATAGAGCGCGATAAGCCCGAGGATTGCAAACGGCACGATGACCCATCCGAGTTCCGAGAAAACGTAATAGGGTATTATCTTCACGTTGTGGAATACCACCGCAAACGGGTCGGTGAGCCATTCCGGAAACGTCATGACGAAGGTTTTGTTTTTCTCCTCCACGAAATGGAGGAACGGGGAGAGACGCTGGATATTGTATATGAGCAGGGAAAGCACCCCTGTTATGCCGAAAAGCACGAAAAATGAAGGCAGTTTTTTGTTGGCTTTTGCCTTGAACGGCACGCCTTCGATCAGGAATCCCGCGAGCATCGAAAGCCCGACAAACACGCGCACCGAAGACTTGGCCAGCAAACCCATGCCTGCAGTAAGGCCGAACATGAGCGCGACGTCAAACCGCATGGTCCGGGCCAAAAGCACCGAAAAGAACAGGATCCATATGAAGAATCCGTTTACCCCCGAGTCGACCATGGCGAGCCGGTCGTAAAACAGGAAATAGGGGATGATGACATAGAGGAAACTGCCGATATGTGCCGTTTTTTTGCCGAAAAGGTAAAAAAGGAGGGTGAACATGCCGGAAAGTGCGAAAAATCCCGTCGCCACCGAAAACATCCTGCCTCCCATGAGCGCGTCGTTCGGAAAAAGCTTGAGGAACGGGATCGTGCCCCACGTCTGCAAAGGCTGTTTGCCGTCCGTCAATGAAACGAACCGCCAAGCCGCGTCGTGCCAGGCGACTTTGGCCCAATGGATGTAGATTCCCTCATCGTTGAAAATAGGAAGCTCCAGCAGGTTCGTGATGCGGGTGAGGAAGTAAAGCGAAACGATCGCAAGGATAATGAGGATGTCCCGTTTCCCGAAGTGTTTTTTGACGAAATTAAACAGGTGCGACAGGTCAAACATACGGTGTATTGGATGGGTCCCGGATCTTTGGTCCGGGACAATATGCAACAACTTTGTGCATATTTATTATACCATTTTCAGCCTTTCAGGGAGCCTGGTAGAGAAGATACGTTCTGTTTTCGGAAGGCACCTTCCGCATCCCCTTTTCAGGGGGTAAAACACTGCCATCTTCCGATCCGATAATCAGACATTCGCCCCTGTCCGGATTCCTGAAGGTATCCTTCGCGGCATTTTCCTCATACAGGTACGTCGTATCGGTATCGCTGTAATAGGCGATTGAAGGATGGTTGCCCCACCAGGTGGTTGTCGAAATGACCAGGTCCATGGATTTCAAGGTCGCATAGGAAGTGCGCGTGTCGCGGCTTACCAGCACCTTCAGACTGCTGCAGTCGTGTTTTTTTGCTTCTATGGCTATGAGCTGGTGGTCCTCCCAGGTGGAAAAAGGCCGGGAAAAGAGCATGGAAACGGGGGTTATGGTGAAAAAATACAAAGAGCCAAGAGCGGCAAACAGGCCGAGCCTTAACAGGGTATTCTTCACGAGACTGACGGGATATGCGGAAAGCAGGGCAAACTGAGTCAGTACCGGATAGATATACCATTCTATCTTGGTTTTCGTGACATTAAGGAACAGGAACCAGGGGAGGAATATGAGGGATATGAATGCGGGGAGTCTCTCCTTCTTTTTCGCGAAAAACGCGTACGCCAAATAAACGGAGGACATGAGGGCGGGAATGAGCAGGAGTTTGAACTGATCGATGAGGACCGTGACATAAAAGGTCCGCTGACCGAAGTGCTGCTCGATGGAGGAGGCGACGCGTTTGAAATGGCTGTCGATAAACTGGTATTGGATAAAGGGATACCCGAACCGCGCGAGCATGTACACGAACCATAACGATGCAATTGCCGACTGGAGGAGTATTTTGCCGGCCTGTTCCCTGAATACGGCAAACGATATGTCTTTCCGGATAAGGCAGTAGGCGTGGTACAGGAGAAACATCAGGGGAGGAAAAAAACCCAGCAGGGATTTGCTCAGGACCGCAATAATCAGGAACAGCGTACTGGGGACAAAACGGTCATACCACAGGACGTATCCGAGCCAGCCGATCATGAGGAACACGTCGACATTGAGAGCGATGGATCTTTGGAAATACACGGGCAGGAATGCGGTGATGACGACCGCAAGGAGGGATGCGGTTCTACTTTTCGTAACCCGCAAAGAAAGCCTGTAGAGGAATGCCAGAACCGTGACGCTGAGCAAAAGCGTTGCGATGCGCGTGGATATCTCCGGCTGCACGGGAAGCAGTCCGACGAGGCCGTAAAAAAGGTTGGGAACCGGCGGCTTGTCGAGCCACGGACGGCCTTGCCAGTAGGGAACCAGAAGCGAGGCTTTGCGCATCATTTCACGCCCCACCTGCGCATAGATCGATTCATCCCAGTCGAAAAACGGCGGAGGGTTGGTGACTATTTTGTATGAGACCGCGCAAAAGAATGCAGCCAGAAACACGATAACGGGCACATGATATATCCAATCAGGTTTTTTTTGTTTCATATTTCTTTGCTTTGAACTGCTGATGGAGGGTAAAGGCGATAAGGACATAGGAGGGCAGGTAAAAAAGGAGCAGGTAGCGGGGTGATATGGGCGTGAAGGAGAGGTACAGGAGAAGGAAGATGTTCCACAGGGTGATAAACAGGCTCCCCGAAAGAAGGGGAGGCGCTTTTGTACGGCGCTTCGCGTAGAGTACAAGGATGGCTATCATGGACAGAACGGCAAGCACGAACAGTATGGGCCAGAATACGCTCCAATGCTCGTATGATATGAACCCACGGTCACCCCACCAAATTTTCCACCGGTTGAAAAGGACAAAGGGGAAAATACTGCCCCAGGTGCTGTTGTCCTTGGCGGAGTTGGTGCTCCAGTAGAGGAAAATCCACTTCTGGGATTTCGCAAAGTCGACAATGGAATTACCTGTCAGGAAAAACATCGTATATGAGGCGAGGTATGTTGCGCCCGCCGCTGACATGATGACCGGCACGGTCCTGAGCAATGCGCGTATAGGTTCTTTAACCGCAATAATGACAAACAGGCCGAAAACTCCGGCGGCAAGGAACGCGGGAAAGTACATTTTGCTTGAGGCAACCATACCGAGCGCGATTCCCGCAAAAACAAGCATTACGTTCCTGCGGTTCCTCAGCCACAGGCAAACGGAAAGGATGAAACACATGAGGAAAAAAGCCTGGAATAAGTCAAGAAGGGGCGCATATATGATCTGGTCCATGAAAACGGTATCGGCGGAAAGGAAAAACAAGGCAAGGGACGAGAGAAGATGTGATTTCGTGAAGGTATATACGAATGAATACAAGAGGATGCAGGTCAGTCCGGCAAAGACGAAGGATGCGGTTTTCGGATTATTGGTGAGGAGGAGGAAAAACCCGATGACATATTTGGCAAGGGGCGGGTGATCCGAATTGACGAGAATGGGGTTTGACCCGGTTGCGTATTTATAGCTTGCCCATACATATATTTCTTCGTCCGAAATGGGATGCTTGGACATGGGAACCATATACTGGGAGGCGTTGTATTTTTTTTCGTATACTTCAGCATCAAATTGTTTGGAAAGTTTGTCCCTGTTGCGCAGGAGCGGAACCGTGATCTGGATGACGGAGACGCCGATCAGAAGGACGGTGAGCATTTTTCTGGCGGTCATTCTTTTTTATACAGGAAATAACTGGCGATGAGTGCATGGTAGGGGATAAAAAGGAGCAGGAGGTACCGGGGAAATACGGGAAACAGGAGGAGAAAAATATTGTAGACGAGCGCAAAGACCGCAACAGACATGATTGTGTAGTTTTTCTTCGGGATGATGTTCCTTCGGAAAAAACGGAAGGATACATACCAGCCGGCAATGAACAGGAACATCCACATGATAGTCCACTGCTCGTATGCAGTGACGGAGTTTGCCGCATCCCAGAACTTCCATGATCCCGTGAATATGAGACGCAGATAGTTGCCGATGTAGGGGAACGGGCTGATGCCTGACTGGCGGTAAAAGGTTACGATATACTTCTGCACACCGAGAAATTTCCTCAGGGTTCCGCCCTGGAGGAAAAACGGCAGGTACGTGAGGGTGAAAGTGATCAGGGCGGCCGCGTTGAGGACCGCAAAATCCCTGAGTTTCCGTAAAATTTTGCCTTTTCCGAGGAGCATAGCGGCGCAGATCCAGATATTGAAGACAAGAAAATAGACGAAAAACGTCTTGACGGAAACGAGGAGGCCGAGGGATATGCCGCCCGCGACAAGAAATGCGTGATTCCCTGTTTTGCGGTGGTAATGGAGGGCTATGAAAACCGGTATGAGAAACAGGAGCTGGAACAGGTCAAGCTGTGGACCGTTGATAAGCTGGTCGACAAACAGGGTATGGGTTGCAGTGAGAAACACCGCAAGCGCCGCGGCAGCGCGGGATCCGGACATGAGGAACGTTAGCCAGAACAGGAAAACAAGCGACAGTGCACCCGCGACGATGAGGATGATGTGTTCGTTCCCGAAAATAGCGATCGACAGGCCGATCAGGTATTTGCCGAGCGGCGGGTGTTCGGGATTGAGGAGCGTCGGGTCTTTGCCGTGCAGATATTCGTATCCGGCATAAGCGTAAAGCTGCGCGTCGGAGATTCCTTTTTTCCGCAGGTCCCCGATTATCCGCTCTTTCGTCTTATCGGTGTTTTCCCTGTTTTTGTTTTCGTCGACGTAATTGTTCCATCCCGTATATCCTTTTCCCACTGCCCATTTTTCCAGAACCACCGATTCGGAGAAATTCTGGGACTGCTGCCACTGCGACTCCTCATACGCCTTTTTCGTTTTCGCGAAATCAAAGGGTTTCGCAAAGAGGGGAGCGTTCTGGATAATGACGAGCGCAAGGTATATGCCGGTCGTCAGCAAAAGTATCAGGGAACCGATGGTGTCTTTTTTCATTTGTCCCATTTCAAATAAGTTTGTAAATCGCCGCCCGCCTCGAACGCTTCCTCAAATACCGCTGCCTGGTGTACGAAATAGGTCCGCAGTTCATAAATGCCGGATGCGGCAAAAAGTACCGCAATTGCGGCCAGCGTAAGCGCTTTTCTCTTTTTGGATCCGGCAAATGCCAGGAGTTTTGATGCAACGATCCCTATGAAATATATTACACCGGGAATCGCAGTGAACGTGCGCAGCATATTCGGGTTTTCCCACGGATATGTGACCAGGGTCGGCGCAAGGGAGATGAGGAACCACATGAAAAACACCGTGCTGTATTTGTTTTTCAGATCCAGGACACAGAAGATGAGCCCCGTAATAAAAAGCGCTCCGGTTATCGGATTGAGCGCGGGTTTATTGGGGTAATTGTGCCTGCCGTTCACGTCGCCGCGCACATTGAAAATGCCGGCCGTGGACTTGAGGTTGCGGACGAAAAACTCGCCTTTTTCCTCCAATGTCATCTCATGGTTGTCGGGATAGAACTGCTGGTAAAAACGGGTATCCTTGTGTATGGAAAGGTAAATGGTCAGGGGCAGGATCAGGATGAAAAACGGTATGAAAAACGGAAGAAGCAGGCGCAGCACCTGTTTGATTGACGGCAGGGAAAAACTCCTGACGTTGTGAAACGCAAAAAGCGCAAGGGGAATGACCGCGAATATGCGTCCCGGCTGGTACGAATTGTAGGCTAGGCCAGCGGCTATGCCTGATAAAACAAGCCATTTCCAGCTGCCGGTTCCTTTGGCGTTTTTATCCGCTTCCTCCCGGCTGATGAAACGTACCATGCCGTACAGGGACAAAAGTTCAAGAAACAGGAGGAACGTAGCCTCAAACCCGAATCGCGCGAAATTGAAATACCACCGCGTTGTCGCAAACAAAAGAGTCAAAAGCAGGGGCAGGACGGCGTTTTTCGGGAAGGCACGCTTGAAGACCGCGTAAAAGAGGATGGGATTGAGCACCCCGAAAACCGCGGCCGGGATGCGGAGCGCCAGTAAGCTTACCCCGAAAAGTTTGAAACTCAAAAGCAAAAGGTAGAAATAAAGCGTTGCGTGTCCGGTCGCAAGGAAACTGTAGGGCGTATAGGGAATCGTGCCCAGGTTAATGGCAAGTTTTGCGAATTCGATTTCGTCGAACGTGGTGTTGCGGGGCACTTCCATGAACCGGTAGCCAACCACGCCCAAGGCAAGGAAAAAGATTATGAAGGGGGCGAACCGTTTAATGGTATTTGCTGGTGAGGTCATAATACTTGATGAGCAGGATGTCCTTCATGGTTTCTACCGTGTCCTTGAAGAAGTTGACGTTTTTTGTCTCAACGTGCCGCCAGGTGACCGGTATTTCCCTGATTTTATAACCGAGCTTGCTGGCAAGGAACAGGAACTCAAGGTCGAAACCTGCCTTAACCGATGATCCTTTTATGTCTTTCTGGCTGCCGAAGACGCGCAGTTTGTCCAGGATCGCGTTCGCTTCCTTGCGGCGGAACGCCTTGAATCCGCACTGGGTATCCCGGACGTTTTTCAGTCCGATGAGGAAGTTGCGCACGTATATGAAGCCGACCGCCATGATTTTCCGGAGGATCGGCGCGCCTTCCCGGTGCGTGTTGCGGGACCCGATGACGATCTCGTATCCCTTTTCAAGTTCCGCGATCAGCTTTTCCGAATCCTCAAGCGGAGTGGCAAGATCGATGTCCGTGAACATTACGGCATCCGATTTCGCGGACCTGATGCCGCTGATGAGCGCCTGGGCTTTTCCCTGATGGTTGTTTTTCAGGAGAATGAACTTGGGGAATTCCTTCAGGTATTTTGTTTCGATGAGCCCCCGCGTGTTGTCGGTCGATCCGTCATCCACCAGTATGATTTCCCTGAATCGTGAATCTGATGCGGTATAGTTTCCGATTTTGTCGAGAACCCCTTTCTGGATATTCACTTCTTCGTTGTATGCGGGGACGATGAGGGAAATGGTCATGTCTTTATTCGTGTACGAGCCGGAAAACTTTTATGCCTTCGACTTCCCACATTGTATCAATTTTTGCCTTGCCGAACATATCGATGTTCCAGGAGTTCGAATCCAGCACATTGCAGGGTTCCTCGTTGCATAAAACAAACATCTGCTCCGTCACTTCCCCCGCCGCGCGGTCTGCCGGTTTGTGCCCGGCTTTTTCGAGGAAATACAGGTACGCTTCCTCGCTCGTGAACTGGACGGGGTATGTTGCGAAATTGTACGGCCTGTAATTGATGCGGGGAATTATCGATTCGGCAACAACGCGCGCATGTTCTATCTGTCCGCTGCTTTTGCCGGTTATGAAATAGTAGTCGCGCGCATTGAGCACGGTCATCAACAGAATGACCGCCGCACCCAGGATGCGCCAGTATTTTTTGTTCCATACGGACGCGATAAGCACGCTTGTGGCCGCATAGAAACTGAGGTAGGCGGTCCCGTAATAATGGGGATGGCGCGGCCCGCTCAGTTTAGCGAAAAGGAATATGAACGTTATGAAATTGACGGCATGGATGCCGGCAAAGAGGCCCAACTTTTTCCGGTAGGCAAGATACGAGAGGATGCCTATGGTTCCGAGAGACAGGGCGGCGGGCAGGACGGATGGCAGGCTCGCCTGGAGCACGATCTCCCAGAACGCATGGTTGGTCATCAATATGCGTTCAAGATACGATCCGCCCGCGACCATATTTTGCCGGGTAAAGAGCGAATACAGGTTTCTGGCATTCAGAAAATCATGCCGGAGATCAAATACCACAAGCGGCGCCGCTATGAGAAGGAAGGATGCAAGGGCGACAAAGGGCGACATGGCGACTCCTTTTTTGTTTCTGTCCGCGATAAGCCGGTAAAGGAGGGCGGCGGCGATGGGCACCGCAAGGAAAGCGGCCAGGTGATGCAGTTGAAAAGACAGCGAAAAGAACGCCCCATACAGGAGGGAATATGCGGTTTTTTTGGTGACGAGCGCCTGGTACAGGAAATACAGAGTCAGGAAGGAAAATATGGGAAGCAGGTTCGGGTTCCAGGAAAAGCGCGCGTACCAGATGAGCTGGGACGAGAATGCGCAGAGAACAAGGAAGATTGCGGCCGCCGTCTTTTTTTCAACGCTGCGCATGATGAAATACGAGAGGATCAGTCCGGCAACCGACAGGATCGCGACTCCGTACGCAAGCCCCGCCGGGTTAAACCCGAACAGGGGAAGAAAAGGAGACACGAGGTAATAAAAAAAAGGACCCAGATACACCTGGCCGATCGAGCTGGGCGGTCCGATGAGGGGGAAGTGTTCAAACGTTGCGATTTCACGCACAATCCGCGCATCCCTTCCCTGGTCCGCAAGGAACATGGCAAAATCCTGGACGCGGTACAGGCGCAGAAACGCCGCACATAGTATAATAATAGTTACCAGCTTGTTTTTGAGCACCCATTTCCTTATGTTATCCAAGCGTCTCATACCATATTTTACCCTACTCGCCGTTGTTTTAATAAGCACTTTACTTGTCTGGGCACCCTTTCTCACCCGTTCGGAAAACTGGCTGGGTTTGAAAATAAAAAACTCCGATTTCCTCTATATATATAAACATTTTGACGGTCCCCTGTACATCATACCCGCCAAAACCATATATGATCCGAAGGAGATCGCGGTATTGAACCGGGACAGCGTCCTGTCGCAGGATCCGAAATATTTTGCCGCGCACCTTCCCCTGTATCCGGCGTTCATCAGGCTGGCGTCTCCCTTTGTCGGATACCTCAAGGGGATGATCGGGGTGACGCAGCTGTTTTCGGTGTTTCTCGCACTCATGCTTTACGTGTTCCTCAGGAGGTTCCATCTCACGAAACATCCGCTCGTCCTGACAGTCGTTTTCCTGTTCCTGCCCCGGTTCCTGGTGGTCCGGTCGGTGGGCGCGCCGGAAACGCTTTTCATGTTTCTTATACTCCTGTCCCTGTTTTTTTTCGAAAAAGGCAGGTATGCCGCCGCAGGCTTAGCCGGAGCATTGGCCGTCATGACCAAAACGCCGGGCATCCTCCTGTTTGGGGCGTACGGTTTGGTATTCCTGGAGCGGTTTTTGAAGGAACGGAAACTGAAAACGTCATGGTTTTTCATACTCCTGATTCCTTTGGGGTTTCTGGCGGTATGCGCGCTGTACGGAGTCCGGACGGGGGACTATCTGGCATATTTCCATTCGGGGGACAATATTCATCTCGTGTCGCCGTTTGCCGTTTTTGACTTCCAGAAATCCTGGGTGGGAACCGCCTGGCTTGAAGACGTGTTTTTTTATTTTCTCCTTTACGGGCTTGCCGTCTACCAGCTCAAGGATTCCAGACACCGGAGCCTGTTTTATTTCAGCCTCGTATACTGGACAGCTACGCTTTTCGTGCAGCACCGTGACATCAGCCGCTACAGCCTTCCGCTGTGGCCGCTTGCGTGCATCGCATTCGAGAACTTCCTTACCTCCAAAAAGTTCCTCACCGTGGCGGCGATACTTCTTTTAGGTATCTATTTCTACGCGTGGAACTTCCTGATCTACAACATCATGCCGATCAACGAATGGCTCCCCTTCCTTTAAGGGCTTGCATTTTTGTTACGGTTACCGTAATATACTCCTATGAAAAATCCGCACGTACAGGCATTGTTCGCCATGTACTTGGCCGGCCGAAAAATACGGGGCAGGTACAAGCATAAAAACGAGGATGTCATGCTGCAGGCGACCACATTCATGCTTTTGAGCACCGGCAAACTCACCGTATCGCAGCTGAGCGAAAAGCTTTTCACCAAGGTGTCCGCGATATCGGAAAAAGTCCTTTTTATGGAAAAGGAAGGATACGTGAAAAAAACAAAGGAGAAGGACGGAAGGGAATCGTATATCGAGCTCACCGCAAAGGGCAGGGAACGCTATGAGGAACTGGCGGATGCCGTTGAGGAGCATTGTACGGTAATCATGAACAAGGTCTCCCCGGAGGAAATGAAGGTGTTCCTGTCGGTTCTCCGTAAAATAGGCGAATAGACGGTTGATTATCAGCTATACTGATTAATTATGAAGATTGTCTCTTTTTTGAGGAAAAGATGGTACCTCGTTCTGGTGCTTCTCGCAGTTGGAGGCATATTCCTTTACCGGTACCAGGTTGCGATATCCCAAGCCAAAAAGCAGGAAACATACAAGGTCAAGCGGAAAACGCTCGTTGACACGCTTGCATTCTCCGGCCAGATCGACGCGGAGGAGCGGGTAGTCCTCAGGTTTCCCATATCCGGCAAGCTCGTGTGGCTCGGCGCGAAGGAAGGCGACACAGTCAAGAAATACCAGGGCCTGGCGTCCCTTGACCTGAGGGAAACCCAGAAAAAAATGCAGAAGACCTTGAACGATTACGCCAAGGAACGCAACGATTTCGACCAGTCCCGCGACGACAACCAGCGGGTAGGCGACCAGCCGGTGCGGGAGGCGGGGGACGCCATGAAACGGCTCCTTGAGAAAGCGCAGTACGACCTCACCAATTCGGTCATTGATGTGGAACTGCAGCAGCTGGCGAAGGAATATTCATACCTTTATACTCCTATTGACGGCATTCTCGTCAGGACCGACGTGAAATACACCGGCGTCAATATTACGCCCGCCGGCGCGGAATTTGAAGTCATCAACCCCGACACCATTTATTTTTCAACGACCGCCGACCAGACCGATGTCATCAGGCTGAAGGACGGCATGCGCGGCGAGATCGTATTCGATCCGTATCCGGATGACACATACCACGGCGTAATCACCCGCATCGGGTACACGCCCAAAACCGGCGAAACCGGCACCGTGTATGAAGTCAGGATGAGCCTTGATCCGGGGACCGACCTGGGCAAGTTCAAGATGGGCATGACCGGGGATGTCGAATTCGCGGTCGGCGAGAAGCCGAAAGTCATTTCGGTGCCCGCGTCATTCGTGAAAACGGAAAACGACCGCAAATACGTCCTCAAAAAGACGGAGAACAAAACGGAAAAAACCTTCATCAAGACGGGCCTTGAGGTGGACGGCAATTACGAGGTGCTGTCTGGCCTTGAGGAGAATGACGTGATCGTGAGCGCGCAGTAACTACAGACATGATATCCCTCATAGACATAAACAAGGAGTACCGGCTCGACCATGACGTGGTGTTCCACGCGCTCAAGCATGTGGATGTGGAAATAAAAGAGGGAGAGTTCGTTGCGATCGTCGGCCCCTCAGGATCCGGAAAGTCCACGCTCATGCATATTATCGGTCTTCTGGACAAGCCCTCCTCCGGCTCCATCCGGTTCGGCGACAAGGTTATCGAAAAAGTGGACGATGACACGCTTTCGACATTGAGGAGCGAAACAGTGGGATTCGTGTTCCAGCAGTTTAATCTCATCAACAAACTGACGGTGCTTGAAAACATTTTGCTTCCAACGGTTTATTCGCGAAAGAAACTTGATTTCAACCCCGAAGAAAAGGCGATGTATCTCATCAAGCGGTTCGGTTTGGACGGCAAGGAGCGCTCCTACCCCAACAAGATTTCGGGAGGCCAGCAGCAGCGCGTCGCGATTGCCCGCGCGCTTATCATGAACCCGACATTTATTCTGGCTGATGAACCGACCGGCAACCTCGACACGAAAACAGGCGAGGAAATTATCAGACTTCTTACCGAACTCAACGAAAAAGAAAAAATTACCATAGTATTGGTTACCCATGACCCCGGCATCGCCGCGCGCGCGAAGCGGACCATTAAAATCAGGGACGGGGAGGTAGTGAAATGAATTACTTATTATTTGCCATCAGGTCGGCGTTTGCGGATTTTGCCCGCAACAAGGGGCGGACTCTTTTGACGTCCCTTGGCATCCTCATCGGCGTATTGGCGGTCGTGCTTTTGACTGCATTCGGTCTCGGCCTCAAGAAATACATCGGAGACCAGTTTGACAGCCTGGGTGCAAATCTCATGTTCGTCATGCCGGGCAAAAAGGAAACCGTGATGCGCGGAGGCGGCATGATGGGCGGCATCAAATTCGACCAGAAGGACGCGGACAAGGTTGCGCGCATTGACCATATCGTCTCCCTTGCCCCCATGTTTGCGAAATCAGCAGCCTCTTTCACCGCTAACGGCAAAACGGAAATCATCGACCTTATCGGCACGAACGAGGAAGTGAGCAAGGTGATGAACCTGGAAATCGAAGAGGGGCGGCTGCTTGAAAAACGGGATATCCAGAAAGGCGCGAAGTTCGTCATTCTCCATGCAACCTATGCCGAGAAACTCTTCAATTCTTCAGCGGAAGCGGTCGGGGAGAATGTCGACGTCGACGGCCAGACATACAAGATCATCGGCGTCGCCAAATCAAAAGGAGGCGGCGGGTTCGGGGGAGGCAATGTCGACGCCAACGCCTATGTGCCGTTCAAGTCCACGTTCGTATTCAATCCGGACAAGACGTACTACACGCTGTATCTTAAGGTGGACGACAAGGCGAACGTCGAACAGGTGAAACGGGATATAACCGAAGTGCTGGGCCGCCGCTATGACGAGGATGATTTTTCCATATTCGAACAGACGGAGCTCGTGAACACCATATCCCAGATATTCGGCATCGTGAACACGGTGCTCGTTGCTATCGCGGCGATATCACTTGTTGTCGGAGGCATCGGCATCATGAACATCATGTACGTGACCGTGACCGAACGCATCAAGGAAATCGGCATCAGGCGGGCGCTCGGCGCACGCAAAAGCGACGTTTTGCAGCTGTTTCTCATCGAAGCCATCATTTTGTCCGTTCTGGGCGGCGTGCTCGGGCTTCTCTTGTCCTGGGGTATCGTCCTGCTCATCCAGCCGCTTTTCCCCGCGTATATAGATGCGGGCGCGGTGGCGCTTGCGCTTGGGGTGTCGTCATTCATCGGCATTGTATTCGGGGTGTTTCCCGCCAAGAAGGCGGCGGACCTGTCTCCTATCGATGCGATTCGGTACGAATAAAGGAAAGAAGCTGCTTTTTGAACTCCGTATCGGTATACTTTTCTGACTCCTTCCGTGCGGTTTTGCACATCGTTTCGTAGTCTTTGGGATTCAGCGATTCCAGTTTGCGGATTTCCTTCATGAGCGATTCCTCATCCTGCGTGCGGTACAGGTAGCCGTTTTTCCCTTCAATGACCGTTTCCTTGAGGCCGCCTGACGCGAATGCGATGACCGGCAGGCCGTATCCCATTGCCTCAACGGGCGCGATGCCGAACTCCTCATCGACTGACGCGAACAGGAACGCCTTTGCGCCGGCATAGGCTTTTTTGAGCTCTTCATCGGTCAGGTTGCCGAGGAACTCCACGGTTTTCCCGGCGATTGATTTGAGTGACTGCATATCCCGCCCGACTCCCACTACTTTGAGGGGAAACCCGAACTTGTTTGCGGTGCGGATAAGCAGGTCCACATGTTTCGCCTTTGCAAGCCGCGAAACCGTGATGTAATACCCTTTTTTTCCTGAATCGGGTGCCATTTTCTCAGGAATGGAAACGGGAGGATAGATGACCGACGAGTCCCTCCGGTAGAATTTTTCGATGCGCCGTTTCGTTTCCACGGAATTTGCGATGAGCCGGTCAGGCCTTTGGGATGCTTCGAAATCCCATATCCGCAGGAAATGGTTGATGAAGGTACCGTATATTTTGATGATAAGGTGCTTCTGCCATTCGATGGCGGTTTCGTAGCCGTAGAGATAGCGGGGAGGATGGTGGATGTAGCTTATGTGGAGCGCCGGCTTTTTGGTTTTGATGCCCTTGCACATCCAGGATCCGGTTGAGGAAATAACCAGGTCATAACCGGAAAAATCAAACGACTCCCAGATGAAGGGCGTCAGGAACCGCAAGGGGGAGTACAGTTTGTTGATGAGGGGGATTTTCCCGAACCAGGATACGCGCACGTCCCAGTCTTTTACCAGTTCCCGGTGTTCGCCAAGCGATTCAAGGCTGAAGGTGGAGGTATACACCGGAGCGTCGGGAAACAGCTCCTTGATCGAAACGAGCACCCGTTCCGCCCCGCCGAACTCGCGCAGCTGGTCATGTACGATTGCTACTTTCATAGGCGAATATGATGAATGCTTTGTTGCATCAATACGCTCTTTTAATTATAATTGATAAATGGACCTATTTCACGCATTCATCCTTGGTGTGGTCGAGGGAGTCACCGAATTCCTGCCCGTTTCCTCAACCGCGCACCTCATCATCGCATCCCGAATCTTAGGACTGCGCCAAACCGGTTTCGTCGGGCTGTTTGAGGTGTTTATCCAGTCGGGCGCGATCCTTGCGGTTGTCGTCCTGTACTTCAGGTACCTTCTGGAGCACCGCAATCTCATGAAGCCCGTATTGTACTCGTTTCTGCCGACCGCAGCTGTCGGGTTTGCGCTCTATAAAGTCATCAAGACCGTGTTTTTCTCATCAAACCAGCTTATAGCCGTATCCCTTTTTATAGTCGCCCTCCTTTTTTTTGCGCTTGAATATCTGGTTTCGCGCAGACGGATCAAGCTGAAAAAAAGCCTGGACAGCCTGTCTCCCTTTGAGGCAGTGCTGACCGGATTGGCGCAGGCTCTTGCGGTCGTACCCGGCGTATCCCGGTCAGGAATTGTCATGGTATACATGATGGCGCGGGGTTTCAAACGCGACGAGGCTGCTTTGTATTCGTTCATCCTGGCGGTTCCGACCATCCTGGCGGCATCGGGGTACGACCTTTTCAAAATGCGCCATGTGCTTTTCTCGTCAGGCGAATATATGGCGGCGCTTATTGCCGGATTTCTCGTTTCGTTCGCCGTAGCCTATTTGGTCATGAAATGGTTCATCGGGTTCCTGAAAAGCAACTCCCTTGTACCTTTCGCCCTATACCGGATTGCACTTGCTATAATAGTGATGTTCCTTTTGTGAATCTGTGGCTAAGTCTCCGTAGTTCAACGGATAGAATGTGGGTTTCCGGAACCCAAGATGGGAGTTCAATTCTCCCCGGGGATACCAGATTTAGCGGGTATAATAGGGATACGGAAGAATTGCATGGGCTCGTGGCTCAATTGGTAGAGCGCTGCATTCGCATTGCAGAGGTTGCCGGTTCAAGTCCGGTCGAGTCCACCAGGGATATGGCGGCCGTCGGAATGCAGGACCCGTATTTTAACGGTTAGAATGGGATTCTTATAAAATCCAGGAGAAGGTTCGATTCCTTCCGGGTCCACCCTGACGGTTTATAGAAAAACGGCCTGCGGGATGTTACAATAGTATAGATTGCTGAGGTAGCCAAGGTGGTCACGGCGGGGGTCTGAAAAACCTCAGATGCGTGTTCGA
>CAZVQS010000002.1:0-571917 GCA_964629635.1 uncultured Gammaproteobacteria bacterium
GAGGTAGCCAAGGTGGTCACGGCGGGGGTCTGAAAAACCTCAGATGCGTGTTCGACTCACGCCCTCAGCACACTTCCTTCCCAATCTTTTTTTCCACTCGTGTTGATATTCTCCTTTTTTATCCTATAATATTACCATCAGAGTTACATAGGTATGACAGAATCACCCAAACACCATTTCGGCCGACTGCGCTATGACATCGCCATCCCTCCGGAGTCTCCCGGGGCAACCCTCATGTGGCAGTTCGGTAGCGATGCGTTTTCCCGGTCCGTTTCAGAACGACTTGGTTTTACGCTTCCGGAGGTTATGCTCCGGTTTTCGGTTGCGGCATGCAACCGTGACCCCAAGGTTCTTGACAAGGTCCGCTCCATCGCAGGGCGCAGCGCAAATTTCGAGGCGCCGGAACCCGCGCGCATCATGGACACGCGGTATGACACTCTCCAGATCGGCGGATTCGGCTACCAGAAGATAACGTGGAAAAAGGGAAGCATCGGATCGGCCGATATGGACGCGGCTGTTTCGCTTCCGGATACCGAGAACTATGAGGAAACCAACCCCGGCATCGCCCGCGTCACTGTGATCGACGGCAACCGGCAGCTTGAACTGCATGATCCCTATTCATTTTCCGGGGCATATACGCGGGAGCAGGCTTTGACGAAAGTCGCGCACAACCTGTTGCTTTTGGATGCAGTCTCGAGTGCGAAGCCGCCTCCGTTTGTCGTTCCCATACCAATCGGAGTGGGCGTGTATCCGGGTATCGTGAATGACGCGGGGGAGCCGGCGTATTTCATATCGTTTCTCGTGCCCTACGGCGGACGCCGTACAGGGGTGGCGGAAGACCCCAAAACATACAATCCGCAATCCTTTTACCGCGACATGATCCAGACTCCGCCGGCAATGGCGAAAGCTGCCCGTTTCATACACGATACGACCGGCCTTGCCCATTACCAGATGCATCCGGGCAATTACTTCGTGCCGAAAGAGGGCGGCTTGCCGTACCTCTGCGATTTCTCAACCATGTATCCGATAAGCCTGGAAGCGCAGGCCCAGTCGCGCGCCGTGGACTTGAGCAAAATGATCATAAGCATCATGGAGGGCGTACAGGCAAGCGGACTGCGCGTTGACTTGGGGAATCTGCTCATGGTCTTATTCAAGGATACGGTTGACGCCTATGCGGGTGCGAAACTTCCGCTTCCGAAGTCCGGCACATCAGGCGTGCACCATGCGATCGCAAACCAGATAAGGGTTGCCCTCGAGTCCGGCATCATCAAACCGGCTATACCGCCGGATGATGCCCGTGCGGCGGTATCCGCAATCCGGGGCCATCTGGAGTCCTCGATCGCCGGACTTTAATGCCGGCCAAAGGCCTTGAGGAGGATACGTAGGTGTGCTATACTTGAAACGTCAAATTGAATACCGCGGTGGTAGTTCAACGGTAGAATGTTTCCTTGCCAAGGAAAAGGTTGCCGGTTCAAATCCGGTCCACCGCTCCAGCTTCTTTTTCAATCTCCTTGATCTATAATATATTCATGCTCCAGGATGCACTCTTCCATGTCGGACAGAAAGCTGTTATCCGCAAAGGTACCGAAGTTCTCGTGCTCCATGATCCGGTTCCCGCGCCGGGACAGATCGATGTGCCGGGAGGCAAGGTGCAGGAGGGCGAGACGGATTTCGAAGCCGCGCTCAAGCGGGAAGTGAGGGAAGAAACCGGTCTGGAAATCAGTGTGGGCAGGCCGTTTTTCACCCATTACTGGGAATTTCCCAAAGATTCTCCCCACCGCAACCGCGGTAAAAAGATATTCCTTGTGTATTACGAATGCGAATACGTTTCCGGTGCTGTACGAGTGAGCGAAGAGCACGACTGGTACCGGTGGGTAAACAAAGATACGTTTGCCGCCGCGTTCGTCGAGCGGAATTTCGTGTATAAAGCGCTTGTTGAGTATTTCAAAATCCCATGAAAAATCCTGTTAAATCGTTCACGCTTCTTGGATTGCAGGTCATTTCCATGGGTTACTTAATCCTTTCCGGTCCGGTTCTGGCGGCCCAGGAACTGCTGCTTGTTCCCGAGATCGTATTTGTCATCATCGCATTCCTCGGCGTCTGGCAGATGAAAGCCAACAGCTTCAATGCGGTGCCTGACGTGAACCGGAAAAGCAGGCTCATGACGAATGGCATATACCGCAAACTGCGAAATCCCATGTATACCGGTATCATCGGTACGGGTATTACGCTGGTGCTTTCGGAATTCACTTACGTACGGCTCGCTGCTTTGGCAATTCTGACGGCTGTCCTTGTTTTGAAGATCAGGTACGAAGAGGAGCTTCTGGAGGAGCGGTTCGGCAAAGAATACCGGGAATACAAAAAAAGGAGCTACCGCCTTATTCCGTACCTGTTCTGAAACGGGCGAGGAGTTCTTCGAATGCTTTCAAATCCGCAGGATAGGTAAGGAGCTTTTTCACTTCATCAACCCCTGCAAACTTCGCATCCATCATCTCCCAGTCATGGTTTTTCGGGTCGCCTGACAGGTATTCCATAAGGTAGTAAAACACTTTCTTGTGCACAAGAAATTCCTCTGCAGCGTCCTTGCCGTGGGGCGATCCTTTCCACCGGTATGAATATTCGGTTTCAGCAGGCGTCGGGTCGACTATTTTGGCTTTCACGCCGCCTTCTTCCTCGACTTCGCGCAGGGCCGCCTGTTCCATCGGTTCGTCTTTATCCTTGTCGCCGATGAGTCCTTTCGGGAACACCCACCCCTTGTGCCAGGAATGCTGCGTCACCAGCCAGAACGTTTGGTCCTTTTCTTTTTTGTATACGATGCCTCCCGCGGATACCTCTTTTTTCGTTTTCATACTGGTACAATTATATACGTTACCGATTTTTTATACATATGCACGTCCACAAACACGTACACAAAAAACAGGCAAGCGAAAAGCTTTTGGATAAGTCAGTTACCAGACAGACCGGCTCCGGTTTCGTCCTTTTGCACAAGGGCGAGGAAGTGGGCGAACACGTGACCGAGGGACGGGAAGAAGTCATATACGTCATTGAGGGCGAAGCGTTGGTCGACATGGAGGGGGAGAAGGAATATGTGGAAGCAGGCAGCCTGATCTATGTTCCCCCGCAAAAGAAACACAACATCAAAAACGAGAACGACGAGGTCCTCAAATACATGTACGTGGTCAGTCACTTTTCCTGACGCTTGCGGTAGTACTGGCCGCCCATTTCGTAGTCGAAAATGGGTTTCCGGATAGGTCCCAGGACCAGCTGGTGGATGAGGGCATTCAATGACTTATAGCCGCTTAAAAGCAGCCCTTCCTTTTCGAACCTCCGGGTCGAGACATACAGGATAGGTGTTTTGAACACCGCAAACCGCGCTTTAAGTTTCGCGGCCCGTTGGATGAGTTCGAAATCCTCCCCGAATACGATTCCTTCGTCGAACCCGTTCAGTTTTTCAAAAAGCTCCTTTTTCATGATGATGCACGGGCCGTTTGCCGCGGGTTTGATGTTCTGGAACAGGGTCATTGCCCCGTTTATGGTCGCAAGCGCGAGCTTTCCCTGGATATTGCTGTTTTTCGGGCGGTTCCAGACGGTGAATGCGTCAAGCCCTTTTCCCATATGCTTCCTGACTCCTTCAATGAAATCCGGAGAAACCTCCACATCCGCGTCAAAAAATATGATCCACCTGCCTTTCGCGTAGCGTGCGCCGTTATTGCGCGCCTGACTGACGTTTTTGGTAGGGTTGGTGAGAAAAAGAAGGGAGGGGAGCGAGTCCCTGAGTCCGTCCACCCGCTCTTTTGTTTTGTCTTTCGATCCGCTGTCGTTTATGACGATCTCGAAATTGCGGTCGGTTTGCCGGCTCAGGCTTTTGAGGAGCACGGGCAGGTTTTCCTCTTCGTTCAGGCTCGGAATAACGATCGAGATAATGCCGTCCATACGCTCATTATATACAACCCTCAATCCAATGTATGCAAGAGCGCCTTGTTGGTTCTCGTGTCATAAACGGCGATGGTTCCTTTGTTTTCTATCCTCCCGAACGCATAGCCGGAAACGCTTCCTGGGTTCACGTGGAGAGTATTTCCTTTCATTTCGATGAGGCTCCGGTGCGTGTGGCCGGTGAAAACAACATCATATTTGCCGCTTAGGATAAGGCCTTCGGTAAGCAGGCTGTCCGAGCCGTGGTACACGGCGATCTTTTTGCCGTCCAGATCAAGAGACAGGGTTTCCTTTTTGAATTCGATGTCCCACCCTTCCTTGGCTTTCCGTTCCAGAAAGCGGAAATGGTCTCCTTCGTTGTTGCCGAATACCGATTTGACCGGAATGGTGAGCTTCGGCTCGAGCGAGTACATATATTGGGGTACGAACGGGGAAACCCAGTCGCCGCAGTGGATGATCAGGTCAACCTGTTCCTTTTGAAACAGTTTTACGGCTTTGGCGAGGTTTTCGAGTTTGTCATGGGTATCCGACATGATGCCGATTTTCATAGGGTAAGGGTAATACAGTAATGTATGAATACGATTATACAGAAGGCACCTGCATTGTTAAACCGGGCGATATGCGGTACAATATGAAATTGCCTCAAGGGAGGCCTGTTTTCTGGCGCGTTGGCGAAGTGGAAACGCGGGGGTCTGCAAAACCTCTACTGCGCCGGTTCGATTCCGGCACGCGCCTCATAAAGAATTTCTGTGGTATACTGGATTAATGAGTGAGCGATATAAACGGCATCCGAATACAAAATGTTGCGTTTGTAATAAACCCATATATCGTAGACCCATTGAAATACAGAGGAACGAAAGTAAAGTATATTGTGGTATTAAATGCTACGGTATCGCTTGCAGGAAAGAAAAACCGTGTGTCGTATGCGGAAAACTCATGTTGGCAGGCTTAAACAAAAAAACCTGTAGTAGAGCATGCGCTAATAAACACAGAGAAGGGATTAAGTACAAACTAGGTAGACCAAGGGATAAGGTTGTGCATTATAGAAGTATCAAGGTTAGACTCTTGGATTTGAGGGGAAAAGTGTGTGAGAGGTGCGGTTACGATATTTTTGAGATTTTGCAGGTACATCACAAAGACAGGAACAGAGAGAACAATGATTTGGGAAATCTGGAGTTGATTTGCCCAAATTGTCATTACAGAGAACATTTACTGGAAAAGAGTTGGTTAAAAAGGAGGGTGGGCAGGACGGTAATGCGCGAGTCTTGAAAACTCGTGAGCGCAAGCTCTAACAGGTTCGACCCCTGTACCCTCCGCTTTTACCCGCCGAAGCCCTCAGGGCGAAGGCGGGCTTCGTTTGTCTACATAACGAACTATTACAGATCATACTTTCCGGAACAGCTATACAGTAAACAATTGTTTCCTCTTAAAGTGCTATTATGTTTATATGGCCCAGCTTTATGGCAAAGCGAGTGAATACCTGCTTGCTCAAAAACTAAAAAACAAATATGCGGCCCTTTGGGTTGTGTTGTGGATAATACCTACTCTTATCGTTTACTGGATCCTTGGCTTTTATTTTCGATTCAGTTGGAGTTTTACACTAATATATGTGCCTTTTTTTCTTATATTTTGGAAAATCATTGACGAATTATCTTCATGGCTGTTAGGGAAGGCGTACAGATATAAGTATGGAATTGAAGGTGAGAATCAAGTACTAATTGAACTGTTGAAATTGAATGATGACTATTTGATTTTTCGTAACATTCATTTACCGGATAGAAAAGATGATATCGATTTTGTAGTATTGTGTCCAAGCGGAATATATGTGGTGGAAACTAAAAATATAAAAGGAGGATTAATATTGGATAAAACCCAGAAAGAGGGGAGGCGAATAATTGCTCAAGTCACCAGTCAATTCTGGGGATTGCGGGACTATATTAAGCGCACAACAAATTTAGAAATATTTGTCCATCCATTGATAGTCTCTGTGCAAGAAAATTATAGCAAGAATAAAGAATATAGAAGAATAGAAGGTTACATTACTTTAATTAACCATAGGCAGACGCAAGCTTTCTTTAAATCACATTCCAATATTGATCGCAATTACCACGAACTTTCTATAAAAAAAAAGCTTGAGTATTTAGCTACACAATAATTCTTTCAACTCCCGAGGTTGTTTACATAGGAAAATATGCCAATTAGGTTGTTATAATAAAGCAATACTGCTCTTTAAGAGCATAATTGTTGTAATCAATGACTAACTACGATTTTCTGAATCTCTCCTACTATGAGTTTGAGCTTTTAGTAAGGGATGTTCTACAAGAGAGAGAACATAAAATCTTAGAAAACTTCACATCAGGAAGAGATTCAGGTATTGACCTGCGATATAGTACTACACAAGAAAATGACCTAATTGTTCAGTGTAAAAGATACAAAACCTTTTCTGAAATCTTCAGCACGTTGAAGAAAGAGTTTAAAAAGGTAATAAAATTACAACCCAAAAGATTTATCCTCGCAACATCGGTAGGACTAACTCCTAATAACAAAGTAAAAATTTATAAGCTTTTCCATCCATTTATAAAGAAATACGAAGATATTCTTGATAAAGAGGCTATTAATAATCTATTGGGAAAATATCCAAAAATAGAGCGAAACCATTTTAAACTATGGCTTTCTAGCACAAACATACTAGAAAAGGTCATCCATAGCAATATTGTTAATCAAAGTATTTTCGAAAGAAATAATATTAAAGAGAATATTAAAAAATACGTCCTTAATGATAGCTATTTCGAGGCCTTGAGGATACTTAAATTGAATAACTTTCTAATAATTTCTGGTATACCAGGGATAGGAAAAACAATGCTTGCTCATATGTTAATTTATAATCTACTAGCACAAGGCGATGTAGAATTAATTTTTCTTTCTGAAAGCTTAAGCGAAGGAACTACACTATATAAAAAGGATCAAAGTCAAATTTTCTTTTATGACGACTTCTTGGGTAGAAGTTTTCTTGAAACTCATCTTAAAAAAAACGAGGACAATCGATTGCTTAGTTTTATTGAAACCATCAAAGATTCTAGTAATAAAATCTTCATACTTACTACGAGAGAGTATATCCTTAATCAAGCATTACAGGAATCAGAAGTATTGTCAAATAAGAGCTTTGATATTGGAAAGTATATTTTAGACTTAGCAAAATATACTAAATCTGTAAAAGGTAGAATACTTTACAATCACATTTTTTTTTCGAGGCTGCCTGTTGAGTATATTGATAATATTCTAGCCAATAACTCATTTTTAAAGATTATTGAGCATAAAAATTATAGTCCAAGAATAATCGAGCTTGTTACAAAGGAAGAGCCTATATGGCGGAATATAGATCCGAACCATTTTTGTGAGGTAATACTATCCCTGTTGAATAATCCTGAACAGATATGGAAGCATGCGTTTGAAAATCAAATCACTCCAGCTGCTAGATCACTACTAATCATTCTGACCTTGTGTAATCCTCCTTTACTTCTCGAAGACTTATACTATGCAATAAACAAGTTTTATTTGGGTATTGAAAATAAAACCTTTGATTATCTGCAATTTAAAAAATGCTTAAAGGAACTCGAAAACACGTTTATTAAAATTGAAAGAAATAACGACAATAATATTATTGATTTTTTCAATCCTTCAGTAGGAGATTTTCTAAGTTCATATATAAGGAGCAATGAGGAATACATAACAGACTACTTGAAACATGCCGCATTTATTAATGAATTCTTCAGTATTTTTAAATATAAAGAAAATAATAGAAAAGATGGCAAGATTTTAGGTTCGTCTGGTTTACAAAATATTACAGTCGAGACTATAACAACACAATTTTCCTCTTTGAGTAATTCTAATTTATCAACCTATGCAAGCCCTACTGGTTATAAAGTAGTTAAAGAAAAAAAACATGGATTATTTAACATAAATCTTTTAGTTAGTAATATCGATATAAAGAAATACGGTAAACTTAATGAGAAAATTGTTTCACAGTTTCTCAAAATTGATATCGAAACTATTGATGGTAGCAATCTATCTTTATACATTAAACTATTAAATGAATTCTGCCTTTTAAGCAAATTTGACGCAAAACGTAATTTACCTACTATTTTCGAAAAATTAGAAGCAGTCGACCTCCTAGATTTTTATGATTTCGAAGGTTACTACCCTGAAGAATTCGAAGAATTTATAAGTTCAGATACCGTTAAAGAAGAAATCAAAGAGAAATGCGCTGAGTTTATTGAATATTGTTCAACCGAGGAACTAGAGGAATATGAGAATGATCTTGAAGATATCGGATCTTATTATAAGGTATCGTTAGATGATGAACTTGAAGATGTACAACAAAAGATTGCCGATGAGGATGAATTTATTAATAGTCAAATGGATGACATTTATGACAGAGTAGGGTCTAGTATGTCCAAAAACGACATTCCCCAAGATAGTGAAATAATTGAGATGTTTAAGACATTAAAAGATAAATCGTGATAAATATTAAGTAAATTCTCAAAACAATTTATTAAATGTATGCAAATATTTAGAAGTCAAAGTTCTAAATCCCATCCATTCTGCCCGCATTACCCACTGTTCACTCCGGTTTATTGAGGGCACAGATAAGTCATGAAATGTATAGATAAACCGTCAGTACGGGCCATTACGTATTGACGCCCAGCCGGTTTGAGCTATAATAGTTCCTTCAAGATGAAGGAAGCCGAAGTAAGAGTAAAATTCGCCAGGGGATGTGCCGCGGAATGCATTGCCGATGAAGTCGAGGTCGGCGCAACGGGTTTGTATCTGGTAAAACAGCTGCAGAGCAACGAGTGGCAGATGCACTTTTTCCCGGAAGGCAACAAGACGGCGGTCAAAGGCAAGGAGCGGCTCTTCGCGCTCATGTTCCTATCGGGTTTCTACTCACTCGTGAACTGGTGGTTCAGTCCGGAAAACCCTTATGCAGGAGATACGATGCTCCATTTCTGCACGAACGAACGGCAGCTCCATTTCATGGAAAAGAATCTCGGACCGGAAGCGGTCAGCGTTGATGAGGAAAACCGGGAGGCAAACATGTATCAGGGCAGGATAGCGCTTGATGCAGTGCAGCGCAGCGGTGCGGCTATGGACAATATCGGCTCGGCATACAGAATCTACACCGGCCAGAAGTAGCCGTCTTCATTTCTTCAGCCCGCCCCATTCAACAAGCGTGAAGCCCTTGCGGACAAACGGTGAAAAGGTTTGGGGTTTCAATGCTTTTTCCGGCAGGGAACCGTACGGTTCGAAGTCCAGGAAAATCCGCAGGACCGAGTCGGGGAGCGGGTTTACATGCATGGGAATCATGCGGTTCATCTCCCCGGTCGTGAGGAAGCTGATCCGGAAATAGCTGCCCTGTCTGGCGAGCATTGCTGGGATCCAGTACTCCATCATGTCTTTTGTTTCCCGTTCGTTCAATCCCATCTCCTTAAGTTTTTTATCCATGAAACCACTGAGCTCTTCGCGCTTCACATACCATCCCCGGTCAGTTATGTCCGGATAGGTTCCCGTCGTATTGCCTGACCAGTAGATGTAGGGATACTTGTTTTCAGTGCACGCTTTTACCGCATATTCCGCGCCAATGCCCGACATCTGCGGGGAATCGCATGAGGTATACTGCGGCTGTTCGTCCTGTATCGTGCCGTCGGGATACGCCGTCACGTCCCAGCCGTTGTGATATGCGGGTATCTGCGTTTCAAAGGCAACCCTGTTGGCAAAAGACAGTCTGACCCGCTGTTTTGATTCAGGGTACAGGTATATCACGGGTTTGCCGCAACCGTACGCCCTGCCCCAATCGAATTCCGCCATCAGGATCCACCGTTCCCACGGATCTTTTATAAACATGAGGGGTGTCTTTTTCTTGTAGGTTTCAAACGGCGGGAAATCTACGTACTTGTCCGCTTCTTTGGAATATATCTGGTCTTCCTGTTTGGAGACGTACTGCAGGTGGTAGAGGGGGTCGTTGCTGTTTTTCAGTACGTATGCGTTCACTCCGTCGTCCGTCGTTCCGATCTTGCGCAACCTGCTTTCGTCCATATCCGATACGATATGCAGGTCGGGATTTGTTGCGCAGTAATGGGGCAGCGCGTTATCATATGTGGAGTACAGCGGTTCATCCGTATGCAGCTCCTCCTGTTTTATGGTCAGATAGTAGGATGCTCCATGGACATATGATGTCCTGTCTTTCGGTATCGTATCCGAATCGGGACGCGCGCGGACGCTCATCAGCCGGGAAAGGTGATAGGTATAGGCAAGTCCGGTTGCATCGACCGCGATAACGCCGGTGGAATCCCCGAGAATATTGTTATGCATGGCAATTTCTTCATTGGTGTACCGTGAATTCGGGGAAGACTGCAGTTTCTCCGTTGGCTTTGCGTACAGTTTCAAAAATGAGCCCCGTGAATCAATCCGGGTATAGCCGGAAAAGCTTGTTTTCGGAATCCGGCGCCTGTCGTATTCGTTTTCTATTCCGAGGTCCTCCGGATTCTGCTCCATCACGATGGAATCCTTGTACAGCGCATACGTATCGTTCACTATAAGGATGTCGGGAAGGTCCGACTCGATGCCTTCACCTCGCGTAATTTTCTCCGGCTTCGCATCAAACATCAGGTATTGGTACATGCCTTCATGCGAAAAGCCGCTGGCAGGAGAGGAACTGTTCACAAAAATGAACGAACTGTAGTCGTTGGTAAGGAAAAAATGCGCGATCGGTTCACCCATGACTCTTTGCTGTATCAGGGCCATTATGCGGGTATATCCGCTGTAAGGACCCGACGTGTAAGATCCCGCTTCGTAGTACTGCGCCTCCAGTTTGCCTTCGGTTTTGAACAATCCCAGGTCCCTCATGAGCGGTTTGACCGATCCGGTTATGGTGGGTTGCGCCATATCCTGCAGGCGTGCCCACTGGAATTCTCGCGGGATTGGGGTGGGAGTCGGTATGCGTGCAATCCGGGACTGTGCGTTTGAGGAGCGGGAAGACGCGGCCGATGAATCCTGTTTGGACTGCTTCGCGCCCGTGGTCCGGTATGAGTCCACATACGACTGGTAATACAGTCCTGTTTTTACAAGGAGCATTGCGACAACAACCGCACAGAGCATTCCCAGACGGAAGGTGGGAATGGCGCCGGATTTCATGGTTTTCTGGGCGACACCGAGAAGAAAAAACAGGAACAGAAGATTCAATACCGGACTCCATCCGCCGAGAAAATATCCGGTTCCGTACGCGAGGAGGGTTGCGGTTATGATGATTTTGTCCTTTTTGGACAGCGTCCAGTTTATGTGGTGCATAATTCATGCTACCACACCTGACAAACTATGACCTGTTTTCGTTATTTCAGGAGATATCCGCCGTCAACTACGATCTGGACGCCGGTCATGTAGCCGGACATGTCGGAGGCGAGGAACAGCACTGCCTTGCCGATGTCATCCGGCACTCCCATCCGGCCCAAAGGTACATCCATCTTCGGCGGTTCGGGGAAGCGTTCAAGTTGTACTTCTTTACCCCCGGCCTGCATGGATGCAACACCCGGAGTCATGATGCCGCCCGGAGCAACACCGGTTATCGTGATGTTGTGTTTTGCCAGTTCAAGCGCCGCGTTTTTCATGAAGCCCAATACCCCGTGTTTGGACGCGTCATAGTGGGCGAGGCCGACGGATGAAGGATGGAGCGAATCGATTGAGGTGACGTTTATTATTTTGCCGCCCTTTCCCTGCTTTTTCATCTGCTCGCTTGCGTACTTGGTCGTAAGGAACACGCCGCGCAGGTTGGTCGCGATGACTTTGTCAAACTGCTCCGAAGTCATTGATTCCAGGGGATTGAAAGGGAATATGCCGGCATTGTTCACGAGTATGTCGAGGCCGCCGAATTGTTTCACCGTTTCATCAACCAGGCGTTTTACCTGCTCTTCAAGCGCCACATCCGTTGAAACCGCGCCTGCTTTCCAGCCTTTTGCCTTGAGTTCATCAGCTGCCTTGACCGCTTCCTCAAGCCGCCTGCCCGTTACCATGACGGATGCGCCCGCCTCAGCCAGGCGGTATGCGATGCCGAATCCGATGCCGGCTGCCCCGCCGGTGACTATCGCGGTTTTTCCCGAAAGATCCAGAAGTTGAGTGTGGTTAAGTATATTCATATGGTAATGATACTGATAAAGCGCATGTGTTTTCCACCGCATTCCTCAGTCGAGTTTATCGGGATTTATGCGAAGCACCCGGTCATCGGTTTCCTGCGGACTGCCCCGGCCGTCCCGGTTGCTTGTTGTGATGTAAATCATATTGTCCGGCCCCAGTACTGCTTCCCTGATCCGGCCCAGATCGTTTTTGAAATATTCCTTCAGGGTAACCGCGCCGTCATGGAGCGTGAGCCGGTAGAGCGCATTGCCCCGCAGACCGGCAAAAAACAGGGATCCGTCAAGAAAAAGCGCGCCCGAGGGGGCCCAGGTATCGCTGCCTGACTGGTATAAGGGCGATCGGGTGTCCGGTTTTTTTTCATTACCCGTCACATCCGGCCATCCGTAGTTTTCGCCCATGGTTATGGTATTTATTTCATCTTTCGCGGACGGTCCATGCTCGGTTTCGTACATGTTGTTTCCGTCCCAGGCAAGCCCCTGGGGATTGCGGTGGCCGAGCGTAAATATTTCGTCCCCGTTAGGGTTATCCGGTGCGGGTTTGCCGTCCTCGGTAATGCGCAATATCTTGCCGGCAAGAGAATCTATGCTTTGGGAAAGCGACGGGTCCGCGGCGTCTCCCGTTGTGACATACAGATACCCGTCGGGGCCGAACTTGATCCTTCCCCCGTTATGATTGGAGGAACCGGGGATCGCGTCGATGAGAACGGTCCGTTCGCTTAAGCGGGATCCGTCGTACCGGTAGCGGACGAGCCGGTTCAATGTCCGGTTGTCCGTACCCGCGTATGTGTAATACAGGAATATCCTTTGGTTTGCTCCAAAATCCGGTGAAACCGCAACGCCCATGAGACCGCCTTCGCCCAGTTCGCGCGCGTCATCGATTGTTGCGATACGGGTAACGGATCCGTCCTGGAGAAGTATTCTGCTGAGATTGCCGGTTCGTTCCGTTACCAGCAGAGATCCGTCAGGCAGGAACGCGATGGCCCAGGGGGTGTCGAGATTGGATGACACGGTACTGATGAGCGGCGCATTCCGGCTGTCGTTGTTCTGCACGGCCTGCGGTATTGCGGTGCGGTTTTGTTGCGGTGGAGACGCGGGTGCGTTTCTCAAATACATAGCGGACAACACGAGCCCCGCGAATACGGCTGCGGCGATGATGGGTTTTGTCATAGCTTTTATTACCCGTCCCTTAACGAACGGGTGCATCGGGATTGGCTCATACCTGTATAATCCATGGAGGGAAGAGCGGGTTCTGAGAGGTATAAGAGTTCGGTTAATTGCGGTATAATGAGAACTTATGAAAAACGAACAGATCTTGGCTCTTGTCGTTATTATTTTTTTCCTGGGATTCGTCCTATTTCTGCTTATGCCAAAAAAACAGTCCGGCAAACAAACCAGTCAGCAAAAAAGCAGTTCGTCCTCCTCGCGTGCTGCGCAGAGAACCGCAACAGCCGTGCCAAACCAGTCGATGCAGATCGATGAGGAAAAGACATACACCGCAGTCCTCAAGACCGACAAGGGCGACATCACGGTTGAACTGAACGCGAAGCAGACGCCGGTCACCGTGAACAATTTCGTAACGCTGTCCCGGAAAGGATTTTACGACAACACCGTTTTCCACCGCACCGTCAAGGATTTCATGATCCAGGGCGGGGACCCCAAAGGCGACGGCACCGGCGGACCCGGCTACCGGTTTGATGATGAGCCGTTTGAAGGCGAATACACGAGAGGTACGGTTGCCATGGCAAACGCAGGCCCCGACACGAACGGCAGCCAGTTTTTCATCATGCACAAGGACGTGCCGCTTCCGAAAGACTACGTGATTTTCGGCAAAGTGACCGAAGGGCTGGATGTCGTTGACACCATAGCGGAAGCGCCGGTCAAGGAACCGCAGTCGCCGATGGATGAAGCTTCAAAACCGGTGAAGCCGGTCGTCGTCAAGACGGTCGAGATCGTGGAGGAATAATTTCTTCCGATTATGAAAGAACCCAAAGATGCCGGCGGACAAAACGGATTCCGTTTCGTTGACATGCTGGTTCTGCTCCTTCTGATCGGTGTATTTGTGATGCTGCGGCTCTGGCGGATTGACCAGTCCTTCGAATTCTGGGGCGATATCGCGCGCGATCACGAAAAACTCATGGTCTGGCTGCAGACCGGCAAACCTCCGCTTGTCGGACCCAACACCTCAGTCCTTCCCGCCCTCAACCAGTCCGCATGGTTCCTTTACTTCATATTCCCGGTATTTTTCCTGACAAAATCCGCCCTCTCCATGACGTACACTGTCATCATTCTGTCCATATTGTCGCTTGTTGCGGTTGCATACATCCTGAGAAACCATAAGGCCAGGTGGGGAATGTATGGAACGTTCCTGCTTCTTGCCATTCATCCCCTTATCATCGAACAGCAGCGGACGCCCTGGAATCCGACGTTCGCCATCCCGTTCCTCTTTTTTGCATTGGGCTGCGTTTTTCGGATCATGAAGAAATACGATTACCGGACCGGTTTTGCGGCAATTTTGTCTGCGGTGTTTTCGGTGGGCATGACGTTTTCGTTCGTGCCCGAACTCCTTACCGTCATACTTCTTGCGTACAAAGTCTCAGGGCGCCGATGGAAAACAGTCCTGTTCCATACCGGGGTTTCTTTTGCGTTTGTTTTCCTGCCGAACCTGGTGTTTGAGTTGAAAAACAGATTCAGGTTTCTATTGCAGGGGATCGGGGACATCAAACCGGTTGCAGGCCAATTGCCGTTACACGAAAAGGTCCTGTTTTTCTGGAACGAGATATTCGCGCGCAACCATACGGTTTCCCTGCTGGTGTTCCTTATGGTTGCATCGCTTCTCGCGGTTACGTTTGTCAGGGAGAAAAAGGTCCGCCTTCCCATAACCGGAGCATTGCTTTTGACGGGCCTGACCCTGCTATTGCCTTTCGGCCAGACGCATTACTATTTCGGACTGCTTCTCGTGTGGTTTGTCGTATTCACGCGCATGGGCAGGGTCCGTTTTCTGATCCTCTCGCTGGTGCTTGCGGTATCGTGGATTCCCGCGGTCGGGCGCATTATGACGGCGGACGCCATCCGGCCGCTTGCGTCAGTTGAGGAATGCGCGGAGAAGTTCTGCAAGAAGCATCCCGGCTCGTACTTCGTCTCCTCCTGGGCCTGGCATGATATGCATTCAGCACACGACCATGCGTTCCTCCTCAACAAAGCCGGCTGCGCTTCGCGGGACATCGTTTCCTTTCCCGCGTTTCCGGCCGGGGCAATGGCGGTTGCGGCGGACCAGACCCGGTTTGTTCCGCAGAAAACAACATTTTATGAACTTGAGCAGTTCGGTCCGTATGAGGTTGAGGATACGGTCGCGTGCAATGACAAAATCAGCTATTTCCTCATGACAAAAAAGAATTCGGAATGACTCCTTCATAAAATCTTCATGACAGTTCCGCTACAATCCGGATACGCATGTTAAGACCAGTCATCGGTTTAATCCTATTTTCCCTTGTATTTATCGGTGGAGCCTATTTTGTTCTGAGCGCGGGAAACGGAACGGACGCCGATACGGTTTCCTATTCATCCTCCGACCGGCAGAAGCCCGTAGCTGCGACGGAGAAACTGTTTTATAACGTGGGAAAAATGAAAGTCTCGGAAACGGCAGTACGTGATTTCAGAATCGCAAACAAGGGGGATAAACCGCTCCAGTTGTCGGACATATCAACGAGCTGCGGCTGCACGACCGCGCAGTTAATTCTGAAGGACTTCAAGAGCAAACCGTTCAGCATGCATACGAAAAGCGGATATGTGACGCAGATCGGACCCGGGGAAAGCGCGACCGTCAGGATATCCTATATGCCCTTTACTATGCCCGTGTATGGAGCGGTTGAACGGGAGGCGTATGTAAAGACAAACGACCCTCTCAATCCCAGACTCGTATTCACCATTAAAGCATTTGTCGAAAAATGAGCAGCGAATTCCTGTTCGGCGTATCCCTGACCGCGTCATTTCTGGCGGGTGTTCTTGCCCTGTTTGCGCCCTGCTGCATAACGTTCCTGTTTCCCTCGTATCTCGGCACCGTTTTCCGTGACGGAAAAAAAGTCGCGCTCTATACGCTGGTTTTCGCCCTCGGGCTTTCGTTCATCCTGATTCCGGTAGCGCTGGGGTTCCGTTTTGTCATATATTTCCTTGATACCTACCACAAGCAGATATATTATGCCGGAGGCTTCTTCCTCATGTTCATGGGCCTCATGACTTTAAAACCAATATTCCATCTTCCGCAGATATTCCATATGGAGCCTAAAATGGGAAAACGGGTGAATGCGGGATCGGTTTTCGGATTGGGACTCATGTCGGGGCTTACTTCCTCCTGCTGCGCGCCGGTTCTATTCGCTGCGGTCACTTTAACGACTCTTTCACCGACACTCCTGCAGGCGGCCGTTGTCTCTTTCGCATATGTGCTGGGCATCGTATTCCCCTTATTCTTTTTGTCTCTCGGGTACCAAGACGTATCACGCCGGCTCTCCGGGGGGAACAGGCAGAAGCTCTATACCGTGCTCAAATATATGGGCGCATTCGTGTTCATCGTATCCGGGATTCTTATCGTTATATCCAATTATCTGGATAGAATCCAGATGAATCAGATGGAGGAGTATGGACGGAGCATCCGGCAGACCGTCCTTGAAGCAGGACAACTGTTCCGGAATCCGGTCCTTGATATTGCCGTGTTTTTAACTCTCCTCATCCTGTTTTACATAACCGCGAATTATTTCCGTAAATCCGATAACGTATAATGTTGTCATGAGAATACTGCTTGTGGAAGACGAAAAACGCCTTTCGCAGTACATAAAAAAAGGGCTGACCGAGCATGGATTTGCCGTCGACACCGTATATGACGGAACAGAAGGTCTGTATCTTGCCCGGGAAGAAGCGTACGACCTCATCATCCTGGATGTGATGCTCCCGAAGATGAGCGGCATGGATGTGTGCAAAAACTTAAGAAAAGGGAACACGAGCACTCCGGTAATCATGCTGACCGCACTAAGTGAGACGGAAGACAAGATAGAAGGGTTGGATTGCGGAGCGGACGATTATCTGACGAAACCGTTTGTTTTCGGCGAACTGCGTGCGCGGATCAACGCGCTCCTCAGACGCAGCTACCGCCAGACCACCAACACCCTCAGTATCGCGGATCTTGAAATCGATCCCGCGAAACATACCGCGAATCGTGAGGGCAAACCGTTGCGTCTTACGCCGAAGGAATTCTCGATACTGGAACTTCTGTTGAGGAGAAAACATGAAGTTGTCACCCGCACCCAGATCATCGAACACGTGTGGGATTACAATTTCGAGAGCATGTCCAATGTGGTTGACGTGTTCATGGGCGCTTTGCGCAGGAAGATCGACAAGGACCGCAAAACCAAACTTATCAGGACAGTGCACGGTGTCGGTTACACCATAACGGACAAGGAGGAGCTGCCGTGAAAAACCTGTTCAGGACATTGCGTGTACGGCTCCTTGCATGGTATATCGCAAGCCTTGCGGTTCTGGGCGTATTCATCATAGAAACGATACACATCATCCAGTACCGCTACAGTGTGGAGCTTATCGTACTGCTTTTTTTCATTCTTGCGGCAGTCGGATCGCTTATCATATACCGGTTTACCGGATCCCTGTCGCGGCTGTCGTCCCAGATACGGCAGATTAACAGCAGGAATCTCGACAAGCGCATAACAGCGGGAAAAGGGGATGATGAGATCGGCGAACTCGCATCATCCTTCAACGGACTGCTTGACCGGCTGGATACGGCCTTCCGGAGGGAGCGGCAGTTCATCGCGGACGTCGCACACGAGATGAAAACACCCATAGCAACGCTGCGCAGTTCGTTTGAAGTTACGCTTCAGAAAGAGCGTACGAACGATGAGTATAGAAAAATCATCCGCGAATCCATCAGGGAAACGGAACGGATCACCAATACCCTTAAAGACGTGCTTGATCTGGCCTGGTCAGAAGTGCCCCACGAAAAGAGCAGGTCGCGTTTCGATTTGTCCCAGCTGGTTGAGGAGCTTGCGGAAATCGCGGAAAAGCTCGGTACGGTTAAAAGGGTGAAGGTCGCCTGGAGCATCGCGCCCGGCGTTTTCATGCACGGATTCAGGGAACGGCTCGGGAGGGCTATTCTTAACATACTCGACAACGCGGTCAAGTACTCGGACACGGGCGGCCAGGTCCATATAGCGCTTGAACGGGAAAAGGAAAAGGCCATAATCAGCGTGAAGGATAACGGCCAGGGTATACGGGAAGAGGAAATAGGGCACATATTCGACCGGTTCTACCGCGGATCGAAAACAGACAAGGAATTCGGGGCAGGCCTCGGGCTTGCGATTTCAAAATCAACGGTCGATATCCATAAAGGGACGATACGTGTCGTAAGCCGGCCCGGTAAGGAAACGGTATTCTTCATCATCCTTCCGGTGGAATCATGAGCATCTTCACAATATCTTAATAATGCGTTTGATACCATTTAAATCAGGTTAGTATTTTGACCATTCATAATGAACAAAGCCACCATAAACATAAAAGGGATGCATTGCCGTTCATGCGAAATACTCGTGGAAGACGAGCTTCTTAAGGTGAAGGGAATAGAAAAAGCGCAGGTGAGCGAAAAAGAAGGAGTTGCCTGCGTGTATTATCAGGGCATACTTGACCACGGAGAAGTGAAGAAAGCAGTGCGCAAGGCAGGGTACGAAATCGGCATGAAGGACAGACTCCCGTTATTTTCAAAACGGATCCGCGATTACCAGGAGCTCGGATACGCGTTTCTGGTTCTTGTGCTTCTGTATCTCATCGGTAATGAATTGGGATTATTCGGGCTGGCGATGAAAACGGGCGGAAGTTACGGAAGCCTGCCTGTTGTGTTTCTTGTGGGACTGACCGCAGGAATATCGACGTGCATGGCGCTGGTCGGCGGTTTGGTTCTTGCGGTCTCGGCCCGCTTTTCGGAAACATATACCGATGCCTCGCCTGTTGAAAAATTCCGTCCGCACCTGCTTTTTAATGCGGGAAGAATAGTTTCCTTTTTCGCGCTTGGCGGAGTCATGGGTTATGCGGGATCATTGTTTTCCCTTTCATCAACCACGCTTGGAATACTGACCATACTGGTCGGGGCGGTCATGCTGGTTTTGGGACTGCAGCTTACCGATATCTTTCCCCGGCTCAAGGGTTTCCAGATTACCCTCCCCAAATCGATAGCCAATATGTTCGGTATCCGTGACCAAGCACAACAGGAATACAGCGACAAAAATGCATTCATGATGGGTGCGCTAACCTTTTTTCTGCCGTGCGGATTCACCCAGGCAATGCAGCTTTTTGCCATTTCAAGCGGCAGTCCGGTCACGGGAGCTTTGACAATGGGCGTCTTCGCGCTGGGTACCGCGCCGGGTTTGCTCGGGATCGGCGGATTGACGTCCCTGATAAAAGGGGCTTTCGCGAAACCGTTTTTCAAGTTTGCGGGACTGGTTGTCGTGGCGCTTGCGTTTTTCAACATATCAAACGGCATGAACCTGAGCGGCATAAACGTTAACGCAATACTGACCGACTACCAGGCAAAACAGCAGACTGTGGATGATCCGAACGTTACCGTCGAAAACGGAGTGCAGATCGTGAAGATGACTCAGGACGGAGGAGGGTATACGCCCAACAGTTTTACCATCAGGAAAAGCATGCCGGTAAAGTGGATAGTCACATCAACGGATCCATATACCTGTGCGTCAAGCATAATCTCGTCAAAGCTGGGTATCAGGGCAAATCTGAAAGAGGGGGAGAATGTTTTCGAGTTCACTCCGGATGAGGCGGGAACGATACGGTTCACCTGCAGCATGGGAATGTACAGCGGAACATTCAATGTGGTGGACGAAGGGGTGGGCACGAATGAAACGGATGTCACGGCTGCGCAAACTGCGGTTCCTGCGTCCGCCGATACGGCGCCGCCCGCTTCATGCGGGGGAGCTCCGGCTAATTCAGCTGCGTCAGGCGCTTCATGTTCCGGAGGCGCATGCGGGTGCGGACAGATTCCCCAGAAGAAGGCGGAAGTGGAATCCGACGATACTCCGCCGGCACCGGCCGAACAGTCGGGAAACGTGCAGATCATCAAAGCGACCTATTCAAACGGCGAGGATGTCCAGCCGACCCGTTTTACCGTAAAAGCAGGCACGCCGGTGCAGTTTGACATTGAAGCGAAGGACGACGGGTTCGGCTGCATGGGCAGCATCATGATCCCCGGCCTTTACAATGACGCGAAGGGGTTCGAAAAGGGGAAGACTACCACGTTATCGTTCACTCCGGAGAAACCCGGATCGTATCTCATCACGTGTGCGATGGGTGTTCCGAGGGGGACGTTAATAGTCGAATAAGGGGACGGCGAGTAGTTTTACAAATCATTTACCAGACCTATGAAAACGGTATTCCAGATTTCAGGTATGACGTGTTCCGCGTGCGAACGGGTAGTTGCCGGCAGGTTAAAAAAGATTGAAAGCGTGAAAAATGCAACAGTCCAGTTGAAAACGCAGCAGGCACAGGTGGAATCGGAAAACGCGCTAACGAAAGAAGATGCGGTTGAGGCGCTTAAAGGAACCCACTACACGGTAGTTAGCATTTTATAACGAAGACATGAAGAAACATCTCGAACTCAACATCAAAGGAATGCATTGCTCATCGTGCGAGATCGTTACAAAGGAAGAGCTGTCCGCGCTCCCGGGTATTTCCGATATATCGATCGACCATAAAAGCGGGAAAG
Organism: uncultured Gammaproteobacteria bacterium; assembly: GCA_964629635.1. Taxonomy (GTDB): domain Bacteria; phylum Patescibacteriota; class Microgenomatia; order UBA1406; family GWC2-37-13; genus YC2-FULL-38-9. Next base: position 20,887 of record CAZVQS010000002.1, read on the forward strand.
GGTCTCTGGTGCTGGATACCGCACAGAATACCGAACAGGACGTGCTTGATGCGGTTTCGAGAGCGGGTTATTCCGCAGGCATATCGCATTCGATGGAAATGCAGGATGAAACGGCGCGTGTTGCCGCGCCAGCCGGCGAAAAATTTCCGGTACGGATCAAGCTGCAGACCCATGTTACCGCCGAAGGAGAGATGAAGGAAGGAAGCGACGGGAAGATATCGTTTGAAGGAAAAATAGACCAGAAAAGGGACATGGAGTTTTATGTTCCCGAAGGTAAGGAAAAAGATACGCAGGAGTACGTGCACAGTCTCGCAAAATCGCAGAATTTCCTCAACCTCGTTGAGGGAATGGGAAACAAGGATATCAAAACGGAAACGGCAAAACAAACCGAAACGGCACACCCAAACGGGTCAAAGCGCGTCGGGCTTTCCCTTTCCGGCATGCACTGCACCTCCTGCGCACTCATCATCGAGAAATCCCTGAAGAAAACGCCGGGCGTCAGTCAGGCGAACGTCAATTTCGCGGCGGAAAAGGCGTCCGTCGTGTATGACGAATCCGCCGTGGATACCAACAGGCTTATCGATGCGGTGAAGAAAACGGGATACTCCGCAACCGTGATCGACGAAAAGGATACGGAGTTTGAAACGCGTAAACGGAAGTCCGAGATACAGGGCATGTTCCGCAAGTTTATTGCAAGCTTGTTATTGAGCCTGCCCATGCTGTATTTCATGATATTTGATTTTCTCCCGTGGTTTCCCGGCGCAAAGCTTCTGCTTCCGTATGTCGGAATCATATCCCTTATCCTGAGTACCCCGGTCCAGTTCATCATCGGCAAAGGTTTTTACAAGGGAATGTGGTCGGCGCTCCGCATGAAGACGTTCAACATGGATTCCCTAATCGCGATCGGCACGTCGGTCGCGTATTTCTACAGTTTCTTCAATTTCATCAATTACTGGGTTGTGAATAAATCCCTCATCGGACTGGGAGGAGAGAAGATACCGGAGCTGTATTTCGAGACAGCGGCATTCCTTATCACCTTCGTAATTCTCGGCAAGTGGCTTGAAGCGCAGGCAAAAGGGCGCACCTCGGACGCGATCAAGAAACTCATGGGGCTCCAGGCGAAGACCGCACGGGTCGTACGCAACGGCGAAACTCTTGATCTGCCCATCGACCAGGTAGTACACAACGACATCATCATGGTGCGGCCGGGCGAAAAAGTGCCGGTCGACGGCATCATCACGAAAGGATCCTCATCCGTTGACGAATCCATGATCACGGGCGAAAGCCTGCCGGTCGAAAAGCACACAAACGATACGGTTGTCGGCGGCACCATGAACAAAACCGGAAGTTTCCAGTTCAAGGCGACACGGATCGGAGCGGAAACTACCTTAGCCCAGATCATCCGCCTGGTTGAGGAAGCGCAGGGATCCAAAGCGCCCATCCAGGATTTCGCGGACCGGATTTCGGCATATTTCGTGCCGGCGGTCATTGTCATAGCCATACTGACATTCGGCGCCTGGTTTGTGTTCCTTGGCGCATCGCTTTCGTTTTCGCTCATGGCATTCACCGCAGTCATTGTGATCGCCTGCCCCTGTGCGCTTGGGCTGGCGACCCCGACCGCCATCATGGTGGGTACGGGCAAGGGTGCGGAGTACGGCATGCTCATCAAGGGCGGAGAACCCCTCGAGGCGGCAAACAAAGTGAACGCCATCGTGTTTGACAAGACCGGCACCCTCACGAAAGGAAAACCTGAAGTGACGGACGTCTTGAGTTTCCGCGAACTTGACGAGGATGAAGTCATTGCGGTTGCCGCGTCCCTTGAAAAGCAGTCGGAACATCCGCTTGCCGAGGCAATATACGGGTATGCGGATGAGGAAGGGATCGCGCTTCAGGATGTTGACGAATTCAAGGCGGTGCCCGGCCACGGGGTAAAAGGAACCATTAAAGGCATTGCGTACCATATCGGCAACAGGAAACTGATGAAAGATATCGGCCTTGATATCGGACGGGTTGACCGGAAAATGGGCCGGCTTGAAGAACAGGGCAAAACCGTCATGGTCCTTTCGACCGCATCGGAAATACTCGGGCTTATTGCGGTTGCGGATACGGTCAAGGAAACGTCCCGCGAAGCGGTGGAGAATCTGAAAAAGCTCGGCATCGAGGTGTATATGATTACGGGAGACAACGAAAAGACAGCCAAAGCCATAGCCGGACAAGTCGGTATCGCAAATGTGTTTGCGGAAGTCCTGCCGGAGGACAAGGCAATGCACGTGAAGCGGCTGCAGGACCAGGGGAAAAAAGTTGCGATGGTGGGTGACGGCATCAACGACGCTCCCGCGCTCGCCCAGGCGGATCTCGGGATCGCGATGGGATCGGGGACGGATGTGGCGATGGAAGCAGGCGGGATCGTGATCATCAAAAACGACCTGCGGGATGTGGCAAACGCCATAGACCTCTCAAAGACCACCATGGACAAGATCAAACAGAATATGTTCTTTGCGCTCTTCTATAACGTGATGGGCATACCGGTTGCGGCGCGGGTGTTTGCGGGTTTAGGCCTGGTGCTCAAGCCGGAGCTTGCGGGACTGGCGATGGCATTGAGTTCCATATCGGTTGTCGCCAATTCGCTTCTTTTGCGGACATACCGGCCGGGTAAAAAGAATTACCTGTCTGCATATGCCCCCCTTATCATGGTGCTTTTGTTTTCGTTCCTGTTTTTCGAATTCGCACGGTTCAGCTCCAGCATGGCAACGGGAGGGGGCATGAACGTGAAGGCGGAAAAACAGACAGCGGGGTACGCCTCCGGCCTTCTGGAGGGAAACCGCACCAAGGTGAATTTCGCGGAAGGGAACCCGAAACTGTTCCTTGAAACGGAAGGTATCGACATGAACCGCCTGAAACCGAAGGAAGGTACCGTAACGATCGGGGATAACGAAATGGTGCTCGGGTATGAGGAAGGCATGATGATGGTTGAGGAAGGATTGATAAAAGGACCGGGAAGCACGCTTTCCAACTTTTTCGGGATCCCGGTCATCAAGGTAGCCGGAATCCTCGCGCCGACCGGCACGATCCTTGACTTTTACCATTTCGTCAATCGTACGACGTTCGCGCTTCTTGAGGAGCAGGGGAGAATCACCGGCATGAAAGGGCCGGACGGAAATCCTAAGCTGTTCTATACCGTAAACGGAAACATTCCCGGGAAGCTTGCCGGCAAGATCCCGGCAAACGGCTTCGCTCCGGTGTTTATCGGCGGAAAACCGTATAAGCCCGTATACATCGGCAAGCAGGAAGCGGACATGATGCTTGAGGAAAAGCTGTTCTCGAAAGAAGGCGATATACTCTCCGGCTTTTTCGGCAACGACGTGATCATATCGGGGATACTGCCGGAAACGAAAACGGCGCTTGATGCGGTCCATTTCGTGGGGCCCGATTTTGAGCTTTCACCGTAAGAAGAATAAAAACGAAAGAGCCTCCCTGCGGGGAGGCTTTTTTATGCGATGAATTCCTTCATGTTCTCCTCGGTCACGACGAACGCGGATCCCTGGCCGGAGACGATCTTGAAAGCCGTTTTGCGAACGATACCCTCGATCTCGCGTTCAAGCGAGCGGATGCCGGGTTCGAAACCCAAAGGCCGGACCATCTTCGCCCAGACGGTTTCGTCCACCTTCAGCTGGTCAGCCGTCAGTCCCGCCTCCCTGAGGTATTTGGGCAGGACAAACCGTTTGCCGATTTCGATCTTTTCCGCGTCGTTGTAGGAAGGCATCTGGATGAGTTCCAGACGGTCCATGACCGCGGTTGCAATCGAGTTCGTGTTGTTGGCGGTTGCGACAAACAGGCACTGGGAAAGGTCAAAGGGATAATCGATGAAATAATCGGTATATGCGGAGTTCTGCCCCGGATCAAGGAGTTCAATGAGAACGCCCATGATAGCCGAGCGCGATTCGGGCGTGCAGCGGTCAAGCTCATCAAGGAGTATGACCGGGTTTTTCGCACCAGCCCGCCTCAATGCTTTCATCACCATGCCCGGTTCGGATTCGGGCGAGGTTTTGGATTGTCCGCGCAGGTCCTGGGCGCTTGAAAGTCCGCCGAACGGGATACGCACAAGCTTCCGGTTCATGGCCTCCGCGATCGATTTCGCGAACGTCGTTTTACCGGTACCCGCCAGGCCGACGAAAAAAAGGTTCGGCGCATGGATGCCGGTGCCGTCAGCCTTCTGCTTCTGAAGCGCGAGCACCGAAAGGAACTCCAATACGCGCTGCTTGATGACGCCGAGTCCGTAGTGGTTGGCGTCAAGGAACGCTTTCGCCTTGTTTATGTCAAGGACATCCTCGGTTTTCTTTTCCCAGGGAAGGTTGGTGATCCAGTCGATGTATTTGGCCGTAATGTCAAGCTGCGCAAGGCTGCCTCCGTATTTGAGGGTGAGATTGATGCGTTCTATCTGCTGCAAGGCCTTGTCGTGGAGGTTAGCAGGCAGTGTTGCCGCCTGCAATTGGGCCCTCAGTTTTTCTATTTCTGACAAGCTGTTTTGCGGATTTGCTTGGTTAGCAGAGTTAATATCCACTTGACAAATATTGATAATTTTATTAAGATTTTATCCGTCCCCCTGATTGCAGGGGGATCCCGGATCAAGTCCGGGATGACACGCACCGTTATGGTGCATGCGTGTCAATTTTATCTTACAAGTTATTACAAAAAAAGTCTATGTCAAAGCAGAAAGGCGCATCGATCAAACCCCTTTTTGATTACGTTCTCGTGAAACCCCTCGTAACCGAGGAAGTTACCCCCTCAGGCATCGTGCTTCCCGACAGCGCCAAGGAAAAGCCCCAGATGGGCGAAGTCATTGCGGTCGGTCCCGGCGCCATGAATAATGAAGGCAAGGTCCTTCCCATGCTCGTCAAGGTCGGCCAGAAAGTCATGTACAAGAAGTGGGGAGGCAACGAAACGAAAGTCGGCACCGAGGAATGGCTTATCGTCGAACAGAAGGATATTATGGCAGTTGTTGAATAACATTACCAGTTATTAATATACATATATGGCAAAACAGATTAAGTACGGAGCAGACGCACGCGCGAAGCTCCTTGCAGGCGTTAACCAGTTGACGGACGCGGTGGCGACCACACTCGGTCCGAAAGGCCGCAATGTCGCCCTCGACAAGAAATGGGGAGCTCCGAGCGTCATCCACGACGGCGTATCGGTTGCGAAGGAAGTGGAGCTTGAGGATGCATTCGAAAACATGGGTGCACAGCTCGTGAAGGAAGCGGCATCAAAGACCGCTGACATCGCGGGCGACGGCACGACGACCGCAACGGTCCTCGCGCGCGCCATCGTATCGGAAGGCATCAAGATGATTACCGCAAACGCGAATCCTATGATCATGCGCCGCGGTCTTCTCAAAGCATCCGATTACGTCGTTGCCGAACTCAAGAACCTCAGCAAGAAGATCACGTTAAACGATGCGGCAAGCGTTGCAACTATTTCCGCAGCTGACGCGGAACTCGGAAAACTCATCGCGGACGCATTGAAGAAAGTCGGAGGCCGCGACGGAGTTGTGACGGTCGAGGAAGGAAAAGGCATGGAGACATGGGTCGACCACAAGGAAGGCATGCAGTTTGACAAAGGGTTTGCCTCGCCTTATTTCGCAACCGATACCGACAAGATGGTTGCAGAGGTTGACGACCCCTACATTCTCATTACGGACAAGAAAATCACGGCAATCGCCGATCTTCTTCCGTTCCTTGAGAAATTCGTGAAAGTCTCCAAGAATCTGGTGATCATCGCGGACGACATTGAAGGCGAAGCGCTTGCGACCCTCATCATCAACAAGATGAAGGGCACGTTCAACGCGCTTGTCGTGAAGGCTCCCGGATTCGGCGACAGAAGGAAGGAAATGCTTGCGGACATTGCGGTATTGACGGGCGGCACGGTTATCTCCGAGGACTTGGGCAAAAAGCTCGAGAACGTCGAAGTGGATGACTGTGGAAGGGCTGACAAAGTGAAGTCAGATAAGGAAAATACGTCCATCATCGGCGGAAAAGGAACCAAAAGCGAAATCCTCGCGCGCGTCGCATCCATCAAACGCGAAATCGAAGCCTCGACTTCCGATTTTGACCGGGAGAAGCTTCAGGAACGGCTTGCAAAGCTTTCGGGCGGCGTTGCTGTCATCAACGTCGGCGCGGCAACGGAGACCGAACTCAAGGATAAGAAAGAGCGCGTAATAGACGCGGTCGCTGCGACCAAGGCAGCGCTTGAGGAAGGCATCGTTCCGGGTGGAGCGGTTGCGCTTCTTGACATCTCCCAACGGATGAATTCCAGGACTATGGGAAACAAGGCAGGGAAAGATGAAGTGATCGGATTCGAGATCGTGAAAACCGCTATCGAGGAACCGTTCAAGCAGCTCATGAGGAATGCGGGTGTCGATCCCGGACAGCTTATCGCCAAGGCACGCGAAGGAAGCGCAAAAGGCTTCGGATTCGACGTCGTCGCGATGGAAGCGGCCGATGAAGCCAAGCCGATAGATATGATCAAGGCAGGCATCATCGATCCCCTGAAAGTCGTACGGACTGCGGTACAGAACGCGATTTCGATCGCCGCAATGATCCTGACGACCGAAGCCCTCGTTACCGATCTTCCCGAAAAGAAATCGGACATGCCCGCTATGCCGGGAGGCATGGGTGGCATGGGAGGAATGGGAGGTTATTAAGACCTTTTACATTAAAAAGCCCCGCCCTCAAAAGGCGGGGTTTTTTTATGGGTGCGTTACTTGATGTTTTCGTCAAGGAGTCCCAATCCCAGCATGGGAAGGAGAAGCAGATCAAGGAAGGAGGAAATGACTTCGGAGACTATGCCGCCCGCATATTCCGCTGTTTTTTCCATAGGTGTGGGATTTAGGTAATATGAAAATCCTACAATCCTTTTTATGGGATGTCAATAGCCCTCTCGAAAGCACCGGGTAAGGACCGGGTTTACGTGGCGAACGGGAATTTCGCGTATACCGATTTCCCGTTCAGCTCCCGTTCGATGCGCATGAGCTGGTTGTATTTGGCGTTGCGCTCTGAACGTGCCGGCGCGCCGGTTTTGATCTGGCCGGTGCCCATGGCAACCACGAAATCCGCGATGAACGCGTCCTCGGTTTCGCCCGACCGGTGGGATACGATCGAGGACATGCCTTTCTCCCGTGCCATGAGGATGGCATCGACCGTTTCGCTTATCGATCCGATCTGGTTTAGTTTGATGAGGATGGAATTGGTTGTTTTTTCTTTGATACCTCGTTCAAGCCGCTTGACGTTTGTCACGTAAAGGTCGTCGCCGACTATCTGCGTTTTTGCGCCTTCACTCGCGGTATATTTTTGGTAGGTTTCCCAGTCGTCCTCCGCGAATATGTCTTCCATCGATATGATGGGGTACTTGGCTGCAAGGCTTTTGATGAAAGCGGCAAGTTCTTCGCCCGTAACCGTTTTTCCTTCCTTGTTCAATACGTATTTTCCGTCATGGAAGAATTCGGTGGCTGCCGCATCGATGCCGAAACAAATATCGCGGCCGAGTTTGTACCCGGCTTTCTCTACCGCCTCGCTCATGAGCTGGAACGGCTCTTCGTTGCTTGAGAACTGGGGAGCGAATCCTCCTTCGTCTCCGACGCCTATCGCATATCCTTTCGATTTGAGGATTTTTTTCAGGTTCATGTAAACTTCCGCGTTCATGCGCACCGCTTCAACGACCGAGGGCGCGCCCACCGGAAACAGCATGTATTCCTGGATGTCTGTCGCCCAGTTTCCGTGTTTTCCGCCGTTCATGACGTTCATCTCCGGGATCGGCATGGTGTATGTTCCCTTGAAGTCGGGATTGAGTTTGGACAGATACGCGTACAGGGGTTTCTTTTCGGATGCCGCCTGCGCGCGCGCCGCGCTCAATGAAACGGAAAGGATCGCGTTTGCGCCGAGCGTTCCTTTGTTTTCCGTACCGTCAAGTTCAATCATGGTATTGTCGAGCTTCCGCTGGTTCGCTGCATCAATCCCTTTTACCGCACCGTTGATTTTATCGTTCACGTTTGAAACGGCCTTCAGCACACCCGTGCCCATGTAGCGGGATTTGTCGCCGTCGCGCAGCTCGACCGCTTCGTATTTGCCGGTCGATGCGCCGGAGGGAACTGCCGCCCATCCCGTCGTGCCGTCCTCAAGGGTAGTAACGCATTCAATGGTGGGGTTGCCGCGGGAATCAAGGATTTCCTGGGCGTGGACTGATGAGATTTTCATAGGGAGAAACAAAAAAATGATAAAAAAATACTGCTATCTATATGATATCAAAATTAGCCGGTTTATGTTATCGTGGAGCGTACTTTTCGAAGAGGATCCGGTAAGTTTTCAGCGCATGTTTCATGCCGGTATGGAGGGGGGAGGGGAGGGAGTCAAGATCAAACCAGCCGATTTCGTCGATTTTCTCCGGATCGTTGTTCGTAACTTTATCCGAATCGACTTTTATGAGATAGGGGATGGCAACCCAATGGGTCTTCACGCCGTCATGCGTACGCAGGAGCGTGTAGGGCGGCAGTTTTTCCAGGATGATCCCAACGCATCCGTATTCCTCCCTCACTTCCCGCAGAACGCTTTCCTCAAGGGTTTGCCCGAATTCCAGTTTTCCCCCGCCCGCGTCCCACACGCCCACCTCGTCCCGGCATTTGGCGCTTCGCTTATGGAGCAGGAACCTGCCTTTGTCCGTGCAGTAGAACGGGGTGGTGATGCCGATATAGTCTATCCCTGCAATCGGTGTTTTCATGTTTGCGCAAGGAATTTCTGTGTCCGGGCGCGCAGCAGATAATCGACAAGGAGCTTGAGGTTGATCATCGCGCCGGCAACCACCTTGTCAGCGCCGCCGTAATACAGCAAAATGTCGTTGTCTTTCACGGTAAACCCGCAAGGGAAAACAACATTGTTTACGATGCCTTCCTTTTCGTAATACTCCACCGGTTCAAGTATCGGGTATTCGGTGCGAGCAATGACTTTCGTGATGTCTTGTGGATCCAGCAGCAAAGCGCCGAGCCGGTAGTGGCGGTCGATGCGGCTGATGCCGTGGTAAAACACGAGCCAACCCGCGCTTGTCCAGAGGGGAGGCGCATTGATCCCGATTTTTATGTCGTCCCAGGTGTTTGCGCGGGGCTGGATTTTATGGCTGCTTTCAAGAAACGGCTTTTCCCGGAATTCCAGGTCATCCACGAAATCGATGACGATGTCCGGTTCGATCCGGTGGAAAAACGCATATTTTCCGTTGATTTTTTCGGGAAACAGGCAGCCGTCCTTGTCGGGTATCCCGGGCGGCGAAATGATTTTGGGCTTTGACCATTTGTCCCAGTTTCTTCCAAGGAAATCCGCCTTGCTGATGGATGCCATGGCAAGCCGGGGTGTTGTGCCGTCATATGCGGTATAGCACAGATACAGGGTTTCGTTGATGAGGGTGATGCGCGGATCCTCGCATCCGTACCCTCCGGGCTTTGCGGAATTCGTTTCCTCGGGTACCCGCGGTTTGTAAATGGGTTCTTCAATTCGTTCGTCAATGAAAATGCCGTCTTCGCTTACGGCGCATCCGAGATATGACACGTCGTGTTCAGAAAGAGTGCGGTACACAAGATACGTTTTTCCTTCAAGCACGAGGGCTGCCGGATTGAACACCGCCTTGCGCTCCCATTCGTGCCCGGCGTCGGGCGTGAGCAGGGGATTGTTGGGAAAGCGTATGCATTTGGGCGCAACCGGCGTGTTCGTTTCGAACTTCTCCATGAACGGCTTGAGCGGGGTTTCGGCAAGACACACCGTACTGTCTGCCGCGCCGTAATACACCTTAAGCAGTCCGTCCTCAATGAGAGCCCCTTCCGGAAATACGACATCCCGGATCTGTCCCTCCTTTTCGTAGGGCGCTTCGGGCTCCAGACAAGGTTCGATGATGCGTCCGGTTATCGCTTTCGGATCGTTGCGGTCAAGGAGGACCGCCTCGATGCGGAAAATCTTGCGGTCGGAAAAGTAATTCTTTATGTAGGAATGGATAAGCACCCATCCCGCGTCGGTTTTCAGGGGGGTTGCCCCGATTTCCACCTGGTCGGTCGACACGCGGGTGAGGGGGATGACGTAGTCCTGGTAATTTTCATACCATTCGCTCCACCGGTCCCTGTTCCAGATGTCGCTCACGCGTTCAAATTGGGCAAAACAGATGTTTGACGGCGGACGGTCGGTATTGACGGAAAGGAGTACCGTATATTTTCCGTTGATTTTTTCGGGAAACAGAGCCATCGCCTTCGCATTGAACGGCGTGACGAGGTGTTTTTCCGAAACGGATTCAAGATCATGCGATACCGCAACCGCGCACTTGATGGTGCGGTAGTTGGGCGGGAATCCGGAAAGCGCGGTATAGAATACATAGTATTTGCCTTCGATCTCCGTGACGCGCGGATCCTCACAGCCGAAAAGCTCGAAATCAAGCTCAGGCTTCACGAACCGGGTGCGGTTGCCGAAATCCACTCCATCAGTGCTTACCGCATGGCCGATCGAGGACAGCCGCATTTTTTTGTCCAGATACGTGATTTCATCAGTCATCGCCCGGTAGAAGAGGTGATATTGTCCATTCCGTTTGACGACCGACCCGTTGAAAGCGGCATATGACTCCCAATCGTTTGCCTGAACAGGTTTCAAAATCGGGTTGGCGGGATTACGCTTAAGCAGGTACATCAGTAATCGACCTCCTGAACTTGTACCGGAGTGAGCGTTGCCGTTTCCTTTGTGGTAAGTTCCGCAAGGAAATCGTCAAGCTTTGCGGTTGCGACACAGACGACCGAATCCGCTCCGCCGTAATATACAAGAAGCTGGTCTTTCACGATGACCGCGCCGCAGGGATAGGCGATACCGGGTTTGAATCCGTTGTTTTCGTACTCGCTGTCGGGTTTGAGTATCGGTTCGTTTGACCGGTGGAGGACTTTGGTAGGATCCTTGAGGTCAAGAAGCATGGCGCCGATATGGTATTTGCTCGCGTCCCGGTCGTCAACCCCGTAATAGATAAGCAGCCATCCGTCTTTCGTTTTCAAAGGCGGAGCGCCCGCGCCGATCTTGCGGCTGTCCCACATGTTGTCGCGGATTTTTATGCGGTATTGCCCTTTCAACCATTTCGTTTTGCCGTCGAAATTCAGGTCATCGAGGAAATCGATGAGGATGTCGGGGAATACCCGGTGGAAGAACACGTATTTGCCGTTTATTTTTTCCGGCAGCAGGCATCCGCTTTTGTCCACGATCCCGGGCGGCGAGATGAGCACCGGTTTTGACCAGTTCCACCGTTTCGCAAGGAAATCGTCAAGCAATATGGAGGTGAGCGCCAGCCGGGGAGGCGTCCATCCGTCGAATGCGACATAGGTCATGTACACCCTTCCGTCCATGAGCGTGATACGCGGATCCTCGCATCCTCCCATACCGCCTCCGGACATGAAATCGTGTTTCGCTTCTTTTTTAGGGTTCGTTTCAAAGCCGAGATGCGGGGTAAAGATGGGTTTTGCCGAGCGTTCGCTGATCCGTATGCCGTCAGCGCTTGCAGCGTAGCCGACGGTCGAAACATAATCGAATCCCTGCGCCCGGTAGAGAATATGCACCTTGTTGCCGGCATACACCGCAGCCGGGTTGAAGGTGTTGAACGCTTCCCAGTCGTTTCCCGCCTTTGGCGCGATTATCGGATTCATTTCATGTTTGTCGAGCTTCAGACGCGGCGCGATCAGGCGGGGATCGTACTTGAAGCCGGATATGAGCACTCCGTAAATCCCGCGGTTTTCCACCTGCCAGTAGGATATGACTTTGCCCCGGTCAAGAACCGCGCCAAGGTGGAATGCATGTGCGCCTTCCCATTCATCTTTCTGTTTCCATACCGGTTGCTCGGTTTTCCAGAGGAGATTGTCCGGATTGTTCCGGTCAAACAGCGCAAAATATGCATTGTGGTACAGGACGTCGTGTTCGATTTCCTTTTTGAAATAAAGAAGCAGTATGCTTTTGCCGGTATCAAATACCGATCCCACCTCAAGGGGATGCGCGTCGATGAGTACGGGCTTTGCCGAACGGATCCAGTGGACGAGGTCCTCCGAATATGCGGTGTGGATGGCGCGTTCGCCGCAGTACATCACCAGTTTTCCGTTAATTTCGATATTGTCCGCGACCACCGCTTTGTCGCGGAGCATGCTTACCGGTTGGAGGTTGATCGAGGTTCCGTCAACCGATGCGACAAACAGTCCCTTCCGGTTCTTGAAAAGCAGGTACCGTTTCCCCTTGTGCATGAATGCGCTTGCGGAGCCGAGGAACGCATTGCGGTATTCTTCATTTAGCGTGTATGATGACGGTTCGACGCCGAAACTGAACAGGTCATTGCCGACAGCCACGTCAATAACGCCCGGCGTAACCCTGTTCTGGAGGAGCATGACGATGCGCCCCTCTCTTCCGTAAATGCCGAGCGGTATGCTGATTTTCCTGTCGACTTTTCCGCGGAAAAGCCTGGTGAGTTTTAACCTAATAAAATCAACCGGATCCATAAGAAGATCCTCCTTGAAATAAATGCTCTTACCCTATTTTCATAATAGCGCTTTCAAAACAATTTGTGTAGGGTATTTTTTACCCACTTGCAATCGTTGGTGCAGCCGTTTATACTGAGGGACATGATGAAAAGTATTGCAGGTTACTGTTGCCCGGCCTTCCTGTTGTAGGAGGCGGTTTCATCTGGCAAATACCCCTCCGCACGGAGGGTTTTTTTATGGCTGACACTGAGAATTACGTAATAACCAATATGTGTTGCTGCGCATGCATACCCGTCATACGGGAGAGTGCGTAGTGGAACAACGGAAATTACATACGCCTCCCGGAAACGGGAGGTTTTTTTTGAAAGGAGGTGAAACCAAATGAGCGAAACAATCATACCAAAGGAAGCGCGGTTGAAAGGACTTGCGCTGTTTGACGTGTTGAGGAGCGTAAACATTGACGGGACGATTGCCGGAAAGGGCGAATGGCCCCACCGGACCATCGTGAAATCACTCCAGAATACGGGAAGCATGGCGGAGCGGATTCTTGCGAAAGCCGCCGCGTCCGCCCGCCCGGTGCAGGCTGTAGGGTTCTGGGGCGTTGGCGACAAGCGGGAGATGGACATGTATGACGCTGAATTTCTCCGGCAATTGCAGACTCTGTCGCGTGCGGTTGAAGGGGTGCATGCTCCCGGCCTTGAGCCGGTCATACTCCTTGCGGATGTGCATGCGCGGTTTAATGGATACGGCCATGCGGATGAATACCTTGCGCAGATAAGTGTCCAGGCACGGGATATGGGGATTGCTTCCCGGCCCTTAAGCGAACTCTACGGGCAATGGGGTTTGCCGGATCCCTCGGCGTTTTATGAAACGGATCAGGATTCTCCGGCATACGGGGAGTGGAACGGTGCCAAATACGCACGGCAGCGGGAACAGCTTATCGAATCGGCGGGCAGGCACAGCAGGACGGGAGTTAATCCGGAGCAATCCGCATTCGCGTACTTCCGCATGCGTCACCAGGAAAAGGAACCGCTCGCGTACGGATTTCCGGACGCATTCCTTTTCGCCAACACGAGCCCGGATCTGGGCGGGTGGCTTCTGCCCAAACAAAACATGCCGGTCATGTACATGCAGGCCAAGCCGCCCTGGTTCCGGAACGGATCGCATTAATGAATTCAATTTTTTCGTATGAAACAGTCAGTATGGTTGCAGGAGAAAACATGGAAAGACGTTGAGGGTCATATTAAAAAAAACAACATTGTCATCGTACCCGTCGGCAGCACGGAGGAGCACGGGCTAGCCGGGCCCTTGGGACTGGACAGTTATGTTTCAATATCCCTTGCGGAGGATACCGGTATGCAAACCGGAACTTTGGTTGCCCCGCCCCTCTGGTACGGGGATTCATCCCACCATCTCGGGTTTCCGGGGACAATTTCGCTTTCGACGAAAACCCTCATGGCGGTGATAGGGGATATGAGCCGCAGTCTCGCCGGTGGAGGGTTCAGGAAAATCCTGTTCATCAACGGGCACAAGAGTGCGAACCTTCCCGCCCTTTTGAGCGCGACCAAGGAACTGCATGAAAACGAGCTGCCCGACGTCTTTTTCGCGGTGGCGGATCCCATGAAAATAGCGCGCGGAATCGCAGGCAAACTCAAAAGTGCGAGGGAACACCATGCGGGGGAGCTTGAGATTTCGCAGGTCTGGTACAAATATCCGCATCTCATCAAGAAAGAATTTCTCAAGGATGAGCATGTCCCGTTTTCGGAACTCTTTTCCGGCTTTTTCCACGGGGACCTCTTCGGCGCCGCCGGCGACACGATAGATATCCCCTGGAACAGCCGCGAGCAGCGCGAATTCGCGCCGACCGGCTCTTTGTCGGATTCAAGCAATGCTTCGCCCGATAAGGGCAGGCAGTACCATGAATACATGGTAGCGGTGCTTGTCCGGTTCATCGCATGGCTCAAAGGATATGAAGGTCCGATAGGGAACAGCGGTCAGTTCGCTTCGAAGAAATACTCGAAAAGGGTGAGGGAGTAATAGAGCCGGAGCGGTATGCGCAGGGGCACCCCTTTTTGATATGAGGGCAGCTGGCTTGTATGGGCGTAAAGGGCCGAAAGCTTATCCAGGACATGGTGTCCGATAAAAACTTTTACCGTCGGAACGGTCCGGTTTTTCAGGAATTCCGGATCGGTGGCCATATGCACGGGAAGTTTTGCGCGGTCGAGCACCCGTTTGGGGAACGAAGCGTACCACAGCTTTACCGACTTGTATTTTCGTTTGACGAGTCCGGTCACCGCCTTTGAAACGGCGATGTGGTCGTCGTGTCCATAGAGGCCGGATTTGTCGTAGGTGATGATGAGGTCCGGTTTCAGTTCGCCGATCGTCCGGTCGATGACGGAAGTGATTTCAGCGGTTTTTTTATCGAGCATGCCGTCTCCCAGATCTTTGTGGATGAGCGTTTCGAAACCCAGTATCGAGGATGATTTTTTTGCCTCCGCAGCGCGGATTGTTTTGAGGTCTTCGCTCAGGTGCGCGTCGGGCGTTCCGCGCTCACCTTTGGTGAGAAGAAGCAAAGCGGTCCGCGTCCGGGTATGGTATTTGGCAATCAGGCCGCCGGCGGTAAGCACTTCGTCATCCGGATGGGGAAATACGAGAAGGATCCGCCTGAAGCGGGAGAGGTCCGCGTTGAGGAGGGCAAAGTCATTGAGATGGAGAAATGCGGCAGTCCAAGCCATTATGATTAATCCGCAGAGCGCAAGTAGAATAAGGAGTATCATACCGCCTCTTTGATGCTTAACTCCACGTAACCGGTTTCCGGATCATACTCCCGTGAAAATGAAACTCCGTCAAGTTCGGCAATGACAAGCTCTGCGGTCGTGCGCACCAGCGTACCTTCACGCAGATGTCCACCCGTTACCAATCCTTTCCCGTCGCTTGCCGAAATATGGAGATGCAGATCCTGCGCTTCAAGCGTACCGGCCAGCGAAACGATTTCAAAGCTTTCCTCTTTTTTCAGGATCCGGCCTTCAGCCGTACGGAGAACCAACACGCTGAGGCTTCCGACGCAGGTAATTACCGCGGCGGCTTTTATGCGGTTTGCTTGGGCAAACTCCTGGATGGATTTTCTCAGGTCCTTTCCCGGTCCGAGGCGGAACACATGGGTTTTCATATTCTGTTTATACGGTTTCTTTGTGAAAACGGATAAGCGTTATGCGTGAAGCTTCCATGTGAGCGGGCGAGCCTTTGATGTCTTGAATATACCGCTCCCGTGATATGATGCTTTGCGGATCCTGGACGCGGTCCACGAATTCGTACCCTTCCAGGTGGTCCATTTCATGCTGTATGACACGCGCGAGGATGCCGTCGCAGGTGAGGGTGAAAAAATGTCCGTGTTCGTCCCGGGCACGGATTGTAATTTCCTTCGGTCTGAGCACCGGCCCGAATTCCTTGCCCTTTTCCCTGACGCATCCGCAGCCCTCATAGATGACCGACTCTTCATGCGAGCGGCGTATGATTTCCGGGTTCACGTAAACCCGTAGCTTGTCCCCTTTTTCGGATTTTCGCGCCTGGGTTTTTCGCGGCTGGGTGAGGAATACCCGGTAGTTTTCGGCAATTTGCGGGGCGGCGATGCCGATGAGATCCTCGTGTCCCATCGTGTCTTTGAGGTCCTGCACAAGCTGCCGGAAACCGGGGGATGCAAAATCGGTTATCTTCGCGTTTTTCGATTTGAGGCGCGGATGTCCGCGCGGTATGACGGGCCTGATGGACATTCTTATCCAGATTATAGCAAATTGACCCGCTGGTCTTACCCAACATACACTTCGTTATTAATGGATTATCGTTTCAAAATAGACAATTAACGGATGAAGGAAAAAACACCGCGCGCTGCCGCAAAATCCGGAAAAAAGAACCCGGGACGGCGGGAAATTTCCGTCATCGTTCCGGCCTACAATGAGGAGGGGAACATCGTGCCTCTCGTAAAACAGCTGAAACGCGTACTTTCGCAAAACCGCATCCGGTATGAAATCATTGTCGTCGACGACCGATCAACCGACCAAACCGCGCAAAGGATTCAATCGTTCGCGGATAATGAGAGCGTCCGTTACCAGGTGAAAATAGGCAGACAGGGAAAAGCATTTTCCATCCTGGAAGGGGCAAAATCGGCGCGTTACTCCGTCATCGCTATGATAGATGCCGACCTGCAGTATCCGCCCGCAGCGCTGCCCGAAATGCTTGATAAATTAAGGGAGGGGTATGATGTGGTTGTCGCCAACCGGAATACGGACTCCTATGGATTCCTGCGGAAATCGGCAAGCAGGACGTTCGCGTTCGTTTTCGGAAAACTGCTCCACCGGATCGACTGCGACGTGCAGTCAGGCTTGAAGCTTTTCAGGAAGAAAGCGATCGAACGGGTGGATTTGGATCCCACTCCCTGGACGTTTGACCTGGAATTTCTTCTGCAGGCAAAGCAGGCGGGCTACCGCATCGGCACGGTCGACATCGAATTCGCGAAACGGGAGAGCGGGGTATCGAAGGTAAGTTTATTGAAGGCAAGTTACGAGATCGGGATGTCCGCGCTTAAACTTAAAATGAAGGGCCCGCTGATCGCCCCGCTCCCGAAAACAATGGAGAGGCGTGAAGGGGTCGGGTTTTACTACAACGGGACAAAATACGTTCCGCATACGAAACTCGAACCCAACACGACCGCACTCACGAGCGCATCCTACCCGCAGAAACTCATTATGTTTCTCCTTGCGGCCGGAGGACTTGCTTCCTTCGTCATCAACTGGAAGTTTTCGATTATTGCGTTCATCACGGTCGTCACCCTCATATATATGGCGGATTTCCTGTTCAACCTGTATCTCATATACCGCAGTTTCAAATATGAACCCGAAGTGAAAACGGATGACGCAGAGCTTCAGTCGCTTACCGACCGCGACCTACCTTCATATACCATTTTCTGTCCTTTGTACCGGGAATGGCAGGTGCTTCCCCAGTTCGTGAAAGCGATGAGCAATCTCGACTATCCCCAGCGGAAACTGCAGGTGATACTGCTCCTTGAGGAGGACGACAAAAAGACCGTGGAGAAAGTGAAGAAATACGATCTCCCCTCCAACTTCGAAACGGTCATCATACCGCATTCGCTGCCGAAAACCAAACCCAAGGCATTGAACTACGGGTTGAAGTTCGCCCGCGGCAAGTATGCGGTCGTATATGACGCGGAGGATATCCCGGACCGGGAGCAGCTCAAAAAGGCGGTTCTGTCCTTTTACAAAACCGACTCCAAGACCGTCTGCATCCAGGCGAAACTGAATTTCTTCAACCCCCACCAGAACCTTCTGACTCGCATTTTCACCGTCGAATACTCGCTGTGGTTTGATCTGGTCCTGACGGGACTCCAATCGATTGAGGCGCCGATTCCGCTGGGGGGCACATCAAACCATTTCCCGACATCGTTTCTGCGCAAATACGAGGGCTGGGACGCGTTTAACGTAACCGAGGACTGTGATCTGGGAATCAGGCTTTTCAAAAACGGATACCGCACCCAGATCCTCGATTCAACGACATTGGAGGAGGCAAACAGCGACACCATGAACTGGCTCAGGCAGCGCTCGCGCTGGATAAAAGGATACATCCAGACTTACCTCGTGCACATGCGTGACCTGAGCACGTTCGACTTCCGGAAAAAACTGCACCATTTCTTTTCCTTCCAGTTCATTGTCGGCGGCAAGGTGTTTTCCATGTTCGTCAACCCGCTCATGTGGGTAATGACTATCGTATATTTCGCATTCAGACCGGTTGTTGGAGATTTCATCGACTCGCTGTTTCCCGGGCCGGTCCTCTATATGGGTGCCTTCTCCCTCGTTTTCGGTAATTTCCTCTATCTCTATTACTACATGATCGGAAGCGTGAAACGGAAGCATTACGATCTGGTGAAGTACGCCTTTGCGGTTCCCGCGTACTGGCTCGGCATGAGCATCGCGGCGTGGATGGCGGCGTACAGCCTCGTGTTCAAGCCGCATTATTGGGCCAAGACCGTGCACGGGCTGCATCTGAAGAAAAAGAAAGCGCCCGCCCGCCCGGCAAAAGCGAAATTAGTCAACATCAGGTATGCGTTCAATAAGTTTTAATCTGAAAAAAACCGGAATCACCGGCTGGATAATACTCGTCTCAGCCGCAATCAGCGTTGCGGCGGTCGTGTGGTCTTATTTGAACGGGTATATCGTGGCATACGGCGATTCCGAATCCCATCTCAATATCGCCAAACGAGTCATCCACAGCATTACGCCGGGTATCGCGCAGCTCGGCGGCATCTGGCTTCCTTTACCCCATGTACTCATGATACCGTTTGTCGCTTTCGACGGCCTCTGGCGGACCGGGCTTGCCGGATCAGTCGTTTCATCCCTCGCTTTCATACTGGGCGCGGTATACCTGTACAAGCTGACGTTTCTCGTCACGGGGAACAAAGGCGCATCCTTCATGGCGTTTGCCGTATACGCGCTCAATCCCAATGTCCTCTATATGCAGACGACTCCGATGACCGAGATGCTTCTTGTTTCCTTTTTCGTGATATCCTCATATTATTTCATCAGATTTCTGTATGATGACCGGGATGTCCTCTCGCTTATCAGCGCCTCTTTTTTTGCGTTTTGCGCAAGCGCGACCCGGTATGACGGATGGTTTCTCGTGATGATCGAAGCGTCCGTCATTTTCCTCCATTATTTCCGGAAAGGAAAGTGGCGGGAGCTTGAAGGAAAGTTCGTGCTGTTTTCCACCCTGGCTTTTTTAGGCATATTCCTCTGGCTCACCTGGAACGCCATGATTCTCGGGGATCCCTTGTACTTCACCAACAGCTCGTTTTCCGCCAAATCGCAGCAGAACGCATGGTACGCGCGGGGGGAGCTTCCCGCGTTCCATAATTTCCCTGTTGCGTTCCAGTATTACACGGTGACCATGATGCGCAACGCCGGATTTTTCGTTTTCGGACTGTTTCTCATGGGTCTTATCGCGTTTGGTATAACTTCGAGGCGCCACAAGCTTTGGGTGCTTCTTATTTTGCTTGCCCCGCTTCTTTTCAACACGATAACGCTTTATATGGGCCAGTCGGTTATTTTCATTCCGGATCTTACCCCGTCCTCTTTCGAATGGAATCTGTTCAACACGAGGTACGGCATGCTGATGGTGCCGAGCGTGGCATTTTTCATCGGAGTCCTTTTTTCGCTGCGCAGCGGTATGCTCAAGGGGATGATACTGGTATTCATCGCGCTCCAGGTGGCATTTTTCGCAACCGGAAGGGAACCGGTCATTACCCTGGAAGATGGAGTTCGCGGCCTTTCCGCATACAAGCGTCCGGATGCGGGCAACTGGATCAACAAGCATTATGACCGCGGCCTGGTATTGATGGACGATTACGCCCGTACCGTCAGTATCATACGTTCCGGTATTCCCATGCAGAGCACGATATACATAGGCAACAAGCCGTACTGGGAAGAATCGCTGCGCAATCCGGAAAAATACGCACGGTGGATAATCATGCAGAAAGGGGACACCGTATGGAATATGCTATACGATGATCCCTTCATGCAGCGGCACGTGTATAAATACTATTCGAAGGCGTATACGTCCCCCAACATACTTATATTCAAACGGAATGATGCGGTAGCCGCCAATGCGGATACCCGGTAATGCGGTTACTCTCTTACATCTGCCCGATTTCTTACATTGGTTGATTATCTTTTCCTGAGAAGCCTGTCCTGCCGCATGGGATCCGGGGAAAGGGGGAAAATATTGACTCTTCCGGCGCGGGGGCTATACTGGATTTACCTGTTTCTTGCGCGGTTCACATATGCATATTATGTTTCAGCATAAGGTTTTTGGGAGTCTGAAGGGCATGCGTGCCCGTAATCATATCGCATTATCCGTGCTTGTCGTTTTTGTCAGCCTTCTGTTTGTGCCGCGCCCCTCGATGTCCGCCTCATCGTCCCTTATCGTATCGGATTGGGTATTGGAGGGAGATACGGGTGCATCCGAGCGGTATCGGCAGGTCGATCCTGATGTATTGGCGGGGCGCGATATTCTTCGGATACGCTATGATTTGCACGGTTCCTGCCTTCTTGACGGGGACGCGTCCGCCGTCGTTTTCGACACAAAGGATGGGTCCGTGTGGAGATACGTTTCCCTGTATAAATACGGGGAAAACTGCCGCGATGGGGTCCAGACGGCAGATATTCCTCTGGCGGATTTCCCCGGTTTGAAAACGGATGAACCCGTCGGTACGTTCCACATGAGGATCTGGAACTCAAAGCCGTACCGGATCGAGATCATGAGTGTTGAAGCGGTCGGCTCCGGTCCGGGAGTTTCTCCTGTTCTTTCACCAACGCTTCCTGCCGCAACCGGGACTCCTGCGCCGACCGAGCCGCAGGCAACCCCGTCCTCAACGCCCGTCCCCCCGGCTCCGACACTGCCTCCCGCACCAAGCGCGTCGCCTGCCCTCAAGCCGCTTGACACAACGCCTTCACCCATGCCCGGTCCCGCGAGGTGGAGCATACGCAGCGTCTCGTCGATGAAGGAAACGAAAGACAAGGTATGCGGACAGGATACCGAACTTTACGTGAAACGGTGGGTAGGCAAAGCCGCGGACCTGGGGGCAAACTACATATCGGTCGAAACCCCGTATGACGATCCTTCCTGCGGAAGTTCGCTTGTTCTTACGAAACGCTGGGTTACCGCCATTCGGGCAAAAGGACTCAAGGTGTGGCACCGCCATATGCCGCTTGCATTCGAAGGGATATACGACACGCCGAAAAGCAAAGGCTCCTACCTTGCCCTCATAAGCCGTTATATCAGGCAAAATCCCGGGCTGTTTGCGGAAGGGGATATCTTCACGCCTATTCCCGAGCCGCAGAACGGGGGGATACAAGGCGTCACCTGGTGCGGGAACGGCCTCTGCCAGTTTTCGTCTAAGGAGGAGTTCAACCGCTGGCTGAGGGATGCGATGGATGTATCCGAGAGCGCATTCCGCTCGATCGGCCTGGGAGGGAAAATAAAAACGGGGTATTACGGATTTGACGGGTTCGTCGCATGGGGGGCGCACAATCCGGATTGGGACGGCATCCTCGAGGACGCAACGGTCGGGAAAATGGGGAACATAACCATCGACCATTATCCGGAACTGGTCGGTGCGGACATGCGGCAGGACCTTGAAGAGCTGCACCGCCGGTATCCGGGAATACCCGTGATAATCGGCGAATGGGGAAGCGTCGGTCCCGGAGACAAACAGGACCAGGTCAAAGACAGCATGGGTGCGGCGCGGATTGACCCGCTCATCAAGGGTTTCAATTACTGGCATATGGGAGTCGGAGGCAACGAGGCCCTTATTGATGAAGACTTCATGGAACTGCCCCAATTTGCGCAGGTGAGGGAGTATTTCGGAAACTGATTGCCGGAAGGAATACCGGAAGGCCGATCATGCGATCTCTGCCGTATGCTCGACGCTCCGTTACTCGCCTACATGGGCTAGGAACACGACGTAATTCTTTTTGTAGTATTGGGCGCACCGGGGACAGGTGGTATAGTAAACAAGCGTCTTTTTCGCATTTTTGGACTTCGATTTCACGTATTCCTGCATTTGCCGGTGCCATGCTCCCATATTCCGGTAGTCGCCCTCAAATACCCGGGTTATGTATGTCCCTTCCATTTTTACCATGCGGGCACCGGGTATCTCTTTTCGGGTAGATACATACAGGTGCGCTTTAAAGGGTCCCGCTTCCTCATACAAGGTAATAGTTTCATCCGTGCAAGCATCATGTTTTTCTATGGCCTTCATCGCCCGGTTGATGACCTGTCCGAAATTGAGCGGAAGATGGAACAGGGTGCGCACGGTATCGCGCAGGAACAGCTTGTCGGCGAGAGTAACTTCCCGTTGATCCCAGGGATCGGGATTGAACTTTTTGCAGCAGTTGGTTTCAGATTCGGTATAGGGCCTCTTCATAAAGAATCACCCCCTTTCTGATATTCCAAGTGACAGTATAACAGATGCATGCGAGAGTCAACAGCATATTGAATATCGCATTCCCGGTTCACTATAATGGAAGAATGGTCGCAATCAACCTTCTCATTTATCTGTTTTCGTTTGTATCCATCTGGCTGGGTGCGGGACTTATCGTATCTTCGGTTGATAAATTTTCGCGTAAGCTCAAGATGTCGTCTTTCGCGGTTTCTTTTTTCGTGCTTGGCATGCTGACATCCATCCCTGAATTTGCCGTCGGTCTCACCTCCCTTTCGGAGCATAATCCCAATATTTTCGTCGGCAACCTCATCGGCGGCGTCGCAACCATATTCATGCTCATCATTCCGCTTCTGGCGATTTTCGGCAACGGCATCAAATTGAACCACCAATTGACCAGTGAGAACATGATTCTTGCGTTTGTCACCATGCTGACGCCCGCATTCATGGTCATGGACAAGCGGGTGACGAACCTTGAGGGAGTGATCATGATCATCATGTACGCAGGCCTGTTTTATTTCATCGAAAGCAGGAAAGGGGTGATGGACGGAAACGAGACCAATGTCCTGCGCGCACGCTACTATTCGATCGAATCGCTGCTCAAGGTCCTCCTGGGTATCGCAATCGTTTTCGTATCAAGCAACGCCATTGTCAACAAAACCCTTTTCTTCGCGAAGGAATTCAACATATCCCCGTTTTACCTGAGCCTTATCGTGCTTGCCGTCGGGACCAACCTCCCGGAGCTTTCCATCGCGGTTCGTTCCGTCATATCGGGACGCAAGGACGTCGCATTCGGCGATTACATGGGTTCGGCTGCAGCCAACACATTCCTTTTCGGTTTGTTTACGCTCCTCAATTCGGGAGAGGTGGTGACCGGTTCGAACTTTGTCCTTACCTTCGCGCTCATCGCTTTCGGACTGGTGCTTTTCTTTTATTTTTCCAGGTCGAAAAACGACATTTCGCGCGAAGAAGGATTTATTCTTCTGTGCCTCTACATAATTTTCGTGATAGTGGAGCTGGTCAGATAACAAGCGTTGCCAGAAGCGGCAAATGGTCCGACACGTCATTTTCGATTACTTCAAAAGTCACGGTCTTTATGGTTTCACTGGTGAATATGTAGTCGACGACGTTTCGCGGGTGTTTGCTCAACTCGTTGGATTTGGGGCGGGTTGTGGATATGTTGTATTTGTCGACAAGGCTCGTGAATGTGTCGTTGAAGGGCTCCATTGAAACGGATGAGGGAAACAGATTGAAGTCGCCGGCTATTATAGACGGGTAATCGACCTGCTTCGCGATATCCCTGATTTTTTTACACGCTTCGGTTGTCGCCGGGTTACCGATCTTGTTGCGTGACCAGATCCCGTGGTAATTGATGACCCGCAGTTTCCGGTCCGCCGGGAGCAGGATGTCGGTCACCTGTACGCTTCTGCTTTCCTCCCTGCTCCAGTTGGTCCAGTCGGTTGCCATCGTGTAATGATTCTGAAGGAAAACCGCTTGTCCTTTGAGAATGGGATACCGGCTTTTGCAGTAATTCCCCAGTTCGAGAAATCCGTTAAAATCCGCCCTGAAATCCTTATGCCCGTGGAAATCCTTCATGCTAAAGTCCTTCATGATCCAGTTAGGCGCATAGAAGGAGTAGGGGAGGAATCCGGTCGCGCCGTTTATCGCGTCATACGAAACGTATTCGCCGTTTGTTGATTCTTCCGCTTTTCTCGTTACTTCCTGGAGGCAGATTATGTCCGGCTTAATCTGAGCAAGAAACTTTTCCAGTTTGCGGTTGTTCGTTTCGAAAAGCGCGACGTTAAGCGACAGCAGCCTGACGGGTTCCATAGAAAGATTATATCAAGCGGATGCGCTGTATAGTCAACCATATGCTCATTTTCCGCGACGCGCCCCCGGCGTCCGTTACTATGATCGCGTATAAAAAATATACACATCAAATATGTAAATTGTCATTGACAAACAAAAGCGGGGGTGCTTATACTGAATGTTCCCTGTTATAAGTATTAATTCAATGCATGAAAAACAACAAGCGGGTCGGATTGAGCGTCGTTATCATTATGGCGGTTGCCGCAGCGGCCGTCGGAGGCACGTACGCGTATTTTACGGCACAGCGCAGTGCCGCCCAGAACAAGTTCACCGCCGGCACCTTGGATATGAGCGTCACCGGTGACAACAACACCGCAAACGAACCGTTTGTCGTAGATAACATAGGGCAAAACGGCGATATTGCCGGAGCAAAGACCTGGACCGTGAAAAATACCGGAACGATGCCCGGAAGACTGCTCCTGAAACTTGCAGGTATCGCCAATGAAGAGAACGGATGCAACGATCAGGAGAAAGCGGTTGAATCGGACTGCGATGCGCCGGGGAACGAAGGGGATATGGGAAAAGTGATACAGGTCCATGTGGCGCTTGACGGAGGGGAAATCGCATCCTCCTACCTCACGGGCGCAGAGGAAAACAAAATAGGGGACACGTGGAATGCAGCGCCGTCTGTCATCATCAATCCCGGGGAACAGAAGACGGTAAGCCTTTCGTGGAATACGCCGGCAAGCGCTTACGGAAACGAAATCCAGAGCGATTCCGTGAAATTCGATACGCTTTTCCGGCTGGTCCAGCTGACGAAATAATACAGTCTGTTTTATTGTGGGGCGGTCTTTACGGCCGCCCCTTATGCATCTTATGATAAAAGCAACCGCTATGTTTCTTTTCCTGTCTGCCGCTTGCGCAATCCTGGCTGTTTTGTTTTTGCCGGGCCTGCTCAACGGCATGCCGGGATTCAGGTCGTTTCTCGTGCAGTCAGGTTCCATGGAGCCATCCATCATGACCGGCGACATCATCATCGTCAAACCGGATTCCCGTTACGAGAAAAATGACGTTATTACCTTTATCAACCGGGAAGGGCGTACCGTAACGCACCGCATAGCCGGCACAAACGGCAAAGGTACGGCCGTTTCGTACGTGACGAAGGGCGACGCAAACCGCGCCGAGGATGAGGATACCGTATCGTTTCAACAGGTCGCCGGCAAAGTGGTGCTTGTTGTTCCGAAGCTCGGATTCCTTGTCGGTTTCGCGAAAACCGGATATGGCATGCTTGCGTTTATCGGCTTACCTGCACTTATACTGGCAGGAGGGGAATTTGTTAACATCATCCGGAAAAGCTGAGCGTTCTTATGAAAGGGATTAAACTGCTGATGGTTTCAGTCATGATCGCGGGTAACGTTCTTTTGAGAACCGAAGCCACAAGCGCGGACCTGTTTGCGGAACGGAAGGTGGCGCAAAATACTCTGCAGGCAATCACCCTTTCGTTTTCGGAGAGCAATACCGCAAACGGTTCGCGTTCCCCGCACCTGTTTAATGTTGCAGGCCTGAAGCCGGGAGGCTTTGACGTGCGGGCAATACGTTTGCGCAACGAAAGTTCGCTTGACGTTCCCTATGCGCTCGGGTTTTCCCCGGTCGACGGGACGGACGCCGTATGCGCCGCACTGGATATCGAAGCACAGCTTAACGGGGAAAAAATATACGAAGGCGCGCTTTCCTCCCTCTCGGCGGATTCAAAACTGGGCAGGGGAGCATATGACGACTGGGTTTTTTTCGTACGTCTTGACAAGCGGGATGCGCCGCTCAAGAACGGAAGGTGCGGATTTAATTTCGTGTTCAAGTCCCGCCGCGGATCGCAGGATGCTGAATCGGGCTTCTCCGCCCGGCAGGATGTTTATAATTCGGTAGCGCTCGGTGTATGGTAAAAAGTACACTTGTCCGGTTGCGTGCGTTTGCGCGTGCGAGAGCATATTATCTTCTGATTTTCACGTATATTTTCCATACGGTATTGTTTACCGCATGTTCCGTCGGGATACCGGGACGCGTTCATGTATACACGAATACCTCAGGCTCAATGGAACCTTCGGCACCCGCCGGCAGCGCAAGCCTGGTCCTGATTCAAGATCCGTTTTCGTATGAGGCAGGAGACATCATCGCGTTCCGTACGGATCATGAAACGGTAATCCACCGGCTGCAGGGCGTGCGGGGCAACAGATACATAACCAAGGGCGACCGCAACGACGCAATCGACCCCGGGCTGCTTGACCCGCGCCGCGTTATCGGTAAAGCGGTTCTGACTATTCCGTTTGCGGGGGTCTGGATCAATTTCATGAAAGAGCCGTTCGGGAGCGCGCTTTTTCTTGTCCTGCCTGCCGTGTTTTTTATCGTCACCGAGATTACCTGCATTCTTTTGCCTTACCGGAACCGGTTATCCTGAAGG
Source organism: uncultured Gammaproteobacteria bacterium (assembly GCA_964629635.1). Classification (GTDB taxonomy): domain Bacteria; phylum Patescibacteriota; class Microgenomatia; order UBA1406; family GWC2-37-13; genus YC2-FULL-38-9. Next base: position 47,677 of record CAZVQS010000002.1, read on the forward strand.
AAGGGAGGGGCGGTTTAATCCCCGTTTTCTCAATTTCGGAAAGATAATTACAGCGGCGATAAACAGGATCCATAAGGTTGTATCATCGAGCTGCCCGAGGACAGGAATGAAGTCGGGAATCAGATCTATGGGCGAAACCGTATACCCGAGCATAAGCCCAAACAGGATTTTTGCAATGCGGGATAATTTCATGTGCAACTCATGCTAGCTCATTGCAGTATGAATACCGTTTGAGGGCTGTCGGAGAAAAGTGAACGGCCTTTATTCGGTGGTGACTCCGTCAAAGTCCGCCTCATTCTTCATCGCCTCGTCCCGCGTTTTGCGGACGATGCCGTCCTTGTGGTGGGGAGGCGCGTATATCGTATAAAGCTTGAGGGGTTCGGTTTGGGACGCGTTCACGATGTTGTGTTCGGCGCCCGAAGGCACGATGATGACGTCCCCGTCCTTGACCTCGTATTCGTTGCCGTCGATGAGGACCTTGCCCGTTCCGGATTCAAACCTGAAGAATTGGTCGTTTTCCGTGTGCACTTCCATCCCGATTTCCTCTCCCGGCGCAAGCGACATGAGCACAAGCTGCATGTGTTTCCCGCTGTAAAGCACGCGGCGGAAATCAGTGTTTTCGACGGTCAGTTTTTCGATGTTGCTGTTATATCCTTTCATATGATAAATAGTACTGGTAATAGTTCAATTATAACAATTACACCCGAAGTTATCCGCCGGAAGCGTAAGACTCAGAACAGTATGAGGTCGGGTTTCAGGATCATGACGAGGCCGAGAATGACCATGACAATGCCTCCGATTAGGTTTGAGAGCTTGCTGTATTTGGTGGTGAGGGCAAGCTTGTCCATGCCATAGAGGGCAATGCCGAACACGATAAAGTCATCAATCATGTAAAACGCGATATAGGTAAGGATGTACGAAGCGTTTTCAAGGAACCCGAGCCGGTTGAGTTCGAGGATTTTGGTGAATGCTTGGGGGATTCCTATGGAACATGCGAATTCGATAACATTGACGGAAAACGCAATACCCAGGATGGTGAGGAACGTGATAAACGTGAATTCCTTTGTCGCCAGAAACGATATCTTGTCCCGGATTTCCTTGCGCTGTTTGTAATCGGTGATTTTGCATTCGATTTCTTTTTTACGCCATTCCTTCAGAAACAGCACGCCTCCGATAATCGATACGATACCGACGACCGGGGTTACGAACGTATCGAGCCGTACGAAATCCCATGTCTTGTACCATGCGGTCAGTATGAGCGTATACATGATTGCCTCCGCCAGTATGAACGTTCCGGCAAAAAGCACCATCTTCCTCCGGTTCCCGACCTGCAGGAGTATCATGAGGAAGGTGATGAGCACCCACATGGCGCAGGGATTGAATCCGTCGAAAAATCCGAACAGGGCGGACAGGATGAACAGCGGATACTTTTGTGTATCGATTTTTCCGAGGATGGGGAGAGTTACCGAATAGTTCGGTTTGGTGCTGCAGGGGACCAGACCGTCCCCGTCGCAGGTTGAACTGGCTCCCGCCCCGTCGTCTTTGCCTATTTTCTCCAGATCGGTGGGAGTCCCCTTCTTCCCGGTCTGTTCTATCAGGGTCAGAAGCTCCTTCCCGGTTGTCTCCGGTTTGTCAAATCCTATTACATATTTGTTGCCGATAACGGTGATAGGCGTTACTTTGCTCGATCCGACCCGCTCCGTGAATTTAACCCACACGTTCCGGTCTTCAGGGTTTTCCAGCCGGTAATAGGTAACCGAAAAGTCTTTTCGGATTGCGAGCTGTTCTTTCAGGAAGGCTTCCTCCGCTTCGCAGTGCGTGCAGCCCGAACGGACGAATACGACAACGCTTGTCTTTTCGCCGGTATTTCCGGGAATGGGCGATTGCGCAAAAACCTTTCCCGGCACAAGGGTGAGTACGAAAACAGCCGCTGTTATTCCTGCCGCAATGATTTTCCTCATGTTAAGGTATCTGTAATTATAAAATGCCGCATATGAACTATTCAACTGTTTGAAAGGGTCCGATGCAGCCGGGTGCAAAATATAAACCTAATTGATAATTAAACTGTCCTAAAGGCTACCGAAGAAAATCACCACGGTTACTGTCGTATTATTCTCCTCCCAGCAGTTTGATTGTATACATAATTAGAATTCCCGTGAAAAATATGCCGAAAGAGGTCAATGATTTTCTCATGTCAGTTTCTTTTCTGATTTCCGGCATAAGATCCGACGCTGCTATATATATAAAACCTCCTGCCGCAAAGGGAAGAAGATAAGCGGTAATATTTTCAATCCGGAAAGAAAGGAAATATCCAGTCACTCCACCCATAACAGCAGTCAATGCTACCAGGAAATTGGAAATAAGAGCTTTTTTGCGGCTAAATCCCGAGTAAAGAAGTACGCCAAAATCACCAATTTCCTGAGGTATTTCGTGGAGCGCAATTGCGAAACTGGTAGCTATGCCAAGCTTAATGTCCATTAAAAAGGTTGAGGCAATGACAAGTCCATCAATAAAATTATGTACGGCGTCCCCAAAAAGATTCATATATCCAAAGGTGTGAACATCACAGTGTTTATTATGACAATGACGCCAATGAAGCAGCTTTTCTATCAGAAAGAAGAATACAAAGGACAATAACACTATTAAATACATGTTCCCGGTATCCAGTTTTTCAGAGGCTTCAGGTAAAAGGTGAATAAAAGCTCCACCCATCAAGGCGCCTGCCGAAAGAGAAATCAGGAATAAAAGAAACCTGGAAAGTGTTTTTTCTTTCAACGAAAGGGTGAATACGCCTATTAAAGAACCGAGGCTTATTAAAAAATTGGCGGCAACAATATAAAGAAGTTTTTCCATATGCATCAATGATTATGCTTGCCATAGCAAAGCTCGCCCTGTTCAATCCTGATTGCTTTTCCTGAGACAATCGCATGCGCGATTTTTTTCAATGCCCTATTGAGGATTCTGGTAAAAGTGGATTGGGAAATATTCATTTGTTTGGATGACTCGATCTGATCCAGCTCATCAACTTCGTAAAGTTTCAACGCTTCTAACTCATCCGGTAACAGCAATACTTCATCAAGATCCCGCATCGGAATACCTTGAGGTTTAAAATACAATGTGCTGGCTTTAAACCTTAAACAACGGTGTATTACTGGTCTGGGCATACATCGGGAAAATAATTAACAGGAATCCCTACTTAGTTTTTGCACATAAAGATCTTCTAAGCAGGATTTTCTGTCCTTATTATTTCATCTCTGCAATTTCTTTTTCCACATCTTCAAGTTCTTTCTTTAAATTGCTCACGTAGGCTTCAAGATCATTCTTCGTTGGATTTTTGTCTATCCGATCACAGCATCGCACCATTCTGCGGCCGAATCCTTGCCCCCTTCCTTTTCCGCATGTTCCCATTCCGCGACCTGTCATCGGTCCTTTTCCCTGCGGTCCGGTTCCGTCTAGATTTGGCATATGTATTTCACCTCCTCTCAGTAATTATGAATATGTATTCATAATATAGCGGGGAATGGTAATTGTCAAGGAGATTCTGTAATTTAGCCCCGGACGTATACCGCCAGACTAGTCAATCACCATGAAGGTCTTACTGCTCTTTTATGCCGTAATGCGCCTGATCTTGTACGTAAATCAGAGTTGTGAGGGGCCTCTAATTAAATTAACGCAACTGAATTAAGGAGTTCTCGATGAAGCAGGCTCACAATTTGTCCAGAGCAATTGAGGGCGTTAGAACCTTTTATGCTCAGATTTAGTATAGTAAATAAGATCCAGTTTCAATATCTTCTTGACATTCATTATCTTATCTCATAAGATAATAGTATGAATACCTCAAAACAAATGATGTTGAATCAATTTATGCAATCCTTGATGAGGATTCGCCGTATTGCTGAACAGTCATTCATTGTTCCCATAAAAGATGGAAGTGTTACGTTACTTCAAAATCAAGCTCTTCTCCACTTGAAAGATCATCCAGGTTGTACGGTAGGTGAGCTTTCGGCAAAATTAGGACTTTCATCTTCCTCCGCAGCTCAGCTAATCGAAAGATTAATAAATTTAGATGCAATAAAGAAGACGCTAGATGAAGATGATCGTCGAATTACCCACCTCTCACTTACAAAAAAAGGCCATGACCAAACGGAGGTAGCTCACAGTATGTTAGCAGAGAAAGTTGGGAATGTTTTTTCACAGATGCCTGAGGAGGATTTAAAGGAAGTCGTTCGTATTTTTACCAATTTTCTCAAAAAAATAGAGAAACAGAAATAGAATGAAAAAAATAGTAATAATAATATTTCTTTTAATTGTGGGATTATTTGTGATAAGAATGATAATTCTCAAAAAACCCAGCACAGAGATACTGTACACGATAATAAAAGAGGACTTGGTAGAAACTGTACAGGTAAGCGGTACATTTAATAAAACTGCATCTGATGAGGAAAAGGCTCTTGCATATCTTAATTACCAAAATGCAATAAGTGCTGTTAAAACAAGTCAACAAAACAAACTTGCTGCAGATGCGGCTATGTGGACAAAACAGAAGGCTTTACTAGATGCGCAAAATGGCGTTGATTATAAGAATAATAACACTACCAATACTATAACGAAAAAAGACTATACAGATTTGGAGAAATATAGCATCGATGGTACGCTAACTCAGGCACAAAAAGATTTTTTAGCATCGGAAACAAAATATAAAGAAGCAGACATTGCTATCGGAGCGGCAAATGCTCAGGTTGCAGCAACACAGATTGCCTATGAAGATACATTTCTCAATGAGCCCGTTATATCAGCAGACATCAATGAAATGTATTTGCCACGAATATCTATCGGTCAAAAAACAAAAATAATCTTTGACGCATTTAATAATCAAACAGTGACGGGACTTGTTAAAAGTATTGATACCATAGGAGCAGTGAAAGGAGGAGTTGTCACATATGAAATAAAGGTTTCACTGGATACAATTCCATCCGGGGTACGGGCAAATATGACTGCGCTTATTACGATAGAGACGCTCCGTAAAAACAGTATTCTTTCAGTTCCAAATAGTGCCATTATTGCCAAAAACAATAAAAGCTATGTTGAACAGATAGTAAAACAAAAGAAAAATGAAGTAGAGGTAAGCACGGGGGTAAAAGGTTTAGTCAAAACTGAAATTATAAAAGGACTGGGTGAAAAGGATGTGATTGTTGCAAACCCAAATGATTAATAGGTTATTCAAGACAAATAAATCTTTTGAGGTTGGGTTTTTTCTTGCTGTTTCCGATATTAAACGGAGCAATCCCTGGACTACCGGCTTGATTATTTTTGTAATGATGCTTACGTTTTTTAATATGATTCTCCTGAATGGGATATTGATTGGACTTGCTCAAGGAATGACGGGAACGTTCAAACTATACTATGCATCTGATGTGCTCATTACCCCCTCATTAAACAAAAAGAGCATAGAAGATACAAATATGATTTTAGCGGTTATTGACAGTTTGCCAACAGTAAAAAATGTTACTGCTCGGTATACCGGTCAGGCAACTCTTGAATACGGGTATCAAACAAAACTTAAGGAATCTGATAGTGCAGAAAGCGTGAATTCATTACTAGTAGGGATAAATCCAGAGAAAGAAAATAAAGTAACCCACCTGTCTCAAATGATTGTTGCAGGACAGTATCTTGAACCAACTGATATGGATGCGGTAGTTCTTGGATCTGATTTAATTTCAAAATATACAACAGCCAGAGGATCTTCGGAGTCTGATGGGAGTAAGATATTAAAAACCGCAGATGTTGGTTCAAAACTTAGATTGACTGTGAACAATATTCAAAAAGACGTTGTGATTAAGGGAGTTGTAAGTACTAATAATTCGACTGTTGATAGTCGCATATATATGACAGAAACGGCGGCAAGACAGTTATTTGATAGGAAAGGGCTTAACGTAAACGAAATAGCAATTACACTAACAGACAATTCGTCTGATGCTGCTGCAAAATCCTATATTAAAAATAATTTGAATGACGCAAGTAATGTGTTAATTCAAACATCAAAAGAAGCAATCCCGAGTGGAATTAGTCAAATGATTAAAACCTTTACCCTCCTTGGAGTTATGGTAGCTGCAATTGCTCTGTTTGTTGGAGCGATCACTATATTTATAGTGATCTATGTCAATGCAATAACTCGACGTAAATTTATTGGGATTCTTAAAGCAGTTGGAGTTCCAAGTAGTGCAATAGAAATTTCCTACATATTTCAGGCTCTTTTCTATGCAATTTTTGGAATTATTATTGCAAGTATTCTCCTCTTGGGATTTCTCACTCCCTATTTTATTCTGCATCCTATACATTATCCTGTGGGAACGGGATCACTTGCGATTACCCTAAATGATGTTTTGACTCGGGCAATTATTTTGTTGATTACCGCCTTTATTTCTGGACTAGTTCCAGCTTGGCTTGTTACGAAGCAAAATACTTTAGATGCAATTTTAGGAAGATAACTATGATTATTGTAAACAATATAGTGAAAAAATTTAAGATGGGTACGGTTGAGAGTATCGTATTAAAAGGAATAAACTTTACTGTGCCTAAAGGACAGTTTCTTGCAATTACTGGGAGATCAGGATCTGGGAAAAGTACACTTCTCTATCAATTGGGACTTCTAGATCACCCGACTGAAGGCTCAATCACTATCAATGATGAGGTGGTAACAAACCTGTATGGTTCAAAACGAATTGAATTTCGTCGAAAAAATCTCGGATATATTTTCCAGGATTATGCAATCCTTCCAACGCTTACTGCTAAGGAAAATGTCATTCTACCTATGATGATGGGAGATGATGCTAAAAATAGCATTGAACAAAGGGCAAAAGAGGCATTGGAAAAAGTTGGTTTAGAGAAGCAGATTAATAATCTACCTTCTCAACTATCAGGAGGTGAACAGCAGCGAGTAGGTATTGCTCGGGCAATTGCACACAATCCTAGTATTATCTTTGCTGACGAGCCAACAGCTAACCTTGATACTGAATCTTCAAAGGTCGTACTAGATATTTTTCTTAAGCTGAATAATGAGGGACAAACCATCATCATGGTTACTCATGAACCCGAGTATGCAAAATTAGCAGACCGGATAATTGAAATTAGCGATGGAAAGATAATTTCCGACAAAAAATAGGTTGTTGAGATTTCAATTTAAAATAGGTGTCAAGCTTTCATCATCGATAATAACATCTTAAATTGTTTATTTGCTTTAAGGGCGTGAGGTTCACCTGCTGGCATATGAATAATTTCTCCTGTTTTAACTTTATTGCAAATTCCAGAGATTGTTATTTCTGCTTCGCCATCAACTATGTATACTAAAGCATCATATGGAGTCTTATGTTCACTTAATCCCTGTCCTTGAGCAAATGCAAACAGAGTAATGGTCCCTGAATTATTTTTTAAGATTTCTTTACTAACAATGGATCCTTCTTGATAGCTTATATGTTGATCGAGGGAAAAATGAAATGTTGATGATTTATTCATAAATTAAGTATATCAAACCGAGCAAACTGAATAAGAGGCTTAAATGCTGAAGTAGTTTATGTCAATATAGATTGTCCTGACGCTCTAAATCAATCAAGTCCAGGGGGAGGGATTCGAACCCCCGTAGGCATACGCCAGCAGATTTACAGTCTGCCCCCGTTGGCCACTTGGGTACCCCTGGAGTGGATTTATTATAACACAAAACGGAAGGCCGTACCCTTGAAAGACATATGCGGGTAAAGTAAAATGAAGGCCTATGAAAAAAACAAAAGTGGCGGTTGTCGGATGCGGGAGGGTAGGCATTACTGCGGCCTACACGATGTACATAAAAAACACCGCAAACGAAATCATGCTGTTCGGCCGTGACATCGACAAGCTTATCGGCGAACAGCTCGATTTCATGCACAGCCTTTCCTTCATCGGCACCACCAACATTACGGTGGGCGAGGATTACGAAAAGCTTGAAAATACCGACGTGGTCGTATTCACGGCAGGCGTTGCGCAGAAGGAAGGCGAGACGCGGCTGGACCTCGTGCGCAACAATACGGAAATCATCAGCAAGATGATCCCCCAGATCGTGAAGCATGCGCCTGAGGCGAAGATCATACTCGTATCCAATCCGGTCGATGTGCTTGCCTATAAGGCTGCCGCGATCGCCGGGCTTCCCCGCGGCCGCGTGTTCGGCAGCGGCACCACCCTTGACACTGCCCGTTTCAGGTACCATCTCTCCGAATTCCTGAAAGTGAATCCGAAAAGCATTCACGGATACATTCTTGGCGAACACGGCGACAGCTCGTTTCCCACGCTTTCCAGCACCAATGTCGGCGGCCAGCTTATCACTACCATGAAAGGTTTCTCCCCGGAAAAAGCGATGGAAGCCTATACCAAAGCGCGGGATGCTGCTTATAAAATCATCGCCGCAAAAGGAGCAACATATTACGCGATCGGCGTTGTCATCAACCAGCTGGTTGATGCGATCCTCAGCAACGCGAAACGGGTATACCCCCTGTCTATTCCCCTTGAAGGGGAGTACGGACAGTCAGGCGTAGCGCTCAGCGTACCGTGCGTTCTCGGACGCCACGGCATTGAACGGATACTTGAGATCCCCCTGTCACCGGAAGAAAAGGAAAAGATGGACCATTCCGTGCAGGTGCTCAAAAAATTCCTCTGATATAGTACACTTATACACATGTTCATCCATCCCGTGTATGCACAGTGTCCGGTCTGTGTCGTGACCGTTGGCGGTGGACTCTTTATCGCCAAGAAGCTGGGCATAGACGACCTTTTGGTTTCCATCTGGCTTTCCGGCCTCAACACCGCATTCGCGTTCTGGTTTGCGTCCATGATGAAAAACAGGATACTGAAAAACGGCTACGGCTGGGCTATTTCATTTTTCGTGCTCACCCTCGGGTACCTGGCCATGTCCGGACAGACCGGCCACCCGGGCAATACGTTTTTCGGGATCGACAAGACGGTGTTCGGCATGACCTTGGGATTTGCGGTGTCGCTTCTGGCGATAGGAACCGACCGGTTTCTCCGCTCCAAAAACAAGGGGAAAGTGTTTTTCCCGTACCAGAAAGTGATCGTGCCCCTCATCTATCTTGTTTTCACCAGCGGTCTTTTTATGTTACTCGTTTAGACAATACGCAGGCAATATGGCGCAATCCGATATACAGTCATTCATGGACAAAATCAAGAAAATGGAGCAGGGACACAAGCTCGATCTTTCATCAGGCGAGGACCTGTCGATTGCAATCATGAACCTCATTTCGATCGAAGAGCACCTCTTTTTTTCCGGCAGCAAGACCGGCGAAACAAAGTATTTTGACCTTCTGGATGAAGTGCGCAGGATGCGCGTATCGCTTTTGAAGGAGATAATAAAGGAATACGAAGGCGAAGTATGGTGTATCAGCAAACATCTCCTAGCCGCGTCCATGCGCGTCATGGAAGTGGGAACCAAAGCCTTGAAAAACGGGGATAAGGAGAAAGCCGCGGAGTATTTCAGGAAGTCGTATGATCTTTATAATCTGTTCTGGGGGCTCAATCTCGGTATCGTGAAGCCGGGCGAGATGAAAAAAACGGGAGAACCGCCCCGCGAAAAGCCTATTGCATATCGGGATGAAAAAGGGACGTCGCTGCTTGGTAAAATGGGAGTGATGATCGGCAAGGTGCTTGACTGCTGCCGCGAATAAACCTATGTGTTTCCTTATACCCCGCAAGGTGCAAAAAATCCAAGGTAAGAAAGCGCTCCTGTCAAACGGCTTATGGGCGCTCATGGATCCGCAGGCAGGTATAATAAAAGAAGGGGACGAAGTCCTCGTATTCGGGAATTTAATAATTGGCCATGCTCATGAAAAATCAAAATAAAATGCAGGGTGTGCTCTGGGCTTTGTTTACCGCAACCGTTTCCGGTTTTGCCATATTCTATTCGAAAGTGTCGGTTGCCAAAATAGATCCGCTTGTCCTTGCAACCGCCCGCAACCTGTTTGTCGGATTCGCGTTCGCGTCGCTACTTTTGCTGTCCTCCAAGCTGAGGGAGTTGACGGAGCTGAAAAAAAGCAGCCTTGCCAAACTTATTCTCATCGGTACCATCGGCGGCAGCATACCGTTTTATCTCTTTTTTACCGGCATCCGGCTCATCGGCGCCCAACAGGCGAACCTGATCCATAAATCGCTTTTCGTGTGGGTTGCGGTGCTGGCAGCCATTTTTCTCAAGGAGAAAATCAATGTCCGGCATATCGTATCGGGGCTTTTCATAATATCCGGAACCTATGTGTTTGCGCCCTTTGGGCTTTCCTTGGGTAGGGGCGAGCTTCTGGTCCTTGCCGCAACACTCATGTGGTCGGTCGAAAACATCATCGCAAAAAAAGTCTTGAGGGAAGTATCGTCCGAAACGACCGGTCTCTTCCGCATGGGCTTGGGGGGTCTGGTCCTTTTTCTCCTGACGGTCGTATCCGGAAAAGCACCGCTTCTTTTCAGTCTTGACCGTACGCAGCTTGCAACCGTAATGATCGGAGGCGGCATCCTGTTTTTCTACGTGTACGGATGGTTCAAGGCATTGCGGCTTGCACCTGCGAGCCTGGTTACCGCGGTTCTCACCTTCTCCCTGGTTGTCGGAAACCTGTTAAACGGTGCGTTTGCCGGCATGCGGCTGACCGCAGGCGACATATACTCAACAGCGCTCGTTGCCGCGGGTGCCTGCCTGGTTGCCGGCTTCGGCATCAAGGAACTGAAACATCAATGATCGACAAACAGGGTTTGCTCTTGTGCGCGCGCTATTCGGTGGCCCCCAACTATTTCGGATACTGCGGTCCCGGGGAAAATGCCAGCCTGGTCGACCATCTGAAAGAGGGGGTTGCGGATCCGGAAATGCGGTCCATCCTCAAGGAATTTGAAACCCTGCACCTGTATCTTAAGCTCATTGCCCGCGAAAACGGGATAGAAGATGCGTTTGACCGGCGGGTCGTTGACGCGTACTGGGTCGGTAACGGGCTTTTGGACCGCGTTGGAAACGGCGATTATGCGGCATTGCTTGATGAGAAGTTCCATATCGGCCGGAAACTGGAGCATAAAGCGTACGGACTACTGAAACACAAAGTCCTTACCCGCCGCCTGTATCCGCACCACTCCTTCCACGTGTTCAATATTTTCAAACGCACCGGCCATGACCCCGCATTTCATACCCTCAAAACGATGGACGAATGCCGTATCGGATGGGGGAAAGTCGTTAAAACCGCTCCGGATTCGGTTACCTGCAGGACGCGCCCCCTTGTGTTCACGGACAACCGGCTGGGTTTCGGGCGGGCGGTCGAGCGTACCCTGCATAGGGAATACCGGGGCAAGCAAATTTTGGACAGGGTGAAAGTCGGGGATTGGGTCAGTTTCCACTGGGGGCATGTGTGCGATATCATTTCGCCGAAGCAGGTCGCGTCGCTGAAAGCGTATACGGTCCGAGCTGTCGATTATTTCAACTCATGAAACGCATTTATGTATTCGGCAACCCGTTCCTCAAAGAGGACGGCGTGTCCCTCACGCTTGCCCAGTCGATGCAAAAATCGTTTCCCTTCCTTGAATTCGTCGTCATGGACCCGAACGACAATTTTCCCCCGGAGGGGGAGCGGGATCTTTGTATCCTTGATGCGGTAAAAGGGATCGGCAAGGTTATGCTTCTTGATTTCAACGACCTTTCAACCGTTGAAAAAAGCCCGGTTTCGCCGCATGATTACGACCTGCTGCTGCATCTTCTTTTGCTCAAGAAGATGAAACGGATCGATGAGGTCAGGATCATAGGTGTTCCCTACGGTGCGGCTGACAGCGGTGTTGCGGAAGAGGTGCGCATGCTTATTTCCAGTTTACTTTGAGGAAATGGGACGCGCATGACATGCAGGGGTCAAACGCCCGGATGAATTTTTCCACTTCATAAATGATCTTGTGCTGCGTTGCCCCTAAGACGAGAAGCTCCTCCACGATTTCCCGGATGGCGCGTTCCATGATTACCTGGTTCTGGCCGGTCGGAACCACGATTTCGCCTTTTCGCACCATGCCGTTTGACGCTATTTCCAGCTTGTAGTAAAGGGTGCCGCGCGGCGCCTCGATCACCCCCACTCCGAATCCTTCCCTTGCCACCGGCTTTACCGGCGCCTCGGGTTTTATCTCCATGATGCCGTTTATCAGTTCCACTGCCTGGTCAATCGAGTGGAGGATTTCCACCGCCTGGGCGAGGTTGTTGTAAAACAGGTTTTTTGTCGGGATGAGCTTCAGGTATTTTGCGGCGCTTTCCTTCGTTTGCGCATGGAGGTACTGTCCGCCCAGACTCAAGCGGGCGATTGCGCCGACCATCATGAGGTCGCCGTCGAAATTGAATCCGCGCGCCTGCGAATAGGGGATAACCATGCCGTTGAGGTGGTTGCCGAGGTCCTGTTCCTCGATCGTTTCACCCTTTGACGTTTTGATTTCCCCGTCAAGGTACGAAAAATCCGGGGAAACGAGCGCGGAGAATACGAACGGCGCGTGCACCTCATGGAAAAAGGAAGTATTGGCGAAAAGCTCGATGAGTTTCAGTATTTTGGGCCGGATAGCCTTAAGGCCGGGTACGAGCGCTTTCAGGTCCTCGGTTTTGGGAACCTTGAGGAATCCCCCGACCTGGGGAGTAGGCGCATGCACGGAACGGCCGCCGACCGCAATAGACAACTTGTTTCCCGTTTCTTTCACCTCAAACGCATCATCCAGAAGTTCATGCTCAAGGGGATTCTCCATGTCAAAGTCAAGGATGGAGTTTTTCTTGAACACGTCAGGAAGCGCGAATATGTAAAGATGCAGTGCATGGTCCCGGATAATGAGTCCGTGGTACAGGAGCTTGCGCAAAAGCGCGGTCTGGGGAGAGGGCACGAGCCCGTATGCGTTTTCGACCGCTTTAATGGAGGCAAGCAGATGCGCATTGGAACAGGTTCCGCAGATGCGGCTCACGAGCGCGGGTACTGCAGTCGCCGGTTTGCCCTGGATTGCCTGGGTATAAAAGCGTTTCCATTCCGAAATGCTGAACTTGAGATCCTTAACCCGGTTTTCCTCGATACGGATATCTAGGGAGGCGGCCCCTTCGATCTTGGATATCTCGTCCAGTTTGATCGAATAGGTCCCTTTGGAAATGTCGCTGATGTCAAAATTGCTGTCGTGCATAGTTATGGTTTTACTGCGGTGTCTTCGCCAAGACCCGCGATGCTTTTATTCACCAGGTCGATAAAAATCTGTTCGTTCATGGGGCAACCGGGTACGTTTGCGTCAACCGGGACGATGTCTGCGAGCTTCCTGACCGTTTCGCTGTAGGGAAAGGCATCAAGAATGGGCCTGATTTCGCTCTTTTGGCTTTCGTTGAAAAAATTTCTCTGGTTGGAGGGCGATCCGTTGACCGCGCATGATCCGATTGCGACTAGAATTGCCGCCTTAGCGCGGATTTCCTTCAGTTTCGCCTCCTGGGAAGCGGAGCTGATAGCCCCCTCGACAAACGCGACATCCATTTGCTGGATGTCCTTGGTGTCGTCCCTGCGAAGCGTCCGCGCATGTACGAATTCGAGTTTTGCGAACCACTCCCGGTAATATCTGTTGAGTATTTCGGTGAACATGATGGTGGAGCCTTCACAGCCGGTGAACGAAAACAGCCCGATCCGGAGTTTCCTCATATCATCATTCTATCACGGGCGGGACCGATTGTTTTTACATCAACAGGCAGGCATATCTGCTATCATGGATATATGACCCTTACCGAGGTGTCCTATTTCAGTCGCAAGCTCGCGCCTTTTTTCATCCTTGCCTTTGTCGTGGTACTTATCATGTTTTACACGATAAAACTGTTCTTCCTGTTTGCGGAAATGAACCGGCCGGAAGATCTGCCTATCGAGACGGTCTTCAACGAATTGAAGCCTATTGAGATCGCAACCGCGTCAAACAGCGCCGGGCATTCCTACGTGATCGATACCGTCGATGGAGAACCGATTACCGCGACCGCAACCGCAAAAGTGTTCATGCTTCCCGAAAGCAAATTCCGGTTCGGCTACCGCGAAAAAATATACCTCATGGCAAAAACATTCGGGTTCGAACCGGAGATAGAACACAAGCTTGAAAACAAGACAGAGGCGGTTTTCGACGACGGAAAAAAGAAGCTACGGATCGATATCAACAATTTCAATTTCAAATTCGATACCGACATCACACACAGTCCGGAGCTTTTCGAAAAAAACGGGGCTCCGAACAAGGAAACTGCCCAGAACCGGGCGGTCGACTTCCTCAAGTCGTTTGACCGGTATCCGGAAGATCTGGCAAAAGGCCGTATGAACGTGATTTTCCTCGAGTACGACAAGGCAGCAAGCAAAACCGGGGTTCTTGCCGACAATATCGGCTCCAACATGGTCGAGGTTGACTTTTACCGCGCGGACATCGACCAGTATCCGATCGTGTCTTCAAGCTATTTCAACAGCCACAACTATGTGACCATGGTGGTGACGGAGTTCGATTATAAGGTGGTAAGCGCACGCATCAGTTTCTTCGAGAAGTCCGAGGGACAGGTCGGCATTTATCCGGTTATCGACGGGCATGCCGCCCTTGAAAAACTGGCGACAGGCAGCGGATTTATCGTGTCGGGTGCAAATATTCCAAAAAAGGAAATAGCTATCAAGAGGATGTTTTTGGGTTACTACGATCCGGACGTGTACCAGTCCTACCTCCAGCCGGTGTATGTGTTCCTGGGGGACGATAATTTTGCGGCATATGTGCCGGCTATCACGGATGAATGGCTGATCGATTACTCCAAGCTGTAGTACTTCACGTTTTCGTCGATCCATCGCACCACGTTTCGCGTGTCATTGAACCGGTCTTCGCTTTTGAGGATGACGATGATGAACTGGTGCCCATTTTTTTTGTAGAAACTCACGAGGTTTTCTCCCGCGTTCTCGGTATATCCGGTCTTGAGTCCGCCGATGCCGTGGATTTCGCCAAGCAGCTGGTTGACGTTGGTAAGGCGGTGGAATCGGGTGAATTCCTCGTCCGCGATTTCGATTTCCTTGGTGGCCACAAACCGGGCGAGATACTTGTTTTTCAAAAGTTCCCGGGCCGCCACCGCCAGGTCAAGGGGGGTTGTGTACTGGTTCGGGTTATCCAGCCCCGCCGGGTTTTCGAAATGGGTAGACTGCATGCCGATTTCTTTTGCCTTGTCGTTCATGAGCGTAATGAATTTGTCATACCCGACATTGTCCGCGAACGTGTATGCTGCATCGTTTGCCGAATGCACGAGGATACCGTAGAGGAGGTTTTCCGCGCTCATGCGCTCGCCCTGCACAAGGTCCATCACCTGGCCTTCGGTAAATGCTTTTTTTACGGTCAGGATATCTTCGGGTTTATAGACATCGTTCACGACGAGGGATGTTATGATCTTGGTAGTGGAGGCGGGGAAAAACCGCTCCCTGCTGTTGCGCTCGTACACGGGGGTGAATGAGGGAAGGTCGGCAATGTAAACTCCCGCTGCCGTAATATCGGGCGGCGGTGCTTTGTCGACATAGGGAACCGGATGTATTTTGAACGGAAGGGAAACTTCCTGTTTGCCGAACGCTTCGCGGTTATAGGCGAATATATGGTAATACCACGAGTCGCCCGGATAAAAGAGAAAAAGGAATGTGAAAAGGACAAACAGGATATGGAATCGGTACTTCATTTATCCTCAGGTTCCTTATCAACATGTAACCCGAGCTCGACGAGCTTTTCCTCACGGATCGGGGAGGGGGCATTCATGACCGCGGTTTTGCCGCCCGATGTCATCGGGAATGGAATGACCTCTCGCAGCGAGGGCTCGTTCGTGATGCAGGTGAGCAGCCGGTCGATGCCCGGCGCGATGCCTCCGTGGGGAGGGGTGCCGTAGGAAAACGCTTCAAGCATATGGCCGAACTGGGATTGGATTTCCTCCTGCCCATACCCCATGATTTCAAAAACGGTCTTCAAAACGTCCGGTTCATGGCTTCTGATGCTGCCACCGCCGACCTCATACCCGTTGCAGACCAGATCGTACTGGGTGGTGAGTATTTTCGGTATGTCGCGTTTGGCAAGGAGCGCTTCCTTGTATTCGGGAAGAGGGGCCGAAAAGGGGTTGTGGGTGAATGTCCAGCCGCCTTCTTCCGTTTTTTCGAAAAAGGGGAAATCCACAACCCATGCGAATGCCTGGATATTCTGCTTTTTTTCCTCCTCCGTGCGCATGTCGAATTTGTCTGCCCCGTATTGCTCCATCGCCTGTTTGTAGGTGAACACGGGGAACGGTTTCGTGCGGATCGGGATATCGAGTTTTCCGTATACGTCGATGATCATTCCTTCGATGAGGTCCATGACGTCTTTCCGTTCCACGAAGCTCATCTCCAGATCAAGCTGCGTGAATTCGCCGTATGCACGGTCGGCGCGAGGATCCTCGTCACGGAAGCAGCGGGCGATCTGAAAATATTTTTCGAGACCCCCGGCCATAAGGAGCTGCTTGTACTGCTGGGGCGACTGGGGGAGCGCATAGAATTTACCCTTCTGCAGGCGGGAGGGTACGATGAAGTCGCGCGCCCCTTCAGGCGTCGTTTCGCTCAGGATAGGCGTTTCGATTTCAAGGAACTCATGGCCGAAAAGGTATTCGCGGATGAGCTGGATGAACCGGGAACGGAGCGCGATGTTTTTCGCCATGCGGGGTCTTCTCAAGTCAAGGTACCGGTATTTCATGCGGATTTCCTCATCGATCTCGTATCCGTCGGTGTTGACCGGAAGGGGGAGGGGTTTGGATTTGTTGAGCACAGTAAAAGATCTTCCTTCAATCTCGACCGTTCCGGTCGGCAGCTTCGGATTGACGAGCTTTTCCGGCCGTTTTTTCACGAGTCCTTTGATGATGACCGCATCCTCAAGCGACAATGTCTTGAATTCCTCGCCGCCAACGACCTGTACCATGCCGCTCCGGTCGCGCAGGTCCAGGAACACGATTTTCTTATGGTCGCGTTTCGTGTTTACCCATCCGTACAGTTCCACTTCCTGTCCGATTTTTTCCGTTACGTCCTTGATATGGAGTGTTTTCATATTCCCATATGATATACCAAAACACGCCGGTTTTGTATGCCTTTTATGCGATCCTGGTGTTTCGCGGGTGCATCCGGATGGCATATTGCACGGGAGCGGCTGACGGGTAAGGAATGTAAGAAACGTAAGTGCGCTCTTTACTAAAACGTATTAGTGTGCTAAAATAAAAACATGAATTCCCGCACGCTTACCATTATCACGTTCAGGCAAGCGGTCCTTTATGGGACGGAAGCGGGGACTTCATGCAGTTGACGACCACTCATGAAAAACCACCCCGCCTCAAACAAGCGGGGTTTTTTAGTACTATGGCAAAACAGGAACAAAAAAGACAACTGGAAACAGCTCCTGCCGGTAACGGCGCAGGACTGGGCATACGCTTTAATGCGGACGATTTGGCGGAGCTGGCTTTGAGGTCGCGGCATGCGGCGCTGTCGCACGGAACCGTGTCCGGGACGGGCGCCATGTCGTTTTCAAGGCGTTCGGTCCAGGCCGACGGGCAGACCGCAGGTCTCATCAATCAGCTTGAGCAGAGCGGCAGGGCACGGGTGGAGGAGCGTATTCCTTCCCGCAGCGGCTGCATGGATAGCGGGAACGTAGTCGTGTATCCGAAACGGAACAGGGATAAGGTATCTGTTATTGAAACAGTGGATGCGGATCTGCTTGCACCGATCGCACGGCTTTACGGAGAACGTACCGTACCGGTCGATTCGGTGACACTCCTTCCCAACATATCCCCTGACAAGCCCAAAGGTTTGGTTATCGCGCTTGATCCAAAAGCGGAGAAACCCTGGCTCCGCGTTCCGGCGCTCAACTGGCAGTACGGCCGCGGGCTTTTGGTAACCGCCCTTCGCATGGATACGGACGAGTTTATCGAACGGAGCGACCTTTTGCTTGCAGGTGCACTTGCCGCTGGAAAGGAAACCGAACCGGGCGAGCTCAAATACCTGCAGTTCGCGTACGATGCGCAGGGGCGCATGTATATGGTAATGGCGGGCGGCCCGTCCCACCGCGAAACGGACGGCATGGTGCAGGGTATCGTGCAGGCGAAAAAGGCACGTCATGCCCAGGAAATCCTTGAGGCGCAGAACCAATTCGGCAGAATCAAGCGGACCGGTCTTGCGATGGAACTTGCGCACAGCTTGGGTTTGCCTATAGACGATTTCGTGGCGGACGCCACCTACATAGAAGCCGATCTTGATGCGGGACTGGTTTTTTCCGGTGCGGCGCAGACAAGCGCCAACGGACTCAAGCCTTTTACCGTCGGCAATTCGCGCATCATTCTCCATACGGAAGGACAGGGTGTGGTGACTCCGGTCGGCGCAAAAACGGCATCAAACCCCAAAACGGATATGCCTGCGCTTCCGCCGGGCATGGCCATCGATCCGCCTTCAAAAACCGCGGCAGCGCCTCTTTTCGGAGCGGAAGCCGTGGAAGGGTACATAGGGGCACTTCCCAACCGCATGCAGCTTGAGGTGCTTGGTCTCGGATATCATACGGACATGCGCCAGGCGCGAAGGTAAGCTTCTTCAACTATCTTATAGTTGCATTTAATCGGAAAAGTACTATAATGGGGGGCAACAGAATCTTCCAATCCTATGCCAAGCCCCAGAAGCGAATTGGTAAAACAACTCGCGGTTCCTCGTATCGATATCGAGAGAGGACTTCCTGAAGTGCGCGTCATTCATGAACTTTTTTACCGCTACGACCAGTTCCTGGACGGGATGAAACGCGGATTCCCCAACAGTGAACGCTTCTTTGTCGACAACGCGATATTCAAGGACGGCACCGCCTGGGTGAAGACGGTCGTTGGAAAAAAAGGGCGGGAGTCCGATCTCAAGGACCTTCCCCGGTACCGGGCGATCGTACCGTTTTGGTATTCCACCCAGTTCGGCAACGATGCCGAGGTCATGCAGGCTATAAAACAGGTCATTAACTCCCTGACGCATGCGGAGCGGGGACGGCAGCCGCTGGTCGATGAAGTTGTGGGAGTCGCCCCGTATCTTGAAATGCGTCAGGATAAGGACGGATCCGGAGAGGCGGGAAACCGGGAAGTGGGTGAGGCGATCAACGCCGAGGTTACGGCCCATGATTTAAGCGGCCTGAAAAAACTGGCGGTGCTCGGGCCCCACAGCTTTGAGGGTGTCCAATATCTTGAAAAGGAAGGAATCGAAGTGCTGCCCATAACGGCGGCTCCGCTTTTTGCCGAACACCTGAACGAGCACGTGTTCAAGCGTGAAGGGCTTTCCCCGCGGGAACAGAAAAAAAGGATCGACCGGGACAATACGCGCATCGTGGCGCTTGACAAAGGCAGTCTGCAGCAGTGCGTCCATCTAGCGGAGCTTCTGGACATGGATCCCGCAGACCGCATCGTCGCGTTCGACAAAAAACGGAAAGGTCACAATATGGTTGCGGACTCCGCCCTTATCTACGGGGACCCCCAGGATCTGGTCGACCGCGATATCATCATTTACGACGACATCATCGACACGTTCGGCTCCATGCAGAAAACCTGCGAAAGCCTCAAGAAGATGTATAAATGCCGCTCCATCACGGTCATGGCCACACACGGCGTTCTTTCGCATCCGGGGAGGCAGAACATCATCGATGCGCTTGAGCCCAACGGAAACCATGAAAAAGTGATCGACCGGGTCATACTGACCGATTCCCTTCCGCGGGCCAAATACGGATTCGACAAGCAGAAGGTGAAGGGTTTGTCGGTTCTTAATGTGGCGGAGATGCTTGGCCATCTTGCGCATGTATTTGCCGATTCCTCAAAGGAAGATATGCTGAAAGAAGAATTCTACCGGCAGTTCATACTGGAACCGATCGATAAGGAAGAGGTGTGGAATCTGTTTAAGCAAAAGCATGCCCGTCCCGATAAAATTGACTGGTACCACGAGGTTTATGAAGATTTCTCGATCTGATTGAGTTTTCCCCGAAGAGTCTCCCTGCCGTTCCAGCGGTTGATGTCCAGGTTAAAGACCGCCCGGAGCTTCTGCCCTTTGGCGATATCCCCGTAGTCGTTCGCTTTGAAGAACGAAATGAACTCCATGGGAAACGAGCTTCCCTGAGCATCCTTCACCATCAGGCGCACGTGTTCGTTTTTGCGGCCGAACAGTTTTTTCTCAAGTACCACCACATCGCTCAGGAATAACGGATGCGGATTCCCCATTCCGAAAGGCGCAAGGGTTTCGATCCTTTTTGCAAGGGGCATGCGCAGCTTGGAAAGGGGAATGAGCATATCCGCCTCGATGACCTTTTCGAGGTCCTCTTCCCTGAGGAGTTTTTTTGCGGAAGCGGTCACTTTCTTGAGGAACGCCTCCCGCTTATCGTCCTTCAGGGAAAATCCCGCCGCAAGCATATGGCCGCCGACGCTTATCAGATATGTGTCAAGCGAACGGAGAAAATCGGTTATGTGGAATTTGTTTACGGAACGGGCGGACCCTTTCCAGAATCCGTCGCTTTTCGTCATGACGATCGTGGGACGGGAATATTTTTCGGTGATTTTGGATGCGATAAGGCCGATGATGCCTTCATTCCATTCGGTTGAAGAAAGGGTGATGACGAGAGGAAGTGTCTGGTCCTTGAGGAGCATTGCCTCAACCATATCCTTGGCCTGTTTCACGGCAATCGTAACAAGGTCCTGCCGGTCCCGGTTTGTGCCTGCCACCCGGGAGGCAAGGTCATGCGCCTGGCGGTCGTTGTGGGTGCACAGGAGCCTGAGTGCGTCGATCGCATGTTCGAGCCTTCCCACTGCGTTGATGCGGGGGGCGATGACGAATCCGATTTCGTAGGGGGTGATTGTCTTGTCCGATATGCCGGCCTCCTTCATGATATGGATAATGCCGCGGCGGCGCAGCGTAGTGAACGCCTTGAGCCCGTGGTAAACGATCCCGCGCGCCGGCCCGACCAGCGGAACCAGGTCTGCAATAGTCCCGATCGCTGCCAGGCTCAGGTAGTCGCACTCGAAATACCCGTTCAGTTTTTCCCGGTTGGCGGGACTTTCGGAGTCGAAGTTTCCGGCAATTTCCTTGGAGAAAAAGTACGATACCGCCGAGCCGGAAAGGGCGGGAATATGGAAGATGGCCTCCGCATCTGTCGGGGGATGAGCGGGTTTGAGGTGGTGGTCTGTGACGATAACTTTTATGCCGAGTGATTTTGCGTATGCGATCTCCTTCGTCCCGCTTATTCCGTGATCGACACTGATGATGAGACCCGGATCATATTCCTTTTTCACCCGGTCGATTCCCTTCACCGAAAAGCCGTACCCTTCCTGTTTTCGGTGGGGCACATAGGGCATGACTTTGAACCCCAGCAGGTGAAGCGTTTCCCACAGGATGGTGCCTCCGGTGATGCCGTCGGCGTCATAGTCCGTATATACAACAATCATGCGGCCCGCATCTTTCATTTCACGAAGCACGGCAATAACTGTTTTGATCTCTTTATCGTACTTGAAGTCCTTGAGGGTGATTTCGCGCGGATGGGGAGGATGCATAAACTGCGCAACGTCCGTTATGTTCCGGTTTCGCAGGATCGTATCAACGATATCCTGGTCCGTAATTTTGTCGTCCGCCCTGAACTCTTTTTTCCACGTGATTTTCATGGGTTAATTGTACCGCAAATCCGAAATCAGGTGAGGTGAAGTGCCGTGAATAATCCGTAGCCTGTTTGGTATCATATAGGTACCATGTTAGTACCCATAATAACCGCGGTCGTGTTAAGCGTCGCCATAATTTTCATCGTGATCCGTTTTGTCCTGCCCAACGTAACCAAAAGCATGATCGACCAGTTCCTTGTGATAGCCAAGACGCAGCTTGGCGCGCAGAATGATGACATCGCCAAAGATTATGAAAACAAGAAGCAGGCGATCGAAGCGCTTATAAAGGAGCTGCGTACCGATCTGGAACGTAACGACGAACGGCTGGTTGGCGCGGAAAAGGAGCGGGTCGGTTCGTTCCGGGAAATCAAAACGGAGCTTGAGAACCAGCGGAAGTTGACCGAACAGCTGCGTGCGACAACCGACGGCTTGAGCAAAGTCCTTTCAAGCAACCAGATGCGCGGACAGTGGGGGGAAAAAGTGGCGCAGGATCTTTTGAGCATGAACGGCTTCGTGAAGGGTCTCAATTACGATGCGAACAAGGAGCAGGATACCGGTAAACGGCCGGACTTCACCATATACCTGCCGAACAAGGCAAAAATCAACGTGGACGCGAAGTTCCCGTACCAGAACCTGAAACGCATGGCTGAAACGAACGATCCTTCCGCGAAGGTGGAGTTGAAAAAGCTGTTCGAAAAGGACGTACGGGAGAAAATACGCCAGGTGACGACCCGCGACTACATAAACCCGGAAGACAATACCGTTGACTTCGTGATTCTGTTCATTCCGAATGAGATGGTGTTTTCCTTCATATACGAAAGCATGAGCGAGGTATGGGTTGAGGCGATGAAACAGAAAGTGGTGCTGGCCGGGCCTTTTACGTTCACCGCTATTCTGCGCATGGTAAGCCAGGCATACGAAAACTTCAAGTACCAGAAGAACGTTCAGAAGATCATCGGACACATCCGAGCGTTCATGACGGAGTTTGACAGGTTCAACGAAGAGTTCACGAAGATAGGGGAGCGGATAGACTCGCTGTCGCGCCAGTTCAATACGGTCAACACGACGCGCACGAACCAGCTGGTCAGGTCGGTGGAGAAAATAAAGCTCGAGGAAACGGATACTGCGCAAACCCCTCTGTTAGACTAAGCCTCCGCCCTTGAATATTTTGGGCTTGAGCCAATCCTGGGCGTTCGGTGCTCCTTCTTTCGACTGAGAAGTCGTTGCGCGTTCAACCGTATCGACCGTCCCCTGGGATTTGTGTTCAAATGAGGTCTGGCTCGTCGGGTTGCCCGGTTTCGGCGCGTTGATCGCGGGCATGCGGGGTTGCGTTGCGGCATTTGTTTTGGCGAGTTTTTTGACCGCTCCCGCCTTCAGGAGGGCCGCGACCGTTTCGAACGTTTCCGCATTCACCGAATAGGCGGTGAAGTTGTTGGTGGCGGCAGCGATTCCCGCATACAGATTGGTCGCGATATCCTTGTCCAGTTCAACCTGCAGAGCCTGAAGCGTTTTGAGCGCAAGCTCTGAGGTGGACGATGACGTTTTGTTCACGAAATTGATGGTGCCGTAGAAGGCGTTGGTCAGATGGCGGTCGATATTGATGATGTTCTTGCTCTGGAACTGGGTCTGGTTTTCCGTGTACAGAGCGCCGATATTGTTGAGGTTCGGGACATCCACGGCAATGATGAAATCAAACGATCCGCCGGTATAGGAAAAGTTCACCTGGTTCGGATTAAGCTTCGGAAAGCCGGGACGGGGAGTGATGGTCAGGTTGAAAAACTGTCCCTGGATGTTGTAGTCGATTTTGTCGATCGAGCCGTCGGTATAGGGAAACGAAACGACGAGGTTGTCTCCGCCGACCGACAGGTTGGCCTGTACCTTGTCCGCGCCCATAAGATCGCTGTTTAACGGCGATGAGCAGACAAGATTAACCGTTTTTCCGAGTTTCACGAGTCCGAGGTAGAGTGAGGTAGCCGAGGCTATAGCGTCGACGGTAGGATTCTGGGGAAGCACAATGATGCCCGTCGTGCCTTTGTTAACGGTTTCCACGATACGCGATGTGGTTTGGCTGTTGTTATTAGGAAACATATTATAGGATACATTTTACCACATCACCTACTCGAATGTCAAGGGGAGGAGAGAAAATCATACCTGATTCTTGGTCCTTTTTGACCTCCTGAACCTTCTTTGCCCTGACCTGGAGCGATACGAGGCGGGTTTTTCCTATAAGATTATTGCTTCGATACAATTGCAGGCTGTCACCAGCATTGATTTTCCCCTTGAGGATCTTCATGCCGAATACGCGTTCTCCCTCAATCTGGAACGAGGCTACCACCTTTGCTTCACCCTTCAGGCTCTTTTCCTGTTCTTCCTTTTCCTGAAGCAGGTCCGCAACCTCATTAAGCTCGTCAAGAAGTTCGTAAATAATGCCGTAGGTCTTAATGATCACTTTTTCCTGCTTCGCCAGGTCCTTGGTCTCCGGATCGGGTTTCACGTTGAAACCGATGACGATAGCCTTGCTTGTTTTAGCGAGGAAAATATCGGACTTATGGATGTCGCCGACTGCGCTCAAAAGGATATCCACGTTCGTGTTGCGCATGAGTGCGGCGTTGATGGCCTCAAGGGAGCCTTGGGAATCGGACTTGATGACGAGCGCAAGCTTCTTTTCCACTTTCGGCGCCGCAAGGATGGACGCAAGGTCAAACTTGCCTTTCTGGTCCTGGTTGACGGGAGCGGCGGCGGCCTGAGCCTGCACCGGTTCGTTTGCGATGATCGAGCCCACTTCCGGAGTCTGCTCGAATCCGAGCAGTTCAAACGGGGTTGAGGGTGATACGGTTTTCAGCTGGATGCCAAGATCGCTGATCATGGAGCGGATACGGGCTTTTTTGTCCTGTGCGTACACGGTGTCGCCTACCTTCAGGGTGCCGTTTTTGAGGATTACGCTCAAAACGATACCGCGCCGGTCTTTTTTGGTTTCGATGATGTATGCCTGGGGAGCGGCTTTCGGATCATATTTGAGTTTCTTGTCGGATGCGACAAAAAGAATGGTTTCGAGTAGATCGGGGACCCCTTTTCCGGTTTTGGCCGATATGGGCACGACCGGTACGTTCCCGCCTTTTCCTTCGACCATCACTTCATGCTTGAGCAAGTCGTTTTTCACTTTTTCCGGGTTCACGTCGGGCAGGTCCATCTTGTTGAGGACTACGATGAAGGGAACTCCCGCAGCTTTGATATGGGAGATGGACTCAACCGTCTGGGGCATGAGCGAGTCATGCACGTCGACGATGAGGAGCGCCACGTCCGCGACATGCGCGCCGCGTGCGCGAAGCAGGGAAAACGCTTCGTGTCCGGGGGTATCGATGAAGGTGATGCGGTCCGTATCGTATCCCTTGATCTTGGTTGCCACTTCGTAAGCGCCTATTTTCTGGGTGATGCCGCCGTGTTCGCCACTGGCGATGCGCGACTTCCTGATGAAGTCAAGGAGCGTGGTTTTGCCATGGTCAACATGGCCTAATATGGCGACAACAGGCGGTCGTGGCTGCATAGACTAAAAAATAAACTTATCCCCAAGCCGCACGCGTTATGCCTGCGGTTTGGTTTCAACGGGGTTCTCTTTCGTTTCGGGGGTTGAAGATTTGGTCTGTACTATATCGAGCGTATAGCCGGTAAGCCTTGAGGCCAAATTCACATTGACGCCGCTTTTGCCGATTGCGAGGGGCGCCTGTGATTCATCAACCGTGATTTTCGCTTTTTTCTCTTCGCGGTTGAGTTCGACGTCGGTTACCTTGGCAGGGGAAAGGGCTGCGATAATGAACAGTTTGTCGTCCTTGTTCCATTGGATGATGTCGATTTTCTCCTTGCCGTCGAATTCATCCGTCACCGTCTGGACGCGCACGCCTTTCTGTCCGACGCATGCGCCGACCGGATCAACCGATCCGTGCGTGCTCGCGACCGCGATTTTCGCGCGTTCACCGGGCTCGCGGACCGTGATTTTGATTTCGACCGCGCCATTTCCGATTTCAGGCACTTCTTTCTTGAAAAGCTCATCGATGAGGCGGGGATCGGTGCGCGATACGATGATGCGCGGGTTACCGAATTTGTCGTCTGCGATTTCCTTGAGATATACGGTGTAGGAGTTGTTTACGGAATAGTTTTCGCCCCTGATCTGCTCTTCGCGGGGAAGGAGCGCTTCGGCTTTGCCGATGTCAAGGTGGGCGTTGAAACCGTCATAGCGGATGACGCGGCCCCGCATGGCCGTGCCGACCTGGCCTTTGTAATGGCTGATTACCGTGCGTTTTTCCGCTTCGCGGATTTTCTGCAGTATGACCTGTTTTGCGGTTTGGGCCGCAATCCTGCCGAATCCGGGGGGAGTGATATCCTTGTCTTCCTTGAAAATCTTGGACTCGCCCGTTTCACGGTTCAGCTTCGCGGTAAGCACTTCCTCCTCCTTGCCGGGGTACTCTTTCTTGTATGCGGCAACGAGAGCCATTTCAATTGAGGCGATAACCTCATCCGGAGATATGCCCCGTTCTCCCGCAACCTGATTGAGCGCTAAAGCGAATTCGGTCTTGATAATTGTCATATGAGCTTATAAATTTTTGATCATTCCTTTGCCTTTTCGGCAGCGGGAGCTTCCTTAGCTTTTTCCGTACCGGCTTCCGCCGCACCGTCCTCGCCCTCAGGCTTGGCCGTGATCACCTCGGGAGCTGCCGCAGCCGTCGTTTCGGCGACCAGGCTTTCCTCCTTGTGTGCGGTCACGGACACGATCACCTTCTCGGGATCGGTGGTTACGGTGTATTTGCCAGATTTCGGAAGGGCGGAAACCTTGATGTCCTCTCCCAGTTCCTTGATGACGGAAATATCCACCTCGATTGAAGCCGGAATGTCCTGGGGAAGCGCTTCAACCTCAAGATGCGCGGACTGGGTCAATAGGACGCCGCCTTTCTGAGCGACAGCCTCGGAAACGCCCACAAGCGCAACCGGTACTTCCGTTACGATTTTCTTGGTGAGGTCGATCTTTCTGAAGTCGACATGCAGGACACTGGAATCCAGCGGATGCCGCTGGATGTGTTTGACAAGCGCAGGGATTTCCTTTTCACCGAGCTTGAGGTATACGATTCCGGTTTCATGCACGATCTTGTAGACATGCGTAAATTCAGGATATTTGACCGTAATGGCCTGGGACTTGAAGTCGGTTCCGAATACGTTTGCGGGAAGGGAACCTTCTCTCCTCATTTTCTTAACTTTCTTTCCGAATACGGTACGTTCCGTGACGGGAAGCGTTACCTGGGCGGTCTTTTTTTCCTGTTTTTTCATATTATTCTTTCAGCATTTCAATGAAAAAAATTTTATCTGCTGATAACTCAGTATTATAGAGGATCCGGTTTTGATTAACAAGGGGAGAAAAATTCTGATTGACGAGGAACATGTCCTGGGGAAGCGTTATTTCAAGGCTCAAATCGTTGTTGATGGAACCGATCTGTTTCTGGAAAAGGAGCTGGTAAACCGACTTGCCTTTCGTGAACCCTTTTATGGACTGGTACTCGACCGTGACTTCGCGGGTGGACCGGACCGGTATTTCGATGAAAAAGCCCACTTTCTTGAACTGGCCGATCTCCTGGTCGAAATCGTGGATTTGGGCGTCATCAACCAGCACGCGGTTCACGACCGAATCGCGGGGGAGCAGGATCTGGAAATAGTTGCGGTAGTTGCCGCCGGGAAACACATCCTGCACGGCGTTGTTGCGGAATTTGATATTGAGGCGGCTTCGCACGATGCCGTCTTCGTCGATTGCCACCTTCACGTCCATGATGCGGTCCATGTAGAAATTGGCCTTGTTCACTCCGAGGTTCGCGTCATAGGGAAACATGAAATCGGCATAGCAGTTGGCGACATTCCGGGGGCACTGCGGTTCGATGATGCGCCCGGACCAGTAATAGGAGTCGATGGTTTTCTGGAGGTCCTCCATTTCGAAATAGAACGCAAGCTGCTTTTCCTCGGCGGACTTGAAAAGCTCCATCATGAGTTCCCGTTCCGGAACCGTTTCGAGGTTGACGAGGATCTGACGGGTAATAGCCGAAAGGAAACTCTTTTTCTGGGTTGATCCGGGGAAGAAGTCCTTTTCCGCATAAAGCTGCGTCTTGAGATAGAAGTTTTCGGCATTCACTTTTTCGTTGAAATCGGGGATATACAGGTCCCCGTATGCCGCAAGGATATTGCGTATGGCAGTCGTCGTCACGAGGATGCCGCCGGTAAAGTCGGTCAGCTGCTTTTCCTTGTCAAGGAAGAATTTGGCCTGGAAATAGTTTTCGTAGAAGTCCGGGGAAAAGGCCGAATCCCGGAGAAACCAGTGGGGCTGGTTGAGATAGAGCCGTATCGCCTCGGGCGGCTTTACATGGGCGGTAAGCTGGCCGTCCGCATCGTACACGTCATATACCTCAAGATTCTGGAACGTGAGGTCCCGCATAGTGAGGATGCCGTAGGATCCGATAAACCCCCCTCCCGGCCTCAGTTCCATGTTGTTGGCAAAAAGCATGAGGTATTTCCGTTCGGTCCCGCTGGCCATGACTTCGGGAAGGTAGGGCGTGATTCGTTTGCCGCGCGCAAGAAGGGAGGAAATGTCTGCAAGTTTTTCCTTGTATTTCTTCAAAGGCGTTATGTTGCCGGGGATTTTCTGGTTGAGGAACGTAATCTGGTTTTCAAGTTCGGTTAAATGGTCCTTCATGCCTTTCAGGAGCGCAAGCAGGCGTTTCTTTTCGCGGTCGTCCTTGTTTTTCTTGAGGACAAGCATGAACGACTCGTGCGTTTCCTCCTGCAGGGACGAGGCGGTGTCGAGGATGGCAAGCGTCTGTTTATGCATGGCAAACAGGTCATCGGGCAGCCGGGCAACCGAAAACAGGAGGAAGGTGGGGCGCACGAGTCCGTACATTTTGGAGGAGGCGGCAACGGGAATGGCGCTCTGGCGAACCAGAACGGACGCCCCTTTCAGGTCGTTTTTCTGCATCCTTGCAGCGGCCCGGTAGAGGAGGAGCCCTCCGGCAGCCAGCGGCCCCACGAAGGCGAAATGGTACACGAATATGCAAAGCAGCGCAAAAAGCGCTATATTTTTCCGGCTCAACAGTTTCTCAAACCGCAGGTACAACCGGATATGCCAGGGGGGGCGGATTCTGGAAGGCACCGGGGGAGGGGGCGGCTTCGGAGGCGTTACGGTCCGGGTATTGAGGGAAAAAAGGATTTCATGGGTTTTCGAAACCGCAAACCACACGATTTCCTCTATTTCGTTTTTTTCAAGCGTCTGGATCTGGGGGGAGTACACGATCCGCACGCCGTCGAGTTTTTTCTCCCGCACCGTTTTTACCGCGGAAAGGGCCCGCTTCCTGTTGTGCGGGATGACGATGATGGCGCGTTTCCACGGCCCGTACCCGTTCGGATTCCGGAGAAACGCATGATCGTCGATGAGAAAGCAATAGTCGAAGTTTTTCAGGGAAACGGGAAGCTTGGGGGAAATGTATATTTCGTTGTCGAACCGTTTCAGGTACTCCTTGAGGTACAGTACCAGACCGGTGCGGTGTTCGCTCACGATAAGGATTTTTTGTCTGCCGGATGCGATATGGGACGTGTTGTTCATACGTTTTACTCAAGCGATTCACCAGATGCTATACTATAATACTACAATGAAGAATACGGCGAAGGCTTCCGATGCCTCAAAAGTCATCTCTCTGAAAGACCTGCGCCTTCCGGCTCACAAAAACACCCACAGGAAAACGGTGCTTGCCGGCGGATGCTTCGACCTCTTCCATTACGGACACCTCTATTTCCTCGGGAAAGCAAAGAAAGCGGGGGACCTGCTAGTCGTTGCGCTTGAGCCGGACGAGTTCATCATAAAAACAAAAAAAAGAACGCCGGTCCATACCCAGGAACAGCGGGCGGCAATCCTGTCGCACATCGATATCGTCGACCGCATCATCCTGCTTCCCCTCATGCGCGGGTATGACGATTATCTGGAGATGACAAAATCCGTTTCGCCCCGTATCATAGCGGTGACGAAAGGGGACCCCGCCATCGCGTTCAAAAGGAAACAGGCGGAAGCGGTTGGGGCCCAAATCATGGAAGTCGACCTTATCAAGGAATTTTCAAGTTCTAACATCATGCGCTATGCGGCTGTTTTTGGCGATTGATTTGCCCGGGGAGGCAAAGCAGTCCCTCAATGCACAACTGGTTTCCCTCCAGAAGGAGTATCCGGTATTCAACTGGGTGCAGACCCAGAACTTTCATATGACCGTGCATTTTTTCGGCGAAACGAACAAAGCCGAGGAAATAAGCCGGAAAACGAAAGACATCCTCTATGACCAGGAGCCCTTCTATCTGTACGCCAACCACCTTGACCTTTTTATGAGCCAGAACATTACCGTATACGTGAATTTCCGGAGGGAAAAACTCCTGGAAGGAATCATCGAAAAAACGCGGGGAGTTTTCTCGGGCGAATTCAAGGAAGTGAAGACGTTCATCCCGCACATTACGGTCGCGCGTACTAAGATACCCTCCAAGCAGCAGTACTTCCATCTCGTGAAAAAACTGACGAGGACCGAAATTGACCTGGAGTTCAAAGTGAGCGAGCTTTCGCTTTTCGAGAGCATCATCTCCTCGAAGAAGCCGGTATACCGGAAAATCGAGTCGATCCCCTTCGCCGGCAGTTTGGGATAAAAAAATCCCCCCGTACGGAGGGATTTTTTTGTGTTTATAAAGAAATTACGCTGCTCCGATCTTGTACATGCCGGTTCCGCATGTCGGACATTTTGCTTTCATTGCCGGTTTACCATTTTTCATGGTAACTTTCTCAGGATTAGCTACCTCTTTTTTCGCTCTGCATTTTACGCAATACATCGTTGCCATACTTTGTTTCACCTCCTCTCATGCTATCAAAATTTGAATAGCTTGCCCCAAACTGTACTCATACTAGCAAAATAAAAAATTATTTCAAGCGTAATTACGGCTAAAATAAGCACGAGACTTTTGAGGAGATCGTGCCTGAAGTATGAAGCGGCGCGGATGCTTTCGGGGTCCTGGACCTCTGCAACGGTCTTTTCCTCAACTCGTACCTCCTGTTTAACTTTCGCATCAGGTGACAGTTTCGCAAGAATATGTTGTTTGGACAGGATTTTCTCTTTTCTTGATTTTTTTGGCATTGCACTATTGTATACCACCTGTTGTCCCGATTGCAACTGCCCATCCTCCATTTGACACTCCATCCTAAAACGGATACAATGAATTTACATGGTAACCAATCTCGTGATGGCTCTTTTTTTTGGTTGGATAATGGTGATTACGTTTGTCGTGTTCAAGATGCGCAGCCACTACAACGGGCTGACGACGCGTACCCGCCGGAGGAGCATCGACGAAATACTGGACGCCGTGCTGAAAGGAAACGAAACGGTGGAAAAGAACCAGGCGATCTTGAAAAAAGAATTGGATGAGGTACAATCTCATCTTAAGGGCAGTTTCCAGAAAATCGGTCTGGTGCGCTTCAATGCGTTTGGAAAGACCGAAGGTGAACCGAGTTTCGTTCTCGCGCTTCTTAACGAACACAATTCGGGAGTCGTCGTGAATTTCATCTATATCCACGACGGCGTCAGGATTTACGCGAAGAAGGTATCGGACGGCAAAGGCGAGAAGCATGAGCTGTCCGCAGAGGAAAAGGACGCAGTCACCCAGGCGAAATAAAACCATTACCATTTAATTTTAAGAAAAGACAGATATGATCAATAAAAAAATCGCATTAGCCGTTTTTGTTCTTCTTTTTGCCGGATCCGCTTTCGGTTCGTATACCATATTTTCAAAAGCACAACCCGGAACGCCGAAAACGAGCTATAACGCGCCGACCGGAGTAGTCGATCCTGAAGATGCGGAGCCGAAAACGGAAGAGTGTCCCATCAACGGCCAGATGCTTTCCAAATCGAAACGGGAAAAGTGGGAGAAGCGGCGCCCGATGGGTATCGCCATCGAGAACAGCACGGATGCCCGCCCCCAGTCTGGTCTGACCAGCGCGGATGTCGTATATGAAGCGGTCGCCGAGGGAGGTATCACGAGATTCCTCGGGGTGTACTACTGCCAGGATGCGCCTTTCGTCGGTCCGGTGCGTTCCGCCCGTGTCCATTTCATGACGCTTCTTCGTGAGTATGGCGATTATCCTTTGTACGCGCATGTGGGAGGCGCGAACTGTGACGCGGAAACCGGTTCAGGTTGCGCAAACGGCGCAAAAGCCGATGCGCTCGGGCTTATCCGCAAGCTCGGATGGGAAAACTACAACGACTTGAACCAGTTCGGCGTTCCCTTTCCGTACTTCTGGAGGGATTATGAGCGTCTTCCCGGCGTTGCGACCGAACACACGGTGTATTCTTCAACATCCAAGCTGTGGGATTTCGCCAAGACGAAACGCGAGCTGACGGACGTTGACGAGGATGGGGTGAAATGGGACGAGAATTTCACGTCCTGGAAGTTCCAGGATGACGCCAAAGCGGCAGACCGCGGCGCAACCTCCAAAATCAGTTTCGGGTTCTGGGACTCCTTTGCGAGCACCATGAATGTAACCTGGAACTACGACAAGACAACCAACAGCTACAAGAGGGCAAACGGCGGGAAAGCGCATATGGACAAGAACAACGGAAAGCAGATGACGGCAAAAAATGTTATCATTGTATTTGCCGACGAATCGCCGGCAAACGACGGATACGAAGGCGGTCACATACTGTACGACCTGACCGGAACCGGAGACGCCCTCGTTTTCCAGAACGGAAAAGCGATTGAAGGCACCTGGAGTAAGGATGATGCGGAATCGAGGATGGTGTTTTACGATGAGGACGACAAGGAAGTGGAGATAGTCCGGGGTCAGGTGTTTGTGGAAGTGTTGCCGACGGGGAACGAAGTTACGTATTAACCCATATGCTGCAATTCATCATTCCTTCGAAGACGAGACGCAAAATTCTGCAGCTCTTTTACCACCATATCGGGGAATCGTACTACCTGCGCAAGATCGTTCGCGAGATTGAGGAGGAAGTGAATGCGGTCAAGCGCGAAGTCGACATTCTGGAAAAATCGAAAGTGCTTCACAAGGAAAAGCGGTTGAACAAGGTGTTTTACTCGCTTAACAAGGGATTCGCGCTCCATGACGAATTCCTCCGCATCTTCACGAAAACGAATACGCTTTCGACCGCCATATACAAAAACCTTTCAAAGCTAGGCAAAATCAAATATATCGCGGTGTCCACGAAGTACGCCCGCAAACTCGAGATAAAGGAAGACGAGATTTACCTTTTGTTCGTCGGCGTGCTCGTCGTGCCGGAACTGACAATGCTTGTTGACGAGGCGGAGAAGGAATTCGGAAGGGAAATTAACTACACTGTGATGACGGAAGAGGAATTCCAGTTCCGCAAGAAAAACAACGACCCTTTTATATGGCGCTTTTTGAAGCAGCCGAAAGTTATGCTCGTCGGTCACGAGGAAGAACTCCTTAAATGAAACTAAAAAACCTGTTCTATGTCGTATCTCTTGTGCTTCTTATATGGATATGCCTGCCCGAAAACATACCCGTGAATTTCAAGGTCCAGAAACAGGAAATCAAGTTCACCATCAATCCGCTCAAGATCGACACGAGATTTTTCGGCATACCGGTGAAAAAGGAATTCACCACAAAGCTCGGCCTTGACCTGAAAGGCGGCAGCCATTTCGTGTTCGAAGCCGATACCTCAAAAGTGAAGCCGGAGGATCTGCAGGATTCCCTTGCCTCCGCCCGTGACGTCATCGAGCGGCGCGTGAATTTTTTCGGCGTGTCCGAGCCGGTGGTTCAAACGCTGAAAAGCGGCAATACCTACCGCATCAGCGTCGATCTGCCCGGCGTGGAAAACCCGGAGCAGGCGGTGGCGCTAATCGGACAGACCGCTCAATTGAGGTTTTTCGAGGAAGGGCCGCTGGATCCTAAAACCGCATCGACCGCATCGGTGCTTGAACGGCTCACTAAGGATACCGGCCTGTCCGGCAGGCATATCAAAAAAGCGTCAGTCACGTTTGACCAGCAGAACGGCCAGCCGCAGGTCGCCCTTCAGTTCACCGGGGAAGGCGCAAAGCTTTTTTCGGATATTACGGGTCGCAACATCGGCAAGCCGGTCGGCATATTCCTCGATTTCATGCCGCTTTCCGCCCCGACCGTGCAACAGCGGATTCCGGACGGGAGCGCGGTGATCACCGGCAATTTTACGCTGGATGAAGCAAAACAGCTCTCCATTTCGATCAATTCAGGCGCATTGCCCCTTCCGATCAGACTGGTAGAGCAGCGCAATATCGGTCCGACGCTTGGCGCGACCGAGGTCCGCAAAAGCGTGGTTGCCGGATTCTTCGGACTCCTCATGGTGCTTGTCTTCATGATCGGGTATTACGGAAAACTCGGCGTAATCGCCTCATTCGCGTTGATCATCTATGGCCTCATCTCATTTGCGATTTTCCGGGCGATCCCCGTCGTATTGACTTTGCCGGGTGTTGCGGGATTCATACTGTCTATCGGCATGGCGGTCGATTCGAATATCCTCATATTCGAGCGTATCAAGGAGGAAATGCGCGCAGGCAAACCATTCGATATTGCGGTCCGTCTTGGGTTCGGCCGGGCGATTGATGCGATCAAGGACGCGAACGTGACGACTTTGATGGTGGCGTTTATTCTTTTCAATCCTTTGAACTGGGAATTTCTGCCGCAGTTCGGTATGGTGAGGGGATTTGCCCTTACGCTTGCGATCGGAGTGGCGACTTCTCTTTTCACCGGCATCGTCATCACCCGCCGCCTCATCAACGCGTTTTACAAGGAAACGAAAAAAACCAAATAATATGATCAGATTCCACAAACTCAACTGGCTTTATGCTTTCATATCGGCTCTTGTCATCCTGACCGGTCTGTTTTCGATCGTGCGCTACGGGTATACGTATTCCATCGATTTCGTGGGAGGCACCGATATCGAATACCAGCTTGGGAAAAACGTGCAGGCGCGTGAAGTTTCCAAGGTGTTCACGGACAACGGGATTAACTATGCGTCGCTCAAGTTAGAAGGAGGCAGGTTGTCCGCGCGCCTGACCCCGATCGATGAAAAAAAGGAAAGTGCATTGCGCAGCGACCTGGGAAAAAAGCTCGATACGAACGTCAACCAGCTCCGTTTCGAGACGGTTGGTCCGGTCATCGGAAAGGAAACAATGCAAAAGACCGCGGTCGCCTCGATTCTTGCGATTGCCGGCATCCTCATCTACATGAGCTTCGCGTTCAAGGGATTGAATTTCGCGCTTGCGGCGATACTGGCGATGATTCACGACTTCATGGTGGTTGTCGGCATGTATTCGCTTCTGTCGCGTTTCTTCGGCGCGCAGGTTGACACCATGTTCGTGACTGCGGTCCTCACGACCATGTCCTTCTCGGTTCATGACACAATCGTCATTTTCGACAAGATCCGAGAATACTACAAAACGCAGGGGCGGGGAAACATTACGGAACACGCGGACCGCGCAGTGACGGAAACCATGGTGCGCTCCCTCAACAATTCGATGACCATCATCTTCATGCTATTGGCCCTGGTGCTTCTCGGCGGATCGACCATCCGGTTTTTCGTCCTCACGCTCCTTATCGGAACGGTGACCGGCACGTATTCCTCTCCGTTTGTCGCGACCCCCATCCTCATTTGGCTTGAAAAGAAAGGCAGCCGCAGGTAACATATCGCTATGAAAATCGGAGTAGACATGGATTCGGTCCTTGCGGAAATCATGCAGCCCATGGTCGAGTTCCATAATGCACGCTACCATACGGATCTCACCTTCCATGACCATACGGATTACAACCTGTCAAAAGTCTGGAAATGCGATCCGACCGATGTGCTTTTCCGGATTTTCGAGTATTACGAATCCCCGTATTTCGACAAAGTGCAGCCGATTGAAGGAGCGGTTGAAGGGATCGGACGGTTGAGCGTATCACACGACCTGTATCTTATCACCTCCCGTCCGCATCGCATTGAGCACAAGACGAATGCGTGGCTGAAAAAACATTTTCCCGACAAGTTCAAAAAAGTTCTCCACACGAATCAGGTTTCCCACTCGCATGAGGTGCGCAAAACCAAATCCCAGGTATGCAAAGAAGAGGGGATCAGTCTCATGATCGATGACGCGCCCGATTATGCGATCGACTGCGCGCAGGCGGGCATACAGGTATTCCTGTTTCCCGCCCTTTGGAACAAAAGCGTACCCGAGCACAAGTTCATCCGCCCCGTTGCGGGTTGGAGCGAAATCGTAACGCTCGTATGATGATTCGCAGGTATAGTCTCGGATCCCTTCAGGCCAATTGCTATCTTATCTCCCATGACAAGGACTGCCTCATAATCGATCCCGCGGATGAGGCCGGTTTTCTCCTTGAGGAAATCGCCCGCCAGAATCTGAACCTTCGGGCAATGGTCGCAACGCACGGGCATTTCGACCACTGCATGGCGGCGGGGGAGATACAGCTCTCCTTTCCTGTACCCTTGTACCTGCACACCAAAGACGCGTTTCTCGTGAAACGGCTCGGAGCAACGGCAAAACATTTCCTCGGATATGAACCCTATACCATAGCGCCCAAGTTCACGGTACTTCTCAAGAAAGGGGATCTGCGGATTGGACCTTTCAAACTGAATATCATAGAAACCCCGGGGCATACGCCGGGCGGGTGCAGCATATACCTGCGGGAAGAGCAGTGCGTATTCACCGGCGACACCCTGTTTGCGGGATCGATCGGACGAACGGACCTTTCCTACAGCCGGCCGCTTGATTTGTCTGTTTCGTTAAAAAAGCTGTTGTCTCTTCCGGAGGAAACGGTCATTTATCCGGGGCACGGGGACGAAACATCGGTTTTGAACGAAAAAGACAGCTATAGTACACTGTAATTATGAGTAAAACACCGATCATCATACTCCACGGCATCGAAGGCCATGCCGGCATGCATTGGGAGAAGTGGCTGCACGACAAGTTCACGGCGCTTGGACACAAGGTATATATGCCTGATCTTCCGGACGCCGGCCATCCGGACCGGACGGTCTGGCACCGTACCGTTGAAAAAATCCTGGAGGGGGAAACGGAAATCACGATGGTCGGCCATTCGCTGGGGGTCATAACCGCGCTTGATGTGGTATCCGCATCCCCGCGGCGCGTGAAGGCCTTCGTATCGGTTTCCGGTTTCTCCAGCGATTACGGAGTGCCTTTCAACAGCTATTTCATCCGGGAGCGCTCAATCGACTTTTCGCTGGTTTTGCCGAAAATACAGAACTCCCTCGTATTTTACGGGGACAACGATCCGTACGTGCCGCAGGAAAAACTTATGGAGCTTGCATATAAGCTCGGGGTTGCGCCCTTTATCATACATCACGGGGGGCATCTCAATACGGATTCGGGCTTTACGGAGTTTCCCCTGCTTTTTGAGAAGATGAACGGGATTGTCTGATTTTCTTGAGCTCTTCAAGGAGCGGTTCACGTTCGTTTTTCAGCTTACCTTCAACGACATCTGCAAACAGCGTGTCCAGTACGTCGCCAACCTCACGGCTGGGTTTTATTTCCAGTGTCTCCATGACGTCTTTTCCGTCCACTTTCAGGTCAGTCACTTTGAACGGCTCCTTCTGCACTTCAACAACCCTCTTTTTGAACAGTTCGAACCGCCATGAGGTGGGGGTTGCGCCGGAGCCGATCCGGTCCCCGGTCCTCAGGTCGAACATGTCCTGCACGAAGTCTTTACCCACGTCCCGAATGAAGCGGCGCACGGCCTTGTCGGTGATGATTTCGGAGACGGTGAACTGGTGGTGTTTCACGAGCGTCACCAGCTTGGTTGACTGCTCGCGGGAAAGACGCAGACGTTTGGCAATTTCCCTCACCGCATGTTCGCCGGCAACCTCATGGTTATAGAACGTAATGAGTCCGGACTCCTCGTCCTTGCGGAATGTCCGGGCTTTGCCCACATCGTGCAGCAGGGTTGCCAGGCGGGTAACCGTGTCTTTTGAGGGGCAGTGCTTCAAAGCCATGACCGAATGGGTGCCGACATCATAGATATGGTGGCGCTTGGGGCTTTTCTGGGGAACCGCAAAACACTCCTCAAGCTCCGGCAATATGTACTTCAGGAGTCCGGTGTTGTGGAGAAACAGGATGCCTTCCGCCGGATGTTCGCTTGCGATGATTTTGAGGAGCTCGTCCCGTATGCGTTCCCATGACACTTTCGCAATGAGTGCGCTGTGTTTCGCGATCGCTTTTCTGGTTTTGTCTTCAATGAGGAATCCGAGCTGGGAGGCAAAACGGATTGCCCGCATGAGCCGGAGCGCATCCTCGCCGAACCGTTTTTCAGGATCGCCGACCGCAACGATGAGCTTTTCCTCCAGATGTTTTCTTCCTCCGAAGGGATCAATGATCTGTGTGCCGTCGTAGGCCATCGCGTTGATCGTGAAATCGCGGCGCGCGAGATCCTCCTCAAGGGTTTGGGCCCATGCGACCGTTTCGGGATGGCGGCTGTCCTTGTAGTCTCCTTCTCTCCTGAAGGGCGTTACTTCATACAGCATTTTGTCTTCCTTGTCGATCACGCTTACGGTGCCATAGGTATTGTTGTAGTACGCCTCAGGAAAAAGCTCCTGTATTTTTTCCGGCGTTGCGTCCGTGGTGAAATCCCAGTTGTCCGCGGATTTCGACAGGAGCAGATTGCGCACGGCGCCTCCCACGGCATAAATGTGGAATCCGTTTTTGCGGAATACGTCCATGAACCGGATAACGCCTGGGGGCAAAGTGAACATGATGTTATTATACTCGCAAATCCAGTTTTGAGACAATCGTCCGATAGTCAGGGCGCTCCATCCTCGAAAGTGCGGTCTTGATGCTGAACCATCCCGCGCCATGGAATTCCGCCTCAAGAAACCGGTAATCGGTGCGCTCCGCGCAGGAAACGGTATACCACAGGTCAAAGTGGATTTTGCAGGGCGTGTGGTTTTCGATGCGGGTGACACTGATGTCGAACAGGGTAACCGCTTCGCGGGTAAGCGTGAACCCGAGCTCTTCCGCGTATTCGCGCGCGACGGTTTCGCGCGGGAGTTCCCCTTTTTCGATATGCCCGCCCGGTGGGATCCAGCTGCCCGCTTTCCGGTGGTGCACCAGGTAAATTGATTGGGTAGCCGTATGAACGGGAAGGAAAAACGAACAAAAGTGATCTGCGGGATTTTCTGCTTTGGTGAGGGAGTTCGCGTCAAGCCGCCTACGGAATTTTTCAAGAACATTTTTGTCAACGTGATGGCTGGCATCCAAGGCATTTAGTTCTTCGCGGACCGTTTGCTGGAGGTTCATATGAGGCTTTTAAGTATTTCTAAATTTTTCCGGTCCGGACCGTTTCCGTCAAATCCAGGGGTTTCGATGATAAAGGGTCTCTGTTTCATGAGGGGATGGTTCAGGAGCAGGCGGAACGGCTCAAGGCCGAGCGTCCCTTCCCCGATATTTTCATGCCGGTCACGCAGCGACCCGAACGGATCCCTGCTGTCGTTGAGGTGCCATGCCTCAATGACGGAGAGTCCGATTTTCGCGTCGATATACTTCAGGAATGCATCAAGCATTTCCGGCGTGCGCAGGTCATAACCCGCACTAAAAAGATGACAGGTGTCCAGGCACACCCTGACACGGGGATCATGCAGATCCTGCAGAATGCGGGCAAGCTCGTCAATCGACTGGCCGATTTTCCGGTTTCCCGCGTTTTCCATGATGAACAGGGTATCGCCGGGAGTCTGTCCGAGCACCTCTTGTATATTTTTTATGAGCGCGGGATATTTGCCGTTTGTATCCTCGTTTTTAAAGGATCCGAGATGTACGATGCTTCCCCTGATGCCGAAAAGGGATGCCGCCTGAAGCTCCGCGATAAGGGACGCTTTGGACAGGTGGCCGATCCGACCGGAGTCGGCGAGGTTGATGAGGTAGGAGGCGTGGAAGTAGACCGGGTCGATCCCAAGCTCCTGTTTCTTGTTCCGGAATGCTTCGGCAGCGGCTTTATCCGCCTTGGCCATATTCCATCCCCGGGGTGAGGCGGAAAAGATCTGAAGACAGTTGCCGCCCAGGTCCCGTATCTTTGAAAGGGAAGATTCATACCCTCCGTTTATGGAAAGATGTGCGCCAAGTTTAAGCGGCATAGGGATAATTATAATAAAAAATCCCCTTGACATTGTTAGCAGAGATGTATTATTATTGCTAATACAAGCAATTAGCATTTCGCATACGTTTTATGGAAGATATCACCCAGAGACAGATCGACATCCTGAGGGCAATCATAACCGAGTATTCGGAATCCGGCGAACCGGTGGGATCGGAGATCCTGGAAAAGAAGTACAAGCTGGGCGTGTCTCCCGCAACCATCCGCAATGAGATGGTCGAGCTTGCGAAAAAAGGATACATCAAGAAAGCTCATTTTTCCTCCGGCCGGGTGCCCTCAGCAAAGGGATTCCGGTTCTACATCAACAAACTGATGAAGGAGAAGGAGCTATCGACCGCGGATGAAGTCGCGTACAAAAACAGCGTATGGGACGAGCGCAGCGAACGCCACAAGCTCCTCGCGCAGGCGACCAAAGTGCTTGCCCAGCGGACCGGTCTCATTTCGGTGTCCGCGACCTCAAACGGGGACATGTACTATGCGGGCCTCACAAACCTGCTGAACATCAGCGAATTCATCAACCGGGAGCTTGAGCGGTATCTTTTTGAAAGGCTTGAGGAAATCCACTATTGGGAGCGCATCCTTGAACGGCTCCAGAAATATGAAGGCGACATCTATTATCTTTTGGGTGACGATGACCTGGGGGACCCGATGTATGAATCCTGCGCGAGCGTGTTCGGCGAATTCGAATCGGACAAAGTCAAGGGAATCATCGGCGTCGTCGGACCCAAACGCATGAACTACGGGGCCATATCCCCCCAGATCAAATACTTTTCCTCGCTCTTGGAGGAAATCATAAAAACGGGCAATTTATAAACAATAAACGTATGACCGACCAGAAACCGGCCAAACCGGCCAAAAACGACACCGATGCGGAAGTGAAAAAGCTCGAGGAGCAGTTGAAGCAGATGCAGGCAAAGCTCGATGAGGCAAACGCGGCAAAGGAAGAATTCAAGACAAAGTACCTGAGGGCGCTTGCCGATTACCAGAATTTCGAAAACCGGATGGTGTCACAGCGGGCGGAACTGATCAATTCCGCAAACAAGGACCTGATGATCAGGCTGCTTCCGTTTCTTGACAACCTGGAGAAAGCGGGCGTATTTTTCAAGGACCCGAACCTGAAGCTGGTGACCGATTCCTTTTACCAGACGCTAAAGAATGCCGGCCTCAGGGAAATTGAAGTGCAGGGAAAAGAATACGATCCCAATAACGCGGAAGTCATCGACATGGTGGAGGGAGACAAGGATAATGTGGTTGTTGAAGTGCTGCGCAAAGGGTATGAACTGAACGGCAGAATCATCCGAATCGCGCAGGTGAAGGTGAGCAGAAAAGTTAAATAAGGAAATTAAAATTATTATTTTAACCAAACAAATATGGCAAAAATAATCGGCATCGATCTCGGTACGACAAACTCGTGTGTGGCGGTGATGGAAGGCGGCAAGCCGAAAGTCATCCATTCCCAGGAAGGACGCAACGTTATTCCGTCCGTCGTCGACCCGGTCAAACGGGTGGTGGGAGATGTGGCAAAGCGCCAGATGGTGATCAATCCGCAAAACACCATCTTTTCGATCAAGCGCCTCATGGGGCGCCGGTTTTCGGATCCCTCAACCAAGGAGGACTTGAAATGGCTCCCATACAAAATAGCGGAAGGCAAGGACGGAGCAGCGGTCGTTGAAGTATCCGGCAAGACATACACTCCCCAGGAAATTTCCGCCATGATCCTCCAGAAAATCAAGTCAGACGCGGAGGCGTATCTCGGCGAGAAAGTGGAAAAGGCGGTCATCACGGTTCCCGCTTATTTTGACGATTCGCAGCGCCAGGCGACCAAGCAGGCGGGCGAAATCGCGGGGCTTGACGTGGTGCGCATCATCAACGAACCCACAGCCGCAGCGCTCGCGTACGGACTCGACAAGAAACATGCCCACACGATCGCGGTGTACGACCTCGGCGGCGGTACGTTCGACATCACGGTGCTTGAACTGGGCGAGGGCGTGTTCCAGGTGAAGGCTACAAACGGCGACACCCACCTGGGCGGCGACGATTTCGACAAGATCATCCTTGATTTTTTCGCGGACGAATTCAAAAAAGACAACGGCATCGACCTGAGGAAGGATCCGCAGGCACTCCAGAGATTGAGGGACGCGGCCGAAAAAGCAAAAATCGAGCTGTCCACTTCGCTTGAGGCGGACGTGAACCTGCCGTTTATCACGGTCAAGGATAACCAGCCCCAGCATTTGGTCATGAAGCTGTCGCGCGCAAAACTCGAACAGCTCGTCGGGCACCTGGTTGACAATTCGTTCGAACCGGTGAAAGCATGCCTTAAGGACGCGAAAATCGACGCTTCAAAGGTTGACGAGGTGGTTCTGGTCGGCGGCATGACGCGCATGCCAATGGTCTACGACAAGGTAAAGGCATTCTTCGGCAAGGAACCGAACCGTTCGGTGAATCCGGATGAAGTCGTCGCGATCGGCGCATCCATCCAGGGAGGCGTCCTGACCGGTGAAACGAAAGATGTCGTGCTTTTGGACGTCACGCCGTTGACTTTGGGCGTTGAAACGCTTGGCGGCGTGTCGACTCCCCTCATCCCGAGAAACACAACCATCCCCACGACCAAATCGGAAATATTCTCGACCGCAGGCGACAACCAGACGCAGGTGGAGATCCACATCACCCAGGGAGAACGGCCGCTCGCGAAAGACAACAAATCGCTCGGGCGCTTTATCCTGGACGGCATCCCGCCCGCGCCCCGCGGTGTACCGCAGGTTGAGGTATCATTTGACATCGACGCCTCAGGCATCCTGACCGTTACCGCCAAGGACAAGGCGACCGGCAAGACTCAGGCGATCAAAATAACCGGATCCACCGGTCTTACCAAGGAGCAGATCGACAAGATGCGGGAGGAAGCCGAACAGAATGCGGCTAAAGATGCGGAGGAAAAGGAAAAGATTGAAGTGAAAAATAAGGCCGAAAACCTCATCTATGTCAGCGAGAAATCCCTGAAGGACGTCGGCGACAAGGCTCCCAAGGATTTGAAGTCGGAAATAGAGGGCAAGATCAAGGACCTTAAAGACGTGAAGGACAAGGGGGACAAATCGGTCATCGAGGAAAAGACGAAAGCGTTAAGCGATTCGCTCCAGAAGATCGGCCAGTTCATGTACTCCCAGGGACAGGGCGCAGGCCCGCAGCCCGGTTCTCAGGCTCCCGGCGGAACGCCCGGCGGCGCAGCCGGACCTGAGAAGAAAGAGGACAAGAAGGATGTTGAGGAAGGGGAAGTGGTAAAATAACCGGAACGTATGGACTATTATGAAGCTTTGGGAGTATCAAAGAACGCATCTGAGGCAGAACTGAAAGCCGCATACCGCAGGCAGGCGCTTAAATGGCACCCGGACCGCAACAAGACGCCGGAGGCAAGCGCCAAGTTCAAGGAAATCAACCATGCCTATGAGGTTTTGAGCGACCCCAAGAAACGCTCACTTTATGACCAATACGGCAAGGAAGCGTTCGAGAAAGGCGGCTTCGGCAAGGCATCGGGCCAGCAGAATCAGTACGGCGGATACGGTCCCTTCAGCTACACCTATTCCTCATCCGGCGGACAGAACCCCTTTGAAGGATTCGATTTCGGCGGGTTCTCCGATCCGTTTGACATTTTCGAGCAGTTTTTCAGCGGATTCGGCGGTACCTCACGGGGACGGGCGAGGCAGCGTGACGTGTATGAAATATCCCTGACCTTTGATGAAGCGGTACGGGGAGTGGAGAAAAACGCGGTCATCAAGGGCAAGAACAAATCCATCAAAATCCCGGCCGGAGTGGACGACGGCATGCGCGTCCGCTTCACGGATTTCGACATCCTCGTGCGCGTGAAGCCGGACAGCCGGTTCAAGCGCGAAGGGCAGGATGTTTACGTTGAGCATGAGATAAGCTACACGAAGGCAGTGCTCGGCGGCGTCGCACAGGTGCCCACAATCGACGGGGACGTGCAGCTGCGCATCCGTCCCGGCACGCAGTCCGGAACAACCGTACGGCTCCGCGGGCAGGGAATCGTATACCCGCAGACCACCCGCCGCGGGGACCAGTATGTTGTGTACCGGGTGAAAGTGCCGGAGCGTGTATCAACGAAAGCAAAAAAACTCCTGGAAGACCTTGATAGGGAAATGGGATAAAAATAATCCGATGGAATCACACGAATTGACAGATTCTGTCGGAGCTTGTCCCTCCCGCCAATACTCGCTCGACTGGGTTGATGCTGTAGCTCCGTGTTGTCGGGAACCCTTCCAGCTCCGCCACCTGCCAATTCGACAAGTAACACCGTTTTTCAGGCTCCCCGAACCGCAGCCGTTGAAAAATAAGCCTGTAAGAGTTACAATAGATTCTTATGAAAACAAACGCAGGTTCTCTCAAAAAAGGTGAATTCATCAGCTACCAGGGCGAAATCTGGCAGGTCCAGAAAGCCGACTTCTATTCACCGGGCAAAGGTTCGGCCCTCATGAAAGCCCGCATCAAGAACATCATCAGCGCAAAAAACATCGAATACGCGTTCAA
Organism: uncultured Gammaproteobacteria bacterium; assembly: GCA_964629635.1. GTDB lineage: Bacteria > Patescibacteriota > Microgenomatia > UBA1406 > GWC2-37-13 > YC2-FULL-38-9. Next base: position 92,118 of record CAZVQS010000002.1, read on the forward strand.
ATCGAACGAAACCGTGGAAACCCTCGAGGTGGAATGCGTGGAAATGCAGTACCTCTACAAGGACGCGGAAAACGTATATTTCATGGACAGCCGCACCTACAACCAGTTCACTTTACCCGTGGGTGTGGTCGGAGAGGCAGGGAAATTCCTCAAGGACGGCAAGTCGTATTTCGTCTATGTCTATGACGACAAGGCCCTTACCATGCGCCCTGCCCTCAGCGTCAAGCTGAAAGTGGTCGAGACCGAGGACGCCATCAAAGGCGACACGGTGTCGGGTGCGAAAAAACCTGCGAAAGTCGAAACGGGCGTTACCGTCATGGTGCCCCTTTTCGTGAAAGTCGGCGACACCATCACGGTGAATCCCGAGACAGGCGAATACGGCGAACGGGTAAAGGAATAAACTAATTCTCTATGCTTTCAGTCGGCAGCATCCTTCAAAAGGAGCGCCTGCGGCAGGGATACACCCTTGCGCAGGTCGAGAAGCGCATCAAGGTGCGCGAGAAATTCCTCAAAGACCTCGAGAATAACTACTGGAGCAACTTCTCCTCCTACATCTATATCGTCGGCATCATCAAAAACTACGCGGAGTTCCTGAACCTTGACGAAAAGAAAATACTTGCATTCTTCCGTCGGGAGTACGAAAAAAAAGACGACGTCCGCTTCAAGCGCAAGGTGTCAAGTTCGTATTTCGTGTCGGACACCCGGCGCGCGGTTGCAGCTTTCCTCGCATTCATTTTCCTCTTCTTTTTCGGGTATTTCGGGTACCAGATGTTCATATACGTCACGCCCCCCAAGCTCGTGATTCTTGAACCCACCAAGACAGTGTTCAGGCGGACCGACAAAGTGAAGATCGTGGGCCAGACGGAAAAGGAGGCGTCGGTGACCATATTCGGCCAGCGGGTGTACCAGGACAGCGATGGCATATTCGAATACAGCCTGCCCCTCAAGAACAAGGTGAACAAGGTCACGATCGAAGTGGTCGGCGCAAACGGCAAGAAAACCGTCATCCAGAAGGAATACATCAGGGAGATATGATCTTCTTTATGTCCCGGATGGATGTCGTGTTTTTTGAAGAGTAAATATGCCTGAACCCGAGTCTTCGCGACTCGCTCACGATTTTGTCCTCCCCGTACCCTTTCCTCACTTCCCCCAATAGACCCACCTCGCCGAGAAATACGGTTTTTGACGGGATCGGGATGTTGCGGATCGAGGAATAGAGGGATGCCACGATCCCGAGGTCTGCCATGGTCGAGGTGACCCGCACGCCGCCGATGACGTTGACGTATATGTCATAGGAATCAAGCTGGATGGACAGGTGTTTCTTGATGACCGCAAGCAAGAGCTGCACTTTGTTGTAGTCGACGCCTTTCACGACGCGGCGGGGCATGGAAAGGGAAGTGGGGACCGCAAGCGTCTGGATTTCGTAAAACAGCTGGCGCTTGCCTTCGGTTACGCCGATTATGGATTTGCCGGCGACCGCCTCGTTCACGTTATCGAGGAACACCAGCGGGTCCGTCACTTCGTGAAGCCCCTTTTCCCGCATTTCAAATATCCCGATCTCATCAGTTGAGCCGAACCGGTTTTTGGTCGCGCGAAGCACCCGGAAATTACTCACGCGCTCGCCCTCGAAACTCAGCACGCAGTCGACCAGGTGCTCGAGCGTCTTGGGGCCCGCTATGTCGCCTTCCTTGGTGATATGTCCGATGAGGATGACCGCGATGCGCTCCCGCTTGGCCATTGCGGTCAGGCGGTTGGCGGATTCCTTCAGCTGGTTCACGCTTCCGGGCGGGGAGTCGACGTCTTTGGAATACACGGTCTGGATTGAGTCGATGACCAGGACGTCGGGCTTCACTTCCGCATCTTCTATGTAGCCGATGATGCCTTCAACCTGCAGGTCGTTGGAAAATGCGAAGTTTTTCAGGTTTACGCCGAGCCGGATCGCGCGGTCCTTTACCTGCTCAGCGGATTCCTCGCCTGAAATATATATGGCGTTCAGGTGCTGGAGCGACTGAAGGAGAAGGGTCGATTTTCCGACTCCGGGTTCTCCGGTGAGGAATACGACTTCGCCTGGCACGAATCCGGTGCCGAGCACGCGGTCGAATTCGTAGATGCCGGTTTTTTTCCGCTCCTTGGATTTCGTCTTTATTTCGGAAAGCGTCGTTATGGTTATCTTTTTCACGCCTTCCCCGCGGGAGGATGATTTTTCCTCCTGCTTTTCCGCCATGGTATTCCATTCCCCGCAGTTGGGACATTTGCCGATCCATGATGCCGCACCGTAGCCGCAGTTGCTGCAGATATAAAACGTCATATTACATTTTTTGAACGGTTTTGATACCCAGAAGCCTCAGGCCTTCATGAATGGTATTGCCGGTCGCTTTCGTGAGCATGAGGCGCAATGCTTTTGCGTTTCCTTCCGCCTTGAGTATCGGGTTTTTCTGGTAAAACAGGTTGAAATCCTGAGACAGTTCGAAAAGATATGTTGCTACGATGTTGGGGGAAAGTTTTTGGGCGGCCTCATGCACTACTCCCGGAAACATGTACAATTTCTTTGCAAGCATCCGGTCCTCCTCATTCAGTTCAATGCCGTCAAGGGACGCGGCAGACTCTGCCTGCTCCTTGCCCAGAACGCTCTGGGTGCGCACGTACGTATAGTTGAGATAAGGCGCGGAATTGCCCTCAAGCGTGATCGATTCCTCGAAATCGAAGTAGATTTCCATGGAGGTCGACACCTTGAGGAACGAATACTTCACTGCCGCGACCGCCAGGATCTCCGCAGTCTCATCGTCTATCTTGAACCGTTCAAGGAGGATCCGCTTGGCCTCATCAATAAGCCATGTGCCTTCGATGACGTTACCGGTGCGGGATGACATCTTGCCGGATTTGAGCTTTACCCAGTTGTAGGCGAGGTGGTACTGTTTGCCCTTGTATTTTGCCGGGTCAATCAGCTCTTCCACCTTGAAAGTGACCTGGAAAAAACTTGTCTGCTCCGGCGTCACCACATGAATGTTGCGGTCAAGGGTGCCGAAATCCGAGAATTCCTTTTCCGCAAGGGCCAGTTCCTTGCCTTCGTACGTAGGGAATCCGAGCGAATTGATGAACACGCGGGTGTCCGTGCCGTAGCCCGTGCCGTCAAACACGATCGCCCCCTCGCTTTTTTTCAGGACGCCTTTTGACAGGAGGTCCTGCACGATTTCGGTGCCCCGTTTGTACATCTCGCTTTCGAAGTAGCAGCGGTCGAATGTGCTGTACACGCGCTTGTATATCTCATTGAAATATTCCAGGCTCCATTTCACGGTCTCCGTCCAGAGGTCAAGGATTGCCGGATCCTTTTCATAAATCATCTTGTTTATGGTGTGTATCTCGTCCTTTGCGCCCGGTACTTCATCGTATTCCTGCTGTCCTTTCGCGTATGCCGCGCCGAGAAGCTTGATCTTTTCGGTCAGGGTTTTGAGGGAGGCAAGATCCGTTTTATCCTTGCGGATCGAATAGAGGGTTTTTGCGATATGGAGACCCACATCTCCCTGGTAGTTTGAGCGGATCACGTTGTTGCCCGCCGCCTCAAGGAGCCGTACGACCGATTCGCCGGTTGCGATGTTTCGGAGGTGTCCGATATGAAACAGCTTATGGGTGTTGGGGTGCGCGAACTCAACCATGACTTTTTTTTCCGGCCCCAGGTGCGCGGGTTCCACGGTGAATTTTCCGTTTGCCAGGTCCTGAGCCGCTGTGACAAACGCGTTGGGATCGATCCACACGTTGATGAACCCGGGCTTGATGACTTTCACGTCCCGGATGATTCCTTTTTTTTCGATATGCTTCACGATATCCTCGGCAATAAGAAACGGCGCTTTTTTCAGTTCCTTGACCGATTTCAACGCGACCGATGTGGCGTAGTCGCCGTATTCTTTCTGGGTGGGGATATCGAGGGTGACTTCCGCGTGGACTCCCGCTTTTTTGGCTGCTTCCTGCAGCAGGGTTTTTATTTCATCGGTGATCATGCTGTATATGATAACACAAATTGTAATTGACTTTGGCGCAGCGCCGTACTTACTCCCGTGCCGTAAGGATGCAACAGATACGCTTGCCCGGATTGTTCTGTTTCAGTCTGATGGCCGCCGCATATCCTGCCGCCGCGGTATGTGACGGCTTCAATCCTTCATGGTGAAGCGAGCGGTATGCACTTTCGATCTCCGCTTCCGATACTGTGACCGATCCTCCGCCGCTTTCATTCACGGCAATAAGCGCTTTGCCGATGCTGAAGCTTTCCAGGACATCAATCGATGTCGCCGCGCTTGAGAGAATTTTTTTATTGGCTTTCTTTGTGCCTTTTTTCAGGGAACGCGAAAGAGGGCCGTTTTTCAGCTCCGCCGCAAATATCCGCGGGATGTTTTTAACCAGTCCTGCCTCTTTCGCTTCCTTGAATCCCTTAAACACCCCCCACAGGGAGGAACCGTTGCCTGACGGAATGACAATGATGTCAAATCCGTAACCCGCCTTAATGATCTGCCAGCTTATTACTTTGCATCCTTCCTGCGAATAGGGATTTATGCCTGGGGTAATGTTGTATCTGCCGGGACTGCGGTCAAGGGCGGCGAGCCGGAACGTGTCTTCGTACTGCGCGCCAAGCAGTATCTGATTTTTGACGCGTACATGCGTCGAATGCGGGGAATAGAGGGTGACGGGGATCGGATTGTTCGACAGGTACGCCACTGCCTTGATGCCGCTGCCGCCTGACACGCAGACCGCCTGCTTGAATCCGAGATGTCCGGCGCAGGTGAGACCCGTCTTGAGGTCCTTTTCCTTTATGGAGCCGGAAGGGTTGTCCCCTTCGTTTTTCACCCACAGGTTTTTCCCGGTTTCCGTTACCGGACAATCCGTAAAATCTGTTTCGGAAAACAGGCCGAACGGCAGGAAATTCCGGTACATACCGCTGACCGATGCGGCTTTGCCTGTTCCGTATGTCACCGCAACCATGGAATAAACGTCCCGGCAATGGGAGCATAAGACGCCTGAGTCAGGGACCGTTATGCCGCATTCCAGGCATTTGAGCTTCTGGTTCATAGGGCGGGTTTTGAACTTTCGAATCCGTTTGCTGACATGTTCACATGGAGCCCCTGGTCGGAAAATGTCACGTCGACCAGATGGATCGGGATATCAAGGGCGTGGAGCATGCCTTCCAGCTTCACCTGCTGGCCGTCATAGAACCGCTCAAGCACGTTGATGACTGCCGAATGGACGTTTGCCACCTCGGGAAGGGGATGGGCCGCCAGCACTTCCTCGTATGTTTTCGTCGCGTTCGGGTAGAGCGCCTTGACTGCCGCGTGCCGCTCCTCCGGGGACTCAATCTGAGTATACAGCTCCTGCATGCCTGCGTGCACCGCAGCCGCGCCGCCGTCATACCCTGAGGCAAGCTCCGGGTACACTTTCGCAAGCGTCAGCCCCACGTCAAATATCACGCACCCCAGCTCCACGTCCGGCTCGCCGATGTCCTTAATGAGCTCCACCTGGAGGTCAGTACCCGGGATGTTGAACATGAGGGCCTTGCCGTTTTGGTACACGTGATCAGGATATTTCTGCCCCAGGCTTACGATCGCGGACACCGCGATTTCTCGGATTGCGGGTGAGGATTCGTATATGACCTCGTCAAGCGAGAATCCCTGCTCCTCCATGGTTTTCGCATACCCCGCATGGTCGAGCGTGTTGGGTACATGATCCTCGTCTATCATGGTCGTCTTCTTGACGGTTGCTGCATCCTTGAGCAGTCCGGCAAGCTGGGCACCGATCTTGATGCCGGTCTTCTGGCGTCCGGTCGGCACCGCATCCGCATGGATGTGGCCCGCTTCGATATTGACGTACTGTACGCCGGATTCATTCAGGTATTCCTGTATTTCCTGTGCCGCCTCTTCGACGACTGCGGGAGTTATCTCAACGGGCTGGTATTCCGCAACTCCTGCGGGTTTGAAGGGCAGGGCGGGTTTTCCCTGTTTCGCATAGGGCACGTCCTTGGAAAACGCCTGCTCGTACTGCTTGCTGTACTTGAGCATCATCTGGCCGAACTGGCCGGGATGAGCGGTAAAGCCCTCCAGATCCTGCGGGTGTTCATTCAGCATGCCGGATGCTTTTCCCTGCACGTAAGCCAGATAATCCTGCTGGCCGGCCGGGATATCAAAGTTTTCATACGGGGAGTCCTCCGCATTTCCGATCCATCCGTTTTCCGAGGCGGCAATCTGTGCATAACTATAAGTACCGCCGTTGGAGGAGGCGAGCAATATGGTTCCCTGTCCGTTCAGGAACCCTTTCACCTTGGTCTGGCCCTCTTTTTTATACTCCTGTATATACGCCGTGTTCAGGTGTTTTCCGTCCTGTCCCTGCGCGAACATATGGTAGTCATACACCGCGAGCGCGATTTCGACCGGATACCGGTCAAGAAGGCGCTGCATGAGGTTGCCATGTGCGTCAAATAGCTCCTTGTCGGCCGCTTGCGGATATCCTTCGTTTTGCGTGCTTAGGACAACCATTGTATTTGAGTGTTCATCCTGGCGTTTAATCATAGCGTAGCCGGGTGTTGCCTGGCGCGTGACCTTTGCCTTGCCCTGCGGATAGACAAGATGCGGCCCCACATTGTGTTCCTTCCACTGCTCCGCAAGAAGATCCAGGGTGCGGATGAGGTTGCCGGAGGAGCGCTGCACTTCCTCGATCGATCCGTTGAGCAGTTTTGTCCCGCCGTGTTCCATCTGCCCCAACTCCTCCCAGCCGAGGATGCGCCAGAAATGGCCGAGGCGCTCGTGGAGGTGTTCGAGGCCGGATCCCGCAAGATCCCGCACGTCGCCCCATACCATGAGGGAATTAACCTGCGCGGTCGTGTCCGCGATATCCTGTCCGCCCGCGAAATACTGATCCATCGCGGTATGGAATGCGGCCTGGGCGGGCTTGCCGTGCAGCATGGTGATGAGATCAAGCTGTTTGTACAGGCCCAGGAACACTTTTTTCGTGTGCTCCGGAGACATGGCCTCAAGCTGCGACTGTTCGATGCCGGTATATGCCGTCATGAACCCTGCCTGTTTGAAGCCTTTGGGATCCGCGGCAACTTGTTCTATCTTGAAATGTTCTGTCATATGGTTTTGGAAATGAATGCCCCGGGGTCTTACGCCGGGAAATAAAAAGCCCCCCGGAAAAATGGGGGGTTGAGCGGTAGAAGGGATATTTTTATGCAAGGCAATGCCTACCGCTCTCCCTGAGGAGTCGCCTGAGCAATATGGATGAGGGTAAGTTTGACATAGCTAAGTATCCATTATACCACAGGAATTTTGTTGAAAGGGCCGATCATTTCTGGTTTAATATGCCCTGGTGTTACACTTCATGTTTATCAGGATCGCAACGAAGATCGCAGCATCCCTTTCCGGGTCCCCGCTCCAATACCGGTTTATTTCCCTTTCCATAAGACGACAGGATTCACATAACGCGCATCGGATATTACGAAGAAAACAAAGGCTGCCCTGACTGGTGCATAATTCCGGGAAAGCAGGACCCGGAGCCGGCAGGCACGACTGCTGCCGGGTGCATTGCCGGGGTTGAAACGGCGCCGTCTGTTCCGCAAGGATCGGGCGGCGCTTCCTTTTTCCGCTAAGGGACCATTGAAAGTTGGGCCTCAAGGGGTTACAATTAACGCATGAAAAAGAAGATCGGCATTGCGGGGCTTTTGATTGTCGGTTTTGTGCTTTTTCTCATCATCCGCTACATCGTTCTCAGCAGCCAGAACGTATTCGGCAAACTCAAGATCCAGTCTTCTCCCGCCTCAAGCGTATTCGTGAATAACGTGGCAATCGGCAAGGTGCCGTACGAGGACAAGTACAAGGCGGGCGAATACCTCCTCAAGCTCATCCCCGAGGACAGCGCCACCCAGACCGCCTCATGGCAGCGGAAAATAAAGGTATACAAAAACGCCCTCACCTACGTGAACCTGGAGCTCGGGTCAACGGACATATCGACTGCAGGGGACGTTTTGGACTTATCCAAGATGGACAAGGTGCTGCCCGGCGACAAGGGTGAAATAACGGTCGAGACCGAACCGGCAGGCGCATTGATTTATCTGGATAACGACGAAAAGGGAGTTGCCTCGGTCACGCTTTCCGAAGTGCCTAAAGGAGACCATGAACTATCCGTGTTCATGCCCGGCTTTTTTAGAAGGACTATGAAAGTGAACGTGGTGCCCGGATACCGCATCAACGCATACATCAAGCTCGCGGTTGACCCGAACCAGTCGCCGAACCTGCGCATCGAGGAGACGCCTCAGGCAACGCAGGCCGCGTCCAAAATAAAGCCTCCGGCCGACAGCTTCAAAGTTGTGGTTCGCGGTACGCCGGAAGGGTTCCTCAACGTGCGCGAAGACGCCTCAGTTGAAGCATCAAAGGCTGCGGAAGTGAAGGAAGGGGATACGTTTGACGTATTGGAGGAAAAAGGAACATGGTATAAGATCGAATACACTTCAGGCTCACAGGGCTGGATATCTTCAGAATATACGAGGAAACAGGAGTAAGAATATACGCAATAGCCCCTTATTTTTAAGTGCGACTGTTTCCATCGGATGGCAATCCGTTCCGCAATCCTCTTTCAGACAGTTCTGCGCCGGTCATTAGTTTTACATGGTTAGCCATCCATACTCCCGTCATACCAGCTCTCCCATCGACGTAATCGACTGCAACATATGAATCAAACGGATCGCTATATATCCTTCCTGGACGGGTATAGCCGAAGGAGTGTTTCCCTGCATCGGACCAAACCGCTGAACCAATCGGGGTACTTTCAACAAACTGCTGTTGGCGGTATTCTTCGGGGGAAATCCGTCTGTTAGGTTGTTTTGATTGTTCCGACATGCAGTAATTATATCTTATAGTATAAGTACAGTCAAGAAATAAGGAACAATGAGATCTCCCTGTTACCTTGGTGTTTACGACCGGCATTCGATTCGGAGTTGTTTGTTGCGAATATGTTTTACTTATTCCTCCACACCACCTTGTTGTACAGCACGTAGCTGTAGGGGATAATCACGAAGGCAAGGATAAGCACTTTGTATATCGCCCATGAAGGTACGGCAACTCCCAGATTGATCGTGGTATCCCCCAGAAACTTCAGGGCAAGGAACATGCCCGCCGCCTGTATGGCAACCGAACCCAATGACACGAGATTGAACTGGATGAACTTGGGAACATACGCCAGTACTCCGCCTTTTATCGCCTTGTGCCCGAAGCTCCAGAAATTATTGATAAGGAAGTTGAACACGATCGCGACTTCCGCGGACCAAATGTTCGCAACCACTTTTGCCATATGGAACACGTTGATGAACAGGAATGCGAACGAAAAGTCCACGGCAAAACCGAGCAAACCCACGATCACGAACTTGACGAATGAGGAATGGGACAGGGTGTACCATATGGTCTGCAGGGAATACTGCGCGGCATTTATTTTGGAAACTCCGGCAGTCCGGTCCACGAAATTAATGGGCACTTCCGCGACCCGCGCGTTTTTGGAAAGCGCGAAGTCAAGGAGCGCGACCTGGAACACGTAGCCGGAATATTTTTCGATATGCGAAAACGCGTCCTTCACGATCCAGACCTTGATGGCCCGGTATCCGCCGGTCCAGTCTGAAACGCCAAGCTTCATGAACCCGAGCCGCACAAAGAGGTTCGCGGTCACGGATAATATTTTGCGGTGCAGGCCCCAGTTCGAAGGGATCGAGCCGTCCTTGATATAGCGGGAGCCGATCACGAAATCCGCGCCCTTTTCGATCTTTTCCAAAAACTGCGGGATTTTGGAAGGGTCATGGGACAGGTCCGCATCCATCTCAAAAAGCACGAACGGGTTGAGCTTGTCTATGGCCGTCTTGAACCCTTCGGTGTATGCCCGGCCAAGACCCGCCTTTTTCGTTTTCAGGAGATGGAGGCGCGGGTATTTTTTGATGAGTACTTCAACCGTCAGCCGGGTGCCGTCCGGGGAGTCGCTGTCCACGATAAGCACGTGCGTTTCCCAGTTGGTTTTTTCCCTGACCGCATCGAATACTTTTTCGATGAGGGGGGTGACATTATCCTTTTCATTATAGGTGGGAATGACGATGACTGCTTTTTTCATGGGGAGAGCTGCTTGAAATAATTAACCGTTTTCATGATGCCTTCTTCAAGGGATGTTTTACAAGACCAGCTGAGGAGCTGTTCCGCAAGCCCGGTATCCGCTTTCCGTTTTTTGGGATCATCCTCCGGGAGCTTTTCGCTCAGGACGATTTCGGAGCCTGATCCGGTTATCTTCTTGACAAGCTGCGCGTATTCCAGCACCGTATGTTCCTCGGGGTTGCCGATGTTCACGACTTTTCCCTTTGTCTCGGGATAGAACATGAGGCGCATGAGCCCTTCGACCAGGTCGTCGATGTAGCAGAGGGAGCGCGTCTGCGTGCCGTCGCCGAATACGGGGATGGGTTTGTTCTCAAGCGCGTTCACGATGAACTGGATGATCATGCGCATGTCCGAGCGCATCATGTTGGGTCCGTACGTGTTGAATATGCGCGCGATGCGTGCGTCAACCCCGCGCGAGCGCCAGAAATAGGCTGTGATGGTCTCACCGAACCGCTTGGCCTCATCATACACGGAGCGGGGGCCGGTGGTCGAGCAGTTGCCGCGGTAGTCTTCCTTCTGCGGGTGCACTTCCGGGTCGCCGTATATTTCGGAGGTCGATGCGAATAGGAACTTTGCCTTGTTGCGTTCGGAAAAGTTCAAAAGCTCCATGGTCCCCTGGGTGTTTGCAAGCATCGTCTCAAGAGGAAGCGCGTGGTAGCTGATTGCCGAATGGTGGTTGGGGGAGGCGGGGGATGCCATATGGAATACCGCATCCGCCGTGATGCCGTCGGGAAGCGGTCGGGTGATGTCGTGCCCCAGGAACGTGAACCGTTCGTTTCTCAGAAGGTCCCGCACGTTGTCCTTGGTGCTCGTAATGAGCGTATCCACGCACACCACTTCATGTCCCTCCGACAAAAGCCTTTGGCAAAGGTGCGAACCGATGAAGCCGGCGCCGCCTGCGACGAGTACTTTCATACGACGGGCTGCCTTCCGGTTGAGTAATAGGTAAATCCGAGTTTTTTCATGAGTTCCGGCTCATAGATGTTGCGGCCGTCAAAAACCAGCGGCGTTTTCATGATGCTTTTGACTTTATCCAAGTCGATCTGCTTGAATTCGTTCCATTCGGTGACAATAAGGAGCGCGTCCGTACCCTCGGCAGCCTCGTACGGGTTTTTGCAGAAGGTGATTCTGTCCCCGAATTTTTTGCGGATGTTTTCCGTACCTTCCTGGTCATACGCCTTTATGGAAAAGCCCTGTTTGAGGAGCGCCTCGATGATGTCGATGGAGGGCGCGAACCGGATGTCGTCCGTATTGGGCTTGAAGCTGAGTCCCCAGAGCCCGACGGATTTGCCTTTCGTATGTTTCAGTACTTTTTCCAGGAAATTGACGCGCGTCTGGTGGTTGATTTCCTCGACCGCCTCAAGCATTTTCGTATCGATATGGAGGTTCTGTCCGGTGCTTATGAGCGCGCGCACGTCTTTGGGGAAGCATGATCCGCCGTAGCCTACGCCCGGATCCATGAAAATGCGGCCGATGCGCCGGTCAAGGCCCACGGCATCCAACACCATTTCAACATCCGCTCCGGTTTTTTCGCAGTAGAAGGATATGAGGTTTGCAAACGATATTTTCACCGCAAGCATGGAGTTTGAGGTGTATTTGATGAGCTCGGCTGATGCCAGGTCCGTCACCACCTTCTTTCCCGGGATGGGGGTGTGCAGTTTGATGAGGAGGTCGACTGCCTTTTGGCTTCCGGAGCCGATGACGACCCGGTCCGCAAAGAACGTGTCGCTGATTGCGGATCCTTCCCGCAAAAACTCCGGGCAGGAAGCAACCGCAAACTCCGCTCCCTCCGGTTTGAGGGGCGTAAGGATTTCCTGGATTTTTTTGTTGGTGCCGACGGGCACGGTGCTTTTGCAGGAAACGACCGTGAATCCTTTTTTCAGGTGCGGTCCGATATTCTCCGCGACTTTATAGACGGTTGATAGGTCCGCCTCCCCGTTTGCCTTGGGGGGAGTGCCGACCGTTATAAAGACGATGTCGGATAGGGGAACGGATTTTTCGTATTCCTTGATGAAATGGAGACGCCCCGCCTTGATGTTCTTCTTCAAAAGCTCCTGGAGCCCCGGCTCGTAGATGATCGGGTCGCCGTTTCTTAATTTTTCAAGCTTCTCGTCGGTGTGGCCGATAACCCAGACGTCGTTGCCGAAGTCCGCAAAACAGCAGGCCGAAACAAGGCCCACATATCCGTGTCCGATAATCGTGATTGTCATAAGACTATTCTTTTACCATAAATTGTAATCCTTCCGCAAGCGATTTCATCTTGTGGAACGTATTCGTTTTGCTCCGGATGTCGCTCAGTTTCGGCCGGAGCGCCTTGCCGTGGAAATATTCGTCATACGTTATTGGTTGGACAAGGGATGCGTCAAGTCCGTACGTTTGAGCGATCAGTTTGCCCGCGTCAAAGGGAGAGACGGCCTGCGAGCCCACGACATGGTATATGCCGGGCTTGTAGTGGCGGATAAGGAACCGCATGGTCTGCGCGATGTCGTCGATGAACGTGGGTACGATGAGCGAATCGGTGACCATTTTCAGGGGTGTTTTCTGTTCGAGCAGGGTTTTCACCGTGCGTACGAAATCGTTTTTGGCGGGAAACGTTTTGCGGTACGGATAGGAAATACGCACGATCATCGCCTGGTTTGCGATCGTCTTTTCGCCTTCGTACTTTGTATGGCCGTAGGAGGAAATGGGATGGGGGACCGAGTCCTCGTAAAAGGGAGGGGTTTTCCCGTCGAACACGAAGTCGGTCGAAATATAGATGAATTTTTTGTTTTTCCGGTGGACCGCGTTGAAAAGGTTGCGGGTGCCGTCGCGGTTCAATGTCATGGCCGCAATCTTGTCCTTTTCCGCGCCGTCGACATTGGTGTAGGCGGCAAGGTGCAGGAAGTAATCGTATTCGATGGCATCCAGTTTCCGGAAAAGGGAAAGCATGTTCGTGATATCGATCTGGTGCCGTGTGAGGGGTATAAACTGGAACTCGTCCTCAAGCATTTCAACAATGCGGGATCCTACGAGTCCGGTCGAGCCGGTGACGGCGATTTTCAGCATGTCAGGTGTTGTACTGGAGTTTGTAATAGTCCTTATATGAACCGGACTTGATGTTTTTCCACCAGTCCTTGTTTGTTTTGTACCATTCCACTGTTTCCCTGAGCGCTTCGTCGAAGTTGTGGCGCGGGGTCCAGCCGAGTTCTTTTTGTATGGTCGTCCAGTCAATGGCATACCTCCGGTCGTGTCCGGGGCGGTCCTTCACGTATTCGATGTATTCTTCGCCTTTATCCATTAGCTTCAGGATGCGTTTCACAATTTCGATGTTTGGTATATCTTCGGTCAGGCCGCCGACGAGGTACGTTTTGCCGATCGTGCCCTTTTTCAGGATAAGGTCGATAGCCTCGCAGTGGTCCTCCACGTACAGCCAGTCACGCACATACAGTCCGTCGCCGTACACCGGCACCTTTTTGCCTTCAATGAGGTTCGTGATGACGAGGGAGAAGAGTTTTTCCGGGAACTGGTAGGGGCCGAAATTGTTGCTGCAGTTTGAAATGGTAGCGGGAAGGCCGAAAGTGGTGTGGTACGCCCGCACGAGATGGTCGGAGGACGCTTTTGATGCCGAATAGGGGCTTCTCGGATCGTAGCTTGTTTTGTCGGTGAATTTTTGCGCAGAGTTGAGGGGAAGGTGTCCGAACACTTCATCGGTTGAGATATGGTGGAAACGGGAGACCTTGTTGCGGCGGGCCGCTTCAAGCAGGGTATACGTGCCTTCCACATTCGTTTTCACGAACGGGTACGGGTCAAGGATCGAGCGGTCCACGTGCGTTTCCGCGGCGAAATGGACGATGATATCGATGTCTTTGGTCAGGCCGTCAACCAGCTTTGCGTCGCAGATGTCGCCTTTCACGAACGTATAGTTCGGGTTTTTCTCCACGCTCTTGAGGTTTTCCGGGTTGCCCGCGTAGGTGAGTTTGTCGAGGTTGACTATGGAATCCTGGGGATATTTCTTCAGCCAGTAGAGGATAAAATTCGAGCCGATGAAACCGGCTCCGCCCGTGACCAGTAGTTTCATATGAGGATAATTATATAAGAATTATAGGTTTTTTGTAACCCATACCTCATAATTTAATAATTACAAAACCCGGCAACGGTCTTTTTTTGGTGGTGACTGGACCCCCGACAGATTGACTTGGCCCGAGCCACAAAAAAAGACATTGCCTGCGTTTTGCTTAATGAATATTCCGGATTATCCGGTTTTCGGATGTTTCGAAGTATATATGAGATCCTCAAGAACCTGCCAGCGGGCTTTCTTTACTTTGTGAGGCACATCGTCCTGCATGGTCTTGGTCGCGATAGTCAGGGGGCGGGGGGAGTACATGGCAACATACGCTTTTTCAAAACCCACCTTCTTCACCAGGTCGACGGTGTTTTCAAACTCGGCATCGGTTTCCCCGCAGAAGCCGACGATGATGTCTGTTGTGATGCGGATATCCGGTATTTTCGCCTTCAGCTTCGATACGAGATTTAAGTATTCCCCACGGGTATACCAGCGGTTCATGCGCTTGAGCACGTTCGTGTCTCCCGACTGCACGGGCAGATGGATCAGGCGGCTGATGTTCTTGTTTCGCGCGATAACATCGATCAGTTCATCGGAAAAATCCCACGGGTTTGACGAAATGAAATCGACGGTGCGGAACCCGAGCTTCGCAACCTCTTCAAGCAGGTGGGGAAACAGGGTGGGGATGCGCGCGCGGCCGAGGTGTTTCACGTATACGGGCTTCACGTCTTTGCCGTCCAGTTTGAAACCGGTTTCATGTTCGCCGAAGTATTTCTCGTCCGGCTGCCTCCCCAGCACCAGGTCGGATCCGTAGGAGTTCACATTCTGCCCAAGCAGTGTTACGGTTTCATAGCCTTTGTCCAGAAGCTCCCGGCATTCCTTCATGATGGACTGGTACGGCCGGCTCACTTCGCGTCCCCGCGTGTACGGTACGACGCAGTAGGTGCAGAAGTTGTTGCACCCGTTCGTGATGGGAACCCATGCGCTATTGCCGTTTGAACGCAATGGCTCGGAGTCGAACCCCACTTCCTCGATCGGCATGAACTCGTCAACTTCCGGCATCTGTTTGCGCAAGAGCTCCATGAATTTGCCGGTGGCGTCGCGGGTTGCCATGCCGGTCATGCATCCGGTCACGATAATCTTGTACGTTTCCCCGTTTTTCAGTTTCGATTCCTTTATCTCCTTCAGGTTGTGCACGAGTCCGTTGACGCGGTTCTGGGGAGCGTGGCGGATCATGCAGGTGTTGATGACTGCGTAGTTGGTGTCTTCAAACCCGTTTGCGGGCGTCATGCCGCGCGCCTTGAAATAGGATGCAATGCGCTCGGAGTCCGCCTCGTTCTGCTGGCAGCCGAATGTTTTGATGTAGTATTTCATGATTTGCTTTTCTTCATCCGGTCGATGATCGCGATAAAGACGAAGAGAATGATAGCAATCGTGACGAAGGAAATCAATTTCTCCGATCCCTTCAGAAACAGGCTTGCCGCGCCGAGCGCGAAGGTGACGAACCAGTAGAAGACCGCAATGCGCCGCTTGCCCCATCCGATATCCAGCAGCTTGTGGTGGAGGTGCCCCCAGTCCGCGCGGAACGGGGATTTCCCGTTTTTGATCCTGCGCAGGATCGTGTAGGTGGCGTCAAGCAGGGGGATCGCCAGGATGAGGAACGCGGTACCGATCTTGCCGAAGGAGATGATGGAAAGAACCCCGAGCATGAATCCGGCAAGCGCGCCTCCCCCGTAGCCGGGCATGATCTTCTGGGGATAAAAGTTGTACGGAAGGAATCCGATGTACGCTCCTCCGACGACGAACGCGAAAAACATGACACTTTGGGCGGACACGTCATGCACGACAAACCGCTGGGAAAGGAATCCGAGAAATACCGCGGCGATGCCGACGAATCCGGGAAGCTGGCCGTCCACTCCCTTGCTCCAGTTGATCATATTTGTTGTCCAGGTAAGCCAGAGAATCGCCAGAAGGTCGGCCAGGACAAGGACGGAATGGCGGCCGAAAAAATCAAAGGTCCACCTGAGCTGGTCAAGCCGTATCACGCCCCCGAGCGGATTTGAGATGAACGGGATGCCGAGCCCGAACCCGATGACCATGGCGGATATGACGATATTCGCGTAGAACCGCAGGTAGGGGGACAGGTCGTAATAGTCGTCAAGCAGCCCGACAATGAGAAGGAGCAGGCTTGAGATGAGGATGCCGATCATTATTTTGTTGAGCGGAACGAACAGGATGACGCCAAGCAGGATCGCAATGTAGATCGGTATGCCTCCGGCCCGCGGAATGATTCCGGTGTGGGTGTGGGCAGGGTGCTTGCGCGTTTTGCGGTCAGTCACCAGATTGTATTTCCGGGCAAACCGGATGGTCAGGGGAGTCAGCAGATATGAGACGGTCAGGGCGAAAAGGAATGCGATAAGACCTTCCATATCAGGTGACGAGCAGAATAATTTTAACGAACACGACGGTGAGGGTTGCCATGATGCCGATGTTGAGGTACCGCAGGACTTTTTTCACGTATTCGTTGCCGGGAAAAAGTTTTGCCGAGACGAATCCGTTGAGGATCACAAAAAGGTCCATGAGGATGGGCAGGATGAATATCATCCACCATTCCGCCAGCTGGTCTTCGCCCTGCGCGTGGGAATAAAAGAGCGGGATCTGGGGAGGCATGGTGCCGTACCTGAGAAACACGATAAGCCCCATGATCGCGTTGCAAGCCATAAGAGCGTATGCCATAGGCTTAATTATACCTCATCGTGCGCAGGATAGGCAGGCTCTCCGGTGCAATTTTCCGGTTGCAAACGGCAGGAGGGTTTATTATCATGAAGCTCATGACATAACGTTCGCTGCCGGATAAAACCTCCTTTTATAAATTCCGACACTATCATGAAAGACTCCACCATCGCGAAGTTAGTCAAAAAGGAAGAGAAGAGGCAGAAAGAAGGAATCGAGCTTATCCCTTCCGAAAATTACGCATCCGCCCAGGTCCGCAGCGTGCTCTCATCGTATTTCGTCAACAAATATTCCGAAGGCTACCCGAAGAAACGGTATTACGGGGGCAACGAGAACGTCGACGATGTCGAACTTCTTGCCCAGGAGCGCGCAAAACAACTTTTCAAGGTTCCGTTTGCCAACGTCCAGCCGTATTCCGGCTCGCCCGCGAACCTGTCGGTATATCTGGCAACCTGCAGTCCGGACGATACGATTATGGGGCAGGCACTGACCGCGGGAGGCCATCTTACGCACGGCCACAACGTATCCGCCACCGGCATCTTCTACAAATCCGTGCAGTACGGACTGAAAAAGGAAGGCACCCTTGAGCACAATGACCTTTTCGATTACCAGGAGATCCGCAGGCTCGTGAAAGAACACAAACCCAAGCTTATTTGGGTAGGCGCGACCGCATACCCGCTGAAATTCGATTATGCCAAATTCGCGGAAATCGCGGACGAGGCCGGCGCATACCTTGCGGCGGATATCGCGCATGTGGCCGGACTTGTTGCCGCCGGAGCGCACCCGTCACCCGTTCCCTTTGTGCACATCGTCACCACGACCACCCACAAGACATTGCGGGGCCCCCGCGGCGCCATGGTCATGGTTACGGAAAAAGGCCTGAAAAAGGATCCGGAGTTGGGCGTCAAGATAAACAAGGCGGTGTTTCCCGGCCTGCAGGGCGGTCCGCACGACAACCAGACCGCGTCGATTGCCATCGCCCTGTTTGAGGCAATGCAGCCGGAATTCAAGGAATACGGCAGACAGATCGTAAAAAACTCCAAAGCGCTTGCGTCCGTCCTGAAAAAAGGCGGATTGAAGCTGGTCGGCGGGGGATCGGAAAACCACTTGATCCTTGCCGACCTCACATCCGTCATGGGTCCGGGCGCCGGGGTGTTTGCGCAGAAGGCGCTGGATCTGGTCGGCCTGACCCTCAACAAGAACACGGTCCCGAACGAGCAGTCTAGCCCCTTCTATCCCTCGGGCATCCGGCTCGGTACGCCCGCATCAACCACCCGCGGCATGAAGGAACGGGAGATGGAATTCATCGGGCGCGTCATGCTTGAAGTGATCGATCTCATCAAAGACACCCGGCTTCCCTCGGACAAAAAAGAACGGATCGCACTTATTGCGGGGTACGAAAAGGAGCTTTCGAAAAACAAAAAGATCCGGGAGCTGAGGGAGCAGGTAAAGAAGGTGGCGGTGAAATTCCCGATTCCTTAATAAATGGCCTGCACCGAGTAGTTGAGGTTGTCTTTCAGGACGAATGCCTTGTCCGGATATACGGGCAGGGTGTTTCCAACCTTGTTTTTATCGAACAGGACTTTACCTACGTACCAGGGCACTTCGTCATATGTTTTGCCGTACAGATATACCTGCCGGTCGTTGATGTAGTACTGTGCGGGATGGTAATTGAACTCGTGCGTGACAAACACCACGTCATTTTTGTTCATGAGCCGTTTGATCTCCAGAAGCGGTTTGCGGATATTCGCCTTCACCCGTTTCTGTACCTGCAGGTTCGCGTAATTCAACGAAACGAGAAGGAGCACCGCAAACACCCCGTACCTGAATGCGGGACGGAACGAACGGACCATGTAAATAAACGACAGGAGCATCCCGAAGGTAATAAATATGAGATACCGGGGAAGAAACAGCGGTTTGAATGCGGAAACGAGGAGAACAAGGAACATCGGAACCATAACCCAGCAAAACAGCAGCAGCCCGATATGGCCGTGCTTGCGGTGGTCGACATGGAGCCGTCTCAGGTGTCCTCCTTTGGCGAACATGAAAAGGGAATAGCCGGCAAGCGCATATAGGAATACGGAGACAAAGGGAAGCCACCGGTACGGGAACCACTGGGACTGTTCGTAGCCGGTCAGCAGGATGGCCGGGACATTGAAAAGGGTCGAGGGCAGGAGTTTTTGGATCCAGAATCCGTTGGCGACCGGCGGACGGGAGAAAAGCACGACTGCTATCCACGGGAGATAGGAAAGGAACATCCCGGCAAACATCCTCAGGATCCGTTTCGCATCATGCCGGGGTATCGTGAGGGCCAGGTATACGATCTGGCCGGCAATGGCGAAAAAAGAGAAATAGTGCGTGTACATGGAAATGAGCGTTACTGCCATGTATTTCCGGTAGTCGCGCTTGTAGAGGAAATAAAAGGAAAGCGAAACGGTGAATGCGATGAGGGAATACATGCGAGCCTCGAACGCGTAGTAGTGGAGCACCGGGCTTGCGACAAAAAGCGTCAGGAATACGAATGCGCGCCTGACCGGGAGCCTGAACACGTCGATGAGAAACAGCCCCGCCACATACAGCGAGTCGATGAAAAACAGGAATGACAGGGTGCGCAGCGCAAACTCGGACCCGCCGAATACCGCTATCCAGAAGTGGAGGAGCAGGTAATAAAGCGGGGGATTTGAATCGAGTGCGGTCATGCGGACAATCTGGAATATGTTCTGCTTTGCCAGAAGGTAAGTGAACGCTTCGTCCCGCCAGATGCTTTGCACATAAAACTTCAGGGGTGTTTTCTGGAAGAGGAATGACAGCATAGTGAAAGTATAACAAAAAGAGCAGTTCTTAGATTTTTTCTGTCACCTTGTACTCGATTTTCTTTCCGATGATCATACGGGTATGGGATTCAAGCGCCGGAAGTGAGGACAGGAGGAAGGAAATGAAGGGTAGGAAATACCACTGCACAAGGATAAGCGGCAGGTTGATGAGACGCGTGCCGATATTTATTTTCTGCCTCAGTTTCACGTCAAGGTAAATATATACGAAGATCATGGAAGTGGATATGGTAAGGATGAAACCGGAAAGCTGCGGAAGGATGAAGCCCAATACCGTGCGTTTGAAGACCGGATTGACGAGCGGCGGGATGGAGGCACTGACCGTAAGGATGAAAAAGGACGTGGGCCACAGCAGGTGGTTTTCCATGAGGTGGAATATCTTTTTCATTTTCGGCCATTTCGGGATATGGGGGGTGACGAAAAACTTCTTGAGGGCATATCCGATGTCAGTGACTCCCCATGCCCAGCGCTTTTCCTGCTCATACCTGCTGACGAATGTGCGGAATATGTTGCCCGAATACACCGCATCCCCGCTCACGATGGTGTAAAGGGGGATCGTCTTCACCTTTTCACCGAACGTGAAAAAGGCCTGGTAATATACGTGCCAGTCCTCGGGGATGATGTCAACGTCCCAGAAGTTTATTTTGCGCAAAAGCCACATGCTCGTTGAGTACGTCGAAATCTGGATGAGCTTGTCTTTCTGGGAAAGGAAGGCGAGCCTGAGGATGGATGAGAGCGTTGCCTGTATACGCACGAAAAAGGGAAGTTTCCAGAAGTTATTGTAGAGAAGAACGGGAGCCCAGTAGAAATGGTATTGTTTTTCGTGGTCCTTCGCGTAGACGCTTGAGAGATAGGAAAAGTAGTTTGACGAGAATTTGCTGTCCGCGTCGCATATCGTCACGACGACATTTTTCGGGTCATACCCCTTTTCCTCGCAGTACGCGGCAACCATCTTCGCGGCGTGTGTCTGGTTGCTCGCCTTGCCCGCGACCTCGTCGGGGGTTAAGACGTGATAGGCAAACAGGATATCCTCGAAATGCGCGCCGAATTTCTTTTTGATCGCCTCCCCCTTTGCGGGAGCGTCCGCCTCGCGCTTTTCGAAAGCAAGGACGAGGTTGAGTTTTTTGTAGGGATAATCGTTTTTCACGATAGCCTCGATCGTTTCCTCAAGTTTATAAAGAGGCTCCTTGTAGTTGGGGATGATGATGTAGTGGTGCAGGTCTTTGACGCCCGAAAGGGATTTGGCATGGGCCGCGAAATCCAGCTTGAAGTGTTCGTCTATAAGCTTATAGGAAAGGGTCGAATAGTAGACGGTGCGCAGGCAGCTGTAAAAGAAATAGAGATCAAACGCGATGATGAAATACGCGACAAGCGCCGGGTGGAACGGGGACATCCAGAGGGGAAACGTTATGATGAGCCAGGTCATGACGGGAACGATTTTTTCGAAGACGTGCGCCATGAAGCGTGACTTAGCCAATGTTTCGGACATCCTCCTATTATACCGGATTGCCCCATAGAATGGGTTGGCAGGCGGTTAAGATTTGAGCATGAGCGGAGTCGCAAACCCCCTTCCAACCTCGAAGGTTAGAAAGGTCAAGGGCGGATCCGATAGGGAATTCCGGAAAAGCAAAACGATGTATAATGGGGGTGTTTTATGATGACCAAGGAGTTCAAACTGCTGTATGACCGCCTCAATCCCGAACAGAAGCGGGGAGTGGACACCGTGGAAGGCCCGGTCATGGTTATCGCGGGACCCGGCACGGGCAAGACGCAGGTTCTTATCCTCCGGATCGCAAACATCCTCCTCAACGCGCAGATAGAGCCGGAAAATATATTGGTCCTCACCTTCACGGAATCGGCGGCGTACGAAATGCGCAAACGGCTTGTTGCTCTCATCGGTACACCCGGCTACCGGGTGGAGATATCGACGTTCCATGGGTTCTGCAACAACCTCATCCAGCACCACGGGGACGAATTCGACAACCTGGCCTCGTTTGAAGCAGTGGATGAGCTTGAACAGATGGAAATCGTCGAAACGATCCTCAATACGGAGCGGTTCAGGCACATCCGCCCGATGGGCGCCCCCCTCCATTACATCAGGTCCATCCTTTCAACGATAAGCGACCTGAAAAAGGAAGGCGTACGCGTTGACGCATTCGCGGAAGGAATTAAAAAACAGGAAGCAGACTTCCTCAAGACGGACGACCTGTATCACGAAAAAGGCATACACAAGGGTATCATGAAAGGCAAGTACTCCGCCCTGGAGAAAAAAATCGAAAAAAACAAGGAGCTTCTGGTCGTATACAGGAGGTACGAGGAAATGCTGCGAGCCCGGCGCAAATACGACTACAACGACATGCTTCTTGAAGTCATCCGCGCGTTCCGCACCAACACGGGGCTTCTTTTGCAGATGCAGGAGCTCTACCAGTATTTCCTGGTCGACGAGCACCAGGACACGAACCGCGCACAGAACGACATCATTGAGCTTTTGTGCAATTACCACCCGAACCCGAACCTGTTTGTGGTGGGCGACGAGAAGCAGGCCATATTCCGGTTCCAGGGCGCAACGCTTGAGAATTTCCTGTACTTCAAAAACCTCTACAAAGGAGCGACCCTCATCAATTTGAGCGAGAACTACCGCTCGACCCAGATGATCCTTGATGCCGCCCACAGTCTCATTTCGCACAACCCGAAATCGGTCGCGCTCCTGCCTCACAACCTGAAAGCGGCGGTGCCCGGCCGGGAGGAGCTGTCGATCGAGGTCGCGAAACTGTCCTCGTTCTACGGCGAATACCGGTTCCTGGTTGAGGATATCAGGGCCCGCCTGGAAAAAGGCGTCGAACCGAGGGAGATTGCGGTGCTTGCGCGCAACAACAAGGACATCGAGCCGATGGTCGAGGCGCTTGAGAAGGAGGGCATCCAGTTTATCGTCGAATCGAGCCAGAACGTGTTCCAGGACCTTACCATCCGGAAGCTTATAACCCTTTTCTACGCCATCCACCGCCTCGGATCGGATAAGGAGCTCATCGAGGCGATGCACATCGACATTTTCGGGATCGCGCCGATTGACATATACCGCATCGTTCGGCATGCCCAGGTGCGCAAGACATTTGTCTGGGACGTGCTGACAGGCGAGGAGTTCGGTAAGCTTGCCTTGAAAAACCCGGAAGCCGTTTTCCGGTTCGTGGACCGTATCGAGGACTGGAAAACGAAAAGCATGAACGACAGCTTCGACAATACGTTCATCGACATCCTCAACAATTCCGGTTTCCTGGAGCGTGTTCTGGGGCGGAAGGACAAGTTCGGCACAGTCGACAAGATTGGCACGATCTACAACGACATCAAGCGGCTGGTCGCCAAGGACCATTCGTTTAACCTGGACCGGTATATCGCCTATATCGAACTTCTGGACAAACACAAGATATCCCTTTTCACCCCCACTCCCTCCACCCTCAAGCCGGGGATCAGGCTCATGACCGCGCACAAGGCGAAAGGACTGGAGTTTGATTATGTATATATAATCAACGCATTCGACGGCCACTGGGGCAATAAGCGCAAGGAGTCCCGCCTGTTTCTCATACCGTGGGAGCACCTGTCGGTCAAATACGACACGGTGACCATGGACGGCGCCAACGAGGACGAACGCAGGCTGTTCTATGTCGCCCTCACCCGTGCGCGGCGGCAGGTGACCGTCTCCTATTCGACCGCCGGAATCGATGGCAAGGAACAGGTGATGACGCAGTTTGTTGAGGAAATCACGCCCGGATTCCGGACCGAACGGGACACGTCCGCGTTCGAGAAGGAATTCGCCGCGCATCCTGAAATGCTTCTCCTGAAAAAGAAAGAACGGAAGATGCCGATTGAGGAGGAATTCAGGGAGAACAAACAATTCTTCAACGACATGTTCCGGCACCGCGGGTTGTCCGTCTCAGCCCTTAACAACTACATGGACTGTCCATGGAAATATTTTTTCCGCAACCTGCTTCTTCTGCCTGACGTGAAAAGCACGCCCATGATTTTCGGTTCCAGCATACACGAAGCGTTGAATTCATATCTCCGTGCCCGGGAAACGAAGCCGGTGGGCGAGGAATTTGTCGTTGAGGAATACAAAAAGTCCCTCGGCAGCCAACCTTTAAGCGAGCGCGAGCTTCTCGAGCTCACTGAGAAGGGAACGCGGGTGATACGCGATTTTTACCGGGAAAAGGCAAGCAAATGGAAAAAAGGGATGCTCAGCGAGCTCAATATCCGCGGTATCCGGTTTACCGAACACATATTCCTGAACGGCAAGATCGACATGATCGAGCGGCTCGACGCCAAGGGGAATGTTGCGGTATACGACTTCAAGACCGGAAAACCGAAATCCCGCGCATATATCGAAGGGGACATCAAGTCCGGCAACGGGGATTACAAACGGCAGCTCGTGTTTTACAAGATCCTGCTGGACCGCTTCAAGGAAGGCAGACTCAAGATGACCATGCAGGAGGGCGTCATCGAGTTCGTGGAAAAAAACGACAAAGGCGCGTACCAGACGGAGCGGTTTGCCATAACGGACGAGGAGACGAAAGAACTTGAAAAGCTTATCGTGAAGGTGTCAAACGAAATACTTGATCTTAATTTCCTGAATGAAACCTGCGACGACAAGGACTGCGACTACTGCAAACTCCGCTCATTTATGGAGAGAGCCTAAACGGTGTGACGGGTGATGTTCGTGCGGCTCCACATAGTGCGCTTCGTACACCGCAACCAGCTGGAATATGAATATGAGGGAAAAATAGAGAAACAGGGTGTTCCATATGTTGACCGGGAAAATGACGAAGAGCACGGAGGACAAAAGGGGAAGACTTGAGGAATGCAAACCCACCTGCAGTATTTTCCGGAACGTATACTTTTTTCCGAACAGGGAATAGAAAATGTAAACGGACAGGCTGGACGCAAGAACGTAGAAAATATTAAGAAGGTACACGGACAAGGGGGTAACAAGAAGCAGTGAAAAGGCGACTATCGGAACGTAATACCCGAGCACCTCAAGTGCGCGGTCCGCATATTCGACGATCGTCTTCTTGTCCAAATCAAGGTTCGTCAGGTAACTGCCGAAAGAAAACGATTTCGTATAGGTCCGGTACCGGGCTACCGCATCGGTGCCGGTGAGCAGAAGCTGTGCGCCGTATGAAAACACTTCGCCCTGTCCCGCGCGCTCGTCCACGACCGCAAGAAGCTGGATCCGGTCGTCGCAGCTGAACCAGACAAACAAAGGCATCTCCTGGTTGGTCGAAAGTATGCCCTCCCTTATATGTAATATATAGTTGTCCGGGATCCGGTCAAGCGAACTGTGTATGCATGCCTGCATGCGGGCCGGATTATTCCCATTCATCCGCAAACCGACGACCGTAAGGATCGCCAATGAAGTGAAAAAAAGTATCGCAAGAAAGAAAAGCGCTGAAAACCCCATCCTGCTCCTGAGCACTTTTGCGTAATAGGATGTTTGGGGTACAATACTGCCCGTCAGAACATGAAAAAAGGTCTTGACTTTTCTCCCCATACCAATTATGATAGAGAAGTTAGGAAAAAAAATCAACTTCGTTTGAAACAGTCAAACTGAGATTTGGTAATTTTTCTGTTATATTAATAATTACTTTTTTATAGTATGGCACAAGGTGTTTTCCAGAGAACCAAACCCCATTTGAACATTGGTACCATCGGTCACGTAGATCACGGTAAAACCACAACGACATCAGCAATCCATTACGTCCTTTCGAAAAAAGGCCAGGCGAAATTCCTTAAGTACGACGAAATCGACAAGGCTCCTGAAGAAAAAGCACGTGGCGTCACGATCAATCTTCATCACTCAGAATACGAAACCGACAAAAGGCACTATGCTCACATCGATGCCCCCGGACACGCAGACTACATCAAGAACATGATTACGGGTGCAGCCCAGATGGACGGCGCGATTCTCGTCGTATCCGCTCCGGACGGCCCCATGCCCCAGACCCGCGAGCACATTCTTCTTGCACACCAGGTGAACGTTCCCGCAATCGTCGTTTACCTCAACAAGGTCGACATGGTGGCGGACAAGGAAATCCTTGACCTCGTCGAAATGGAAGTCCGTGATCTTCTCACCAAATACGGATTCCCCGGAGACAAGGTTCCCGTCATCAAGGGCTCCTCAATGAAAGCGCTTCAGGATGATCCCGAATCGATCAAAGCGATCGAAGACCTCATGAAAGCCGTTGACGATTACGTTCCGGAACCGGTACGTCCCACAGACAAACCGTTCCTTATGCCTATCGAAGACGTATTTACGATCCAGGGCCGCGGTACCGTCGTAACCGGCCGTGTCGAAAGAGGCACCCTGAAGATCAACGACGAAATCGAGATCATCGGACTTTCAGAAACCAAGAAAACAGTCATCACCGGAGTCGAAATGTTCCGCAAGCAGCTTGATGAAGCCCGTGCAGGAGACAACGTCGGACTGCTCCTCCGTGGAGTCGAGAAGGAAGACGTGCAGCGCGGACAGGTCATCGCGAAACCGGGTTCAATCACCCCGCACACAGAATTCGAGGCACAGATTTACGTCCTTAAAAAGGAAGAAGGCGGACGCCACACACCGTTCTTCAAGGGATACCGGCCTCAGTTCTACATCAAGACGACCGATGTCACCGGAGAACTCAATCTTCCCGCAGGTGTCGAGATGGTTATGCCTGGCGACAACGTGAAGATCACCGGCAAGCTCATCTACCCGATGGCTATGGAAGAAGGACTCAAGTTCGCTATCCGTGAAGGTGGACACACCGTCGGAGCAGGCGCAATCACGAAAATTATCAAATAAGACAGTACTTATTACATAAAGCACTTTTACAGTTATGCCCAAAGGAAGAATTCGGATCAAACTAAAAGCGTACGACTACAGACTGATTGATGACACGTGCCAGAAGCTTGTTGATACGGCTATACGCACCGGCGCATCGATCATCGGTCCGATTCCCTTGCCGACCAAGACAGAGGTGTTCGTCGTAAACAAATCATCCTTTGTCGACAAAGACGCGCGGGAGCACTTTGGGCTGAAGACCCATAAGAGACTGATCGACATCGTGAACCCCACGAACCAGACCATCGATTCTCTTATGCACCTTGAATTGCCTGCCGGTGTAGAAGTGGAAGTAAAAATGTAATCGAAGATATTGTTTTTCTGCTTGAACATTTGAGCTGACTAGTATATAATGGAGGCTCGCATGTTTTCAGAAAAATCAATCTCGGATTGAATGGCTTTATCGAAAATGAGCCCCCAATCTGGGGCTTATTTTTTTGGTTAATATCTAAACATAATCTATGAACGGTTTTATTCTCGGAGAAAAGTCAAAAATGAGCCAGACCTTTACGGAAAAAGGCGAACGCGTTCCCACAACCTTTATCAAGACCGCGCCCTGCTATGTCGTATCCATTAAGACCGCGGATACCGACGGCTATGCAAGCGTCCAACTCGGATTCAAGCAAGTCAGGAAAATCGGCAAATCCAGCGAAGGAGTATTAAAAAAAGCGGGAGTAAAAACCCCGCTTCGTTTTTTACGCGAATTCCGTGTCGAGAAAAACACCGGAGTCAAACTCGTTGAGGAAGAGGGAAAGAAAGTCATGATGCTCGGCGACAAGAAATTCGCGGTCGGCCAGGAACTGAAGCCCGCCGACATATTCGCAAAAGGCGAAACGGTTACCGTATCCGGCACCTCCAAGGGAAAAGGATTCCAGGGTGTCGTGAAACGCCACGCCTTCAAAGGCGGTTCGAAAACCCACGGACAGTCAGACCGCCAGCGTGCACCGGGCGCGATCGGCATGACGACAACCCCGGGCCGCGTATTCAAAGGAAAGCGGATGGCGGGACGCATGGGAAGCGACCGCATCACCATGAGCGGACTGCAGATAGTTGACATAACGGAGGAAGGCATTCGCATAAAAGGTTTGGTTCCCGGAGCATCCGGCGGACTTCTAGAAGTAAGGCAGGCATAATCATATGGCAGAAACTAAATCAAAAAAAGGGATAACAACATACAGCATAACCGGCGAAAACGCAGGTGAAGCAGCAGCGGCAAAAGGAATTTTCGACAAGACCGTATCACCGGAACTGCTCGCGCAGTACGTCCGGGTATACCAGACAAACAAACGCCAGGGAAACGCCTCAACCAAGACCCGTGCGGAAGTGGCAGGCACAACCAAGAAAATGTACAAACAGAAGGGAACCGGCCGCGCGCGCCACGGTTCGTACAAAGCGCCCATCTTCAAGGGAGGCGGCGTTGTCGGCGGACCCCAGCCGAAAGAGTATCGTCTTTCCATGAACAAGAAACAGAAAAAA
Source organism: uncultured Gammaproteobacteria bacterium (assembly GCA_964629635.1). GTDB lineage: Bacteria > Patescibacteriota > Microgenomatia > UBA1406 > GWC2-37-13 > YC2-FULL-38-9. The sequence continues at coordinate 120,228 of CAZVQS010000002.1, forward strand.
CTCGCCCTTTTCGGTGCGTTAACCCTCAAATACACGGCAGGGGACGTGCTGAGCCTGGGCGGCGACGTGAAGGAAGCAAAAACAAAAACCTTCGCCTCATTTCTCAAGAAACTTGAACTCACGGACAAAAAAGTGCTTTTCGTCACTCCGGTGAAGGATGAGGAAAACATAAGCCTCTCGCTCCGGAACATTGCGAAAGTGAAGTTCATGCAGGCGCATTCGGTGAATGCATACGAGGTGCTTGACGCGGCGAAAGTAGTATTTGTCGGAGACGCTTTGAAAGAATTAGAAACCCATTATTTGAACCAGGAATGAAAATAGACAACGTCATCATCAAACCGGTACTGACCGAAAAAGCAACCCAGGCCGCGCAAAACAAGACTTATACGTTTGAAGTAAGCAAACTCGCGAACAAGAACCAGATCGCCTCCGTGCTCGAGTCGATTTACGGAGTTAAAGTGAAAAGCGTCAGGGTATCGGTGAGAAAGGGAAAAGTCAAACGCGTCGGCAAAAGGCAGACATCAAAAGATATGCCTGACCGGAAAATAGCAGTTGTAACCGTGACCGAGGGTACGATCAACGTATTCCCGCAGGTATAACAGATAACATCTTATGAAAACCCAGTATCCCAAAACGCACAATCCGGAGAAAAGCCTGATCAAGATCCTGAAAAAGCATTCGGGCCGCGATCATTTCGGCCACGTTTCCGTCCGCCACCAGGGCGCACGCCAGAAGCGGTATTACCGCATGATCGATTTCAAACGCGACAAATACAACATGGAGGGACGGGTTGAAGTGATCGAATATGATCCGAACCGGAACGTATACATCGCGCTCATCCAGTATCCGGACGGCGAAAAACGGTACATTCTCCAGCCCAACACCCTGAAAATCGGCGACCTCGTTGTTTCGGGGGAGAATGTTGACATCAAAACCGGAAACGCGATGCCCTTGAAAAGCATCCCGATCGGCATCGAAGTCCACAATATCGAAATCCATCCCCGTCAGGGAGGAAAAATGATCCGCGGCGCGGGTACGGCAGCGGTCGTGATCGCAAAAGACAGCCCGTTTGTCCATATCAAGCTTCCCTCGGGTGAAGTGAAGAAATTCAATGAAGGTTGTTTTGCAACGGTCGGCATGCTCGGCAATATTCCGCACAAGGACGAGATAATCGGCAAGGCCGGAAGGAAACGCCTCATGGGTGTCCGCCCGACAGTACGCGGTACCGCACAGAACCCGAGATCGCATCCGCACGGCGGAGGAGAAGGAAGAGTCGGAGAAGGCATGCATCCGAAAACCCCGTGGGGAAAGCCCGCAAGAGGCAAACGGACACGCAAGCCGTCCAAATGGAGCAATAAGTTCGTCGTTACATCAAGGCACAAATAACTATGGAAGCAACAGCATATTTCAAAAACCTGCATATTTCGCCCAAGAAACTGAGGTTCATCCTGCCGGAGATAAAAAAGATGACGCCCGCACAGTCGCTGGACCATCTCTTTTATTCGCCCCGCAAGGGTGCCCGCATTTTCTACAAAGCAGTGAAGTCGGCGATCGACAACGCGAAATATACTTTAAAAGTGAGCGAGGATTTGCTAAAATTCAAGGTATTCACGGTTGAACAGGGAAATGTACTGAAGCGCTTCAGACCGGGAGGAAGAGGAACTGCAAAGCCCTACAAGAAACGGTTCTCCCACGTAAAGATCGTGCTCGAAGCAATGGTCAAACCGGGTGCCAAAGCCAAAGCCGCAAAGGCGGATGCGAAACCGGCAAAAGCTGTCGAGAAAAAGACACCGGCAACAGAAAAAAATGATTTAAAAGTTGAGGCAACTGAAAAGAAAGTTGTCAAAGCTGCGCCTAAAAAAGCAAGCACAAGTCAAAAGTAATGGGACAAAAAGTAGATCCGAAAGGTTTACGATTGGGAATCGTATATAACTGGAATTCCCGCTGGTATTTCAGCAACAAGCGCTCCTTCAAGGATACGCTTATTTCAGACATCAAAATCAGGCGCAAGCTTCTGGAGAAATTCGGATTCGCGTCCGTTACCCAGATCGATCTGGAACGCGCAATCAAGAAAATAACCGCAATCATCTATTCCGTCAAACCGGGCATGATCATCGGCCGCGGCGGAAAGGGGCTTGAGGAAGTGAAGAAGTATATCGTCGGCGAGATCGGCAAGAAAAAGGACAAGGAACTGAAGATCGAATTGAAAGTGGAGCCCGTCAAGAAACCGTACCTGAGCGCATATTTCGTATCGCAGCTCGTTGCGGAAAAGCTCGTGAAAGGGTTTTCGCACCGTCCCGTCATCCACCAGGCAATGAACCGCGTGATGGAAGCCGGCGGCAAAGGCGTCAAAATCCAGATCGGCGGAAGAATCAACGGAGCGGAGATTTCGCGCCGGGAGAAATATTTCCAGGGCACCATTCCCACCTCGACCATCAGGGAATACGTCGATTTCTCAAGATACGCGGCTCTTACCAAATCAGGATACGTCGGAGTAAAAGTTTGGATTTGCAGATAAACGAATATGTTAGCCCCCAAAAGACAGAAATACAGAAAAACGTTCAGAGGAATCTGGAGAAAAATGGCAGTCAAAGGACAGAATTTGTCATTCGGCAATTTCGGACTGAAGGCAGTCACGAGAGGATTCATCAAGGACCGCGAGATTGAAGCGTGTCGCGTAATTCTCGCGCGTGCAACCAGGAAATCCGGCAAGTTCTGGATCAGGATTTTCCCCGACAAACCGTATACAAAGAAACCGCCGGAAGTTACCATGGGTGCCGGCAAGGGTGACGTCGCGTATTTCGTCGCATCCGTCGTTCCGGGAAGAATCCTTTTCGAAATTGACGGCATCACCGCGGCGGAAGCGAAAGCGGTGCTCGAAAGCGCAGGCAGCAAATTATCAGTGAAGGGCAAGTTCGTCACGAAAGAAATATGAAAAAAGCAGTGAAGGATTACGAAGCAAAAACGGCGGCGGTGCTCGCAAAAGATGCGGAAGCGCTCAGGAAGGAAATCGCGAAACTGAATCTTGAAGCGAAATCCAATCCCCAGAAAGACACGAACAACCTGATGAAAAAACGGAAACAGTTAGCGGTCATTCTTACCGTGATGAACGGCAAGAAGGCCAAGGAATCGGCAAAACCCGAGGTTAAATAATTGATACAAAAACCATGGCACAAACAATGATCGGAAAAATCGTCTCGACGAAAATGGAGAAAACGGTAGTGGTTTCGGTGGAGCGGAAATTCCGCCATCCGAAATACCAGAAAGTGATAAAGCGACACAAGAGATTCAAAGCCCACAATGAAGTGAAGGGGATTAAGATGGACGATTACGTCACGATCAGGGAAACTAAGCCCGTTTCAAAGGATATCAAGCACACGGTAGTAGAGAAAGTTGAGCGCGCGAGCTTAAAATAATACACCTATGATACAACTGAGAACCATATTGACCGTCGCTGACAACAGCGGAGCAAAAAAAGTAAGCATGATCGGCGTTCCTTTGCGGGGCAACAAGATGATCGCGTATGTCGGCGACATCATCAACGTTGCGGTAAAGGAAGCGATTCCCTACGGCCAGGTGAAAAAAGGCGAGCGTCTTTCGGCGGTCGTCGTGAGATGCCACAAGGAACGGAAAAGGAAAGACGGAAGCTATATACGGTTTGACGACAACGCGTGCGTCATCCTTCAGTCGAAGGAAGTGAAGGACCCGAAGGGTACCAGGATATTCGGTCCCATCGCGAAGGAAGTGAAAGACAACGGCTTCAGCAAGATTGCAAGTTTGGCCGAAGAGGTATATTAATATGAAAATAAAAAAAGGAGACAAAATCAAAGTCGTCGCCGGCAAGGATAACGGTCGCGAAGGCACGGTCGAAAAGGTATACGAAAAAAAGAATGCGGTTCTTGTTCCGGGAATAAATCTCTATAAAAAGCATGTCCGGAAAAACGACCAGCTGCCCCAGGGCGGAGTCGTGGAAATCCCGAGAGCGCTCGATATAGCGAAAGTCATGCTGATTTGTCCCAAGTGCAAGAAAGCGACAAGAGTCGGATACCAGGTAGAAAAAGGCGTTAAAACGAGAATTTGCAAAAAGTGCAAAAGCGCGCTTTAAACAACATTAAGTACATCATATGTCATTCAAAGAACAATACACCAAAGAAATGAAAAAAAAGCTCATGGAGGAGCTGAAAATCGAAAATCCCATGGCGGTGCCCCGCATATTGAAAGTGGTGCTCAACGTGGGAGCGGGTGAGGCGGTAACGAACAAGAACGCGATAGAAAAGATACAGGAACAGATGACATTGATCGCCGGCCAGAAAGCGGTCGTGACGAAAGCGCGCAAGTCGGTATCCGCTTTCAAGATCCGCCAGGGCCAGGCAATCGGCGTCAAGGTGACGCTTCGGGGCAACCAGATGTTTGCATTCCTTGAGAAACTTGTTTCTATCGTGATTCCCCGGCTTCGCGATTTCAGGGGAATCGAACCTTCAACGGTCGACCAGAACGGCAATCTCAATCTCGGATTCACCGAACAGACGATATTCCCGGAGATCGAATTCGACAAAGTGGACAAGATCCGCGGGCTCCAGGTAACGGTCGTGACGAACGCACGCAATCGCGAATACGGAACTAAATTATTTACTTTATTGGGAGTTCCATTCAAAAAATAATATGGCGAAAACATCGGATGAAGTAAAATTCAAGAAAAAGCAGAAATTCGCGGTCCGTCACCGGAACAGATGCGGCTTGTGCGGAAGATCCCGTGCATACATCAGACGGTTCGGCATATGCAGAATCTGTTTCAGGGAGCGCGCATTAGCGGGAGATATCCCCGGAGTTAGAAAAATTTCCTGGTAACCTATGAGCAGATCAATGAAAAAAGGTCCGTATATCGATGAGAACCTGATGAAAAAAGTCGTGAAGCAGAAGGAAAGCGGCGACAGAAGCACACTTAAGACATGGGCGCGCGATTCGCAGGTTGCTCCGGAATTCGTCGGACACAAAATCGGCATCCACAACGGACGCAAGCATATCGAAGTACTCATTACGGAAACGATGGTCGGGCACAGGCTTGGCGAATTTTCGTTCACCAGGACCTTCAAAGGACACGGAAAGATTACCAAGAAGACACTGGATAAAACTTAATAATTAAGAACGATTATATGAACGATCCCATAATAGATCTCATAATCAGCATCAAGAACGGTTACATGTCACGCAAGGACGCGATTGTCGTCAACCATTCGAAATATAAACTGGTAGTTGCTGAAAAACTGAAATCCCTCGGATACGTTGATGAGGTTTCGGTGGAAGGTGAGAATATCAAAAAAATAACGGTTTCGCTGTCGTACAAGGAAGGCGTGCCCGCACTTACCGGGGTACAGCTGCACTCGAAGCCGGGCACCAGAATGTATACCACGTACAGGAAACTGAAGCCGGTTTTGGGAGGCGCGGGATTTTCATTCATCTCGACCTCAAAAGGCATCATGACGGATAAGGAGTCGATCAAGAACAGGCTCGGTGGTGAGTTATTATTTTCCATCTGGTAATATGTCAAAGATAGGACAGAAACCGGTCACGGTTCCGCAATCAGTCACAGCAGAAATTGCAGATAACAAAGTTACGGTCAAGGGCAAGGAAGGCACGCTCATGATCGAATTGCCCCAGGGCATCACTGCCGAAAAAGCCGAAGGTACTCTTCTGGTCAAACGGAGCACGGACACGAAAGTGCAGAAATCGCTCCACGGTTTGTACCGGAGCCTCATTTCGAACGCGGTTGTCGGTGTGGAAACCCCGTGGGAAAAGCGCCTTGAGATAGTCGGAACGGGTTTCAACGTGAAACTGCAGGGCGAAGACCTCGTGTTCAAAGTCGGATACAGCCATCCCGTCGTATTCAAGAAAGTGGAAGGCGTCAAGTACGGCGTCGAGGGTAACAACAAGATTGTTCTCAAGGGCGCGGACAAGCAGCTGGTCGGTGAAATCGCATACAAGGTGAAAATGATACGCAAGCCTGACGTTTACAAGGGAAAAGGAATCAAATACCAGGGTGAGAGATTAAGAATTAAGCCTGGAAAGAAAGCCCAGAAGACGGCTTAATACTATGAAAAAAGTCAATACCGACAGGAAACTGAGGAAAAAAATGAGAGTGAGCCGGAAAATCCGCGGCACCGCAACGACGCCGAGAATTTCCGTGTACCGCTCAGCGAAATACATTTACGCGCAGGCGATCGATGACGAAAAACGCGTGACGCTCGCCGCTGCATCGGCCAAGAAACTGGACAAGACGGCAAAAGCAACCAAGAGCCAGCAGGCAAAGCAGGTCGGACAGAACCTTGCAGCTCTTCTCAAGGAAAAAAAAGTAGTACAGGCGGTTTTTGACCGCGGAATTTATCTCTACCTCGGCCGTGTTAAGCAGGTGGCTGAGGGTCTCCGCGAGGGAGGAATAAAAATTTAATTATTGCGTTAAGCTATGAACGACATAAAGGATGACACAAAGCTGGAAGAACGTATCTTACAAATCAAACGGGTAACCAAGAAAACCACAGGTGGAAATTATGTGACGTTCACCGCTCTTGTTGTCGTGGGTAACGGACGCGGCGGTGTCGGTATCGGTCTGGGCCGCGGACTGGAAGTCCCCCAGGCGATCAGGAAAGCGCTTCTTCTCGCGAAAAAGCACATGATTGCCGTTCCTTTGCACAAGTCAACAATTCCCCATGAAATTAAATTAAAATATAAGGCAGGCATGATTTTCCTCAAACCCGCCCCCGAAGGCACCGGTTTGAAGATCGGAAGCGTGGCACGGGCCATTTTCGACCTTGCAGGAATCCACAACGCTTCAGGCAAGATCATCGGTTCGCGCAACCACACGGTAAACACGTACCTGGTGATGGAAGCGCTCAAGAGACTGAAAGCACGAAGTTTAAAAGTTAAGGAAGCAAAAGCAAATGAATAACTTTTTAAGCAAACTCCCGACTATCCTCGACAAGAAGAAAAAGAGGGTGGGACGCGGCATCGGATCGGGCCGGGGAGTGAAGTCAGGACGCGGCACGACACGCCACCAGAAGGCAAGGGAAAATGTTCCGCTCGGATTCGAAGGCGGACAGGGAAGACTGACCAAGAGATTCCCCCTGCTTCGCGGCAAGGGCCGGAACAAATCACGCAAGGACAACATATATGTCATCTATACCAAGGATCTCAACAGATTCGAAAACGACACGCTTGTTGACGTAAAGAAACTTCAGGAAGCGGGGCTCGTCGACAAGGAAGCTTCCCGTCCGAAAGTGAAATTGATAATCAAGGGCAAACTTGAAAAGAAAGTGAAGGTTGCATTATCAATTTCTGAGGCGGCAAAGAAGGCGGTTGTTACTGCCGGCGGATCGGTCGAGCAGATATGAAGGATATAACAGATAAACTGCAGACGCTTCTCAAGGATCCGACCCTCAAAAGGAAAACGCTTTTCACCCTTGCGATTTTCCTTTTTTTCCGCGTATTCGCTTTCTTACCGGTGTCGGTCATCGATCTGTCGAAGCTGAAACTGCTGTTTTCACAAAACCAGTTCCTGTCGCTTCTTGATATATTCTCCGGAGGCACGCTTGTCAATTTTTCCGTGATGGCCCTCGGACTCAACCCCTACATCAACGCATCGATCGTGCTGCAGCTCATGTCCGCGATATTCCCGTCCCTTGAAGCGCTCACGAAAGAGGGGGAGTACGGCAGGTTCAAAATGAACCAGTATACGCGGTTCCTTACCGTACCCTTGACCATCGTGCAGTCGATCGGCATATACATGCTTCTCAAGAACCAGCAGGTTATCGGCAACCTCAACGTATTGGAGTTCTTTTCGTTTATTTTCACCCTCACCGCAGGCACATTCATCCTTGTCTGGTTCGGCGAGCTCATTTCCGAGTTCGGCCTCGGCAACGGCGTATCCCTTCTCATCTTCGTCGGTATCGTAGGGCGTCTTCCCGTCATACTCGGAAGGACTGCCCTTACCCTCAATCAGGAGCTCATCATAAACATGATCGTATTTGCGGTTTTGGCAGTGCTTGTCATCGCAACGGTTGTGTTCGTGAACGAGGCAGTGCGCAAGATCCCGGTGTATTACGCGAAACGCATCAAAGGCAACCGCGTGTACCAGGGTGCGACCAATTTCCTGCCCTTGAAGCTCAACCAGGCGGGAGTCATCCCCATAATATTTGCGGTATCGTTCGTTCTCATGCCGCAGCTTCTCGGGAACTTTCTCAGGTACGTGAACAACAAGACGGTAGCCGGTGTCGCGACGTTTTTGGCGACCGCCTTCAATCCGTCAGGTTTTTTCTATAACTTTTTCTATTTCATCCTGGTGGTCGCTTTCACGTTCTTTTACACGGTGATTGTATTCAACCCCCAGAAGATTGCTGAGGAAATACAGAAACACGGCGGTTTTATTCCGGGCATCAGGCCGGGAGCGGCCACCAAGCAGTTTCTTGAAAAGATCGTATACAAGATAACAAGCGTTGGCGCGATATTCCTCGGCGTCATCGCGATCCTTCCCGCGATCGTTTCGCTTATCACCGGCATGCAGGACCTGGTCATCGGGGGAACCGGAATACTTATCGTGGTATCGGTCATCCTTGAAACGTTCAAGACGATGGAAGCGCAGCTTATCATGAAAAGTTACGACAAGTTTGCACGATGACACGCGCAAGCGGCGTCCACCCGTGCTTTGACGCGGGATCTATATAAATTATCATTCACAATTATGGCAAAAAAAGGTTCAAGAGTATTAATCGGACTCGTATGCGAGGTTTGCGGTAAACAGAATTTTGTTGTGGAAAAGAACAAAGTGAATACGCCTTCTCCCATCAAACTGAAAAAATATTGCAACAAATGCAGGAAGCATCAGCCTCATAAAGAGACCAAGAAATTGGACTAAGTCCGTTTTTTATCAAGTTTTTTCGCACCTAATATATGAAACTTGTCCTTATTGGGATTCAAGGTTCAGGTAAGTCTACGCAGGGAAACATTCTGTCACGGCTATTCAAGATACCGTATTTGTCGACCGGCCATATATTCAGGGAGATCGCGAAAGAAAAAACGGCACTGGGCAGGTATGTGAAGGAAACGATCAACGCAGGTATTCTGGTACCGGACCAGAAGACGATAGAGATAGTCAACAGCTACCTTTCCCGTCCCGAGTACAAACGGGGATACATCCTTGACGGTTTTCCCCGCACTTTGAAACAGGCTGAGGAATTCGTCAACAACGTCGACAAGGTGATATACCTGAACATATCGGATAAGGAAGCATTATGGCGCCTCGTGAACAGGCACCAGCAACGGGATGACGAAACGCTTCCCGCGTTGAAGAAGCGCATCGAAATGTTCCACAAGTTCACGGTCCCCGTGCTTGATTATTACGAAAAACAGGGAAAGCTCATCGAGATAGACGGAACGAAAGAGATACATGAAGTCAACAAGGAGATCCTTGAAAACCTGGGCAAGCAGCTCGTGAAAAACCAGATCCGCGAATGGAAGCAGCACAAGAAAGCCATCCTCGCGATCGTAGGCCTGCCGGGCGCCGGAAAAAGCGAAGCCGCAGAGTTTTACGCGAAAAAGAACCTGCCGGTCATTTCGTTCGGCAAGATCGTGAACGACTACATCGATGAACACAAGCTCGAACATACGGAAACGATCCACAAGAAAGTGCGCGAAGACCTGCGGGTCAAGCACGGCCGCCAGGCGTTCGCGGTACTGAATGAAAAGAAAATCAACGAAGCACTCAAGACGAATAACATCGTGATCATCGACGGCATGAGAAGCTGGGAGGAATACCTGTATCTGAAGGAAAGCCTGAAGAAAACGCGCGTATTCATCCTTGCGCTCCATGCGGACAAACACCTGAGGTACGAGCGGTCTTCAAAACGGAGGTACCGGACACAGCTTTATGGGGAGGAGCGGGACATAAACGAACTCATCGGAACCAACATGGGTCCGACCATCGCGTTCGCGGATTTCCACCTCAAGAACAATTTTTCGAAAGACGACCTGCATGACAAGTTGGAGGAAGTATACCGCCAGGTATATTTTTCCTGACAGCGGGGAGACGAGGAATGATCCATTACAAGACGGACGAGGAAATCAAGCTCATGGCCGCAAGCGGCAAAAAGCTGCATGATGCGGTCAGGATGCTGCTCCCGGAAGTGAAGCCGGGCATGACGACCGCACGGGTTGACGAACTCGCGGAGCAGTTCATCAGGCAGCAGGGTGCTGAACCGTCGTTTAAACGGGTCAAGGATTACCACTGGACGACCTGCGTGCCGGTCAATGAGCAGGTTGTGCACACGCCTCCCGGACCGCGCGTGCTTAAGGCAGGTGACGTTTTGACGATAGATATCGGAGCATATTTTAAGGGGTTCCACTCTGACTATGCTACGACCTTTGTCGTCGGCGGAAAAGCGGACAAGGATGTAGAACGGTTCCTGGAAACGGGCAAACTGGCATTGAAAAGGGCGATAGAACAAGCTAAAGCAGGTAACCACCTCGGAATGATATCGAAGGCGATGGAGGAGACCGTGTATCCCGCCGGATACCATATCATGGAGCAGCTGACCGGCCACGGCATCGGGCACGAGCTCCATGAGGATCCGTTTGTTCCGGGGTTCCTGGACCGTCCGGTCGAAAAGACATTGCTTATGAAGCCGGGACTGGTCCTCGCGCTTGAGGTAATCTATTCCATGGGGACCGAGGACATCGCATACGAAAAGGGGCAGGACTGGTCGGTCGTTACGGCGGACAATTCCCTAAGCGCCTGTTTCGAGCATACGGTAGCAATAACCGATAAAAATACGTTTATTTTAACGTAATTTTATGGTACAATTATATCTTTATGAAAGATAACGTTGTGGTGGTGGAAGGGGAAGTGGTGGAGAATCTTCCGAACACGCTCTTCCGGGTAAAGCTTTTCAATTCCGAAAAGATCATCATGTGCTATCTTTCGGGGAAAATGAGGAAGAATTATATTAAAATTCTGCCCGGCGACAAAGTAAGAGCCGAAATCACGCCTTACGATGTGAACCGCGGCCGCATAGTTTACAGAATTTAAGACATATGAACATACAGTCTTCGGTGAAAAAAATCTGTCCGAAATGCAAGATGGTGAAACGGAAAGGAAAGCTTTACGTTATTTGTTCCAATCCCAAGCACAAGCAGCGGCAGGGATAATTTAGAATTTATCGAATTTCATTATGGCGAGACTTTTTGGCATGGTGATTCCGGACAACCACAGGATCGAGTACGCGTTGACAAGAATTTACGGCATCGGCTGGGTGAATGCGGCAAAAATCTGCAAGACCGCCGGTGTTGACGGACACACGAAAATGTCCGAACTGAAGGAAGATGAACTGAAGAAAATCATCGGTGTCGTCGAAAAGGATTACACCGTTGAGGGAGATCTCCGTGAAGAACTGACCGGAAACATCAAGCGCCTGAAGGAAATCGTCTCATACCGCGGCATGCGCCACGTACGCGGACTTCCCGCACGCGGACAGCGGACCAAATCGAACTCGCGCACCAAAAAAGGAAAGAGGAAGACAGTCGGCGCACTCAAGAAGGAAGTATGGGCAAAGTTAGAGCAGGCGAAAACCCAGACCGCAGCAACCGCCGCCAAAGCAGCTAAATAATTCAACCTATGAAAACAAATAAAAGCAAAGTAAAACGGATCGTCGAAAGCGGCAAGATTTACATCACCGCAACGTTCAACAACACGCTCGTCACCGTATCTGATGACGGCGGAAAAACCATCGTCACCGGCTCAAGCGGCATGCACGGATTCTCAGGCACCCGCAAGTCCACTCCGTACGCGGCTTCCGTTACGACCGACACCTGCCTCAAGAAAGCGATGCTTGACCACGGCATGCGCCGTGCGGTTGTTTTCGTGAAGGGTATCGGACCGGGACGCGAAGCGGCTCTTCGCGCAATCAAGGGATCGAATATGGAAATCGACACAATTATCGATGTTACGCCGGTTCCCCACAACGGGGTGAGGCCGCCCAAAATCAGAAGGGTGTAATTGATTTATAACTTTATATAGAATTATGCGACATATCGGACCCAAAAACAGAATTGCCAGAAGAGAAGGAATTGATCTCGGACTGAAAACGCCGGGAACCAAATCCCATGCCAATTTGCTTAAGAAAGTGAATGTGCCTCCCGGCCAGCACGGAGGAGGAAGGATGAAGAAAATGTCCGAACGCGGTCGCCAGCTTCGCGAAACCCAGAAACTGAAATACCTTTTCGGATTGTCGAACAAACAGCTGAAGAGGTATTTTATCCAGGCGGTGAAAAAGACCGGTAACACGGGACTTTTCATGAGCCAGTTTCTCGAAAAGAGACTTGACAACATAGTATACCGGCTCGGATTTGCGCCCACGCGCGCATCCGCCCGGCAGCTTGTTGCCCACAAGCACGTGAAAGTGAACGATAAGGTCGTCAACATTTCTTCCATGCAGCTTCGGCCCGATGACGTAGTCACGTTCGCCAACGCCGCAACGGAAAAGATTCCGGCAATCGAAAAAGCGCTTGCCAACAAGGATGCGATGGTTCCCGCATGGATCGAACGGAAAGCGACGGCAGGAAAACTCATCGGCGAACCCACGTCCGAACTTATCGAAAAACAGGTTATATTGCGGTTAGTCATTGAATACTTTTCACGCTGATTACTATTTATTATTTTTCCTAAAACTATATGCTTACCCCCATTTTTACGACGAAAAAAGTACAGTCAACCAATGACTATTCGCAGTTCGTCCTCGAACCGCTTGCCCCGAGCTTCGGCCAGACGCTCGGCAATGCGCTGCGCCGCACCCTCCTTTCATCCCTGAAGGGTTCTGCGGTCGTTGCGGTCAAGGTTGACGGCGTTCCCCACCTGTTCAGCTCGATAAAAGGAGTCAAGGAAACCGCGCTTGAAGTGGTTTTGAACCTCAAGCAGGTCAAATTCAAGACAACCGGCGAGGGTACGTTCAAGATCACCCTTTCCAAAAAAGGCATCGGCAAGATATATGCAAAAGACATCGAAGGCGAGGCGGAAGTGGTGAACAGCGACCTGTACATCGCGGAAATCACCGACGCGAAAGGCAAAATCGAAATCGAAGCTTTGGTTGAGGAAGGATTCGGATACGTTCTTGCGGAAGAGCAGCAGACGAAGGAATTCGGCTATATCGCCGTCGATTCCTCATTCTCACCGGTGAAAAAAGTGAATTTCAAACTGGAAGGCGCACGCGTCGGCCGCAAAACAAACTATGACCGGCTTATTCTCGATGTATACACCGACGGAAGCATTACGCCCGAGGAAGCGCTCAAGACATCTGCCAAAATCATCACCGACCAGTTCAACCATGTGCTTGCGGTTGAACCCGCGGTCAAGGAAGTCGTCGCCGGAGCTCCTACTGAGGCATTGCCTGCAGCGGAAATCGACAAGAAGTTCTATGATCTTATCATCGATGAACTGAATCTTCCTTCCCGCGTCGTGAACGCGCTTTTGCGCGAGAACATCGAAACGGTTGCCGACCTCATCAAGATCGGGGAAGACCGTCTGGTCGCATTCAAGGGATTGGGCAAGAAATCAATCGAGTTAATCAAGGACGAGCTCAAGAAGTTGGGCGTCCAATGGAGCTAATATTATGAAACACAGATTCAACAAGGCAAAATTCGGCAAAGGACAGGATGCGAACGAGATGCTTCTCAAGAAGCTCGCATCGAATTTTTTCATGGCAGGCAAGCTCGAAACCACCAAACAGAAGGCAAAAGCCGCGCAGTCAGCGGTCGAGCGTATGGTGACGAAAGCGAAGGGTAAAACGGAAGCGGACAAGAACTACATCCTGAGAAACATCACGAATACGAAAGTCATGGACGTGCTCATGAACCAGATCGCCGGACAGCTTGCAAACGTAAAGAGCGGCTATACGAGAATCGTCCGCCTCGGCAAACGGTTGACGGACGGAGCGGACCTTGCGCGGCTCGAATGGGCATATCCGGTTGTTCTTGCGGAAAAGAAAACGGAAGTGAAGCCAAAAGCGTCTAAAACGGTAAAAAAAGAGACCAAGAAGGAAGAAGTGAAAACAGCCCCGGCAAAAGCCGAGGATGTCAAGGAGGATAAAAGTTAATCATACGTATGGCACAACTGACAAAAAGCACCAAACCGGCTTCGGCCAAAACCATCGAGAGAAAATGGCATCTTATTGACGTAAAGGGAAAAATCGTTGGAAGAGTAGCTCCCGAAATCGCCAAGCTCCTCCAGGGCAAAGGCAAAGTGGACTACGCTCCTTACCTTGACAACGGCGATTACGTCGTCGTCATCAACGCAAAGGAAGTGAAATTCACCGGCAAGAAACTGGACGACAAGATATACGCACGCTATTCCGGATATCCGGACGGCCTCAAGCAGACGACAGCGGGGGAGCTCCTCAGGAGAAATCCTACCCGGATCGTCAAGGAAGCCGTTTCCGGCATGCTTCCCAAGAACAAGTTGAGGGACAGAAGGCTCGCACGTCTGTATGTGTATCCGGAGGCAACACATCCCTACCAGCACAAGCTGAAAGGATAATATTAACATTTGATTTATTGATCAATGGCAAAAAAAACTAAAAGCATCCATTATTACGAAGCGGTCGGCAGAAGGAGAGAGTCCGTCGCGCGCGCCCGCCTGTACATCTGCGGAAAAGACAAGACCGCGACCGTCGGGGGAGCAAAAGTAAAACAGGGTGAAATTTTAGTGAACAAAAAGCCCATTGATTCGCTTTTTTCCTCCATCCAGGACAAGACCAGATATCTCGTTCCCTTCAAACTGACCAATAACGAAGAACGCTTCGCTTCAACCGTCCTCGTACGCGGCGGTGGAAAGCAGGGACAGCTGGAAGCGGTTATCCTCGCATTCGCCCGCGCGCTTGAAAAATCCGACAAGGAAGCCAACAGGCCCCTCCTCAAGAAAGCCGGCCTTTTGAGGCGTGATCCCCGCATCAGGGAGCGCCGCAAAGTGGGAACCGGAGGAAAATCAAGGAGAGTCAAGCAGTCTCCGAAGCGTTAATACCGCAAATTCCGCTACCCTATCTTAACTTCAGGTATTGTGTTCCGTGAAAACTCGGCACTGATCTTTTTTTGGCGGTGACGGGACCCCCGACAGATCAACTTGGCCCGAGCCGCAAAAAAAGACACTGCCTGCGTTTTCATGTCCGACCGCGCTCTTTTGATATATAATTGGAGTATATGAAAGGTCTATCCGTCATAATCCCTTCCTACAATACAAAGGATATGACCGTGCGGTGCATCCGCTCGCTGGAGAAAGCGCTCGTTAAAGACGGAATACCCCATGAGATAATCGTTGTCGATAATGCCTCGGCAGACGGCTCGGCTGAAACGCTGAAGGCGATGGAGTCGCCAACCGTAAAAACCATCCTCAATACCGAAAACGTGGGATACGGCAAAGCCAACAACCAGGCGCTTAAACAGGCCGTCTATGACTACATCCTGTACCTCAACTCCGATGTCCTTCACGACAAGGTGATAGACTACAAAGCGCTTCTTTCCTACATGGACAGGCATGAAGATGTGGGGGTTTTGACCGTGCAGGTGGATTTGCCTGACGGGACCGTAGATCCGGCTTCACACCGCGGGTTTCCGACCCTCTGGCGCTCGTTTACCTATTTCGCAGGACTTGAACGGCTGTTTTCACGGGTACCGGTTCTGAACCGGGTGTTTGGAGGATATCACCTCTGCCATCTGGACCGGACGACGGAGCATGAAATCGATTCGCCGACCGGCGCTTTTTACCTGACGCGGCGCAGCCTTGCCGCCCGCCTGAACGGATTTGACGAGGACTTTTTCATGTACGGGGAGGATCTGGACCTTTCCTACCGCATCAGGGGGCAGGGCATGAGAGTCGTATATTACCCCCGCTACCGGGTTACCCACTACAAATCCCACAGCGGTCTTAAAAGCCGAAACGGTTCAACCCAGCGCTCGAAGACGCGCGTGCATTTCTATAACGCCATGGCTATTTTCTACCGGAAGCATTACGCTTGCCGCTATCCTGCAGCACTCAATTCCCTTGTATATTCGCTCATCAGAATTAAAGCAAAATCCGTATGAAAACGATCGGAATCGACGCGCGGCTGTATTCAAAAACCGGTGTCGGGACATACCTCCAGAACCTTTTGAGGGAGCTTGCGGCACAGGACACGGAAGACCTGCACTTCATCCTGTACGTGCTTTCCGAAGACCGGGAAACCATTCATTTGCCGGAGGAAAAATTCGGGTTGCGGACTGCAGACTGCAAGTGGCATACGTTTGCCGAACAGACCCGGTTCCTGTCAATCATCAACAAGGACAATCCCGACCTCATGCATTTTACCTATTTTGGATATCCGGTCGGGTACAAGGGGGCGTTTGTCGCGACGGTCCATGACCTGACCCCGCTCCTGTTCCGGACCGGCAAGGCGTCGACCCGGAACCCGTTGTACTATGCCTTCAAGCATTTCATTTTCAGCCGGGTGCTTGAAACCCAGATACGCAATGCACAGCTTATCATTACTCCGACTCGCACGGTCAAGGAACAGATCGTTGACCGGTACGGGTATGGGGATAAAATCCATCCCGTATATGAAGGCGTAGGGTATGCGCTGCGGGAAAGTGCGGAAAATACCGGCCTTCAGGGGCGCTACCCCGATCCTTTCTATATTTACGTAGGTAATTTCTATCCGCACAAGAATATCGAACGCCTGGTAAAGGCGTTTGCCGGTTCCCCGGGTGGACGCCTTGTGCTTGTCGGGCCGGAGGATCATTTTTCCGCATCGACCAAAGGGCTCGTTGAAAAGCTCGGGGCAGGGGAGCGCATCGTGTTTCACCACCATGCGTCAAACAGCGACCTCGTATTTTTCTACAAAAACGCGCAGGCACTCATCCATCCTTCCCTTTCCGAGGGATTCGGGCTTCCGCTTGTTGAGGCAATGCATTTCGGGTGCCCGGTTATCGCTTCCGATATCCCGGTCATGCGGGAACTAATGGGTGACGGGTACGTTCCGTTCAATCCCTATGACGTTTCGGATATGGAACGCAAAATCGCCTGGTTCGTCAGGAACCGCCCCCGCTTCGACAGCCGTTCGCGGACCGGCAAGTATTCGTTTTCGCGCATGGCTGCGCAAACCCTGCAGCTGTACCGCCAAGTTCTTGCACAATCATGAACTTGTCCGAACTCAAGACGGCTATCGTGTACGACTGGATCGATAAGTGGGGCGGAGTGGAGCGGCTGCTTGCCGCACTCCATGAGATGTTCCCCCGCGCCCCTTTTTTCACCTCGTATTTCAACCAACAGAACGCCGCCTGGGCCCGCGGATTCGATATCCGCACGTCGTTTATCCAATCGTTCCCCGCCCGCGTGAGGGGAAGCAGGACCATGTCCTTTTTCTTCTATCCGTACGCGTTTGAGTCGTTCGACTTTTCCGGGTACGATCTGGTCATTTCGGTATCTTCCTCCTTCGGCAAATCGGTTATCACCATGCCCGGTACCGCCCACCTTTCCATTCTTCTTACTCCCACACGCTACCTCTGGCTGTATCCGGAACGCTACCTGGGGCCGGTCTCCCGCACGCTCCTGGGTCCGTATCTTTCCCACATGAAGCGGTGGGACACATGCGCCGCACGGCGGCCCGACCGGATCCTTTCCATATCCGAAGCCGTACGAAAGAGGGCCCGCACGCACTATGGAATCGAAACCGGACTTCTGTATCCGCCGTTTGATATGCGATACTGGGAACGGATTGAAAAGGAAGCGGGAAATGGGAGGGCGGATGTGGGCGGTTATTTCCTGACCGTTTCCCGGCTTGAACCGTATAAGCGGGTGGATCTGGTTGTTGACGCCTTCCGCCGCATGCCGGACCGGCGCCTTATAGTGGTCGGCAGCGGTTCGCTTCTGTCGGCGCTTAAACGCCGTGCCGGAGGCGGCAATATCACGTTCCTGCAGGGAGTGTCGGACACCCGGCTGGCCCAGCTATATATGCATGCCCGCGCCCTCATCATGCCGCAGGAAGAGGATTTCGGCTATACGGCAATCGAAGCGCAGTTTTTCGGCTGTCCGGTCATTGCCTATGCCCGGGGGGGAGCCGGGGAAACGGTGGCGGACGGGGAAACCGGCATATTTTTTGATGCGCAGGATAATGGGGCCATCAGGCGCACCCTTGAAAGATATGATAAAATATCATACAATCTAAAACACGCTGCACGGCGCAACGGCAAAAGCGTTATCCGCAGATTTTCCAAAGAACGGTTTCAGGGAATCCTGGAAGACGAGATTACAAATTCTGTCAATCGACAGAATACCAGACTATGAAAGCAGTCATATTCGCAGGCGGTACGGGCACGAGACTTTGGCCGCTCTCCCGGAAAAAATCACCCAAACAGTTTGAACGGCTCATCGGCGACAAGTCAACACTTCAGCTCGCGGTTGACCGGCTCAGTCCGGAATTCTCTCCGAAAGACATCTACATTTCAACAAACATCCTGTACAAGGACGTTATCCAGAAGCAGCTCCCCCAGATACCGGAGGAAAACTATTTCCTCGAACCGGAAAAAAAAGACGTGGGTCCCGCCATCGCGCTCGTTATGGGTTCCCTGTACCGCAAGTTTCCCCATGAACCGGTGGCGATCCTGTGGAGCGACCATCTCGTGAAACAGGTGGTGCTTTTCAAGAAAATACTCGCATCCGCAGGCTCCTACATCAGTAAAAACAACGACAAGATCATTTTCATCGCGCACAAGCCCCGGTACGAAAGCACGAATCTCGGTTACATCCATCTCGGGGACAAAAACCGCAGCCTGAACGGATTCGGACTGCATTCGTTTGAGGGGTTCAAGTACCGCCCGGACGCGGCAACCGCCAAGAAGTATTTCGCATCCGGTTCATACGCTTGGAATCTCGGGTATTTCGTGACCACGCCGGCGTTCATTTACGAATCGTTCAAGCGGTTCGCGCCCAACATTTTCAACAACACGGAAAAAATCCTTGCGCACCTGGGAAAAAAGAACTATGAAACGGTGCTGAAGCGGGAATACGGCAAAGTGGAAAGCATCAACTTTGACAACGCCATACTCGAGAACCTGGACAAAAAAGACGCGTTCGTCATGGTCGAAGATATCGGATGGAGCGATATCGGGGCCTGGGAGGCGCTCAAGGAAGCGCTCGAGCAGTATCCGTACGAAAACATCATTAGGGGAAGGGCTTACCTGGAGCACGTGCGCGATTCGCTCATTTACAATTACGAGGACAAGAAGCTTATTGTAGGCATCGATCTTGACGAACACATCATCGTGAATACGCATGACGTGATCCTTATCGCCAAGAAAGCCTCCGTTTCCAAGATTAAAACCTTGGTGGAGAATTTCGAGGGAACAGAACATGAAGGACTCATATAACCCTATGTACCGCGCATATTTCAAAAGGCTCGTCGATATCGTTGCATCATCGGTACTTATTGTCCTCTTTCTGCCGGTCTGCGTGGCGGTGGCGGTTGCCATCAAGCTCGATTCGCCGGGCCCCGTGTTTGCGGACGTGCCGGAGCGTGTCGGCCAGGGAGGCAAGAAATTCAAGATGTACAAATTCCGTTCCATGATACAGAACGCCCACGGGCTCCTGCGCACCGACAAGCGGTTCAAGGAGCTTTTCGAGGAATACAAGAAGGGCAGCTATAAGCTCAAGAACGATCCGCGCATCACGAGGGTGGGCAAATTCATCCGCAAGCATTCGCTGGACGAAATACCCCAGTTCCTCAATGTACTCAAGGGCGAGATGAGCCTGGTCGGCCCGCGCGCCTATTATCCGGACGAACTGGAGAGCCAGCAGAAAGAACATCCGAACACCAAAAAGTATGTATATGACGCGCTTTCCGTGAAGCCGGGCATCACCGGCCTCTGGCAGGTTTCGGGGCGCTCCGAAATCAATTTCGACAAACGTATTGCATTAGACGCACGCTATGTGCATAATATATCCATCACCGAAGATCTGAAGATTATCATTAAAACCCCCCTGGTCATGATCACGGGCAGGGGAGCGATATAAGTTAGGGATTTATCACTATGAAAAAAGGACTACTGGCGCTGTTAACCGTTCTCGTCGTTATCGGAATTCTGGGCTACTTTTTCGTATATACGCCCGTCATGCGCATCAAGGCCAAGGGAGAGGTCGTGATGGCAGCGGCAAACGAAATGAAAGGCGTGTTCAAAAAGAACGACATCGATCTCCTGAACGCGAAGATAAAGGAATTCTCCGGCAAGTATGATGATTTCGAGAAGGAAGCACAGTCTGTGTACTGGGCATCCTTCATACCGTACGTGGCCGATTTCAAAAACGGCGTTGAGGCCGGTGATTATCTCATCAAGGCAGGGCAGGAGGCAGTGACCGCCATTACTCCGTATGCGGACCTGATCGGTTTCAAGAAGGGTGAATCATCGTTCGTGGAGAAGTCGACCGAAGGAAGGCTCCAGACCGCTATCCTGACGCTCGACAAAGTGCTCGTCAACATCGATTCCATCTCCAACAACATCAAGCAGGCGGAGGACCGGATAAGCAGGATCGATCCGAAGCGGTATCCCGAAAAGGTGGGGAAAACCGTAGTGCGTTCAAAAATTGCGAACGCGAAAGAGCAGTTCAACGGCATGGCATCCCTTTTCGTCGACGCCAAACCGCTTCTCAAGAACCTTCCCACGATATTCGGATCCAAGGAGGAGAAGAAATATTTGCTTCTTTTCCAGAACGACAAGGAACGCAGGGCGACCGGCGGATTCCTGACGGCCTATGCGGTGTTCAAGATCAACGAAGGAAAAATTTCGATCGATCGTTCGGAGGACATCTATACGCTTGACGCGACCATCAACGACCGGCCTGCCGTTCCGCAGGAAATCCTAACCTACCACAAGGGAGTCAGCCGGTTCTACATCCGCGACAGCAACCTGTCCCCTGATTTGGTGAAATCGGTAGAGCTTTTCAATTCGTTATACAAGAAAAGCGGCGCACGGGTGGATTACGACGGCATCATATTCCTCGACTCCAAAGTGCTGGTCGACATGCTCACCATCTTTGGCGACACCGAGGCGGGAGGCGTACGCTTTTCAGCCGACATAGACGCCAACTGCGATTGCCCGCAGGTATTGTGGAAACTGTTCAATGTCGTGGGAGAGGAAGTCGGCTACCAGAAGGAGGACCGGAAAGGGATCCTCGGCAGCCTCATGTATGAGCTTTTCTACAAGGCAATCGGTTTTTCACCGTCCAAATACTGGGGGACGCTTGTCCAGGTAATGTTCCAGGATCTGGAGCAGAAGCACATACTCCTGTACTTTACCGATCCGGAAATCCAGAAATCCATCGAAAAAGTGAATTTCGCCGGACGGATCCGGCCGTACGACGGGGATTACCTCCACGTGAACAACGTGAATTTCGCGGGAGCCAAGTCCAACATGTACGTTTCCGAATCCATCACATCAAAAGCCGAGAAGAAAAACGGCGCGCTCACGAAAGAGGTAACGGTCGAATACAAGAATCCGTACCCCCATTCAAACTGCAACCGCGATCAGGAGCGCATTGTCTGTCTGAATGCGACGCTGCGAAACTGGGTGCGTATCTATGTGCCGAAAGGCTCCAAGCTCGTGGAATTCAAGGGCTCCACCATGAAAGTGAAGACCTATGACGAATTCGACAAGACGGTGTTTGAAGGGTTTCTGGAAGTACCGACCGAAGGCATGGCGAAGATAATCGTCACCTATACGCTGCCTGCAACGATCACCGAGGGCAACTACAAGGCGTATATCCAGAAACAGCCGGGCGTGATCAGCCAGAAACTGAAAGTCGAGCTTGACGGCAAAACGCTCTTTAACGGCGATCAGATAAAGGATATCGAGGTCCGGAACTGATATGCGGCATCTCAAGACGGAAGGCATCGTACTCGCGCGCCGGAACGTGCTTGAGAAGGATACCCTTATCGTGTTTTTTACGAAGGAAAAAGGCAAAATCGCGGCTATCGCCAAGGGCGTGAAAAACATCAAATCCAGGCGCCTGCCCGCCCTTATGACGGGCAATCTCGTAAACCTGGTCCTGTACCAAAGAAACGACCGCTCCTACGTGCAGGAGGCATCCATCATATCGCTGTTTTCACGCATCAAAAAGGAAGAGTTGCTCCTGAACAGCCTGTATCTGTTCCTGTTTGTCCTGAACGAGATGCTTCCTCCGGGACAGCGCGAAGACGCCGTCTATAACCTGCTCATGAAATTCCTCATAGAGCTTTCCAAAGGGGGTTTTACCCGGGGGAGAATGGCGCACTACCTGGATGCGGTCCTTGCACAGTTCGGGTACGGGGATACGGGCGAAAACCTGGATGACATCCTGCGCAAAACCGAGGGCATTATAGGAAAAAAAATACCGCTCTTTATTATATAATGGTTGGTATGGACGATCTTATCGCTTTAAGCAAACGCCGCGGATTCCTGTATCCGACCTCCGACATTTACGGCGGTCTTGCCAATTCCTGGGATTTCGGCCATTACGGCACGCTTCTTAAAAACAACATCCGCGACCTGTGGTGGAAGCGGTTTGTGCTGCAGCGTGACGACATGACCGGCCTTGACGCAAGCATATTCCTGAATCCGGCGGTATGGGAGGCATCGGGCCATGTGGCAGGCTTTACCGATGCGCTGGTTGACTGCCGGAACTGCAAATTTCGCACCCGCGCAGACCACCTGATTGAAGACAATCTCAAGATGAAGGTGGAAGGGCTTCCTGTTGAAAAGCTGACGGAGATCATCCATGAGAACAAGCTCAAATGCCCCAAATGCGGCAAGTCGAATTTCACCGACGTACGCAAATTCAACCTTCTGTTCGAAACGAAAATGGGCATTATCGAGGACGCGAAGGCAAAACTGTATTTGAGGGGCGAAATCGCACAGGGAATATTCCTTAATTTCAAGAACGTACTGAATTCCGTTCGGGTAAAGCTACCCTTCGGCATCGCCCAGCAGGGGAAAGCCTTCCGTAACGAGATAACGCTTGGGCGGTCGGTGTTCCGCACCATGGAATTCGACCTCATGGAGTTTGAGTACTTCATCCATCCCTCAACCTGGGAACAAACGTTTGAAATGTGGAGGGGGGAGATGTGGGATTTCGCGCTCAAACTCGGACTGCGGGAGGAAAAACTGAGATGGCGGGAGCATGAAGACTTCGAGCGGTCCCATTATTCCAAAAAAACGATGGACATCGAATACGAATTCCCGTTCGGATGGAAGGAGATGTTCGGCATCGCTTACCGCACCGATTTTGACCTCAAAAACCATATGGAAAAGTCAGGCAAGGACTTGCGGTACCTTGACCAGAAAACGAACGAGCGGTTCATCCCCCATGTGATCGAGCCTACGTTCGGACTCTCGCGCCTCACGGGCATCGTGCTTGAGGACGCGATGAGGGAAGAAGAAGTGAAAGGCGAAAAACGCCTGTACCTGAAGCTCAATCCGGCAATCGCGCCGGTCAAAGCCGCCGTATTCCCCCTCCAGAAGGACGAGAAGCTGAAGGAAATCGCGCAGCCGCTGTACCGGGAGCTGAAAAAAGACATGACCGCCGAATACGACAACGCGGGCAATATTGGAAAAATGTACCGGAGACAGGATGAGATAGGCACCCCTTTCTGCATCACGGTGGATTACCAGTCCCTTGAAGACCAGACCGCAACCGTCCGCAACCGCGACACCATGGCCCAGGAACGGGTTCCGGTCGCTGCAATACCGGGGTACGTAAAATCCAAATTATCAGTTTAATACCATTATGAAAAATAAACTTCCCGTAAAAATGGTCCTGATCGGCCTCGCATTACTGATTGTCGCTGGGGGCATAACATTTTTCCTCCTCAAGGGAGAAAAGAAACAGGAAGCGCCGCAGGTCGGGGGGGCACTGGAGGAAGAGAATAACGTATTGCCTTCGGTCGACGCGAGCGTGAAGGTGGAGCTTGCATCCGAGAACGGGCGCGAAGCGGTGCTTGCCATATCCGGCATTCCGGAGGGTACGGACTCAGTCGACTACGAATTGTCATACGAGGAAAAGACGAAAGGACTCCAGGGAGTGATCGGCGTGATGCAGGTATCCGGCAAGAACGAGGCGGAAAAAAAGATTACGCTCGGCACCTGCTCATCGGGACGCTGCGTTTACCACGATGTCACGGGCAAGATAAAGGTTTCACTCAAGTTTAGCGGGTCCTACGGAGAAAAAATCTTTGAAAAAGAGTATGACATCTAACGGATGATGCTTTATACTTACTTTAAAGGGTAGAACCATATTATTGTGTTATTTCAGTAAAGGAGGTGATTCATGTATGCCGAATATCAGGTCAGCCAAAAAGAAAATGCGCAAGGACGTAAAAAGGACCAAACAGAATTCCTTTTACAACGACGCCATCAAAAAAGCGATCCAGCTCGTCACGAAGCTCAAGGGTAAAGAAGAAGCAGGCGACAAGGCAAAGAAAACCGTGTCTCTTATTGACAAGGCAGCCAAGCGCAAAGTGATCCACAAGAACAAGGCCGCACGGCTCAAATCCAAAGTTATGAGGATGTCGTCGGGCGCCAAAAAGAAATGAAATACCAAATAAACTTACTGCAGGAAAAGGAAAAGGATCTTTCCGGTAAGATTATTTACTTCGCACTTCATTATCTGAGGTATATTCTTGTATTGACTCAGATCGTGGTGATCGCGGTATTTTTTTACCGTTTCAAGATCGACCAGGAAGTGATCGATCTGCGGGACGAACTCCAGCAGAAGGAAGAAATAGTCGCGGTGTCCAATCCTCTCCTGCAGGAAGCTGCCGGCGTCGATGTGAGGACGAGGGAAATAAAGGATATACTGGTCAGGCAGGAATCGTTCCAGAAGATGTATTCCTATTTCCTGTCCGTTTTTCCGGACGGCATGAGCATCAAGCGCCTTGCCATCGGGCAAGACAGTATCGAGTTCGAAGGAGCCACGACGGATCCTGCGATCATCAAGAAATTCCTCGCCAAACTCAATAACGACAAGGCGTTCAAAACGGTGGATCTGGGAAGCATCAGGCGCGAGGAAGACAGCTTCCATTGCCCGTTCAAGCTGACGGGTTATTTGCCCAAACCATAAAAACATGGACAAAGACTATATTAAAAAAAAGCTGGTTACCCAAAAGACGAAGGATTACACCTACGGCATCATATTCTTCCTTACCTTTTCATTCTTCATCTTTTTTGTCATCAGACCCAATCTCGTAAACGTGTTTTCGCTGCAGGAGGAACTCGGGAGGCTGCACATACTCGATGCGGGGTACGAAAACGTGATCAAAAAGATTATCAACATTCAGACGTTCCTCGAAACCAACCGGAGCGACCTGTATCTCCTGGATCAGGCCATTTCATCGACCCCCCAGATCAACAAGATCGTCGCGGACATCGAAACGGCGGCATCCGCTTCCGGCGTTCTCGTCCACCAGATCGACATCAACAAGGTTGACCTGAAGGAGAAAGGACAGCGTCAGGAAAAAAACGTCCTGATCATCAATATGGCCACCCAGACCGGATTCACGGAGGCGACCGCGTTCGTTGGCAATCTCCTCGGACAGCGGCGCCTGAAAACGTTCAAGAACATATCGATCGACACGACGGACCGGAACGGAACCGGAAGCGCAACCCTTGATATCAAAATAGAACTGAACGGATTTTACCTATGAAAAAACTGGAAATACTGATATTCTCGCTTGCCATATTTTTCACCATCGTGGCGTGGGTAGTCATCGACGTATACCATATCCAGCAGAAAATAAACGACCAGATAGGCATCAGGCCGGCGACTGTCCCGGATTACCAGATGGACCAGAAAGTGATCGAAATATTGAAACAGAAACAGGAATAATATGGTCTACAGCAAGCTTTACCTTGAGAAGAAATCCGGCATATGGCCGGTTGTCGCAGCCGTTGGGGTAAACATGCTTCTTATCGCCCTTCTCATTACGCGAAGTTCTCCTTTGAAAAGCCGGA
The DNA here is from genome assembly GCA_964629635.1 of uncultured Gammaproteobacteria bacterium. Classification (GTDB taxonomy): domain Bacteria; phylum Patescibacteriota; class Microgenomatia; order UBA1406; family GWC2-37-13; genus YC2-FULL-38-9. The sequence goes on from CAZVQS010000002.1 coordinate 146,268, forward strand.
CAAACGGTACGACACCCGTACGGCTGGAAGTGGTGAACCTGAGCCCGAACCAGGCGGGTGTTTTCTGGGAAACGGAAACCCAGGAGGCCGGGTGGGTGGAACTCATGGATTCAAGCGGCAAGAACGTGACGCGGATAGCGGACGAGCGCGATACGGCGGACATGACCTCGCAATACGTGTACCACTACGCGGCGCTCAAAAACCTCAGGGAAAACACAGAATACACGTTTCAGGTAGCCGGAAAAAAAGGCGCGTATGCAACTGAGACGGGAAGCCTATACCGGTTCAGGACTCCGAAAAAAGGAAACCATAAGTACGACCTCAAGCCCGCATACGGAAAAGTACTCAAGCCCAACGGCAAACCCGCAGAAGGGGCAATCGTGATTGTCCGGATAAAGGGACTGGCCCCGCTTCTCACCATTTCCAAGGGAACCGGCGAATGGCTCATCCCGCTTCATACGCTTGTAGCACAGGGGACCGGCAAAGCAGCCGATGCCGTTTCCGAAACTCTCAAAACGGAGGTGGAGTTCCTTTCGGAAAGCCGGAAAACATCGCGTGTCGCAACCCTTTTCGGAAACATGGGCAACCTCGCTACCACAACAGTCCTCGGCACCAACTACAGCCTGCTCGCAAAAGCAGGACAGGTACTTTCCGCAACGGACGAAACAACGGGACAGAAGGGGACCATGACTGTCATATATCCCCGGGAGAACGCGGTCATTCCCGCGTCCCGTCCTCTCATCAAAGGCCAGGGGGTTCCGGGTAAAGAAGTGACTGTCTTTATAAATTCCACTCCCCAGTATTCGTACCGCGCCACCGTGGACAGGAACGGGGAGTGGCGCGTACTTCCGGACAAACCCATCGGCGCAGGATCATACGTGGTGACCGTGACGAGCCAGGACGAAAAAAATACGAAAATGACCATCCGGCGCAATTTCATCATAGCCAAAAACGGTGAGCAGGTGCTTGGCGAGGCGACCGCAGCCCCCACTCTTGTACCAACCCAGCCGGCAGCACCCACGCAGCCCGCTGTACCCAGTCCCACATCAGGCACGGCACCCACCATCGCACCTTCCATGCCGGTTGCCACTGCGACCGGCATCCCTCCCACATCCGCTCCGGTGTATCCGACAGAGGCGCCGACAGCCTCACCCCCGCGCACCGGCGGCAGCCTGACACCGCTCCTTCTCATGAGCGTATCGTTTGTGATCGTTGGTGCCGGGCTTATGCTTGTTTTTTAGTGCCGTTTCTGAGTAGAATGATAGTATGGACGGAATCGTCGACTTTATCCTGTCTGTAAATAAAATCAGCCTGATCGCGTTTCTCGGCGTGCTCGGATTTCTCGTATATGAAATCTCGCTGTTGCGCAAGGAACAGCTGAAAAAACAGAAGCCTTCCATCCCGCAGTTCAACACGAATGCGGTCATCGACAAAACGGTCGTGCAGCAGCAGGCCGCAGCCGTTGCGGTCGTACCGAAAAAAACTGAAGTCAAGCACGTAAAGACCTCGCCGGTCCTTATCGTCGTTCTTGTAATCATGATCATCCTTTTTCTCGGATTTTCCGCCTACACCGTCATCACCCGAAGCAAGGAGCCCGCATCCGCCACACCCACCCCGACCATGTTCATCCAGGAGATCTCAAGCGCGGGGTTGAAGGTGTTTGACGAATCATGGAACGAGGTGCTTGAATCCAATATCCATACGTTGAAAGGCGGAGTGAAAGTGTATATCGGGATACAGAACATCGCGGAGGCGGATATCGACCGTGCGCGCATCAAGATCAACGAGAAGGAATGGAACATCGGACACATCACGAACAAATTCAACGGGCAAAAAAACGTGTATTATAGGGAATATACCATTGCAACGGGAGAATCACAGTTAAAAATTGACGCGCAGCTCCACTCGGAAACTGACGGGTGGCTCGGCGACTGATATGAACAAGAAAAAAGCGGGAACGGTGCTGGTGCTCGTCATGACGATCGGCCTTTTGGGAGCGGTCGCGTATTTCAGCATGCTCCTCAATAAGCAGGGGACGGAGTCCGTAACCCAGGTGCGCAAAACCAAAGCGAGCGCGCAGACGTACCACAAGCTGCTTGCCCTCAACGTGACGCCGGCGACAGGGGTGCCTACTTCAGGCGCTTCCTCTTCATCAAGCCAGTCAGGCGGTTCATCAAGTGCAGTATCGATGTCCAGTTCCTCCCAAAGCCCAACCCCCTCGACACGGCCTACACCGACCGATGAGGCAAGATCCTATACGCCTGTAAGCCCCACGATTGCCCCGACGACCGCACCGGCGCCGACCGAACCGCTCGTGCCGACCAGCATGCCTTCGCCCACCGCGCCGCTTCTGGCATACCGGACCATTACCCCCACTTTAATTCCTCCGAAGGACACGGGCGGCGCGTTTACCGTGCCCACCGCAACCCATGCGCCGACGAAAACGCCTCCCACGAAAGCACCGACCAAAGCAGCAGCGCCCACAACTATCACAAGCCAGGGTACGGATACGCTTCCCGAAACGGGATGGGTGCAGTTTTCCTCAATCCTGTTCATCGTCGCCGCGGCGACGGTTTTCGTTTCGTTCCTCTTCTGACCGCGGCAAGCCGCGTCTAGGTCAGCGGGCTATTTTCAGGAATGCCTCAGGATCAAGCGAAGCCTTGCCGATGAGGAATCCGTGGATCTCGGGAGTTGCAAGGTATTCCCCTACGTTTTTGTCGTTCACGCTTCCTCCGTATATGAAAATGCAGTCCTGCGGGAGCGTCATTTTCTTTTTCATTTCAAGCACTTTTTCCGCGCTTTCGTTCTGCCCGGTGCCGATCGCAGCCACCGGTTCATACGCGACGAACTTCACTCCCACGGGAATGGCGTCCCGATCGTCCCGGATGCAGTAAATCGGTTCAATGCCGTATTTTTTCGCCTGTTCCACTTTGCGGGCAAGGTCGGCGTCGGTTTCGCCGAACGTTTTGCGCCGTTCGCTGTGGCCGATTATGGTAAACCTCACGGTGCCGACCAGCGATTTTGCGGTCACTTCTCCCGTGTAGCTTCCTTCCTCATGGGAGGATACGGTCTGCGCGCCCACGAACACGTTCTTCAAGCCGCCGATTTCCATCTGGATGAATCCAAGAAACGGGTAGGCGGGACAGATACCGATCGTCACGTCGTCCTTGGGCGAATAGGCGGCTTTGAAAGATTGCACCCATTGTCCGGCCTCTTCGTAATTTTTATTCGCTTTCCAGTTGCCGATGAAATATTTCATATGATAAACGCTAAATTATAAAAACAACCCGAAGCCGTATAGGCTATAATTATAAGTTATGTCAGACGTTCTCTTCAAGGGATTAAACAAGGACCAGACCGCTGCAGTTTCCTGTACGGACGGTGCATCGGTAATACTGGCGGGTGCGGGAAGCGGAAAAACGCGGGTGCTCATCCACAAGGTGGTCAACCTGATCGAAAACTGCAAAGTGGATCCTGCAAACATCCTCATGATCACCTTCACCAACAAAGCGGCCGGCGAAATGAAAAAAAGGATCCGCATGCAGCGCAAAAAAAGCCTCGGGTATGTTGGGACCTTCCATTCGTTCTGCGCGAACGTGCTCCGGAACGACGGGGTGCATATCGGCCTTTCGAAGAATTTCGTGATTTATGACGATGACGACGTGCAGTCCCTCATGAAATCCATCCTCAAGGAAAAGGACGTCAAGAAGTTTACCCCGGCTTACGTATTGAACCGGATTTCCTCCGCAAAAAACATGCTCGTGCCGCCCGACAGGTACCTGCGGATGTTTTCCGACTATTCCGCTCCCCAGGTCTACGATATTTACGAGGAATACCAGAAGCGCCTGAGAAAAAATCATGCGGCCGATTTCGACGATCTCATCATGCGGACAACGGAGCTCTTTATCCGGTATCCTTCGGTGCTTGAGAGGTACCAGGAACAGTACCGCCACATATTCGTTGACGAATTCCAGGACACCAATTTTGCGCAGTACACCCTGACCAGGCTTCTCGGGCAGCGCTACGGAAACGTGACGGTCGTGGGCGATTTTTCCCAGAGCATTTATTCATGGCGGGGCGCGGACATACGGAACCTGGAAAAATTCCAGGAGGATTTCCCCGGCTGCAGGGTGTTCCATCTGGAGCAGAACTACCGCTCGACCCAGACCATCCTGGATTTCGCATACGGGATCATCGCAAAAAACGAAGGCCATCCGATACTCAAACTCTATACCGAAAACCAGAAGGGCGAGGATATCCCGGTGTATGAAGCACGGGATGACGAGGACGAGGCCTTTTACGTTTCAAGCCAGATTGAGCGTCTCAAGGAGCGGTATCCGTACGAACAGATTGCGGTCCTGTACCGCACCAACGCACAATCGCGCGCGATCGAGGAGTCGTTTCTCCATTACGGGATTCCCTACGTGCTGATCGGAGGAACCCGCTTCTATGAGCGCAAGGAAGTCAAGGACGTCCTTTCGTACCTGCGTCTTATCGTCAACCCCGCAGACGGGGTTTCGAAAGAACGGATCATAAAACTGGGCAAGCGCAAGTGGGAGCTTTTCAAGGGAACCTACCAGGAACTGACCGAACAGGTTGAGGACATGACGACGATCGAGATCATGGAGAAGGTATTCAACGAAACCGGATACCTCAATGCGTATAACCCGGACATTGAAGAGGATTATGCACGCCTGGAGAATATCAAGGAACTGAAGTCCGTCGCCGACCACTTCCCCAAGATGTCCGAATTCCTCCAGCAGGTGGCGCTTGTGGAATCGGAATATTCCGAAGGGGAAAAGCGGAGGAAAGCCCATGAAGGGGTGCGGCTCATGACGCTTCACCAGGCCAAAGGGCTCGAATTCAAGGCGGTGTTTATCGTGGGGGTTGAGGACGGGATACTGCCCCATGCCCGCGCCATTGAGGACTATTTCCAGATGGAGGAGGAACGGAGGCTGTTTTATGTAGGGATCACGCGTGCGGAGGAAAAGCTCCATATCAGTTTCGCCCGGCGCCGTTTCATGTACGGGAGAAGGGGAGAGAGCGTCAAATCACGCTTTCTCGGTGAGCCTGACGCGATTGACTGGTGAAAAACTGAACCGGTTTGAGTTATTTTGGTATAATGAAGCATGTTCAAAGACAAGACAGGCAAACATTTAACGACGTCTGAGGTGGGGGAGAAAGCAGTCAACCGCATGCGCAGTATCTTTCTTGAATTTATTGTATTTATGCTCCATATCGCAGGTAATATCCCGTCCCACAGCATACGGCGTTTATGCTATGCCTTGGCAGGAATCCGCATGGGCAAAGGGTCGGTGATTCATACGGGAGCCCGTTTCTACGAACCTTCCCGCATCAGGATCGGGGATGATACCATCGTTGGCGAAGGGGCGGTTCTGGACGGCCGGGGCGCCATAACGATCGGAGACCATGTGGATATGGCGACGGACGTGATGATATACAATTCCCAGCACGATACCTCAAGCGACGATTTCCACGCCGTAACGCGGGATGTGACGATAAAAGACTATGCGTTCATCGGTCCGCGCGCCATCATACTTCCGGGCGTCACCGTCGGACGCGGCGCGGTTGTTGCGGCCGGCGCGGTCGTTACGCGCGACGTGCCCGATTTTGCGGTCGTAGGCGGGGTTCCCGCCGCAGTCATCGGACAGCGGAAGAATACGGAGCCGCGCTACATACTCGGACGGGCACGCCTCTTCAGGTAATTTTTGATTGCTATTTCATATAACCAGTCAACGATCTTTTTGGTGGCGACGGGACCCTTGGCAGATCAACCGAGCCTGAGCCACAAAAAAAGATATTGCCTGCGTTTTGCATGATGTAATGAAAGCGTATTAGTCCTGCGTGCCGACGAGGTATACGGCAGCCCACGGCTTGTAGGCGGAGAAAAATTTCTTTTCGAAAAGCACCTGTCCGCCGCGCGTCACCTTGTAGTCGAAAGACGCCTTGCCTCCCCATGCGGCGAAATCCACCTGCTTGACCACTCCCCGTTTGAGCGTCGGATCATCCTGCCTGACGTCCGGGGGAGGGGCTGCTACGTCATACAGTACCGGCGTCGTAAGCTCCACGTTCCGGTCGTCTTTTTTCCCGTAGAGCCTGAAATAGAGAAGCATGTTTTCCTCATCTACCTCGGTCTGAATGAGGATGGCTGACGGGGTATTGTTTTCGATCTTGAGGTCAACGCCCGGGGCAAACACTGTCGCATCGAGTCCCGGTTTGGAATCGTTTTCGTAATAGGATACCCGGTACGCATGTGGAAAGCGTTCCGTTATAGGCAGTCCGGAGTTGAGCGCGGCACGGAATAGGGTTGTTGAAACCTGACAGACTCCCCCTCCGTCGCCGAGCACTGTTTTTCCCTCCTTGATGATATAGGCAGGCTGGTAACCGGTTGAGGCGGATATGTCTCCTACTGTTTCATTGAACGAAAATTTCGACCCCTTGGGGATCAGCACGCCGTTGAATTTGGATGCCGCAAGAATGACATTGTGTATCCTGCCGGGTATGGAATGGCTGTAGTTTGAAACTCCCTCGCCGATAAGTTCCTCGATCCCGAATCCGTTCGCTTTCGCGAGCGTCACTTCCGGCTGGACCGTTTCTTCCTTGAGGGTGATCGTATAGCTTTCCTGCTTGAACTTCTGGCTCCGGAGCGCCTGGTCAAGATCTGTCATGAGCTCTTCGCTCAGGATGCGGTTGCCTTTCGTTTCCTTCCGGAAACTCACCGCGCGGTTGTTTTCGAACTTGAAAAGCGCGTTTTCCGCCGGTTTGTTGTACGCTTCCTCCAGAAGGTCTATCGTTTCCCGGACCGCGGTCTTGTCGTACTGGACCTGGGAATTGAACGAAAAACGGTCCAGGCCGAGGAGGGTAGCGGCTTTCTGGTAGATACGGGATGGGTAATGGGGGGTGCGGCCGACAAGATACGCCTTGGTATACGCTTCGTCGATGTTGGTCCGGAGATTGAGTCTGGATGCGGAGAACGTGGCGACCGGCGTGTTACGGTACGTCACATGAATGACCGTTTTTTTCAGGTTCCGTTCCCTGCCGCGGAAATACCCCATCGCCTCGTCCCTTGTTTTGCCGCCGACATCCCTTCCGTCAAGGTACACATTCGGGTACAGCCTGTTTTGAAGCGTCCGGTCTTTCCGGATAATATAGCTTGCGAAAAGCGATCCGAAAAGGACCAGGGCGAAGATGGCGAGGAACGCGATGCGCAGGCCGGCCGTGCTATTTTGTCGCAATTTTGCTATCATAATCTTATGGTTGATAATAATCAAAATGGAGGAGAAAATCAATCCCCACAAGCGCCGGAGGCACCGAAACCGCTCTTCGAAACCGTTCCCGTTGAGTCGGGCGACCAGAACCAGAATATCGAGGAATTGAGACCGGAGGAAATATCCCCGGACGTCGCGGCGCCTGACCAGGCCGCGGGCGGCGGCATTGCTCCGGAGGTACTCCCGACCGACCAGCCGCTCGTTTATGAGGAAAGCAAATCCAAGTACTTCATCATCGCAGGAGCGGCAGTATTTTTCATCGTGATCGTCATTATCCTGTTTGCCGTATTTTCCCGCGGCGGCGGGGGAGGCGGTGCGGCAAAGGACATACAGCTCACCTACTGGGGTCTTTGGGAAGACAAGGAAGTCATGGATCCCGTTATCAAGGAGTACGAACAGAAGAACCCGGGAATAAAGATTCTGTACGAGAAAAAGACCCCGCAGGATTACCGGGAAAAACTCATCGTGCGTACTCAGAAGGGGCAGGGACCCGATATTTTCCGTTTTCATAACACCTGGCTGCCGCAGCTGCGGGAAGTCGCCGCGCAGCTCCCCGAGGAGATCATGACCGGCGCGCAGTTTGAAAAAACCTTCTACCCCATCCACCAGAAGGACCTGAAAATGGGCACAGGCTATTACGGTCTGCCGCTGTACGTTGACGGTCTCGTGCTTGTATACAACGACAGCCTGTTCAAAAAAGCCGGTCTCAACACTGCTCCATCCAACTGGGACGAGCTCATCGAGGACGCATCCAAGATACAGGTGCAGGGCAAAGACGGGGAGATTATAACGGCCGGGATCGCGATAGGCACCGCATCCAATATCGAACATTTTTCCGACATTTTCGGGCTCATGCTGCTTTTGAACGGCGGCGATGTGGCAGCGCTTGACCAGCCTGAGGCGATCGGTGCGCTTGAGGCCTACCGCAGGTTTTCGGAGGCTCCCAACAATACCTGGTCCGAGGCGCTCCCCAACTCCATCACCGCATTCATCCAGCAGAAAGTGGCCATGGTCATCGTGCCTTCATGGGAGATTATCACGATTAAAGCGGCGGATCCCGACCTCAAAATAAAGGTAGTGCCCATACCCAAACCTCCGGGAGGTTCGCAGGTATCGCTTGCGTCATACTGGGCGGAGGGCGTATCCAAGGCAAGCCCCAACCAGCTTGAGGCATGGAAATTCGTCAAATACCTCACCGAAAAGGAAACGCTTGCGAAAATGTATAAAGCCCAAAGCGAGCTGCGTCTTTTCGGAACGCCCTATTCACGCGTTGATATGGCTTCCCTTATCGCCGACAACGAATATACGGGCGCCGTCATCAAGCAGGCGGAGAACGATTCGTTCATATCGCTCCCCCTGTCGTCCCGTACGTTCGACAACGGATTAAACGATGAGATCATACGGTATATTGAAAACGCGATCAACGCGTCAATTCGGGGCGTTTCCTACAACGAAGCGCTGTCGACCGCAAAGCAGGGCGTTGACCAGGTCATGGCCCGTTTCCAGATAGAATAAGCAAGCGCGTTATTATGTTAAAATGAAGTATGAAATTCCCCTTTTTTTCCCTCAAGGGATCTTCAACGCCTGACAGTTTTTTCGGGCTGTTTCTCAAGGAGCATAAGGGTATCGGCTACATTTTTTCCGGCGTGGAGGGAAAGCTGACGCTCCTTGCCAAGCATGAATTCTCGTATTCCAACGGCTGGGACAATCTGTCCCAGGACGTGGACGAAGTGCTGTTCAAACTTGAAAACGAAACGAAACGCAGGATCGAGAAAACGATTTTCTTCGTATTTTCGCATCTGGTCGACGAGATAAGCAAGGAAATCAAGAAACCGTATCTCTCGAAAATAAAGGAGCTGACGAAGAGCCTGGAGATAAAACCGATCGGTTACATCGAATGCTATGATGCGGTGGTCGATTTCATCCAGAAGCGCGAAAACGCGCCCCTTACCTCGATACTGGTCGAACTGGACGATTCCAACGTTGACGTATTCATATACAAGGGAGGGCACAAAATCAGCAGCCACGTGGTGGTCCGTACCGACAACATTATCCAGGACCTCCATTCGGTTTTCGACACCATGGGGCGCAATACGCTGCTTCCGAACCGGGTTATCCTTTACAATTCATCCAATCTTGTCGCCGAATCCACTAAAATAATATCCCATCGCTGGAGTCCGGATCTTTTTGTACAGCTTCCCCGGGTTGAGATCCTCAAAGAAGAGGATATCGTAAGCGGCCTCACGTCGGTATTCGAGCAGCAGATATACGCATCCGCCCCGCCTCCGGCAACTATGCCTGAAGCGGAGGAGCCCAAAGACGTGCTCGGATTCGTAGTCGGCAAGGACATACGGGACATGGAGACGGCGCCCCCCGACGGGGAACCGGTTTCGCCCGTACCTGTTCCCGCCGCTTCAAGGAATCCTCTTGCCGGAATCACGGACGCAGTGAAATCCGTACGGCTGCCGGCGTTCCGGCTGTCGGCGGGATCCGCCCTCAGGTACGCATCCGTTGCCGGTGGGATAGCCATCCTAATCGGCGTTATGTTCCTGTTCGAATTTTTTCTCCATAAGGCGCAGGTGCGCGCCGTGTTTTCCTCAACCCCCATCGACAAGAAGGTCACGAAGGATGCGGTTGTGGGCGGTGATGTGTCCGGAGCAATCACGATCCGTGTTGCGACATCTTCGGTCATCATGAAGGACGTGAAGGTGACGACGGGAAAACGGGATGTCGGCGAAAAAGCGCAGGGCGAAGTGACGGTCTATAACTTCGACGACAAGGAAAAGACGTTTTCCAAGGGCACCGTCATATCGGTCGACAATCTCGAATACGCGCTTAACGACGACGTGAAAGTGTCCGCCTCAACGTTAGCATCCGACGCATCCGCTAAACTGCCGGGAAAAGCGAAAGTGAAGGTGACGGCAAATGAAATCGGCACCGATTCCAACATCGACAAGAATAAAAGATTCAAAATCGCGGACCTGTCGACCTCGGAGTTTTTCGCGATGAACGACAGCGGGTTCAGCGGAGGTACGAAAAAGACCATAAAGACCGTTTCGAAGAAAGACACGGAGGACCTGCAGGCTTCGCTCCTTGAGAAAGCGAAGGAACAGAAGAAAAACGAGATTTATAAAACCAAGGACGAACGGGTGACGCTCATCGATTCGCTTATGGAATTCGACCTTGACGACGTCAAGTTTTCAAAGGAGCTCGGGGAGGAAGGTGACAGTCTAGCGCTTAGCGCCAATGTGGTTGCCAAATATTACTACTTCGAAAACAGCCAGATCAATGCCATGCTCAAATCCGAGGTGGAGGCGGAAATACCTTCCGGATACGAACTGCAGGACAAGAACTTCGGCTACAAGGTTGAGGGGGTGAAAAAAGACAAGGACGGGGATATCACCATGACCGTACGCCTCAAGGCGAAAGCCACCAAGAAAGTCGATGCGGAAAAAATGCGTGCCATCCTCCGCATGAAAAAAACGGACGAGGTCGCCGATCTCCTTCGGTCCGAATTCGGCGCCGTTTCCTCGATCGTTGAAGTGAACCCGAACGTGCCGCTTCTTGGCGGCATGCTCCCCCTGTTCGGCGACAATATCCTGTTAAGAATTGATTCGAAGTAAACTCCCATGCCGGTAAAAGTGTATCTCAAACAGAACAATTCTTTTAAGCGCAGGGTGGTCAGCCACTTTTCCTACATATCGCTCGTGGTGGGCATGCTGCTCCTTTTCTGGTCTTTTTACCCGGTCATATCCTTCGAGTTGTACTCGCGTTTTTTCATGACGCAAAGCGTTACGTCACCGGTATCCCCCGAAACGGTGTCCTCGCTCAAGGAAGCCAATTCGGTGCTGGGTAGCTATGACGTATACTCCAACAACCTTCGAGACTTCACGCAGGCGCATCTCTGGTTTCCGACCCGGGAGCAGAAAGGCCAGACGAGCTTCATGGTAAGGGATTACTACATCTCGCTCCCCAAGCTCAACATCAACAAAGCACATGTGGTTGTCGGCGGCGAGGACCTGTCAAAGAGCCTCGTGCATTACCTGCCCAAAACCATGCCGGGCGAATACGGCAACGTGGCGATATTCGGACACTCAACCCTCCCTCAGCTTTATGACGAGAAGGACTACAAGACGATATTCACGTACCTGCCGTCGCTTGAAAAAGGGGATCGGATCATCATCCACATGGGCGACCTCGAGTACGAATACGAAGTGAGCGAGATGTTCGTGGTGAATCCGGACAAGGTTTCGGTGCTTGATCAGAACTATGACGCATCATATCTTACATTGGTCACCTGTGTGCCTCCGGGTACGTACTGGAAACGGCTTGTGGTCAAATCAAAACTCGTACAGCTTCCGTAACTCCATAATTTAGCCTCAATTTGCCTTTGATTTAGCCTATAATATATGGTAAAATATGGGCTATGTCTCCAGGGCAAGACAACCGTCTGTTTTCCATATCCGTGAAGCTGAAAAACACGCTTTTCTACGCTGCGTTCCTTATTGTGCAGTTTTTCGTGACGATCGGTGAAATTGCCCAGAAAATGCTCCTTCTGCCCTATTATTCGCTTCTTCTTCTCACCAGGTATACCTATACCGTATTCAACAAAAACCGGCAGCTGCGTTTTCCCGTACCCGAAACGAGGCCGGCGGTCCGGACGTACCGGAAACCGTTTAGCGCGCGGGTTTGGCGGATGCTGTGGAAACTGACCGTATGGTTTGCCCGGGAATTGCGGACCGTGTTCGCTAATATCGGCAAGGGACTCCTCTTTCTCACCCGTATGTTTTTCGTTTTTGTCTACCATACCATCCAGCGGATCGTGTCGGGCGTCATATGGGTGGTCCTGTTGCCGTACCGCCTGTTTATGGCCCTTTTTTCCGTCGAGTTCCGGTTTCTCATCCTGGGGTTCATCATCTGCTTGGGCGTAGTTGCGGTATACCAGTCGTACCAGTTCATCATTGGGCTGCCCTCCCCCAAAAACATCGGAAAAACGAATTACGCGCAGTCGACGCACCTGTTTGACCGGAACGGAAAACTTTTGTACGAAATATACCGGGATGAAAACAGGACGCCCATCGATCTGGCGGGTCTGCCTCCCTACGTGAAACAGGCATCCATTGCCATCGAAGACAAGGATTTCTTCAAACACAACGGCGTTTCACTTTCAAGCGGCATACTGCGCGCCATCAGGGAAACGATCATGACCAAGTCCCTGCAGGGAGGATCGACCATCACGCAGCAGCTCGTAAAAAGCGCGCTTCTGACACCCGAGCGTACCATGGAACGCAAAATCAAGGAAATCATACTTGCCCTTTGGACCGAGAAGCTGTATACGAAAGACCAGATCCTTGAAATGTACCTCAACCAGGTTCCCTACGGCGGTTCATCCTACGGAATAGAGGAAGCATCCAAAACGTATTTCGGCAAGAACGCAAAAGACCTGACGATAGAGGAAGCGGCCCTTCTTGCGGGTTTGCCCCAGCAGCCGTCCGTGTATTCGCCGTACGTTAACCCGGACCTGGCGGTAGCGCGCCGGAATGAAGTGCTCAAAAAAATGAGGGAGCAGGGTTACATCAACGAAACGGTGCGCGCAGAGGCGGCGGATATGGAATTGAACGTGGTGCCTTTAACCACATCCATCAAGGCGCCCCATTTCGTATTTCATGTGAAATCGAATCTTGAAAAGAATTACGGCGAGCGCGCGGTCGCGGAAGGCGGCCTTAATGTCATTTCGACGCTTGACCTCAATATCCAGGAGACCGCAGAGCGCATACTCCGGGAGGAACTGGAAAAGGTGCAGGATCTGAATATCACTAACGGTGCGGTCCTCGTGACCAAGCCTTCAACCGGGGAGATTCTGGCCATGGTCGGATCCGAAAATTATTTTGCTGCCCCTTCCGGCGCATTCAACGCGACAACCGCCCTGCGCCAGCCCGGATCATCCATAAAACCCATCATGTATTCGCTTGCCCTTCAGGAAGGATTTACCGCCGCCACCATTCTCGACGACTCCCCCGTTTCCTATGCGGTTGCCGGCGCGGCGCCTTACCAGCCGGTCAATTACGACGGTACCTATCACGGCAAAGTTCCCCTCCGCTACGCGCTCGCCAACTCGTTCAACATCACGGCGGTTCGCGCTCTGAACGCGGTGGGCGTGGACGATTTCGTCAATTACGCGCGAAAGCTCGGCATATCCACCTGGAACGATTCATCCCGGTTCGGACTGTCTTTGACGCTCGGAGGCGGAGAAGTGCACATGACCGACCTGGCTACGGCGTTCGGGGTATTCGCGAACGACGGAAACAAGGTCGACCTTAATGATGTCATCCGGATCGAGGATACAAAAGAGCGTGTCCTGTATGAACTGCAACCCGCCAAAAAGAAGGTGATCGATGAGGGCGTGGCGTTCATCATGAGCGATATCCTGTCGGACAACTTTGCGCGCCGCTGGGCATTCGGCACGAATTCGGCGCTCGAGATCCCCGGGTACAAAGTCGCGGTGAAAACCGGCACGACGGATGAGAAAAAGGACAACTGGACGATCGGGTATACTCCTGAATTCCTGGTTGCGGTGTGGGTAGGCAACAACGACAACACGCCGATGAATCCCCACCTTACCTCCGGCATCACGGGAGCCGCTCCCATATGGAACCGCGTCATGAAATATCTCCTGACGACATACGGAAGCAATACATGGTTTGAAAAACCGGATGACGTGACGGAGAAGACGTGCTATTTCGGCAAAACGGAATATTTCATCAGGGGAACGGAAAACCAGTCCTCCTGCAAAGAAGGACGATTCGGTCCCCAGTCGTCCCCGTCGCCCACCCCCTGACAAAATCAGTTTACCTCGTATTCGAGTACCGCCTGCTTGAACGTCTCCTTATGATCTTGCGGATAGAGCGCGTCCTGTCTGGTGGCAAGCTGTATTGCTTTTCGCGCCAGAATTTCGGTCGGGTTCACGAAAACCGCCTGCATCCGGGGCGTATATCCGTCAAGGACGAGCGGTATTTCCGTGCATCCCATGACGATAGCCTGGGCCCCTTTTTTTACGAGTTTTTTGGCCGCCTTGAGGAGCGCCTGGCGGGGATGCCTGTTCACGAATCCCGCCTTGATACCCATTTTCCCGTATATCGCCTCCATTACGTATTTTTCCTGGTGGGTTCCGTCGGGGACGGCAACGCTGATGTTTTTCGCCTCCAGGTGTTTCTGGTAAAGACGTGTTTTGATGGTTCCGGTTGTAGCGAGCAGCCCGACCTTGTCCACATGCGGGTAGTTCGTTTTGATGTATGAGGCAGTTTCCTCGATCATGTTGACGAGCGGCATGCGTATCTTTTTCTGGAGTTCGGCAAAGAACGCGTGGCTCGTGTTGCATGCGACCACTATGAAGTCGGCGCCCGCATCCTCAAGCACCTGGCTTGCCTTGACCATATAGGGTAAAGGGTTCTCCCCTCCGTAGAGGAGGGCTTGCGTCCGGTCCGGTATCTGGGGAATGTTGTTGATGAGGATGGGCAAGTGCTCCTGGTCATGTTTTGCCGGAGTGAGCTTCACGATGTAATTGAAGAGCTGTATGGTAGCCTCCGGTCCCATGCCGCCCAATATCCCGATTGTCTTATAGCTGCTTTTTGTCATATTATCTGATCATGTGTAACAATACCCGCTGCGCGTTACCGTGCGATACCAATGCGAGGTCCTGTTCCGAAAACCCCGCCTTTCCGAGCCGTTCAAACAGGCCGGGGAGCGCATCAACGCTTTCAAGCCCATGGGGAACGCCGGTCGTTATGCCTCCGTAATCGGTTCCAAGCGCGACTGCCTCCACTCCGCCCACTTCGGCGATATGGACAAAATGCCTGACCACATCGTCCACCGTTGCCGGTGTTCCGTCGTTTTTAACGTATTTTGATGAAAAGAAAACACCGATCACCCCTCCCCGTCGGGCGACCGCCTTAATCTGGTCATCCGTGAGGTTGCGCGGGTCAGGACAATACGTATACGCGCATGCATGGGAAACGAGCACCGGACCTTTTGTCATATCCATGACTTCCCAGAAACCCGCTTCATTCAGATGCGCAAGATCAAGGGCCATCCCTTTTTTTACCGCTTCCTTCACTACTTCCCGGCCAAACGGGGTTAAAGGATCCTTCGGATTCTCCCTGTTTCCGGATGCGAGGGAATTTTTTACCGAATGGGTGAGGCCGATCGACCTGACCCCCTTTTCGTAGAATTCATGGAGCCGGTCCATGCTGCCGTCAAGGATGCCCGCACCTTCAAGATGGATGACAACACCGGTTTTACCCGGTGAGGAAAGTGCGTTTTCCAGATCCTTTTTTGACCTGACCAGCATGAGACCGTTATTTGCCGAAGTTTCCTTAAGAAGAACGGACAGCTGGAGGTCCGTGTCCTTCAGAAGATCGTCATAGGAAAATCCGGCCAGGATTGCCTTGACCCCGTTTCGTAACAGCATTTGCCGGTTGGTTTGTTTGGCGCTGCCGTACTTGTCTCCTTTTTCATAGCGGGCGAGCACGTAGTCGGTATGGAGGTCGACGACGGGATATGTTTTTGGTTTCATAGGATAATAAAAATTAATTAATACGGGTGGTTCCAGGTGCCCTTTTTCTGCTCCCGTTTCCAGTAATCCTCCCATGTGCGCATCCAGGCGCCCGCGTCCGGCGGATTGTTCTTGAGGCTCTGCGGTTTGGCGGAAACGACGGCTACCTCGGCCCCCTCATGGAGCATATGAGATTGCACCGGTCCGTTCTTGTCAAGCACACTGATAACCTGCGGCGCACGCACGACTACGCGGCCTGACGGATCATACATGACGATGTACTCGTTGCGGGCTGCCATCCGGAGCGGTCCGCGCTCCGTATCTATGACGTAGGAGAACTGTGCGAATCCCGGCGCCTCTTCCGCCCGGGCGTCCGCAACCACGCCCCGTGCGACCACCCCTTCGATCTCGCCCGCCATCAAAAGTTCACTTGCCGGATCAAGATTCCGTTTCACCGCGTTTTCAACGACCGCGCCCCGTTTCAGGGAGCTCGTTATCGCGCCGGGCGTGAAGAGCCGGTCGAATCCGGAAGCCTCCGTCATGAGCCATGCAAACCATACCGCTCCCATTTCCGCCTGTGCTGCCTTGCTGCGCAATTCGTCTTCGAGCACGCCCGGATCCGGTTCGTGGATGATATCGATTTTTGGCTTTACCCCATCTCCATGCGGCGCAAGCTCTATGAGCGCAATCGCCGGATGTTCACCGAGCGATGCGTGGACCCGGAACGCGAGGGGAACGGCCGGTACCGCGAGTCCGCCGCATACGTCCCCGTCAACGATTCCGACAGGCGATCCCGTAACATCCGTTGCAGCGAGCGCTGCACGCGTCGCGCGGGCCATCTGTCCGGCCGTTGCTTCAACCGGGAAAACGGCGGTGGGGAACGGTTTGCCTAAATCGTCCGCAAGCGCCTGCAGTCCCTCAACGACGGCTTGGGATGCCTGAGAGGCGTATTGATCGGCTTTTGCGCCCGGCCGGCCCAGGCGGGCCACCGAACAGACGGTTGCATCCGGCCTCATGGAACGCGTGTCAAGGAACGGAAGCGTCCGCGCGCCGATTTCCTCGGTAAGCCCGACGATTCCCCCTTCGGTCCTGCCGGGATTGTGCAGTTCAAGCGAGTTGCCTCCGCCTCCTGCGCCGTTGATGCCATACGAGAGTGAGGTGAGGAGCTTTGCGTTTAAGTTTTGCATAGGTTGTCTTAAAACTTCTGACATAGGAATCGTTACTGGACTTCCTTCATGAGGGTCCCGACAAGCATGGATGCCTGCCGAAATGTTAATTCGTCATAACCGGGCGGTTTTACCATTGCCGGAGTCGGCGGCGCCGCTTTGGTGCGCGGCGTATCGTAGGAAGAGAAACGGCTCCTCAGGTAAGGCGGCAGTTCCCCTCCCATGTCTTCCATCCACCCCGATACCGCCCGGGCCACACCCTGCTTCATGGGATCGGGCTTTCCTTTGAGATGGTCGGTCTCCGCATGCACCCGGGATACGAGATGCGCCATCATCTCCTGGCCTGCGGGATCGCTTTCGCTTGCCCACAGGGTAAAGGGGGCGGCAGGCATGAGTACATAGTACACAGGAGGAATCTGATCCGCCAAATCCGCCCGCAGCACCTGCATAAGGGTTTTGACGCCTGATGCGCTCCCCGAAAAATATCCGTCCTGCATGGGAGGCGCGCCTGCCATCTGGAACGCGCCCCAATGGAGGTGGGGATTGATGGGTGTCATTGACTCCCTGCCGTTATAAAAGTCCGTGTTGAGCGCGGCCATGAGTACGATAAGCATTTCCTTGGAAACGTGCGGCATTTCCGTTACGTCCGCTGTCTTCAGGAGTTCGGGATTTGACGCAACCTGGAAGGGCAAAAGAAGCTGATCGACGAGCTCGTTCCGGCTTAATGTTTTGCTGCCGACGCGGTATCCGTCCCTGCCAAGCATGAGCCTGCGGTCCTCAACCAGTCCGTCACGGGTGACCGCGCGGTTGGAGATAAGGGTCAGAAGATGCTGCTGGGCGCCCAGATCGTCCTCCATCTCCGCCCGCGCCAGCATCTGGTCAAACATCATGCGCACGTCAGGTTCCCGCTCCACCATGACGTCCGATACGAATTTCGCGTCCGTGACGCCGTTTGACTGCATGTCCTGCCGGTGCACGGTCGTCAAGGGGACGAGTTCCCCGTCAACGGGAGTCATGACCAGGGGAGTCCAGCGCGGCTGCGAACGGTCAACTGCCTGTCCGTCCACCGTATAGAACGGCAGGTCGGTTTCACCCTCGGGCGTGAAAATGCTGCCCGGATAATACAGGGTGTCCCCGCTTTTTCCGTCGGTTGTCGGCGTCTGGTTGATGTCGAGTATGAGGGGATATCCGACACCTTCCTGTCTCACCACCTGGTTCAGGCTGACGCTTCCCCCTGCTCCCTGCGCAATGCGCGACCAGGTGCCGCCGAGGTGTCCGGATCGGGGAGGATTGGCAACCCCCGATTCCTTTATTGCGTTCAAAGTTGGTCCCATAGGCACGTCCAGAGTCGCCATGTTGACCCAGGTAAAGGGCCTCGTGGGAAGGGATCTCATCTCCATGCTCACTTTCCGGGGATCAAGCACCCCCATCTTTACTAACAGCTCCGCAGGCGTCTGCTGCGGCATTCCCGGACCGGTTTCCGCTCTTGCTCCTTGTGACATACGTTAATAAACTGAAAAACCCCGCTTGTCTTGCGGGGTGGTAATTATTAATGAGTAATTACTAGCCCGCGTAAAGCAGGGTAAGAATAAGGAAAAAAATAACAGCGTTTATTATCGGTTCTGACATAGTTTCGGAAACACCCCCATAACTGAAAAACCCGCCTCTTTGTGGGCGGGTTGGTGTGTTTTCTTTTTACAACACATTATGCCGCCGTTTTGCGGATAATAAGCTGGAAAAAGAGAACTTTTGAAACGTTTGCTTTCATGTTAATTCAATAATATACCAAACCCTTTTGCGAAATGCAAGGGTTTTTTCGGTTACTTCCGTTTGATCGATGAAAAACCGGTCAAAGGCCTGAGCACTTCCGGCACCGTGATCGATCCGTCTTTTTCCTGGAAATTCTCCAGGAGCGCAATCAGGATGCGGGGCGAGGCAACCGCTGTATTGTTGAACGAATAGCAGTATTCCTTCGATCCGTCTTTTTTCCGGTACTTGATGTTGAGGCGCCTGGTCTGGAAATCTCCCATGATGGAGTTGCTCATGGTTTCGCCGTATCCGTTGCGGGAAGGCATCCAGGTTTCGGTGTCGTATTTCTTGAGCTGCGGTTCGCCCATGTCGCCGGTGCACATGAGAAGCACGCGGTAGGGAAGATTCAAATCGCGCAGGATCTCCTCGGCATTGCTTTGCAGCTCGTCATGGATCTTGCGCGCTTCGTCAAGATCTGCGCGTCCGATGATCACCTGTTCGATTTTCCAGAATTCGTGGAGGCGGTACATGCCTTTCGTGTCCTTGCCATAGGAGCCGGCCTCTTTCCTGAAGCAGGGGGAGAAGGCGACGTATTTTTTCGGCAGCTCCTGTTCATTCAGTATTTCTCCCGCATGGTATGCGGTTACGGGCACTTCCGCGGTGCCCGACAGATACGCGTCCGTATCGTTCAGTTTGTATACTTCCTCCTCGCCCCAGGGAAACTGGGCCGCACCGAAAAAAGCGAATCCTTTTGCAATGGCGGGAGCTATGAGAGGTATATAGCCTTTTTTAGTCAGCTTCTGCAGGACATAAAACAGGAGCGAAAGATGAAGGATTGCCGCTTCGTTTTTCAGGAAATAGCCGCGGAAACCAGAGACTTTCGTGCCGCGTTCGAAATCGATGATATCAAGGTCGCGCCCGAGATCCATGTGGTTTTTCGGGGTAAAGTCGAACATACGCGGCTCTCCCCATCTCCGCTGTTCCACATTGCCCGTTTCGTCCTTGCCGACCGGAACCTCCGGAAGCGGAACGTTAGGTACATGGCTTACGAGTACTTTCAGTTCATCCTCGATCATCTTGAGGCGTTCTTCGATGCCTTTCAGCTCTTCCTTGATTTCCTTGCCCCGGGCCTTGGTGCTTTCGGTAAAGGGTTGCCGGGACTGGGCATTGCGTTCCTCCCGCAATACCTGGGATTTGGCAATAAGCTCCCTGCGGTCATCGTCAAGGGAAAGGATTTTGTCGATATTTGCGACCCTCTTTTTATTCGTGAGAGTCTCAAGCACTTTTGCCTTGTTGTTACGGATGAAATCGATTGAAAGCATATTAACCTATTGTAACAGATGGGTTTTTATTTTTTCGACAAGCCGTCCCAGCGCTTTGAGCCGGTGATTGGTCCGTTCATGTTCATCAGCGGTAAGCTCGTCGTAGTATTTGTTGAACTCCTCAACAATAAAGAGCGCGCGGTACGGATAGCCTTCGGTCGGATTGCCGCTTGGCGCATGCGCGATGCGTCCCCGTATGCGCTCCGATTCGCAGAAGGTGCGGTTTGATTGGGGATCGAAAAGGCACAGGGTAGTTTCAAGATATGCGGTGCGCTTGTCATCCGGCAGGTCTTCAAGCCGGTGGAGGGCGTATGCGATAAGTTCCTCATCGGTCGCATCTCTTCCCATCCAGCGTTTGGACTTCACGCCGGGCTCGTTATTGAGCGTTTCGATGAGGAGTCCGCCGTCATCCGCTATCGTGGGGAGCCCGGTCAGGTTTGCGTAAAAGCGCGCCTTGAGGATTGAGTTTTCCCGGAATGTTGTTCCGGTTTCCTCCGGATCCTCGTGTACGGCCAAATCATCAAGCGATACGACAGCAATACCCTGATCACGAAGCGGGGAAACACCCATATACAGTTCCTTCAGTTTTGCTTTGTTGTGGGTTGCGATGAGAACCTTATTCATACGGACCGCAGTTTTTTGATGACTTCGGTTACGCCCTGTTCAAGGATAAGGTCGGCCGCTTTCGGACCGTACTGTTTGCCGGTAAGGGTATGGTAGAACGCGGAAAACACGTTTTTCGGTTTGAGTTCCATCTGTTTCATCGTATCGAACACTGCATTTTGAACTGACTCCCGGTCCTGCGCCGCTAGCTTTTCCAGCCGGTCGGCGAGAGCGGACATGAATTTTTTCTGGTCGTCTCCAATTGCTACCGGCGACGCAGTCTCTGTTCCGGCAGGAGCGGATGCGTATTTTTCAAGATAGGTCTTTGCGAATGCAATGCGCTCCGCAAGCACGGTTTTTTCCGGTTCCTCAAGAGCGCGGCCGAGCTGTTTTTCAAACATTGCCGCGGGATCGCCTTTTGTCTTGAGGATGTTTGCGACGGTCCGGAAACGGGGGAGGAACAGCCGTTTTTCGGGAAAGGGCCGGACAACCGAAAGTTCGATCATCCTGGCAAAATCCGCGGCGACTTCGCCCTGTTTGCCTTCCTTCAGTTTTCCCTCTTTTTTGTCATAGTAGGCAGTCATGCACCGGTCATAATCGTCAAACAGGTTCGGTATCGTGTCGCCGTACGGATTGAAATCAAGGTGTGTCGTGATGGGGGTCCGCACCATGAAAAAGCGGAATACTTCGGGAGGAAGAATTCCGGTGACTTCCTTGGCGGATGTGCCGATGCCTTTTGAAGAGGACATCTTGCGCCCGCCGATCGTGAACCACTCATAGCCGCCGAGAGCGTCCGGCGGTTCGGTGCCCAGTATATCGCGGCAGAAGTGGGTGGCCATGTCATAGGATCCGCCTGAGGACATATGGTCCTTTCCTGAGGATTCGATCGTTATGCCGATCACTTTCCAGTGGGCAGGCCAGTCGAGCTTCCAGGGAAGTTTGCCGGTACCTCCGTACGGGGACACTTTCCCTTCATGCCCGCATCCTTTTGCCCAGCCGACCATGTTCGGCTCGCACCGGTAATGCACGAACTCCCCGTCCCATTTAAAGGCGTTTGTCGTGCCGATGTTTCCGCATTTTTCGCAGATGGGATTGAAGGGGATCCAGTCCGGTTTCCGTTCCGCTTTGGCGACTTCCTTGTAGATTCTGCGCACTGTGTCGGCGTTATCGAGAAACGTCTTGATCACGCCGTCCATTTTGCCCGACTGGTACAGCTCGTGCGACCAGATGATCTGCGGCTTGCAGTTGAGGGATTGGAACACGTCAATAAATTCCTGCGCGTAGTACTTCGCGAAGCTTTCGAATCCTTCAACCGGCGAAGGCACCTGAAAAAGCGATTTACCCGCGTACGCACTCCATTTTTTCTGGTCAAGATAGGAGGGGATCGCGTCCATGGGGTCCATGTCGTTGAATACATAGGAAAAGCTTGCATTCACGCCGTTTTCGACAAGTACCTTGTACATGAGGTCGTGCACCATCACGCCGCGAAGCGACCCCACGTGTATCCGCCCGGAGGGCGTTTTCATGTCGTCCACCCACTCGAGGGGGAGATTGCGCTCCTTGAACTTTTTTGCCATCCTGTCTGCCCAGATCATTTGATTGAAAGTATTTTGTATTTAATGGATCCTGAGGGAATCTGGATTTCGATGATGTCGCCGACTTTCTTGCCGATGAGCGCCTTGCCGATGGGCGAGGTGTAGGAGAGCTTCTTGTTCATCGGGTCCGCTTCGAATTCACCGACTACATGGATGTCTTCCACGTCGTTGTTGATTTCGACGGTCACGTGGGTGCCGATGGCAACCGATCCGTCAGTCGGCGCGCTTTCCACGACCTCGGCGTTCCTGATGACTTCCTCAAGTTCCTGGATGCGGCCTTCAAGCAGCGAAAGCTCGTCCCGTGCGGACGTATACGCGCTGTTTTCGGACAGGTCTCCCATGCCGCGCGCGCGCTCGAGCTTTTCAACGGCGCCGGGACGCTTCACTTCCTGCAGATCCTTGAGTTCGAGATTGAGTTTTTCCAGCCCTTCTTTCGTGAACTGTATTTTTTTCAGTACCATAGGCAAAACAAAAAATAGA
Source organism: uncultured Gammaproteobacteria bacterium (assembly GCA_964629635.1). GTDB lineage: Bacteria > Patescibacteriota > Microgenomatia > UBA1406 > GWC2-37-13 > YC2-FULL-38-9. The sequence continues at coordinate 169,023 of CAZVQS010000002.1, forward strand.
CCCCATAAAACACTTTGCTTGTGTATGGAAGGGATCGATGGTAAAATTATCATACAAAAATTGACCTCCAAAGTCAAATTTGTATTAGTTTGGTAAAAAACTCAAGGCTGGTCCCATCGTCTAGAGGCCTAGGACGACAGATTCTCAATCTGTAAACTCGGGTTCGAATCCCGATGGGATCACAAAAAAACCCCGCCTGTTACGGCGGGGCTTTTTAATGAAATGTTGCTGTTATTTTGCCGGTTCGCATCCTGCCGCGGAATTGGTGGTTGTCGCATCCGCCGCGGGCGCGTCGTCAGTCACGGAAAGCGATACCGCCACATCCGTCTTTGAGATTTCGTTCTTGCAGTATTCGGGCTTGTTCTTGCTTGCCGCGCACACGAGATCCTTGATCGCGTTGGCGTTGCGACCGCCGAAATCGAACTCCGATACGGTCTGGGATCCGTTGGCAAGGAGCGTCGGGGATCCGGATACGCTGTACTTATTGGCGATGTCGAAGTCCGCCTGCGCATATTTGTTCCCCCGTTTCGCATCGGTGGTGCATGCGGTCAGCTGGTCGGTGTCGACTCCTGCGGTTGAAAGGCACTGCTCGGTCTTGCCCTCCTGCATGTAGCAGGAAACATACGGCCAGTATTTGTCGGCCTGTTCTTCACGGATGCAGATCTGTTTCAGGTTCTCCTGCGCTTCCTCGTCTCCGTGCATCGCGGTGATCTTTCCGTTCTCGATCGCGCCGATATAGCGGACCGAAAGCGCGGATGCGAGTTCCGGAACTTCAGCAAGGGCTTTCTTGAACGCACGCTGCATCTGGAGTCCGTAGGGGCAGTTGGCAACTACAAATGCGGTCAGGTTCGGCTTGTCCGAAGTTTTGATATCCTTGGCCGCCGTCTTGGTGGCGGTGCCGGCCGATGCCTGCGCCTTGTTCAGGTCGTCAACTTTTATGCCGGATGTGAAAAGCAGCTTGCCGTCCTGGGTGATGTATGAAGTATATTTCTGGTTGTTGACCGTAAGTTCGAATTCATACAAGCCGCTTGTTTCCTTGAGCGAATTGATTTCGTATTTCGTGTTGGGGTCGTTTATGACCTTCTTGATGACTTCCGGCAGCACTTTCGTTTTCATGGCGTTTGCGCCGGGTCCGCCTTTTGTGAATTTGAGGAACGCGAAAAGGCCTATAAGAACCACAATTATTGCAATGGGGATCCACTTGTTTTTCGGGGAAGTTTCTTGTAATCCCTCATCTACCTGAGGCACCGGTTTGTTTGGTTTTTGAACTTTTTTCATAGTCCTCATTAAATAGTATTTTCAAATAAAAGTCAACTCTCATTTGGAGAGTAATAGTTTGAAGTATTTACCCCGGGAACGCTCAGCAGAGAGCGGTTCCATTCCTGGATTTTTTGGGAAGCTTGATGAGCGAGTACTTATCCGGCGTATCGGTGGCCAGTATCATGCCGTTTGAGTAGCGCCCCATCATTTTTCTCGGTTCGAGGTTTGCGACAAAGAGGTATTTGTTTCCCTGGAGTTTTTCAGGCGTATACTCTTTCGCGATACCCGAAAGGATTTCGACAATCCCGTAATCCTCCCCGAAGTCAACGGTCAAAACGAGCAGTTTTTCGCTGCCTTCAAGCTTGACCGCCGTTTTTATTTCGCCTACCCGCAGGTCAAGTTTCTTGAAATCGGCATACGTGCAGTTTGTTTTTTTCATACCGAGAATTATACTTAAACCTATGGCAGATACGCAAATCGAAATGGTGGATGTCGTCAACGAAAACGACGAAGTTACCGGTCAGGCGGACAAACGGGAGGCCCACGCGAAAGGCCTTCTCCACCGTACCGTCATATCCGAAGTGAAAAACGGGAAGGGGGAGTGGCTGCTCGTGAAACAGGCGGGCGACCGGCAGGACGCGGGACAGTATGTGTCGCCGGTCGGCGGCCATGTGCGTGCGGGCGAACCGGTTGAGGACGCGCTCAGGCGCGAAGCCATGGAGGAGGTGGGGCTGTCGGACTTCATGTTTTCCTATATCGGCAAGGACATATTCAACCGTACGGTCCTGGGGAGGAGGGAAAACCACCTGTTTATCCTTTTTGAATTGCAGTCCGATGCAGCACCGGTTTTGAACGCGGAATCGGATTCATGCCGGTGGTTCACGACTCAAGAGCTGAAACGGGAACTGAAAGATCATCCCGAGCTTTTCGGAGACGCGTTTCATTTCGTGGTCAAACGGTTTTTCCGCGATGAACTACTTGGCGTAAACGCGGTATAGGTTGCTTCCGATCTTTTCGCTTTTGTAGATGCTGATTTTTCCGATTTCCCCGGTATTCTTCACATGGGGTCCTCCGCAGAATTCCTTGGAATAGCCGCCGATGAAATATACCTTCACCATATCCGGATACTTTTCGCGGAAGAACGATTTCGCACCAAGTTTTTCGGCGTCCGTCTTCGGCATGATCCTGAACTCCACGGGAAGCGCGGCCCGTATTTTTTCGTTTACGATATCCTGCACTTTCATGATCTCCTCGGGAGACGGTTTTTTAGTGGAATAAAAATCGAACCTGAGCCGTTCCCCGGTGATGTTTGACCCTTCCTGGCGGATTTCGGATCCGAGAACGTCATAGAGCGCCTGGTGCAGAAGGTGGGTTGCCGTATGGTAATTCAATACCTGCGCGCTGTTGTCCGCGAGGCCGCCCTTGAATTTACCGGCAGACGCGGTGCGGGACAGGTCCTTGTGTTTCTGGAACTCCGCATGAAACTGCTTCTTGTCGATCGTTTGGCCTTTTTCCCGGAACAGTTCTTCGGTGATTTCAAGCGGAAACCCGTAGGACTGGTACAAATCAAATGCCTTCTTGCCGTCGATCGTTTCAACTTTCTGTATTTCCTTGAGCCCCCGTTCGATGCTTCGTCCGAACCGGTCGATCTCTTCCTCGATCACGCGGACTATTGCATCGCGGTCTTTTGCGCGTTCGAAATGCACCGTGTCGTACGTCGCAAGCACGCCCTCGTCGGCGATCGAGCCGAGCGCTTTCGGGTTGAGGCGGCCGGTCAGCTGGTGCATCTTGACCGCAGCCCTCCGGAGAAGGCGCCTGAGGAAATATCCCTGTTCCTTGTTCGTCGGGTATACGCCGTTTTTAATGATGAAGACCGATGCCTTCAGGTGGTCGGCGATAATCCTTATTTGAGAACGGAATGCGGGATCTTCGTACGACCTGCCCGTTTCCGCTTCAACCGCGTTAACTATTTTCGCATACAGGTCCGTTTTGAAAATATCCGGATCATCGTTTGCCGCCGCCAGTATCCGCTCAAGCCCGCCGCCGAAGTCCACATTCTTGGCGGGAAGTTCGGAAAAGGAGCCGTCTGTGTTTTTCTTGAACTGCATGAAAACGGAATTGCCTATTTCAAGGAACCGTCCGCAGTCACAGTTTGGATGGCACGTCTCCCCGAACTTGCGGTCATGAGGGACCGTGGTGAATTCATAAAACACTTCGCTGTCCGGACCGCCCGGTTCGCCGGCCGGCATGTTTTCCGGCACTCCGGCGCGCGACCACCAGTTTTTTTCGGGACCGTATTTGAAGATGTGGCTTTCGTCAACGCCCGCTTTGATCCATGCGTCGTACGCTTCCGTGTCCTCCCCGATTTCGGAGGATCCCTTGAATACGGATACGTACAGCTTGTCTTTGTTGAGCCCAAGGACCCGGGTAAGGAAATCCCAGAACCAGGGAATCTGTTCCTTTTTGAAATACGTACCGAGCGACCAGTTGCCCATCATCTCGAAAAACGTAGTATGGCGGTTGTCTCCCACTTCCTCGATGTCCTGCGAGCGGAAACACGGCTGGATATTGTAGAGTTTTTTTCCCAGCGGGTGCGGCTCGCCCAGGAGATAGGGAACAAGCTGCTGCATGCCGGATCCGGTAAACAGGGTGGTCGGATCGTCTTTGGGTACGAGGGGGATGGGGGGGACTTCCTTATGGTCCCGTTCGGCCCAGAAATCGCCGTATTGTTTGCGGAGTTTCACATGCGTTATTGTCATAATGTAGAATTATAGCAGCAAATAGTATTGAATATATGATCATCACCACCTCAAATCACGATTCGGCCGCGCCGTTTTTTCAGGGGTTCCCTTTGCCGGGAGCACGTTCCCACAAAGGGCAGAACGGTAAGGTAATGATAATCGGGGGATCGGCGCTTTTCCACAGCGCGGTCATATGGTCTGCCGAGGCAGCTTCCCATTTTGCGGACATGGTTCATTTTTCCTCAACAAGCGAAAACAACGAAATCATGAAGGACGTCAAAAAGAAATGGCGAAACGGCATCGTCGTGCCTCAGTCGGAAATCCCCGCTTACATAACGGAAGATGACGCCGTGCTTCTCGGCACCGGCATGGTGCGCGGGCAAAAACCCGTGAATGCCGCGCCCGTTACCGATTACGGGTCCATCCTCCGGATGGCGGACGAAAGCGAACGGACATACCTGTTGACCCGATATCTCCTGAGTTCTTTCCCCAGCAAAAAATGGATCATTGACGCGGGGTCCCTCCAGATGATGGAGCCTGACTGGTTGAAAAAGCTGGCAACGAAACCGATCCTGACGCCCCATCAGAAGGAGTTCGCAACGCTTTTCGGTACGGATGTCGCAGGACTGGGGAGGGAGGATAAAATCGCCGCAGTGAAACGGTCGGCACGGGAGTACGGATGTGTAATTCTTTTGAAAGCAGGATATGACATCGTATCGGACGGAGAAACGACTCATGTGATCGAAGGCGGAAACGCCGGCTTGACCAAAGGCGGCACCGGCGATATCCTCGCAGGCCTTGCTGCATCCTTTTATGCCCGGCATAACGCGCTCGATTCCGCGGTGCTTTCGTCGTTTCTTCTCAAGAAAACCGCTGACCGGCTGTTTACGCGCAAGGGATTCTGGTACAACAACTCCGACATCCTGGGCGCGCTGCCGGATGTCTTGTACGAGATCGTCAAATCGATTCCCGGGTTGACAGATCCGTGACGATCGGTTACTATAAGGGAAAGAATTCTATGAAAAAAGAGACAGGAATCGCTATTTTTTTGGGGATCGCCTTCGGGCTCGGCCTGTCCCTTTTCATGATCTTCAAGACCAAAGACACCCAGATGGGCAAATCAAAGCCGCTTACCAGCGAAAAACGGATCACTCCCGTGGCCATGAAAGTGGATACTCAGAGCATGACATTCAAGGTCAACGAACCGATGGACAAATTCATCACTCTCTCCAAAACGGTTACTATCAAAGGGGAAGGGGAGAAAGATGCGCTTCTTGTCGTGCAGTCGCCCATCAAGGACATGGCGGTGAAACTGGATAAAACGGATTTCAAGATCGATTTCCCCCTTGCGCTCGGCGAAAACGTGATTAACCTGTCTCTGTATCCGGTTGATTCACAGGGCAGGGTATTGCAGAAGGAATTACGAGTTTATTACCTGGACGAACAATGAAAAAAGGCATCATATTTCTCTTTGCGGCGACCGTCATGATGACGCATCTGACCGGCGTCATGGCGCAGGACGAAGAGCTGGTCCCGACCGTTCCTCCAGCATCCCCCTCGGCGGCCACCAAGGAAGACAGGGAAATAAGCGACCTGAAGGAGCGTCTTGCCGACAAGGTTGCACAGCTGCGCAAAAAGGACCAGAAGGCTTTTTCCGGGTTCGCGACAGTCAAGGACGGCACGATAACTCTCAAAAACGACGATTCGACCGTGACGGTTAAAATAGACGATTCGCTCACCAAACTCTATCAGGTTGTCGGCGCCGCCAAAAAGGAAATAAAGCCGGATGCTATCAAAACCGGTTCCTACATCATCGTAACCGGTCCGCTAGTCGACAAGACGGTGAACGCAAATTACATTTATGTGGACGAAGCATTCATCGTCCAGCAGGGCAAGGTGACGGAAATAAACAAATCCGACTATTACGTGAAGGTAATGTCGGCGGACAAACTCGAATATACGCTCGATATCGAGTCTTCAACCCGACAAAATATGCTGAATATCAAAACATTAGAAATTGAGACAACCGGTTTTTCAAAAATAAAAGAGGGAGATACCATTCATTTCTCGGCCAAAAAGGACGAAACAAAGGAATCGGCAGCGCTTCGTTTCGCTGCTCAAAAAATCCTCGTCATCCCCCAGGAATATTTTATGAAATAACGCCGGACTTGTCAGAAAAGTCCTATGTTCCAGATCTTCAAAAAACTGTTCGATTACAATCTGAGGGAAGTCAACCGCCTCGAGAAAAAAGTAGCGGAAATAAACGCACTCGAGGATAAGGCCCGCCTCCTTAAGGAAGATGAATTCGCCGCCCAGACGGCGCAGCTTAAAACCCAGATCGCATCCGGCGGAAAAACGCTTGACGATATACTTCCCTGGAGCTTTGCGCTCGTGCGCGAGGCAGCACGGAGGGTACTTGGGGAACGGCATTACGACGTGCAGCTTTTGGCGGGAATCGGACTTCATGAGGGAAAGATCCTTGAGCAGAAAACCGGTGAGGGAAAAACGCTTTCCGCAACGACCGCCCTGTATCTCAACGCATTGACCGGCAAGGGGGCGCACCTGGTGACCGTCAACGACTACCTTGCACGGCGCGACGCGGGATGGATGGGTGCGGTATTCCACAAGCTCGGCCTGACCACCGCCGCAATAATCGCGGAGAAGTCATTCATATTCGATCCCGCATACAGCGAAAAGGAATCATACGATCCCCGGCTTGCGCACCTCAAGCCCGTCTCGCGCAAGGAAGCGTATATGGCGGACGTGGTATACGGCATAAACAGTGAATTCGGGTTCGATTACCTGCGCGACAACATGGCAGGTTCCCCCCGGGAGCTGGTGCAGCGCGGGTTCCATTTCGCGGTGATCGATGAGGCGGATTCCGTGCTTATCGATGAGGCGCGCACGCCCCATATAATCTCAGCCCCTTACGAGGAGGATACGTCAAAGTACTACCAGTACGCCGGCATCGTCAAGCGCCTCAATCCTGATACGGATTACAAGATCGACGAGAAATCCCGCACCGCCAACCTGACGGAGGAAGGCGTGAAGCATATCGAGGAAATGCTCAATGTCACAAACATCTACGAAAAGGATTTCGACACGCTCTTTCATATCGAGGCCGCGCTCAAGGCGCAAGCCCTTTTCAAGAACAACAAGGAATACATCGTGAAAGACGGACAGATCGTCATCGTCGACGAATTCACCGGACGCCTGCTTGAAGGACGCCGCTTTTCGGAGGGGATCCACCAGGCGATAGAAGCCAAGGAAGGGGTCAAAATCCAGCGCGAATCGAAGACGCTTGCGACCGTTTCGCTGCAGAACTACTTCCGCATGTACGAAAAGATAGCCGGCATGACCGGTACCGCAGCAACCGAAGCGGAAGAATTCCACAAGATATACAAGGCGGATGTCCTGGTTGCACCGACACACCGCCCGCTCGTGAGGAAGGACCATCCCGACATGATTTTCAAGACCGAGAAGGGCAAATGGAATGCGGTGGTCGAAGAGATTGCCGAAAACTACAAAAACGGCAGGCCGGTGCTTGTCGGCACCACCTCCATCGAAAAGAACGAACACCTGTCCCATCTTCTCAGGGTCCGCGGCATACCGCACGAGCTTCTGAACGCGAAAAACCATGAGCGGGAGGCTTCCATTATCGCATCCGCGGGGAAAAAGGGAGCGGTGACGGTCGCCACCAACATGGCAGGACGCGGAGTCGATATCATCCTCGGCGGACAGCCTCCGTCCCGTGAGGCGCACGATGAGGAAAAATACAAAAAAATGAGGGAGCAGTGGCAGACCGAACATGACGAAGTCGTGGGTTTGGGAGGCCTGTATGTCATCGGCACCGAGCGTCATGAATCGCGCAGGATCGACAATCAACTGAGAGGCCGCGCAGGACGCCAGGGCGATCCGGGCGAGACATGCTTTTTCGTGGCTTTGGAGGACGACCTCATGCGCATTTTCGGCGGGGAGCAGATATCCAAACTCATGACTTTTTTCAACTTCCCGGAAAACGAGCCGCTCAGCCACTCGATGGTTTCCAAAGCCATCGAACAGGCACAGGTGAAAGTGGAAGGATTCAATTTCGACATACGCAAGCACCTTGTCGATTATGACGATGTCCTCAACAAGCAGCGCGACATCATCTATTCGAGAAGGCGCAGGATCCTCGACCTGAACGAAGCGGACCAGGAGGAAATGCGCGAAACCGTATATGCGGTTCTCCGGGAAGAAGTGGCCAAACTGATCGCGGGCGTGTCGTTTGAAGATGTGACTATCCATGAAGAAGCCGCGAAACGCCTGAGTCAGGAACTGGATTTCATTACGCCCGTAGACCACAATGAGATCATGAAATTCGTGAAGAACCGGGACGCTGTGGGACTTGAGGATTTCATAAACGGGAAACTGAAGGACGCCTTCCGGGAGCGGGAGGAAAAACTGGGAACTGTCATCTGGTTTGAAGTCGTGAAAAGCATTTACCTCTCGACCATCGACAAATATTGGACGGACCACCTCACCGCAATCGAGGACCTGAGGGAAGGCATCAACCTGAGGGGATATGCGCAGCTTGATCCGCTTGTGGAGTACAAGAACGCCGCATTCTCCATGTTTGAAGCGCTCATTACGGATATAGACTTTGAAGTGAGCAGGCGCATTTTCAAAGTTGAAGTGCAGACGGAAGTCGCCGCGCCGAAAGAGCAGCCTTTAAACTATAAATCAGCTTCCGCCATCGATCCGTTTACCCAGCCGGCCAAAGAGGCGCCCGCGCCCGCACAGTATGTGAAGAAGCAAGAAGCCGCTCCCGTTCAGGAAGCATCCCCGGAGACCGGCGGATTCCGCGTCATTCCTCCCGGCGCATCCCAGAAAAAACCGGGAAGGAACGAACCCTGCTGGTGCGGCTCGGGAAAGAAGTACAAGAAATGCCACTGGCCCAACTGATAACATATCATACCTATGAAAATCATACGGGGATATGCGCTTGAATTTGTACCCGCTAGCCATGAGGATCCGGACAAACCCGGATCGCTGAAAAAAGTCATGATAAAACGGGATGACATTGCGCCGGGAAGGCTGCAGATGGTCAACTGGTCCCTGTTGCCGAAAGGCACATCGTTCAGGAGCCACTACCATGAAGACATGACCGAAGTGTTTGTCGTCATTGAGGGAACCGCGCAAATCAGAGCAGGCGGGGTAAGGGATACTCTGTCCCGCGGGGATGCAGTCATCATCGAAGCGCGTGAAGTCCATGAAATGACCAACTCAGGCGAGGAGGATCTCCAGTATCTTGCGCTCGGCATTGCATCAGGGACGGGCGGAAAAACGGTGCTCGCGGAACCGGTTTAACGTGTACAATAAGCGTATGAACGCATTCATGTACCTAGTGACAAACGGGCTTGCGGTGTACGTAAGCTCGCTGCTTTTGGCGGGAGTCCACGTGGACGATTTTTTCGTCGCCATCGTGGTTGCGGTTGTGTTAGGCCTGGCAAACATGCTTCTCAAGCCGATTCTTTTCATGCTTACTCTTCCCTTAAACATACTTACGCTTGGTTTATTCACGCTGGTCATCAACGGCATCATGGTCGGCGTCGCAGACCGGCTCGTGCCCGGGTTCCAGGTGGATTCGATCTGGTGGGGGATTCTATTCAGCATCGTCATGTCCATCGTCTCCTCCTTCTTCAACTGGCTGAAAAAAGACTGATCAGGAAAACGCTTTCCGGATGTTCTGCAGGAACGCTGGTATGAGGGGTTGCCTGCTTCTTATGAGGATCTTCAGTGAGACGAGCTCCCGCTCCATCGATTCTTCTCCGCTGCGTATCCCCGCCTGCTTGTTTTTTTCGTTCGTGAGTGTCCTCCAGTGTATGGCATGGACATCGGGGTTCAGGAGGAGGTCCGCCGATTTTGTTTCGTAGGATGCGATGTTATGCATCATGATGCTGAAGGAATGCTGAGCGACCGAAAAGAAATTGAGATCCCGGTCCTGGCAATCGCAGGAATACTGCTTGTTCAGGTTGACCGCTATCACGATATCCGCTCCCATACGGCGCACGGTTTCGACCGGTACCGGGCTCGTTACCCCTCCGTCAACCAGCAGCCGGTTCCCGATGCGCACCGGTTTAAACAGCATGGGCACCGCGCAGCTTGCAAGCACTGCCGGAACAACCGGGCCTTCCCCCATGCTTACCGCTTTGCCGTTCCCGAGGTCGACCGCAACCGCCTGGAACGGGATCTTGAGGTCCGAAAACTGGAGATTGTCTTTGCCCAGATACCCCTCAAGAAACGCCTGTGCGCGCCGCCCCTGAAAAAGGCCGCTCCGGAGCGACGGATCTGCGAGGATGCTCAGCATCGCAAGCCAGTTCTTGTTCATGATATAGTCCTCGATTTCTGCGATATTACGCCGTGCGGCATAGAATGCGCCGACTATCGACCCTGCGCTGGTCCCCGCGATGAGGTCTACCGGAATATTGTTGCGTTCAAGCGTCTTTATAACGCCGATATGTGCAAGACCTTTGGGCCCCCCGCCGCCGAGGGCGAGTCCGATGACCGGCCGTTTTTTCAGGAGATTGAGCTTCATCTTAACCCTTATGATAGCACGAATAATGAGTTGATTTCATGGGTTTTTCTCCTGTATAGTTAATGATCTATGGATACCCAAAACACCCAACCCAAACCTGAATCGGAGGAAGCCGTGCAAGCGCCGGAGACTGTTGAGGAAAAAGCAGTTACCGTAACCAGCTCGATGAACATGATAGAACTTTCCGCGATCATCAACCGCTATGCGGCCGATATCGAAAAAGTCAAAGGGACCATGCGCGAAAAAAACTCCATGTTCAAGGACGCGTTCGAGAATGACGCCGAATACCATGAGCAGTCCCTCAAGATAAAGGATCTCAACAAAATCAGAAACGGCGCCAAGCAGCGGATACTCAAGCAGCCGGCCATGGAAGCGCTTACCGCCCAGATAAACGACATGAAAAACGAGCTTAAGGACATGCAGGACATGCTCTCCGGATACCTGGAACAGTACCAGAAAGTTTCGGGCACCAACATCATCGAAACCGACGAGGGGATCATCCGCGAGATCATACCGGTATACCGGCTCGTCAAGCGCAAGGTATAATGAATCCATGCGTTACTTCGTGAAGACAAAACCGCACGCGCGAAAAACGTCGGTCGAAAAAACCGGCGAGGGACGTCTTGCCGTCTCCGTGACGCAGCCGGCGACGGATGGAAAGGCCAATGACGCGGTCGTGAAGGCTCTGTCCGCGTACTTCAACACGTCAAAATCGAAGATACATATTGTGGCGGGACATAAAGCAAGGGAAAAGATTATCGAAGTCTATTCGTAGCCGGCGCACGCGCTCCAAAGGCCGCGGTTTTCCCTTTGCGCTTCAGACTGCGCCTGCACAAACAGATCCGCATGCCGGACGTCAGGAGCATAGGTTGATACATATGCGTATCCCTGTCTCACGAGGTGTTCGTTCACAAAGAGTCCCGAACCCGTAGCTTCAGGAGTATCGAAAACGGTCACGTACCTGAGGAGTCTTCCATACCGGTCCGTTTCGGAAACGTCTTTTTCCAGGCGCACGTATTTATCTAGGACAAGCTTCTTGTTGGCCTGGGCTGCTTCGCGGCCGTAGCATCCGATTTTTTTCTGGGGGTGTTTGGTTTCCGGCGTATCGATGCCTATGTACCGCACTTTTTTTCCGTCTTCCGTTTCAACCGTATCGCCGTCTATGACCTTGGTTATTTTCACCGTACCTGCGGGTGCTGAAGGTGCAATACCGGTGGGGGAAACGGGGAGCATTAAGCGGAGCACTTCGCTGAAATCGGTATTTTTGGGCAGCCGGGAAACTCCTCCCGCAAACAGAAGAACGATGAGCGAGATATACGCAAGAAGCCCTAACCGGCCCCGCGGTGTCATATGCATGGTATCCATAGTATAATATGTCCTATGCCAAAGAAAATCATTATTGTCCGGCACGGCCAGACCGCACACAACAAAAACAGGATCATGCAGGGACATTTGGACACGGATCTTGACGAAACCGGACGCCTCCAGGCGATTGATGCCGCCAAGCTTCTCGCAAACGAAACGATCGACGTGACCTATTCCTCAGATCTCAAACGGGCGATGCAGACTGCTGCCGCTGCGATCACGGGTATGCCGATACGGAAGACGCCGCTTCTCCGGGAACGTTACTTCGGAAAATTCCAGGGAATGACCATAGACCAGATCGGACAGTATCTTTCAAAATTCGGGGAACAGGGGAATTTTTCCTTCCAGGGCCGGGAGAAGGAATTCGACATTGAAACCGAGGAGGAAATCGTCAAGCGGATAGGGGAGTTCAGGAAAATCCTTGATACGCACCGGGGCAAGACCGTTGCGGTGTTCTCCCACGGCGGATTCATCAAGCGGTTCCTCAAGGAGCTGGGAGTGAAAAAAGACAACATCGACACTATGTACATACCGAACGCAACCCCCATGGTTCTCATCAAAAAGGGCGATACCTATATCCTTGAGGAATAACCTTATTTTACGGTCACGCTTTTGGCGAGATTTCTCGGTTTGTCCGGGTCTGCCCCCCGCCCGACACCGAGGAAATACCCGAGAAGCTGCCCTACAATGACGTTGTAAAACAGCGCGTATTCCTCTCCGGTATCCGGGGTTTTTATGAATGCATCAAACTCCGGCGCGTTCTGAGGTCCGACTCCGATGATGAACCCCCCGCGGCTCCTCATTTCCATCGCGGAAGAGCGCACTTCCTTGAATACTTCGTCGTTTCCGGTCAGTACGAAACAGGGAGTGTTTTTCTGGACAAGGGTCAGCACGCCGTGTTTCAGCTCGCCTGAGGCGAACGCTTCCGCATGCATGTAGCTTGTTTCCTTCATCTTAAGCGCGAACTCGAAAGAGGCGGGATAATTGAAATGCTTGCCGATGACGAACGCATGGTTTTCGAGCATGATCGACTTGGCGACTGCCAGTATGCGGTTGCAGAGTTTTTCGTTCAGCCAGGAGGAAAGGTCCTTCTGGAACTGTGATTTCGTCACCTCATTGCCCGAAGCGGTTTTTGCCAGCATCAGCATGGTCGCAAGCTGAGAGCTGTATGCTTTGGTGGATACGACCGCGATTTCGGGCCCCGCCTGGACTGAGAGGACGATATCTGACATACGCTCCAGGGTTGACGCGCGCGCGTTCACCGCGGCGACGATCGTCGCGCCCTTTTTTTTCGCTTCCTTAACCGCGAGTATGGTGTCCGCCGTTTCGCCGCTTTGGGAAATGGCGACGAGAAGGGTTTTTTCCGTGATTTCACCGAGGAACGGGTTCAATTCGTATGCCCCGTATGCGCGTGACTTCAAACCTTCCTTTGCAAAAAGATATGTCGATGCAAGGCCGCAGTAGTATGCGGTGCCGCATCCGACAAACACGGTATCCCTGCCGTCGCGGATCAGTCCGGCGATTTTTGAAACCGCCTCTCCGTTTACTTTCATCGCCTTGGGGATGGTAAGTTTTTGTTCCATGATTTCCTTGAGGAGGAAATGGGGATACCCGCCTTTCTGGGCGTCCTGGGCAGTCCAGTTCACTTTCTCGAACCGGGGGTCGATGCGTTTGCCGGTTGCGGCATCGCACATCTTTATCCCGTTGCGGTCCATGATCACGGCCTCGTTGTCATCGAGAAAATGGACGGTATCTGTTTTGTCTAGAAGCGCAGTGACGTCGGAGGCAAGAAAATACTCACCCGCTTTGATGCCGGCAACGAGCGGGGAGCCGTTCCGGCACGCAATGACCGTCCCGGTTTTTTCCTCAAGCACGGCGATGGCGTTTGACCCGATGAGTTGCGCAAACGCTGACAGGACCGCATCCTTGATCTTCATGGTTTTCAGCTCTTCTTCAACCAGGTGTGCGATGACTTCCGTATCGGTTTCCGAAACAAAAACATGGCCTTTTGAAACGAGCGCGCTCTTGAGTTCCTGGTAGTTTTCGACGATCCCGTTATGAAGCACCGCAACGGTTCCGGTGCAGTCGCGGTGGGGGTGGGCGTTCACGTCCGTCACGCCCCCGTGAGTTGCCCAGCGGGTATGTCCGATGGCGACCGGGCCGGAAGGGAGCACGGTTTGGGCGCTGCCTATTTTTCCCACATGCTTTTCGATGCGCAGCGTGTGTTCCGCCTTGGTTTTTAGCGCGATACCCCAGGAATCGTAACCCCGGTATTCGAGCTTTTTCAATCCGGCAAGCACGGTCTGCGCAGCCCTGTCTTGTTTATCGTTCACGACAACAAATATTCCGCACATAGAAGTATTGAAAAATTCAAAAGCCAACAGTCAATCCCAAAGCAATAAACCGTTGACATGAGAACAAATAATAATGGAGCCCGATAGAAGATTCTGTATTATGTTCCCTTTCGTTCCCCCGTTGCCGGAGGCGTTTAAAGAACATATTCAAGTCGACAGATGCGACTTGAGGGTTGCCGCAGATACTCACCGCTTTTGCGGTGGTCCGATTGTCCGGCATCATGCCGAACCCCTCTCCTCGTCTCCCGTTCCGTTGCTGTATTCCTCAGGCAATCAGCGTTAAGTTCAAATGTTCACCGGATCCTGCTGAGGAAGCGCACGTTTCCCGAACGGGCCACACGCTCCTTTTGATAAAACATCCAAAGGGCAAGAATATGGTAGCACAAATGGGGCGGGTTTACAAATCCGCAGGCGTCGCAAAGGTAAGAGACTGGGGGATTGCGGGAACTTTGAGCCACATGCGGTTCCCGTCCGTACCGATGTCTTCGATGGGGACGCCGGTCAGCACGTCCATATGAAGGTTGGCCTGTATCTTATTCCTTCCGCCGGTATACAGTTTTTCCATGAGTGAAACAGCGCCTTCAAGTTTGATGGGGACGCCTGAACCGCCGAGCAGCCCCATGAGATGGGCGAGCGCTTCCGTCATGGCTCCGGTATCGAGAATCTCATCAACTATCCATGCTTTGTGCAGCGGACCCCTGTTTTTCAGGATTTGCCCCAGACTTGCCGCCTGTTTGCGGGATACGCTCAAAATATCCGGTTTGCCCCCGGTGTATGAATCGATGATTACGGAAAAAGGCGAATCGGTTTCCCCGTTTTTACGCACTTTGATGACCGGAATATTGAGATGAGCGGCCATGAGTGCGGCCGGAATGATTGCCGAGTGTTCCGGCGCAATGATCACGTCTGCCCGACCTTTGATTTCCTGGGCCATTTCCACGAGCGCGGGCATTGCGGTCGGGACATCGAACGTATGTTTAAAAATATGGTTGTACGCGAGACCCAACCCACCGGGAAACCGGGCGATCCCCCCCTGGTCAAGAAGCGCCTTCAAAAGCGTTGCGGATCCCGGCGTCATCGCTCCGTTTTCCGCTGCCTCATTCACTGCGGAAAGGGAAGGCGCGTATTCGAGCCGGGGATAGGGGAAACTTTTTGGGGGGATTACTTCCCGTCTGAAATGGCGTATGTGCATAGCTTTCATGTTCTGTGAATAATTATCATTTCTTGTCCTTCCTGTCAGGGGAAGGGCGGTTAATTTTAAGCCTGAGGTATCCGTACAGGGACGCGCCGACCAGCAGCCATCCCGTAACCGGAAGAACTACAGGCAGCGCTTTCACGAGCACGAGGTTTACGATGCGGCGGACCTTGTTGTGTTCCTGGATGGTGATGAGGGCGTTGAGCGTCTGTTCCCGCAGCCCGTCAAGGATATGCTTTTCGTATTCGTAACCGAAAAGCAGGATGATAAATCCGATAAGAAGCAGCACGGATTTGCGCGTCGGCTTCAGCACGGAAAGGATTGCCGCAAACAGGATGCCTGCAGAATACACCAGCGCCGGCAGATTGTGGGTGACGGTGAAAAAAATCGTATACAACAGATTTTGCTTGAGGTCGGGGGTAATCATCGGATGCTTGTGTCAAAACAGGCTTAACTGGGGTTTTTCCTCCTTTATTATAGAAGGTTTCTTTGCCGGAGGGGCGTTGGTTTTGCGCTCAAACAGCCGCTTGATGATCGAATTCATTTCAAAACCGGTCAGATACGTTTTCAGGTCTTCGTGGAAACCCGCATAATGCGTTTTCTCCAGATCAAAGTCCAGAGGCACGTCCGTAATAATGGTTGCGAGTTTTTTCGCGATGAGGATATTCTCTTTTTCGAGTTCAAGGATTTTCTTCACCTTGCCTTCCTCCATGACGGGGATCGCATCAAGAATGCCCTGGAGTGATCCGTACTTCTCAAGGAGCTTTACCGTCGTCTTGGGCCCGATGCCTTTAGCGCCGATGTAATTGTCCGAAGGATCTCCGGCTATCGCTTTGTAGTCCGGTATCTGTTCAGGCGCGACGCCGAGACGTTGCCTCACTTCGGCGGGGGAGTAGATTTTGGTTTTCGAAAAGCCGATCTGGGGGGTTACCGCGAACACGTTTCCTCCGACAAGCTGCATGAGGTCCTTGTCGCCCGACAGTATGAACACCTGGAGGCCGTTTTTCCGGTAATGGGAGGAAATGGTGCCGATGAGGTCGTCGGCCTCGTATCCGTCCTTTTCCATGTGTACGATGCGGCCCTTGTCGAGCGCCTCCTTCACGAACGGGATCTGCACGCGGAAATCGTCATCGATCGAGGGGCGCTGCGCCTGGTATGTTTCAAGCAGTTCGTTGCGGAACGTGGGAGCGGGAGTATCGAAACACACGAGAACATGCTGGGGATTGAAATCGGTGATAGCCTTGTGGAGAATCGACAGAAAGCCATAGAGGACATTGGTCGGTATGCCCTTTGACGTCTTAAAGGGAGGAATGGCATGGTATGCCCGGTGCATGAGCGCGTTGCCGTCCACAAGGAGCAATTTTTCCATACGTCAGCGGATTTCCAGATTTGCTTTTGCCGTTTTTTTTCCGACAATGTGTTCGAACTCGTCCTGGTCAAGGCTTTCCTTCGATATGAGCTCGAGCGCGACCTTGTCGAGGATCTCCTTTTTACTTTTTAGGGTGTCGACTGCCTTGTCGTATGCAGTCTGGATTATTTTTTTCACTTCCGCGTCTATTTTGGAGAGCGCCTCCTGCGAGACGGTATTCTGCTCGTAATAGCTTTTTCCCCATTCGGTGATGTCCATGGTGGGGCCGAAGTTGATCGGACCGAGTTCGCTCATGCCGTATTCGACAACCATCGCTTTTGCGATGCGGGTTGCCTGGTCAAAGTCGTTGGCTGCTCCGGTCGTGATTTCGCCGAATATCGTATGTTCAGCCGCGCGTCCGCCCATCATGACCGCGATTTCCTCGAGAAGATGGGTTTTCGTTTCATGCAGCTTGTCCTGAACCGGCGGGATCAGCGTATAACCGAGCGCCATGCCGCGGGATACGATCGAAATGCGGTGCACGGGGTCGGTGTGGGGAAGGAAATGGCTGACGATCGCGTGGCCCGCCTCATGATATGCCGTAAGTTTCTTGTCGATATCCGACTGCATGCGTTTCTTGGCCGGGCCGAGCTTCACTTTAGTCGCGGCTTCCTCAATATCGTTCATGGTGATTTCCGTTTTCGCGTTGCGTGCCGCGAAAATGGCCGCCTCGTTCAGCATGTTTTCGATGTCGGCGCCGGAAAATCCGACGGTCCGCTTGGCAACCTTGTCCCAGTCGACTTCGGCGGAAAAGGGCTTTCCTTTGGCATGGATCTGGGTTATTGCTTTTCTGCCTTCAACATCCGGGTAATCGACGATGATGCGCCGGTCAAACCGTCCGGGCCGCAAAAGCGCATTGTCCAGGAGGTCTCCCCGGTTGGTTGCGGCAACGACTATCACCTGTTCGTTGGGGGTGAATCCGTCCATTTCGACCAGGATCTGGTTTAATGTCTGCTCCCGTTCGTCGTGCGACGGCATCGCGCCGACAGAACGCGCGCGTCCGATCGCGTCTATTTCGTCAACGAAAATGATGGAGGGAGAGCTTTTTTTGGCCGTCTGGAACAGGTCGCGTACGCGCGCCGCGCCGATGCCGACCAGCATTTCCATGAATTCGGATCCGGCTATCGAGAAGAAAGGAACGTTCGCCTCGCCGGCGACTGCTTTGGCAAGCAGAGTTTTTCCGCATCCTGCGGGTCCGACCAGCATTACGCCTTTGGGAGTACGCGCCCCGAGTTTCTTGTATTTTTCAGGATTCTTCAGGAAGTCGACCACCTCCTCAAGTTCCTTTTTAGCCTCATCAACACCTGCAACATCCTTGAACGTCACCTGGGGCATGTCCTTGGAAAACCGTTTTACCTTGGCCTGGCCGAAGGAAAATACGGAATCCTGGGCTCCGCGCGCCTGGCGGAACAGGAAAATGAAAAATCCGACCATGAGAATGGTCGGGATGATGTTCGAAAGGAACGTAATGAGGCCCGAGGAGCCCTGAGTATCCTTGACGGTTATCTGGGTATCGCCCGGATTCACGTCGGAGTCCCTCAACGTCTGGAGGAAGCTGTCGCTCGGTTCCTTGTAGGAAACTCCCAGGGTATCGTTCTTGTAATATACGATAATCTTGTTGTCGACCACCTCCACCTTTTTCACTTTTTTATCCCTGATGTCCTGTACGACGGTCGTGATCGATTTTTCCGGAAGCGCCTGGTTGATCTCCCGCGTTATCGAGCGGTATGCGAAAAAGAGAAAGAGAAGGATGAAGAATATGAAAAACAGGTTTTTTATGTCGAAATTGAAACTGAACTGGGCTACTTTTTTCGGGTCTAATTTCTTGTGATTTTTTCCGTTTTTTTTGTTATTCATTCGAACATTTTAGCAGATTTTTGGTAAAATTGCTTATTTAAAACCTGCCGGAATTGGTAATAAGATACGCGTTGTGGCAGTAATCCAAAACAGGATATGAACATCATAGGAACCGGTGACCGGTATCTCGAAAAATCCGTCCAGATTCTCCGTGTGGGCGGACTTGTCGTGTATCCGTCGGACACTGTTTACGGAGCGCTCGTCGATGCTACCGATGAACGGGCGGTTTCGAAACTTATCGCCTTCAAGAACCGGCCGCCCGGCAAACCGATTTCCGTATTTGTCTCGGACATGGATATGATGGAGCAGTATGCGCTTGTAGATCCTGCCAAACATCCCATGCTTTCCCGCCTTGCACCCGGCCCGTTCACGTTCATAATGGAATCGCGGCATAAAATACTGCCCCAACTGGAATCCGAAAAAGGCACCATCGGTATACGGTTCCCAGATTACTCTCCCGTTATAAGACTTGTGAAAGAATTCGGAAAACCAATTACCGCCACATCAGCCAACCTGTCGGGCCGGCCGCCCCATTACCGGATAGATGCGCTCATGCGGGAGTTTCCCGCATCAAAGGCGGCGCTTATTGACCTGGTCGTGGATGCGGGGGCACTGCCCCGGAACAAACCGTCCACCATTCTGGACCTGACCGAGCCGCAGGTACGCATGTTGAGGAAAGGGGATGTCGAAGTGAACCGCTTCGATTCATTTGAAACCCGTTCCCCGGAAGAAACCGGCCGGATTGCACGACGGGAGGTGGAGCGCAATCTCGGTAACATCGCAAATAAGCCTCTGGTTTTCATTCTGCAGGGCGATATGGGTACCGGAAAGACCGTTTTCGTCAAGGCGGCGGGGGAGCTGTTTGGGATCGATAATATCGTGTCCCCGACATTTGTCGTGTACTATGAATATAAAACCGACCTGCTCGGAGTGAAACGGTTTATCCACTGCGACCTGTTCAACATCGAGGATCCTGAGGAATTCGGATACCTCGGGCTTGAGGAATACCTGGTTCCCGGCTCCATTTTGTTTATCGAATGGGGGGAAAAGTCAGGCGCCCTGTACGGCGCGCTCAAAAAGAAGTGCGACATCGTGCATGTGCGTTTGGCTTACGGGGATGGTTCGGTACGCACGTTAGACATCAGCAGCTGATATGAATATACTTTCAATCGACACGTCATGCGACGAGACATCCGTTGCCGTAACCAACGGGAGGAGGGTTCTTTCAAACGCCATTTATTCGCAGGTCCTGCTTCATAAGAAGTGGGGAGGCGTCGTGCCTTCGATCGCCAAACGCGCCCATGAGGAGCGGATCGATTATGTTATCGGGGAAGCGTTGCGGAAATGGGGAAAGGGGAAAACCGCTGCGGATACGGACGCGATTGCAGTCACCCAGGGCCCGGGGCTGGCAATCGCGCTTGAGGTCGGCATGCGCAAGGCAAAGGAGCTGAGTGCTTCTTACGGCAAGCGCATAATTCCGGTAAACCATCTGGAAGGGCATATCTATTCCTGTTTCGTGCAGAACGGCAGGGGAAACCCGGTGCGTCCCATCGAGTTCCCGTACCTGTCTCTTGTCGTATCGGGGGGGCATACGGAGCTTGTCGTCATGAGAGGCCACGTCCAGTACGAGGTGATAGGTGAAACTATAGATGATGCGGCAGGAGAAGCATTGGACAAAGCGGCAAAAATGCTGGGTTTGGGATATCCGGGCGGAGCGGCGATCGAACGTCTTTCCGAAACCGCCGGCAATACGGACAAATACCGGTTTCCCCGGCCCATGGCCAAAAGCGACGACCTCCGGTTCTCGTTTTCCGGATTGAAAACCGCACTCTATTATTTCCTTAAGAAGATGGACCCGGAGGACATCGCACGATGCATAGGTGATATCGCCAGCTCTTTCCAGGAAGCGGTGTTTTCCTCAATACTTATGAAGACGGAACGTGCGGTCAAAGAGACCGGAATCAGCCGCCTGGCTGTGGGCGGAGGGGTTGCCGCAAACCGCTATCTCAGAAAACGGATGCGCCGCCTGGTTTCCGCCAAGGGCGGTTCGGTCGTGTTCCCGCCGTACCCGTACCTGACCGGGGACAATGCGGCGATGATCGGCGTTGCAGCCCATTATAAGGCGGAAAAGGGGATATTCGTTGCAGATCCGGCGGTATTTGACCGTATTCCGCGGTATTCCTTACGCATTTACGACTTGTAAAAAACGTTAAAAACTAATACAATATAAGTATATGTTGACGCTCAACAAACAATCCGACTACGCGCTCATAATTGTTTCCCAACTCCTCGGCAAAGAAGATTTCATTCCCCTTTCGGAACTGGTCGACAATTCCAACCTGCCGAAACGGTTCCTCGCCCGCATAGCCGCAACACTCGTGAACCGCAAATTGCTCATCAGCCGTGAGGGGCGGGTCGGCGGATACAAGCTGTCGCCCAACATCCAGACCATTACCATGTACGACTTCCTCCATATATTCGAGAAGCAGCTTAATTTTCTCGACTGCATGAACCATACCTACAAATGCAAGTACGAAAAAGTCTGCAAGCACCGGCACGGCATACGGAGCAAATTGAATGAGATCGTGCTTGAACAGCTCAAGAAAACCCGTCTCATGGATTTGTTCTGAATCCTATGTTGCGCCTTTTAAACCTGACTGCCGGTGTCAATAATAAAACCATCCTTAACGGCATATCCCATGTGTTCAAAAAAAACAGGGTATATGTCATCGTCGGTCCCAACGGATCGGGCAAATCGACGTTAGCGCACGTGGTCATGGGAAACCCCACTTATACGGTCGGGAAGGGATCGAAGCTGGCTTTCGGGGAAACCGACCTCACTGAGCTTCCCCCGGACAAGAGGGCCAAACTGGGAATATTCCTTTCTTTCCAGTCACCCCATTCCCTCAGGGGCGTCACCGTATTTCAGCTTCTGCGCATGGCGCTTGACGGAGCGAAGGATCCGCTCGCGCTGCGGCAGGAGGTGTACCGCGTTGCCCGGATGCTGAAAGTCAAAAAGGAAATGATCGAGCATCCCTTGAACGAAGGGGCATCGGGAGGCGAAAAGAAAAAAATGGAAGTGCTTCAGGCCGCCGTCATCAATCCGGAAGTTGCCATATTTGATGAAGTCGATACGGGAGTCGATGTGGATGCGCTCAAGATATTCGCGACCTTCGTCAAGTCGTTCCGGAAAGACAAAACCCTTATTTTCATAACCCATAATTTCCGCATCCTGAAACATATCACTCCGGATGAGGTTCTCGTCATGAAGGAGGGAAGAATCATCCGTACGGGCGGGCATGACCTGCTTGAGACCGTCGAGAACGAGGGGTTTGGCAATTTATGACAGATATGAGCGACGAGAACCTTGACTTTGAATACCGGTACGGATTTTCGATGCCCCAGAACAACCGCTATACGTTCGGGAAAGGTCTTAACTTGGATACGGTGGAATCCATTTCCCGCTTGAAAAAAGAGCCGGACTGGATGCTCCAGAAAAGGCTTCAAGCCTACCGGCATTTCGTGAAGGAACCCCTCCCCCGGTGGGGCGCGGACCTGACTTCGATCGATTTTGACGATATCGTCTACTACATCAAACCGACTGATAAAGCAGCGTCTTCATGGGACGACCTGCCCGAAGAGATCAAAACGACCTACGACCGCATCGGCGTACCCGAGGCGGAAAAGAAATTCCTCGCCGGGGTGAGCGCCCAGTACGAATCGGAGGTCGTGTATGAAAGCATACAAAAGGAGCTCACAAAAAAAGGAGTGGTGTTTTGCGACATGGACAGCGGACTGCGCAACCACCCTGAGCTGGTCCGGAAATACTTCGGCACACTCATTCCCTATGCGGACAACAAGTTTGCCGCGCTCAATACGTCAGTATGGTCAGGGGGATCATTCGTATACGTCCCCAAAGGAGTGCGCGTCGCTCTACCCCTTCAGGCGTATTTCCGTATCAATGCGGAGCGGTTCGGTCAGTTCGAGCGCACCCTCATCATAGCGGATGAAGGTTCATATGTACACTATATAGAGGGATGCACCGCACCCATCTACACTACGAGTTCGCTCCATGCGGCTGTCGTTGAGATTTTCGTGAAAAAAAATGCCCGGGTCCGCTATACCACAGTGCAGAACTGGAGCAAGAATGTGTACAACCTCGTGACGAAGCGTGCGGTTGCAGGGGAGAACGGCGTTATGGAATGGATCGATTGCAATATCGGAAGCGGGATTACCATGAAATATCCGGCCGTATACCTGAAAGGCAGGGGGGCGCGGGGAGAAGTGCAGTCAATCGCCCTTGCCGGCGCGTCCCAGCATCAGGATGCAGGCGCCAAGATGTTTCACTTCGCCCCTGAAACGACATCCCGCATTGTTTCAAAATCCATATCCAAATCCGGCGGCAGAACCTCATACCGGGGCATGGTGCAGGTCATGCCCGGCGCCCGGGGAAGCCGGGTGTATACGACCTGTGACGCTTTGATCATGGATGAAGCGTCCCGCTCGGATACCTATCCCGTTATGCGCATCAAGGAAAACGAGACAGCCGTTGAGCATGAGGCGACGGTAGAAAAACTCGGGGAAGAAACGCTCTATTACCTGGCAAGCCGCGGGATCGGGAAAACGGAAGCCGAAGGGCTCATGGCTAACGGCTTCATCGATCCGGTCGTCAAGGAAATACCTCTTGAGTATTCCATCGAACTGAACCGGCTCATTGCCCTTGAAATGTCGGGAAGCGTGGGGTAAACCATATGAAACAAGCAACATTTCTGCATATCACCGAGGCGCCTGCGCGAGCGATAGCCATAACGGAACCGGGAAAGTACGTGGCGTTTTTCCACAACTTAAGCGGCACAGTTGCTTTTGATATCGGGGGGCATGGCGTGGACATCGAGATTCTCGGCCTGTATACGGGCAGTGACCGCCAGGCATATGACCTGAAAACCGTACAGCGCCATACGGCCGCCGGTTCGCGGTCAAACCTTCTCGTAAAGGGGGTGTTTGCGGATACAAGCGCGTTTACGTACCAGGGGCTTATCCGGATTGAACAGGATGCCCGGAAAACACACGCATACCAGAAAAACGAAAACATCCTCATGTCCAAGGGCGCGTTCGTCAGTTCAAAGCCGGAGCTTGAAATATTGTGCGCAGACGTATTCTGCACGCACGGCTCGACTACCGGCATGTTCAATCCGGAAGATCTCCATTATCTCAATACGCGCGGAATCAACGACGGGCAGGCAAAACAGCTGCTGACCGCAGGTTTCATACGTGATATATTTAGACTGTTGCGTGATGCAGGGTGCGTCCGGGAGGCGCAGGAACTTGAACAGTCCGTTATAAAAACATATGCTTGATACCTCAACCATACGGAAGGATTTTCCCATTTTCCAGAACCGGCCGGGGCTCGTATACCTGGATTCAACCGCCACATCACTTAAACCCCTATCCGTAATCAACGCGTTAAACGGCTATTACCGGCAATATTCCGCCAATATCTACCGGGGTATTTACGAATTGTCGGAGCAGGCGACCGGGGCGTACGAAAATGCACGCTCGGCTATCGCCCGCTTCATACACGCTGCACCCGGGGAAATCGTTTTCACCCGCAATACTACCGAATCGATAAACCTGGCCGCATATTCGTTCGTGAAACCGATGATCGGGAAAGGTTCACAGATCGCAACGACCGTCATGGAACACCATTCGAATTTCGTGCCGTGGCAGCAGATTGCAGGGGAGACCGGCTCGCTTCTCAAGGTGATTCCGGTAGTCGGGGACGGAGCGCTGGATATGGACAACCTGGACCGCAATATCACGCCGGACACCGTATTCCTCGCCGTCGCGTGGGTTTCAAACGTTCTCGGAACGGCAAACGACGTGAAGCGGATAATACGGGAAGCTAAACGCATCAGCCCGCGCATAGTTACTCTGGTCGACGCCGCTCAGGGAGTTCCCCACAGGAAAACGGACGTGCAGGATCTCGGATGCGACTTCCTGGCCTTTTCCGGACACAAAATGCTCGGGCCGACCGGCATCGGCGTATTGTGGGGCAGGCAGGAAATCCTTGCCGGCATGAAACCGTTTCTCTACGGAGGGGAAATGATATCGGAAGTGCATATACAGGCGACAAAATTCAAGGATCCGCCGCACCGGTTCGAGGCAGGTACTCCGGCAATCGGTGAAGCCATCGCGCTTGGCGAGGCGGTGCGGTACCTGGAAAAAACAGGTGCCGATGCCATCCACGATCATGAAAAAGAACTTGCAGCGTATGCCGTACGGTCGCTTCGTGAGACGTTCAGGGATATACGGGTCGTGGGGCCGGTATCCGGCGCGCGGGGCGGCATCGTGAGCTTCACCTTCGGCGCCGTCCATCCGCATGACGTTTCCCAGATACTTGCGGAGCGCCAAATCTGCGTGCGTGCGGGCAACCACTGCGCTATGCCGCTCCATGAACACCTCGGCCTCGATGCGACGGTTCGCGCAAGTTTTTATCTGTATAATAGCCGGGAAGATGTCGACGCCCTCATTGACGGCCTTAAAGGCGTCGCGTCCGTTTTCAAAACCGCATGAGCATATATCAGGAAATCATCCTTGATCACGCAAGCCATCCCCGCAATACGGGCAGCATACCTCACGCTTCAAACACGGTGACGGTCCACAACCCTCTGTGCGGCGACAGAATCCGGATGGATATCCTGGAGGAAAACGGCATGATCAAAGACATCAAATTCACGGGAAAGGGATGCGTGATTTCCCAGGCTTCCGCCTCGCTCCTGACCGGTATTGCGCGCGGCAAGCAAAAAGAGGAGTTGAAGAAGATGACGAAAAAGGATATGATGAAACTGTTGGGCATTGAGCTCGGTCCCAACCGGCTCAAATGCGCACTGCTTCCGCTTGAGGCATTGAAGAAATTATTAATTTAGAAAAAAACCATGGATCCCAATCAGCTGGCAAATCCCCAAAACCCGTCCGGTCCCGTGACCGTTAAAAACCTGAAGATGTATGTGGACCGGAACCTGTGCATCGGTGCCGCAACATGCGTCGCGGTTGCCCCCAAGACATACGTTCTTGATTCCGAGGCAAAGGCGGTTTATTTAAATAGCATGAACGAAGATACCGAGGAAACGCTCATTGAAGCGGCGAAGGCATGTCCGGTTGCGGCGATTATCATTGAGGATCTTGCGGGCAAGAAGATATTTCCCGTATGAGCCAGTATCTTTGGAAAATCGGAGGGGAAGCGGGTTTCGGAATCCTCACGACCGGCACCGTGTTCTCGAAAATCGCAAGCAGGCTCGGGTATTTTATATTTGACTATATCCAGTATCCTTCCCTTGTGAGGGGCGGGCATAATACCTACGACGTCGCATTCGGACCGGAAAAAATAAACAGCCTCAAGCAGGATGTGGATATGCTGGTCTGCCTCAACAGGGATACCTACGAACTGCACAAGGACCGCCTTGGCCCGGAAAGCCTCATCATATACGACCCCGAGGAATTCGACGTTGCGGGAGATCATATCAAAATCGCGGTTCCTTTCAAGAAAATCCTTGCGGACCTCAAGGGGCAGATCCTCATGAAAAACACCATAGCGCTCGGATCAAGCCTGGCTCTTTTGGGAACGGATCTTGAAGAACTCAATCATCTGCTGGAACTTCAGTTCGGCAGGAAAGGAGCGGAGATTGTTGCGTTCAACAAGGCATTCGCCCAAGCGGGGTACGACCACGTACTCGCCTCATACCGTCAATACGTCAAGCCGCTCCTTGCAAAACGGGAAAACGACAAACAGCTTGTTATTACGGGAAACGAAACTTTTTCCCTTGCCGCCGCAGTCGCGGACTGCCGCATGTATGCGGCCTATCCCATGACGCCGGCATCCTCCGTATTGACCGTGCTTGCGGCATGGCAGAAACAGACGAATATGGTAGTGCGGCACGCGGAAGATGAGATTTCGGTGATCAATACGGCGCTCGGTTCCTCCATTGCAGGGGTCCGGAGTGCCGTCGGCACGTCGGGGGGCGGATTCGCCCTTATGGTCGAGTCCCTTTCATATGCGGGGGTTGCGGAAATACCGATCGTTGTTTTCATCGCCCAGCGGCCCGGTCCCGCAACCGGCATGCCCACCTGGACCGAGCAGGGAGACCTGCTTTTTGCGGTCCATGCAGGCCACGGCGAATTCCCCAAGATTGTGCTTGCGCCCGGGGATAATGAGGAAATGTTCGAGCTTACCCTCAAGGCATTTGACCTGGCCGACCGGTACCAGACGCCGGTTATCGTTCTGTCCGACATGCTGCTTTCGGAATCTCACCGGAGCCTGCCTGTTCCCTTTGTTGAAAAATTCGTGAAAGAATACAAGCCTGATACCGGCAAGCTCATCTCCGCACCCGAATCCCTGCCGTATCTGCGGTACCGGGTAACGGATGACGGCATTTCGCCCCGTTTGATACCGGGGGCCCCCGGCACGTTCTACCAGTACAATTCGTACGAACATCTTGAAGACGGCCACACTACCGAGGAATCGGCCGAGCGGATCAAGCAGGTCCTCAAACGCAGCCGCAAGAACGACACCTACCTTAAGAACCACTTCAAAGGCCCCTCCGTTTACGGAGATATGGACGGGGCGGATACCGTATTTGTCGGGTGGGGTTCGACAAAAGGGGTTGTCCTTGAAGCGATGAAGGATCTGGAAACTGCCGGAAAGAAAACGGCCCTGATCCATTTCCATCACGTGTTTCCCCTTGACCGTGAGCGCGTCGCCCCGCTTTTCAAAACGGGAAAGCGGTACGTGCTCGTTGAAAACAATTCCCATGCCCAGTTCGGCAAACTCCTCGCGATGGAAACGGGCGTGCATATCAGCGAAAAGATCCTCAAGTTCGACGGCCGGCCGATATACCGGGAGGACATCGTCAGTTTCATGAAATAACCTTATGTCAACCATAACAGAATTTTCCGGATACCAGCCGACCTGGTGCCCCGGCTGCGGCAATTGGGGGATTTCAGTCGCCATCAAGTCCGCGCTTGTCAAGGCGGGCCTTTCGCCCTCCCAGATTTTCGTATCGTTCGGGATCGGGTGCTCCGGCAACATGAACGACTTCCTCAACGCATATGCGAGCCACGGCCTGCACGGCCGCGCGCTTCCCGTTGCAATTGGGGTAAAGCTGGCCAACCATGCCATGAAGACGATAGTGGTTGCGGGCGACGGCGATTTCTACGGCGAGGGAGGAAACCATTTCCTCCACGCCTGCCGCGGCAACCATGACATTACGGTTATCCTACACGATAACCGAGTGTACGGATTGACTACCGGGCAGACCGCGCCCACCGGTGCGAAAGGATACAAATCCAAGTCAACACCGCTCGGAATCGTCGAAGTGCCTCTTGATCCGGTTTCCCTTGCCGTAACACAGGGCGCGACCTTCGTCGCGCAGGCGTTTGCGGGGGAAGCCCCCTTTGTGATTGACATGATCGCAAAAGCCCTGAACCATAAGGGATTTGGCCTTGTCAATATATTACAGCCGTGTGTCACTTTTAATAAAATCAATACGTATGCTTACTACATGACCCACGCATACAAGCTGGGGAGTGATTATGATCCCAAAAACAAGCAGGCGGCAATCGCAAAAGCGCTCGAACTCCATGAAGAAAAATTCGCGCTCGGCGTATTGTACGAGGAACATCGCGCGGCTTATCATGAGGAGCTGCCGCAGCTTCAGAACGGTACTCTCGTATCCGGAAGGAAGCCGATCGATTATGCTGTCCTTATGCAGGATTTCATTTAATAAGGATAAGTTAGTTGAACGGTTATTGGTTTCCGGATTTCTGCAAGAATATAAATTAAAAACCATTTGACAGTTAGCAAATGCTTTGATATACTGCTAATACCTATGACATTTCTAGTTGGATCGTCAAATCAATCTAATTACCCCATCATCGCCGTCCGCGACGGCATCGTTTTTCCGAAGACGGAAAACGTTCTCGTGTTCGGCAGACCGAAAAGCGTTGCCACCATCAACGAAGTCCTCAAGAAGGACAAAAAAATAGTCCTCGTGCTGCAGAAAAACCCTTCGGTCGAGGATCCGAAACCCGAAGAACTCAACCAGATCGGCGTGCTTGCGACGGTCGAAAAAACCGTGCTTGGCGAGAAAGGCGAAATCAACGCCCTCATCAAGGGAATCGAAAAAGTGAGGATACTGGAGATCACGAAAGAGACGCCGTTTCTTGAAGGCAGAGTCGAAAAAGCGGAGGAAGCGCAGATAAACGACGAGGAAGTCCAGGCGATGGTGAAGCACATATCGCTCCAGGTGAAAAAGGCCATCAACCTCGGCAAGGCGGTGGATTTCGTGTTCCTCATGAACATCCTCAACATCGGTACGCCCCAGGATTTTTCATACCATATCGCGATGATCCTTGATATCAAGGAACGGGAGAAGCAGACGCTTCTTGAAGAGGAAAACCTCAAAAAACGCCTTGCGCGGGAAGTTGAGCATATCAACAAGGAAGTCAAGATACTGGAAATTGAGCAGAACATATCCGCAAAAACCCAAAGAAAGTTTGAAAAAGGCATGAAGGAGACCTTCCTCAAGGAAAAAATGAAAACGATAGAGGAGGAGCTCGGGGGCGGCGAGGACCGCGATATCAAGGAATACCGGGACAAGATCCTGGCGGCAAAAATGCCTGAGGCGGTCGAGGAGAAAGCGATGAAAGAGCTCAAACGGTTGAGCCAGATGTCGCAGTTCAACCCGGAAGCGTCCTACGTGAAAACATACCTTGACTGGCTGGTCGACCTCCCCTGGTCCGCCGCTTCCTCAAACAACATCGACCTGCGTCAGGCGGAAAAAATCCTCAACGAAGACCACTACGGGCTCAAGAAAATCAAGGAACGCATCCTCGAATACCTTGCGGTCATCGAACTGCGCAAGCAGAAGGAAGCAGCCTCCACGGCAAAGAAAAACGGCGCAAAGAAAAAAGAATACCAGCCGACCATCATCTGTTTCGTGGGTCCCCCCGGAGTCGGAAAGACATCATTGGGCCGGTCCATCGCACGCGCCTTGGGCAGGAATTTCGTGAAGATGTCGCTTGGCGGCATCAGGGATGAGGCGGAAATCAGGGGGCACCGGCGCACCTATGTGGGCGCGTTGCCTGGACGCATCATTCAGGGAATCAAGCAGGCGGGAACCAAAAATCCGCTCTTTATGCTTGATGAGATAGACAAGATCGGCCGCGACTACCGGGGCGATGCATCAGCCGCCCTCCTTGAAGCGCTCGATCCCGAGCAGAACCATGCGTTTTCCGACCATTACCTGGAGGTCCCGTTTGACCTGTCGGACGTATTTTTCATCACGACCGCAAACATGCTGGATACGATACCTGAAGCGCTTCTTGACCGTCTCGAGATCATCAATTTCGCCGGATATACGGAGGATGAGAAATTCCACATTGTCAAGGACCATCTCATTAAAAAGCAGGTGGAGGCGCACAGCCTTGACCGCAATGAGGTGAAGATAAACGACGCCGCGATCAAAACGATCATCCGCCGCTATACGAGGGAGGCGGGAGTGCGCGAACTGGAACGCCAGGTGGCGACGGTGTTCCGCAAGATAGCGCGTGAAATAGTCGAAAAGAAAACGAAATCAAAAAGCGTTGCGGTTACCGACGTTTCCAAATACCTTGGGCCTTACAAATACTCAAACCAGATAATCGAGGAAAAGAACACGGTCGGCATTTCGACCGGACTCGCCTGGACCCAGGCAGGGGGTGACATCCTGTTTATCGAAGTTGCGATCATGCCGGGCAAGGGCGGTTTAACCCTGACCGGGCATTTAGGCGACGTAATGAAGGAATCCTGTCAGGCGGCGCTTTCCTATATCCGTTCCCGCTGGGACAAGCTGGGACTGAAAAAGGATTTTTTCAACAGCATTGACATACACGTGCATGTGCCGGAAGGCGCGGTTCCGAAAGACGGGCCATCCGCCGGACTTGCGATCGCGACCGCGATGCTGTCCGCTTTGACCAAGATTCCGTTCAACCGCGAGGTTGCCATGACCGGTGAAATTACGCTTCGCGGGCGTGCGCTTGAAATCGGGGGAGTCAAGGAGAAAGTGCTTGCCGCCCACCGCGCAGGCATCAAGACCGTCATTCTTCCCAAGGACAACAAGAAGGATCTCGAGGATATCCCGCAGTATGTGCTCAAGGAGCTTCATTTTGTATACGTTGAGCACATGGATGAGGTAGTCGACAATGCGCTGGTGAAAAAGCACGTCATGAAAGATGCCAAGTCAGCCAATTGACCGGCGCAGCTGCAGGTAGACATTGCGGGCAATTGATGCGATATTGTACAGGGGATACAGTACCGGATTGATCACCAGGTCAAGTCCGGGTACCATTTTCTGGAACTCCGTTCCATACCCTTCCTTGAATCTCGTGAATCCGGCCCAGGGGTGGCCGCTGTCATAACCGGGTTCAAGTGAACCCCACATGTCAAACAATTTCGCATTGAGCTTCTTTCCCAGCCTGATGGATTCCCACATGATGAGGTTTGCCGCCATAAGGTTCCGGTATTTGTCCGAGGTTCCCCCGTACGTATAGTAGAACCGGTCTCCGAAATGAAACAGTTCGTACGCAGCCAGCGGCTCCCCGTCATAATAGGCAATCAGTATATGGGCGATCGATCCTTTGAGCGTATTCCATACGGTCTGGTGGTAGCTTTGCGTATGGCCGAAATATTTTTGCCTCCTGCAGGTTTCGAAATACAGCCTGCTGAAAATCTCAAACCCTTCATCATCGGTTTTCTCGCGCACGTCAACACCTTTTTTTTGGGCAAGCCGGATGTTGTACCTGGTTTTCGGCTTCATCTTTTTCATGAGGTCTTCCTCATTTGGCGCAAGTGAGAGGATCTGCGTCCAGACGGGAAAGAGCGCATGGGGGGATTCTACAAGGGAGGGATTCGATGCGGCGTGTGCAGGAATTTCGTGCTCGTACGGTTCCAGCTTTATGAATATGAGATTGCGTTCCTTCCCGAAACGCATCAGAAAGGAGAGTACATCAGGGGATGGAAATACGGAGCGGGGGAGGTATCCGATTTTGTAGGGCGTAGAGCCCAGCGGGTGGATGGTGAGAAGAAATACGTTGCGCAGCGCCCCGTTGTCGAATTCACCCAGCCGCACGACCTGCAGCCCCATCCGCGAGCGCGCTTCACCCCACTGCCACGACTGGAGCGGATGAAACGCATGGCGGTTGTATTCGGACGGGTCAAAAGTCGGATCAAGCTCTCGTATCGTGCCCATACCCTATTATAGATCACAAACGGGTTTTTGCGTTTCAAGAAGACCTGAACGACTTGAAAAGCTCCTGCATCCCGCCGGTTGATCCAAGCGCGCGTATGGCGCGCGCATGGTTCGTGAGGATGAACGGATATGTCATATCGCCGAAGAATCCGCCGTGGGTACCGAGGTGGTCTTCGAAACTGTATACTTTTCCGTGTTCTACCGCACCAAAAAGCACCAGGTCCCCGTTGTTGGGAAACCGGGCGTAGCGCGCGAAAGAATCGAGGACCGGCCGCTGAACCTCAAGCGACGAAAAAGGATCCCCCTCCTTATTGAGCACCGCACCGTTGCCGAACATAACATGCCCCTTTTTTCCGAACAGGATTTGGGAGTTTTCATCCACACGCACCAGCACCCAGCCGATTTCTGGCACCGCAAGAAGGCGGGATATGAGATGGGGATATCGTTCCTTCAAGGCGGAAAGGGGATACGGGTTTTCAAGGGATTCCGAAAAATACACCTGGAGGCTTGAACCGGCCGGCACCAGGTAAATATCCCTACCCCGGGCTTCATGGTTCATTGCAAGGCCCCCGTAGGTCAATACGGCACTGCGACTGTTGTCGCCGAGCGCGTGCTGGAACAGGGATAAGACGCTTCGGCCGTTGTGCTTATGGATGGGGCGGCTCGGCGTCTGGCCGTGGTCGGAAAGAATGATAAATTCATAGGGGCGCCGCGATTTCAAGGCGGCTTTGTACAGGGACTCGCAGAACCAGTCGATAAGCCGTATGCTTGAAAGGGCGGTCCGGTTTTTCACCCCATAGGTATGCGCGTACTCGTCGTACAGAACGTAATCGATGAACAAAACGGGGGTTTCCCGCATGATTTCAAGCTCCGCAAGGTACGTTATGGCGTTGCCGAGAAAAATGTGCGATAACGAATTCCTGATCATCTCCCTGAAAAGCCTCCGTGACCGTCTGTTGAGGCTGACGGCGATGCTTGAGAAAACGCTTTTCAAAAGAAGATAGACGGTGTATATGAAGCGGAACGGGTTCAAAAAAACGAATAGAATCATATTTATTTTCCGGATTGCCCGCCATGGTTTTTTCCGGTTCAGGTCGCGGCCCGTAATGGTGCAGAGCGCGGCGCCCGCCTCATAAACACCCAGAATGTTCGAACCGTTCCGGAGGAGGGAATCCTTCGTTGGAAGCGATTGTTCGAATTTTTCGATTTCCTCGCCCCTGTTCCCCCTCACGAACATACGGAGCGTGCGGTCATACCAGGTAAAGCCCGGAATATTGAAGCTGTCTCCGAAAAACAATTCAGCTTCGGTTGCAGTGGTTGCCGCAGGTAATCCGCAGCAGTAGGGGGAAAGGACATATCCCTGTTTCCTGAGGCGGGAAAAGAAGGCGCAGTTGTTTTTCTTCATGGCATGCATGAGTACCGAGTGGCTCAACCCGTCGATGAGGATGTATATGCGTCCTTTTTTATCGGGCGGGATATTGCTTTGGGGAAGACGGAAGAGCCTAAGGAGCAGGGAAAAGAATACTCTACGCATAGTATTTTTGCATTGCCTTTAAGTATACGCGTTCCGTTTCTTTTGCAACCGTGCTCCATTGGTATTTACGGCTTTCCCGTATGCACCATGCTCGCGTATTCTGCCGAAGCTGTGCGTTTTCTATCGCTTTTTTGAGGGCCCGGATGAGCGCCTGTGTATCCCGCTGTTTGACGATCAGTTCGGGGGAGGGGTATCGGGCAAGCGATTCCTTCATCGCTTCATTGTCAAATCCGACAATGGTGCATCCGCAGCTCATGGCTTCAAGAATCGTCAGGGGATTTGCCTCGTCGAAATACGGCGCGCAGAAAATGTCGGCGTTCTGGAAATAGGGGACGCGCTTGAGTCCGAATATTTCCCCGCGGTAGGCAACCTGTTTTCCGAGCCC
The DNA here is from genome assembly GCA_964629635.1 of uncultured Gammaproteobacteria bacterium. Lineage (GTDB taxonomy): Bacteria > Patescibacteriota > Microgenomatia > UBA1406 > GWC2-37-13 > YC2-FULL-38-9. The sequence continues at coordinate 202,982 of CAZVQS010000002.1, forward strand.
GTTGCGTTTGATGAACTGCTGCGTATACTCGGCCTCCGCTCCTCCCCCTACGATATCGAGGCGCACGTTCGGGTACAGGGGAGCGACTGCCTTGAATGCGTTGAGTAGGTATTTGACGCCTTTACGTGCGACGATCCTGCCGAGAAACAGGAGGCGGACCGTCCCGTCGTCCCGGCGCTCCCGGGGACGGAACGCTTCGGCGTCGACCGCATTGTATATCACGTGCTGGGAGACGTTTTTCGTGCAGAGGCCTTTCCATCTCTTTTTGGTTATACGGGAGACAAAAATCGCCTCCTGCATGTTTTCTGAGAATTTTTCCTTGAACATGGGTAGTACGTTGTTTATTGCGTTGACGACCGAATCGTTGTCCCACGCGGAATGGAACGTGCTCACCTTGGGCATGTCTATCTGCTGGATAAGCTGCCATGCCAGGAACGGGATGTAGGGTTCCTGTATGTGCAGGACATCGAATGAGTCCCGGTTGAGCATGTCGTTGACATCCTTGAAGGGTTTGCTCATCTGGACGCTTGCCCAGTTGCCGTTCGGGAGCGGCAGCTGTATGGTGTAACCGATCGTCCGGTAGCCCTGGTACATGCCTGATTTTCCCTCGGGGCCGAATATGGTCACGGCGTGTCCCATTTTGCGCAGCTGCCTGCTCAGATAAAGCACATGTTCCTGGACTCCGCCGGTTGAGGAGGGGTTGGAGGAAAAAAACATCGCGATCCGTAGGTTTTTACGGCTCCCCATGAGGTACATCCTGAAGTATTTTTAACGTGCCTGCCGCGCAAGTATCCCAGGAGAACTGTTTGATCCGCTTCCTGCCTTTGCGCACGAGTTCGCTCCTCAGTTTTTTGTCCCCATAGAGCAGTTTCAGCTTGTCCGCGAGATCGCGGTAGTCGGCCGGATCGAAATACAGTGCGGCCTCCCCACCGACTTCCGGGAGGCTTGAGGAAAACGAGGAGACGACGGGGGTGCCGTTGCTCATAGCCTCAAGCACCGGTATGCCGAACCCTTCGTAAAACGAAGGGAGCGCGAAACAAAACGCTTTGCGGTACAGGTATACAAGCTCCTCGTCGGTAACGTATCCGGTAAAAATTATTTTGTTTTCCAGGTATTCCTTTTTAGCTTCCTTGAATATCTGGTCGAATAGCCATCCCTTCTTGCCGGTTATGACCAGGGAGAGTTCGGGATTGGTTTTCTGGAGAAGAGAAAAAGCGCGTATGAGCGTGATAATGTTTTTCCGGGGCTGGATGGTGCCGACATATAGGATGTAGGGAGGCGTGATTTTCCCGTCGACTTCATCCATTGTTTTGGGCACGTCCGTGTCGTCGATCTCTTTTTCGAATCCGTTGTAGACAACCTCTATTTTTTTCTCCGGGATTTTGTAAAAACTCATGACGTCTTTTTTCGTGGTTTTGGAAACGGTGATGATCTTAGATGCTTTGCGGATGGAATAGTTCGTCCAGTTCTTGAGCTGATAGAGATCCCGCTTGAGGAATTCGTCCGGATAATGGAGATATGCCACGTCATGGATTGTGACGACCGTCGGGCACGGACAAAAACGGGGAGCGTAATGGGCGGGTGAAAAGAATACGTCAATGCGTTCGCGCGAGAACGCGTTTTTCAGAAGCGCGAGGGGAAGGAATACCTGGGACCACATGAAAGATCCCCGTACGACTTCATATTTAAAAAACTCCGTTTCATCAGGCAGATCGTTGTGGGGAGGGTTCTTGAGGTACACGATGAACCTGAGGGAGGGGGAGGCATGCTCCTTGAAATAGTAGAGCTGTTTTAATGTATATACCGACACGCCTACTTTTTCCCGGACATTTGCCTCGTTGCCGTCAACGCCGATGATCATGGATCGTTATTCAACTGGTAACCGAGTTTTCGAGAATGCGCATCATAGTTTCATAATACCGCTTCCAGCGGTATTTCCCGCTTTTTATTATACCCTTTTTTTTCAGTTCGGAGCGCAGTAATGCATTTTCCGTAAGCTCGTCCATGGCTTTTGATATGCTCCCCATTTCAAGGGGATCGAAAAGGAGTGCGGCACCCTCCCCGATTTCCCGCAGGGACGAAACGTTTGATGTCGCAACAGCCGCTCCCGCCCTCATCGCTTCAACAACCGGGTACCCGAACCCTTCATACAGGGACGGATACATGAAAAACAGGCAGGAAGCATAGAGGTTGGCGAGCTCCGTATCAGTTACGTAATTGAGGAACCGGATATTTTTTGTTTCGGATTTATGTTTGGTGACCGCGCTGTCCCATCCCTGCGGCCCTACGACAACCAGCTGGAGATTGCCGCGCTTCTTTGAGGAGAACGCTTCGATGAGTTTCCCGATGTTTTTGCGCGGTTCGATTTTACCGACCGTCAGGACAAAGGGGCGGTCAAGCCCGTGCCGTTTCAGGGTGTCGCCGGCGGGTTCCCGCACCGGCATTTCCCCGAGTCCCGGATAATTTACATGAATGCGGGATGCGTCTATGCCCAAAAGTTCCGTTATGTCACGTTTTGTCGACTCGGAATCCGCGAAAATTATTCTGCTTTCTTTCTTTACCCACTTCATCCGTTCCCTCTGGGTTTGCCGGATAACCGGATGGACGGTATCGGGATAGCGCAGATAGACGAGATCATGGATGACGGTGGCTTTTTTCATGCGCGAGGGCGCCTCCGTCCAGTCGGAGGTGATAAACCAGTCCAGGGACCCGGTCAATTTCTCGATTTTCATGCGGTGTATGTTGTTCCAGAGGAAGGACAGTGCGGTAGGCGGGAGTTTCAATTCGATGATGCGGTGGCCTGACTTTGAAATGAGGGACCGAATGTCGCTGCTGAGCGTCCGCCGCAGGGACGAATAGAAAAATACCCATTCATGCGTTTTTTCCTGATCAATGATGGTCCGGGTGAGGCCGTTTACGAAACGCCCCACTCCCGTGCCTTCATATGCGATTTGGGAGATATCTATGCCTATTTTCATCTGAATCAAGCTTTTTTTATACGCTGGTATGCGATTTCCAGCTGTGTCGCGATTTTTTTCCAGTTGTATTTTTCCTTCACGAGCTCGAAAGCGTTTTTGCGGATACGTTCGTACATGTCCGGGGAGCTGAGGATCCGTTTGATTTCCCTGACAAATTCGCGCGGGGTGTTGGCGATGAGGACATGGCTTCCGTGATGTACGTCAAGCCCTTCAATGCCGGTTTGGGTGGTAACGATGGGAAGGCCGCTTGACATGGCGGCAAGTATTTTAAGGCGGGTTCCTCCGGGTCCGAATATGGGTGCGACAAAAAGATTAGCCTCCTGATATGCTCTTTTCATGGTGTCCGAATCGTTCGGGTCAATGTCCATGATGCGGACGCCCTGCATGTCCTCAAGCTGCAGCTTGTTGCGTGCGTTCTGGCCTGCGATAAGGATTTCCACATCCGGGATCGCTTTGCGCAAATCCGGATAAATATGGGTGATGAGGTATTTTGCCGCCTCCGTATTCTGGAGCCAGAAAAAGTTGCCGACAAACAGAAGTACGGGTTTTTTCAGCGACTTGGGTTTGAGTGTTTTGGCGATCATTTCCTCTCCCGCCCCGTTGGGGATGATCACCGGTTTGATGCTCGGTTCAAGCTGCGATATCTGCCTGCGATCCGATTCCGATACGGCTCCGACCAGAAAGGCTTTGCGCCAGTAGAACCGCTCCCAGAATTTGAGCTTGATGATATCGAGCCAGAACAGGAACCGGATGAGAAACGGCAGCGAGTTCACGTAATGCTGGTAGACCTTGAATTCGATGGTCTGCTCGACAAGAAGAATCGGTATGTCCGTTTCCACGATATGGGGCATGATGTAAAAAGTTTCGGCATGGATAGCATCGAAGTGCTCTTTGGCAATGAGCGTTTTGAGGGTGGTACTTGCCTGGGATGAAAAATTACGTACGATGAGAAACGGATTGAGCGAGAATATGGAATTGAAAATATTATTGAACTGCCAGGGCCTCTCAGGCCGTTTGCACAGGTACACTTCCTTGCAGTACGGTTTGAGGTAGGGCAGGTACTTCTTTTCCTCGTCGTTTTTGTACAGGGCAATCAGGGTGATTTCGTTTTTTGCGCGCAGGTATTTGAGAAGGTTCAGTGTCCGGATCTGGCCGCCTGAGGCGGGAGGATACGGCAGGTAGGGAGTCAGCATGAGAATCTTCATAGCTTGAACAGGGCAAACTGCTTATTTTCAAAAAGCAATCCGTACTCTCCCTTTTCCTTGAGTTCCCCGATGATTTCCTGCTTGTCCGTCATGTAATACGAATACCCGTCGCTCTTGAGCTGCTCAATCGTCTTGTAGAGCATAGGGGCTCCCTTGCGGTCGGCAAGATACAGGAGGGTCGTGTCACCGAGGCGGTCGGTAATGATCTTGTCTTCCTTGTCGGTGAACGCGTTGAGGATGCGGGCCATGTGGTTCAAGTCCTCCGGATAGGTGTAAAAGTCCTTCACGCGGTAATACCATGAAAACGATACGGAAAGCGCGATCGCAAAAAGTATGGCCGGAACCGTAAACAGCGGAGAGAGGAACCGTTTACGTTCATGGAAAACGAGGGCGATGCCGATCCCGGCAAACATGGCAAGCGGCGCGATAATCACCGTCTGGTAATATTCGTGCTGTACGTTGCCGCCCTGGAATACGAACACATACGCGAATGCCGACGCGAGGATGCTGTGGAGAAGCAGGTTTTTCATGCGGGCAAATGCGCCGTATATGAAAAATCCGGTGAGGAGCCCTCCGAAGATCATAACATTGATGCGTTCATAGAATATCCAGCGGAAAAAAGCCGGTTTCATAAAAATCTGGCGTTGTCCCTCAAACGTATTGACGCTCGTTATAAGCCAGTCGCTTGACGGAATCCCTTCCGGAAACCTGAGGATAAAATATCTCCAGAGAACAAGGGGAAGAAGAGAGATGATGAAGTACAGATAAAAACCGGGCCTGCGCAGGAACGCGAAACCGTAACGGGCAACGAACAGATAAAACAGGGGGAGCCCATAGAATATGACGGTCGGCTTCACAAGCACCGCAGCGGCGAAACAAACGACTGAAAGAGCATAGGAAAGCCATAACTTTGTGCCGGTACCGTGGCGCCACCGGTAGAGAAAAAACAGGGACAGGAATACGAAACCGAGAGCGGTTGTTTCGGGAAGCACAACGCGGGAAAAAAACACCGAACTGGGAAGTATCGAGTAGAGGAACGAGCCCGCAATGGCGGCGGTGCGTCCGTTTTCCTTCAAAAGCAGATAGTACATGACGGCTGCGGTAGCGAGCGAAAAGAGTATCGTAACGATTCGTCCCCACATTTCGATCCGCATGACCGGGGCGATTTTAAAGAGAGCCGCGAACATCGCGTTATAGAGGGGGAATTCCACATACCGAAGTCCGTTGGGATTTTCGCGGCCGGACTGGATGCTTGAGAGGTCATCGTAGGTAGGCCTCAGCAGGTTGAAACCGCCCCGTACGAAATTGCGGGCTACCGCGGCCGTATCCGCCTGCCTCCATGAATGGAAATCAGTCAGCGGCGCATCGATCCGGTAGAGCCGCAGGGCAAGACCGAGCATGAGAATCAAACCCAAGATGATACCGTCCGTTTTCCTGAAGTGTTTTTTTTCCATATCATCTTTTTTTTGTCCGTACGGCTTGTTTTTTCACAGCCGGCTGAGGCGTTTGCCTGAGGCCGGTGTATCCCATGTACAACCCGAGTATCATCCAGAAATTGTAGGCAATCTTGGATGCCTCGAATACATCTATATACGTTGCGTTGATGAGGAGCCCAAAGATCGAAAAGAGCAGTCCCCACAAAAGTATTTTTTCGGTGTTCTCCTTCTGCCGTACGGTCATCCATACGTCCTTTGCGACCAAAAACAGGATCGCAAGAAAGCTCAGGGTGCCAAAAAGCCCGAATTCGCCAAGCCACCGCAGAAAGTCGTTGTCGGTTGCTTCGGTGATTGATGAGGGACCCTTGCCGAGTATCGGGTTTTTGAGGAACGCCTTGATGGCGCGCGGCCATTCGACCTGGAGGCGGGTGGCAAACGATATGTCCGGGAGTACGGTTGTGACCACCTTCAGGTTCTTGAACTGCTCGTCAACGAGCCGGTCCTCCTCTTCCTTCGTGAGAGTTTTTCCGGCCAGGCGCGCCTCTTCACGCACCTGGTCGCGGATATTGGCAAGAGCGTCGGCCGCATCCTTCTTGTTGAGCGTCACCCCGGAGGATACATCGACCGCCTGGCTGACTACGCCTTCCTTATTCACCACATAATCGCCGACCGGAAGTTCATCCGGCTTGAGGCGTCTCGGCACGGTGGTCTGGCCGGTTGTCTTGTCGATAAAAATCTGCTTCTGCTGAAACGTCCGGGTGAGGCGGCTTGTCAGGTTGCCCGAGGTGAGGGTGAGCCCGACGGTAAGGACCGCTACCACGAAAAACATACGAAACTTGCGCATGAAAAGGAGAAACATGAGCGTTGAGACCACATATGCCCCGTATGAGACGCGGGAGGCCGTCAAAACCAGCGAGAAAAGGGCGATGAAAAACGTGAGGAAGTACCACCATTTGAGCCTGAAGTAGAAAAAGGATGCAAGGATAATGGGCATCATAAAGACGATATATGCCGCAAGGTCATAATGGCCCCCGAATGTTGAGGAAATGCGTGCGTTCGCGTCCAGAACCAGGATATACCCTTTCGCGTATTCCGGGTTCATGGTCTGGACCGCGGGCCAGCCGAGGAACTTCTGCCCGATGCCGTATGCACCGACGAGGAACAGCACAAATATCACTACGTTCAGGTAAAAAAGGAAGTCTTTTTTGGTCCGAATGGATGACGCGAAGATGAAGAACATGGCCATATATTCGACGCGCCGCAGCGAGTGGAGGAGTCCGAGGTGCTTGAAAATAATGGTTTTCTGCACAAAGTATCCCCAGAGAAACGATGCGAATACCGCACCCCAGAATATGAGGAACGGTATGACGAACTTCCGGTGCAGGGTGATTTTCCTTCTCAAAAGCTGCACGACGAATACGATGGCCAGGGCTGCGACATACACGTCTTCGAGCCGAATCGCGATATACGTGTAGTTGATCATTTTCAAGGGAAGTTTCGGATACAGGGGGATGAGGAAAATGTAACCGACGCACAGGATTTTAATGAGATTAGTGTCGAGCCACTTTAAGAGCTTCTTCATAAGTCGTTTTCAGGTAACCGTTGCCGGTTATGTAACCTATAATAATGGAAACCAACGCTTTTAATTGTAACATAAATTTGAGGCACAATAGCTCCACTCTCGAATAGTGCTTCCGGTAGAAAAAGAGAAAGCCGCGGTACACCTGGAGGATGGGATATGTTTTGTTGCTTGATGCGGAGCCGAGATGGATGATGCGCGCATGCGGGTAAAAATAGGTGCGGTATCCTGCCTGTTTCGCGCGGTACAGCAGGTCGACCTCGTCCATATACATGAAAATTCCCTCGTCAAAACCGTGTATCCGGTCGTAGTATTCACGCCTGGTGAGGATGCAGGCGCCGGATACCCAATCCACTTTCCTGAGCGTGTCAGGGCTCATGCGGGTGAGGCCCCAGTGGTCCCCCTTGAGAAACAGCGCTCCGAACACCACGGGCAATGTATAGAAGGGTGCGGCTGACGGCTGGGGGGACATGTCGCGATTGAAAAGCTTTGCGCCCAGGAAATGGATATCCGGATTGCTGCGGTACATGCGGAACATGTCGGCGACTGCGTCGTCCAGCACGACCGTATCGGAATTGAGAAGCAGGATATGTGTCCCGCGGGAAAGTTTAACTGCCTGGTTGTTTGCCCGTGCGAACCCCACGTTTTCGCGGTTCATGACCGGACGGATGCCGGGATAGTTTTTCAAGAGTTCGGGAGAACTGTCTTTCGAAGCGTTATCAACGACGATGATTTCCCAGGAGAAATCCGCGTTCTTCAGGGAGACGGTGAGGGAATCGAGGCAGTTTTTCGTGATTTCCCTGGTATTATATGAAATGATTATGACCGATAAATCCACTGATTTGGAGCCCATATATTGTATAATTATACAAAACTGATCAGATTCCCGGTGGATTTCGGGTAACGGGCAGTTTTTTTCGGTTCCTGCCATCGTAGCTCAGTGGTAGAGCACACGTTTCATAAGCGTTAGGTCACAGGTTCGAATCCTGTCGATGGCACCCGCGACACGCCTCCCTTTGTTATTCTGCAGGTTTATTCTTGAGGATCGAATACACGACCAGGCGATGGGAGTAATTTGAAGCGTTCGAATCGAATATTCCGTCGCAGGTAATAAGATTGAGCCGGGGGATCGGATCGTTGCCGAAAACCTGGACAATGGGAAAGTCGGCATCGGAGTATATTTTCCTGTCGTATACGAGAAACGTGAATGTTTTGCCGTTTTCCGAGGTCACGGTCAGCTCGTCGCCGATTTTCAGCTCCGACAGGCGGTAGAATACGGAGGGACCGGTGGGGGTATCAAGATGTCCGTCTATGACGGCGTTACCGGGCTCCCCCGGTTTTGTGCCGAGGTTATACCAGGCGGTATTCGTATCGATTGAAGGCGTTGCCATCCTTCCGAGGCTGTCCATGCCGACGCTTTCAACCGGCGCGTCAACGCCTATTGCCGGAATGGACAGCCGGAGCGGTACCGGTACCGTCGGAGTAACGGTGGGCACTATCTCCACATACGGGATCTGTGTCCGGTTCGGGAGACTTGCCTGAGTTACCCCTGCCAGGATGAATCCTGCGACAATGAAAATCAACCCGCTTTTCATAGGAACATAATTATACTATCCGTCAAAGGGCGCTTCCCCCGAGACCGGTAGCCGGCGCACGCGTGGGAAGGACATTACCCGGAGCGGTTGTCGGCGTACGCGTCGGCGATTGCGCAGATGCGAATCCGACGACCGCCACAGCCGCCACCATTATAAGCAGGCTGAAAAATACTGTTATATAAGCTCTCATTCGTTTCACCTCCTTTCCTACTGAGAAACTGGTAATTGTTTGTTTGTACGGATTCCATGCTATAAAACCAGGGCAAGCGGGGAATAACATCGTAATGATAAAAGGGTAAGATCTTCGGGTATAATAAGGGCATGTATCAGTTGTTTCCTCCTATCGTTCCGTTCAGGACCCGCTTTCTTAAAGTCTCAAACTTGCACACTCTGTATGTGGAGGAGTCGGGCAATCCGCAGGGAAAGCCGATTATTTCGTTCCACGGCGGTCCCGGGAGTCAGACAAAAAATGACCACCGCCAGTTCTATAACCCGGCAAAATACCGTATCATCCTGTTTGACCAGCGCGGGTGCGGCAAAAGCACGCCTACCGGGGAAATCCGGGAAAATACGACCCAGGACCTGGTAGCGGATATCGAACGGATACGGCGGGAATTGCGGATCGACCGGTGGGTGGTGCACGGGGGCAGCTGGGGCAGCACGCTCGCGCTTGCATACGCACAGGAGCATCCCGGAACCGTGAAGGCGCTTATACTTCGCGGCATCTTCACGTTCAGGCAATGGGAAACAGACTGGTTCATGGGGAACGCCCGGATATTTTTTCCGGACAGATGGGAGGAGGCTGCGCGAGTACTTCCCCCGGATTTTAAGGGAAGCGTCAGCGACTACCTGTACAGCCTTTATACGGACAAGGAAAGTCCGCTTCAGCTTAAAACCATTGAATCATTCAACATTTGGCACCGGTCCCTCATGAAACTTTCGGTAGACGAGGCGGATCTGCGCAAGCCCGTATCAAGGGAGGCGGTCGCGGGCGAGCGGATACTCATGCACTACATCAGGAACCGTGCGTTCCTGCGGGAAGGCCAGCTTCTGGAAAACGCCGGACGCCTCAAAGGCATTCCTTCAGTCATCATCCAGGGGCGTTACGACATGTGCTGTCCGCCCCGTACCGCATGGGAACTCCACAAAAGAATGCCGCATGCTGATTTCCATATGATACCTACGGCCGGGCACAAGTCAGACGAACCGGGTACGCTTGAAAAGATTATCGAGTACACCGAAAAATTCAGCTCCTTATGATGACCGAAAAGAGAATGAACCGGTTCCGCGACGTGGTTTCCAAACGCCTTCGGGACGTTATTGTTCTTGAAAACATCCATGATCCGCACAATGCGCTTGCCGCCATCCGCAACTGTGATGCTTTTGGCATTCAGACGGCGCACTTCGTGTTCGAAACGGAAAAAGTGTTCAATCCGGAGAAGCTGGGGAAACTGACTTCCGCCTCTGCCAACAAGTGGATCGACTCCGTCAGCTGGAACAGTACGCGGGAGTGCTTCAGCCGGTTGAAGCGGGACGGGTACCGGATTTACGCGACGATACTGGACCCCCATGCCTCATCACTGCATGACCTCACGTTTCCTGAAGGCAAAGCAGCCGTCGTATTCGGGAACGAAGGGGCCGGCATAACGGAAACCGCAAAACGCATGGCGGACGAACTGGTTTATATACCCATGAGCGGTTTCGTCGATTCCATCAATCTTTCGGTATCGGTCGGCATACTCCTATACGAGCTTGCCCGCCAGAGAAACCGGACCGGGCAATCCCGCCTCACCTCCGGGCAGCAGGAAACACTTCTCAATAAGTGGATCGGGGAGGAAACCAGAAAGAAATATAGGTTATAATAGTTTGTATATGAAGCAAAACAGTTCAGAGACCGTACCCAATTGTTATACCCGGCTGGTTGGTCCCATCAACGAGGATTCGGTTGCGGACGTACTCAGGGACATCGACGGAGCCAACAATAACGACAACAAGAAACTCATCATTTTTACCCTCGCCTCAAGCGGAGGACTCCTGTATTATGCGCAGGCGCTGTATGATGCGGTAAAGGCTTCAAAAAAACCGGTGGTCACTATCGTTACCGGTTCCTGCATGTCTGCGTCCCTCATGGTACTTCAGGCTTCCGCAAAACGGATAGCCCGCCCTTCGACGATTTTCATGCTCCACCAGAGCAGCCACTGGAGGGAAGAGCATACCTACATTGATGAGATGAATATCCTGACGGACGAATGGAACCGGCTTTACCGTCTGTTCATCGAACAGTCCATCGCCCGATCGTCGCTCAGTTTTGCGGAGTTTGAAAAAATCGCGAAACCGAGGAAATACTTCACGGCAAAGGAAGCGCTGGAAATGAAGTTCATCGATGAAATCAGCGATAGATGGATTGACAGTTATTAATTCTTTTATTCATATGACAGATCTTACATCGGACGGCATTATCGAATCGGTACGCAAAGAAGTATTCGTGCAGGATTACACGAAACCCCGGACTATAGACGGGGTGCTGGTCAAGGAAGTGAGACGCATGTCGGGCCAGGACGGAACGTTTGAGGACCTGCTTCGCGTAAACGAACAGGGCCGTCTCGAGCTCTTTCCCGATATGCAGGTGCGGCAGATCAACCGTTCCCGCCTGCTTCCCGGATCCGTCAAGGCCTGGCACCTCCACTACAAACAGGAAGATCTCTGGTACATCCCTCCGGAAGATCACATGATCCTCGGGCTTTGGGATACCCGGGAAAACTCGGCAACCAAAGACGTCAAAATGAAAATCGTCATGGGCAACGGAGTATCCCGCCTCGTACTTGTACCGCGCGGCGTCGCACACGGGGTCGTCAATATCGCATCGACTCCCGGCACGATCTTTTATGTCGTAAACAACCAGTTCACGCTCGAAGCGCCGGATGAACACCGCATTGCCTGGGACCGGCTCGGATCCAAATTCTGGGAAGTGGAAAAAGGCTAACCGGCCATACGGATAAGCTCAAGAAATACGCTTCCGGTCTTGCGGACATCTTCCATCCTGACGTTTTCGTCGGGTTTGTGCGCGGTATTGCCCGGACCGAACGCGAGACTTGGGCATCCCCATGCACGTTGGACATAGGGACCTTCAAAATATCCGGACTCACGGGGATGCAGGTACTGCGCGTTTCCCAATACTTGTGCCACTGCTTTCTCCATAACGTCAAGGCCTCTCGTACCGCAGGTATAGGGAGGATAGTCAAGCCGCACGTCAATTTCCGCCACAGACACATTCAGTTCGCCGGCCGTTTTCATGATCGTGCGGGAGAGCGGCGGCTGCTTCCGGCGGGGATCGGCCGTGCGAATATCCAGGATCATTTCGGCGCGGTCAGGGACTGCGTTCGGCTGCACGGTGACTCCGTCATTTTGAAGCACTCCTCCCTGCAAAGCGCTGAGGTTGACGGTGGTTTTGCCCAGATCCGGGTCATCGTTTTCGGTTAACCTGTCTTTCAGGAGGTCGGTAAGTCTGACCGCATCCGTTATGGCGTTTTTCCCTTTTTCCGGAGTACCCGCATGTGCCGTTTTGCCTTGGACGCGAACCGAGACTTCCCTGAGACCCCGGCAGCCGGCCAGGATCTTCATGTCCGTCGGCTCCGGAAATACGGCGAGACGGGGACTCATGCGGTATTCCTGTATGATTTTCCTGATACCCGCAAAACGGTATTCCTCATCGCAGTCGAAAATGAGTCCCGCGCCTGATGACGGTCCCATATCCTGCACTGCCCGGACCGAGGCGGCGAGTCCCGACTTCATGTCACACGATCCCAGGCCGTACAGCCGGTTTCCGGAAATTTGGGGAGTGAGACGTTTGCGTACATTTCCGGCGGGCGCGACCGTATCCATGTGCGAAATGAAAAGGATACGCGGCTTGCCGTTCGGGAGGGCAAGGATATTGTACCGTTCCCCTGAAACGGGCTGCCTAACGGTTTTAAGCCAGGGGAGATTGCGGGACAGGTAACCGGCGAGAAAATCGGCAACCGGCTTTTCGTTTCGGTCCCGGGTTACGTAACTGGGCAGCGTTATAAGTTTTTTGGTAAGCGCGATGGCGTCCATGATAATTCAGAAACTGTTAATTTGCCGGATAAAGGCGGCTACGCGCCGGCTTGCGCGTGCAATGGAACGGGGGGTGCCCCGGGCAGCGATTCTTCCGTTTTCAATAAAAAGTATTCGATCCGAGACGCGCTTGATGAATCCTATTTCGTGGGAAGCGATCAAAATCGTCATTCCTTCGCGGGCGAGCGCTGCGATAACGGCTAGCACTTCCCCAGTCAGTTCGGGATCGAGTGCCGATGTCGGCTCGTCAAAAAGCATGATGTCCGGACGCATTGCTAAAGCCCGCGCGATGGCAACCCGCTGTTTTTCCCCTCCCGATAGACACGCGGGATATCTTCCGGCTTTTGAAGCCATGCCCACTTTCGCAAGCAGCTGCCGGGCAAGGGTTTCGGCTTGTTCCGTTTTCAATTTCTTGACGATGCGGGGCGCAAGCGCGACATTTTCAAGCACTGTTTTCTGGGGAAACAAGTTGAAACTCTGGAACACCATGCCGGTTTTTTGGAAACCTGATCCGGCTATTACCGGCTTGCCTTCAATCAGGATGTTCCCCGTGTCCTGCGGTTCGATGCCTGCGATGCAGCGCAGGAGGGTGCTTTTCCCGGAACCCGATGGTCCGATAAGCGCTACGACTTCTCCCTTTGCGACGGAAAACGATACCCCGTCGATTGCCGCAAAGGCGCCGAAGGTTTTGCGAAGGCTGCGTATATCGATCATCATAGGGTTTTACGGTGTGCACCTCCGGTAACGGGTAACACGCGATTCTATAGTACGGAATAAAATCATGACTGCGCAGTTAAACAGCAGGTAAAACAGCCCCGCGAGAATGAAGGGTTCAAGCGAAAAGTCGCGCATGAGGATGGAGCGGGCGCTTTTGAGGATATCGTTCATGCCGATAGTCGAAAGGAGCGCGGTTCCCCAAATCGCCTCGATCGCCTGGTTGGTAACGCCGGGAAGCGTCGCGGCGACTGCCTGGGGAAGAACAATTTCACGCATGATCTGCCGGTAATTTAGCCCGAGGGCCATACCCGCTTCATACTGGCCCCGTTCGACGTTTTCTATGCCGCCCCGGAACAGTTCGCTCAAGTAAACGGTCCATGAGTTCACGAACGCGATTGACGCACATGCGAAAGGCGGCAGGCGTATACCAAAAAGAAGGGGGAATCCGAAATACACGAACATGAGCTGAAACAGAAGCGGAGTCCCCCTCACAAGCGACGAATATGCTCCGATTGTCGCGTCCGCAATACCTGACCCGGATTTGCGCACCACTGAAAGGGCGAGAGCAAGCGGCACCGATGCGAATACGGTTACGAGCCATACGGCTCCCGTTGTCGATGCTCCCTCCAAGAGGGCTAAACCGGTAGTGAAAAGAGACTCCGTTTCCATAATAGTTACTTAACTAACAATCCGTCGTTACCGAACCATTTCTCTGCAATGCGCGAGGCTGTGCCGTCACGCTTCATTTCAGCAAGCGCGCGGTTGATTTCATCTGTAAGAAATCCGTCCCGTTTGCGCATGCCAACCCCGCTTGCCGTCGCGCCGTAATCACCTGAAAATTGTCTGGGTTTGTAATCCGGCCCAAATACGAGCTTTGCGGTATACAGTCCGGAAAAGTTGTCGACAAGCACCGCATCAATCCGTCCGGTTTTCATGTCCAGAAGCGCTGCCTGCACGGTATCGTAGGTGCGGATTTCCCTCGGCTTCAATGCGTTTTCGTCCCTGCGCACCGTTTCTTCCTGTTCTGATCCCGCCTGCACGGCTATTACTTTACCCGCCAGGTCTTTTTTCGATTTGAGATTAGAATCCATGCCGGACAGGAACACATTCTCGCCTTTCAGGTACGGATCGGAAAATGCGATCTGTTTTTTTCTGCTGTCCGTGATGGTCATGCCGTTCCAGATGACATCGATGTCTCCGTTGTTGAGGCTGAGAATGACGCTGTCCCATACGACCGGTTTAAACACTGGTTTGAGGCCGATCCGCCTGCACGCCTCCCTCGCCAGTTCCACGTCAAAGCCGGTCAAAACACCTGACTCATCCCTGAAACCGATAGGCGGAAAGGCGTCGTCAAGCCCGATGACCAGTTCCCGCTTTCCCCATGTGGCGTTCAAGCCGGCAGGGGAGCGCGGTGCGAACTTTGAGCTCTGGCTCAGGAAAAGCGCCGGAATCGCAACGGCCAAAATTGCCGCAGCGAGTGTTATCGTATATTTGTATTTCATATGATTTCACCTCCTTTCCTTCGAATAAACTGATAATGCCATCCACAAAAAAACCCGCTTTCGCGGGCTGGCTGTCATCACGACAAAAAACCTAACCCGCGGCAGGCGGGTCGTGATGCATATATATTTTTATACTTACGAAATTCATATTAACATATTAACACGTTAACACATACTTGTCAAGTCGGTTTTGCGAAAAGATGTTGCCGTATGGTAATATATTCACATGAGAAAACAGGCCGTGTACCGGAAGACCGAATCCTACAAACCGAAAAACGAGAAGGAAAAGCGGCTCGTCAGGGCGTTTGCTTCCCTCAAGGGCGAGTCTGAAGTGTCGGATTTCCTGAGGGACCTTCTGACCGTTGCGGAAATCGAGGAGTTCGCCAACCGCATCGAGGTCGTCAGGCTTCTCGTCAAAGGGATGTCATACCAGAAAATCGCCCGGGAAACGAAGGTCTCAACGACCACCGTTACCCGCGTCGCCCACTGGCTGAGGCGGGGATGCGGCGGATACCAACGCGTCATTGACAAAATACTCTGACTTCCATATCATGAAGGTATGGAAACAAAACGCAGCTTCGTTCTAACCCTTTCCGGCGCAGCCATCTTCATTGCACTTGCGATTCTCCTTTTTGCGATTTTACGCAGGAACCTCATCAATCTTCCCGGCGTGCCCCCCATAACGCAAAACACAAACCTCAAGACGCAGCCGTTCGGAAAAATGAGGAAATTCGCAACTGAGGAGGAGTTCCGCGCATTCATGGAGGAGGCGACATCAATCCGGAACGAGTCAGGCGGCGTTTTCATGGAAGACAGGGCGGTAAGCAAATCAGTTCCCGGACTGGGCATGGAAAATTCCATCGGGCTGCCGGTCCCCCAGACAGGTGGAGGCGACAGCGCACAGCGCGTATCACAAACCAACGTGCAGGTTCTCGGGATAGATGAACCGGACATCGTGAAGACGGACGGGGACAACCTCTATTATTCATCGCCGTACAGTTACCGCACATATCCCATGATGGAAAAACGCATAGCTCCGGACGTCATGACCGAACCGGGTGCGGATACGAGTCTGATCTATCCGCCGGTTCCGCAGGAGCCGGAAGGCGGCATTCTCTCCATTCGTTCCTTTCCGCCCCAGACCATGAAAAAACTGGGAAACATTCCGGTGTCCGGTGACCTGCTTTTGAACGGGGATGTCTTGGTGGTATTTGACGAAACGAATTACGAAAAGCGGCAGATAGCTGGGTATGACGTGAAGGACCCGGCGCGCCCGGTGAAGAAATGGAGCATTCCGTACGGGGAAAACATGTACAAGGTCCAGGCCCGTTTGTACAAAAACCGGATTTATTTGATTACCCGCCGGGAGCAGGGAAACGGGTTTCCCTGTCCGATACCCCTTTTCGGGATAAAGGGTGAAGGATCCTCTGTCCGGTGCATGGATGTCTACCGCCCCGAAGCCCGTGTACCGAGCGATACCGTCTATACCGTTTCCCAGATTAATCCGCAGGACGGAACCGTCGAAAAGACCGTGTCGTTTGTGGGTTCGGCCGCCGAATCGGTCATTTATATGTCCAAAGAAAACCTGTATGCCGCATATCACTACAGCGGCGACATGGTCGACATATTATCAGGATTCGTCACGGAAAACCGGGATCTGTTTCCCGATACCGTCGCGCAGAAACTCGCGAAGCTTTCCGGGTATGAGCTGAGCCAGCAGGCAAAGATGGTTGAACTTTCCGATATCCTATCCCGTTTCATGAACGGGATGAAAAACGACGACAAACTTGCGTTCGAAAACAACCTCCAGAACCGCATGAAGGATTTTATGGCGAAACACGCCCGGGAGCTCGATAAAACCGGCATCGTCAAGATCGACTTAGACACTTTTTCGATACGTGCAACCGGGGAGGTGCCGGGCAAGGCCATCAACCAGTTTGCGCTCGATGAGTATGACGGTTCCCTGAGGATAGCAACGACTATCGGACAAAACAGCTGGGTATCAGGATTCGGACGCACCGCCGATTCCTTCAGCGATGTGTATGTGCTCAACGGTTCTCTTGACGTGCTCGGGTCGGTCCGGGACCTGGGGAAGACGGAACGCATCTACTCGGTACGCTTTATGGCGGAGCGCGGATATGTCGTGACGTTCCGTCAGACGGATCCGTTTTATGTGCTTGATTTGTCCAATCCCCGGTCACCCGCGCTCAAAGGCGAACTGAAGATCCCCGGGTATTCCTCATACCTGCACCCCCTCAAGGAAGACCTGCTGGTCGGGGTCGGCCAGGAATCGGGCAACGTGAAGCTTTCCCTGTTTGATGTAGCCGATCCGGAGAATCCGAGAGAGATCGACAAATATTCCATGACCGAATTCTGGTCAGAGGCCCAAAATAACCACCACGCGTTTCTTGCCGATGAGCAGCATGAGGCATTTTTCATGCCCGGATCACAGGGAGGCTACGTGTTCTCATATGCGGGCAACAAGTTGTCGATGGTGAAAGCGGTTGCCGGCAGCCAGGTACAGCGTGCGGTGTACGTGAACGATTATCTCTATATCATCGGACAGGATAAAATCGTTGTTTTGAACGAAAACGATTGGAGCCAGGCGGGATCACTGGAATTATGATCAATCAGCTGGAATACGGACTTCAGCTTTTCTATTCCGTGCTATTCGCCGCTGCTGCTGTATATGTAGGCGTATTCTATTTCATACTGTATCCCGTGATTCTCCTGAGAGAGGGGGTCAGGGGATTGCGTACCCGATCTTGCCTTAACCTGCTGCTGCTTCTCAGCAGGAGACGCTACCGGCACCATGTTGTTTTCTCGCCTTTTTTTGGCGTCGGTCTGTTCATGGGCAAGCGGGATCCGTATTTGGAGAAAGAATCGAAAAAAGGATTTATGGCTGTGGTCTACAGCATCATTTACATCACCCTATCCCTCTTGTTTTTCTGCACATATGCGCTGGTCATAGGACACTGCATCTGGGTGTACGGTAGGTAACGGCTTATTTCCAGTCCGGTATGTAGTATTTTTTGCCTTTCAGGTTTTGAGGCAGGTATTCCTGCTGTACTTTCCTGCCCGTTTCCTTTTCCACTTTCCACGGATATCTCACGTGGTTGCGTCCGTAGCCGAGGCTTCGCATGACCTTGTTCGTGGCATTGCGCAGGTGAAGAGGTATGGGGCCGAGGTTTTTTTCGTCGATATCGGCGAGCGCCTGCTGCAGTCCGGACGTTGATGCGATGGATTTGCGAGCGGTGGCAAGGTACGTTGCGGTCTGGGCAAGAATGAGACCCGCCTCCGGCCAGCCGATCATATGCACCGCCTGCATGGCGGAGGTCGCCACAACCAGTGCGGTCGGCAGCGCGTTTCCGATGTCTTCGCTTGCGAAAACGACCATACGCCGCGCGATAAATACCGGATCCTCTCCCGCCTTGATCATCCGGGCCAGGTAGTGAAGTGCAGCGTCCGGGTCCGATCCTCTCATGGATTTGATGAACGCAGATATGGTATCGTAGTGCCAGTCTCCTTTTTTGTCGTAATATATGGCCTTGCGCTGGATTGCTTCCTCCGCGACTTTGAGGGTTACCTTTTTTGCAATGGATGCGGAGAGCTCAACTGCGTTGATGACCGTGCGCGCGTCTCCGTTTGAACTCCTCACCAGATGACTGACTGCTTCAGGTGAAAAGGAGTGTTTCGGAAAAAGCTTTGCAGCATTGTGCACGATCTTTTCGATATCTTCGTCAGACAGGGCATGGAGCACATACACTTGGCTGCGTGAAATGAGAGGGGCGTTCACTTCGAATCCCGGATTTTCGGTTGTTGCGCCGATGAGGATGATGGTTCCGTTTTCCACGTGGGGGAGGAACGCATCCTGCTGTCCTTTGTTGAACCGGTGGATTTCGTCAACAAACAGGATCGTCTGTTTTTTGAAAAGCGTTTTCTCGCGCGCCTGCCTGACGATTTCACGCACCTCCGCCACTCCTCCGGTCACTGCGGAGAACGATACGAAATCCGCGTCAACGTAATGGGCGATAAGGCGTGCAAGCGTTGTCTTGCCGCATCCGGGAGGGCCCCAAAGGATCATGGACGTCACCTTGCCGTTTTCGAGCATTTTCCGGATAGGTTTGCCCTTGCCGACCAGGTGCTCCTGGCCGACCACTTCGTCAAGTGTTTTGGGTCTCAGCTGTTCTGCAAGCGGAATCATTCCTTCATTGTACACCTTAAACCAGTTTTGTAAAGAACAATCGTTCACTTGCAACCCCGCCCCCGGCAGGGAACCGGAGACGGGGCGGGTGAACAGTCATTCACTTGATCATCGTTTCATACACATGCTCCACGTCCTTGTCGCCGCGGCCGGACAGGTTTACGATTATCGAATCGTTCCGGGAAAGCGTCTTCGCATAACGCATCGCAAATGCGACCGCGTGTGATGATTCAAGGGCAGGAATGATGCCTTCGGTTTTCGAGAGTTGCTCGAATGAGGCAACCGCCTGCCGGTCAGTGACCGATGCGGCTTTGATCCGTCCTGATGTTTTAAGGTATGCGAGCTCAGGTCCGACGCCCGGATAGTCGAGGCCGGAGGCAGCACTGTATGATTGCGCGACATTGCCGCGGCTGTCCTGCAGCGTAAGGGTCCTGAATCCGTGGATGATGGTTTCTTTGCCTTTCCCCAGGGACATGCCATGCCTGCCGGAATTTTTCCCCAGCCCCTCCGGTTCGACCGCATACAAAGCAACTTCCGGATCCTGTATGAAAGCGGAAAACGCGCCGATCGCATTGCTCCCCCCGCCCACGCACGCGATGACCGCGCGGGGAAGCATGCGCTCTTTTTCCAGTATCTGCCTGCGTGCTTCCTCGCCGATTATTTTCTGAAAATCGCGTACCATGGCCGGATACGGATGCGGACCGACTGCGGATCCGAGAAGATAATACGATTCCGGCTCTTTCACGTATGCCTCAAGCGCGGCGTCCACCGCATCCTTGAGAGTGCCCTGGCCCCGTGTTACCGGTATGACACGAGCGCCGAGGATCTTCATCCGGTACACGTTCGGTTTTTGCGCTTCCATGTCGCGCGCGCCCATGTATATGTCGCAGTCCATACCGAAATACGCGGCAACTGTTGCGGTTGCGGTGCCGTGCTGGCCGGCTCCGGTTTCCGCTATGAGCTTCCGCTTGCCCAGGTGTTTGGCGACGAGCGCCTGTCCGATGCAGTTGTTGATTTTGTGCGCTCCGGTATGGTTCAGGTCTTCCCGCTTGAGATAGAGTTTTGCCCCGTTTGCTTTGCGGGTAAGGTTCTGAGCCAGATAGAGGGGGGAGGGGCGCCCCGCATATTCCCGGTAAAGCGTATTGAGCTGCGAAAGGAACGCGGCATCGGTACGCAGGCTTAGGTATGCATCCTCAAGAATCTTAAGCGGTTTAGCAAGCGGTTCCGGCACGAATCTGCCGCCAAATTTTCCGAAATACCCGTTTTTATCGGGCATAGTGATTCCGTTAGTTTTCATATGATTCAAAGAATTGATAAGGGATTATGCCTCGGTTTGTTCAAACGAAGCGGAGGTCAGACCTGCCAGCATCCGCAGGGGTAGGTGGTATAGAGATTGAAGTATGCGTTTCCCATATTATGCGAGTCCCATTTTCCCCTTCACTTCCGCGACCGTTTTGCGGGCGATATCACGGGCTTTTTCGGCGCCTTCACGAATAACCTTATCCACATAATCCGGGTTTTCCTCGAGGGTTTTCCGTTTTTCCTGTAGGGGTTTCAGTTCCTCGAAAATGCGGGTACTGATTTCGTCTTTCATATCGGAAAACCTGAGTGCACCTTCCTTATAGAGGGTTTCGTATTTTGCAACGGACTCGGGGACAAACAGTTTCGCGTATGAAAACAGGGACTTCGTGCCCGGTGTCATTTCGCCTCCGACCACCGTTGAGGTCGGTATGGACCGCACCCGTTTACGGATGGTGTCCAAGTCGTCGGTCATATTGATGTAGCTGCCCTCGACCGACTTGCTCATTTTGCCCGCTCCCTTGAGGGAAGGGACATATTCGCCGGCCGTTACGAACCTGACCGGTTCCGGAAAATCCATACCGAACAGTTCGTTCAGTTTGCGCGCGGCTTCGCGTGCGACTTCAAGATGCGGTTCCTGATCTATTCCGACCGGGACGGCGCTTGCTTTGTACAGGAGGATATCGGAAGCCATGAGGATCGGGTAATTGAGGAGGGCCATGGTGTTGCCGTGGGGATGCTGCTTCACTTTTTCTTTGAATGTCGGGAGGTGCTGCATGCGGGCGATCGACATGACGGATGATATGTAAAAGGCCAGTTCGAAATGTTCGATCACCTTCGACTGTTCGAATATGACGCTTTTATCCGGATCAAGTCCTGCCGCGAGGTAGTCGAGCACCACTTCCCGGCGGTTTGTCTTCAGCTGTACGGGGTCATAAGGCGTGGTGATGGTGTGGGCGTCCGCCACCATGTAGAGCGTTTCGTAACCGGGATCGTCCTGGAGCGCGAGCATACCCTTCACCGCCCCGAGATAATTGCCGAGGTGCAGCCTTCCCGTTGCGCGTATGCCTGATAAAACGAATTTTTTCATATGAGTTTATTATACTGGTTTGAACCTTCCTTTGGAAAGCTCCTTGGAGCCGCGGGTAACCGTCGCAATGCCCACGCCGAGCTTTCGTGCGATTTCATGCTGGGGGATCTGTTTCTTGAGCATCCGAACGATTTCGATACGGCGTGCAAGTTCCTGCACCTCCTTTTCGGTTAGAAGGCCTTTGAGGAATTCCTTGAGATCATGTGCCGTCTTAATCCCCAAAATGGTGCCGGCAAGAGTATCGAGCGAATGTTCCATTATACTATTGTACTAGTATGTTAGTATGAAGTCAAGCGGATGTCTGCAGTGTCAGACAGGGGAGGGGACGCTGGTAACCGAACAGTTCCGTGCGGGCGGTTATGCCGGCGGCTGCCGGAAAGGGAAGGGGGGTGTAGAGACCTGCCTCTTTCGGCTTCATGAAATCCGGAGTCGAGCCGAACGCGTCAGGCCCGTCCTGGGCAAGGGTCCTCAAATGGGGCAGCCATAAGGGTTCATGTCCCACCCTGCCCTCATTGCGGTTGATGACGTTTGCCGCACCGATATTTTCCTGCACGAGAACGAGCGTTCCGGTTTTCCGGTATTCCGGCGGATTGAGGTAAAGGGTGAGCTGCGCTGCAGGACGGATACCTTCATCCAGTGCGTCCAGATACCGGTAGATCCTGCGCTCAAGCGTCCGGTCGGATCCTTTATCCCTCACCCGCTGCGACCTGCCGCCGATGAAGACGAGCTTGGGGGCTTCCGAACCGTTTGCCATCTGGATGATCGCCGCGTCCGAGGTTATAGAACGGGGCGTTTGCTTCGTGTCAGGTATGAATTCCTCATGCTCCGCTCCGTCACACGCATACCGGTATCTAATGCCTGTTTCTTCCCGGGTGACCGCCAGAAGGCGGTCGCCTTTTGCCGCATCAAGTTCAATGACCGGAAATCCGAGCACCGGGGATTTGCGAAGAGCTTCGCGGTAGTTGTGGAGGCGCGCCTGGGATTCGGGAACAAGCCGTTGCCTGTCCGCCATAGGGAATTGCCAACTGTTAATTCAGGAAAGCGTTTTGCTGTCGATAACAAACGTAACGGGCCCGTCGTTCGTTAGCTGTATTTCCATATGGGAAGCGTACCTGCCCGTTGAAACAGGAATGCCGTGGGAGTGTAGGATTTCGGTAAAGAGGCGGTACAGCTTTTCCGCCTGAATAGGCTCCATGGCAGGAAAGAAGTCGGGCCTTCTGCCGCCTTTCAGGTTGGCGACCAGGGTGAACTGGGAAACGACCAGGATTTCCCCTCCGGTTTCCTGTATCGAATGGTTCATTTTGCCTGCATTGTCTTCGAAAATGCGCAGGACGGCGATTTTCTCCGCGGTTTTTCGTGCGTCCTGTTCGGCATCGTGCTTGGCCACACCTAAAAACACGAGCATGCCTGCGCCGATGGATGATACCGTTTCGTTTGAAACGGTTACCGAGGCCGTTTTAACACGCTGGATGAGTGCGATCATAACCGTATGTTTGCCGGCGCCTCCTTGTCGTGGCTGCAGTCGACGCAGTATGTCGAAAAGGGGTCCTTGAGGAAGGTCTTTTCCCGCATTTCCGTATTCGCATCTTCCGGTTTTGCGAGTTTGTCCGTATCCTTGTTCACGAGCACCTGCTGTTTGTAAGCGTTTCCTCCTTTGGGTTCGGTTCCCTTGATGAAATACTCAAACCGTGCGCCGCAGCTCTCCTTGCCGCCGTCGTCCTTGGTCATGGTCGCACCGCTGTCGTTGCAGATCTGAACGCCTACTACGTCTTCCGGTTTGATCGGCCACAGATCCGGCTGGTTCTTGAGAACCGATGCCATAATTTCATTCCAAATGGGCGCGGCTCCGGTGACGCCGGAGGTCAGGTAGGGGTTCATGGGAGTTGAATCGTTGTTGCCGACCCATACGGTCACGAGGAAATTGGGAGTATATCCGATGGTCCAGTTGTCCTTTTTGTCGTCCGTTGTCCCGGTTTTGACAGATACCGCATGTCCCGGGATATTGAGGAACGAGGATGATCCGAATGCGGAAGTGCGGGCGTTGTTATCAAGAAGCATGTGTGAGATCAGGTATGCGGTTTCCTGTGATACTGCCTTTTTGCCCGGTATCGAAAGGAACGACGGCATGGTAATGGGTTTTTTGACGTCTTTCACGAGGTTGCCGTCCTTGAATTCGTAAAGCTGCCTCCCGTTCTTGTCCGTAACTTTGAGGATCGGCTGAAGCTTGCGGGGAGTACCTTGGTTGGCGAAGGCTGAAAACGCCTGTGACATTTCGATCATGGTGACTTCGCCTCCTCCGAGCGTAAGGGACAGCCCGTAGTTTTTGGGGTCCTTGAAACTTTCAATGGTGAATGCCGAGGCCGATGCCACGAAATTTTCGACCCCGTTTAAGGCAAGCATTTTGACGGCCGGTATGTTGTAGGAATTGCCGAGCGCCATCCGCAGATGGACCGGGCCATGAAACTGGCCGTCGTAGTTTACCGGGCAATACGAGCCCGACTGGCCTGCAGCGTTGAAGCAGGTCGGCACATCGAGGAACATGGTTCCGGGCGTTACGATCTTGCGGTCAATGCCGATTGCATAGTTTATCGGTTTGATGGATGAGCCCGGCTGCCGGTGGGCGGTTGTTACGTTGAATGCGCCTGAGGCGGTCGCATAATAGTCAACGCTGCCCACCATGGAAAGGATTTCGCCGGTCGGCGGCCTGGTGACGAGAACCGCGCCGTTTGAAACGTTCAGATGTTTGATATCCTCCAATTCCTCCTTCAGCGTTTTTTCGGCCTGTTCCTGAATGTCAAGATCGAGGGTTGTCGTTACGCGCAGCCCCCCTTCCTCCACCTGGGACACTCCGTATTCCTTCTCGAGCAGGCTTTTCACGTAAAACACGAAGTGGGGAGCCTTGATCGAAACCTTCAGGGGAATCGCGCTGACGCTTGCGGTTTGTGCCGCGTCGCGTCGTGCCTTGTCGATATATCCCTGTTCGTACATTTTCTTGAGCACTTCATTCCGGCGTGCTTTCGCCAGTTCCGGATCATTGTAGGGGGAATAAAGGGATGGCGCCTGAGGCAGGCCCGCAAGAAGGGCAGCTTCCTCAAGCGTGAGGTCTTTGGCCGGTTTTCCGAAATACGTTTTGGAGGCTTCCTCAATTCCGTAGGATGAGCCGCCGTACGGTACCTGGTTGAGGTACATCTCCAGAATCTGGTCTTTCGTGAACATTTTTTCCGTCTGTATCGCGAGTACGATTTCCCTGATCTTCCTTTGGATGGTGCGTTCGGGGGTGAGAAGTGCGCCTTTCACGAGCTGCTGGGTGAGGGTTGAACCTCCCTGCAGGCTCTGTTTGACCACAATCTCCTTGAGAGCCCGCAGTACGCCCGAAACGAGCGAAATGCCGCCGTGCCGGTAGAAATCCTTGTCCTCAATGGCAATCGTCGACTGGTATACATATTTGGGAAGCACCGAAAGCTTGACCGGCGTGCGGTTCTGGTCCTTGTAGATTTCGTAAAGCAGTTTGCCGTTGCGGTCATAAATATGGGTGGAAACGGGAAACGACTTGTAGTCTTTGAGGGATGCCGCTGAGGGAAGGTCGTGGAGTATGAAAAAATACGAGGCGATGACCGCTCCCGCGAAAAGAAACAGGACAACAGACAGGGCAACAAGAAGTCTGCCCATCAGTTTCGATTTCGGTTTGACGGTATCCGCGTTTTGTACTGCTGTTTCTGTCATAATTACGGTATTCTCGGGAATAGCGGCGGAGCTTTCGTGATGGATCCTTCTGTCGACGCTTTGATTTTTTCCGCCGTGTCCGGCATAAAAGGCGTCAGTCCTACGGCTATTTTATTGATGTCGTGTAAGATCCGTGTTAAAAAGTCTTTCCGTTCTTCAGGTTTCTTTTTCCATGGTGCAAAATCGTTCGTTTCCTTGTTGAGGCGGCGTACATCTTCCCATATGAGTCTAATCAGGGAATCGAGCTCCCCTTTTTCGAAAAGCTCAAGCTGTCTGCCGGCATACGGCGGCGTTGACTCCCGTGCGTTTACCGCGAGTCCGTCAGTTGACGCGATGGTCGTGATGCGGGAGACGAGGTTTCCGAGTTCGTTGGCAAGCTCGGAATTGTAGAGCTCGCGCATGCGCCGGTCCGAGTAATCGCCATCCCCGAATGTGGGGATCTCGCGGATGAGGTAATAGCGCACCGCGTCACGGCCGTATTTGGCGATGAGCGCGAAAGGGTCTATGACGTTTCCTATGGTTTTCGACATCTTCTGCCCGTCGACCGTGATGTATCCGTGTATGAAAAGCGATTCCGGCAGCGGAAGTTTCGCCGAAAGGAGGAATGCCGGCCAATACACCGCATGGAAGCGGGTGATTCCCTTGCCTATGGCATGGGTTTGGGCGGGCCACCGTCTGCGGTAGCGTTCCTCATCCCATCCGAATCCGACCCCGGACTGGTAAATGTTGAGCGCGTCAAACCATACATATATGCGCTGGTCTATGTCGTCAGGCACCGGTACTCCCCAGTTTTTTGCGCGTTTGTTGGAGCGGGAAATGCTGATATCCTGAAGCGGCTTCTTGAGGAAGGAGAGGACTTCGTTTTTCCGGTAATCGGGCGTGATTTTGAGTTTGCCGCTGGAAATGAGCTTTATGATGTCATCCTGGTATTTTGACAGGCGGAAAAAATAATTCGTTTCGGAAACGGGTTCGAGCTTCTTGCCCGGGTGCTCAGGACATTCGCCTTTCTCGTCGAGCTCGTCCTCCATATAGAAGGCTTCGCAACCGACGCAGTACAGTCCCGAATATTCCTTCTGGTATATGTCCCCGTTTTCCGCGCATTTTTTCCACAGGAGCTGGCTGGAGGGAAAATGCGTTTTCCGGTCGCTTCCTTTCTGGAATACGTCAAAATGGGTTCCGAGCGCGAGCGCGAGCTTCCGGAACGACTCCGCGTTTTCGTCGATGAATTCCTGTACGGGTTTGCCCGCCTTTTCTGCGGCCTGCACGTTTTTCAGTGCGTTTTCGTCGCTTCCGGTCAGGGTAAGCACATCGTACCCCAACAGTTTACGGACGCGCGCAATAACGTCCACCTGAAGAAACTCGAGCGCGTGCCCGATGTGGGGAGCCGCATTCACGTACGGTATTGCGGTTGTTATATAATAGCCCTTGTCCATAGATGCTTATTGTATCAAAAACTTGATCCCCAGTACAAAGGAGAGTAATAGTATACTATTGAGGACATCAAAGCCGAGAAACGCGTTGAGGGACAGGAACAGGAAGATAAATAGAGCAAAAAGTGCCGCATCCTTCTTGCGGATGACGTACGTGGAGGCGACCGCCAGGAAGCCGGTGTATGCGAGGATGCCCAGGAGAACGGTTGCCGCTGTGGATGGGGGGACACGCAGGGCCACAAAAAACGCCGCGACCCCGGTTGCTGCCAGGAGCGCGTTGCGGGATTTGTCATAGGTACGGATGGCCTTTTTTCTCATAGGGACCGCAAAAAGGAGTTGAAACTTGGCTCCGTGTAAATTATAATCGTAAGTTATATGAAAAAACTACCGGATGACAAACAGAAGCTGATTGAGTTGTTTGCCCAGAAAACGGGAGATACGGGATCGCCGGAAGTGCAGGTTGCACTCCTTACCCAGAAAATCGAACGTCTTACCGAACATCTTGACATCAACAAGAAAGACAACCATTCGCGCCGCGGCCTTCTCAAAGTGATCGCAAAAAGAAGAAGGATCCTCAACTACCTCCAGAAGCTTGACGAAAAGAGGTATAAGGAACTGATCGAAAAAATAGGGTTGAAAAAATAACACATCCTACTCTTAGACTTCGCATTGGTATAATGGAAAATAATACCGGATTGTCTGAATTCGTAATAAAATATTAATTTATTCATTCATTTATATGGATACGTTCGAAAAAACCCTTAAACTCCAGGGCGGGGAGTTGAAACTCCAGTTCGGCAAGCTCGCCCAGGCGGTGGACACATCGGTTTACGCCACGTTAGGCGGCGCCGCAGTTCTGGTGACCGTCGCGACCGGCCCGGAGAATCCCGCTATCGATTATTTCCCCCTGAGCGTTGAATACGTGGAAAAACTGTACGCAGGCGGACTCATCAAGGGCTCCCGCTGGATCAAGCGCGAAGGAAGGCCGTCGGACGAGGCAGTGCTCACCGGCAGGCTCATCGACCGGTCGATCCGGCCGCTCTTCCCCAAAACATACAAGAAGCAGGTTCAGGTCGTGGTGACGCTGCTTTCGGTTGACGGGTCCACATCGGTTGAAATCCTTTCGGCAATCGCCGTTTCCGCGGCCTTGTCTGTTTCAAGCGTTCCCTGGGAAGGTCCCATATCGACGATGAAAGTCGGGCATGTGGTTGATCCGGAAGGGAAAAAGGGATCGTTCTTTGTTAATCCCCGGGAAGAGGAAATGCAGCTTTCGTCCCTCAATCTTGTTGTTTCATCCACCAAGGAAAAAGTGGTGATGATCGAAACCGAAGCGGATTCCGTGCCTCATGAAATCATCGAGGAGGGAATCGAGCTCGCGAAACAGGAAAACCGGAAAGTCATAGAGTTCATAGAATCCATTCAGCAGGAGATCGGAAAACCGAAAGGTACGGCTCCCGAGGAAATAGAAAACAAGGAGCTTGTCGATCTCATCAAGAAATCGTACGACAAGAAGCTCGTTGAAGGGCTCAAGGAAGCGGCATCCACCGCAGGTTCGAACAGCACGCTCCTTACGGCTGTTGTTGACGAAATGTACGAGGAGCTCGGCGGCAAGTTCGACAAGAAACAGATCCTGAACGCGGTTACCAAATACAATTACTACAAAATAAAGGAGAATGTCCTGAAGAAGAAGGAACGGGTCGACGGACGGAAGGTCGATGAAGTGCGCAAACTGGGCGTTGAGGCGGGGCTCCTTCCCCGGACTCACGGATCCGCTCTGTTCCAGCGCGGCCAGACCCAGG
This sequence comes from uncultured Gammaproteobacteria bacterium, assembly GCA_964629635.1. Classification (GTDB taxonomy): domain Bacteria; phylum Patescibacteriota; class Microgenomatia; order UBA1406; family GWC2-37-13; genus YC2-FULL-38-9. The sequence goes on from CAZVQS010000002.1 coordinate 231,631, forward strand.
TTCTTTCCATCGTGACGCTCGGTTCAACCACTCTTGAACAGCTCATTGAAGGTCCGGAGGGCAAGGAAGCGAAGCGGTATATCCACCATTATTCCGACGGCCCCTATTCTTACGGCCAGACCGGACGCATGTTCGGTCCGAGCCGCCGGGCGATCGGTCACGGCGCGCTTGCCGAAAAGGCGATCGAGCCCGTGCTTCCGAATTCCGAGGAATTCCCCTACGCGATACGGGTAGTTTCGGAAATCCTTGCGGAAAACGGCTCCTCCTCCATGGGATCTGTGTGCGGCTCTTCGCTTGCGCTCATGGATGCGGGTGTTCCCATCAGGGACGCGGTTGCGGGCGTTGCCATGGGAATCATGACGGGAACGGACGACGAATACGTGGTCCTTACGGACATCGTGGGCCTTGAAGATTTCTCAGGCGAAATGGACTTCAAGATCGCGGGAACCAAGGACGGCATAACCGCCATACAGCTTGACGTGAAAAACAAAGGCCTGACCTCAAAAATGATCAAGGATACGTTCGAGCAGGCTAAACGCGCACGCCTCCACATTCTGGACGGTATGGCGAAAGTGCTTGCCAAGCCGAGAAACACGATATCAGAATACGCACCGAAAGTGGTCGTGATGACTCCTCCCCAGGACAAGATCGGAGAAATCATCGGACCGGGAGGAAAGAATATCCGTGCCCTTATCGCCCGCACCGAAACCGAAATCAACATCGGCGACGACGGCAGGGTGACTATAAGCGGCATCGACCGGAAGAAGGTGGAGGAAGCGGTTGCGGCAATCGAAACCATCTCCCGTGAGCTCCAGGTGGGAGAGGTGTTTGACGGCGAAGTGAAACGCATCCTGCCCTTCGGCGCATTCGTCGAATGTCTACCCGGCAAGGAAGGCATGGTACACGTCTCCAAGATGGGCAAGGGTTTCGTCCGTGACGCATCCAAAGTCGTGAAAATCGGCCAGAAGGTGAAAGTCAAGGTATACCAGATAGACAACCAGGGACGAGTGAATCTTGAGATGATACAAGAGTGATGCTATACTGAAATAACCGGCTGAGGCCGGATTTCAGGCATCGTCCTGCCCTCCGGAGGTTCTGTATGCTGCACTTCCGGGGGCGAGGGGTGTACAATGGTATTATGGCAAGAAGAAAGTCCATCATCAGGTTGCCGTTCATCAAGGCGAAGATCAACAGCAAGACGATATTCAATATCTTCGGATTTATCATCATTGCTGCCTCGTTCATACTCCTCATTTCTTTCGTCAACATGTTTGCGCCGGGAGAGAGCGGAGGAGTCCTGCTGAAGCGAATCAACGAAAAACTTGTCGGTGAATTCGGCGCCCTTTCGCTTCTGATCCCGTTTATCATGCTTCTTTTTTCCGGCCACTTCTTCAATTCGAAAAAACTGAAGTTCATCAAGCCCAATATCACGATCGGCCTGCTTTTCATATTCCTGTCGCTGACCGGCCTGTTTATGAGCGGGGCGGTGGGCAGGAGAATATTTGACGTGCTCACCCTCAATATTTCGGCGATCGGCACGGTGTTTGTCCTCCTTATCCTTTTCATCATCGGCCTTATCCTGTTCCTGGACACGTCGATTGACGTGTTTTTCCTGGGCGTATTCAATGCGTTCAAGGCGGTTGCGGTGTTTTTCCGAACCTATTTGTTCCGCAGCGGCACAAGCTCCGGTGCAAAAGCCGACGGGAAAAAAGACGATGCCAAAAAGCAGTTTATCGAAGACAAGCGGGTTGCGGAAAAGCCGAAGATCGCGCCTGCTTTGCCTGTTCCCGCCCAGATCCATCCGATTGCGGCACAGACTTCCGTAAACAAGGATTTCGTGGTACACCCTTTAAATGCCGCAGCCTCTTCCACCTGGGTGTTCCCGCCGCTTAACCTGCTTGCCGACGTGAAACAGGCAGATGCGGACCGCGGGGATGTGAACCGGAACGCTGATGTCATCGAAAAAACGCTCGACAGCTTTGGTATAAGGGCGCGTGTCGCTGAAGTGAACTACGGTCCCGCGATCACCCAGTATGCGCTGGAAATCACCCAGGGCACCAAGCTTTCCAAAATCACCTCGCTCTCAAATGATCTCGCCCTTGCTCTTGCCGCCTCAACCGGCCAGGTGAGGATTGAGGCACCGATTCCGGGACGCTCCATGGTCGGCATCGAGATTCCGAACAACCGGCCGCAGATCGTTACGCTCAAAAGTCTGTTGTCTGATCCCGTCTTCACGAAAAACAACGATCCGCTTCTGGTTCCTTTGGGTCTTGACGTATCCGGAAAGCCCCAGGCTACCTCGATCGCCAAAATGCCCCACTGCCTGATTGCCGGCACGACCGGTTCCGGTAAATCGGTTATTCTGAACGCCTGGATAAGCACGTTCCTGTTCAGGACGCGTCCTGAAGAGCTCAGGATGATACTGGTTGATCCGAAACGCGTGGAAATGAGTTCATACAATAAGATACCCCATCTCATGACCGAAGTGATCGTGGATACGGACAAAACGCTTTCCGCCCTGCGCTGGACGGTTGCGGAAATGGAAAACCGGTACAAGCAGTTCGCGACAGCCGGAGCGCGCAACATCGAAAGCTACAATGCGATTGAGGGAGTTGAAAAGAAACCGTATATCATATTCGTCATCGACGAGTTGGCGGATCTCATGATATTTGCCCCCGGGGACGTAGAGGCGCTCATCACCCGCATTGCCCAGATGGCCCGTGCCACCGGTATACACCTTGTCCTGGCAACCCAGCGTCCGTCGGTTGACGTCATTACCGGACTCATGAAAGCCAATATCCCGACACGCCTCGCGTTCAACGTGTCATCCATGATCGATTCGCGTGTCATAATCGACATGCCGGGAGCGGAAAAACTGTTGGGCAAAGGAGACATGTTGTTCCTTCCGCCTGACCAGGCCAAACCGCGTCGTATCCAGGGCCCGTTCATAACCGAAAAGGAGGTTTCCCAGCTCGTCAAGTTCATCCGTTCACAGGCTCCGGAGGTTCATTACACCGAAGAGATCACCGAAAGCGCGGATGAGGCCTCAAACATACCGGGTCTCATGCCGGTTAACGGAGGCAAGGCAGGGGACCGCGATCCGCTTTTCAACCAGGCCGTCCAGATCATTTCTTCCTTTGACAAGGCATCCGCGTCCCTGCTCCAGCGCAGGCTCAAGGTTGGCTATGCGCGCGCAGCCCGTCTGCTTGACGAGCTTGAATCCGCAGGATTGGTTGGACCGGCAGAGGGTTCAAAACCCCGTGAAGTGAAGCGCCAGGTTCAGCAGGATACGGCACCCGCTGAAGCGATCCAATAATTTCCTTCCCGCCGATGCTTCCTTTTTTTGCCCCAATTGCACGTGCAAGCGGTTAATAACCCATGTATTGTCCGGCGTGCAGGGGAATAGGTTTCGCGCTCCGAACGGAGGCTGTTAAGCAAAGGACTCCTCATACGCAGCGTTAGTCTGCGCGTGCATCCGCACTGATGCCGTCTTTTTTACTGGAGGTATTTGGCGATATTGGCGTTATGCTCCTCAAGCGTGCGGGCGTAATGCATATTACCTTTCCTGTCAGAAATGTAGTAGTAATACGGCGTTTGCACGTCAGCCTCTGCTACCGCGACAAGAGATTCCAGTCCGGGGCTGCATATGGGTGCGGGCGGCAGTCCCTGGTATTTGTATGTGTTGTAAGTCGAATCGACTTCGATGTCATCCAGAGTTAGGTCCTTTTTCCACCATGTTTTTTCGTTCTTCTGATATCCGATCGCATATTGAATGGTCGCGTCAAGCTGCATGAGCCAATCTTCCTTGTACCGCTTGATAAGGATGCCGGCGACTTTACGTTTGTCCTCAGGGAAGCGCGCTTCCTTTTCAACGAGCGAGGCGATGACGACTCCTTCCCGTTCGGTCAGTCCGAGCCTTCTCACTTTCGAAATGACCTCGGGCGTGTATTTGGCATCGAAGTTTTTCTGGAAAATGGCAAGTATCGCATCGATTGAAGCGTCTTTCGGAACGAGGTAGGTATCGGGAAACAAATAGCCTTCCCGGGCCTGTTCGATGAATTCGAAGGTCGGCGTTTTTACCGTTTCCGTGAGAATCTGCGCGACTTCCTCCTTGCGGAGTCCTTCGATGACGGTGACCCAGGTGTCCGTGGTTCCGTGGGTGAGTTCGTCGGCAATCTGCCCTGCATTCATGTTCTTGGAGAGGCGGAAATCACCCGCCTGAATTTTCTTTTCGATGCCTTTCTGTTTGACCACCAGGTAAAACACCACCTTGTTGCGGATGAGGCCCTCGGAGGCGAGGTTATTGATGATCGATTTCAGTCCCTGTCCCTTTTCCACGACGAAAATCTGGGCCCCCTGGTTGTTCTTGTCAACAGGAAGGGATCCCTCCTGGTAAACCATAAAGAATCCGAGAGCCAACAGGACCAGTATTCCCAAAAAGAGCGTTGTTTTTTTCATAGTCATTCAGTCGATGATAAATATGGGGAACATTTTTAACGTATCCTGCGCTTCCGCAAGATGGTATTTGCTGTTTGCGTGGAACGTGATGACGGTTTCGCCTTTTTCCACCCGGTCTCCGATTTTTTTATGGAGATACAGGCCAGCCTGCCGGTCTTTGGGCGCGCCGAGAAGCTTGGCGATGCTGTTGAGGTTGAAGTTGTTGACCGCCCGTACCGTTCCGCCGTGCGTCGCGCGGACCGCATGGGTTTTTGAGCGGAGGGGAAACGTCTGGGAGGTAATTTTCGGGTTACCGCCCTGCGCCTGTACGATCTGTTTGAATTTGATAAGGGCCGCGCCTTCCCTGAGTATCCGGGCCGCTTCCTCCTTCCCGCTTTTTTTAATGCCCGCGTCTGTATAACAGAGATCCAACAGCTCGCCCGCCAGATGGAGGGCGCGTTCCTCAAGCTGGAGGGGTCGGTCCGGCCGCTGTTCCAGCACCTTCAGTACGTCGATCGCCTCAAGGCACGGTCCGACTCCGTTTCCGGCCGGTTCTTTTGTCTGGGTGATAAGCCCGACAACCTTCATGCCGAAGCGTTTGCCGAGCGTTTTGAATTTTTCAACGATCGCCTGGGCATCCTTGTGGTGGCGTATCTTCATGGTTTTGCCGAGCGGTATGTCAAGGATGAGGTGGGTGGTCGATGCGGCAATTTTCTTTGCCATGATCGAGACGATGACTTTGTCGAAGGACTCAAACGACAGCGGCTCCTCAACCCGTATGATGATATCGTCCGCGGGTGCGATGCCGAGGTGCCCGTTCCAGCAGATGCATCCGCCGGTCAGGTTCACGATATCCTCCACCTCCCCCGGAGTGAACTCAACCTTTGCAAGCGTTTCCATCACGTCAGCGGTCCCTGCGGGCGTGGTTATGGCGCGCGAGGAGATCTTGGGTATCTTGAATCCCGCGGCTGCGACAATCGGCACGACGATCATGGTTGCGCGCGTTCCGGATACGCCGCCTGTGGAATGTTTATCCGCAACGATTCCCTTGAAACGGAGCCGGTTTCCGGTTTCCACCATCGCTTTCGTAAAGTGATAGAGCTCCTCGGGGCTGAAACCTTCCTTGAACGACGCGGCGACAAAATAGGTTGTCAGGATATCGCTCAGGCGTTCATGGGATATCTCGTCCATGAGGTGAAATATTTCATGGTATTTGAGTTTCTTGCCCAAGAGCTTCTTCTGGATGATTTTGACGACTGCAACATTGGCGTTGGGTTTATTCATAGGTTGTGATTTCAACGATCTTCTTCTGGAACCGCTTTGCCTTGATGAACAGTTCGGTGATGGAATACATCGCTTTAATGTTAAACAGCCAGGATAAGGTCAAGTATAGCAAAAAGTAGAATACCGCACTCGCCATGAGCAGGAGAAAAACGTTGACCGTGCGGCTCGTGTCAAGGATAAGGTTGTCCATCAGCTTTATAAGGTAATAAGCGGCGGGGGATGCGATTAGGGCGGCAAAAGCCATCTTGAGCGTTTCTACGGTAAAAAAACGGATAGGCAGCGATTTAAGGCGCCAGGCGAGAATAACGAAAAGTACGGTCGAATTGAGGATGACCGATACTGAGAACGATATGGCAAGGGACCAGATGGGAAGTTTGAGGACCAGGATAAAATACAGGCTGAGGATCATGTTGATGGCGATAGATACGATGCTGACGATGAAAGGGGTTTTGCTGTCAAGGAGCGCATAGAAACAGCGGGTGAGGAAATAGTATACGGCATGGAACGGCATGGAAACGGAAAAATAGGACAGAGCGAATGCGGTTTGCACCGTCGCGTCCCAGTCGAATTTCTCACCGCCGAAAAAGATACGCACGAGCGGGGTGCGCGCGAATATGAAAAAAACCATGATGGGAACCGTGAAGAAAAAGAGGTTGAGGATGGAGTCAATGATTAGTTTGCGCAGATCGTCCATTTTTTTCTGTTCGAACATTTCCGACAGGTACGGCAGCGATGCCTGTCCGAAGGCGATGCCGATGACCGAAACAGGCAGAAGCTGCAGGTGCTGGGCGAAATAGAATGTCGTGTATGCGCCCGTTCCGAGAAGGGACGTGAGGGAAAGGTCGATGGTCGCGTCGATCTGGGTGACGAGCACCGTCATGATGCGGGGTCCGATCATGCGGAAGAATTCCTTCACCCCCTGCGTTATTTCGATGATTGGTCGGTAACTCAACTCGAAGGTGAAAAGGACCGGAATCTGTATGAGAAAAAACAGAAGCGCACCCGCGGATACGCCGAGGACCGGCGCCAAAAGGTGAAGCTGCGGGGCAAAAAGAAGGGTCGCGACTATCACCGCGAGGTTGTAGAACACCGGCGCCGCTGCGGTGATGAGAAAGGTTTTCTTTGCCTGCGCGATGCCGGTCAGGAAGTTGCCCGCAACCAGAAACGGCAGTTGGCTCAAAAGAAGGATTTTGGAATAGAGGGTTATCTGGATCAGCTTTTCTTCGGTGAAACCGGGCGTAATGGCGGGGATGATCCGGTCCATGAGTACGTAAAGCACCGCAACGAACGCGAAAAGCACAATGATGAGGAGGTTGAATATGGAAAATATGTGTTTCTGCAGCTCCTCCCTGTTCTTTTGGTATTTTATAAAAACGGGTATGAAGGATGAGGTGAGGGCTCCGGTAATGAGAATCTCAAACACCAGGTCCGGAATGCGGAAAGAGGCGAAAAATATGTCAAGGTCGCCTTTCTGAAAATAGCCCGCCAGTATGCGGTATCTCAAAAAACCGAAAATCCGCGACACGACGATCATCCCGGATATGATGAGCGCGGAGGAGAATATGCCGCCCTGCTGCGCGAACAGGATGAGCTTGGTTTGTTTGATGAATCGGTCCATAAAAAGGCAATTCCATTATACATCATCCCTTCTTACTTTTTTCTTGTGCAAACCAATGGAAAACCGGATCATTTAAGGCTAAATACGCTTGACACGATCATCAAAATGGTGTTAAATGGTTATATATGGTGTTTTTTGGTGAATATCAGGTTTCCTTTACGGCTCCGGGCCGCATTGTTCTTCCGAAAAAACTCCGCGAGCTTCTCAAGGGAAACACATTCATCGTCACCAAGGGGTTTGACACATGTCTTGCCGGATACGATAAAGAGGATTGGGAGAAGCGCGCCAAAACGCTTCTTGAGGTATCGCTCCTTGAAAAGGAAATGATCGAAAAGCGGAGATTCCTCTTTTCCTCGACCGTATACCTTGAAATCGACGAACAGGGCAGGTTTGTCCTTCCCCGTTCGCTTCTGGATTATGCGGGCCTGGACGGGAAAGTGGTTATAGTCGGTGTAGGGGATCATTTCGAAATCTGGAGTCCGGAACGATGGACACGGTATCTGAAGGAAGTAAAAAACTGAAAATAACATGCATACCCCCGTTCTTTTACAAGAAACAATTGAAGGTTTACAGGTCCGGTCCGGAGGATCTTATATAGATGCAACGGTAGGCGAAGCCGGACACACCGATGCGCTCCTCAATGCAGGTGCGCGGGTATTAGGGATAGATCAGGACGAGCTGCAGATCAGGAGGCTGAAGGAATCGCATGCAGGCCGCTCTCTCACCCTGGTACACGGCAATTTTTCGCGCATAGCGGAGATAGCGAAAGAACACGGTTTCGGAAACGCGGACGGTGTCATATTCGATCTCGGTTTATCCTGGGAGCAGCTGAAGTCACGAGGCCTCGGGCTGTCTTACCGGAATGAAGAGGAGCCGCTCGATATGAGGCTGGATAAGGATGCGCAAACAACCGCCGAATTCATCCTGAATACGTATTCTCCGGATGAACTCTATGAGTTGTTTGCCCGGAATTCCGAAGAAGTGAAGGCGCGCGACATTGCGGAAAGCATCGTCGCCTACCGGAAGATCAGGCGGTACAAGACCGTTGCGGACCTGAAAAAGACCATCGAGAAAGTGATGGGTGCGAATACGGGCAAGACCAACAACCGGATTTTCCAGGCTTTACGGATCGAAGTGAACGGGGAATTTGACAATCTGAAAAAAGGGCTGGAGGGTGCGGTTGCAACCGTAAAGCCCGGCGGCCGGATTGCGGTTATCAGCTTCCACTCGCTCGAGGACCGGATCGTGAAACAGTTCATCCGGACCCGCGGCTTGAAGCAGACCGACAAGAAGGGCATCGCGGGTGACCGGAAGTTATCATTTGAACGTCCCGCGCGTTTGCGCATTTTCACCATATGAACACCATCGTAAAAAACATGTTCGCCGTTCTTTTTGTCGTTCTGGCAGTCGTGAACGTATACATTTTCGTCGCCGGCATGTATTTGGCGGATGATATCAACAGATACGAAACCGAAATAGAAACTTTGAGTTCCGAAAACGTCCGCCTCGAAAAGGAAGTGTATCAGGCGCAGTCACTCCAGTATGCGGCTTCATTAAGCGCGCGCCTCAATTTCACCAAGAAATCGACACCCGTGTATTTCGAGAGTTTGAAATACGCGTTTGCTCAATGATATATGAGCAAAGCACGATTGCTGCTTTTCGCATTTCTTCTCGCTTACTCGGCGATACTGCTGCGTCTCCTGTATATTCAGGTGCTTAATCCTATCGAATCGGGCGATTACCTGCGCACCTCGCGCATCCAGCCCGAACGGGGCAGGATATTCGACCGCAATCTCCAGCCCATTGCAACCAACCAGACGAAGTACCGCCTGTTTGTCGAACCGAAAAAAATCAAGGATGCGGAAGTATTGAAGGTGCGGTTGTCCAAAGCGCTCGGGGTGGAGGAGGCCTCCATTGCGGCGCGCCTCGACCTGACCAAGGACTGGGTATCCCTGTATACGGGCCTTCCTCAGGATAAAAAGGACAAGATCGATGCGCTCAAGCTTGCAGGGATCGGATTTGAGACGGAACCGGGAAGATATTATCCCGAAGGATCCTCAAGCGCGCATGTCCTCGGGTTCGTCGGAAAGGACCAGGAAGGGGAAAATATCGGATATTTCGGCATCGAAGGCTTTTATGACCGCGATCTTGCCGGGCTTCCCGGCCTGATCCGGTCCGACCTCGACCTGGTCGGACGCCCCATATTTCTCGGCACCCAGGAAAAAATAGAGCCGGAAAACGGCCGCGATCTCGTTTTGGCGCTGGACAAATCCGTGCAGGAGATCATCAAGCGAAAGCTCGTTGCGGGAGTGGAGAAATACGGGGCAAAGGAGGGGTGCATCATAGTCGCCCAGCCGTACACCCTCGAAATACTCGGCCTCGCATGCGTGCCGGATTTCGATCCGGAACTTTACTACGATTACGACGGCAGTTTTTACAAAAACCAGGCGATATCGAGCCTCTACGAACCGGGTTCCACGTTCAAACCGCTCATCATGGCGGCGGGCATAGAAGAGGGGGTCATAAAACCCAACACGGTATTCGACGAGGACGGCCCCGTGAAAATAGGAGAATACGGTATCAAGACATGGAACAGCCAGTATGAAGGCCGCATCACCATGACGCGGGTGCTTGAGAAATCGAGCAACGTGGGCATGGTATATGTGGGGGAGAAGCTGGGGGACAAACGGCTCATGGATTACATAAAAAAATACGGATTCGGGGAGCTGACCGGCATCGATCTGCAGGGCGAAGTGCCGGGATACCTCAAACCCGCCGGGGAATGGTATCCGATCGATTATGCGACCGTAACTTTCGGGCAGGGACTGGCGGTTTCCCCCATACAGATGGTGCGTGCGTTTTCCTCCATCATTAACGGGGGAGAACTCCTGGTACCCCATGTGGTGAAAAAGCTCGTGGGCTCCTCCCGGGAACAGACTATCGAACGGGATGTTACGCGGCGGATCGTGAAAAAGGAAGTATCGGACCAGGTCAAACAGATGCTGCTCTCTACCATCGAAAACGGGGAAACCAAATTCCTCAAGCCGACCGGATATCAGATCGGCGGAAAAACCGGTACCGCCCAGATTGCGATAGAAGGGCGTTATGATGCATCCAAAACGATCGCGTCATTCATCGGGTTTTCTCCGATCGAAAAACCGAGCTTTGTCGCTCTGGTCGTGCTGAAGGAGCCGACAAGCTCCCAATGGGGCTCCGAAACCGCCGCACCCATCTTTTTTGAAATAGCAAAGGAATTGATAGTGTACTATAATATAGCACCAGAATAAGCCGATACCCATTCGCAACCCAGATGATACGCATACTCAAAAACATCTACCACCTTCTGCGGGCTTACGGAGCCAACCTGTTTTTCGGTTTCCCCGGCAGGAGGCTTAAAATAATCGGTGTAACCGGAACCGACGGCAAAACGACCACCACCCATCTTATTTACCACATTCTCCTGACGGCAGGCAAGCGTGTTTCCATGATATCGACCATTTATGCCAAGGTGGGAAGCCGGGAGTACGATACCGGATTTCACGTGACAACTCCGGATGCATTCATGATACCGCGCTACCTGAGGCGGGCCGTTGCGGAGGGGGACGAATATTTTGTCCTGGAAACGACGTCCCACCGTCTTGACCAGAACCAGGTTGCGGGAATCCGCTTCCATGCGGGAGTCGTGACCAATATTACCCACGAACATCTCGATTACCACCATACGTACGAAAACTACGTAAATTCGAAAATGAGGCTATTGTCCGCGACCGACCGGAAAATCGTCAACCGGGACGACGGATCATACCCATACCTGCAGAAATTTATGCCGCAGGGGACCCGGTTCATCACATACGGGCTGAAAAACAAATCGGATTACCATGCCGATTTCAGAAAAACCTTCAGGGACTTGGCGGATTTCAACGCGTACAACTACCTTGCTGCCTTTGCGGTCTGCGACCAGCTCGGCATACCGGAAGACACGATCATCAAAGCTTTCCGGACGTTCAAGCTGCCCCCGGGCAGGATTGATATCGTGTATGACCGCACGTATAAGGTCATCGTCGATTTCGCCCATACACCGAATGCGATACGCCGGATCCTTGAAACGGTACGCAGGACCTATTTGAAAAAGGGGAGAATAATCCATGTGTTCGGATCCGCCGGACTAAGGGATGCCACCAAGCGGTTTTCAATGGGGCAGGAGAGCGCAAAGGGCGCCGACCTGTCTATCGTAACCGAAGAAGACCACCGCACTGAGGATCCCCGAAAAATATGCGGAGAAATCGCAAAAGGGCTTGAAGCGGGCGGATTTTCGCATGCGGATGCGCTTTCCGGAACCGATAGGCGCAAATACCAGGTAATCGTAGACCGTGCACAGGCGATCAGGCATGCGGTATCCATAGCTCACCCCGGGGACATTGTGCTTATAACTGGCAAGGGCCACGAGAAAAGCCTGTGCCGCGGAAAAACCGAATACCCGTGGGATGACCGGAAGGCTGTTTTAGAATCAATACCAACATGATTACATTTGACGGTCTCAGCAAGACGTACGAATCGAGTTTCCTCGACGGCGTCGTCGTTTCGGGCGGATTCACCACCCGCGAGTCAGGCGACATGATGAACCGGGAAACGCTTCTTTCGTACCTGAGGATCAACCAGGTCCTTTTCAAAAAACTGGTTCTCGGGGAACAGATACATTCCGCGAATGTCGCGGTTTTCGGACCATCAGGATCGGGTGTCTGGGAGACTCTCCCAGAAACCGACGCGATCGTCACCCGGGAGAAAGGGGTGCTTCTTGCGGTACGTACGGCGGACTGCATACCGGTGCTGTATGCGGATGCGGAAGCCGGGGTGATCGGGGTTTCCCATAACGGCTGGAGGGGTACCTTAAAGCAGATTTCGGTCAAGGTAATCGGTCAGATGATAGCGCTCGGCGCGCGGCCTGACCGTATCCGGGCGGTGCTCGGGCCGGGTATCGGCGCCTGCTGCTATGATATCGATGATGAGCGGTACTATGCCTTCCTAGAGGAATTCGAAACCGATTTCCAGGCGTTTCCGGTACGGGGAGGCAGGAGACATCTCAATCTCCTGAAAATTAATTACGAAATACTGAAGCGCGCCGGGGTGGGCAGCGGACATGTAGACTATTTCCCGTTTTGCACATCATGCAACCGCAGCAGATTCTTTTCCTACCGGAGGGATTACCGGAAACACCGGGAGCAGTTCGGCGAAATGCTCGGTTACATCGTCGCGAATTAATCACGTATGGAACACACAACAAACATATTTATCATCGGCATCAAGGGTGCGGCCTTGTCTAACCTTGCGGTTATCATGAAAGGCCTGGGCAAACGGGTTTCCGGCTGCGATACGGATGAGGAATTCATAACGGATCCGATCCTGCATGAATACCGCATACCGGTCGTTACGGGATTTGATCCCGGCGTTCTGCCGGAAGACACGGAGCTTGTCGTATATTCGGCGGCGCACGGGGGCGCCGGCAACACGGTAGCTCTTGAGGCGAAGCGCCGCGGCATTGCGCTTATAACCCAGGTTGAGGCAACCGCCCATCTTATGGAGCGATACGGGACGCGTATCGCGGTTTCCGGATGCCACGGCAAGACGACCACCTCGTCCCTTATGGCATCTGCCCTGACAAAGCTCGGCGCGGAGCCGGGATACCTTATCGGCGTTCCGTATTTCAACAACCTTCCCGGAGGGGGAATCGGCAAAGGAGCGGGTTATTTCGTCGTTGAGGCGGATGAGTACGGGATCAATCCGCCGGATGACCGTACCCCGAAACTATTGTTTCTGAAACCCACCCATACGATATGCACGAACATAGACTTTGACCATCCGGACGTATACGCGAGCCTTGAGGAAACGAAACAGACATTCCTTAAATTTTTCAAAACAGGGAGACTCTATCTGTGCTACGACGATCCGGTCCTGCAATCGCTCATGGACAAACTTCCGCGCGACCGGTACCTTACCTACGGTTTTTCCCCCGGCGCGGATCTGAGGGCGGAAAACATGCGCACGGCAGGGGACCGGAGCACGTTTGACCTCATCTACCAAGGCCGGAAGCTCGGCGAATGCGCGGTTTCGCTTTTCGGTCATAAGAACATCCTGAACGCAACCGGCGTCATCCTTGCCCTGCTTGATATGGGATTTCCCTGGGAAAAGATACGGGATTCGGTCGGGGATTTCTCAAACGTCAAAAGGCGCTTTGAGCTGGTGCACGAAAACGGCGGCACCCGCCTCTATGACGATTACGGCCATCACCCGGCAGAGATCAGGGCGACCATTTCCGCTGCCCGGGACCGTCATCCGGACCGCAGGATCGTGGTGCTCTTTCAGCCGCATACGTTTTCGCGTACCCTCAACCTGAAAAAGGATTTTGCCGCGGCTTTAGCGGAAAGCGATCTCTGTTTGCTCGCGCCCATTTTCCCCTCCGCGCGCGAACAGGCGGAACAGTTCGGCGTAACTTCATATGACATCGAAGCGGAAGCGAAAAAGACGGGCAAAACAAACGTCGCCGCCTGTTCCTCGACCGGCGATCTCTTGCAGCGCTTCAAGGCCAAAGTACGCAAGCATGACATCGTGATTACCATGGGCGCCGGGAATATTTACCGGCTCAAAGATGATATAATCCGTGTTATATCGACCCTATGAAAACGGAAGCGATTGAAACGCTCAAAACCATACTGACGCCTGCTCGCGTAGAGGAAGGGAAAGACCTGTTCCCGTTCCTTACTCTGCGCACCGGGGTGAAGGCCCAGTATTTCTATGAAGCGCGCACCAGGGATGAGCTCATAACCGCTCTGCAAACGTCGCTCCGCCACAAAATCCCATACCTCCTTATCGGCGGAGGTTCCAATATAGCGGTCACCCGGAAGACGATACCGGGGCTCGTGATAAAGAACAGCTTCCGGGGCATGGAAAAGGTTGAGGAAGACAGCAAAAGCGCAACGGTACGTATCGCATCAGGCGAATCAATGGGTGTTGTCGTCAACGAAAGCGTCAGGAACGGATGGGAGGGGTTCGAATACCACAAAGGACTTCCCGGATCGGTCGGCGGCGCCATCTACATGAATTCAAAATGGACGCGCCCCTGGACATACGTGGGGGACCATCTGTTGAAAGCAACCCTGTTGGATGGGGAAGGCAATCCCAAGGAGGTATACCGCAGCTATTTCGAGTTCGCCTACGATTGGAGCATCCTCCAAAAAACGCACGAGGCGTTTGTCGAAGGCATATTCAAACTGAAGAAAAACGATCCGGCAGAGCTTGAACGTCGGGCAAACGAGTCGCTTGTGTACCGGAAAAAGACCCAGCCGCACGGGGTGGCTACCTGCGGTTGTTTTTTCCGGAACATATCGGTTGAGGATAAAGAGCGTCTTAACCTGCCAACCACCTCCGCAGGCTATCTTATCGACCGCTCCGGTATGAAACAGGCGAAACGGGGCGCGTTCATGGTTTCCGATCTGCATGCGAACTTCATCGTCAATACCGGCAGCCGCGAAGGGGATAGCGCCGATTTGCTACAATTGATAGGGGACGTGAAAAAAAAGGTGGCGGATACCTACGGGGTATCGCTCCACGAGGAAGTGGTTATCATTTAACACATACTATGGAAGATGCATTCATCATAAACGGCGGCGTACCCCTGCGGGGAACGGTTCGCCTGTCAGGCGCCAAAAACGTGGCACTCAAGGCCGTTATAGCAGCGCTCCTTTTCGAAGGCAAGGTGGTGCTTCAAAACATTCCGCGCATCCGAGACATCTTCGAGCTTCTTCATCTCATCACCATGCTTGGGGGCAAGGCCGATTTCGTCGAAAACAATACGGTGCTCATTGATGCGACCGACCTGCAAACAAGCACGCTCGATTTTCTCCATGCGTCAAAGATACGCGTTTCTTTTATGCTGTTTGCTCCGCTTCTGTATCGGTTCAAGCAAGCGTCCATTCCGAATCCGGGCGGCTGCCGTATCGGAGCCCGCCCCATCGACCGGATCGTGAACGGTCTCAAGGACCTGGGAGTGGACGTCACCTATAATTCCGATACCGGCTATTACACCGCATCTATTGAAGGAAAACCCAAAGGATCATACACATTCCCCAAACCGTCGCACACCGGGACCGAACTCATGGTTCTCATGTCCGTATTCTGCGAAGGAACGGTTGCGATCAGGAACGCGGCGCTCGAGCCGGAAATCGACGATCTCATAGCGCTTCTCAATGCGGGAGGCGCCGACATCAGGCGCGAAGGGTCGGACATCATCGTAAAGGGAGTCTCAAGGCTTGTCCAGAAAGAGCCGTACACCATCGTTTCCGACCGCAATGAAGCGGTCACGTATGCGGTAGCCGGCCTTATCACAAATGGCGACGTCACCATCGGGCGGATTCCGGAGCACTACATCAAGACGTTTGTCGATATGATCAGGAAAACGGGCGCAACCGTGGAACAGGCAGGGCAGGATTCGTGGCGGTTTTACCGGAAAAGCTCCCTCAAAAGTCTGGATATCGAAACCGATCCGCATCCCGGATTCATGACCGATTGGCAGCCGAACTGGGCCGTGCTTATGACTCAGTCTGAGGGCACGTCGGTACTTCACGAGAGGGTGTTTGAAAACAGGTTTTCTTATGTGGAAGAACTGGTGAAGCTGGGGGCGCGCATTGAAAGCTTCCAGCCGGAGGTTTTGGACCCGAAATCGTTTTATCTTTTCAACTGGGACCCTGCAAAGGAGCACAAACAGGCCATTCGCATTTACGGCCCACAGAAACTGCATAACGGGGTCATGACCATAGCCGACCTGCGTGCGGGAGCGACGCTTGCCCTTGCGGCGCTTTTTGCCAAAGGCGAATCGGTCGTCAATGGAGCCGCCATCCTGGAGCGGGGATACGAGAACTTCGTGGGCAAGGTCACGCAGCTCGGAGGAGACATTAAAAAAGTATGAAACCAATCACCAACATCCTGATGCTTGCAGGCGGGGACGGCGACCGGTTCTGGCCGCTTGAAGGCAAGATACTGACCAAATTCCTCGGGAAACCGTATCTTGTCCATCTGTTGGACCGTTTTGCGCCTTACGGAAACAACCTTTTTATCATAGCTAACCGGACAAACCAAGGTGAAATCGCCCGTTTGGCCGGAACCCGGGCAACGGTTATCGTCCAGGACCAGCCTGATGGTATGGCGGGAGCGGTATTATCCGCGAAAGGAACGGTTACGGGCGACACCCTTGTGGTGGGTAATGATTTTTTTGATGCTGATGCGGTTTCCGCCCTGGCGGAAGGGAAGGCAAAAGGGAATGAACTGGTATTCCTTGCCAAACGCATGGACCGGTATTTTCCCGGCGGTTACCTTGTTCTTGACGGCGACCGGGTTACGGGAATTGCCGAAAAGCCGGGTCCGGAAAACACTCCGTCGCCGTTCGTGAAAATGGTGGCGGATTACTTCATCGATTTTGACGGTTTTGTCACAACGGTAGAAAATGTATCCGGCAATCGGGACGACCGGTACGAACAGGCGCTCAGCCGGATAATCCGCAGCGGAAAGGCGCAGTACGTAGAATACACCGGGGAGTGGTTTGCGCTCAAATATTCATGGAACGCGCTTATTCTCATGCAGCGGTTCCTTTCCGATATCAAGTCTGCGGTTGACCCGACTGCACGCATTGCCAAAACCGCCCTCATTACGGGTGCGGTGCATATAGGTAAAAACGTCAGAGTCGGGGATTTTGCAAAAATAAGCGGCCCCTGCTCAATCGGTGACAACACCATAGTCGCCGACTACGCGCTTGTCCGGGAAAGCGACATCGGGCAAAACTGCCTGATCGGCTCCTCAAGCGAAGTCGCCCGGTCGCTTGTTCAGGATAACGCGTCCCTTCACCGCAACTACGTTGGCGACAGCGTTATCGGGAGTCATGTGCTTATGGGTGCCGGTGCGGTCACCGCCAATTTCAGGTTCGACGAAAAGAGTGTTGGCAGCACCATTTCGGGAAAACGGATCGACACCGGTCTGAACAAATTCGGGGCGATCATCGGGAATGATACCAAAATCGGCGTCAATTCTACTCTCCTGCCCGGTGTCAAAATCGGCAGGGGAAGTCTCGTATGGCCGGCTCAGGCGGTTGCGGAAGACGTTGCAGACCATACCGTTTTCAGTTCAGGATCTTCAAAAGAAAAAATACCATGAAAAAAACAACTGTGATAGGCGGCGGGACCGGTACGTTCGTCGTATTGTCCGGCCTCAAAAATATGCATCTGGATCTGGGAGTCATCGTGACGATGATGGATTCGGGAGGATCGACCGGCAGGCTGCGCGACCAGCTGGGGGTGCTGCCCCCGGGGGATCTGAGACAGTGCCTTGTTGCCCTTTCGGAGGCGCCTGAGCTATGGCGGAAGCTGTTCCTGTACCGTTTCGAGAAAGGGGATTTTGAAGGACACAATTTCGGCAACGTCTTCCTTTCCGCCCTTGAAAAGGTAAGTTCCGATTACAACCAGGTTCTTGAAACCGCAAGCTACGTCCTGAAAACCAAAGGGAAAGTCATTCCGGTTACCCTTGACAAGGCGCACCTGTGCGCGGAGTACGAGAACGGAACCGTCCTCAAGGGGGAGGGCCTGATCGACGAAAACAACGGGGAAACGAGCAGGATACGCAGGGCATTCCTCGAACCCGTCCCCCGCGTCAATCCGTTAGCCGTCGACCGGATCAGGGAATCCGACTATATCGTCATCGGGCCGGGCGACCTGTATACAAGCATCATTCCCGTGCTTCTTGTGCCCGGCATGAAGGAAAGCTTCCTGTCAACCCGGGCAAAAATAATATATGTCATGAATCTCATGACCAAATCCGGCCAGACTTCGAACTTTACGGCCCGGGACCATATCGGCGACCTCGTAAGGTATGTGGGGAAAAAGCCGGACCATATCATTATCAATAATGGCAAAATACCGGAAAATATACTAGAATGGTATATATCCCACCACGAAAAGCCGGTCGTGAACGACCTGACTCCGGCTTCCTTTAACGGTTCGGTCGTGAGCGGGGATGTTGTCGATAACGCATCAATCATGAAGAGCAAGGCAGACGTGCTTACCCGAAGCATATTGAGGCATGACAGCGAAAAACTGGCTGCCCTCATCGGGAAACTGATCATATGATACGCAGACACACGATATCGCTGAAGAACGCCTGGAACGGACTGAAATGGGCCCTTGCCACCCAGCCGAACTATCGCATCCACCTCATCCTGTCAGTCATGGCGATTGCGGGCGGTTTTCTGCTTGGCATCTCATATTTCGAATTTCTCGTGATCGCGCTCCTCATCACAATCGGCATATCGGTTGAAACGGTCAATACCGCGATCGAAGAGACGACCGACGCGATCGACACGAGCAAACGGCCGGACATCGGTCTCGCAAAAGACGTAGCGGCCGGCGCGATGCTCGCCATTGCAATAGGATCCTTGATAATTGCGGGGATCATTTTCATCCCCAAAATAGCGCTTGTTACCAATTTAACGCTCTGATCCCGGGGCGCTTACCGCCCGGAAAGCCAGAGGAGGTATATGTCAATTTATCTGTTTGCGGCATTCGTCACATTTCTCTTCAATTTTTTCCTCATTGTCCCGTTTATCAACTTCCTTTATAAAGCGAAATTCCAGCGCCAGGCTCAGGAAACGAAGGATGCGTTCAATAAGCCTACCCCCATTTTCGACAAACTCCATGGCCACAAAAAAGGGACGCCGGTCGGCGGCGGGGTCCTTATCGTCCTGACGACCACGGTGTTTTACGCTTTTTTCGTGCTTCTGTATGCGGTGTTCAACAAACCGCTCCATGCCAACTACCCTTCGGTCATGAGTGAAATCAAGATTATATTCTTCACCCTTGTCGGGTTTGCGTTTCTGGGCGTCTACGACGATTTGTCAAAGATATTCTTCTGGAAAAATTCGCATTTTTTCGGGCTCAGGCTCCGCCACAAGCTCATCCTTGAAATCGTGCTTGCCGTGATCGTCGCGTTCTGGCTGTTTTACGACCTGAAAATCGATATCATCCACATTCCGTTTCTCGGCGTGTTCAAACTGGGCTGGTTCTACATTCCGTTTGCCGCTTTTGTGATCGTCGCGTTTTCCAACGCGGTGAATATAACCGACGGCCTGGACGGCCTGGCAGCAGGCGTTCTCATGATCAGCCTTACCGGTTTCTGGGTAATCGCCCGAAGCATCATAGATGTGCCGACATCAATGTTCATCGGCGTGTGGCTTGGCGGACTGCTTGCGTTCCTGTATTTCAACATCTATCCCGCGCGCATCATGCTTGGGGACACGGGCGCGCTGTCTTTCGGAGCGATGTTTGCGGTCATCGGCCTCATTCTCGGCAAATCGTTTGCTTTGCCTATCATGGGCGGCGTGTTCCTCATCGAGATCTTAACGTCCCTCGTGCAGCTTTTGAGCAAGCGATTCAGGGGAAAGAAAGCGTTTTCGGTGGCGCCTTTCCATCTTTGGCTCCAGTACCGCGGATGGGAAGAGCCCAAAGTCGTCATGCGCCTGTGGCTTCTCGGCATCATCTTCTCCCTCTTCGGCCTCATGATTGCGTTTATGAAGTGAGATGGCTATAATGAAGCTATGAAACAGGGCAAATCCTTCAGCTTCGAATCCTATAGTATTGATTCCGAATCCGGCGTTTTCGCATTCTCATACCGCACGGATTTTGCGGACGGAACCAATATTACGTTTACGGAACGCCTGCAGGTTTCGGATGCGCGCAGAAGCGATATCAACCCCGCTCTCCTCAAGCTCGTATTGGAAAACCTTCATCTGGCGCTCGGCATCAGCTATTACAAACTCCACTGCCCGCCCGTGATACGGCTTGGCGCTCTGAGGCTGAACGTGCAACAGGCGCAGTTCTGGGAGACGCTGTACACCAAAGGACTGGGCGAATTTTTCTACCGGAACAATATCGACCCCCGCGGACTCATCCGGTTTCCCTCAACGGAGCAGGAGACCATTTCTCCGATTTCGTATCAGTCGGATGATACGCTGCTTGTTGGTATGGGGGGAGGAAAGGATTCACTGGTCTCAATGGAACTTTTGAAGCGTGCCGGCCGCAAGCAGGAAACACTCATCATCGAAACCAACCGTGAATACGGCTTCGTCCGGAAGCTCCTGGATAAAACGGGACTGAAGCAGGTGCGGGTATCCCGGACGATAGATGATCGTATCGGATCTCTTGTCAAGGAGGGGAATGCCTACGACGGCCATGTCCCGGTGTCCGCCCTGTACGCCTTCATCGGACTGCTTGTTGCCGTATTGCGCGGACGAGGGACGTTTGTGGTATCGAACGAAAAAAGCGCGAATTACGGAAACGCCGAGCACTTTGGCATGGAAGTCAATCACCAGTGGAGCAAGAGTCTTGAATTCGAAACCCTCATGAACCGGTACGTTTCGCAGTTCATCACTCCATCCTTTTCTTATGTTTCGCTCTTAAGGCCCCTGTGGGAAATACAGATTGTCAAACTGTTTGCCCGGATTGGGAAATACTTTGAGGATTTCTCAAGCTGCAACCGGAATTTCCGGAAGGATAAAGGAATGGAGCAGGGAACGCTGTGGTGCGGGACATGCGCGAAATGCGCCTTCATGTATGCGCTTCTGTCGGCGTTTCTCCCGAAAGACACGGTCGTTTCCGTATTCAAGCGCAACCTGTATGCGGATAAAACCCTTTTGCCGTTGTACCAGGAATTATTGGGCTTGAAAAACGTCAAGCCCTTTGACTGCGTAGGTACGCCGGACGAAGTGAGGCTTGCCCTGATGATGGCTTCGTCACGGGGGGAATACCGCTTTGATGATGTCATGAAGTATTTTGAAACGGAAGTTTTGAGGACGGGTGAAAGCAGGGAAACCCTTGAAGCGCGGCTGCTTTCCTCCCCGGATACGGACGCGCTTCCCGCACAGTTCAGGGACGTATTACATTATGAAACTTGATGAACTTAAGGGCAGGAAAATTCTCATTCTCGGATACGGCCGGGAAGGGCAGGCAACCGAGGCTTATTTGCGTGCGAAGCTTCCGGGTGCGCATATCAGCCATGCGGATGCGCAGGACGGGTCCGGGTACCTGGAGCGGCAAAAAGAATACGACATCGCGATAAAAACACCCGGTATTCCCAAAGAGCTTGTAACGATTCCCTATACGACCGCGACAAACCTGTTTTTCGGCAACTGCGGCAATACCGTTGTGGGAGTGACCGGGACAAAAGGTAAAAGCACGACAGCAAGCCTGATCCACCACATCCTTATCTCATCCGGAAAAAGCTCTCGTCTCGTAGGAAACATCGGGAATCCGGCGCTCCTGGAAATAATGAACGGCGTTTCGCCGGATGACATATTCGTAATGGAGCTTTCAAGCTACCAGCTGGACGATATCAGGTACTCGCCCCACATCAGCGTCGTGACGAACTTGTTTCCGGAGCACATGAACTATCACAAGGATGTAACCCGCTACTATAACGCGAAACGCAACATCATCCGTTTTGTGAAACATGATGACTATTTCATTTACAATCCCGCATACCCGCTTCTTGCCGATTGGGCCAAAAACATGGCGTGCCGGCTTCTCCCGTTTGCCGGAGATTTTCTTATCCCCGAAACGAAGCTCGTCGGGCAGCACAACCGCGACAACATACGGGCGGCAGCGACCGCATGCAGGCTGTTTGCGATACCTGATGAGGCAATACAGCAGGCGGTTTCTGATTTCAGACCTCTGGAGCACCGGCTTGAAAAAGTCGGGACATTCCGGGGGATAACATTTTACGACGATGCGATATCGACCACCCCCCAATCGACCGCTGCAGCCCTCAAGGCGCTTGGACGCGTCGATACCGTTTTCTTCGGCGGGGAGGATCGCGGTTACGATTTCCTTCCGCTTGTTGCAACTGTCCGGTCCGCAGGGGTGCGCAATGCCGTTTTTTTTCCGGACAGCGGACCGACGATTCTGAACGTTCTGGAGGAGGGAAGCATCCGGTTGTCGAACATCCTTCATACTCGGGATATGAAGCAGGCGGTACGGTTTGCGTACGAACATACTAAGCCGGGCGGAGTGTGCCTCCTTTCCACTGCCTCACCCAGCTACAGCGTCTGGAAGAATTTCGAGGAAAAAGGAACTTTGTACAAATCATACATACGAACTCATGAGAAAGATACGGCCGGTGCCTGATGCCAAAGCAAAATCCAAGAGGGTATTCATTACCCTGTTTACTCTGCCGATCATCCTGTCGGTGATCGGACTTTTTTTTGTATTTGAAGCGTCCTACGTAAGGAGCTTCGGCGAATACCATGACAGTTTCCATTACTTTAAGATCCAAGCCCTTTGGATATTCCTGGGGGTTATCATCATGGCAGTCGTGTCTTTTTTCGATTACCACAAGCTGTATTATTTTGCGTTTCTCCTCATGCTCATCAATATTTTCCTGCTGCTTCTGGTCCTCATACCCGGTATCGGCCATAAAGTGAACGGGGCCCGCCGTTGGATCGACTTGGGGTTCATGCGGTTCCAGCCGACCGAAATGGCAAAATTTTCAACCATAGTTTACCTGTCCTCATGGTTCATCACGAAAGAGCGGAAGCGGTTCTTTTCCTTTCTGATACTTCTTGGATTCCTTATGTTTCTCATCATCCTGCAGCCGGATATGGGAACGGCTATCATTATTTTCTCGATCAGCATCATCATCTATTTCCTGGCAGGGATAGAACTGCGGTACCTGCTGCTTCTCGTGCCTTTTTCGGGGGTGAGTTTCTGGATCCTTGCCAAAACGACACCCTACCGCCTGAAACGCCTCCTGGCGTTTTTCGACCCGTCAGCCGATCCGCTCGGCATCACGTACCATATCAACCAGGTCCTCATTTCGCTGTCCAATGGAGGCCTGTTCGGCACCGGATTCGGTTCATCCAAGCAGAAACACCTGTATCTGCCCGAGGCGCATACCGATTCCATTTTCGCGATCATAGGGGAGGAGGTTGGGTTCCTTGGAAGCTTCATCCTCATCAGCATGTTCGTAGTCCTCGTTCTGTACGTGTTCCGGATTTCCGAGAAGGCACCGGACCGGTTCGGCAGGCTGCTTGCCGGAGGGATTTTTGGTTTTTTCGGCATACAGACCATCATTAACCTCGCGAGCATGGTCCATCTCATCCCGCTTACGGGAGTGCCGCTTTCGTTCATTTCCTACGGCGGATCCAATCTTCTCCTTTCATTCGCGCTCATGGGAATAGTGCTGAGCATTGCCCGGAACACGAAAATAATGTAACATAATAACGATGAAGATCCTTATAACAGGCGGTCATGTGACGCCGGCCCTGGCGGTGATAGACCGGATGAGGGGAGGGCCGGACCGGGAGAATACGAGCATTCTGTACGTCGGCCGCAAATATGCGCTCGACAGCGAGGACACGTATTCGCTCGAATACAAGGAGATAACAAAACGGAACATCCCTTTCATTTCCCTGCTTGCGGGAAGGATGACCCGCATCCTGTCGGTTCGTTCCTTAAAGAATTTTCTCAAAACGCCTGCCGGCTTCATCCACGCGTTCCTTATCCTCATATCCGAAAAACCCGATGCCATACTGTCGTTTGGAGGGTATATCGCCTTGCCGGTCGCGGTTGCCGGACGGGTTTTGGGCATTCCGGTCTATACACACGAACAGACAATACGCCCGGGCCTGACCAACCGGATCATCGCCTCATTCTCCCGTAAATTTTTCTATTCTTTCCCGGAAGTGAGGGATCTTGTGAAAGTGCGCAATGCCGTACTGACCGGAAATCCGGTCAGACCGGCCGTTTCCGAAGTACGCGAAAAACCGTTCGATATTACTAAGACCGGGCCCGTTCTCTACATAACCGGCGGTTCACTCGGATCCCACAGCATAAACGTACACGTCCGGGAGCTTCTGGGCGAATTATTGAAGGATTACACGGTAATCCACCAGGTGGGTGCGGTCAAGGAATATAACGATTACGAAAAACTGTCCCGCATGAGGCGGAGCCTGCCAGATGATTTAAAGGCACGCTATTTTCCGGTTGAGCATCTTCTTGACGATCAGATAGGATACGTGTATTCGCTTGCCGACCTGGTGGTGGGCAGATCGGGCGCCAATACGTTTTTCGAGCTGATCCAACTCAAGATTCCGGCCGTATTCATTCCGCTGCCCTGGTCCGCAAACAAGGAACAGCAGAAACACGCGGAATTTTTCGTGAAGTACGGAATCGGCGAGCTTTTCGAGCAGCGTGAAAACAGCGGCAAGCTTCTTGAGACGGTACGCAAAGTGTTCAAGGATATCGGCAGGTACCGCAGGAATTTCGATACGTTACCATTCCAGATAAAACGCGATGCGGCGGATATTATCATACAGGAAATACGCAAAGCGTAGCGCGTTCGCAGCGCTTGCGGTTCTTGCCGGCGTCTGTGCCATTGCGGGGCTGCGGTTTGCCGACGGGGTACTGCGCGTGAAATACATCCGGGTTTCCGGCGTGAGGGCGGGGTATCCGCTCTACGGTCTTGAGGCGCTGAAAAACAGGCGGATGTTATTCCTGACTGAACCAGCGGCACAGGCCGCAGTCCAATCCGCAAATCCCCACCTCGGGTCGGTATCGGCCAAAAAAGTGCTTCCCGACGCGCTTGAATTTAAAGTCGTTCCGGCGAAACCGGTACTCCTCTTCAAAGCGCAGGGCGGGTATTTTATCCTGGACGAAGCCGGAAAAATCATCGCAAAAACAAAGTCCGGGGACGGATACTCACAGCTTCCGATCCTCAACTATTTCCAGCGCATCAATTACGCAAACATGCAGCCGGGGAGCGAACTGCAGATGTCTGATCTTCTCATGGCGATACGGTTCCTCGGGAAGGTCCGGGGGATGGGCATGGAGGTTATTACTATTGATATTGATGGAGTTGATGTGATAGGATTAAATTTGAATAAACAGGCGATCATCTTTTCCTCGGAAAAGGATGTTGAATCGCAGGTGTACCAGCTGGAACAGATTCTGCGCCAGTTCAGGGTGCAGGGGCGTGATTTCATTAAACTGGACCTCCGTTTCAACAGGCCGGTATTAGAACTCGTCGATTAATATGGCAGACCAACTGATCACAGCAATAGACATCGGAAGCTCCAAGATAGCGACCATCGTAGGAATCGAATCGAAGGAAGACGACGAGCTGCGCATCATCGGATTCAATTCCACTCCATCGCGCGGCGTAAAGAAAGGACTCATTGTCGATATCGACAAGGTGACGGAATCGGTTGAGGAAAGCATCGAAAAAGCCGAACGCATGGCAGGTCAGAAAATTCATACCGCACTCGTGTCCGTCGGCGGTCCCCACATATCCTCGCTCAACTCCCGCGGCGTGGTCGCGGTTGCGGATGCCCGGGGTGAGATATCGGATACCGATATCCAGCGGGTGGTAGAAGCGGCGCGCGCAATTTCGCTGTCAACGACGCGCCAGATCATCGAAGTGTCACCCCGCGATTTCGTGGTGGACGGCCAGGAGGGCATCAAGAACCCCATCGGGATGAGCGGCGTACGGCTTGAGGTCGAAACACATATCATTACCGCATCCCACACGAACCTGAAGAATATAGACCGGTGCATGGAAAACATCGGCGTACAGAACGAAGGCTTCATCTTTGCCGGTCTCGCATCCTCCGAGTCGGTGCTGACCGATACGGAAAAGGAACTGGGCGTGGTGTGTGTCGACATCGGCGGCGGGAAGACCGATATCGCCCTGTATACGGACGGATCGCTTTCCTACTCCTCGTCCATCCCCATCGGCGCAAAGCATATAACGAACGACATCGCGGTGGGTCTGCGGGTATCACTGGATTCGGCTGAAAAAATCAAGCTGCACCTGAGCCGCAAGATGGATTACCGCATAGACCGCGCCAAACGCAAGATCGAAGAAATCAACCTGCATGAGCTCGCATTGCCGGAGCAGATAGAGAAGTACGACATGAAGGTGCTCATAGACGGCATTATCGGGCCGCGGCTTGAAGAGATTTTCAAGCTCGTGAGCGACGAAATAGTGAAAAGCAACCTGATCGAACACATTCCGTCCGGACTTGTCATAACCGGAGGCGGCGCGTTGACCGTCGGGATTCTTGAAATGGGGAAGAAGGTTATCGGGCTTCCCATCAGGATCGGCGTGCCTGGCCGGGTGACCGGACTGGTGGATGAGATCATCGATCCGCAGTTTGCAACGACCGTCGGGTTGATTTTATACGGAAGAAAAAATATAATCAGTAGGGAAGAGGGATTCAAGAATTTCAACAAGATCCTCAAGGATTTTTCGTTTGGAGGATCTGTCGGCAAAGTTAAGGATTTTTTCAAACAATTCATTCCGTAACGGAATACCGATATGCTGGTTAAACCGAAAGCAGGACAGGCAGCGCGCATAAAAGTGGTGGGAGTCGGAGGAGGAGGCGGCAACGCCCTGTCATCCATGATTCTCGAAGGCGGCATTGCTGGCGTGGAGTTTGTCGCGGTCAACACGGACGCGCAGGCGCTTCTCCATAACCGCGCCGCGATCAAAGTGCAGATCGGCGAAAATCTCACGAAAGGCCTGGGTTCGGGCGGAGACCCGGAAGTAGGCCGGCAGGCTGCAGAGGAATCGCGCGAGCGGCTTCAGGAAGAGCTGTCTGGCGCGGACATGGTGTTCATAACCTGCGGCGAAGGTGGAGGCACCGGTACGGGTGCTGCGCCCGTTGTTGCCGAAGTCGCAAAGGAATCGGGGGCTTTGACGGTGGCGGTTGTCACCAAACCGTTCGAATTCGAGGGGACCAAACGGCGGCTTACTGCGGATGACGGCACCATGCGCCTCAAGGAAAAAGTAGACACACTCATCGTGGTCCCCAACCAGAAAATACTGCAGGTCGTAGACAGGAAAACACCCATTATCGAAGCGTTCAAACGGATTGATTCCGTGCTCCACCAGGGTGTCAAAGGCATCGCAGAGCTTATCACGGTTCCCGGCCTCATCAACGTGGATTTTGCCGATGTGCGCACTATCATGAGCAACGCGGGCACCGCGCTTATGGGTATCGGCACGGGAACGGGCGACAAGCGTGCGATTGCGGCGATCAAGCAGGCCATTTCTTCACCGCTTCTTGACGCCTCCATCGAAGGCGCGCGCGGCGTGCTTCTCAATGTCATCGGCGGTCCCGACCTCACCATGAGCGAAATCGACGAGGCGGCATCCATCATAACCAAAACCGTCGATTCGGACGCGGACATCATTTTCGGCGCCGTGATTGAGGAAAAGATGATGGATTCGATAAAGATCACCCTTATCGCCACCAAGTTCGACGAATCACGGGTGAAGCTTTTCAGGTTCAAGAAAGAGGAAGAGGAAGTATCGTCATACGCCCGGCAGAGCGACAATCAGGGCCAGGATACGGGCGTGAAGATGGACTCTCCGCCCCCGGGCAAGAACGAACTGCCGGAGGACGAGGAATTCCTTGAGGAAAACGACGCATTTGACATCCCCGCGTTTTTGAGGAAAAAATAACCCGGAGCCTCCCTTCAATTGTATTCCCCCGGGGCGGTTGTTAAAATAGAGGTTATCAATACTATGTTCAAACCAACTCCCCCAAACCCAAACTTTCCCGAACTGGAACGAGAACTTCTCGCCCATTGGTACCGTGACGGGATCGTCGACAAATACCTCAATAAAAACAAAGATTCAAAAAAGACCTTTTCATTTCTGGACGGTCCCATCACGGCAAACAATCCGATGGGCGCCCACCATGCCTGGGGAAGGACCTATAAAGACTTGTGGCCCAAATTTTTCAACCTGCTTGGCTACCGCCAGCGGTTCCAAAACGGGTTCGACTGCCAGGGACTGTGGGTAGAGGTGGAAGTGGAAAAGGAACTGGGATTGAGAAGCAAGAAGGATATCGAAAACCTCGTGCCGGGCGACAAGAAAGCATCGATCGCAAAGTTCGTGCAGCTCTGCAAGGACCGCGTCATCAAGTTCTCCAAAATCCAGACCGAACAGTCTAAGCGGCTCGGCTACTTCGCGGACTGGGAGCATTCCTACTTCACCATGAGCGAAGCAAACAATTATATGATCTGGCATTTCCTGAAGAAGTGCCACGAACACGGCTGGATTTACAAGGGGCACGAATCGGTTCCTTGGTGTCCCCGGTGCGAAACCGCCATATCCCAGCATGAAATGCTCACCGAGGACTACAAGGAAGTTTCCCATGAGTCCGTTTACATGCAGTTTATGATAGACGGCAGGGAAAACGAATACCTTCTTGTCTGGACCACGACTCCCTGGACGATACCGGCAAATATCGCGGTTGCGGTTGATACGGAGTTTGAGTATTCGCTCGTTGAAGACAAAAACGGCCGCCGGCTGTGGCTTGCGAAGGAGCGCGTCGATGCGGTATTCGGCAAGGAACCGAAAAAA
Organism: uncultured Gammaproteobacteria bacterium; assembly: GCA_964629635.1. Classification (GTDB taxonomy): domain Bacteria; phylum Patescibacteriota; class Microgenomatia; order UBA1406; family GWC2-37-13; genus YC2-FULL-38-9. The sequence goes on from CAZVQS010000002.1 coordinate 260,426, forward strand.
ATAATCAAAACCGTGAAAGGCGAAGAACTTGTCGGTCTGAAATACCGCGCGCCCTTTGACATGCTGGATATCGTCAAGGAAACGGCAAAGAATAATGAAAAACTGTTCCATACCGTGGTTGCGACCGACCAGAACATACTGCCGATCACGACCACCGAAGGAACGGGCCTCGTCCATACCGCGGTAAGCGCCGGAACGGAGGATTTCAACCTCGGAAAGAAGCTGGGCCTTCCCATGATTCCCGTGATCGCGGATAACGCGGATTACCTTCCCGGCCTTGGATTTTTGAGCGGCAAAAACGCGAAAAAGAACCCGCGCATCATTCTCGATTTCATGGAAGAGGAAACGGCAAAAGGAAATGTGTGCGTATTCAAGATAGAGCGATACAAACACCGCTATCCCGCATGCTGGAGGTGCAAGGCGGAACTGGTCTGGAAGGTGGCGGATGAATGGTATATCGCGATGGATACGCCCTCACGCATGGATGCGGACAACCACAAAACCCTCAGGCAGCGCATGCAGGACGTAGCCAAAAAAATTACCTGGATGCCGGAGTTCGGGTTGGACCGGGAGCTTGACTGGCTCAAAAACATGCATGACTGGCTCATCAGCAAGAAAAACAGGTATTGGGGTCTTGCGCTTCCCATATACGAATGCAAAGAGTGCAATACGTTTGATGTCATCGGTTCAAAAGAGGAGCTGAAGGAACGTGCAGTATCGGGATGGGATGCGCTTGAAGGCCATACGCCCCATAAGCCGTACATCGATGAAGTCACCGTGAAATGTTCCCGCTGCGGCAGGGAATCGAATCGCATAAACGATGTGGGAAATCCGTGGTTGGATGCGGGCATCGTACCCTATTCAACCATTATGGACAAAAACCAGGGAACCCCCCTATACCTCTCGGACCGGAAAAAATGGGAGGAGTGGTTTCCGGTCGATTTCATAACGGAGTCGTTCCCCGGACAGTTCAAGAACTGGTTTTATGCCATGATTGCGATGTCGACGGTACTTGAAAACACCAATCCCTATCAGCGCGTTCTCGGATACGGCACCATGCTCGGCGAGGACGGCAGGCCCATGCATAAAAGCTGGGGGAATTCCATCGAATTCAACGAGGGAGCCGATAAGATTGGAGTTGACGTCATGAGATGGATGTTCGCACGGCAGAATCCGGCCGACAACCTGCTTTTCGGGTACAAGCGGGCGGACGAAGTAAGAAGGCAGTTCTATCTCATGTTCTGGAATACGTACAAATTTTTCATCGAGTATGTCAACCTCGACAAGCCGGATACGCACGAAGTGACATCGGACAAAGGGTCCAAGAATCTCCTTGACACGTGGATTATTGCAAGGCTCTCGTATCTTATCCGCTTCAGCGAGAAATCGCTTAAGGCGTTCAACGTAAAGGATGTCGCTTTCGAAACGGAGCGCTTCCTGTCGGACGTTTCCACCTGGTTTATTCGGAGGAGCCGTGACCGCGTATGGGTGAACTCGGATGACGCAAACGACAAGCTGCATTTTTACCGGACGCTTTACCGTGTTCTGCGCGACCTGTCAGTCATGGTTTCGCCCGTTCTTCCGTTTTTAAGCGAAATGATCTATACGAACCTGACGGACAAAGAGTCGGTGCATTTGTCCACCTGGCCCGAGACGGGCGGGGAAAACGACCTGCATAACGATCTGTTTGCGGACATGGAAACGGTGCGCCAGATGGCTGAGGCCGGACAGCGCGGCCGTAAGGAGGCGAAGATCAAAGTGCGCCAGCCGCTTGGCACGGTGACGGTACGCATGCCCAAGTCGAGATCATTCCGTATCGCGGACTACCAGGAAGAGTACCTGAAACTTTTGAGGGGAGAACTGAACGTCAAAAATGTCGCGATTGAATTGCAGGACAAGGAAGAGTTCAGTGCGCAGTATGACACGCAGATAACCCAAGAGCTTGCGTTTGAAGGGCGGCTGCGCGAGCTTATGCGCGAAATCCAATCCAGACGCAAGGAACTCGGCACCCGGCCCGACCAGGAAGTACGCGTGACGATACCTGCAGAATTCATGGCTTACGCGCCGATGCTCAAACGGAAAGTGCTCGCCCGGGAAATTGTCGAGGGCGCGCAGTTGGAAGTCGCCCTATGATGCAGGTCCTGTTGCCCTCATTGTTCCTTTTTTCGTTCGGTTTCTTCAACCTGTTCGGCATACGGTCAAGTTTGGGGATGACCATGCTCATGAACTTTGCCGTGGGCATGGTTCTGTTTTTTGTCATCCGGAAGATCGGATGGAAGTTTTTCCGGGACAACGCGAAGCTTATCTACTGGGTATTCATCGGAATCCTCCTAGTCACCTACATTATCGGTCTTGAGGTCAAGGGCTCCAAACGTTGGATTGACCTTGTGTTTTTCCGGTTCCAGGGTAGTGAGTTTTTCAAGATTTTCTTTATTCTATTTTTCGCGGATTACTTTTCGAAGATCGAACGGGGGACCCGGTCGTACCGGCATCTTCTTGCAAGCCTTTTTTATTTCCTCCTTCCGACATTTATCGTATTCAAGCAGCCTGATCTGGGAAACGCGATGGTATATGTGTTCATATACTTTTCGATGCTCATGTTTTCCCCTATTCCGAAAAAGCAGTTTTTTTCGCTTCTTGCCTCGATGTTGGCGGTTGCGCCTTTCGGCTGGTTTTTCATGAAGGATTACCAGAAGGCGCGCATCCTCAGTTTTATGCAGCCGCACCTGGAAACCCAGGAGAACGCCTATAACATGATCCAGGCGGTCATTACGATCGGCTCCGGCAAATTTCTCGGGAGAGGGCTGGGTTTGGGTACGCAGTCGAAGCTGTTTTTCCTGCCTGAAAACAGCACGGACTTCGCGTACTCCTCTCTTGTGGAACAGTTCGGGTTCGCCGGCGGCTTTCTTACCCTGTCCCTGTACCTGGTCCTTTTTTACCTCCTGTTCGGGCAAGCCAACAAGTTTTCCCTCAAGGAGGATGAAACGGGCAGATTCTCCTTCCTGTACATCATAGGTATCATGTCGTTTATATTTTTCCAGGTGCTCGTAAATATCGGCATGAATCTCGGAGTGCTTCCGATCGCCGGAATCGCCCTGCCGTTCATATCCTACGGGGGTTCGATGATCGTTTCCATCCTGATCGGGTTTGCCCTTATTCCATAACGGAATGCAATCCGGTATAATAACGGGTATGAGAATCGGAAAACTAAAAATAAAAAAAGAATCGGTATGGAAAGCGATCATGATCGTATCTTCAATTCTCCTGATACTTTCGTCCCTTGCCGTGCCCCTGTTGTATTCGCTCTGATTTTTTTATAAGATGAACGGTATGCTACTTGACACTCCGGTGGATGTCCTGCCCGGAACGAGCCCGCTCACCATCAAAAAACTGAAGAACCTTGACGTATATACGTTCGGGGATCTGGTTTCCTATCTGCCCCACCGGTATGAGGATTTTTCCCTCGTAACCCCCGTATCCCGGGTACAGGAGGGCGAAACCGTTACCGTGAAAGGCATGATCCAGTCGGCGAAAAACGAATATACCCGCCGCGGGTTCAAACTGCAGAAAGTGCTCCTGCGCGACGAGTCGGGTGAAATCAGCATCACCTGGATTAACCAACCGTACCTTATGCATGTTTTCAAACCCGGCATGCCGCTTGCGGTTGCGGGGGAGGTAGTGCGGTTCGGCAGCAAACTGACGATACAGCCGAAGGAATGGGAAATCCTCAAAACTAAGAATGTGCATACCGGCAGGATCGTGCCGGTATATTCCGAGGCGGGCGGACTGTCCGCAAAAACGCTCAGGGAGAAACTTTTCCACATTATCGAAAGCCTCCGGGAAACAGGGGAGCCGGACGAACATTTGCCCGCCGACATCATCAAGCATAACGATCTGGCAGGAATCCATGAAGCATATCTGCAGGTGCATTTTCCGTTTGACCGTGCGGCTCTTTACCGGGCGCGAAAGAGGCTGGCGTTCGATGAGCTTCTGACGCTCCAGTTGTCATCGCTTCTCATGAAAGGCGAATGGGAGCGCAACAAGGTTCCCTATCCCCTTGTATTCGACAAACCAATGGAAAAGAAGCTTGACGCGTTCGTTTCCTCGCTGCCGTTTACCCTGACGGATGACCAGAAAAAAGCCGTGAGGGAAATAGCCGGAGACCTGATCCGGGAAACGCCGATGAACCGTTTTCTCCAGGGGGACGTCGGCTCAGGAAAGACGGTCGTGGCGCTTCTGGCGTCTTACATTGCCCGCCTGAACGGCCTCAGAAGCATTATCATGGCCCCGACGGAGATTCTTGCAGCGCAGCATTACGATACCATAAGGAAATTGTGCAAGGATACGGATATGAGGGTTGCCCTGCAGACCGGATCGAAAAAAACGCTGAAAAAAAATGACGATTACGACATTGCGGTGGGCACCCACGCGCTTCTGTCAAGCGACATGAGTTTCGACCGGATCGGCATCACAGTGATAGACGAGCAGCACCGGTTCGGCGTGGCCCAGCGGGCGCTTCTCAAGGACAGGGGAGGCCAGCCGCATCTGCTGACTATGACCGCAACCCCCATTCCCCGTACGCTTGCCCTCACCCTGTATGGGGAACTTGATATTTCCACCATTTCCCAGATGCCCAAAGGCCGGCTCCCCGTGAAATCGTATCTTGTGCCCGGGCAGAAACGGAACGCCGCTTATGACTGGATCCGCAAGAAGGTCACGGCGGAAAAGACGCAGGTATTCATCATATGCCCGCTGATAGAAGAGTCCGATGTGGATACCCTCATGACGGTGAAAGCTGCTAAAAAGGAATATGAACATCTCAAGGCCGTTGTCTTTCCCGAACTGAAGGTCGCGCTTCTGCACGGCAAGCTCAAACCGAAAGAAAAGGATGAAATCATGAACCAGTTCGCGTCAGGCCAAGTCGACATACTCGTCTCCACATCGGTTGTGGAAGTCGGCATCGATATCCCGAACGCCTCGGTCATGATCATCGAAGGCGCGGAAAAGTTCGGGCTTGCGCAGCTGCACCAGCTGCGGGGGAGAGTGGGTCGGGGAGCCGTCCAGTCCTACTGCTACCTGTTTTCCGATACTCAGGATGAGTCAACGGTAAAACGGCTCCAGTATTTTGCATCCCATACCAACGGCGCGGAGCTTGCGGAATATGACCTGCGCAACCGGGGGCCCGGCAATATATTCGGCACGAACCAGCACGGGTACATGAAACTGAAAGTGGCTTCACTGAGCGATATCGGACTTATCAAGGCCGCAGCGGACGCGGCGAGGCGCCTGTTTGAACGCTGCCGCGACCTGTCGGACTATCCACGGCTGCGGGCGATGGTGGACCGCATACGGGAAAAGCAGGTTTCCCGAGACTGACACTGCGGCTCATAGGCCTTGGAAAACCGCCTCCCGTATGTTATCATTGTTTTATGACACCCTTACCTAAACGTAAACATTCAACCAGAAGAAAGGGAAAGAGATTGGCCCACGGCCATGCATCGCTTCCCGCACTCGTCACGTGCAAAAACTGCGGCAAGAAAAAACTTGCACACAGGATTTGCAAGTATTGCAATAAATGAGGTTGTATGGATACCAGACACCAGAAACGGACAGAAATTGTTCAGGATTTGTTTGCGTACACCTTCCTACCGAAAGACAACGCACTGCCAAATGGCAATGAAACGACCTCTGACGTCATCCGTAACCTTGCGCGCATCGACGGGGTAATATCCGAACATGCGAGTAAATTCCCGATCGACAAAATCGCGAAAATCGACCTTGCCATACTGAGGCTCGCCATATACGAGCTGACCGTCAAGCCGCTCGAACCGCAGAAAGTGGTGGTGAACGAGGCGGTTGAGCTGGCCAAGGAGCTGGGGGGCGAAAAATCATACTCCTTCATCAACGGAGTGCTCGGAAAGCTGATGAAACAGGCATGAAAGAAACTTTTGCAGAGCTCGAAAAGCGGATAGGCATCGTATTCCGGAACCGCGACCTTCTTGAAAACGTTTTCATCCACCGCTCGTACCTCAATGAGCATAAGACATTCAGGCTGCCTTCAAACGAAAAACTCGAGTTCCTCGGGGACAGCGTGCTGTCATTAGTCACTTCCATATTCCTCTATAAGAATTATCCCGACCTGGATGAGGGAACCTATACGGACATCAAGGCTGCGATCGTGCGTACCGAAAGCCTCGCGGAAGTCGCCAAGAAGATAGATTTGGGAAGCAGCATTTACCTGTCAAAAGGCGAGGAGCAGAACAAGGGAAAGGAAAACAGGAACATTCTCGCGGATTGTTTCGAGTCGCTGGTTGCGGCCATTTTCATTGACCGCGGATTCGATGCGGCATACGAGTTCATCGTTAAGTATCTTTTCGAAGACAAGCTCGACTACATCGTGAAAAACAAGCTGTACCTTTCCCCCAAAAGCAGGCTCCAGGAGCTTCTTCAGGCCAAATACAAGACACTTCCCACCTACGTTATCGTCAGGGAAGAGGGTCCGGAGCACAAAAAGGAGTTTTCTGTGGACGTATACTTCGACAAACGCAAATTGGGCAGCGGATCAGGTCACTCCAAAAAAGAAGCGGAGGAAAATTCCGCAAAAAATGCATTGGAAAAAATGGCCTAAAACGTTTATAATATTGTTTTACGTTGTCCCGCGCCCTGTAAACGGGACGCATTTATTTTTTATTTGAACTATGCCAGCAACAATCAGACTCATGAGATTCGGTAAAAAAGGCCATCCCGCCTATCGTATTGTCGTTTTGGACAAGCGGAAAAAAGCGGTCGGCTCCTACCTTGAAAAGATCGGAACCTACAATCCTCTGCAGAATCCCGCCGGCATCAACGTCGACAAGACCCTGCTTGACAAATGGCTTGCCAAAGGCGCCGTCGTATCCGAGGGCGTGCGGAAGCTGCTTCACCTGAAATAAGAAGTTAAAAGGGGTTGCTGTTCGTTTCGTAGGTATCGTCCGTACCCTCGTCTTCCTTAAAGGTAACCTGCACTTTCTTTTTTATCTCCTCCAGTTTTTCTATATCCTTTTTCGTAAGCTGCGGAACGACGTTCTCGTTGAACGCGAAGCGTCTGCTGTAGAAATTTAGCGCAATACGCGTATTGGTAAAGCCGACGCCCGAGAATTCTATTTTTTCGCTCGTGATGAGCCTGCCTCCCGCGTACTCGTAGTTTTTCAGGAACTCGAGGAACGTCATGTAATTGCCGCGGCCCTCAACGAATATGAGTGTTTTCTCCGGCGATGATTTCGACAGGTTGATCGTGTATCCGACTATCTCGAATTCCGTTTTTTCCGCGATCGTTTCAAGGGCGTAGATCATGGAAAAATAGTCTTCGGAATCGGGGATAAGAGCGGAAAGGAGCCGGTTGTAGGAAACCAGCTGGTCCTCAGTGAGGGATTTGTTGTATTTGAGGGTGTCGCTGCGGTTTTTCAACATATCCACCTCGGCCTTGAGGATATCGAGCTGGTCACGCGACTGCTTATACGATTTCCACGAAAAGGAAATGAGCAGGAAAATGACAAACAGGGAGCACACGGTCAGTACGGTCGACCAGTAGTCGCGCATGAAGTACCTGATTTTCCTCAGGTTAACCGTTTTCATCTTTTATTTCCTTGAATCGCCCTTTGAACTGCAACTGGTAATTCCTGTTCTGCTGTTTAGTGCTTCCCACCGTCCGCTCGCGGGACAGGTTGAGGCTTGCCATCGAGAGGGATTCGAAATTGTTGAGGAACGCATCGCTTTCCACGCTTTTCAGGAACAGTACCATTTCTTCGTATTCGTTAAACTTGACGATGAAAATGGTGTTGCGGTCCTTGTCGATCTCGATGCTGTCAAGGGTAGCCGACTGGCTCGAGGTCGAACCAAGCACCTGCAGAAGCACGGTGTAATACGGCACGAAGCGGGCGTCGTTTTTTTCGTAACCGATAAGCTGCGTCTGCTTGCCCTTGAAGTAGCGGACGTTGGCTTCCACATCCTTTTCCTCAGCCAGAAGCGACAGGTACAGCTGCTTTTTTTTCACGTTTTCGTTCAGTTGGCTTCTTAGGGAAACCGTCTGGATTATGATGAATATGAACAGGACGAAAAGGAGTATTCCCCCTGCCGTTCCAAATTTCCGTATGCGCAGTGCAAGGGCGGCAAACGTGTCAAAACGTTTTTTCCTGCTGAAAAGGTTCAGTCGTTTTTTCATCGGATGCAGCCGGCAATTGCGCTAACGTATGAGGTCATCTCATTGGAGAATGACTGGGAAATGGGGTTGTTGACGAGATACTCTCGAAGGAGCATGGATTCTGTCGGGATACCGATGACTTCGGCGAGCTTTTTCTCGAATGACAGAACATTGTTGTTGTGGTTGAAGACATATATTTTCGATACGGGCAGTGCATATTTTTCGCGCGAATGCATCACGAACTTTGAGATTTCGTTGAGGAGTTCCTTCATGAGCGGCGCGGCGATTGTCGCGATGTCGTAGGAAGTGTTTTTCTCAAACCCCATCGTCCGGAGTACTTCAATTGCCTTGGTTTCCTGCAGTTCGAAATTGAACCGCAGCTCCTTGATAAACAGGTCAAAGCCAATTTTCACGGTGCGCGTCAGAAGAACAAGAGACGTGGCGGCGTCGATGAGATAGATCGATGTTGAGCTGAACCCCATGTTGATGATGAGGTACGCGCCCTGGCCCTGCGGTTTGAGGACTTCGGTAAACAGGCGGCAGAATGCGCTCAGTTCGTTTTCGAGCGACTCCGGGGCGAGACCTGCCATTTCGATGACTTTTTCCACGCGGTCGACCATTTTCTTCGGGCTCGCCACAATGAGGATGGTGTTTTTTTTCCGTTCCTTGTCCTCCTTGATGATTTCGATGTCAAACACCACTTCGTCTATCGCCATGGGGATGAACTGGTCGGACTGGTAGCGCACGGCGGACAGGAGTTCCTTTTCGTTCAGTTTCGCGAACTCGAGTATCTGGAAGAACGACATTGCGTCGGGGATGACCACATGGGCGCTTTTCTTGGAAATCTTGAGGTCGGAAACAAGTTTGGATATGATTTCCGACTGGTTCTCGATGCTTTTTTCCGTGTCATCCGTAAAGAAGTTGCCGATCGTTGGCTCGGAGCCGATGCTTGTCAGGTTGATCTTGCCGTTGCCGTAATTCAAATCAACGACACGCGTGTATTTTTCACCAATATCAATACAAAACGATGAATCTGCCATATATTCCAGTATGGAGAAACCGGCCTGAAAAGTCAAGTCTCCCTTGATCAATAATTTTTCAGCTTGAAACGTGTGGAGTATTCCATGCTCGGCGGATTTGCCCCGCTGCCGGATTTGGTCACCCTGAAATACACGTAAACGATCGGCGGACTGAACTGGTTCGTTTTGTAACAGCTGAACTTAAGATCCGAAACCGTCACTTTGTCGTTCGTGAGGGGTAGGTTAATGATCGGATTTGCCGCATGTGCGCTGTTTGACGCAATTTTGGGTATAGCGTCCGACGTCAGCGAGTAGGAAAATCCGACCATGTCGCGGTTGTAAACATAGATAAAAGGCATCGGTGTGATGGTAGTCGGATATATGGGACATATGTCGGTGATGGTAGGGGTCGGTATGAGCGTGGGATTGGAAACGATCGCACCGTACTGCCGTACGGTTGAGCGTATCGAATTCATGGCCTGATCCCCCTGTTTTTTCACTTCCTGGAGCGCGTATATGCGGATCTGCTGCTGCATGATGAGGAAAACGATCGCGAAAAGGATCGGCAGGACCATGCCGATAATGCCGACGACAATGACGATTTCGATGAGGGAAAAGCTTTTCCTTGATGTCATTCCCATATGGAAAATGCGGTTTTAATCGGTACCTTTTTCATGACGGCCCCTTCCTTCCATTCCACTTCGATTTCCGCGCTGACCTGCTTGACGTATTCCCCGTCAACGACCGAGGCTGAGAACGTTGCGATCCTCCTGAACTGGTTATCCATGTTCAGGTGGCACGTGTCGGCGCCCCTTGCCGGCCATACTTCGATAGGCGAGGAGTTGAAACACATGCTGACTTTGGCAGCCGGGTTGTTGAGCGCGGTCGTCTGCTCGGTGAAGCTGACAGGCGGGGTGCCGTTGTACACGGTACCGCCCCAGTTGATTTCCTTTTCCGAAAGGAGCCATTCCCTCAGCTCTTCCGCGTAATGGGTCGCGCGGATCTTGTTCTGGTTTTCCTTGGTGATCCGGAGGGTAGTCGTGACGACGGTTGAGGCGATGACGAAAAAAAGGGAAAACACGGTAACGAAAACGAGCACTTCGATGAGAGAGAAGGCAAGCGTGGGTGCTGGTATTCGGTGTTTCATACGTTAGGGGCAACCGGTAGGACAGGTGGCGCATGATCCGCATGCGTCTTCCTGGACGAGTCCTGTGGTTGAAGTCTTGACGAACCGGCATTTATTGAGAGACGTATTTTTGATATACACATAGGAACATGAGGATCCCCCGGTGACCGGAAAGAAGGTAACGACGGCAAAGGGCGCGGCCGGGGGCGGACGGGTGGGGAATTCGATATTGCGTTCCGTCGAGTAGGTTACCGGCTTGGGAGTGCCTTCCGCACAGTATGGTCGCATGCGGTAGCTTGTCGAATCAACCACCTCAAAGCTGTAATAATTAAGCATCGGGGTTACTCCGGATCCGCCCGTGCACATGGACGAGTCCCCGGACGTTGACTTGACGCGCACCAGGTCCAATATGGTGCTGATTTTCTTGCTTGCGTTCTCCAGCTTCTTGCCTTCGGTGAACTGGTGGTAGTAGCTTATTGAATATCCCGAAAACATGACGATAAAGGATACGATAACGAGAAGTTCGATCATCGTAAAACCCGGGCGGCTTATGGGTTTCATATTTGGCCGTACGGCCCCATGCAATAATTACAGGCTTCAGAGGCCGCTGTTTTGTTGCAGTCGCCGTAGCTCGAGGGGTTTTCCTGTTCCTGTTCCAGGAACGCGCATAGGGTATAGTCGGTTCCGCCGGGAGGGCTGAAATAGACATATTCGTACGTATCGTTTTTCGGATCATCCGGAACTTTGCGCAGATAATAGACGCCCGATGCGCAGGCGGGCATGTCATCGCATATGTCCGTCTGGTTGGTAATGTCGATGGTCGGGTAGGTGTTGTTGTTGCTTTTGTAGATTTCGATAGCGGCGCGGATCTGTTCGATATCGCCCTTCCGTTTCGCGTCGCGGGACTGCTTAAGGAACTCCGTATAGGTGACAAGCCCGATGGTTGAGATGATGCCGATGATCGTCACAACCACAAGAATTTCAATAAACGAAAATCCTTTTTCTTTTCTTCTGTACATAGGGATTATTGCTGGCTGCGTATGCAAAAGAGCGCCGGATTCTCTGTTTCAAGGTCGGCGCAAATCGTATAGGCGCTGGTGCTGTTGGGCTCGCCTGTCGGAAACCGGTAGGCGGTACCGGATTTGGGATCCATGGGCGGCGTGGGAAGAAATGCGGTCGTGGGATTGGGGCAGTATACCGGGTATTGCAGGTAATCCAGCCCCGGAGTTACGCCCGGGTATTTGAAGCCGCACACCGAGTAGTATTGTTCAAATGCGCTCTGTACCGTTTTAAGATCGCTTTTCCGGCGCGTGTCGCGGGATTTCCTTTGGGACGAGGAGTAGGACACGGCGGCAATGGTTATGACCACCGCGATGATGCCGAGCACGATAAGCATTTCAAGCAGGGTAAAACCTTTTTTTAGGTGTGCCATATTATGGTGCGTAAATTATATAGAACTTGCCGGATACACATGGATAACCGGGAGGATTCGGATTCCAGTAGGGTACGATGTCGCTTGTGCCGTCAGGGTCAAACGGACTTTCCAGGCAGGCCCGCAGAAAATATGTGAGGGAATCGGATTTGCGGTAGTCGTACGGCTTCAGGTTGAGGCAGGTGCCCTGCGGATCGCCCGGCATTTTGGCCATGAGTGTTTTTGTCCCGTCGTTCGGGTCGACAAACGCGGCACATGGGTTTGGAAGCGCGTCCGGATAAGACGGCGGAGTTTTCATTTCCTTGTAGAGCTCAAGCGCCTTTTGTATTTGCTTGAGGTCGTTTTTCCGCTGGGTGTCGCGCGTTTTCTGGCGTACGTCAAGAAAGTTGGGGTAAAGGATTGCCACCAGTCCCGCGAGGATCGCGATGACCACAAGCACTTCAATGAGAGTAAAAGCGTTATTTTTTTTCATGCCCTGCTTTCATCGTAGCTGTTTTGTGAATAAAAATCAACAGATTGTCAACGCACAACTGATGGCTGATGTTGGCTGAAAGCAGCTGGTTTTTTATGTTCATGGCGCGTTTTATGACGGCGGCATCGCGTGAGGCACCGGACTGCGACAGCCGTTTCCTGAAAAACAGCATGATGTCGTCCATGAGGGTTGCCGCTTCTTCCTTTTCCTTGCATGAAGCGCCCTGCAAGAACGCATATCCCGTTGATTCCGCCGAGGCGATGAGCGATTGGATAAACGCCGCCCGTTCGGGATGGAGCTCTGTTGCCGGTCTGTCGAGCACGACTTTTTTTACCCGCGACATGACGGTCGGCAGGATGCGCTGGGATGATTTGGCCAATAGAATGAACTGGTTGTTTCCGGTCCGCTCCTCCAGGAGCTTGAGGAGGGCGTTTTGAGCCTCCGGAGTAGCGGTTTCGAAAGATGAAAACACAATAATCCGGGGGAGAGCTGTTTTTGTCAGGACCAGTGCCGTCGCAGACCGGACGTCGTCGATCCCGAGATCGTTTTTTTCGGGAACGATGCGGAAAAGGGCGCTTGGCGCCGCGTTCACGTCCCGGAGGATTTTTTTCAGATAGGCTTCCTGTTCTTTTTCGCTTGATGCGATGATCAGTTGGGGAATCATACTCGTATTGAATTCTATCAGAAATCCAACTATATTTAATGATAAGCCATGATCATCTCACCGAAACAATTTATCTCCAAATTGGTGCAAAACCGCATCATCGACCAGACAGAAGGAGACAAAATAGAAATAGATGCGCTCAACAAGAATATTTCGATATTCGATTACCTCCTTAAATACACAAGCATCAAAAAGGAATCGGTGCTTCGGGTTCAGGCCGAATTCATGAATGTGCCGTTTATCGATATTTCCACGTCCGCGATAGACCCCCAGGCGCTTAACCTGATTCCTGAGTCCGTGGCGCGCACCTATGCCGTGCTGCCGTACGCATACGACGCGAAGACGGATACGGTGTACGTAGCAACGAGCGATCCGGTCAATTTCAACCTGAACGACTTTCTTGAAAAAAAGACAAAAAAAAGGATCGTGCTGGCGCTCGCCAACGGCGACGACATTCTGCAGGGCATAAGCACTTCCTATACGCGCGGCCTGTCGCCTGAAGTCAAGGAAGCGCTTGCTGAAGTAACGGGAGACACCGTCAAGGAGGAAGTCAGGGAAACCGCAGTCGTGAAGGAAGCGCCGATTGCGAAAATCGTTGACACGATCCTTGAATTCGCCATGAAAGGCCGGGCGTCCGATATCCATATCGAAGCGGAGGAAGGCAAAACACGGGTGCGTTACCGCATCGACGGCGTATTACAGGAAAAACTTACCCTGCCCCGTACCATCCACGATTCGCTGGTGTCGCGCGTCAAGATTCTTTCCGAGATGAAGATCGATGAACGCCGCATCCCGCAGGACGGCAGGTTCAGCTTCAAGATGGGTGAGGAAGAAGTGGACTTGCGCGTGTCGACTCTTCCGACCGTGCACGGTGAAAAAATAGTCATGAGACTTCTCAAGAAAACCGGCGGCCTTCCCATGCTGTCGGAGCTCGGACTCAGGGGAACCCAGTACAAGGATCTGGAGGAGGCGATCGCCAAACCGTACGGAATCATCCTGGTAACCGGGCCGACCGGATCGGGTAAAACGACGACTCTGTATTCGGTGCTGACCAAACTCAACAAACCGACCGTCAATATCGTCACGCTGGAGGACCCGGTTGAATACCAGATTACCGGCATAAACCAGGTTCAGGTCAATCCGCAGGCGGGCCTCACGTTCGCAAACGGTCTGCGCGCATTCCTTCGGCAGGACCCGAACATCATCCTGGTAGGAGAAATCCGCGATAAGGAAACGACCGCCCTTGCTATCCAGGCCGCCCTTACCGGACATCTTGTGTTCTCCACGCTTCACACGAACGACTCGGCAACAGCCATTCCCCGTCTTATCGACCTCGGCGGTGAACCGTTCCTTATCTCGTCCGTCCTCAACGCGTCGGTTGCCCAAAGGATTGCGCGCCGGGTATGCGACAGCTGCAAGGAATGGTATGAACCGACTCCCCAGATCAAGGAAAATATAAAAAACGTGCTGGGACCTCTTCTGCCGGGGAAGTACGATAAGGGCGAGCCGATCAAGCTGAGCCGCGGAAAAGGCTGCGTTGAATGCAATTTCTCCGGTTACCTCGGACGCATCGCCATTTTCGAGGTTCTCAAAATCACGCCGACCATCAACAAAATGATCCTGAAGGAGGCTTCCGCCAAGGAGATTGAACAACAGGCCCGGCAGGAAAGCCTCATCATCATGAAGCAGGACGGATACCTTAAGGCGCTTGATGGCGTTACGACCATCGAAGAAGTTCTCCGCATCGCGGAAGTTTAATATGGACATAACACAACTGCTGCAGATCACGATCGATAAAAAAGCATCCGATCTTCATCTGATCCCCAATTTTTTCCCCACGGTCCGTATAAACAACGAACTCCTGTACCTGCGCAATTTTCCCGTTTTGACCGGCACCGATACAAGCACGCTTCTTCTGTCCATGCTTACGGAATCGCAGCGGCACGTGCTTGCGGAAAACAAGGAGATCGACATCGGTTACGATTATGCGGGCGCGCGTTTCAGAGTAAACATCTATACGAACAAAAAACAGCTCTCCGCAGCGTTCCGCCTTATCCCCGACAAAATCAAGTCGATCGAGGAGCTGGGTCTCCCGTCCGTTTTCCATACGTTCACGAACTACAAGCAAGGACTTATCCTGTTTACCGGACCGACCGGTGAGGGAAAATCCACATCCCTTGCCTCCATCATCAACGAAATAAACCAGAAATTCGCACGCCACATCATAACCGTCGAGGACCCGGTCGAATTCAATTATCCCGTCGGCAAATCGATCGTTTCCCAGAGGGAGCTCCATGAGGACACTCTTTCCTGGCCGACTGCTTTGAAATCGGTTCTGCGCGAGGATCCGGACGTGGTTCTGGTCGGCGAAATGCGCGACTATGACACCATACAGCTTGCCCTCACCATCGCGGAGACCGGACATCTCGTTTTTTCGACGCTCCATACCGGGTCCGCAAAGGAAGCGGTGGACCGCATCGTTGACGCATTTCCCGCAAACCAGCAGAACCAAATAAGGAATTCCCTGTCAAACACCCTGGTTGCGGTGGTGGCGCAGCGGCTGCTGCCCGATACATCGGGATTGAGCCGCGTGCCGTGCTTCGAGATACTCATGAACACGCCGTCCGTCAGCGCCATTATCCGCGACGGCAAGAATTTCATGCTGGATAACGTTCTGGAAACGAGCGAGGAGCAGGGCATGATCATTTTCGAAAAATACCTCATGAAGCTCTACCGCGAGGGATACATCACCAAGGATGCTGCCGTCGAGCATGCGCTCAGGCGCAATCTGATTGAAAAATTCATCGTCTGATATGCAGTACTGGTATAAAGCGCTCAAGAAAGATAAGGTCGTCACCGCAACCATCGAATCCAACTCCTCCCACGAGGTAGTTTTTTTTCTCAAACGCAACGGGTATTTACCCATCGAAATCAAGAAGGTCGAGTCCATCATGCCGAAGATCGAAGCGATGTTCAACCAGGTGAACTTTACGGATGTCGTGGATTTTACCCGGCAGCTGGCTATCATGCTGAACGCGGGCCTCACCCTTATCGACTGTTTCAACATTCTTGAAAAACAGATCAAGAAACCGGGGCTCCTGTCGCTCATGCAGAACATCAACAAGGACATCATGTCCGGCAATACGTTTTCCTCGGCGCTCCAAAAGTATCCCCAGTATTTTCCCGGACTCTACGTGTCGCTCGTGAAATCGGGCGAGGCATCGGGAAAGCTGAGCGACATCCTCCTGAAACTCGCGGAAAACCTCGAGAAGGAGCGCGAATTCCGTTCCAAGATCAAAAGCGCCCTTGCGTATCCTGTGATCGTCGTCATCGGCATGATACTGGTCATGTTCGTCATGATCACGTTCGTCATCCCGAAACTCCTCAATATGTATGAGGACTTTGACGTGGAGCTGCCCGTGACCACCCAGATACTCATCACCATATCGGACGTGTCCCAGAAATTCTGGCCGCTTATACTGGCGGGGGCCGTGGGTTTGTATTTCGGGGCCAAGCGGTATCTTTCAACCAAGAAGGGAAGGCTTGTTTTCGACACGCTGGTGCTCAAGGCTCCTGTTTTCGGCAAGATAATCCAGATATCGTCCCTGGTCGATGCGACGCGTACGCTCGCCATTCTCATCGGTTCGGGCGTTTCGATCCTTGACGGTCTCAATATCATTATCGAGACGACCGGCAATATGGTCTACCGGAATTCGTTCCAGAATATCTACAAACAGGTGGAAAAAGGTTTTTCCTTCGGCACCGCCCTCGGCAACGAGGGGATCTATCCACCCATTCTCGTTCAGATGAGTACGGTCGGCGAACAGACGGGAAAACTGGACGACACCCTCCAGCGCATTTCGCGGTACTTTGAGGCTGAATCGGAAATGGCAGTCAAAACCCTGACGACTCTGATAGAGCCGGCAATCCTTGTGGTGCTCGGTTTGGGCGTGGGTTTCCTGGTCATTTCCGTCATTACGCCGATATACAACCTCACCTCTTCCTTCCAGTGATGCCTTCTGATATGGAAAGATACTATTGACAAGCACCCTCTTACTCTACTAATATGAAATTATTATGAAAAAACTAACAAAGGGCTTTACTTTGATAGAGCTTCTTATCGTCATCGCACTTTTAGGTGCTTTAGCAGTTGCGCTTCTAGCCGCGCTTGACCCGCTTGAGCAGATCAAGAAAGGAACGGACACCGGCATCAGGAACACGGTTTCGGAAATCGGTTCCTCGTTCATACGGTATTCTTCGGTCAAGGGAGGATCGCTTCCGTTTTCGACCATCACCTGGGGATCGGTCGGTACCGTCGATACGGGTACGGCATATATGGCCATCCAATCCGTTATCGATGCGGGTGAACTGAAGCAGGACTTCTTCACGCTCGCCAAAGACCAGCTCGACAGGATTTTCGTAACCGCGGTAAATAACAGCGGTACGCAGAAAGCATACGTATGTTTCCAGCCTGGTTCGAAATCGTTCAGAGTCGACGCGAACACGAAGTTCGGCACGGTCGCGGGAGTTGACGGCACGATGCAGGAACTTAACGATTGTACGGCAGACGGAACATCCGCAACAGGCGGCAACTGCTACTGGTGCGTACAATAAACGAGAAAACCAACACCCGTCCGCCCAAAAGCGGACGGGTTTTTTATTGAACGGCCGGATCAAGCCGTTAACCTGTTTCCCTGCAGGTAAACGGATGAGGTACATGGACCGTTAAGAATGTTATAATCAATGACCATGGGGATTCTGTACCATATTGCGCTATTTCTTTTTTTTGCCGCAAACCAGTCGATGCATGCGTTCGGAGGAGACAGCGCCGAGTTTGCGCTGGTTGCGAAAACCGGGAGTATAGCCCATCCGCCCGGCTATCCCTTTTATTCCATACTTGCGGTTGTCATCAACAGGGTTCTCCCGGTATGGACAACACCGTGGCGTGTCGCGCTCCTGTCATCCGCTTCAACCGCCCTTGCTGCATACCTGATCCACCGGTTCCTGAAGGATATGAAGTTTCCCAACATCGTATCGCTTCTGTCAGGTACTCTTTACGCTTTCCTTTTTCCCGTATGGCTGTATTCTGAAATTCCGGAGGTGTTCGCCCTCAACAGCGTGCTTGTGTTAGCCGTCACCCTGTTTCTTTTCAGGTTTGTCCGTACCCGCAGGATGTCGTATCTCTATGCCTCGTCTTTTTTAACCGGCATCTCCGTGAGCCATCACCATATATTCATTTTGTTCATCCCGGCATGGGCATATCTCCTCTGCGCGAACCGGAAGCTGCTTCCCCGCAAGCCGAAACAGATCGCCGCGCTCTTTGCGCCTATGGGTATCGGCATATTGTTTTATCTATATCCGTTTATAGCCGGCCGGTTCAATCCGCCTCTGGACTGGGAAAACGCAAGCACGTTCCCCGGTCTCCTGAGGCTTATCCTGAGGATGACGTACGGCACGTTTAAGGCGTATGCGGGATCTTCCGGAAATATCCTCAACCAGTTTTTTGACGTTTTCTCGTTTCTCGTGTTTATTATCCATGATTTCCGGATCATAGGGCTTGCGTTCATCATCCTCGGGCTGTTTGCCATGCGGAAAAACAGGACGCTTCTCATCTTTATTGGTATCCTGATCGGATCTCACCTGTTTTTCCTGTTTTATACGAATTTCGTCCTGTCGGGATCCTTTACGCTGGCAATGTATGAACGGTTCCTTATTCCCATCTATCTCATCCTTACGATTCCGTTCGCGTTCGGTGCCCGTATGTTCTATGAGCATGCGAAAGCGGTCATTCCCAGAGTTCTTTCAAACAGCCTGCTGCGATCGATCGCCCTCGTTTCAGTCATTGTCTTCCTGTGGGGGTATCTTTCAATCATCGCGGTCCAGAATTACCGGCTGATATCACGGGTCCGTTCTATGGACTATTTTGAACGCTATGCAAAGGATCTGCTTGATACGGTGCCTCAAGGCGGAATTTTTTTCGTGGGGACCGACAACAGTTATTTTCCAACCGCGTATCTGAGATTCGGGGAGGGTTACCGGAAGGACATCAAATTCGTTTTCGTGAACATTTTGGACAAGCCCCATTACCGGGCCGCTTTGAAAAACAAGTACCCGGGGTTGTATGTGCCTGACGACTACCGGAAAGGGCGCGATCTTTTGGAATTCATACGGCGCAATATCAGATACGGGGTGTATTTTGAGAATCCGCTCGTATCCACATCCTGGAAACCGTATGGGCTTTTGTGGAAATACTACGAAACGGAGGCCGCTGCGGCAACCGACAGCGCCCGGCTCGTTGCGGAAAACAAACGGTTATGGGATACTGTCTACCGGATACCAGAACTTGACCGGGAGGACCGCAAGATACTCCACCTGAACGTGGTGCAGGGACATTATCTTGACTCGCTGCTCAATTACGGAAAACTCCTGTTTTCAACGAACCGCATGGGGGAGGCGGAGAACGTCATACGCAAAGTAGCGCAGGGGTATGGAGGCAGTGATCCGAGCAAACGCCTCATCCTCGTGAATATACTGGTGTACCAGAAAAAGTGCGCACAGGCAGGCAAAGTTATGGAATCGCTTCCTCTCGATACTCTGGTCCGCGATCCCGGCCTGGTGCCATCGATCCATGATTACTATGAAGCATGCGACAAGACAAATCCGCAAAAGGTCCTGGTCGACCGTGAGCTTGAAAACCTGAAACGTTCGAAATCACTTCTTAAGGAGTTTTAACACCGCTACCGCCAGCAGGCTATAGGAACAGGCAAGCGCTGTGCCGATATAAAAATACTTCGGGATGTATCCGACCGTTACCGTGTGATCGCCCTGCGGGACCAGTACACCGGTATTGATGAGGTTCACCCGGTAAGACGGAGTGTTTTTCCCGTCGATTCGCACATCCAGTTCGGGATACCAGTTTATCTTGAACGCCAGAAACGTTTCCCTGTCGAACCTGCCGGAAAGTGTTACGGGCATAACGCTGAAATCCGCTTTCCCGATACGGGGTTCGGCATTATGGCGCATGGTACGGAAATCCTCGACAATCGCCGATTCCGTCGATATGAGGTTTTCCTCATGCATCCGGGCAAATTCTTCAAAGTACTTGATGTTCCGGAGGGACGCGGGTACATAGTAGGGGGTCGATGTGTTCCCCTCCACAGAATAAAGATAAACCGGCGCCTTATCTGTTCCGGATTGTTTGCGCAGACTCAGGTACGGTGCTTCAAGAGGGTATGAAGATATGACGGATGAAATTTCCGCTATATGCATGAACGGGTGCGCTGAGGCGGTTGCTATGTCGCGTACGGGAGACGGTTTGTCCGATAGCGCTGTTCCGACAGTGGCATGCACGTAGTCCGGCCGCCGCAGCCGCAGGCCGCCGGTATTGATATCGAAAGCCGGTACGTCGTACATGAGATTCGAGTTGGGAATCAGGTATTCGTTGAATTGTCCGTAAGTTGACAGCTTCCTCTCCGTATCCCAGCCGTTTCTGGTCATGTAATCATGCCACACCTTGCTGAATCCGAAAGTAACATATCTTCCCTGCCCGGGAAGATGACGGACGATATCCGGTGTTTTCATAGCGCGGGACGCGGGCAGGAACCGGTGGTAGGAAAACGCGTTCAAAACAAGTTCCGCCGACGTAACCGCCAGCACCGCGAGAATACCGAAGTTCATGCGTGCTCCGTATCGGCGCTGAGTCACTGCGATCAGTTCCCCGGAAGCGAGAATGATAAAAAAAGTTGCCATAAGGAGGTATTTGGGGGGAGTCCGGAACATGGAAAAAGGGGGTACGTCGAACAGGAAATAAAGCGGTGAGTTTTTTCCGAGCGACAGCAGGATGAAAAAAAAGGCAAGTCCGGCGGGAACCAGGACATTGCGGTTCAGTTTCCGTTGGAATGCAAGATACCCGGCAAGCAGCATGATTCCCGTCATGAACAGGAAGCCGAGGTACGGCGAATTCTCCCAGAAAAGCCCCCAGTCAAGCAGCGAATCGGGATACGTGCCGTTAAATGCGCTGCCAAAAGGATAGGGAAGGAAAAAGGACAAAAGGTGTTTGAGGGGGAGCGAATAGGATGTCGCAAACGAATACCCCTCCCCGATTTCGCGCGATGAGAATCCCGAGAGCATGATAGTCGGGATAATCTGGGGAAGGGCCAGTATGATGCCGCTTCCGAGTGTGACGGCAAACGGGAGCATTCTTCCCCGCCTTGCGATATGCCAGAGCGACAGGCCCAAAAGCACGATATATGCGATCTGGGCATGTCCGGCAAAAATCAACTGGGATATCGCGACGGCAAGCAGCACGAAGCTTCGCTTGGTACCTGTTTTTATGCACATCCCGTACAAATAGAATATGAGCGGCGCGAGGGAAATGGTCTGGATAACGTTGAAATGGATCCATCGGTAGGTTACGGCGCCGCTGAACGTGAAAATGACCGAAAGGAACAAGGCTGCTGCGTGACCGGTCTTTTTTTCGCGGAGCAACAGATACATGCCGAGATTCATGATAAAAAGCGAAAAAACGAAAAGAAAACTGTAACCCGCCGCAAACGGCAGCAGCCTGAGGATAATAAGGTTCGGCAGGTAGAGCGCGCCCGTCTGGCTTTCGGCAAGCAGGGGAAACCCTCCCTGCAGCTTGTCCGTCCAGAACGGTAGGGTATTTCGCTGGAGCGCGTCCCACAAAAAGTATTTGAGGGACAGGTTGAAATGGATTGCATCGCTCCGGTCAATGTCAGGGGTCGAAAGTATCCTGTTGTGCAAAAAGATGAAGAGAAAGAGGTATGCTATAATGATGATCACGATGCCAATTGCCGCCTTGTGGGGACTTATTCTCGGAAGCGTACCGAATCTCGGCTTCTTCACTCCGCTGTCTTTTTTCATCATTGCCTTTTCTTTTGGACTGCTCATGTTTGAACTTTTTTTTGGATCCGGAAAACAGGCTTTCCCCCGGGGAATCCTGAGCGCTGTCCTGTTTCCGGTACTGTTGTTTTCCGGACTGTTCTATGGGGGATTATATCAAAACAGCATATCATTTTTGCCGTTTCAGATCCTTTACTTCGTATACCTTTTCATATTGTACCTGAGTACGAGGCGCTCCATCAATGCGAAGCTCATTTTCAGCCTTACCGTATTCGTATACCTGGTTGGGGCCTTCCTTACCATTGCCTTTTCGCCGCGTCCCGCCTGCGATTGTTTTACTACGGTGCAGGAAGCCGCCCGTTTTTTTCTGGCAGGGAAAAACCCCTATTCGTCCACCTATACGCAGGTATATCCGGGCGTAAAGGCGGATTATTTTCCCCATATGCCCATGAGCTTCATATCCGTGAGTCCGTTTGTTTTCCTTTTTGGCGATCCGCGTTTTTCCCTGGTGTTTTCCTCGATCGCAACCGCTTTTATCCTCCGCCGCCTGCTCACGCATGGGAAAGGTGATAGAGGCGAATCGGTTCTGGTCATCGCCGCCTTCCTTTTTTTTCCGCGTTCGTTTTACATGCTTGAACACATGTATCAGGAGATTAACATGTTCATGTTTTTTGTGCTCTTCCTTTTGCTTCTTAAAAAAGGCAAGGAGGGATGGGCCGTTTTATCGTTTGCGCTTTTTTTCTCCTTCAAGCAGCAGCTTTTCATATTCCTGCCGCTTTTCTTCCTGAACAGGAAAACGCGGACGCTTCTCATGCGTAATTTTTGGTGGTTCATCCTTCCCTTCGCGGTACTGGTTCCGTATTTTGCGGCTGATCCTCCCGCTTTCGTCCGCAACGTCCTGTTTTTCATTGACATCAATTCGTTCACGAAAGCCCTTCCCCTTGCCCGCAGCCTCTCGTTTCCCACGTTCCTCACTCAGATGGGAGGTATTCCCGCTCATGCGGTCCGGTACCTGTCTGCCGCGGGTTTTGCTTTGTGTTACCTGCTGATCCTTTTCAGGCGCGCAAACCTGTATTTTTCCCTTGCCCTTGTGCTTCTCGCTGTTCATTTCATGTTCCCGTACAGTTTCTTCAATCATTACTACCTTGTCGCGCTCCTTTCATTGTTTTGCTTTGCGGTCGAAGCGACCGGGGCAGTGCTCCCCGTTGCCGGTCATATGGATAAGTAAACGGGAATCGTGCTATATTATGTATATATGAAACATTCAAGGCACACCGCCTCAGGAGGATTCACCCTTATCGAGCTCATTATCATTATCATCATACTCGGCGTCCTGGCGACCCTTATTGCCGGCAACTTCCTTAATTCGCTCCAGAAGGGGAGGGACGCGCGCCGCAAAAACGATTTGGCGCAGGTACAGCGCGCGCTTGAGCTCTATTATGAAGACATCAAGGCATATCCCCTTACCCCGCCGCCGTTCGGCGCAACGTTCTGTCAGGCGAATCCCTGCCCGACCACTTCCAAAATCTACATGAAGAAAATGCCGAATGATCCGAACGCCGGATATTCCTACAACTACATAGCCGATCCCAACGGCCAATACTACTACCTCTTTTCGTGTATAGAAAACTACTGGAACGACAAATCGACCGGCGTAAGCAACGGAGGGTATTGTCCCGGGCCCGATCCCGGATGCGGTGCGGCGCCGGAGTGCGGCGGCTGCGGAGTATGCAAATACTACGTGGGAAGCCCGAATGCGGCTGCGCTCGTGCCCAAACCCACGTTGGTTCCCCAATGATGGTTTATCTGAGCTTGTCCATCTCTTCCTTCACCTGTGCGTTTCCCGGACTGATGTAGTCGAGGATGTACTGGTATGTCTTGCGCGACTCATCCGCTTTCCCGAATTTCCTGAGAAGCTGCGCCTTGAGGTAATGGCCTTCGAAGTAATCGCTCTTCAGGACAATCGAGGCATCAATGGCCGCAAGCGATTTTTCTTCAAGCTCCTTTTTCTCCCGGGGATCCTTGGTTTCGTCCCACAGCAGGGAATAATAGGTGGCCTGGAAATAGGGGATTTTCGTGTCGGTCGGGCTTAAAAGCCGCGACTTTTCCAGGGCCTTCAGTCCGTTATCGATGTATTTCCGGTTGAGCGTGATCTGGTAAAAAAGATACTGGTTTTTTACCCGCGTTTTCCAGTACAGGATGTTTTCCGGAGACCGGCTGATGCTTTTCAGGTTGTATGATTCCGCAGAATTCATGAGTTCGCTTGAGAGCCGGTTATCCTTCTGGTATGCGGCGATGAAGGCGAGATTCGCCATGTAGTAGGAGAGCTTGTCCTCGTACACGTGGTCGGGAAAAAGGGCAAGGGATGAGGAAAGGAGGGATACCGCGCTCTGGTAATCGTTCGCTTTCGCGTAGTTTTCGGCAAGCGCGTATTTCGTGTCGGCAATCCAGTAAGTCACGAAGTACTGGAGGAAAAAAAGCAGGGCGACGATGACAATCAGGTACCCGAATATGCCGCCCTCCCCCTTGGAAGACTCATGCCGGACTTTTGCCTGTTTGTCTTTGCAAAGCTCGATAAAATACAGGAGTACGGGTATGCTGTAGAAATAGAGATTGATCATCGTGGTTGAGAATCCCACGAAATTCGTGATGAGAATGACGATCCAGGATGAAAGAAGGCCCGCCTGGAGGAGGGAAAGCTCGGGTTCTTTGCGCGCGCTGCGGGACAGGGTGCTCCAATAGATGCCAAGCGCCAGCACCGAACCGGTGAAAAGCGCGTATGAGGCGGCGCCGAAAAAGCCTGTGGTGGCGAAATAGTTGAGGTATTCGTTGTGGGCCTTGTTGTACAGGTAGTCCCATTCGGACGTCAAATTGTGGGCGACCGGCCTGACGAAATAATAGGAATATGCGAATGTCTCCACGCCCGTTCCGAAGAGCGGATACTGCATTCCGAGGTCAACCGCACCCTGCCAGACGATTTTGCGGATGTCTATCGATTCGGTAATCTTGAGGGGCGCGGACGCGGTCGCTGTCGGCGTTACGGAAGGCTGGGGGGCGGGTTTGGCCGTGGACGGGCGGTACGAGGACAGGGTGAGATACCGGTCAATCTGGCTGACGCCTGTTTTGAAAACCAGCGTGAGTGCGATAAAAGTGAACAAGACGAGCGCGGCTTTTTTCATGAGTCCCGCACCGAGCTTTTTCCGGTGGATAAAGATCCAGAACGCAAGAGGGATGGCGGTGCCAAGCACTGCCAAAAGGGAAGAGCGGGAATTGGTGAAATATATGGCGGCGGCATTCAGAATGACGGCCGGAGCCAGCCAGTAATGGGATGCGGTGAAAAAAAGGAAAACCGTTATGAAAAACGTGATGCCCAGATAGGCGCCGAGCCAGTTGGGCTGCCCGAGCGTTGAGAACATGCGTGCCGCCGGATCAAACTGCGCGGTCCAGCAGGCATTGTCGAGTTTGCCGCTGAAAACCAGGCAGGACAGGTCGTGCCCCGTTTTGCCGGGAAGGCCCCAGAGGATGACGCCGAGCGACGAAACCAGGGAGATTTTGAGGATATTCCTCACAAACGGCATCGGCTCAACGTGCGTCAGGAACTCGGCAAGGCTGTAGAAAAGCGCAAGATACGCGATCAGGGAAAGGACGCCCCCGTTGAACCGGCCGTAATACCCGAACAATGACACGTGCCTGTCTATGGAAAACAGGAGCGATGCGATCTGGGACAGGAAAAATATGCCGAGAAACAGGTCAAACGGCGTTCTCCGGAATAACAGGCGCCCCGCCTTCACCATCCGCATCGCCCATACCGCAAGAATCAGGGACATGACGATATAGATGAATATCATTTTGTTGAATTCGAAAAGTTCGGATGTGCCCGCATACATGATGAACGGGGTAATGAGGAAGAGAATGTAGTACAGGTATTTTTGGATTTTAAGCATATGAACTATTGTATCAGATGGGTATATAGTAACGGGCGATTACCGAGGTCGCGACGTGGACAAGAACGGCGCATGCTGCGATACAGATTCCGAGTTTGGCCGCACGGGCCGGAATGCGCCTAAACCGGGCAACAGGCGCATGGTGCATGAAGGCAAACAGGAGAAACGGGACAAAGGAAATGAAGTACCTCCCCTGGGTGCCGTCGATCACCGGCGATTTGAGGGGTTTCCAGGTCAGATAAAAAAATGTTTGTATCGCTGCATAGGAAAGGAACAGGACTCCAAGAAGAAGCAGGGAAAACTTTTTGTTCTGCCGTTCCTTTTGGGGCAATCCGTAGGAAACGACCGAGAAACCCGCCAACAGCCAAATGAGATAGGCCGCGGGATGCATCGAGTAGTCAAGCCATCCGAATATTCCGATTGACCCCTGGACATGGAACTTGAGGAGCCGGATGCCGGAGGAGATAAATATCCGGAGGTATTCAAGGGGATTCTGAAGGATGAAAAGCAGCTGGGAACCGGGTACGGTTCCGTCCGGATGTCCGCGGTAGCTGAGGGACGAAAGGTATATGGGATGTTTGAATAGGAAATAGAAAAACAGAACGCCGGCAAAGTATAGCACCATTTTCTTCAGGTATCCGGATCCGCTGGCGATTTTTTGCACGGGGATTAGCAAAACCAGGAGGATGAACGGTTCGTATATCACCTTGCTGACGAGAAACAGAACGGTTGCGATACCCAGATATATGAGGTGCCTGTTTGCAAGTTTCGGCAGCGTTAGAAGGTGAGAGAATACGGAAAAAAGCGTAAAGCCTGTCATGAAATGCATGCCGTCATAGTTGTAGGCTGTTATCTGGTGGACGAACATGGGAAGGGAGAATACGAAAAGGAGTACGTACCGGTAGGGCGCTTTCGTCCTGCGGTACAGGAGGATCATCCAGACGAATGAAACAAGGAACATGAAGAAGCGTCCCGCAAAAAAAGAGATAAACGCGTTGAGCCGGAGCATGCGCGCAAGCAAAAGCCCTGCTGCGTGCGGGATATAGGCGAAGGAGCCGAGCATGAACTGCGCCTTTTCCCTGATGTACACCGGTTCGAATGCGGAATCTCCGGCAAACAGGGGTACGCGGTAGAGACCGGTATCGAATTTGCGTTCGGGATGGTACGGAATCGCGTTGAGATGCCTTTCGGTTATGAGGTCATGAAACTGCCGGTCAAGCGGCAGTTTTTTACCGTCGTTCCACAAGAAAAGGTATCCCTGCCGCACGTAAACCGCTCGTTTGAAATGGCCGTGTTCGTCCGGTTTCTGGAGCGGGGGAACGAGGAACGTAAAGAGGAGTCCGAGGACGAATATGTATCCGAATACGATCCGGCTCACGAATTGCATTGTTTCATTATAGCAATTCCTGCTGGCCTGCCGCCTGGATGAGGGAAGCGTCGTCGGTAGCCGGGCTGTTTACTTTGCGCGATACCGGGTGCGCTTCCATTTTACCGGCGTAGGGGCGGATGAGCGAAGCCAGCTGTTCGATTTCGCTTGTGTCGGGATTGAGCCAGAGCGGCTCATCCTCGCGCGAAAGTATGACGGGCATCCGGTTGTGGATCGGTTCCATGAACGCGTTGGGGGATGTGGTGATGATGGTGTAGGTTTTGCGGACCGCGCCCGCCGGATCGTGCCACTCGCTGTAGAGCCCGGCAAAGGAGAAATAGCCGTCGGTTTCGGGACGGATGTAGTAGGGCGTTTTTCCCTCCCCGGTTTTGCGCCATTCGTAGAATCCGCTGGCGGGTACGAGGCATCGCTGGAACTGCAGGTATTTCCATGCCCATTTCTTGTGTATGACCGTATCGTCGCGCAGATTGATGAAGCCTTTCGGTTTGTCCGATTTTTCCCATTCCGGGATAAGCCCCCATTTCATGATTTCAACCGTATTGGGGCTGTGGGAGACGATGACCGGCATATCCTGCCCCGGCGCAACATTGTAGCGGGTTCTGATTTCGCTGGAGGGATATTCCCCCTCTATTTCGTACCGGGAATTGAACCGGTTCCGGTCGGAAAAGTCGAACTGGTACCTGCCGCACATATGATTATTATACTCCCGCGTGTTTGAGAACGCGGTAAGGAGCGTATTGAATGAATTGAATCGACAGGTGGCGGAGGTGAAAGGGCTCCCGACACGCGCGGAGGTACGAACAAGTTGCTCCGGTCGACCGAGCACTGGCGGGAATGAAGCCTCCGACGGAATCTGTCGATTCCTCAGAGGGCAAGAAGATTTATGACCCGTTACTTTATAGATTATCAAGATCGGGAAAACGGTTTCTGCCCGAACATTTACAAAAATACCCCTTGACTTGGTGAACAGTTGTTTACTAGAATGGTAAACGTAAGTTCACCTCTGTCATATGAACGAAACAATCAACGAACGGGTCAGCGTCCTCATGTCCTACGACCGGGAAAAGAATACGGTGATGCCGAGGAAAATGCGCTGGCAGGGGAGGGATTACGTATTTACGAAACTGTCCTATCACCACCGGATACGTTCCGGAAGGACTTTGTTACACATTTTCCATGTGACGGACGGGGCAAGCGATTTCCGGCTCCGTTTCGACACGGAAACGCTCCACTTCACCCTGGAGGAAATATGCGATGGAAACACAGCTTAACCACAATGAACCGGCGATCATGCATATCGACCTCAATTCCTGCTTCGCGACCGTGGAGCAGCAGGCGAACTCCCGCCTGCGGGGCAAACCCCTGGTAATCGCCGCATACACTTCGCCCGGCGGATGTGTCCTTGCCCCTTCGATCGAGGCCAAGCGGTGGGGCGTAAAGACGGGCATGACCGTACGGGACGCGAAACTTCTGTGTCCGGGCGTCATCGTGCGGGATCCGGACCCCCAGCTTGTCAAGGACGTGCACGTGAAATTCAAAAACATCTGCCGCGACTACTCGCCGGTTGTCGTACCCAAGTCCATAGACGAAGTCGTGATAGATTTCCAGGGTACGCCGGCATTCAAACGGGGACTTGTCGGGATTGCCCGGGAAATCAAGAACCGGTTCCGGAAGGAAATCGGCGAATGGATTTCCTGTAATGTCGGGATTTCAACCAACCGGTTCCTCGCGAAACTGGCCGCGTCCCTCCACAAGCCGGACGGGCTGGACGTCATCACGCACCGGAATCTTCTTTCGGTGTACCGGTCGGTCGCTCTTACGGATCTCAACGGGATCAACACCCGCTATGAGGCGCGCCTGAACGCAAACGGTATTTTCACGCCTCTCCAGTTCCTGGAAAGCCCCGAACATGTGCTCAGGCACCAGGTGTTCAGGAGCGTCGTCGGCTACTACTGGTTCCTGCGCCTGAGGGGGTGGGAGATAGACGATGTCGAATTCAAGCGGAAAAGTTACGGGCAGGAATATGCCCTCGGGCACAAGACCGCGGACCGTCAGGAGCTTGCCCGGCTCATGATGAAGCTGTGCGAGAAGATGGGCAGGAGGCTGCGGCGGTCCGGAAATACGGCAAAAGGAATGCATGTGGGGGTGGTGTACGATGACTGGACGTACTGGCACCGGGGCAGGAAATTGAACCAGCCCATGTATACGACCGCGGAACTATTCACGAAAGCGATGTGGGTCTTCAACCAGCAGCCTGCGGTGAAGACGGTGGCGAAACTTTCGGTCAGCTGTTTTGACCTGGAGCCTTCGGCAAACGCGCAGGCGCAGCTTTTCGACCGTGCGGAAGAGAAACTGAAGCGGATATCGGACGCGCTTGACGACATAAACGACAAATACGGCGAATTCGTGGTTACTCCGGGCATCATGATGGGAATGAAGAATCTCATCCTCGAGCGGATCGCGTTCGGAGGGGTGAAGGACCTGGAAGAGGTATACCGTTAGCGGTACGGGGCGTGATGATTTGGGATATAATACTTGCATGCGCCTCTCGCTTCTCATGATAACCAAAAACTCGGGTTCCCTCCTGGGGCCGGCTCTTGAATCGGTGAAAGGGCTTGTTGATGAAACGGTTATCGTCGATGGCGGTTCAGCCGACAATACAAAGAATATCGCACAGAAGTTCGGTGCACGGATGTATCCGTGGAGCGGCCGGGATCTGGGCGCACAGCGGGCATACGGGCTGGAGCGGTGCCGGGGCGAATGGGTGCTTATGCTTGATGCCGATGAGCGGATAAGCGCAGAGCTTCGGGAGGAAATCAGACAGATCCCCGGAAAAGACGCCGGATTCAACGGATACCGCATCCCTTACCGCAATCATTTCCTCGGGAAGCCCATAAGCCATGGCGGGGAAAGTTACCGGATCATGCGGCTTTTCAGACGGTCATGTGCTTCCATTCCGCCGGAGCCGGTCCACGAGCATGTCCGGATAACGGGGAAAACAGGAGAGCTTCATAACGCAATATACCATTATTCGTACCGGAGCATCCCGCAGATGTTTGCGAAATTCACGGATTACGCGCATCGGGAGGCGCAGCGCAAACGGAAAAGCGGCGAACGCGGAGGTGGACTGAAGCTCATCACGTATCCGGTCCACATGTTTTACGCCCGGTACATCAAGGATGAAGGATACCGGGACCATTTCTCACGCATCATTCTTGACATGGGTTTTGCGTACATGGAATTCCTCACGTATCTTCTTCTGCTTCTTCAAAAAGGCGAACACGAGAAAACCTGACATATACAGCCAGTTGACGGCACTGATGATTGCACCCGCCCAAACACTTCGCGGTTCATACCGGAAAAGATATTCGGATTGTCCGGCCGGTACCGGTATGCTCTGGAATATCTTGTATGAGCCAAGGGCGATAAGTTTACCGTCCCGGTATGCGTTCCAGCCCGGATAGGACAGGTTTGTCACGACAAGCGAACCCTGGACAGGCGTTTCTACGGAAACGGAAAATTCGTTGGGTCCGCGGGGAACAACGGACGCTTTGCCGGTCCGCACGCTGCCGGCATCCAGCACATATGCGCGCGGATAATTTTCCATATTTTCGTAGACGGTAAAGGACCGGTTAATGCGTTCGTCTTTGAACGCAGCAAGTTTCCGGAATCCCTGGCTCCGTTCGAGTTCTTTCGCATAGGTTCCAGCGGTTATCGCGTATTTGACTCCCAGCTCGTCGATTTCCGGCGCATCGGGATGGGGAAGGGTAACGCCGGTCGGATCCGCAGTCCGGGATTTCAGGTACGCGCTGTAGCTTGCGTTTACGATTGAGGCATAACCGCTTATCCCTTCTGCATCCATAAGAACGTTCATGTTCGGCTGGAGCAGATCAAGCGCCTTGACAGCCTCGACCGGAAAATAGGAAGGATCCGCAAACGGCGGCTTGGCTCCCGGATCCTGGTACGAAAGGATGCGGTATGTGGAGGTGTCTTTCCGGAGAATCGTTGTGAGGACATCGGGAATCCTGAGCGTCCGCATGTCCGCGGTGATATAGGTGTTGCCGGCAAAAAGGAGCATATCGGTTGAGACAAGCAGGATGAAAACGGATTTCTGGAGCGCGTTCATGCAGGCGCGTTTTTTCGCGAAATAGAGGACCGCCAGAAAAAGCACCAGGATGGAAAACAACACCGAAAGATTATCGCTCCACAGGTTGAAGATTATCTGCTTGCGCTCCGGCGCGTATGAGAGGAACCGGCTTGCGAATGCGCTTGTTCGTATGCGGTTAAGCGCCTCCATTGCCGGCAGCACGATATCCTGCGCGTTCGTTTTGAAAAACAGGGAGCCGGCAAGCCCGATCAGGCTTGCGCAGAACGCGGCTACGATTCCGGCAGTATGTGCGCTCTTTTGTTTCAGGTACCTAAACAGCCCGTCGATCCCGTATCCCGAAAGAACCGCAACGCAAAAGGTGTAGATGATAAGGACCGAGGCGGGAGAGCGGAACCGCGCGAAAAACGGAAGGAAGTGGAAGGCGGCAAGATACAGGGGAGAATATCTTCCCAGCGCAAGAAGGAGGGATACAAGCGCTGCAAGCGCAAAAAAGAGGCGCCTGCGTGTGCGTTTTGTCCATACCGCATATACTGCGAGTATGGGGGGGATGACGCCCATGTAGCCGTTGATATCGGAAGTCGCCCCCCAGGACGTGCCGTCCTTCATCACCCCGAAGAAGTTCGGGAGAATGAGATGGATAAACGATACAAGAGGCGTTCCGCCCGCGGCGTATGCCAGGTCCTTTGCCGGACGGGTGGCAACCGGCATATATTCAAGAAACGGCAAAAGCTGCACTGCGGACAGAAAAAGGGACGGCACGATGACGTAGAACACCTGGAGCACTTTGTCGGTGAGGCTCTGGGGTTTGGAAACGATGTATGCGAACGCAAAGAGAAGGGAGTAGTAGAAATACTGGATATGTCCCCCGAAAAGCATGAGGGACAGTACCATCGACGAATACAGCGTAAAGCGCACCCGCTTTGTATCAGCCAGTTTTTCAAGGCATATCATGAGAAGGGGAAGCCAGACGACGGTATTCAGTATCGCAGTATTCATGGTATGAGTCATGACCGATCCCGAAAACATGAAAACGACGGAAGCCGTGACGCTGCCCCACCGGGCAAGCTTCATGGTGCGGCCGTACCAGTACATAGTGATGCCGGAAAACAGGACCGCAGACACAATTGAATAGGACAGCGCTTTGAACGGTTCAAAAAATGCGTAAAAGAGATTGAAGGGCGAGAGGAGTCCGAGATTGATGTCCGCCAGAAACGGCGTGCCTGAAAACGTGTAGGGATTCCAGAGGGGAAGGCGTCCCTGCGAAAGCGTCCGGAAAAACAGGACCTTGGACGGGAGGTTAATCGTCATGTTATCGCCCGCGAAAAAGACAGCCGGACCGAATAGGACGTCAAAAAAGAACAGGATGCAGAGTACGGAAATAAAGACAACGGCCAAAAAATCCTCGTTTAACCGCCGGATGATGGACATAGCGTTTTGTACAGGGTATTGTATATAATTACTATACGCAATTCAACGTGACTTGTCTTGATAGGATAAGCCGGTTGACCAACATTATGCATCCTGAAACGAACAGTTTACGTATCGGTATAGACGGCGGGGATTTCCATCCGGAAGAGGAAGTGAGAAGCGGCATTTCCCGGCTTCTCAAATCGTTTGTGCACACTATCCCGGAGCGCGAAATGAAACGTATGGACTGGCGCTATTATCACTTCGGATCCGCACGGCAAGACAAAAGCCATAGAGGCACGCTGCGCGTAATCCGACTTCCCGCCCGGTTTTTCTCATCCCTTTTTCTTCCCCTGAGGATGTATCTGGACAAACGCAACGTGTATCTGGGGTTTTCAGGCGTTCTGCCCGGACTCGTGCGCATATTGGGGATGAAAAGCATC
This sequence comes from uncultured Gammaproteobacteria bacterium, assembly GCA_964629635.1. GTDB lineage: Bacteria > Patescibacteriota > Microgenomatia > UBA1406 > GWC2-37-13 > YC2-FULL-38-9. The sequence goes on from CAZVQS010000002.1 coordinate 293,469, forward strand.
GTATGCATACATGACCTTGCGTTTTACGATCATCCGGACGCGTACCGCGCGCCGGAGCGTATGAAATGGCAGACGGAATACGCGGTTTACGGAGCGGACCGGATCGTCGTGTTTTCGGATCACATACGGAGCCGGGTGATTGAACGGTTCCCGGGCGTAAAGCCGGAAAAACTCGTGCGCATATATCCCGGGTGCGACCATCTGGGTTCCTCCCGTGCGGGCAGGCCGGAACATCATCCCTACTTCCTGTATGTGGGTGTCATCAAGCCGGCAAAAAACATCGAAATACTCATCCACCGGTTCCACCGGTTTCTCCGATCCGGAGGAAATCCCGCTTCAAAACTGGTTCTTATCGGTATGCCTGAAACGGAGTACCTGTCAAAACTGCGGGAAACCGCCGTGTTCAAGGCAGTCGCGGGCAATCTGGTGTTTGTCAGGGAAACGAAAGACCGGGAGCTTGCCTCATGGCTTGAGCATGCAACTGCTCTTCTTAATGTGTCAAAAGAGGAGGGGTTCTGTTACCCGGTCGCCGAAGCCCTTCATGCGGGTTGCCGCGTTATCGTAAACGGGCTCCCCGTGTACCGGGAATTCGCGCGTGCATACGGTACGGTATCCATATGTCCGGATGAAGCGTCCTTTGTCGAAGCCATGATTAGGGCCGACTCGGATAAAGCTAAAGGCATACCGCCCCGCAGGGACCTTTCAACGTGGAGCGCGTTTTCGGGAAACATGATAAAAGTGATACAATCCCTTGTCCAATGAAAACCGCAATAATTGTTGTCCTGTACGAGACGCCGGCCGGTGAAGAGCAGCGGTTGCGCAACGAAACGGAAAAGCTCGGATTCAGGGATATGCGCCTGTTTTTCATCGACAACACGGGAACCGGAAACGGGTATGCCCAGGGAGTGAATCAGGGGTTGCGCCAGGCATCCGCCTGGGGCGCGGATTATTTCATGGTATGCAATCCGGATATATCGTTTGACGGACTAACTGCGGAAAAAATAATGGGTCCCTCACGGCATTTTGACGTATGGGGATTCGCGATGCGTCAGGATAACAAAACCTATTACGGCGGGACGATCGACCGGTGGCGGATGAGCGGCGGACTTAATGCAGTCGCTCCGGATGGGAGGTACGCACCATGCGATTTCGTTACGGGATCGCTTATGGTTTTTTCGCAAGAGACGCTCGGGAAAATCGGAAATTTTGATGAAAGCTACTTCATGTATTATGAGGACACTGATTTCTGTCTGCGCGCGAAACGGGCGGGATTGAAAGTCGGCATCGATGCGAAACATGCCTATACGCATTTTGAAACGTCAAAAGGATCGCGGGAAAAGGAGTATCTTCTGGCGCGCAACCGTTTGCGGTTCCTTATGAGGTACGGGAGCAGGCTCCAGGTTGCCAGGGAGTTATTGCGGGTACCCCTTACGCTTTTTGAGGAGCGCGCCGTTATCGCGTCAAAGGTTTTCAAATCTCCTTTCATCCGCAATTTCCTTTCGCTGAACGCGTCCGCTTTTATCGGAAAAGCGTTGAGTTTCGTGCTTTTCCTGTTTCTCGTGCGGTATCTGTCGGTCGGGGATTACGGACTCTATACGTTGGTTTGGGCCCATGTGACGATCCTCTCTCCGCTCGTTGACTTCGGCACGACATCCTATGGCATGATTTACCTGCCGAGGGAACGGGAGAAGCGTATGGTTTCGCTGTTTTCCCTCCGCTTCGCGCTGGCGGCGGTCGTATTTGTCCTGACCGTGTTTCTTGCATACCTTTTCAGGTATGACACGCAAATCGTGTTTTCGGTATTTCTCGTATCCTTCGTGATTTTCTACAACATGACGTCCGGCATGTATTTCATTCTCACCTCCATAAAGGAACAGATGGTCAAAACGTCCGTTATTTCGGTCGCAACAAATACGCTGATGATCGGCGTCATCGTTGCGGTAACATTTTTGACGCGCAGCATAACCGCCGTATTCATGACGGTGGCATTTTTTTACTTTGCATACGCGGCGTTCTATTATTACCTGATACGAAAGATGGTCCCCCGCATGAAACTCGTATTTGAAGCCGGGGAGTGGAAATCGATCATCCAAAAATCGTACGTTTTTGTTTTGATCAGCCTGTTTGCGGGCATCTATTTCAAGATAGACGTGTTTGTACTCAACCTGCTCAAAGGCACGGGCGCCGTCGGCGTGTATTCCTCGGGGTATAAATTCTACGAAGCCATGATCATGATCGCCTCAAGCTATAACACGCTTTCGGCCCCGTCATTTTCCAAGGCGGTTGTGCTCCGCCGTCCCTCGCTCAAGTCGAAAGTGGCGAAACATGCGCTGTTTGTGGGCGGCATCGGACTGGCAGTGGCTTTGGCAACCGCGGTTCTGGGACCGTATCTGCTTCCCGTTATTCTCAAGGGCGGTTACCGTGACGCTACCGCGGTCGTGCAGGTTGTGATATGGGCGCTGCCTTTTGTCCTCCTCAATTCCGTGCTCCTCAATCTGCTGTACGCATGCGAGCTTTCCCGTATTGCGGTCTTCCTTTTTGTTTTGGTTTCGATCATGAATGCCATGCTCAACTTTTTCCTGGTTCCCCGTTTTTCCTATTTCGCATCCTCCTATATTACGGTGTTTTCCGAGGCAGTCAACCTGGCGATATTATCGTTTTTTGTTTTCATACGGCATCGGAGGAGGATCTTCCATGATTAATGTCGCGCTCGTGAGGGGCGCATACCTCAACGGATTCGAGGGGCAGAATTTCGATATCAGGGAGCAGGGCATACGGCTGACCGGTATTTCTTCCCTGCGGCCGATGGAGGCGAAGCTGCCCTTTCCCGTTCTACGGCTTCCAAGCATTACCGATTTCTCCGGAGCATCAAACCGCCTGGTGAAAGTCGTGGCAAACCGCACGCTCGGCGACATGCACGTCCTTTTCGGCATGGAACGGTATGCGCGTGACTTTGACATATTCCACACGGCGGATCCGCATTATTACTACAGTTATCAGCTCGCAAAACTGCGGAAAACCGGCAGGATAAAACGACTGCTTGTCACCTCATGGGAAACCATACCTTTCAACAATGAAAGCGCAGGGCCGAAAAAGCGGTTGAAATACTTTGTGATGGAGCATGCGGACAAGTTCCTCTGTTATTCGGACCGGGCTGCAGCTTCGCTTCGGGCAGAAGGGGTTAACGGAAAGCGCATCGAAATCATCCGGCTCGGCGTCGATGTCGAACGGTTCAAACCCGCACATTCCGCTAGAAACGGAAGACCCGTGCTCCTGTTTGTGGGACGGCTTGTTGAAGAGAAGGGGTTAAACGATTTATATACTGCGTTCAAAACGGTCCGTACGGCGTGGAAAGGGAAACCGCCGGTTCTGCGGATCGTGGGCGACGGTCCGCTCAAACGCGAGCTTTCCGCGCGCATCCGAAAAGACAAGCTGGAGGAATCGGTGCGCATAGAATCGCACGGATATCGGGAGATGCCGGAAGTATACCGGGAAGCTGATGTGTTCATTCTCCCCTCAATACGGAGCAAAACATGGGAGGAGCAATACGGCATGGTTTTGCCCGAGGCGATGGCGTCGGGCCTGCCTGTTGTCGCATACCGGTCCGGAGCGGTGCCGGAGGTTGCGGGGGATGCGGCGTTGTACGCACGCGAAGGGGATATCTCAGGCCTTGCACAATCCATTGTAGGCCTTGCATCCGCCAAAGCGCGTACGGAACTTGGTAGAATAGGAAGAGAGCGTGCCCGGTTCCTGTTTGACAGCAAAAAAACGGCATCCCGGATAGCCGGCTTGTACCGGAAACTTTATTATGAAACTCAGCGCGATAATCCTCGCAAGAAACGAGGAATCTAATATAGGGCGTGCAGTCGCATCCGTTTCCTTCTGCGACGAAATCATTGTCGTGGACGATGAAAGCACGGATGTAACTGCAATGCGTGCGCAAGAAACGGGCAAGGGAAAGGTCCGGGTAATCCGGCATGCAAGCGCAGGTGATTTCGCAGCACAGCGGAATTGGGCCATGGAACAGGCAGAAAACGAGTGGATCCTTTTTATCGATGCGGATGAGGAAGTCACCGGAGAGTTGAAGAACGAAATACTCAACGCTACGCAAAAAGGGGATGGAGTCGCTGCATATTATATTAAACGACGTGATTTCTTCTGGGGGAGGGGACTGAAATACGGCGATCTGTGGAGCGCGTACCGGTCCGGCATCATCCGGCTCATGAAAAAGAAAAGCGGAACCTGGAAGGGAAACGTCCATGAAGTATTCCATCCCGCATCAGGCACATCAGAACGGCTCACATCATACCTCAATCATTACCCGCACCAGACGGTTTCTGAGTTTATCCGGGACATAAATAACTATTCGACCATACGCAGCCGTGAACTGACAGACATGGGTGTGCGGTCGGGGATTGCACCGCTCATTGCGCTGCCTTTCGGCAAATTCGTTTTGAACTATGTATTGAAACTCGGATTCCTTGACGGGGCTGCGGGATTCGCGTACGCGTTCCTTATGAGTTTTCATTCATTCCTGGTACGGGCAAAGCTTTACCAGTATCAGGCAATAGATTCAGATTCATGACAGCCGCTTTGATCATCGCGTTCGAATTCCTGGCGACGCTTCTGTATCCGCTCGGACAGCTTACACGCCTGTCATTCCTGAACCAGCAGGTAAACCTGTATGCGTATGAGTTGGCAATGGCGTGCGCGTTTATCCTGCTTATTCTGAAACTCCGGGTAAAACCTTTTAAGACCCGCATGAGCCGTCCGGCGCTAATACTCATGGGAACGCTTGCCGTATCCTTCCTGCTTTCCATATACCGGTATGACGCGTACGAGAATGCGGTGGGGTTCCTGTACTTTGCACGGTTGGGATTTTATCTGTTCCATTTCCTGTATCTTCTTGAGTTCATGCGGAATAACCGCACGGCAAAACAGTTCCTCGGCCGGGAGCTAGCGGCAACCGTCCTCATCCTCGTCGTTGCTTCCGTTATCCAGTATCTGTTTTATCCGAACCTGCGCAACCTCCTCTACCAGGGCTGGGATCCGCACCTGTACCGCGTGTTCGCGTTTTTCTTCGAACCGTATCTTGCGGGAGCTGCAATCGGGCTGTCGATCATGTACGTATATTTCAGGGGAAACGGATGGGGGAAATTCAAATGGGTTGTGTTGGCGGTTCTTTTTGTCCTTCTCATGCTGACGTTTTCGCGCACCGTCTATGCCGCGGCCTTCCTGACGTTTACCCTGTACTTTTTGCAGAGAAGAAGCATGAAACGCATTCTTTTGCTTTTTGTTTCGTTTGCCGTTCTCGCGTATCTCATCCCCAAACCCGTGGGTGTCGGCGTCCAGCTGCTGCGCACGTTTTCGATAGAAACGCGTCTGAGGAACGCAGGGGAAGGCATAGCCATGTGGATAAAGTCGCCGGTTGCGGGAGTGGGCTACAACCGCATCCGCTATGCGAAAGCGCATGAAGGTATTACCGGAAAATACGGCATTTCGCATGCCGCCGCGTCCTACCATTCCAGTTTCGTCACCATGTTGGCGTCCGCTGGAGTCATGGGGTTTCTGGCTTTCGGTTATCTGCTTTTCCGTTTCCTCGGCATTTCAACTCCTTCATTTTTCTATATCCTGTTTTTGAGTTTGCTTTCGTTGGGAGACAATGCGCTTCTTCACACGTTCATGCTCTATTTTTACCTGAAGCTTCTGGCGTATGAAAGCGCTCAGTCGTCCTTGGAGTAGGTGACTTTGAGGGTTTTCTTTTCCGTATTGCCGACGATATCTTCCGCCGTCACCTCAATCGTATTGTCCCCGTCGTTCAGTTTGACCAGCGTCTGGAATCCGCCCTGCACATCGACGACGACCGGCATTCCGTTCACCTTGATGTACGTTTCCTTGTCCGTTTTGCCGGCTACCTTGATTTCCTGTTTGTTGGTCCGGGAGTTGTCACCCGGCTCAGTCACTTCAAGCTTCGGTTTCTCGTCCTTGTAGATGACGGTGTATTTGGTGGAACGTTTCGTTTCGCTGGACTCTTTCGATTTGGCGATCACGTACAGCGAGTTTTCCCCTTTTTCGAGACCCGATATCTCTTCGGTGAACGTGTCGCCGGTCACGAACGCGTCCGTCACTTTTTCGCTGTTGAGGTATATTTCGACCATATCGAAGTTTACGGTCGAGCCGGATACGATAAGGTGCGAACTGCTGGTTGCGGTGGGGGGCGGATCAACGAGGAGGCTCGTGAGCGTCTGCCGGTTTGCCGTATTCTCCGATTTGTTCCGGCTCCGGTTTGCCAGTTCGTTGATGAAAAGCGAACCGTTGATGATGAGCTTGAAGCCGACCGTGCCAAGAAAGAGGATAAACGCGACAAAAAGCGCAATGAATATGAATGTTTTTACGGCAAACTGTTTCTTTTGGTGGTGTGCCAGTCTTCCCATAGCAGTCAACGCTTTCAAATTCTAATGTCTGAGCCGATGGCCGGACTTGAACCGGCGACCAGCTGTTTACGATACAGCTGCTCTACCAACTGAGCTACATCGGCGGGAAACTTTTTTATTATACCATCCGGAGCGGCCGGGAAGTGCGGTTTGTAAACAAATATCCGCTAGAATAATGGTATGGATCCCATCTATGTGCTTCGCGTATTCACGGACGAAAACGGCAGGTTCGGCAACCGGGTTGCCATAATGGTTGACGAGTACGGCAGGTGCGACCGGATCGTGCGCCAAAGGATGGCCGCACGAAGCGGTTTGAGCGAAATCGTATTCATCAACGGCAAGAAGGATACCCGCATCAGCATCTATTCGCCGCAGCGGGAAATCGCTTTTGCAGGACATGCGGCGGTCGGCACGGCATATTTCTTTTTTCATTTCATGCATGATCCGATCCGGGAACTCAATACGATAGCCGGGCCGGTCAAAGCATGGCAGGAAAACGGTCTCACCTGGGTGCGGGGCAGCCTCAAGAATGCTCCTGCATGGAATTTGAGGGAGATGTCCTCACCTGCTGAAGTTGACGGCATAAGTTTGCAGGATTCCGCCCGGTTTGAGCACACCATGGTATGGGCATGGAAAGACCGGGAACAGGGCATTATCCGCGCACGTACGTTTGCCCCGGATTGGGGAATAGCGGAGGACGAGGCAAACGGATCGGGCGCCATGCTGCTTGCGTCAATTCTCAAAAAGGACATTACGGTTATACACGGGAACGGCTCCCGCATATTCGCCCGGCTCAGCGGGCTTCATCATGCCTGCATCGGCGGAACTATAGCCTTCTGAAAGTATATCGGCGTGTTTCCGGTAGGAATCTCCAGTTGCCGGAAGCGAACAGGATCTGTTTTCTGATGTGGTTAAAAAACCGCAAGGTCCGTCGTAATTTTCTCAACGCATTGATCAATGGTCAGGCTTCCGGTATCCAACAATACTGATCCGGGAATCTGACTGTCTCTCAATCTTTTATATATTTTTGTTATGGTCTCCTTGCCTAAAGGTTTTCGGTGGCCTTGGGCTACTCCTTCTCGGGTAGAGTCCCTCTTGATGGCATCAGACACAGGACACCTTAGTTCGTATATTATTGTTCTGATGTTTTTATCTTCGGCAGCCCGCTTCGCTACCGATATGGCTGTTGTGTCTTGAAATACACCTTCCATTACAACTGAGAAACCGTTGAGAAGAAGATGTTCGGTTGTGGCAGCTGCACAACTGTTCACGAACGTAAGGGCGGATGATGAATCGTCAGCAAAAAAAACTTTAAAGTTGTCTACTTTCACCCAAGCGGTTTTTGTGTCAAAATTACGGAATCGTTTTGCGATTGTGGATTTTCCGCTTGCTATCGGTCCTCTAAGTATGACTAGGTATTGCATCTTGGTACGCGGATAAAATAGTTTATGGAGCGGGATACGGGAATTGAACCCGCTTCTCATCCTTGGGAAGGATGCATACTACCGGTGTACTAATCCCGCAAATGCATTTCAATTATATACGATTTTTTCAGCGGGGAATGGTCAGCTGCATGCCGACAGCGATGTCATACGGATAGGGAATCTGGTTGGCTTCGATTATCCGGTTCATGAGGTTGCCGTCCCCGTATGCGCGCTCCGCTATGTCAAACAGGTAATCGCCTTCCTGTACGGTGTAATTGATGTCGGTGAGCGTGACCTGTTCGGTTGATGAGGCCTCGGGAGTCAGCTCGCCCTGTGTCGGCGAACGTTTCCTGACGTCCGGTATAAGCAGCGTCTGTCCTTCCTGCAGGATATAAGGCTCCTTCAGGTTGTTTGCCTTGGCGATGTCGTACGCGTTGAAACCGGAACCGTAATGTTTTTCCGCGATCTGCCAGAGGTCTTCGCCTTCAAGCACGGTGTATTTTTTTACGTGTTCCTTCGTACTTTTTGCGGTGTTGGTTTTTCTGGGAGCAGGTTTTCTTATAATAACCCTGCTGAAGATGAAATAAGAAAGTGTGGAAAACACCACGATGCCGAGAATGAAAAACGGCAGCTTCTGCCGGATAATGAGGAGCGTGTACGCGCGGTAGTTTATTTCCAGTTCCTTGCCTTTTTTCATAGGAAGCCGTAACGGCTGTAGTAAATACTATCGTATCATACCATATCGGGGCGCAATTTCAAGATTCGCAAATTGCGGGGGCATAGGTATATAATGGTATGTATTAACAGTTGTCTGCGACGGGAGGTGAAAAACATATGAGCATACCGGTTATACTTATCGGCCTGGCGGTTCTTCTCGGCTTGTACCTTATCGGCACCTACAACGGCCTGGTCGTATTGAAAACACGCATACAGGAAGCGTTATCCGGAATTGATGTCCAGCTGAAGCGGAGGGCGGACCTTATCCCGAATCTCGTGGAAACGGTCAAAGGGTACGCGAAGCATGAAAAAAGCGTTTTCGAGAACGTCACGAAAGCGCGAAGCTCCCTTATGTCCGCGACGTCTTTGCAGGAAAAAGCGGAAGCCAACAACCAGCTGTCATCAGCCTTGAAATCGCTATTCGCGGTTGCGGAATCGTATCCCGACCTGAAGGCAAGCAGCAATTTCCAGGATCTGCAGAGACAGCTTGAGGACACGGAGGACAAGGTCGCCTATTCCCGCCAGTTTTACAACAGCAACGTATTGGAATATAATACCCGCATCCAGGTATTTCCCAGCAACCTGATCGCGAACATGTTCGGATTCACGAAGGCGGATTTCTTTGCCGCAACGGAAGAAGAGCGGAAAAAGGTTGAAGTGAAATTCGAGTGAAGCAACGACGTGTAACGTATAACAGCCGTTATGCGTTACGGTTATTCGTTTGACCGGATTATGTCAGTATATTCGCAGGTTTCCGCAAACAAAAAAAGGACGTTTCTTATTTTCGGCCTGTTCATTTTCCTGGTAACGGGATTCTTTTATCTGGTCGGTTTGTATACGGAATCATCGAACTCTTATATGGTGATGGGGCTCCTGTTTTCCCTGTTCTCAACGGCAGGCAGTTATTTCTATTCGGACAAAATAGTGCTTTTTACGGTCGGCGCATATCCCGCGGACAAACAAAAGCACTTCGATTTCTATACGGTTACGGAAAACCTGAGCATTGCGGCCGGACTGCCCATGCCGAAACTGTATGTCATTGACGACCCGAGCCCCAATGCGTTTGCCACGGGCCGGGATCCGAAACATGCGGTCATCTGCGCAACCACCGGACTGCTTTCGCGCCTGGAGCGCAGCGAAATCGAGGGAGTCATTGCGCACGAACTGTCGCACGTGAAAAATTACGATATCCTGCTCATGTCGGTTGTTTCGGTGCTGGTCGGTACGCTTGCGCTCGTGTCCGACTGGATCATGCGCAGCATGTGGTGGGGCGGGTTCCGGAAAAAAGACGACAGCCGGGAAAACGGAGGAAATCCGCTGTTTCTCGTTTTCATGGTATTTGTTTTCATAATAACTCCTGTCATCGCCACCATCATCCAGCTCGCTATTTCAAGAAGGCGCGAGTATCTGGCGGATGCAGACGGGGCACTTTTGACCCGATATCCCGAAGGGCTCGCATCTGCTCTTGAAAAGATCGCATCCGACCCCCATCCTCTCCAGAGCGCCACCACCTCGACCGCGCATCTTTTCATTTCAAACCCGTTCAAAAAGAAAAAGGAATCGAGCTGGCTCCTCAACCTGTTCAGCACGCACCCTCCGGCTGCGGAACGAATAAAAATTCTGCGGAGCATGTAACGGTATGTGCGGCATAGCGGGTTTTTCAGGATTCAAGGATGACAAGCTGATACGCGATTTTTCACTGTGGCTCAAACACCGGGGCCCGGACGGGGACGGGTATTTCCTCAACGATTCCGTATCGCTTCTGAACCGGCGCCTGGCGATCATTGACGTGAAAGGCGGAGACCAGCCCATCTACAACGAGGACAAAAGTATCGCGGTCGTGTACAACGGCGAGATCTACAACTATCTCGAATTAAGACATGAACTTGAAGCGAACGGCCATGTGTTTTCAACCAAGTCAGACACTGAAGTCATTGTGCACGGGTACGAAGAGTGGGGCCTTGCGTGTTTTGACCGCTTTAACGGCATGTTCGGCGTTGCCCTGCATGACGCGAAAAACAAACGGACCGTGCTTGCGCGCGACCATTTCGGGATCAAACCGCTGTATTTCGCCTGTCCCTCAGACGGCCAGGTCCTGTTTTCCTCGGAAATCAAACCGCTCGTCAAAAGCGGCAGGATCCCGGTTGAGCCGGACGACCGCACCGTGTACCGGTATCTCAAATACCGCATCCATGACGAGGGGAGGCACACGTTTTTCAAGGGAATCCACCGTTTGCTTCCCGGCGAATACATGGTCATTGAAAACGGCGGGCACCGGATAGAATCCTATACCCGGCTAAAACAGGAGCTTTTGGAACGGTCCACCAAGCCTGCCGGCATCTATGATACGGCAACCGTAAACAAATTCCGGGACCTCCTTATCGATTCCATCCGGCTGCGGCTTGTTTCGGAAGTTCCGGTCGGAACATGTCTTTCAGGCGGCCTGGATTCATCGACCGTCGTTGCCGCGGTGAACCGGCTTCTCGAACGCAAGGCAAAGGAAACCGACTCGCTCGGCAGCATCCAGAAAACGTTTTCCGCCGTATTTCCCGGTTCGGCAAACGATGAAGAGAAATATATCGATTCCCTTTTGGAAAAATCGAAACGTATTAAGGATTTCAAAGTGTATCCCAAGCCGGATGATTTCTTCATAGATCTTGCGGATTTCGTGAAAACACAGGAGGAACCGACCATCAGCACCGGTCCCTACGCCCAGTATCAGGTCATGCGCCGGGCGCATGAGGAAGTGACTGTACTTCTGGATGGCCAGGGCGCGGATGAAATGATGGCAGGGTACATGCCGTACTATTTCGTATACCTGCGCCAGATGATACGCCGGAAACAGTACGGGAAGCTGGTAAAGGAAGTTTTCGCGTCGCTTGACGTGCTTTTGAAATACGGTTTGCGAAAAATCGCATCTCCGCGGGGCGTATCCATGTCAGGATTGTTCAATAAAGAGTTTGCAGAAAAACATGCGCAGGAAACATTCAGGAACGAAAACACCAATCTGAAGAAGCGCCTCATCGAGGATATTTTCGCAAACAGCCTCCAGTCTCTTTTGCGCTACGAAGACCGCAACGCAATGCGTTTTTCTATCGAAGGACGGGTGCCTTTCCTGGATTTCCGGCTGGTCCGGTCCATTTTCGAACTGGATGATGAGGCGATCATCAAGGAAGGATGGAACAAGCGTATCCTCAGGGACGCGACTGTTGACCTGCTTCCTTCCCTGATCAACCGCAGGCGAAACAAGATCGGTTTTACCACACCGGAATACGAATGGTTCAAAAAAAACGGCGGACGGATTCTTGCCTATTTCACCGGAGAACGGTTTGAGGCGAAACGGTATGTGAATCAGGCGTCCGTTGCAACCGCATTCAAAGGGTTCATGGAGGGGAAATCGGACGATACCATGATGTTTTGGCGGATCCTTAACCTGGAACTGTGGTTGAGGGAATTTATGCCGGTCAGGAACAGCGAATCTGTTCCTTCGAAACGGACTGAAGCAAAAATACATGCGGACGGCCGAGACTTCTACCGGTATCCGTTGAAAACGGACGTGTTCAGGAAAGGGGACGATTTCATCAAAAAAATAATCGGACCGGTCCTTAAACATAAGGCGGTCGTGAACGGCAGGGAATGGTTTATCGTCGTGAGCGAAAAAGTTGTTGCGACCAGCCAGGGCAGGGCGCATTTCATATGGGACATCAAACCCTCTTTCTGGGCGCGATTTTTGTCGCGGTTCGTAAGCCGGGTGCCCTGGGGCATAGGACTTGGAAGTCCGTGGACCATGGAGCTTGCGATCCGGGAAGCGGGTCTGGCACGGATCCTTTACGCTACCGTGCTGTCGGCCCTGTCAAAGCCGTTTGGCATACGGGGCGTTTTCTACCGGGTTGCCGGACGGCAGGCGGCGGGGATTGACGGCCCGACCGAATACTCTCTTTTTCCTGCCAACGTGTCCGCGAAACTGCTTCCCCGCAATCCCGAGAAGGTGTGCCGGGATATTGACCGTGCGGTACGGGATACCGAAGGTATGCCGAAAGGGTATCTTGGCTCCGTGATAATCGACGCGAACGATATCGGGCGGAATGTACTCGGTAGTACCATGCGGATACCCGCTCCGGTCATCGAATCGGCATTCAGGGATAATCCCATGGGACAGACAAACGAGCAGACGCCCGTAACCGTCGTCACCTTGTGAAAAAACCGCCCGATCGGTAAGTTGTGGAGTATAATGTGATATGGCAGACAAAACCCTTTCCAAAGACGAGATACTTCATCTTGCCCGTTTGGCCAAACTTGAGCTTACCGAGGAGGAAATCGATAAATACCGGGAGCAGCTCGGGGAAACGATCGAATACGTAAAGAACCTGGATGAGCTGGACACGAAAAACACACCGCCCACCAACTCGGTTGTGGACCTGAAAAACGTCACGTTTGAAGATGGAGCTGAAAACATGCAGGGGTTGACCGTCAAGGAGGCCCTTTCCAACTCCAATAAAACGAAAAACAACGAATTTACCGTTGACCGCATCATGCAATAATATGCTCGGCAAAACACTTACCGAACTCAGAACCATGCTTGAAAAAGGGGAGACGACCGCCCTCGATTTGAAGGGTTATTTCCTCAAACGCATTGAAAAATACAATAAAAAACTCAACGCCTATCTTACGGTCGATACGGAACGCGAACCCAAAAGCTCGGAAGGCGTTCTTGCAGGACTTCCTGTTGCAGTAAAGGACAACTTCTGCACCAAAGGCCTGCGGACGACCGCCTCATCCAACGTGCTGAAGAATTTTATACCCCCTTACGAATCGACGGTTACCAAACGGTTGAAAAAGGCGAACGCGGTTGTATTGGGAAAAACGAACATGGATGCATGGGCGCACGGTTCATCCACTGAAACGTCCGATTTCGGTCCGACGCACAATCCGTGGGATTTGTCCCGTTCTCCGGGCGGATCATCGGGCGGTTCCTCGGCCGCGGTCAGCGCGTATCTTGCGCCGGCGGCTATCGGGTCGGAAACTGCCGGGTCCATCAGGCAGCCTGCCGCATGGACCGGTGTAGTGGGACTTAAGCCCACCTACGGCCGCGTGTCACGCTACGGAGTGATCGCCATGGGATCGTCCCTTGACTGTCCCGGGCCGCTGACTCTGAACGTTGAGGACGCCGCTTTGCTTCTTTCGGTTATTGCCGGTCATGACACGCTGGATGCGACTTCCTCTCCTGCTGAAGTTTCCCCGTATATGCGCGACATGAAGGAAAAAAAGGAATACACGATTGGCATATCGGACGACTATTTCGAGGGGCTCGATCCGGATGTGGCCGCGGCGCTTGAAAAATCCCTTGATGTGTTCCGGAAGCTCGGATTCAAGACGAAAAAGATCAAACTGCTTTCGCCTGAGTACGCGATATCCGTGTATACCATTATCCAGCGGGCCGAAGTCATGTCAAATCTGTCCCGCTACGACGGCATACGATACGGCAACGGGAGAAGTGCATTCGGGTCGGAGGCAAAACGGCGCATTATGCTTGGAACTTATACGCTTTCATACGGGTACTATGATGCCTTTTACAAAAAAGCGCAGAAAGTACGCACCCTTATCATCGAGGATTTCAAACGCGCATTCCGCGAGGTCGACTTCGTGATCGGCACGCCGACACCGATAACCGCGCTCAAGCTCGGCGAATTTTCAAAATATCCTTTTTTCGGGGAACTTATGGACAAATTCAACGAACCCGGCGCCATGGCGGGCATACCGGGAGTCAGCCTGCCCGTCGGCCTGGACCGGAACGGCTTGCCGATCGGCATGCAGCTCATGGCCAACTATTTCCGGGAGTCCGACCTTCTCAACGCCTCGTACCGCTTTGAACAGGAAACGGATTATTTCGGCGTGATTAAAAAGGGCATACAAAACTATGGCGACTGATAAAACATACGAACCGGTCATCGGACTGGAAATCCATGTTGAGTTGAAAACCGAGTCCGGGATGTTCTGCCAGTGCAAAGTGGGACAGTTCGATTCGGAGCCGAACCGCCATGTGTGTCCCGTATGCCTCGGCCTTCCCGGCGCATTGCCGGTACCCAACCGCAAGGCGATAGACTGGACCGTAAAAATCGGTCAGGCCTTAAACTGCCGCATCAATCGCCATACCAAATTCGACCGGAAGCATTATTCCTATCCCGACCTGGCGAAAGGCTACCAGATTTCCCAGTATGACGAGCCGATTGCAGTATCTGGACGCCTAGAGTTTCCCGCCCGGTACGGCACGTACCAGAACGATGCCAAATCCTTCAGGATACACCGCGTGCATCTTGAAGAGGATACCGGAAAACTCACTCATGACGGGGGAGATACGCTTGTTGATTTCAACCGGTCCGGTACTCCGCTTGTAGAGATCGTTACTGAGGCGGATTTCACGTCCTCAAACGACGTGAAGATGTTCCTTGAGGAGCTGCACGCAATCATCCGTTCGCTTGACGTTTCGGATGCGGACATGGAAAAAGGAACAATGCGCATGGAACCGAACATTTCGGTGCGTCTGAAAGGCGAAACGAAACTTCCGCCCTACAAGGTTGAAGTCAAGAACATCAACTCCTTTTCGTTCGTGAAAAAGGCAATCGATTTTGAAGTGAAGCGCCACATTCAGCTTCTTGAAAAAGGCGAAACTCCGGTGCAGGAGACGCGCGGGTGGGATTCCGACAAATCAATCACGTACTCGCAGCGCACCAAGGAGGAGGCACACGATTACCGGTATTTTCCCGAACCCGATATCCCGCCCCTTGAATTTACGGACGGCTATATCGAAAACATCAGAAAAACCCTGCCCGAGCTTCCGCTCGCAAAAACGGTCCGTTATGCCGCCGATTACGGGCTTAAACCCCTAGACGCATACGTTCTGACACGCAGCCGGCAAAAAGCTGAATATTTCGAGGGGGCGCTTAAAATAGCGGGAAACGAACGCGAACAGGCTGTGCGGATCGCCAACGCGATCCTCAACCGCAAGGTATCTCTTGATATGCCTGCGGAAAAATTCGTGGCAGCGGTGAACTATCTCTACCGCCCCAAGGAAACGGATGAAGCGCTGTTTACCTCCGTTGCCGCAAAAGTCATAAGCGACAATCCCAAAGTGGTTGCCGATTACAAAAGCGGCAAACAGAATGCGGTCATGTTCCTCGTCGGCCAGGTCATGAGGCAGATGAAGGGAAAAGCGGATGCGAACACGGTCATTATGAAGCTGAAGGAATTGCTCAAGTAGTCCCTTTATGGCATTTACCCATCTCCACGTCCATACCGAATATTCGCTTCTGGACGGCATGTGCCGTGTAAAGGACGTGCTGGAAAAGGCAAAGAATCTCGGCATGACTTCCCTGGCGGTGACAGACCACGGCGCCATGTACGGTGCATTCAAATTCTTCGTGAAAGCGCAGGAAATAGGTGTGAAACCAATCATCGGCGTTGAAGTCTACAAAGCAAAAAATTCACGGCTCGACAAACAGGCGGGGATAGACCGCGACCGGTTCCATCTCGTGCTTCTCGCCAAAGACCTCGAAGGCTACCGGAACCTCATGAAGCTCGTCAGCATCGCGCATCTTGAAGGATTTTATTACAAGCCACGGGTGGATTTTGAAATCCTCAGAAAATACAGCAAAGGCGTTATCGCCCTTTCGGCTTGTCTCGGAGGCGAGATTCCCCAGGCGATCCTTAACAACCAGGACCGGGAAGCGGAAAAACTCCTGGAAACGTATCTGGACATTTACAAGGAGGATTTTTATATAGAACTTCAGCGCCATCCGAACATAGAGGATCTTGACCGGGTGAACCGGTCGCTTGTCGCGCTTGCCCGCAAATATGCGGTGCCGCTCGTTGCGACAAACGACGTGCATTATCTGGAGAAGGAGGACGCCTACGCCCAGGAGGTGCTTTTGTGCATCCAGACCCAGCGTTCCATCCTCGAGCGCGACCGCGCGATGAGCATGATAGACGTACCCGACTATTATTTCAAGACCGAGGATGAAATGAGGAACGAGTTTTCCGACCTTCCTGAAGCCATCGAAAACACGAATGTGATCGCCGCAAAATGCAACCTCGAAATCCCCAACGGCAAATGGGTTTTGCCGTACTATCCTACGCCCAACAAGGAAACTCCGGAGGAATACCTGCGCATCCTCGTGAACGAGCGGAAAACCAGAGTCGCCAGTTTCGACCAGGATATTATCAGCAAACGGCTTGATTATGAACTGGACATCATCAACAAGAAGGGGTATGCGACATACTTTCTCATGGTGCAGGATTTCGTTAACTGGGCAAAGAATATCAAGGTTGCCGTGGGTCCGGGAAGAGGTTCGGCTGCAGGATCGCTTGTTGCCTATGTTCTGCGCATCACGGACATCAATCCGCTTGAGCATGACCTGCCGTTTGAACGGTTCCTGAATCCGGAGCGTCCGACGCCGCCGGATATCGACATCGATTTTGCGGACGCGCGGCGCGATGAAGTGCTTGCGTATGTAACCGAAAAATACGGTAAGGATAAAGTTGCGCAGATCATCACGTTCGGCACGATGGAGGCGCGGCTCGCGGTACGGGATGTTGCCCGTGCGCTCGGCCAGTCCTACGCGCAGGGGGACCGCATCGCAAAAATGATACCGCAGGGCAAGCAGGGTTTCCAGATGAAGCTCGCCCAGGCAATGGTTGAATCCCCGCCCCTCAAATTCGCATACCAGACGGAACCCGACATCAAGAAAGTGCTGGACATCGCCCAGAAACTCGAGAGCCTTCCCCGCCACTCGTCCGTGCATGCGGCGGGTGTGATCATTTCGAAAAACGACCTTACCGATTATGTGCCGATACAGACAGAGGCGAAAGGGGACCGCATCATCACCCAGTACGACATGTACAGCCTCGACCTGAACAGCGCCCCCAACGGCAAGGCGGTCGGTCTTCTCAAGATCGACTTTCTGGGTCTCCGGAACCTTACGATCCTCGAGCAGGCGATCAATTTCGTGAAGAAACGGACTGGAACGGAGCTTGATATTCATGACGTTTTGCTTGATGATGCCAAAACCTATGAGCTCATATCCCGCGGGGAGACAATCGGCGTGTTCCAGCTCGAATCGGCGGGCATGCGTCGGCTCGCCAAGGACCTGAAGCCGACGAAAATGAGCGACATCGTCGCTATGGTAGCATTGTACCGGCCCGGACCCATGGATCTTATCCCCATGTTCCTCGAGGGCAAGAAAAATCCGAAAAACATCAAATACCTCCACAAGGACCTCATGCCTGTGCTCGGCGAAACGTACGGCATTCTCGTATACCAGGAACAAGTCATGGCGATCGCGCACAACCTTGCCGGATACAAGATGAGCGAAGCAGACAACCTGCGCATGGCGATGGGCAAGAAAAAGAAATCGCTCATGGACAAGGAACGGGTCAAGTTTATCGAAGGGTGCATTAAGAACGGTTATTCGCGCAAGCTTGCGGAAAGCATCTTCAACTTCATGGAGAAGTTTGCCGCATACGGATTCAACAAACCGCATTCCGCATCCTACGCTCTCATTGCCTACTGGACCGCATACGTCAAGGCGAACTATCCCGTCGAATACATGACCGCTCTTCTGACCGCGGAGCTTCAGGGAGTCGCCGGACCGATGCGTGAAATCAAGATGGCGACCGCGATCGAGGAGTGCCGGAGGATGGAAATCAAGGTATTGCCTCCGGACATAAACAGGTCCGAACACGACTTTTCGATCGAGGACGGGAGCATCCGGTTCGGATTATCCGCAATCAAAAACGTAGGTGGCGCGGCCATCGAATCGATCATCGAGGCGCGGAAAGCCGGGCCGTTTCTCGGGTTCAAGGATTTCCTGTACCGGGTGGACCTGCGCAAAGTAAACAAAAAAACGGTGGAGAGCCTGATTAAGGCAGGTGCTTTCAGCGCGCTCTGCCAGCCCGCAACCCTTCTTTTTTACTATCCCCAGATCGTCAAGGAAATCAGCGATTCCAAGACGGAGAATTCCAAGGGCCAGTTTAGCCTGTTCATCCAGTCTCCTTCGACAACCGCCCCGAAAGACGATTTCAAACCGGTTGCGGACTTTTCCGAGGACGAGCTCATCACCATGGAAAAGGAAGTGATCGGCTTCCTCATCAGCCGCAATCCGCTCGTGAAATTCCGTGATATCATTGAAAAAAAGGCCACGCGCCGCATCGGGGAGATCGGTAAGGAAGACGTCAACAAAACACATATACTGGTCGGTGTGATCAGCAGCAAGAAGATCATTAAGACAAAAAAAGACAACCACGAGATGGCATTTATTACCCTGTATGATGAGACAGGATCCTGCGAGGCTATCGTATTTCCGAAACTGTACGCGAAGATCAAGGACTCGATTTCCCTCAACCAGGCCATCATCCTGAAGGGGAAGGTGTCTGAAAAAGACGATCAGATAAACGTAATTATGGACAATGCCATGAAATTAACTTGACAAAGAAAAATTATGAATGATAAAATAAGAGCGGCTCATAATTTTAGGATAGGACCCGATTTCGAACTGCATACCCTCAAGAAGAAGGATCTGGAGAAGAAAATGAAGGAAAGTCTCAAGGGATTGCAAGGTGATGAAGGCGAGGCGTTTCAATGCAAAAAGAAACAGGGGGCAGTTGACAGGGAGCACAATCTTCAAGCCGTCAGGTACATGAACGTAGGGTTCTACCTGGTGACTCCCCTCGTTGTGGGAGTCCTTTTGGGTTCTTATATTGACAGGGTTTACGGTATACGTCCTGTCGCAACGATAAGTTTGATTTTGGTGGGATCGGTCGCGATGTTTTACAATTTGTATCGGTTAACAAAAAAGCACTGAATATGCCTGAAATCAGCATCAAAGCGGAAACGATAGCAACCTTTTTCGGGTTCCATTTTACCAACTCCCTGTTCCTTTCGCTTATCGGACTCGCCATTATCATCGGCATGGGCTTTGCCTACCGTACACAATCCACCGCCTCAGTTAAAGGCGGCTTTTTTTATGTACTGCATGCCGTCATGAAGGCATTGTATTCCCTTTTCAAATCCGTCCTCCACGATAAAACCGATTATTTCTTTCCGCTTCTTGCCGGCTTTTTCATCTGGATTATGCTCCAGAACTGGATCGGACTCCTGCCGGGCGTCGGAAGCATCCTGGTTGCCGTCGAAGAACATGGCCACGAACTGCATGTGCCGCTTCTTCGCGCCAACAACGCGGATATCAACGCGACACTTGCACTTGCGCTCGTTTCCGTCATCCTCATTCAGATATTCGGCATTAAATTTCTCGGGTTCAAGGATTATATCGGCAAATTCATCAACTTTTCCAACCCGATCAACTTTTTCGTAGGCATACTCGAGATCATCTCGGAGTTTTCCAAAATCATATCGTTCGCGTTCAGGCTTTTCGGCAACATTTTCGCGGGAGAGGTCCTCATGGTCATCATCGCGTTCCTCGTACCGGTCATCGCGCCGTTTCCGTTTTTGCTTCTCGAACTGTTCGTCGGGTTCATACAGGCGCTCGTGTTCTCAATGTTGACGACCGTGTTCCTGAGCATCGCAATCGCGAAACATCATTAATAAATTTAAGGTTTTATACCAAAGGAGGTGACAGTAAACCATGGATGAAGCAGCAAGAATGATCGCAACAGCAGTCGCAATCGGAGTCGGAGCAATCGGACCTGGTATCGGCATCGGCATGATCGGAAGCAAGGCAGTGGAGGCGCTTGGACGCAATCCTGAGGCGGAATCGTCAATCAGAACCGCAATGATTCTCGCAATCGCGTTCGCAGAGGCAGTCGCAATTTACGCACTCGTCGTTTCGCTTATTATTAAATTTACCTAATGGGTTATGGACAAATTGGGCATTGACATCAAGCTTCTCATAGCACAGCTGGTAAACTTCGGACTTTTCTTTTTCCTGTTCCAGAAGCTTATCGCGAAGCCCTTCCTGTCGTTCATGAAGAACGAAGAGAAGAAAGACAGGGAACGGGCCCGGCTTACTGAGGAGATGTCAAAACAAAAAGAGCTTTTGCATGAGGAAGAAGTCAAGGCAAAGGACCGTTTGAACCACCAGATCAAAACCCTTCTTGCATCCGCCAAAAAAGAGGCTGATGCGGCGCGCGCGGACATGATCGAAAAAGCACGCAAGGAAGCGTCTGAAATAGTGGAACAGGCGTCACGCCAGATGAAAGACGAAGAGGCACAGGCACAACAGAGCCTCAAGCACAAAGCAGCAGACTTGAGCGTACTACTCGTACGTCAGGCACTTAAAGATTACTTGAATGAGGAACAGCAGAAGGATGTGACAAAACATATCCTCACTCATTTGAAGAACTGATTCACTCCCTATGAAAATCAATCCGCAGTTACAATCGGTGCTGGATAAGCATTTCGGAAAGGAATTGTCGTCGCTAAGCGACCGGGTGACGGTTATCTCCTCGTACAAAATGGACCGTGAGGATCTGAAATCGGTGCTCGGAAGGTTCCCGGAGCTTGAAGGCAAGGAAGCGGAGAATGTCGTGGATCCCGATTTACTGGGAGGCTTCGTTATCAGATTCGGTTCCAAGCTGATCGATCTGTCGCTCATGACGCAGTTACAATCACTACAGCAAAAATTGTATGAAGAATAATCTAGACGAATACATAAAACAGGTTGAAACAAAACTCGTGTCGACCGGTATACAGGCAAAACCGCAGGAAGTCGGCTATGTGGAGGAAGTCCGGGACGGCGTGGTGCTTGCGAGAAACCTGGATAATGTAACGTTTGGAGAAGTGGTTGAATTCGTCAACGGCGTCCGCGGATACGTGATCGATCTTACCGAAGACCGGGCAGGTATCATCGTGCTCGGCGATTACCTCGGCATCAAGGCCAACGACCAGGTGAAGGCGCTCGGGTACATCCTTTCGGTTCCCGTTTCCGAAAAGCTGCTCGGGAGGATTGTTGACCCGCTGTGCGTGCC
Source organism: uncultured Gammaproteobacteria bacterium (assembly GCA_964629635.1). Classification (GTDB taxonomy): domain Bacteria; phylum Patescibacteriota; class Microgenomatia; order UBA1406; family GWC2-37-13; genus YC2-FULL-38-9. Next base: position 315,022 of record CAZVQS010000002.1, read on the forward strand.
TCAGGACAACGGACCGGCCATCAAAGCCGACAAGAATTATCCCGTCGAAAAAGTCGCGCCGACCGTCGTGTACCGCAAGTCCGTTACCGTTCCTCTTATGACCGGCATCAAGTCGATTGATGCGCTAACTCCCATCGGCCGGGGACAACGCGAGCTTATTATCGGAGACCGCGGAACCGGTAAAACGACGATCGCCATCGATACCATTTTGAACCAGAAAAACGAAAATGTCATCTGCATCTACTGCGGAGTCGGGCAGAAGAATTCGAAAATGGCGCTCGTCATTGAACTATTGAAGAAACACAAGGCGCTCGATTACTCGATTGTCGTGAACGCATCGGCATCCGATTCTGCCTCCATGCAGTACATCGCCCCGTACACCGCGTGCGCGATCGCCGAGTACTTCATGGACAAAGGCAAAGACGTGCTCGTCATCTACGACGATTTATCCAAACACGCATGGGCTTACCGCCAGATTTCCCTTATTCTGCGCCGTCCGGCGGGCCGCGAGGCATATCCGGGCGATATTTTCTATCTCCATTCGAGGCTTCTTGAGCGCGCATGCCGCATCGACCAGAAATACGGCGGAGGTTCCATTACCGCCCTTCCGATCGTTGAAACGCTCGAGGGCGACATGTCCGCATATATTCCCACCAACATCATTTCCATCACCGACGGGCAAATATTCCTTGAAACCGATCTTTTCAACGCAGGCATCCGTCCGGCAATCAACGTCGGTATTTCCGTTTCGCGCGTCGGGGGCAACGCCCAGACCAAAGCGATGAAACAGGTTGCGGGCAAACTGAAGCTAGATCTTGCCCAGTATCGCGAGATGGCGGCCTTTTCCCAGTTTGAATCTGACCTTGACGAGGAAACCAAAAAATTACTGAACCGCGGCGCCAAAGTCACGCAGGTCCTCAAGCAGTCCCAGAACAACCCCTATTCGCTTGAGGAGGAAGTGGTCGTTCTTTGGGCGTCACATAAAGGTATGCTCGATCTCGTTCCTGTTGCAGAGGTGGAATCATTCGAAAAACGGCTTCTTGAGCTGGTGCATCTGCGGGGAGTGGACATCCTGCAGGCGATCCGCAAGGAAAAAGTGCTGACTCCCGAAATCGAGAAGAAACTGGAATCCCTGGCACAGGAATTGGTAAGTGAAAAGGAGTAACTTAATTTATGAACCTACGGCAGGTACGCAAGAAAACAAAATCCGTTTCGAACGTGAAGAAAATAACCCGTTCGATGCAGCTTGTTTCTGCGATCAAGATGAAGAAAAGCCAGACCGCGGCAATCGAAGCGAAGCCGTACCAGATGCATCTTGAAAGCATGATCAAGAAGATTGTCGGCAAAATCGATCCGTCCTATTCCTCGCTGTTTTTACCCAAGGAGAACGCGAAATACCGGAGCCTGGTTGTCGTCATCAGCTCAAACAAGGGATTATGCGGCTCGTTCAATTTTGACCTGTTCCGGTATATCAGCAAGAATATCGAAATGGACCGGACCGATTTTGTCGTTATCGGGAAAAAGGCAGCATCATTCATCATGAAGATGGGGGGCAATATCATTGCAGATTATTCCTCATCGCAGCCCCTTAACCAGGTGACGGCAGTGTTCGGCATGGCAATGGACATGTTCCTGAAGGGTGAGTACCGGCAGGTGGGTGTTCTCTACAACCGGTTCATATCTACCCTCCACACAGAGCCGTCGATGGAGATGCTCCTTCCCGTGAGCAGCAGATTCGAATCGATGCTTGAGGAAAAGCAGACGACAGAATACCTTATCGAACCGAGTCCGCAAATGATCATCGATACGCTCCTGCGGAGTTATATCGAAGAAAAAATCCGCAACGTCATTGTGCAGTCCGAAGCCGGCGAGCATTCAGCCCGCATGGTAGCCATGAAAAACGCAACCGATAATGCCAACGACGTTATTTACAATCTGACGCTTCTTGGTAACAAACTGAGGCAGGAAAAGATCACGAACGAACTGCTGGATATGGTGACCGCGAAGGAATCGGTTGAAGTCGAAAATTAATATTATCAATTACATTTAACATATGGATCAGGGAAAAATTATTTCAATCAGGGGAGTCGTCATCGATGTGAGTTTTCCGGCAGACAGCACCCCCCGTATATACGACGCGCTTGTCGTTGACGACAAGAAAATCGGCAAAATAACGCTCGAAGTTGAAGCGATCATCCGTCCGGGCCTGGTGAGAACGGTCGCGATGGGCAACGTGTACGGCTTAAGCCGCGGCACGTCTGTCACCAATACCGGCAAACCGATCGAGGTACCGGTAGGCGAAGGCACGCTCGGCAGGCTTTTCAATGTGCTGGGCGAGGAAATCGATGAATTGGGTAAAGCGAAGGTTGACTCGCGAAGCCCGATACATCAAGCTTCTCCCTCGCTTGCGAGCCAGTCCGTCAAGCAGGACATATTCGAAACAGGCGTCAAGGTCATCGACCTTATCGCACCGTTTGTCAAAGGCGGAAAAGTTGCGGTATTCGGAGGAGCGGGTGTCGGAAAAACGGTTCTGATACAGGAACTGATCCACAACGTGGCAAAAGCCCATCAGGGTGTTTCCGTTTTCACCGGAGTCGGTGAACGCACACGCGAAGGAAACGATCTCTGGCAGGAAATGAAGGATTCCAAAGTCATAGACAAGACCGCGCTTGTTTTCGGACAGATGAATGAACCGCCGGGCAACAGGCTTCGTGTTGCTTTGACCGGAGTCACCATGGCCGAACACTTCCGCGACGAAAAAAACATGGACGTTCTTTTGTTCATCGACAACATTTTCCGTTTCGCACAGGCGGGAAGCGAAGTGTCCGCACTTCTCGGCCGCATTCCGTCGGCAGTAGGGTACCAGCCGACGCTTGCCTCGGAAATGGCAGGCCTTCAGGAGCGCATTACTTCAACAAACAAAGGATCCATTACCTCGATCCAGGCGGTATACGTGCCTGCGGACGATTATACGGATCCGGCCCCCGTGGCAACATTCGCCCATCTTGACGCATCGCTCAACCTTGAGCGTTCGCTTTCCGAGCAGGGGCTCTTTCCGGCGATTGATCCGCTTGCCTCGACCTCACGCGCACTTGATCCGGAGGTTGTCGGAAAAGAACATTACCAGGTGGCCCGTGATGTCATTAAAACGCTGCAGCGGTACAAGGATCTGCAGGATATCATAGCCATTCTCGGCATGGAGGAGCTTTCCGACACGGACAAGCTGGTTGTCGCGCGCGCACGCAAGATTCAGCGGTTCCTCACCCAGCCGATGAACGTGGCGGAGCCGTTTACCGGACGCCCGGGAAGGTATGTGAGCATTGCGGATACGGTACATGGTTTCAAGGAAATCCTTGATGGCAAACACGACGACAAACCCGAACTCGCTTTTTACATGAAAGGCACAATCGAAGAGGTAAAATAATCGGGTATTACTAAAAATCCAAGCTATGGCAAAATTGCATCTGAAGATCATTACGCCCAAAAAAGTAGTGCTTGAGCAGGAGATCGAAAAGATCACCGTCCCTTCATCAAGCGGTGAAATCACGATACTCCCGAAGCACGCGAACCTTTTTACGCTTCTTGCGGAAGGAATCATCCGGTTCAAAACCGCAGACGATGAGGAATACCTCGCGATAGGCGGCGGCTACCTTGAAACGGACGGGGAAACCATCCAGCTTCTCGTCACACGGGCATACGGACAGGACAAGATAGACGCGAAAACAACCGAAGAAGCGATAGAACAGGCCAAACAGGAAATGAAGGAACCGAAAGACAAACAGAAATACCGCGAAGCGTCAACTCTCCTGCGCAAATCGATCGTTGACCTGAAGCTTCTCAAGAAGAAAGCCCCCAAATCCTTCTCAAAGGATGTGAAAGACACGCTATAATAGGACATGGCTTTAATCATAGTAGAATCTCCGACCAAAGCGCGTACCTTTAACAGGATCCTCAAAGGTCAATCCTTTGGAAACGAAAAAAACAAGGAACCCGAGCATTACGTATTCGCGACCATGGGTCACATCCGGGATCTTCCGGCCAAGGAAATCGCCATCGACTACGGAAACCATTTCCAGCCCAAATACGAAAAGATTCCCAAGAAGGAAAAAGTTATTACCCAGCTGCAGGAACTGGCAACGAAAAACGGCGAAATCATTCTTGCGACCGATCCTGACCGCGAAGGGGAATCGATCGCGTACCACGCCGCCTATATCCTCGGCTTCATCAAGGAAAACTGGCCTGACTTCAGCATCGAGGATCCGGGTAAGAAGCTTAAACGTATTGTTTTCCATGAAATCACTTCAAACGCGTTGAGGGAAGCGCTTGAAAAGCCGCAGGAACTGCGCATCAAGCTGGTTGAGGCACAGCAGGCGCGCCGTATCCTGGACCGCGTCGTCGGATATGAACTGTCACCCCTCCTGTGGAAGAAAACCGGAAAAAACTGGCTTTCTGCCGGACGCGTGCAGACCGTTGCCCTGCGTCTTATCGTAGAACGCGAAAAGGAACGCCGCGCATTCTCTGAAGAGCAGTATTTCCAGATATACGGGCTGTTTTTGAACGGTGAGGAACTGAAAGGCAAACTGATCGAAAAAAACCAGATTCCCTATGAAGTGAAACAGAAACTACAGCTGTATGCGGGGGAATACGAATACACGAAAACGACCATCACGAAGGATACGGTTGAAGATCTGAAAAAGGATCTCCAGTCGGACGCATATCATATCATCGATTCGACTGAGGAAATGACAAAACGGTATCCGCCGCCTCCCTATACCACATCCCTCCTCCAGCAGGATGGGTTTTTCAAACACGGATTTTCCTCCAAGATGGTCATGCGGCTTGCCCAGGACCTGTACGAACGGGGACACATCACCTACCACCGCACCGATTCCTTCAATCTTTCGACCGGATTCGTATTCAAGGCCAAGGACTATATAACCGAAAAATACGGGGCAGAATACGCATTGGAGAAGCCGCGCGGTTACCGCACGAAGTCCCGCCTCGCCCAGGAAGCGCACGAAGCGATCCGTCCGACTAAACTGGTCGACGAGAAGGCGCTTGACAAGTCGAAAGACAAACGCATTACCATCAACCACAAACGCCTTTACAAGCTCATTTTCGATCGTGCGGTCGCAACCCAGATGAAGGAAAGCGAGATCAAGGTGGTCAAGGTCCATATCGGATCGGAAAAGGGTTATCTTTTCGAGTCCGGTTCCCAGCAGGTCATGTTTGACGGATTCCTCAAGGTGCTTAATCCTGAATTCGTAGAGCAGAACAAGCGGGTGATCAAGCTCGAAAAAGGAACGAAAGTGACGCTCAAAGAACTGGAGGCGAAAGAACTGAAAACAATGCCGCCCTACCGTTACAACGATGCAACTTTGATACGGACTCTGGAGGAGAAAGGCATCGGCAGGCCGTCAACGTATGCCCCAATCATTTCCCTAATCCAGGAAAAAGGTTATGTCGAAAAGGAAGGACGGTATTTCGCGCCGACCAAACTCGGGGAGCCGATATCTGACTATCTGGCGCACAGTTTTCCCCAGCTTTTTGACCTGGCTTTCACCTCCCACATGGAAGAAGGGCTTGACGAGGTCGCAGACGGCAAGAAAAGCGCGGTCGCAATTCTGGAGGAAGTGTACGGTCCTTTCAAGACACAGCTTGATGAAAAAAAGGAAAGTACCGAAATGGTGGAAATCAAGGAGGATACCACCGAAGCATGTCCCAAATGCGGAAAAGGACTCATCATCCGCTATTCCCGGTTCGGGAAGTTTTTTGCCTGCAGCGGATATCCGGCATGCAAATTCACGAAACCCTTCCTCAAAAAGGTTGCGGGCAAAAAATGCCCCAAATGCGCAGGAGATATCGTTGTAAAATATACTAAGACCAAAAAAAGGTTTTACGGCTGTGGGAATTACCCGAAATGCGATTACAGTTCCTGGACGATAAAAAATGTCTAATCTCAAATATATTTTCATCTCGGGAGGGGTTATTTCGGGGATCGGAAAAGGTATAACCTCGGCTTCGATCGCATATCTCCTTCAGGCAGCCGGGTACCGGATCGCTCCCATCAAATTCGAGGGATACCTCAATATCGACGCGGGCACCATCAATCCGATCGAGCACGGCGATCCCTTTTTGTGCGAGGACGGTACCGAAACCGATATGGATATCGGCACCTATGAAAAATTCCTCGGGCGGGATATGGACCGCCGCAACTTCGTCACCATGGGTCAGATATACCAATCGATCATCGACAAGGAACGCCGGTTCGAGTACCAGGGCGAAGACGTTGAAGCAGTTCACATCAGCAACGAAATCATCGACCGCATAAAAAAGGTGGGTGTGGAGCAGAATGCACAAGTGGTGCTCATCGAACTGGGAGGTACGGCAGGGGAATACTGGAACGTGTTTTTTTATGAGGCGTCCCGTATCCTGACGCTCCAGAATCCGGGGGACGTCATTCACGTGCACGTGAGCTATGTTCCGACACCGAAGCATCTGGGGGAGCCCAAGACAAAACCGACACAGCTGTCGGTTCGCACCCTCAATTCCATGGGCGTGCAGCCGGATTTCATCGTCGCGCGCAGCCAGAACTATCTTGACCAGCGCAGGCGCGACCGGTTCGCGCTTTTCTGCAACGTACACGGGGAGGATATCATCTCCAATCCGGACCTTGATTCAGTCTACGAAATCCCGCTCGTGTTCAAGGAACAGGATTTCGACAAAAAGATAATGAAAAAACTCGGCCTTGAGGTGAAGGAGCCGGATCTTAACCGGGTAAATAAACTCATCGGGAGCATCAAATCCGAAAAAAAATCAAAAGTAGAAATTGCCATTATCGGCAAATATTTCGGTACGGGCGACTATCAGCTCAAGGATTCATACGCAGCCCTTTTTGACGCCATAGACCACGCGGCATGGCAGAATGATGCGAATGTTTCGACCAAATGGATTGATGCCGAAAAAGTTGAGAAGGTCGGTCCGGAAATCATCGGGAAACCGGACGGCATCATAGTTCCCATCGGTTGGGGGGAACGCGGGGCGGAGGGAATGATACAGGCTGCCAACTATGCCCGCGAACGCAAAATCCCGTACCTGGGGCTCTGTTACGGCATGCAGCTTGCGGTTGTTGCATTTGCCCGGTATGTCGCAGGACTTAAGGATGCGGATACGGCCGAAAACAGCAAAACAACCGGAAATCCGGTAATCCATCTGATTCCCGATCAGGAAAAGGTCTTGAAGCGGCGCGCATACGGGGGAACCATGCGGCTGGGCGGATGGGAAGCGCTCGTGAAGAAAGACTCGCTCGCATACCGGCTGTATGAAGCGTACGGAGGTTTGATTGACAAAGAGACCGGTTTAACGAGCGAACGCCATCGCCACCGCTACGAGTTCAACAACGAGTACGCCGAATTGCTTGAGCGTAAAGGGCTTGTCATCAGCGCCCGCTCAAAGGCCGAGAACCTGGTGGAGATCGTTGAACTTCCCCAAACCGTGCATCCTTTCTATATCGGCACGCAGGGGCATCCCGAGTACAAGAGCCGTCCGCTTTCGCCCCACCCGCTGTTTCTCGGTTTCATAGAGGCTTGTAAAAGCGGGAAATAAATGATAAAATAACTAGATCTATGGCTAACTCAGTGACGTACAAAACCAATCAGTTACACATCGGCGACACGGTCAGTGTCACCTACAAGTTCGTCGAAGGCGAAAAAGAACGCCAGCAGATCTTCAAAGGCATCCTCGTCAACGTGAAAGGTAAGGACGATGAGAACCGCATGATTACCGTACGGAAAATATCGAAAACAGGCATCGGCGTGGAACGCATCATCCCGATCCTTTCCCCGAATCTGGTTGACATCAAAGTGGTCAAGACAACCAATTACCGGAAAAGCAAACTGTACTTTATCCGCGACCTGACCGAGGCTGAGGTGAAGAGAAAACTCTACAGCAAAAAGTAATGGCCGATCCTCTCGGCATAGGAAAGACCGGCGAAACCATCGCGGCAAAATATCTTTCATCCAAAGGTTACCGTATCCTTGAACGGAACTGGCGTATCCCGACCGGAGAAATCGACATCATCTGCCAGCACGGCGACACAGTGGTTTTTGTCGAAGTCAAAACCCGCATCGGCGATTTGCACGGAAAACCCTGGGAAGCGGTTACCCCGTTCAAACGCGCAAAACTCGAGAAACTCGGAACCTTTTATGTATTGAAAAAGAAACTGCAAACGTATAAACTAACAGTGCATGTTGTTTCGGTCGTCCTGAAGCCTGATCTTAAAGTTGATCGTATAGACCACTTCAGCGACGTTTTATAAATTCCTACCTTCCTATGTTTGAGACAACCAATGAAGTCCTCATACGGTTCTGGATCAAGTTCATGAACTACCTCCCTGACTTTTTCGGCGGTCTGCTCATCCTCCTCATCGGCTTGCTCCTTTCATCGATTCTTAAGCGGATTCTCGTGACCCTGCTTGCGTTTTTCCGTGTCGATGCGCTCCTCAACAGGACGCGCCTCATAACACAGAAGGAAGTGCGGCTTTGGGAGGAAGTGCTGACTGAGCTTGTCAAATGGACCGTCATCATCCTGTTCCTTATACCCACTCTTGAGACCTGGGGTCTGTCCCGCGCCACATCGGTCCTGAACCAGTTCCTGTTCTATCTCCCGAACGTTATCGTTGCGGTCATCATCGGTTTCGTCGGTATAATCGCATCCAACCTCGTTTCCGATTTGGTCAAGCACAGCATCAAGTCAGTGGGAGCCACTTCCGCCAACACCCTGGCGGCGTTTTCCAAATCCACGATCATTTTCTTTACGATTCTCATCATGATGAACCAGCTGGGCGTGGCGCAGGACCTTATCCGCATATTCTTTACCGGCATCGTGGCCATGATAGCGATAGCCGGAGGATTGGCATTCGGTCTCGGCGGCAAGGATGCAGCCAAGGAGTTGCTCGACACGCTCACCAAACGGATCAAAAACGGTTAAAACCGCTGATTTTAGCGGTACCCGATGGTATAATAGTATTCTGGTTTGTTCTGGTTTGGTCCCATCGTCTAGTGGCCTAGGACAGTAGGTTTTCAGCCTTCTAACCGGGGTTCGAATCCCCGTGGGATCACCAGAAACACTTCTTCATCATATGAAAGGTAGTCACTGCGCTCCCTTGCAGGGTAATAAACCCCGCGCCATCAGAAACACGGCAAGCTCTTCGGCAAATTTTTTGTGCCCTTCCTTATTGTAGTGCTGGTCCTCCAGGCTGTATTGTTCCTCTCCGATCGGAAAGGAAGGGGTGAAAACGGGATGTTCCGGCCCGGTCAGATGCGCCTCGCGGATTCCTTTGACCGTTTCGTTGCGGTACGGTATCGGATTGTCGATAAACAGAGTTTTGCCTGGGATACTTTTCAGCGTACCGCGCACTATTTCCCGCTGTGAGCCGAGTATGGCATCCCTGCCGTGCGCATCCAGTGTTATCTTTCGGATTGTCAGCCATTTGGGAAGGAACGCGCCTTCCTTCTTCTCATCCTCGGTCAGTTTAAGCTGCGGAAGCATTTCTCCTGTAAGGCGGTAGATATCCGTGATGTGCCAGACAACAAGGTCGCCGTCGTATTGATTCCTTTTCTCCGGTATCTCTCGGACTGAAACTGAACGTCATACCCTCCGACTCCCAGATTAATCACTTCGTAAGCGGAAACGCTTCTGCACCGGTACGTCCGGTTCAGAAGGTCTTCCAGCAGTTCCGTCCAGTTGTCCCCGGTAGAAACGTTAGTTCCGTAGGTGAAGGAATCTCCGAGCGTGATGATGCGGTATATGCCCGGTTTTTTATCCACGGCATAATCGAATCGTTCGTTCAAGCCGTCCTGGTTGATGGTGTATTTAGCCTCTTCAGACATCCAGTTTTTACGGTCGGCAATGGTGGTGCCGGGAACTGGCTCATAATAATAAGACAGCATGGACGCGCCGTTCATGGTTACCGTATGTGAGGGAATGGGATTCACCGAAGGGCTTTGTTTCAGACGATAGATAATGCGGGCGGACAGAAACAGTATCGCACATAACTGGATAAAGATGATAATTTCTATTGTTTTTGACCGTACTGCCATACCATATGATACCTGAGGAAGCTCGTCTCTTACGGCAGGTTACCCGCGACTCTTATCCTTGGCGAGAAATATATCCTTTTCCTTGTGTTTAGGCTCGGAGCGGAAGGTGGCGATGATCCGCTTAGCGTCGTCGGTATCGGGCACCAGCTTATTCTTTTCGATATGCGCGTCGTTCTTGCTGATAAGCCATGCATGGGTATCCCATGATCCGCTTTCCCGTTTGCCGGCGAGACGCTGGATATGTCCGCGGTCTCCCACATCATGGTATCTGAACGTGACGAATTCGTGTTTCGGGCGTACTTCGACACGGTAATACCTGCCGCTGCCGGATCCCGGCTCCTTTTTATCATCCTGTTTCGCGTCTTTTCTGTTTACGGCTGTATTCATGCATATCACCTCCTTTCAGGCATATTTGTATCAAACGGATGAGTGAATATGTTGAGAACCAAGTAATGCAGCCAACAGGACGGGTTTATTAACGGCTTCTTACCGTTTCACTACTTCACAGCCGTAATCGCGTAACTTTCAAGCGGGAAAATGGGGTCATGAAAAAACAGTGGCGGGTTGAAACCAGCATCGTGGAACAGGGGAACATATTCTTCTTTTACAAACCGCGTAAAGCCGTACGGTCGGTGCACGGTTTCTCCGATGTTGGCCGTTTCTATATAACCCTTAAACCGGAAGATTCCGAGAGGTTGCGGTTTATCATGCTCGGCATGAAACGGATGCCGTCCCTTGACGATGCGGAACGGGGATGGGGTATAGTAACAAAAGTGGGAGGACGCGGCTTTAGAAGCGCAGAGGGTGCGAAGCGCGCGGTAACGTCAGGAAAGGCGCGTCCGGCAGGGGAAGGCGTGTATGCGCTGGTCAGGCACCGGTCGCATACCCATCTCGTGTATTATCTCGAACTTCCCCAGAAACTGGGAGACGTGCAGAAAACCCTGCAGATAAACCGGGAGGGAAATTATGTGGTCAGTTTCAGGAGCGCGCATAAAGATCCGCAGGACCAGCTTGACCGGGAAGGATCGACTCTTTTCATGATCGGAGTGAATGCGTCGTTAAGGAGAATGGGGTTGAATGTCGACCGGAACAAGGAGACGGAATTGACAGCAGACATATTCAACTCCTTGAGGATGAACAAACAGCTCCACCCGATAAAACCGCTTATGAAAGGATTGTGGGAATGATCAGGCGGATTTTTCCCTGAACGCGTTGTAAACGAGAAATCCTCCCAGCCCAAGAAGCATGACCAAAGGCGCAAGTGTTCCCGCCTCAGGAAGTGAGCCTTTGTCCGCGGTCAGGCCGGTGTCTTCAGGCACTGCGGAAGATCCGATGGTGAGGACGAACGAGATATCTTTTCCTCCCGATGACACTTTAATGTCATGGTCTTTTTTTTCAAGTTCCGTTCCATGCTCATATTTCCAGGTGCCGTCTTCAACTGATGCTTTGATGGTTTTGACGGAGCCGTCAACGTACACGTCGATATTGGCGCCTTTGCTTCCGGTGCCCTCAAGAACCAGCCTCGTCGGCTCGTACCACCAGTGATTGTAATATTTGCCGTTGACGTTGAGTGCGCCGATTTTCTGGAGCGTGAAATCCTCCGCGTATGCGAAAGGCGCGGTGATAAGAAGTACAAATCCGAGAAGAACCGGCAGTAGTTTGCTCATATTAATTCCATGGTATACTGTTTTTTCCGGGTTGTCAAATCAGTCAGGTTACGAACGAAACCACCAGAACGATTTCGCCCCTGAACTCCCTGTTTTTTAGTTCTCCGGCAGTGCCCCGGACGGATTCCTCGTGAAGTTTGGTCAGTTCACGGCATACGCAGACCTGCGCTTTCGGGAACATTTCGGAAATGACTCCAAGGGTCGTTTGTATCCGGTTTGCCGTCTCGTAGAATACGCACAAACATTTGTCCACCTCGCTTGAGGCACGGTTCGCCTGCGCCAGGGATTTCCTGAGATCGGACTCCTTTTTAGGGAGAAACCCGCAAAACAGGTAGCTGCGGAACGTGAATCCGCTGTGGATGACGGCGGTTGTCGCGGCGGTCGGACCGGGAATAACCGTATAAGGGATGTTCCGCCTGATGACTTCCCTCACAAGAAGGGAACCGGGGTCCGATATGAGTGGCATACCTGCCTGCGATATGAGTACGATATCACGGCCGCCCTCAAGGAGACCGATTGCGCGTGGCAGCTTTTCGAATTCCTTCTCTTTGTAATACGAAATCAGTTCTCGTTCCCTGTTTTCCTTGAAACCAAAAAGCTCACCAATCTTCTGAATCAGGAAAACCGTCGAACGCGTGTCCTCGCAGAGAATCATTCCTGCATTATAAATTGTTTCCGCCTGACGGAGAGACAGGTCACGCAGGTTTCCGATGGGAGTACCGACTATATACAGCATATGTTATGCTTTGGAACCGGTTTTCCGTTTTTTGAGCTTGTGGTTGATAAATTCAACACCGATGGGTATAAGGGAAATGACCACAACTCCGATGATTACCAGTGAAAAGTTTTCCCTTACAAATTCTATGTTGCCGAAGAAATAACCGGCCATGGTTGCGATACCCACCCAGAGCAAGCCGCCGATAAAATTGTAGGAAATGAATTGCCCGTAGCTCATCCTGCCGACACCCGCCACAAACGGGGCAAACGTGCGGATGAACGGGATGAAGCGCGCAAGGATGATTGTCTTTCCGCCGTGCTTGTCGAAAAACTTCTGGGTTTCCTTGATGTGCTCCTCATCTATCGGTATGCGGGGATGGGCGATAATCTTTTTGCCGAAAAAATGCCCGATCCAGTAATTGGCGGTGTCTCCCACGATTGCCGCAACCGCAAGAATGGCGAGCAATATCCAGATATTGAGCGATCCGAGTGCCGCAAAAGCGCCCGCCGCAAACAGAAGCGAATCACCCGGCAGGAACGGGGTGAAAACCAGTCCCGTTTCCATGAAAATGATCGCAAACAGGATGCCGTAGGTGAGAACGCCGTATTGGGATATGATTTGGCCGAGATGAACGTCTATATGTAAAATGAAATCTACGAGGAATGTGATTATTTGCATCCTCTGATTATGTCATAACGCCAATCCGTTTGCAATGATAATTCTTACCGGTATGGGGTGGTGTAATTTCCCTGATTGTGGTACAATGTTTGGTTAGCTTTTCCTTATTTATGTTCACCATAAAATCATCATTCGTACCGACGGGCGACCAGCCGGCTGCGATTGCCAAGCTCAAAAAAGGAGTGGAAAACGGCCTCAAGAACCAGGTACTCCTGGGTGTGACGGGATCAGGCAAGACGTTCACCATCGCAAACGTCATCCGCGATCTCAATATGCCCGCGCTTCTCATTTCCCATAACAAAACCCTGGCAGGCCAGCTCTATCAGGAAATGCGCGATTTCTTTCCGGATAACGCCGTATCCTATTTTGTTTCGTATTACGACTACTACCAGCCTGAGGCTTATATCCCCCAGACCGATACCTATATAGAAAAAGAAGCCCAGATAAACGAACTTATCGACAAGCTGAGGCTCCAGTCGACAACCAATATACTGACGAGGCCGGATGCGATCGTTGTGGCTTCGGTTTCCTGCATTTACAACATCGGCTCGCCGGTTGAATACGGCAGATACATCCTTGACTTGACCGAAGGCCAGCCCATGAGCGCCCAGAACATGAGTCTTCAGCTTGCGCGCCTTCATTATGACCGCTCGGAATTTGAATTTAAACGGGGGACGTTCCGCATGCGCGGAAACCGCGTGGACATTTATCCGGCATACGAGGATATCGGATACAAGGTTGAACTCGTCAACGGGATCGTCGGCAAAATACAGAAATTCGAGGTCCTTTCCGGCAAGAATATCGGCGGCTTCATGAACCGGGCCATCATATATCCCGCCAAGCACTTCATGACCGATCCGCAGACCATCGAAGGGGGACTTGCCCAGATAAAAGCAGACCTTGCGAAAGAACATGCCATGCTCATGAAAGCGGGCAAACTGGTCGAAGCGCAGCGGCTCAAGCAGCGGGTCAATTACGACATGGAGATGATCCGCGAAGTGGGTTACGTGAACGGTATCGAGAATTACTCGCGGTATTTTGACGGCAGAAAGCCCGGGGATCCACCCTATTCCCTCGTGCATTATTTCCGGCAGGCATACGGCGACCGGTTCCTGGTGTTTATCGACGAATCGCACATGACCGTGCCGCAGCTGCGGGGCATGTTCAACGGCGACCATTCACGCAAAAAAATGCTCATCGATTTCGGATTCAGGCTGCGCGCATCCTACGACAACAGACCCATGACGTTTGAGGAGTTTTACGCGCTTCCCAGGCATGTCATATACACTTCCGCCACTCCCGACCAATGGGAGCTTGACAGGGCAAAGCACGAAAGCGAAAAGTTAGAAAACGGCTACGGAGGCGTTGCCGAGCAGCTTATCAGGCCGACCGGTATCATTGATCCCAAAATAACCATACGTCCGGCCGAAAACGAAGTGATGGATCTGGTTGCGGAAATAGAAAAGCGGGTCAAGAAGAACCAGAAAGTGCTCGTTACCACCCTGACGAAAAAGACAGCGGAAGACCTGAGCGTATACCTGAAGGAAAAAAAGGTCCGTGCCGAATACCTTCACTCGGATATAGAAACGCTTGAGCGCTCAAACATCCTTGATAACCTGCGCAAGAATGCGTTCGACGTGCTTATCGGCGTTAATCTTTTGAGGGAAGGCCTTGATTTGCCTGAGGTATATCTCGTGGCGATACTTGATGCGGACAAGGAAGGGTTTTTGAGGTCCCGCACGTCGCTCATCCAGACCATGGGGAGGGCTGCCCGCAATATTTCGGGTGAAGTCATTATGTATGCGGATTCGGTAACCCGGTCCATGAAGCAGGCAATCGACGAAATCGAACGGAGGCGCGCGTACCAGTCCGAATACAATGCGGAACACGGAATTACTCCGAAAACGGTTATCAAGCCGATTCGTGAAAAGATAATTGAAGGAGCGGAGGACACAATGATCGAACATCTCGAAAAAAAGAATGCAGATATTGATACAAGTTTTATTGACGCCATATCCCCCCAAACGATGACTCCTTACGACAAGAAAAAAATAATACCGAAACTGGAGCGCGAAATGAAGCGCCAGGCAACAGACCTCCATTTTGAGCTCGCCATCAGGATCCGCGAAAAAATTAGGGAATTAAAACAGTAAACCAAACCAATATGGAACAAATCCGAATCAAAGGAGCCCGCCAGCACAATCTGCAGAATATATCGGTCGATATACCGAAAAACAAGCTCGTGGTAATCACGGGTGTGTCGGGTTCAGGCAAATCGTCCCTTGCGTTCGATACGATTTACGCGGAGGGGCAGAGAAGGTATGTTGAATCGCTCTCCGCGTACGCGCGGCAGTTTCTGGGAATCATGGACAAGCCCGACGTAGACCTGATCGAAGGTTTGTCACCCTCCATTTCCATAGACCAGAAAACCACGTCCCACAATCCGCGCTCCACCGTCGGTACGATTACCGAAATTTACGATTATCTGCGCCTCCTTTTTGCCCGTGTCGGCCATCCGCACTGTCCCAACTGCAAAATAGAGATATCCAAGCTTACCCTTGACGAAATAGTCAACCGAATCATATCGGTAATGGAAACGCAGGTGAAATCCGACAAAATCAAGCCGCACGCGTTCCGCATCTATTCGCCCATCGTCAGGAGCAAAAAGGGCGAATTCAAGGATCTTTTCGAGAACATCAGGACCAAAGGATTCTTCAAGCTCCGCATAGACAACAAGGAATACGATCTCAACAACGACGAAATCAATCTCCTCAAATCCAACAAGCATACGATCGATGTGGAAGTGGATTTCATTTCGTTTGCAGCGTCCGACCTCAAGGACGATGTATTCAGATCCAACCTCCATTCGCGCCTCACCACTTCAGTCGAGCAGGCTTTGAACCTTGCGGACGGTCTTGTCACCCTGAAGGGAGCGGAGGAAAAACTGTTTTCCGAACGGTTCTCCTGTCCCCAGTGCGGCATGTCGCTTCCCGAACTCGAACCGCGCATGTTTTCGTTCAACTCGCCTTTGGGGGCCTGTGAAAAGTGCAAAGGGCTCGGTACGGTGTTCAAGGTCGACCCTGACCTTATTCTCAATCCAAGGCTAACCATCAATGAAGGCGGCATACTTCCCTTCAATAAGCTTTTTTTCCAGGACAGCTGGTATATCAGGCTCCTCAAACATGTAGCGGAGGAGGAAGGCATCGACATGGATACGAAAATCGGCGATCTTCCGGAGGAACAAAAGGATATCCTGCTCAAGGGAACGGACAAAGTGTACCGGGTAATCGGCCCGAACCGGTTCGGCAGGACAACCGCGATATTTGAAAAATGGACCGGGTTGCTCAAGGAATTCGAACGGAGATTCTTCGAAAACCAGGGACAAAGCGAAGAAATGGAAGTGAACAAATACGTCCGCGAGGAAGTGTGCGACAAATGCGACGGCAAGCGTCTCAAACCCGAAGTTCTTGCAATCACGATTGACGGCAAAAACATCATTGATGTTTCCACGTTTTCGATAGACTTCATGAGAAGGTATAACGAAAACGAGCTCATACCCAAACTTACGGTGTATGAGCGGGAAATCGCACGCATGATACTCAAGGAAATCGTTTCCCGCCTTACGTTTCTCGATAACGTTGGCCTGTCATACCTCACGATCGACCGTGCCGCAAAAACCCTGTCCGGCGGCGAACTGCAGCGTATCAGGCTCGCGTCCCAAATCGGGAGCGGTCTGACCGGCGTATTGTATGTGTTGGACGAGCCATCTATCGGCCTGCACCCGCGGGACGTGAGTGCCCTTATCGATTCGCTCAAAAACTTGAAGAACCTGGGCAACAGCGTGCTTCTGGTCGAACACGACCGGGAAACGATAGAGAATGCGGATTACGCAATAGAACTGGGACCGAAAGCGGGCCGCGATGGAGGCAAAGTGACGTTCGCCGGCACCCTTGATGAAATGAAACGGTCCAAAAAATCGTTGACCGGCAAGTACCTGTCGGGAGAGAAAGATGTCCTGTTTCCGGCCCGCGAGGTGGTGACGAACCGTGGATTGATCGAGCTGCAGGGCGCAACCGAACACAACCTGAAAAGCGTCCACCTGAAAATACCGCTCGGAAACCTCGTTGCGGTGACCGGTGTATCGGGATCAGGGAAATCAACCCTGGTTGTCGATACGCTGTTTCCGGCCTTGAAGTACCATATAGACGGATACTACATGGACCGCATGGGCGATTTCACCCGCCTGCTCGGGCAGCATTACGTGGAGCGGGTATACCTGGTGGACCAGTCTCCGATCGGAAGGACTCCGCGTTCCAACCCGGTAACCTATATCGGCATGTTCGACGAAATACGCGGCATATTCGCGGAAACGTTGGAGGCGAAGGCAAAAGGATTCAAGAAAGGACGTTTTTCCTTTAATGTAAAAGGCGGCCGTTGCGAGAAGTGCCAGGGCGCAGGAGTTATCAAGATACAGATGCAGTTTTTGCCGGACGTATACGTCACGTGCGACGTGTGCGAAGGGAAGCGGTACAACCGCGAGACCCTGGAAATCAGATACAAAGGCAAGAGCATATTCGACATTTTGAACATGACGGTCGACGAGGCGGTGCAGTTTTTCCAGAACCATCACGCTATAGCTCTCAAGCTCGGTTTCCTCAGGAACGTCGGCCTCGGATACATTACGCTCGGACAGCCCGCACCCACGTTTTCGGGAGGCGAAGCCCAAAGGATCAAGCTCGCAAACGAACTGTCGAGGCGAGACACCGGGAAAACGGTGTATATTTTGGACGAACCGACCACCGGCCTCCATCTTTACGACATCGAAAAGCTTTTGCACACCCTGTACCAGCTGGTCGAACACGGCAATACGGTCATAATCATCGAGCACAACACGGATGTCATCAAGAACTGCCAGTATATCGTGGACATGGGTCCGGAAGGAGGGGAAAAGGGTGGCCAGATACTCTATCAGGGGCCGTTGTCTGGTATCATGAAGGTAGGCAAATCCTTTACGGGAAAATACCTGAAGGACCTGATACAAACCTAAATGAGACATATCCGGTTGCGTGCCATACTCATCTCGACATTGTTATGTCTGGTCGTTCTCCATGCTCCTGGCGCCGTTTCAGCCGCGCAATTCCGTACCAGCTACGACGTTGATTACTACCTGAACGAAAAGGATGACAATATAGCGACACGTGTTTCGTTCAAAATCAAAATAACCAATCTCACCACCGATCTCATCGTAAAAAAATTCTCCATCATGTTCCCGAAAAGCTTCCAGATCGGCAATATCAAAGCCTCTGACGATTTCAAGGCGATTGCGCCGGAAGTGACGGACGAGAACGGTAACCACGTCATCAGCATGGAATTCAGCAATCCGATGGTCGGATTGAACATGGAAAACAGTTTTTACCTGGATTTCCTCCAATACAACCTGTTCAAGGTCAACGGCAACGTGTGGGAAGTGATACTGCCGACCGTTGAAAACAAGGATGAGCGGGGGGAATATAACGTCAAAGTACATCTTCCGCCCAATTCCGGCAAGCAGATATCCATTTCGAAACCGAAACCCGACCATATAACCTTAAGCGAAATCGAATGGAGGAACCCTCCCGGCCGGACTATTTATGCGGTTTTCGGAAAAAAACAGAACTATGATCTGCAGCTGAGGTACCATCTCGCCAACCCGAAACTTACCAGAGTATATACCGACATCACATTCCCTCCCGACACGCTGTACCAGAAAGTATTTGTCGAATCCATCGATCCGAAACCGGCCAACGTCTATATGGACGGGGACGGGAATTTCCTCGGCCGTTATTACCTGAATCCCAAGGAGGAAAAAACCGTGTATTTCAACGGGGGAGTCGAAGTGTTCCCGGAAGCGCGCGAGGATATGAAAAATCCGGTGCGCATCCTGTTTTCCGATGAAAAAAACCACCTGCTTTCGCCTTCGACCCACTGGGATATCGAACCGGCGCTCATCCCTTCCGGGTTGGACAGTATCAAATCGATATACGATCACACGGTCAAAACGCTATCCTACAATTACGGAAGGCTTGAAGCGGACATCACCCGTCTCGGGGCGTCTCAGGCCTTTGCATATCCGGATCAGGCAGTATGCACGGAATATTCGGATATGTTTATCGCCATCGCCCGCGAAAAGGGCATGTATGCCCGGGAAGTACAGGGCTACGGGTTCTCCAATGACCAGAATCTGCGGCCGTTGTCCGTAAACTCCGACATCCTCCATTCGTGGCCGGAATACTATGATACGGAAGCGCAGCTTTGGGTGCCGCTTGACCCGACCTGGGAAGATACATCCGGCATCGATTATTTCGGATCGTTTGACCTCAACCATATCGTGTTCGCGGTTCACGGGAAAAAATCGGATTATCCGTATCCCGCCGGCAGCTACAAAAAGGAGAACGATACGAAAGACATAAACATCAAAGCGACTTCAAAGGACTTTACGGTCAGGGATTCGCTTGAATTCCGGACTTCCACCGTCCAGCTTCCCTCCCTCAACGGAGGATCCTACATCCTGAAAGTTTCGGTAACCAACACCGGAAACACGTTTGTGTGGAAC
Organism: uncultured Gammaproteobacteria bacterium; assembly: GCA_964629635.1. GTDB lineage: Bacteria > Patescibacteriota > Microgenomatia > UBA1406 > GWC2-37-13 > YC2-FULL-38-9. The sequence continues at coordinate 334,777 of CAZVQS010000002.1, forward strand.
CTGCCCGTTTCCGCGAAGTCGGACAAGCTTGCCATCAGTAATCCCAACTCCGTAATCGCATCCCTTGCGCCTTACGAAAAGAAAGAGCTTGAATTCAGCTACAAGCCGGGAAGCTTGCTCGCGGACTCCAAGGCCATAATCACCATAGATTCCAACGGATCCCAGTTGCATCGGGAAACCGTGTCCGTTCCGACCTTTATGCCGTATCTGATATACGGGCTGATCGCCTTATCCGTATTCGTTCTTGTCGCGGGAACAGTCAGATTGCTGAAAAAGTGATATCATATACTCATGGAAAAACTAAAAACATTTGCTCTTACCTTTAAAAGAAGCCTGACCGAACCGAAATATTACAACGACATCCTCAAGGCGCCGTTTTCATTTTCGCTCAAATACCTTTTTTTTCTCCTGTTTTTGGTCATTCTCGTGAAAGGAGTCGCGTTTTCCGCATCCATCGTATCGCTGTTTCCGAAGGTGCCGGGATTCGTCGCAACCGCCAAGCAGACGGTTCGGGAGTTTTATCCCCCCGAACTGACCATCACGGTGAATGACGGAACGGTCCGCACGAACGTCGACGAACCCTATACGATTCCGTTTCCGAAACGCCTCAATATCAGGGATCTGGACTTTGCGGTCATAGACACCAACGCTCCGATTGATGACGCCAAAAAATACCGCAGCGTCCTTTTCGTGAACAAAAACGCGGTTGCGTATCCGGATAACGAAAACAAAGGAGGATACAAGGTATATTTCCTGAACGAACATAAAGGGTACTTCATCATCAACAAGACTGCTTATGACCGTACCACGGCCAAGCTTTTGCCGTATTTCGATTTCGCTCCGTATGCGCTGTATGTGCTGATTGCCGTGTCTCTTATTATCGCGCCCGTTTTCGGATCCCTGTTTACCCTGTCGGGCACCATGTTTTACCTGGCGTTCATGTCGCTCTTCCTGTGGATCGTTTCCAAAATCATGCAAAGAAGAGTCGGATATACAGACGTCATACGCTTGGGAATGCATGCGATCACGTTTTCCCTCGTGTTCGATCTTCTCAAGTCTCTATTCAACCTGGACATACCGTTTACCTATACGGCGCCTTTTATCATATGGATGCTTCTGGTTTTCAATTCGCTAGACAAGAAACATGACCCGGTCGCTGCACCTGTCCAATCCGCTTGACCGGAAAGAATACCGGGATCTCCCCGCAACGAACGGTATCTATATATTCAGGAGGGGTAGTGAAATCCTGTATGTAGGCAAATCCATAAACATCAAGGCGCGCGTCCTGTCGCACGTGGAAGGGGCAAAAACCGAGGAAAAGGAACACGCGATTGTTTCACAGAGCAATAATCTCGAAATCATACCAACGGACTCGGAGTTCAATGCGCTCATCCTTGAGTCTTCCCTCATCCAAAAGCATAATCCGAAATACAACGTCATCTGGAAGGATGATAAGAGCTACCTGTATATCAAGATTACCCGGGAGGAATTCCCCCACGTCCATGCCGTCCGTAAGGAAGATGACGGCAAGTCCAAGTATTTCGGCCCGTTTTCATCGGTTGCCGACGTCAATGACCTGCTCCGGCTCATCCGGAGGGCGATACCATACTGCACCCAGAATAAAACCGGTAAAACGCCGTGTTTCTACAGCAAAATGAACCTGTGCGATCCCTGTCCGAGCGCGATCAGCAAAATTACAGATTCCGCACTGCGGTCCGAACTGAAAAACAAATACCGCGCAAACATCAGGCGCATCATTTCAATATTGAAGGGCAATACCGATGCGGTTCTTAAGGAATTGTACCGCGAGATGGACGAAATGGTTAGTTCGGAGCGTTACGAAGAGGGGATCGTCCTGCGGAACAAGATACAGACCCTTGAATACCTTATCCGGTACCGTTCCTTTGACCGGAGGCTCGAGCAGGATTACGATACCTCAAAAAAGAGCCTCGAGGAATTGAAGCAGATTCTTGTCAGGTATTTCCCTCATATAGGCGATCTCCGGCGTATAGAATGCTACGACATCAGCAATATGAACCAAAAGCTGGCAACCGCCTCCATGGTCGTGTTGAATGACGGTCTCGTTGACAAAAGCCAATACCGCAAGTTCCGCATAAAAAATCCGCTGCTCCAATCGGACTTTGACATGCTTGAAGAAGTAATTACGCGCAGGTTCAGGAACAAATGGCCGACACCGGATCTTATTGTCATAGATGGCGGCAAACCACAGGTGCGCAGAGTAAGCCAAGTCATGCAGAAGATCGGCAACAGGACGCCGGTTATCGGAATAGCCAAACGCCCCGACAGGTTCGTGATCGGAATTGACCACTTTCCCATGGTGCGGCCAAGCCTGAACAACTACGGGTACCGCCTGGTACAGCTTATACGTGACGAATCCCACCGGTTTGCCCGCAAGTACCATCTGTTTCTCAGGAACAAAAAGTTGTTATAATAAACCAATGAAACGGATCTCCCGGATGGTCATTATTTCGGCCTGCGCCCTTATCCTCACTTCACTCTGGAACAAAGGCTTCATTCTTCCGTCCGATACGGCGTCTTTCCTCATTGCGGTTTTGCTTCTCGCGCTGGTTATTTACATCATAGTCCCCTTGTCAAAAATAGTTCTCCTTCCCCTCAATGTCCTGAGCCTCGGGCTCGTTTCGTTTCTCGTGTATCTGGCGCTCCTGCATTTCAGCAGCGTCAGCTTTCACGTTTTTGAAGTGACGGGCTGGACGTTTCCGGGATTAAAGGTCGGTCCGCTTGCGGTCCCCGAGACCGATATTTCCTACTTTTTCAATTTGGTTTTGTCTTCCGTGTCCTTATCGAGTATAATTAACGTGTTAGAATTGCTGCTTTAGATATGAAAAGCTTTTTCATTATTCTCAACATAGTGCTTTCTGTCGCGATCGTCGGCCTGATTCTCATGCAGGGCAGGGGAGGCGGATTGGGGAGTGCATGGGGCGGAGGCGGAGAGATGTTCCAGACACGGCGAGGAATCGAGAAGGTTACGCTTCGTATAACGGTTGTCTGCATTATCCTGTTTTTTATCGTATCCCTCATCAGTTTTTTCTCGTTTTGATCAATGGATAGGGCTAACAAAAGCATCCGGTATTATTACTGGCTTCTCCTCGAGTTTGCGAAAAAACACGTCAAACTCATATTCCTGAGCGCGCTCATATCGACGATTACGGTCGTCAGTGCAATAACCATATCCCCGTATCTCATAACCCTTCTGTCTCCCCAGACGACGGAGGTCGGAATGGTAGGATCCTACACGATAGAAACGCTGCCTGAGGACATTCTCGCCAAAATCTCAAACGGCCTTATTTACGTAAACGAAAAAGGCAAAATCATACCGGTACTGGCGGATTCTTGGGAAATGCTGCGTGACGGAAAAACATACCGTTTTCACCTCAAGAAAAACATACTGCTTGACGATAATACCTTTTTTACCGCGAAAAATATCAATTACCGCTTCAAGGACGTAGAGATCGAGGCAAAAGGGGATTATCTTATCGAATTCCGCCTTAAGAAACCGCTCGCCATATTTCCCATGTACCTTACGAAACCGGTGATCAAATACCCGTATATCGGAGTCGGCGGACTCTACAAATTCGACCACGTGAAATACAAATACGACAAGATCACTGAAATCAGCCTGGCGCCGAACAAGAAAGAGCTTCCCCGGCTGCTTTACCGGTTCTACGCCAACGAGTCCCAGATGATCAATGCCTATAAACTGGGACAGATTAACGAAATGACCGTTTCGAAAAAAAACATTGCGGACATTTTCTCGGAATGGAAAAATACGGAAGTGCAGAAGGCGGTCGATTATTCAAACCTGCTTACGGTGTTTTTCAACTACAACAACCCGTTACTGAAGGAAAAAGAAGTCCGCTCGGCAATCAAGATGAGCATCAACCGTTCGTTGTTTTCCGATCTGGGTATCGATGCGCGAAGCTCGATACCTCCGACATCCTGGGCATACAACAAGGATCTGAAGGATCCGGTGTACGATATAGACCTTGCCCAGAAACTGATCAAAAAATACAAAACGGCAAGCGATTCCGCAAAGCTGAATTTCAACACCTATTACGATTATCTCGATATCGCAAGCGACCTCAACAAAAACCTGAACGATATCGGCCTCACGACAAACCTCAACGTCATGTCCTATTCCAATTCGAACGATTTTGACCTCATGCTCGCTTTCCTGAAAATACCCAACGATCCGGACCAGTACTACTACTGGCACTCAACGCAAAATCTCGCCACGCTGACCGGCTACAAGAACCTTAAAATAGACAAGCTGCTTGAAGACGGAAGAAGCACCTATGAACAGGGAAGCAGAGTTGAATTCTACCGGGATCTGCAGAAGAACCTTGAAGATGACAGCGCGGCAGTTTTCATCTACTATCCATACTCCTATACCATAAGGCGGAAGTAGTTGCTATAATCTTCTATAGTACTTGAGCCCGGGTGGCGAAATGGCATACGCGCAGGACTTAAAATCCTGTGACCTTACGGTCGTGAGGGTCCGACTCCCTCCCTGGGCACATAAGCTTCAAGTCGAAACCTTGACATTCTCCGAAACTCTACCTATAGTGGAATTATATGACCAAATTAAAGAGCGTTTTTTTTGGCCTTGCCGTTACCGGTTTTCTTTTGTTAGGCATCATTCCGCCTGTTTCAGCGCAAACTCTGATACCCAGCAGTATACCCAATATATACGGGTCAGCCATTTCCATCAATAACAACGGGGAAGTGCTTATCAGCGGTTCATCTGATGTAAACGACCTGTACACCATGCATCCGATCCTCTGGAAAGACGGAATACTGCTGGAAATCAAGGATTTGGGCGGATGGGTCATGTTCGAACCGACCAATTCGCTGAATGACAAAACGGAATTCATAGGTTCGGTATATTTGAACGGAAAGGTCCGGTCCTTCATCCATCGTCCATCATCCGGCATCGAATACCTGCCGGAAACCGTAGACGGAAAACCGGTCGGCAACATGTATGTCTATGCGCTCAACAACAATTCGACGGTAGCGGGTACGTTTACGTTTGAAAACGACAGCTGCACTCATGTGTTTCTCTGGGAAAACGGAACTATACGTCGGCTTGATACCGAAACGTTTACTTGCAGCACGACACTCACCGACATCAATGACAACAATGTCATTACGGGATTTTCATATCCTCCGGAGTCGTTTACATTCAATTCATTCGTATATGATGCGGAAAACGGTTCGGTAACCGTACTGGCAAAAGAAGGAGTAAGCAGTATTATGCCGGAAAGTATAAACAATCTCGGGCATATTGCAGGCTCGTATAAAAACGGGGAGCAGCTTGATCGCGGGTTTCTTCTGGTGAACGGGACATATACGGAGATCGGCACGCTGGGTGGTACCTTTTCATATGCGTACTCGCTGAACGAAAACGATGAGGTAGCTGGCAAATCCGGTATCGCATCCGATGCAGAAACCCATGCGTTTCATTATAAGGGAGGCGTAATGACCGATCTCGGAACCCTGGATTACGGCGACCTTCCGGTAACCTCAACAGGCTCAGATTCATTAAGCATAAATAACACCGGCATAATAGTAGGCACTAATTACTCGACGGACACACAGTTTTCCATGAGTCCGGTTCTTTTCGATTACGCGGTTACCAAGTGCAAGAAACCCAAAAAGGTACAGAAGGATAAAGATCTGCCTCCGCCGTTTGCAGGGTACTGTCCTGAATAAACGAGGTTACTGAAGCGTTGAAGCGGCTTCTGCGATATCGTATGCGAGAGGCAGTGTTTTCAGGTTTTTGATTTCGGATAGGGTAAACCACCCGTAATCCATGGATTCGTCATTGAGCACGATGTCTTTGCCGGAATCTGCAAATTCGCACAGATAACACATGAGGATGCCCTGCCACCGGTGCCTGACCGGTGAAAATAAACGGGGAATGAGTGTCTTTATGTTGATCTCCCGTCCCAGCTCTTCCCGTATCTCCCGCTTGAGCGCGTTTTCAACCGTTTCTCCGAATTGCATACCGCCCCCTGGAAAGTTCCATGCGTGTCCGTAGTCTCGGTCATCCGGGTCGATTTCCTTCCGTTGTGTGAGGAGGTATTTGCCTGTTTGCTTGTCGAAAAACACCGCAATAACGACGGGTACAATTCTGTTCAAGATTAGGTATATAAATCTTTAAGATTCAACTTGCCGGGAAAGCAAGGCAAGGGTGACCCGGGTGAGAGTTGAACTCACAACCTACTCCTTAGAAGGGAGTTGCTCTATCCAGTTGAGCTACCAGGTCTGGAGCCGCCTGTCAGATTCGGACTGACGACTTGCTGTTTACAAGCTTGCAACCTTCCAGATACTAACCGTATCTAGTTTCATATTATATCATCTTTACCACCTATGATTTCTTTAAAAATAGGAGAGAAATGAAGTTAATAGCGCTGACCGCCGAAGATTATATCCACACTTGTCCCATTGACCCCAATTCCCACATCAGTCCACCCGTCGTATAACTGGTTAGACTCATGGCCAGGGTCAGAAGAGAATACCCACTCGATCAAATGAGTGCCTGTGTGTTGCATTCCTGTTGACCCATTCTCGCCAATATGGCGGAACCCTAACTTACTGAACCCGTCTTGGTTGTCAAGAAAATCTTGGAATCCTCGGTGGGCATCAAGTCCATTGGCCGCATAATAATTGGCTCGCTCCTGTGCGTACGCTGCCAGTTTCCCGTCCCAGTTAAGCCCTCCAACCCCCTTCATTGCCCTGTATTTGTTCAGCGCTTCATGTATCTCTCCTGCTGTCGCCATAACGCTGTCAGGCGCCACTCGCATTCTATATGTCACATCATCCCCCTCAACCTTGATAGCTTTTCCCCATTCACCCGTATCATTTCCACCGTTTACCGTCTTTTGCCCAGCAGTTTGTGGAGGGGCGGTAGGCACCAAGCTCAGCCAAAACTTCCTAGTACGATCCCCATACGCCTCACTTAACTTATCGCGTGTTGGAATATCAGCCACACCAGTTTGGGGCAGGTTGTATTTTTTTTGAAATGCAATTACCCCATCCTGCGTTATCTTCCCGAAATACCCTGAAGCAGGGCCCCTATAGATCGAGGAATCCTGATAGAGGAGGGTCTGCAATACCACCACATCCTCGCCTGTTGATCCCAGCTTAACCTCACTCAATACGAGCTTGTCTTTCACCTGTTGCGTGACTTTGGAGGTGTTAGCTACTGAATTGATTCGAGCGATCTCATCAGTATTCGCCATCAATAGCCCCCACACCAGCCCCGCCCCCAAGGCGAGAGTACCTACAAAGGTCAGGAATGAAAAGATAGAGCCGTATACCCCAAACCGCCTAAGGTATAGCTTTTCCAAGTGTAGGTTGAGAGAGGCATATGCCCATACACCAAGGAGAACATCACCCAGTAATAAAACCAACTCCATCACGCTCCATTCAGGTAGAGCAGACCGTACCATGATGGGTGCGGCAAGCATTGTTAAGACCCAAACAATCAAACGCTTCTGCACGATTTCATTATAATAACCGCATCAAAATATATCAAGATCTCGTTAAATTAATCACATGGGTATTGAAAAATCAGAGCCTATTTTTGTAAGCTTGCTTGCAAACCCCTGTGCGGGAAATGAATAAGGATTGCGGAGGCGGCTCATAAAATAAAAATAGTACTCGCAATACAATTATTTATGGGGGGACTTGCCTATAAATAGCTTTCTCAAATAGCATTGGAAGCGAACGTCATGTTAGAAGAAGTTTACAAAACTAACATAGAGTATAAGAACGAGAAAAACCGTGTGAAGGGTTGATAAGTAAGTATTTTTCGGTGTTTACTAGTTGTAAAGAATATTACTAATATCCGCGAGAATGTCAGTATGAGGCACAGGAAGAGAAAAACAATTCGCGCAACAAGCGTACTGCAAGGTAGTCCCATCTTTGGACTTGATTGGAGTTTGAAATTGGGCCAGGTAATTTATACATGGTTGATCGTCCTCTTTTTAGTCTCAATGTATATTGCGGTGGTTTTTCCCAACTCATGGCTGGGAAAGCTTTTTAGCCCTTTCAAAGCTCTGTTGACTCTCTTTTTACCAAGTTAGCTCCAACAACACCCTTCCTCCCATTCCTCATGATATTCTCAATGAGCTTTCCTCCTTTTCGGATACAGAACCTCCTAATTTGTTCCTTATATTTGTCGGCTATTTGTGCGTGAATAGTAGCACTAAAAGTTTAGAAGGGAGTTGCTCTATCCAGTTGAGCTACCAGGTCTGGAGCCGCCTGTCAGATTCGGACTGACGACTTGCTGTTTACAAAACAGCTACTCTACCACTGAGTTAAGGCGGCACAAGCTATCGTTAGTCCTTTGCTTCAGAAGAAAAGCGTATGAAGATTTTCTCGATCTAAAGCAAAAAACCTTATCTGTGCCGGGGAGAGGACTTGAACCTCCACGGGTTACCCCACAGCCTCCTCAAGACTGCGCGTATGCCATTTCGCCACCCCGGCTAAGGGTGCATGTAAGATTATATCAAACAAGCTGCCGCTGTTCCACCTGTTTTTGGGTTGAAGGGATGCCCAGATGTTTCAATGCCTTGGGCGTAAGAATCCTGCCCCGCGGCGTTTTCTTGATGAGGTTCAACTGGAGTAGATACGGTTCGATAAATTCCTCAACCGTCTGCCGGTCTTCAGACAAGGCCATCGAAATGGTTTCGATGCCTGTGGGTACATTGTGATACTTCTCGCCGACCAGACGCAAATACTTGATATCGCTTTCGTTCAAGCCCATTTCGTCGATGCCGAGCATCGTGAAGAGTTCGTCCAGGAGGGTTTCGTTCACTTCCTTTTTCCGGTTCACTTCAATGATATCCCGGGTGCGTTTCAATATGCGGTTTGCAAGGCGGGGTGTTTTGCGCGAACGTTTGGCGATGTGGGAAGCCGATGCGGAGTCCACCGGAATGCCGAGTATCTGGGCGGCCCTGCTGATGATTGAAACCATCTCGTCGTCATTGTAGTAGTCCAGCCGCAAAAGCAGTCCGAACCGGTCGCGCAACGGTCCGGAAAGAAGAGCGAGCTTGGTTGTTGCGCCAACGATCGTTATTTTCGGTATCGGAAGCCGGACGGTACGGGCTGCCGGGCCTTTACCGATGATAATATCGAGCGAGTAATCCTCAATAACCGGATACAGTATTTCCTCAACCGCTTTCGGCAGCCGGTGGATCTCATCGATAAAAAGGATATCGTTTTCCTTGAGGTTCGTGAGGATCGCAGCCAAATCGCCTACTTTCGATATGGCGGCACCGGAGGTAATTTTTATCTCGCCGCCCAGTTCGTGCGCTACGATGAATGCGAGCGTCGTTTTGCCGATGCCCGGCGGGCCGTACAGCAGGATATGTTCGGAGGCGTATCCGCGTTTCTTGACGGCGTCCAGAAAAAGCTGAAGCGTCTGGACAACTTTTTTTTGTCCGATATAATCCTTGAGTTTGGCAGGACGGAGGTTGGTGTCGTTTTTATCTTTTGACATGGGTTACGGAGAAACTGTTTTCTTGAGTGCAAACCGGATCTTCTCTTCGACCGTAAGGTCCTCAGGCAGTTTGGAGAAAAGCTTTTTTGCATCCTGGTGCTTGAACCCGAGCGCGACAAGCGCTTCGATGACCGTCCGGTCGTCATCGCTCATGCCCTTCTGGTCAAACTTGAATTCGCTCTTTATTTTTTGGGAAAGTTCAAGGATGATCTTGAGTGCCGTTTTCTTCCCCAATCCGGGTATGCTCGTAAAAAAAGAGACGTCGTTGCTTCTTACCGCGGTCAGCAGGTCGCCTATTGCGGTCTGCGATACGATGCCGAACGCTGTTTTGGGCCCGACTCCGGGAACGGTCAAAAGCAGCTTGAAAAAATGGTGTTCGTCCTGCGATTCGAAACCAAAAAGGACAAACGCGTCGTCTCGCACCTGAAGATGAGTATATGCTTCGATTACCGAACCGGGAGCGGTTCTTGAGATGAGACGGGGAGTGATGTAAAGCTCATAGGAAACTCCGGATGCTGTTTCGATGAGGCAGGTGTTGCCTTCCACCGTAGAAAGGATGCCCTTTATTTTTCCGATCATACACACCATTATACACCACCCTGTTACTTGCCGAGTTCGTCGCGTTCAATCTGCCAGAGCCGGTTGTATTTGGATACGCGCTCCCCGCGCGTGGGCGCACCGAATTTCACGAATTCCGACTGGAGTCCGACCGCAAGATCCGCAATGAAATCGTCGTTGGTCTCGGAGGAACGTGCGGCCATTACGTAGGATACGTTGCTCCTGCGGGCGATATTGACGAGCTCAAGCATGGATGTTATCGTTCCTATCTGATTCGGCTTGATGAGGATGCTTGTACACGCATTTTCACGAATAGCGTAGGCGAGTCGTTCTTTGTTGCCGCGTATAAGCTCATCTCCCATCAGATAAATACTGGATGAACCGTTCGAATTAAGCTTTTTCCAGCCTTCCCAGTCATCCTCGGCGAACGGATCCTCAAGCGCAAGGATCGAGTAATTCTGTATCACGGTACCGAGAAATTCCACGTATTCGTCACGTTTGAGGACGTGGGGTTTGTCCTTTATCCCGTATTGGTTGTTCTTGTAAAACCTTGAGGCTGCGATGTCGATCCCGAGGAAAATGTCCAGTCCGCACTTCATTTTCTTTTGAGTGATCGTTTCGGTGAGGATCTCGAGGGCATCAAGATTCGTTGTCAGGTTCGGACTGAATCCTCCTTCCTCACCCACGGCGGTTGTCGCATTCCGGTATTCCAGCACCCGTTTCAGTTCGGAAAAAACCTCAACAGCCTTTTGGTACGCGGTCCCGAATGAAAAAGAGGATGATGGAATAATCTGGAACTCCTGAAAATCCAAAGTGTTGTTCGCGTGCGCACCTCCGTTTATCGTGTTGAAAATGGGAGTCGGGATCTTTTCCAGGAATATCTCTTCCTTGTAAATCGAGTGGTACAGCTGGTTGATGTACTTGAAGAGGGGGACATTTGCGGTGACTGCGGCAGCCTTAACCAACAGCTGCGAAATGATGAGGATGGTATTGATGCCCAGCCGGGACTTGTTTTTGGTTCCGTCCGCCTGGAGAAGCCACTTGTCTATTTCAAGCTGCTTGGTGACCGATGCTCCCTTGATTTTTGGTGCTATCAGGTCGTTTACGTATGATACCGCATGCGATACGCCCATGCCCGCGAATCGCGCCGGATCCTCGTCTCGAAGGTCAACCGCCTCCTTAGTGCTGTGCAAAGTGGCGCCGGGCACAGAAGTAACCACAAATGCACCGTTATCCATCGTCAACCGTGCTTCAATGGTGGGAGCGCCTTTCGAGTCTATGATCTCATAGGCATGTATTTCTTTGATTGTTGACATATATCTACTTCTTTATGCTTCCCAGATGCTTTTTTTCGATATGGTATATCAGCTCTCTCGTTCGATCCACCGCATCCGGATTAACCGAAACGCTCGTAATACCCGCTTTCACCAACCGTTCCACAATGTCGGGATAGTCGGAAGCAGCTTGTCCGCAGATTGATGAGGTGATTCCGTGTTTTGCCGCTGTGGACACGATATATTCAAGAACCTGGATAATCATCGGATTACGTTCGTCATATACGTTTGCGACTTCCTGGTTGTCGCGGTCAACGCCGAGAAGCATCATGGTCAAGTCGTTCGTACCTATAGATACGCCGTCTATGCCGACCTTGATGAATTCCTCAAGGTTCAGCGCGCAGTACGGGACTTCTACCATGATAAGAAGGCGAAACCCTTTGTAGTCCAGGAGACCCGATTTCCGGACCAGTTCCTTAATTTGGATTATTTCCCAGGGAACACGGACAAAAGGAATCATAAGATGAAGATTCGTATATCCCATATCCCAGATCTTTTTGATGGCCTGAAGTTCCAGGTTGAACTCGTGGGGGTCTGCGATATACCTGCTTGCGCCGCGGAATCCGATCATCGGATTTTCCTCGTGGGGTTCGTAATGCTGGCCGCCCTTCAGATGACGGTATTCGTTTGTTTTGAAGTCTGTTGCCCGGTACACAATGGGACGCGGGGAGAACGGTTTCACGAACTTGAGGAGGTCTGTGGTCAGTTTCTGCACATATATGTGCTCCTGACGGTTCTTGATGAATTCCTTCGGATGGGTGCCGATTCCGGCCACCATGAATTCTGCCCGGAGAAGGCCAATACCGTCGCTGTCAAGTTTGGCGACACGGGAAGCGATTTCCGGCTCGGCCAGATTCACGTAAATCTTGGTGAGTGTCTTGAAATGATGGTGCGGTTTCTGCTGCTTGGACGCCCCTTCAAGCGCTTTCGTCTCGTTTTTAATGCTCCCTTTGTAAACTTCACCGCTTTTCCCGTCAACCGACACGACCATGTCATTTTTAAGTTTTTTAGTAGCTCCTTCCGCACCGACGACCGCGGGAATTCCCAATTCGCGCGATACGATCGCCGCATGCGAAGTCCGTCCGCCTTTTTCCGTAACGATCGCAATGGCGCGCTTCATGGCGGGCACGTAATCGGGATTCGTCTGGGGTGCAACAAGCACATCACCCTTCTTTACCTTGTCGATTTCGTTGGGGGAATGGATGATCTTTACCGGACCGATACCAATGCCCGGGGATGCGGGTGAACCGGTCAGGATAGGGGTCTGTTTAATGCCTGTTGAGGAGGCGGTGGCGCCTGTCTGAGTCGTCGTAATGGGACGGGATTGCACGATAAACACCGTGTCGTTTTCCAGCGCCCATTCGATGTCCTGCGGGAAATAGTAATGTTCCTCTATCTGCTTCACGAGAAGCGCCACCTCAACGATCTCCTTGTCCGTCAGTTTCTGCACCAATCCGTCATGCTTAAACAGCCTGACTTCCCGGTTTCCGACGCCCGACCGGACGTATTTGAGGTTCTGGTACTTCACGTCCTTCATGAGGAGAACAAATGAACGCTTGTCGACCTCATAGTGGTCAGGGGTCACTTTGCCCTGCACGATATATTCGCCCAATCCGAAGATTGCCTCGATGACTATTTTTGACTTGTCGTTCGTCACCGGATCTATGCTGAAGGCGATACCGGACTTTTCCGACTGCACCATGCGCTGGACGACCGCGGCGAGTCCCACTTTAAAGTGGTCGAATTTCTGTTCATGCCGGTAATAGATGGCGCGCGCGGTAAAGAGGGATGCCCAGCACCGCTTCACATAATCCAGAAGGTGTATTTCCCCTTTGACGTTAAGAAACGTTTCCTGCTGTCCGGCAAAAGATGCGGTCGGCAGGTCTTCCGCGGTCGCGGACGAACGGACGGCGACCAGGGGCGGATTATACAGGTGTTTAACCCGGTGAAGCGCTTTTTTGAGGAGGTGCGTGTCTTTTTTCAGGTACGCGTCTTCTTTCGCCTGCAGGTTATCATAATAAGTCAGTATTTCGTTCACGAGGGAATCGGGGATGGTAGACTCCATGATGATTTTGCCGATATGCTTGGATGCCTGGTGCAGTTCAGCCGCGTTTTCGTAGTTGATATTTTCGAGGTATGCCTTTATCTTGCTTTCAAGCTTGTTTGCCTTAATGAACTGGAAATACGCGTTAGACGTCACCACGAATCCGTAAGGGATAGGCAATTTGGCACGGGTCATTTCACCCAAGTTTGCGCCTTTGCCTCCAACCAGGCCAACGTCGTTTTTTCCAACCTCCTCAAACCATACAATATTATTTCTCATATATATTCAATATACTCAAATCAGATAGGCCAATGCAAGAGGTGTTGCCCAAAAAAGACGATACAAGCGGGAAATTATGAGATTATTTGGCTGCGGGGAAGAGTTGTCCTGCGAGTTTGAGCACTCCGAAGGCCACCGCTCCGACTACGAATGCGGGAACGATTTCGGGTACTGCGGCCGTAAGGGTGCCTGCGACGACCGGCGCGTATTTTTTGAGAAGATTCCATCCGAGAACCAAACCTGCCGCGATCACTCCGCCTTTCACTGCTTCAGTTGCCACTGCTCCGGGGTTGACTTTTTCCATATTTATCGCGTAATTATAACATGATCCCAACGCTTTTACAAGTATTATAGGATAACATTATTTATACCCTTTCCCCGGAGGCGTTTTTTTATGAAAAATATACCCATTGACAACTGAAAACCAGTCTGATATTATTCAAATTACCGATGAATAAATTTTATTCATAAGGCACCATTGGAAGCACAAAGCCTGCTCTCCTAACAGCCTTCATCAAGACAGATAAGATAAAAGCCACAAACCAACGGACCTTGGCTTTTTTTGTGTCGGTAGCACTTTTCAATATCGGAATGCACCTGAGAGACTCTGAATGCAACAGAGAACCATAATCGAGGGCCTATAGCTCAATTGGCTTGAGCGTCGGATTTGCATTCCGAAGGTTAGGGGTTCAAATCCCCTTAGGTCCACACGTAAGATACCGGTCGTTGGAGGTTAGCCGGAACACTAACTTTCAGCGACCGATAGCTTAAAACAAGTTCTTTGACAATACGCGCAGAAAGAAAATAACAAACATCTTTTAACTAACATAAGAGATGGGAGAGATCAAAGCTAATGGTGGATGCCCAGGAAGTTTGAACCGAAGAAAGACGTGTGCTTAAGCACGATATCGACGATGAGCCCTTCAGCAGGCGTTATCAATCGTCGGTTTCTGAATGGGGCAACCCATCCCGCTGTAAGGCGGGATTGCATGGCGCAAGCCATTGCAGGGAACCCGGAGAACCGAAACATCCAAGTATCCGGAGGAAAAGACATCATACGAGATTCCGTTAGTAGCGGCGAGCGAAAGCGGAAGAGCCTAAACCCAGATTTATCTGGGGGTTGCAGGACCACAGTAGGGATGTATACATTGTAGGAGAACAGCATGGAACGGCTGGTCAAAGAGGGTGACAACCCCGTATCCGAAACAATGTATACCCCGGTGGGTTTCCTAAGTACCACGAGGCACGGCAAACCTTGTGGGAAGCTGGGTCGGTCACGATCCAAGGCTAAACATTCAAACTTACCGATAGTGAACTAGTACCGTGAGGGAAAGGTGAAAAGTCCCCCGAGAGGGGCGTGAAATAGAACCTGAATCCATTAGCTATCAAACAGACAGAGTCCCGCAAGGGATGATGTCGTGCCTATTGAAGAATGAGTCAGCGAGTGTTCGGTGCTTGCTTTTTGCTTAACCCCGACTTGTCGGGGGAAGGCAGAGCGAAAGCGAGTCCTAATAGGGCGCCAATTGTAGGTACCGGACAACCCGAAACTGTGTGAGCTAACCATGAGCAGGGTGAAGTTTGCCGAAAGGCAGATGGAGGCCCGAACTCGTCGTCGGTGAAATGGCGTGAGATGACTTGTGGTTAGGGGTAATATGCCAATCGAACACAGAGATAGCTGGTTCTCCCCGAGATATATTTAGGTATAGCCTATACAACTACCTTGTGAGGTAAAGCGACTGGATAGTTTTTGGAGCCTTTTGGTTTCACGAATTAACCAAACTCTGAATACGCAAGGCCTATTGTATAGAGTCAGTCCCACTCGGATAAGCGAGCGTGGGCGAGAGGGAAACATCCCAGATTCCCGATTAAGGCTCCTAAATGACTGTTAAGTGGGAAAGGTCGTTTGTTTTCCAACACAGCAGGGAGGTTGGCTCAGAAGCAGCCACCCTTTAAAGAGTGCGTAACAGCTCACCTGAATAGTCCCCGGCTTGCCGGGGTTGGAAGACAAGCGCCTAAAATGATTCGGAGCTCAAACAGTCTGCCGAAATCGGAAATTTTCTACCGGGGAACCTGGTTGGTAAGTTGGGCCGTTTACGGTCTTGGCTTGCCGATCGTGTTCCTCGGTGGAAAGTGGTAGGGGAGCATTCTTGTTGCAGTGAAGCTATGGTGTAAACCGTGGTGGAGCGGCAAGAAGTGAGAATGCTGACATAAGTAGTGGTTTCTCCCGATGAAAATTCGGGATGCCGAATATCCAAGGTTTCCTCAGCAACGTCAATCGACTGAGGGTTAGTCGGATCTAAGCGGCTGCCGCAACAGGCAGTCAGCGATGTACAAGCTGTTAATATTCAGCTACTGTATATAGTGCGTTATTACTTTACACATGACGAAGTGTGATACGTCAGGCCTTCTATATGGGGGTGCAAGCTGTTAAATGTTGCCGCAAGGCGATGGAGAGCAGCGATGTCTAATCTGCCGCAAGGCGGGTGAGCTGATCGATTTACGTTTCCGGGAAAAGTGTGTAAAGGAGTGCTATATATATCCGTACCGACAACCGACGCAGGTGGATTGGTGGAGAACACCACGGCATACGAGTAATGACGATTCAAGGAACTCTGCATAAAAAACTGAGCGTAAGCTTTGCAAGATGCTCTGGCCCGCCTAAAAACGGGCTTTCAACAAAAGTTTATCAGGCAACTGTTTAACTAAAACACAGGCTCCTGCTAACCCCAAAAGGGGATGTATAGGAGCTGATGCCTGTCCAGTACTGGTAAGTTAATCGTTGGGGCTGAAGTGGGCGAGCAATCTCCCAAACAGGCTCTGGCGCAAGCTCCAGTGAACGACAGCTCTAACCCTGAGAGTTCTAAGGTAGCGTAACCCCTTGTCGGGTAAGTTCCGACCCGCATGAAAGGTATAATGACTTGATAACTGTCTTGAATCGTTGCTCGACGAAGTTGAAATGGCTGTGAAGATGCGGCCTATCTGCACCTGGACAAAAAGACCCCGAGAGCTTTACTGAAACTAGACATTGGGGAGAAGAAAGAAACTGTTGAGCGTAGGAGGGAGGGCTTGCCCGCCAATGAAACACCTCTCTTTTCTTTTTTCTCACCTTATCTTTCCTAACGGAAGGAAACAGTGTTTGGCGGTCAGTTTAACTGGGGCGGTTTCCTCCAAAATAGTAACGGAGGAGCGCAAAGGTAAGCTTATTCCGGATGGAAATCGGAATGTAAGTGTATACGCAAAAGCTGGCTTGACTGCGAGAGTGACTACTCGAGCAGATGCGAAAGCAGGCGTAAGTGATCCCCCAAACCGAAGTGATTTCGGTTGGGGCTTAACGGATAAAAGCTACCTCGGGGATAACAGGCTGGTGACGCCCGAGAGTTCATATCGACGGCGTCGTTCGGCACCTCGATGTCGGCTCACCGCATCCTGGAGCTGTAGTCGGTTCCAAGGGTTGGGCTGTTCGCCCATTAAAGCGGTACGCGAGCTGGGTTCAGAACGTCGTGAGACAGTTCGGACTCTATCCGGTGCAGACGATTGGATTTTTGAGGGGAGTCATCCTCAGTACGAGAGGACCAGGATGAGGGAATCCCTGGTGTACCAGTTGTCCCATAAGGGCATTGCTGGGTAGCTACATTCCCAAACGATAAGCACTGAAAGCATATCAAGTGCGAAGCGAACCCCGAGATTAGAAATCCTTATAGCTTACCAGAAGAATACTGGTTTAATAGGCGCTCGGTGTAAGTGATGCAAGTCATTTAGCCAAGGCGTACTAAAAGCAATCTCCCATCTCTTTAGTTAGTTAAATCTTTCTCACCCTTCCAAATAGATCTTCTTTCCGTTAGAATTACCTCATGAAAATACTGTCTATAGACCCTGGTGTAGAGCGCGTTGGATATGCGTTTTTTGACAAGCAAACCTCGAAAGAATATGCATATTTAAGCTCCGGCCTCATAACAACCGACAAAAAACTCAAACACGAGAAACGATTGGAAGAAATATTCGGAAACCTTGAAAAACTCATTAAAAAAGAGCGCCCCGGCCTTATGGTCATGGAGCGCCTTTTTTTTACCCGAAACCAGAAAACCGCCATTGCCGTCGGCCAGGCGCAAGGGGTAATACTGCTTCTTGCCGCAAAATATGGCCTCGAATTCACGTATCTTACCCCGTCCCAGATTAAATCCATCGTCACCGGGTCGGGAACGGCAGACAAGAAATCGGTTCAGAAGATGCTTACCCTGCTTCTCGGGTTGAAAGAAGAGGTAAAGCAGGATGACCGCGCGGATGCCATCGCCTGCGGCTACGCCTACTGCTGCATAAATCAGCAGCTGGTGTCTCATTGATATCGGTACTGGTCTATTTCCTGCACCTTTTTCTCATCCCTCCGCTTTTCAACATAATGGCGCATCGTTTCCTCCAGACGTGAAATGTGAGGAATCGCTTCGATGAAGATATAAGGAGTGCCCGGATCCGATGTCCTCACTTCAAGCGATCCGTAGCCGAACATTCGCAGATAAAACGGAATGACGATTGAGATGTCCTTTACCCTATACAGCTCGAGATCGACTATCCGGCGGATAAATAATCCGCTGCAGATCCTTAGTCTTTCATTGGTAAGTACGTATTTTATCGTGCCGTTATGTATATGAAGGCACAACATCACAAAAAGCGGTGCGACCAGCCAGAATGAAAGGAGACAAACCAGATATGTCCAAATAAAACGGATTTTAGAGGGCCGGGCTGTCCAGATAACTTTTTCTGTCTGGTGCTCGTCGGGAAGAATAAATTCTTCATCATATTCGCTTACTTTTTTTACGGCCTCCTGATTATAAATCTGGATTGTGGGAACCATGCCTTCCCTGACATTATACGGCCTGTATTAATGAAGATACGGTTGAGGTCGGGTAAGATTACAGAAAGAATGAAGGTCAGTTCGCACCGACCTTTTCGATTATCTTGAGCGCATATTTCGCACCCGTTTCCATGGCCTTCACGATATCGCCTTCGTGTTTGATGATACCCGAGATGAAACCTGCGGTGTAACCGTCTCCGGCGCCTGTCGTATCTACCACCCGTTTTGGAGGCAGGGCTGGCATATGATGTACGTTCTTTTCCCAATACGCATAGCTGCCTTTTTCGCTGTCCGTAACAATGAGGATTTTCTTGAAATCGATACCGATATATTTGCGCACATCCTTTTTAAAGTCAATAGCTTCATAGGAATGCTTAGTCATCTCGCAGAATTCGTGTGAATTCAAGATTAGTATGTCCGTCTTGTTCAGCATGGGGATGATCTGGTGGAACGGTCTGCGGCAGTCCTTGATGCCGAGATTAAGCACGACCGGTATGCGGTTTTTATTCAGGAACGTCATCATGTGGTTACGTTCCTCAAGCGGTACGCGCGGAAGATTTGATACGTACACGTATTTTGCGTTTTTCAGCAGGTTAAGCTCTTCTTCTGTCTCGAAAATGTGTTCGTGAGGCGTTTCGTAGTTGATGATCGTACGTTCGCCGCTCGGGGAAAGCAGAATGCTCGATATCTTCAGATATTCGTCCTTAAACGTGCAGAGTTTTTCGCTAACCCCGTGTTCCTCAAGGTGGGCCAGGATCATTTTTTTGAACTGGTTGTTGCCGATTTTGCCGAGAATCGCGCTTTTAAGGCCATGCCGTGCCGCGCCGATAGCCACGTTTGCTCCGCCGCCGCCGAGAGACTCGTAGAAATAATCCGCGTTGTACTTTCCCCCAATGGCCAGGGAGAACCGGTTCCGCTTGTGCGTCAATGTTTCGCCCTGGAAATAAAGGTCGATACTTATGTTTCCGATGGCTATTAGGTCATACATATCTAAGGTATATTAAAAATGGTATACTGACACCATGCTTACGATCGTTTGCGGCGAAGATATCGTAACTTCGCGCAAGTATCTTAATCGGCTTAGAGAAGAGTATACACGAAGTAATACCGAAATCAAAGACATACCTGCGGCGGACATCAGGGAAATTCTGGGCTGGCTCGGAAACAGCATGGGCCTGTTTTCTGCCAAATCCGTTTTCTTCACCGAAAAAATGGAAGCGCTCATCATCAGGAAGCGGGGCAGGAAAGCATCGTCAAAAGCAACCGGGACGTTTGAGGATGCCGTAAGGGAAATCGCCAAACGTAAGGATATCCATCTGGTTGACTGGGAAGCGAAACAGGGCAGGGACATAAAAATGAAGGATGATGCATTGGTCAAGGAGTTCAAGCCCGCGGAAACAGTTTTCAAGCTGCTTGAATTGTGCGTGCCCGGCAAACTGGAGCAGTTTGTCACCCTTCTGCGCTCGCTTACGGAGGATCAGGATGAGACGTTTCTTCAAATCATGCTGACACGCCATATCCGCAGCCTTATTCTGGCGTCCGAGAACCAGTTTGCCGCAACCGTAGCGCCCTGGCAGCGAGGGAAACTTGCGGCCCAAGCCCGTATGTGGAAACAGAATGCGCTCGTTGACTTTTATGAAGGAATCTACCGGCTTGAAACTACGACAAGGACCGGCGCCAACCCGCACGGCGTAAGAAAAACGCTTGAGATTCTGGCTTGTTATTATCTATAATTAACACGCTTATTATCAGTTCATGTTTAATAAGTTATCTAATACCCTATGAAAAACTCACTCATCATTCCGGATCACGTATTCCGCGGTTATGACCTGCGCGGCGTCGTCGGCACCGATCTGAACGAAGAACGCGTGGAGCATCTCGGACGTGCATACGCAACCTGGCTGCTTCGCCGCAAAGTGTATGACTGCGTCGTTGGCTACGACTCAAGGGAATCAAGCCCCCGTTTCAGGGACGCGCTCGTGAAAGGCCTCACCGAATCGGGCATTACGGTATACGATATCGGCATCACTTTGTCGCAAATCTGCTATTTCGCGCAATACTACTTCCGTACACGGGGAATGGTCATGATTACCGCATCCCACAATCCAAAAGAATATAACGGCTTCAAATTCGGAACCGGTTTTTCCGAAACCATGGTGACAGAGGAAATTGTCGCTTTTCGCGAGCTTGCCAAATCCGGAGACTTCGTCACGCGGGGAACGGTTGGTAAAGTGATTAAAGAGGACGTGTTTTCTGTTTATATGGCGGATCTCATGCGCAGGGTAGGAAAAATCCGCAAATTCAAGGTGGTCGTCGACTCCTGTGCGGCAACGACCGGCCTGTTTCTGCCGAAAATACTGAGGGAGGCGGGGTGCGAAGTCATCGAGCAAAATACCAAGCTTGACTCATCGTTCCCGGTGGGAGTCGCGGACCCGACGGAAAAAGAAGTACAGGAACGGCTCGCCAAACGCGTTGTTGCGGAAAAGGCAGACCTTGGATTTTCGTACGATACGGACGGTGACCGCATCGGTGTTGTTGACCAGGACGGCGGACTCATGTGGAACGATACGCTCGTATCACTTTTCTCCAAAGACATTCTCGCGTCCCTTCCTGGCGCCAAGATCGTTTTCAATACGCTCTGTTCCAAACAGGTGGATGAAGTCGTGAGAACATCAGGCGGCGAACCGCTTATCTGGAAAACGGGGCACTCATTCATCAAGGCCAAGGTAAAGGAAGAACACGCACCGTTCGGAGGGGAGCTTTCGGGACACTTTTTCTTTGTTGACAATTTCTACGGCCATGACGACGGCGCCATCGCATCACTGAGGCTTCTTGCGTACCTGACGGCGGTGAACAAATCGCTCAAAGAAGCGGTAGCGCAGCTTCCGCATTATTTCTCGAGCCCCGAAATCAAGGTTGGCTGCCCGGACAGCATAAAATTCAAAGTCGTCAGCGAAAAAATCGGAGGAGCCATCAAGAAGCTGTATCCCGATGCCAAGTACATCGAAATCGACGGCGTGCGCATGGATACGGAAAAGGAAATGCTTATCGTGCGTGCATCCCAGAACGGCCCGTACCTGACGGTAAAATTCGAGGCGAAATCCGAAAAAATGTACGAGACGCTCAAAAAACAGGTGAACGACATTTTACACGCGTTCCCCGAAATCGATTTCAAATCAGGAGTGAACGTCGACTCGCTCAACTGATATGGAGGAAAAAACTAAGGAATTTCTTGCCTTTGCCGAATCCGCTGTCCGCGGATCGGGAAAAGTGCTCCTGACGTTCCGAGATTCGGCCAAAGTCGAAAAAACGAAGGATGCGCTTTCCATGGATATCGCAACGAGTGCTGATTACGCATCCGAAAAGTATACGGTTTCCCAGATCCAGGCCGCCTATCCGAGCCATAGCATCTTTACCGAAGAAACGCAGGGCCTCGGGCGGGAATCGGAATACGAATGGATCATAGACCCCCTTGACGGTACGAAGGAATTCGTGCGGCATATTCCTTATTACTATACGCTTCTTGCTTTGGAGTACAAAGGCGGCCTGCTTGCTGCAGCCGGATATCAGCCGGAGATCGATCGCCTGTTTTCATGCGCCGCACCCGATACCGCCCGGGTAAACGGAAGGACCGTAGCCGTTTCCCGTACCCATACGCTTGAAAAAGCGTTCGTATCCGTCGCGCTTCCGAATGCGTCAACCCCGCCGGATGATACAGAGCGGTGGTTCCTGTTCCTGAAGGATCTGAACTACATAGTATACAAACTGCGCAACACCTGCTGGGATGTGGAATCCCTTTTCAATGTTGCCATGGGTGCGCATGACGGGTATATCATCCCGACATCATCCCGCGCACCGGGCCCGAAATGGTGGGATATCGCGCCGGGGATCCTCATGGTCCAGAGTGCCGGAGGCAGGGTGTCAGATTTTTACGGCAACCCTATTGCAAACCGTGATATTTCACGGGGCATACTCGCAAGCAACGGTATTTTGCATGATAAACTCCTGGCCCAGGTGAAGAAACGCTACCTAGACCGGTAACCCGCCGCCTTGCATTACCCCTGCTTTTATCTTATAATATGGCATGTCAGAGACAGCTGAAGTGCAAAGCGAGCCCATTGCGCTATCCCATTTTACCGAGGCGCTTCTCCAAAGCCTTTCCTCAATAAAATCCCGGCCGAAACCGGACGATCTCTCCAAACTTAACGTCTCCCAAACCGTCTCCCTTTTTGCACTCGTCTACGAACGCATCAGGAACGCGATCGAATACCGTGAGGACCATCTCATCAGGCGCGCCGCCATAGAACGGATACTCAAACGGCGTCTCATGCTCAATCCGGAAGCGAAGGGTGAAGCGGAGAACGTCATCCGCGAACTCCTGTGGGCGCGTTACTTTCCGAACGGATCCCTCGGCGGGCAGGATCTCATGATCGTGCAGGAAATCATCGACAAGTATGCGTATTTGAGACGGCTTATCGTATCGGGCCGCCCTGCGGAAACCCAGCAATTCCTTTCCGATTTCCTGACACAGATGCTCACCTGCGAAATAGAGGAAACGCTCAGTCCCGAAGACGCGGTCCAGTTTGCCAGCTTCACGTTTTTCATATACCAGGTGCTGCGCCAAAAAATCAAAATTGAAGGCCTGAGCGAAGACCAGAAAGATGCGTATTTCCTGGCCGCCCTTGAGCGCTCCTACCGGAAAAGCGACAAGCCCTACCAGAGATATCATCTGTTCATCACGTTCTACAAACCCATGCACCAGTACTCCCAGAAGGAGCTGGCAACGCTCGCGACCAAACTCCCGGACATATTCAAAAAAATAGACGAAACGCTCAACAACGCATACGTGGAAAACCTGATCCGGTACGCCCGCAAACAGCTTCCCTCGTTTCTTGTCTTATTTTCCATCATCAAGGACAAATTCAAGGAAATCAACGCATTATTGACCGACAAAGCCAAACTGTGGAACGTCGTAGACATGACCTGCCGTGAAAAATACCAGCAGCTTAATACGAGGATCCGCAACGTAGCGATCCGCTCCTTCATATATATTTTCCTGACCAAGATGATTTTCGCGCTTATTCTCGAAATACCGGTTTCCCGCTATATATACAACGAAGTGAACATGAGCGCGGTTGCCATCAACTCCATTTTTCCGCCGATCCTCATGCTCATCATCGTATCGTTCTTCCGGGTGCCGGGGGAGGATAACACGAAAAATATCTTCAACCGGATCATAGACATTATTGACAAGGACAAGAAGTTCGAAACAGGCATCTCCTATATGCCCAAAAGGGCCCGCGTCAAGAAACCGATGCTCATCTTCGGGTTCACCATTTTCTACTCGCTCACGTTCATTATCACTCTTTCGCTCATTTATGAAGGGCTCCTTCTTCTCGATTTCAACCTTATCAGCATGGCCGTATTCATTTTCTTCGTATCGGTAGTCACCTTTTTCTCATACCGGATACGCCAGATCGTGAACATGTACCGGCTTGAGGAAAAGGAAAGTGTACTGACGCCTGTTGTCGACTTCTTTTTCATGCCGGTTCTCTCTTTGGGCAAGTTTTTCAGCGGAGAGCTCGCCCGCCTGAATTTCCTTACCTTCTTTTTCGATTTTCTCATCGAAGCGCCGTTCAAGCTGATTTTTGAAGTGGTCGAGGAATGGATTTCCTTCGTACGCAAACGCAAGGAAGAAATCATTTAATCCTCTTTCTTACCCTGAGGTTTTTCATTACTTTTATAATACCCGCATGTTACCGATAATCGGACTGGCACCCATGGACGGCATTACGGATATGCCTTTCCGGCAGATAGCCGATACCTATGGACGGCCGGATATCCTGTACACCGAATTCGTTCCTGTTGAGGCGATCGCACACGGAGCAGTGCGCGTCATGCCGGCGCTTCTGCGCCACGATACCAAAACCCCGACGATCGCCCAGTTTTTTGGACGTGATTTGAAATCTTATTACAAAGCCTCATTTATCGCACTCGAGCTCGGATATTACGGAATAGACATCAACATGGGATGCCCCGACCGCAATATCGCAAAAAAAGGAGGGGGAGCGGGTCTTATAGGGGAACCGGACCTCGCCATATCTATCATCCGCGCGGTCAAACAGGCCGTTGCCGACTGGGCGGGCGGCAAATCCATGGTTGATGCCAAAATCCCAAATGCCATTTTGGAATGGCTCGGAACCCATACGGTTTTCCGGAAACCGAGAAGAACAGTACCCGTTACGGTAAAAACACGGACCGGCCTGGACAAGCCGATCACCGAGGAATGGATGGCTAAGCTCATATCCGCGCGCCCTGATGGGATAACGCTCCATGGAAGGACGCTGCAGCAGCTGTACCGCGGATTGGCCGACTGGGACGAGATCGCCAAGGCTGCCCGCCTGGTAAAGCGGAACGGCATCCGGTTTTTCGGAAACGGGGATGTAAAATCCAGGAATCAGGCGACGCAGTATGCAACGCAGTACGGGTGCGACGGGATACTCATCGGCCGGGCGGCACTCGGCAACCCGTGGCTTTTTTCCGACCGGACTCCAACCATGGAAGAACGGTTCAGCGTTATGCGGGAACATGCAAGACTCTACCTATCAATCCGCCCTGAGCTGGGTCTCTATCCCATGCGAAAGCATCTTGCCTGGTACTGTGCGGGTTTTGAGGGGTCAAAAGCGCTCCGTACCGCGCTCACTTCGGTTGTCTCGCTGGATGACCTGGACAAGGTCATCCAAAGCTCCAAAACTTGACTTCAGGCACGGTTTTTGGTATAATTGGCTATTCTTTTATGATGTATGACATAAGGGGCATACAGTTGAAGACCACCCGCCACAATTACCTTCCTAAGATCACGAACGCAGACAAATACGTGGGAGCTGCTTTTGTGGCTTTGACGGTCGCAACCGTATTTCTTATCAGCCTCAGGATCCTCGTACGGATCTGATTACCGCTTTATTTTCCTTGGAGGAGCCGCTTTTGAAGCTTGTCGAGCGCATCCGCATCGTATACTGAAACCGTGTAGTGTTCAACACCTTCCGCTGCGAACGCTTTTACTTTCTTTTCCCGCTCTTCCGGATGCAGCAGGTCCGCTTTGGTAAACAGAATGATTTCTTCCTTTCCGGATAGTTCCGGGTTGAAGCTGACGAGTTCATTGCGTACGGTTTCGTAATCCCGCTTCATCTGCTCGGGCGTGGGCTCAAGGCTCACACAGTGGAGAATCAGCTTCACTTTTTCAATATGCTTGAGGAATTTAATGCCCAGACCCTTGCCCGTGGATGCGCCTTCGATGAGGCCGGGAATATCCGCTATCACATAGCGGTCTAGCGTCCCGAGGTTCGGTTCAAGGGTGGTAAACGGATAAGGTGCGATTTTTGCCTGCGCCTTCGTCAGTTCGTTGAGGAGGCTCGATTTCCCCGCGTTCGGCAGTCCGATCAATCCGATGTCGGCGATAAGGCGCATGATTACCTTGAAGGACCGCCTTTGACCCGCATGCCCCTTTTCCGCATGCATGGGCGTGCGGTACGTTGCGGATTTGAAGTGATCGTTCCCGTACCCGCCGCGGCCCCCCTGGCACAGAAGGATGTTTGTCCCGTCCTCAGGCAGGGGAATCACTTTTCCGGTCTCGTTTTCTATAAGTTCGGTTCCTACGGGAAACTCCAGATGCAGGTCCGCTCCGTCGGATCCGGTTTTCGTGAAGGATGCGCCGTTCTTGCCGTCTCCGGCAGCGTAGTTGTGTTCCTTGAAATACTTGTATAGCGATCTTATGGTTCGGTTTATTGAGGCATACACATTGCCCCCGGCTCCGCCGTTGCCGCCTGAAGGACCCTT
This sequence comes from uncultured Gammaproteobacteria bacterium, assembly GCA_964629635.1. Classification (GTDB taxonomy): domain Bacteria; phylum Patescibacteriota; class Microgenomatia; order UBA1406; family GWC2-37-13; genus YC2-FULL-38-9. The sequence goes on from CAZVQS010000002.1 coordinate 361,224, forward strand.
CTTGCCGGGATAAAATGCAACCGCGCCGTTGCCGCCTTTACCTCCCTGTACTGTTATAAACGTTTCATCGATCAGCATACGGCTATTATACATGATAGAGCCTTACTATACCGGCCTTGCAGAGGGAAGATTATGAGGATTTTACGTGGTCTTTATGGACCCATCCCGGTTTTGAGGTTACTTTGACCCAGGTCTCCGCACCGGTTGCGCTGTGGATCTCACCCGGTTGAACGGTGAAGGACTGGCCTTCGGCCAGATGATATACCTTGCCATTGACATTGAGGTCCAGCTCCCCTCTGACCACTTCGTAAATTTCGGTCGTTACCTTGTGGTGGTGTGGTTCGGTTTTGTCGATAACCGCCACGGCGATGCTGTATTCCGGATGGCGGGACGTGGGTTCTACCTCGCAGAGTATTTCGGTAAGGTTGTGCTTGTCATTCAGGAGAATCGTCTTATGGGGGTACGATTTGCGCAGTTCGTCGATTACTTCGTTTATTTTCATGGAACTATTGTACTACGATCCGTTTTCAACTACAACATGCACATTCATACGGTGCGGAATGTTACCTGTTGCTATACTGTCCATATGAAAGGGAACAGAGGTATTACGGCGTTTACCCTTTTTGAAGTGCTGGTTGCGGTATCCCTTCTCGGATCCCTCGCGCTGGGCAGTGTTTTCGGCGTCACGAAGCAGTTCGTAAAAATACGGGATGCCCAACGGAAGCTTCATTTGAAAATGCTGGGAAACGCGCTGGACGATTACGCGGACAGCATGTCCTGTTATCCGGAACGGCTCCCAGCCTGCGGTACGCCGTTCTACGCCGGGTCTGCGCTGCTTTTGGCTTCCACCCCCTGCGACCCGCTTACCGGCAACCAATATCCCTTTGAGACGGCGGAAACCTCCTGCCCGCATGCGTTCCGCATGTATACGACACTTGAAATACCGTCGGATCCCGCCATACCCTATGTGGGCTGCCAAGACGGCTGCGGACCGCTGTGCGTTTACAATTACGGCATAAACAGCTCCAATACCGACCTAGCCCATTGCAATACGCTCGTACCGAGCGTCACCACCACCCCCGTTCCTTCCGGATCCGGCGAATATGTTTGCGCTCCGGGGATGGGGAACGACGGACACTGCGTGGTATTTGAGTTTCCTGAATTGAGCGACTGTCCGAAAGTGTACCTGAATGATCCATCATGCGCCAACGAATGCGGTACACGGGAGAACCACTGCAAGAACTCGCGGGGAAAAAACAAATGAACGGCATTAAAAATGCATGCGTTTCGCAAAAACGCGTTTCGTGTGGGAAGCCACGAATTCCCACGCATGCATGAATCCGGTATCGCGGAAACGGTATTGGATTTCGTCTTTGAACTGCTGCCTGCGGTCGACCGGATCCTTGCCGATTCCTCCCCGGTAAATGTAATATGGCTTCGGTCCGAGCCAGAACGTGTCGTCTATAAGCTTTGCCGCTTTTGCCTGGTAATACAGGGCAGTTCCGGGAAATACCCATACCGCACCCACCGTCCCGGTTTCATCAGGCTTGATCTGCTTCAGCAGGCGGGCAGACTCCTTCCGGTCTGAGGCGGTTTCCTGGGGCAAACCGTACATCATGAGGGCGCATGCCTTGATTTTAGCCTGCTTCGTAAGGGTTATGGCCCGTTTGATTTTATTCAGATCCGTCTTTTTGTTGATTCGCACAAGCATGCCGGGCGAGCCGGATTCGATTCCGTACGCCAGCTCGTAGAATCCCGCTTTTTTCATAAGGCGGAGCATGGGAGCGTCCACCTGATCTACGCGGGTTGTTCCGTATACCGCTATTTTCAATTTGCGTTTTATGATTTCCCTGCAAAAAAGTATGATGTCCCTGCGGCTGCCGGTCAGCGTATCGTCCTGGAAAACGAAATGCTTCGCGTTGAATTTCCTGACCATCATCTCAACCTCGTCGGCCACCGACTTCCCGTTCCTGAAACGGTATCCTTTCCAAATGGTCCAGCTCGAACAGAACGTGCAGCTTCCCATGCAGCCCCTTGAAAAAATTATCGGATACCGTATTTCGTGGCGGAGGTCGACGCCGTTTGCCCGCCCTTCTCCGCGCGGAGGATATTTGGTATGGTCTACCATATCCCATGCGGGAAACGGCAGGATGTTGAGGTTGGAGATCATGGGCCGGGGAGGGTTGTCGATAGTCCGTCCGTTTTTACGCCATACCAACCCTTTGATGCTTGCAAGGGGCAATCCTTCGGCAAGCTCGCAAAGCGTTTCTTCGCCTTCGCCCCTCACGATGAAATCCACTTCCGGGTAATGTTCCATCATCTGGCTCCACATGAGAGTCGGATGTACGTTCCCGAGAACCGTTTTCGTAAGGGGAATCAGCTTTTTTGCGAGGCGTGCGATATGGAGTGCCTGGTGCCTGCCCGGCGTTAGGGAGGAAATGCCGACCAGATCGGGCTTGAATCTGACGATCTCCTGGACCACCCGCCATTCCCCCTCGATGGCTCCATCCACTATCCGGACTTCTATGTTTTTCATGTTTTTCCTCAGATAAGCCCCGAGGTACAGAAGCCCCAGCGGGCTCGGTTTATACCCGCCCTGGTCGACTTTGGGAGGATTGACAAGCAGTATGCGTCCGAATCTCATACGCGTATTATAGCAATGACGACAAAAAAGCGCGTAATAGAAGGTTTTATTTGTGCCGCTCCGTTTTCCGTATGTCGCTTGAAAGCTGTTGTTTCAGCTGACTGAGTGTTTTTATGCGCTTCGGCTTCCTGATGAACTGTAAAACGATAAATTCGATATACTCGCCGTATATTTGCCGGTTGAATCCGGTGATATGGATCTCAAGCGCGTTATGGCTTTCTCCCGCAACATACCGGGGTCCGAAATACAGGACGGCTTGGTATTCCCTGCCCCTAAAACGCACCCGTGAGCCGTATACGCCGGGAACAAAACCTGAAGGCAGCAGCCGGGCATCAAGATTGACGGTGGGAAATCCTATTTTCCTTCCAAGCCGTCTGCCTTTCAATACGCGGCCGCGTATCCACTGCTGCCGGTTTGCTGCCGTCAACCGGTATATCGAATACAGGAGGGTTGCGGAACCGAGAACCTGGGTTATGGATAAGGGCCTGTTGAAGATCAGGAAATCGATGCATATCGCGGAAACGGGCCATACGAGCTCGAGAATCGCGCTCTTTTGGGCGCGTACCCGGGCAAGACCGAAATAATACAAAACTAGCGCCACCATTCCCGTGGAGCACGTGATCATGAGGAGCGTTGCCCACTGAATGGAGCTCAGGGACGCAATCGGCCCGGTTTGTCCGAAGGAAGCCGCAAGAATGAAGGCAAAAAGGGCGGCGAATGCGAACCTCAGCCACGTCGCGGAAAGGGGAGAAATCTTCCTGAGGACGATTTTGGAGAATGAGGTGGATACCCCCCAGGCCATGCCTGCGGACAAGGCAAGAACGGCCGCATACGCGGTTGAAGGTCCGGAAGACAGGTCCACACTCAAGTCCCGGAACGTAACGAAGTAGGAGGAAACGACAGCAAGTAACGACCACTTCATATATCCTGCCCCCATTTTTTCCTTAAGGAGAATCCGCGCAAACAGCATTGCCCAAACGGGCTGCAGCTGTTGAAGCAAAACTACGACCGAAAACTGAATGTAATTCACCCGGGCCAGTGCCGCAGTATATAAAATAGTGCCAAGCGCCCCGGACAAAAGGCTTACCGCAAAAAGCGAAAGCCATTCCCTTATCCCCATGCGTCTTACTTCAGCAAATCGGCCGATAAGAAACGGGGTTAGAATCGCAAAACCGAGCATGTGTTCCCAGAAAACGATTACGGCCGGCGGCAAGGTAAACAAGCTTCGTCTCAAAACGCCGTCAAAGCTCCACATCAAGGCGGCAAGTATGATAAACAGTGGACCGCGCATATTAGACATAGAAACAAAAAAAACCCCTTTCGGGGTACTGAAAAAAGGCCGCAAGGGCCCCTGTTCTTTCTTTCATCCCGACTGTTACGGTCGCTGCCGGAGTCAAACCGGCTCATGCCTTAAAGGCTCGCAGAGTATACTGCCGATAGTAAGTTGCACGTATTCCCCGAAAGAACCGGGTATAGGGTACCTGAAACGCACGTTGATTTCAAGACGGTTTATTTTTCTCCCGCTCCATTACCACTGAAAGGAGGTTACGACAGTTCATTGCATACGCAATGGAAAAACAGTAACTTCGACTAGTCATAAGGCAATTAAGAGGAAAATCAAGCTAAGTAAAACAAAAACTGCATGATAAATTGGCTGTCTTTCATCGAATCAGTAATTGCAATCGTCCCGGATATTTATGGAGCATGCGATTCATCCGTTGGACTGAGAGGGCGGGTTCAGACCGGAATGCGCCAAGGGCGGTTGGCGTGCGTCATTGTTTTAGGGTAAGTTTTACGGTACGTATATGGATACAGTATTTATGCCTGACATACTGATCGCACGTGCATCTGAACGGGAGATACGGCCGTTTCGTGACCATGCCGTTCCACCTGCGTCCCTGGACATACCACACGTCGCTTCCGCCTGATTTCTCATGGAGAAGCACATCGTTTTTTGTACTTTCGGTATTATGCGCCATTTTGATCCAACTATAACGCGCGTATTATATGATCCGGTAAGAATTAAGGCAATGGTCCATAAAAAATGGAGCAATAAATCCATCGTTTATTTTGCCTCGCTCGGCAGCACCCACTTTGAGAAATGGTCTCCGCGCAATCTTGATAATGGTATCGGCGGCTCCGAAACGGCGGTCATCGAATTGTCCCGCAGGTTTGCCCGCGACGGGTTCGAAGTCACGGTCTACGGCGAACCGGGGAGGAATGCGGGCGTTTTCGAAGGCGTGGAGTATCGCCAATGGGATACGGTGAACTGGGATGACGAGTTCAATATAATTATTCTCTGGCGGGCTCCTTACCTGATCGACAACATCCGCAGCGCACGCAAAATATTCTATGACGCGCATAACGTCGAACTGAACTCCGACTGGAATCCGTATCGCGTCAACAAAGTAACAACGTTTTTTTTCAAAAGCCAATACCACCGCGCCATGGTACCGAATATTCCGGATGCGAAAGCGGCGGTTATCAGTAACGGAATAAAATTATGAGAAACAGGATACTGTTTTATGGATCCAATTATGACCGCGGACTTGAGACGCTTCTCCTTCTCTGGCCGCAAATACGTGAGCGGTACCGGGAAGCCCGGTTGAATATCTGCTACGGATGGAAGACGTTTGTCTCGGGTAATGAGGAAAAACCTGACCTTATGGACTGGGTGTCATACATGAACAAGCTCATGAAGCAGGACGGCGTGGTCCATCACGGCAGGCTCGGAAAAGAGGACCTCCGGAATGTGCGTGCCGCAAGCGGTATATGGGCGTATCCCACCAGTTTTCCCGAAATAAACTGCATCACGGCGCTCGAATGCCAACGGGACGGGCTGGTGCCGGTAACGGTCGACCGCTTTGCCCTGAAGGAAACGGTCGGCAGCGGTACACTCGTTGAAGGCAGGATGAGGGACGAGGAGACGTGGGCGCGGTGGCTTCAGGCGCTGTTCGGATACATGGAGGATAAGGAACTGTGGCAGCGGGAAAGCGAGAAAGCGAAAAAGTTCGCACGCCGCTTTTCCTGGGATATTATTTCCCGCAAATGGGAGGAACATTTCAAATGAAATTTGCCGATTACCTGAAGCTTCTCGAAAAAGCGGGGATAGGGAAGAAGCAGGTTTGGGCCGACCTCGGCTCGGGTGAAGGCACATTCACCATGGCGCTCGCCGAACTGGGCGGAACCGATCTGGAGCTGTACTCGGTGGACAAGGACAAGTCCCGACTCGCAACGCAACAGGATCTCATGCGCGCAAAATACCGGGGAAACCGCGTGCATTACCTTAATGCCGATTTTACCCGGCCGATGGACCTGCCGGAACTTGACGGTATTCTTATGGCAAACTCGCTTCACTTCGTCAAGGACAAGGAGCCGGTACTGTCGGACCTTTCCTATTATCTGAAGCGCGCGGGCAAGCTTGTCATCGTCGAATATAATGTCGATGCGGGCAACTACTGGGTTCCCTATCCCGTTTCCTACAACTCACTTTTTTTTCTTTTGCAGGATATGAATCTTTCGTCACCTCAACTTCTGCATGTTGCCCCATCCCGGTTCCTTTACGAAATGTATAGCGCGCTTTCCCTTCGCATCAGGTAAGCAGCTGGCAAGCCGTTTGCGGTTAAGGTATGATAAATATATGCTGCAGGAACATTTCGGCAAGCGGTTGCGTATGGCCGCATCCCTTATTGCATCCTATGTGATCGCGGGCCTGTTGCTGGAATTTTTTTTCGTCGGCAATACGCCGGGCCTGAATCCTGAGGCTTTTTCCCTCATTGGCCGCAAAATGGAGGATTTACGCATCAGTTTTGAGCTGCAGACTTCCCAGGCATTCCCGTCGCCTATGCCCCGCATCGAACCAACAACGTCTCCCTATTCGCTTCCGACCGCAATCCCGACTATTCCTGTCGTGGTGCCGCCGAAACCGACAGTATACGTGCCGCCGGTCTTTCCGACTCTTCCGGCGGTTCCGACCGCGATCCCCACGCGCATACCCACCCAACGTCCGCTTCCCACACAAAAGCCGCCTGTCATGCCGACAACCGTCCCGCCAGCTCCCACCCAACCCAAAACGAAAGTCACCTATGCGCAGTTTGGCCAGTGCCTCAACACTAACGGAATGACCATGTACATGAGCGCCACATGCGGCTTGTGCGCCCAGCAAAAGAAGACCTTGAAGGACGCGGCAAACTACGTGCGCATGGTGGACTGCAATGCCAGCGAATCCAACGGGCTCGAATGCGGCAACGCGGGTGTGCGCGGTTTGCCGACATGGGGGAAAAACGGCAAGGCGGTGCTGGTCGGACCCCAGTCCCTGGAAGAGCTTGCGCGCGTTTCGTCTTGCCAAGCTCCCCAGTGATTGTGTACCATAGGGTATGGAACCCCAACTGGATCTTTCGGTTGCTTACATCGCAGGAGTAACCAGTTTTTTTTCTCCCTGCCTGCTTCCCCTTCTGCCTTCCTATTTTTCCGCAATCACCGGCTTTACGTTTAAGGAGCTTTTCGGGCTTCAGGACCGGCATGTGCGTCTCAGGATGTGGTCATCCAGCCTTTTGTTTGTCCTCGGATTCTCCCTGGTGTACTCGGTTCTCGGTATGACTTCCTCGGTTCTGGGGAAAATACTGCAGGAAAACCTCGCAGTCATGATCCGCATAAGCGGAGCGGTGCTTATCGCCATGGGACTTGTGCAGACCGGCATCATCAATTTCGAAGGTCTCCAGTACGATTACGCGTGGAATATCCAGAAACGGATCACCCGCCTCGGTTTCTTTTCGGCATTTCTTCTGGGTTTGAGCTGTGCGCTCATATGGATGCCGTGCGTCGGACAGATACTCGGGTCAATACTCGTTATGGCTTCAAACGCAAACCGGTCGCTCGACGGATTCTTGCTCCTCCTCGTGTATTCGCTCGGATTGGGCACACCCTTCATGCTGATGGGCTTCTTTTTTCCGCAGGTATACGGCTTCACCCGGGAACACCGGGGATTCCTCATAGCGTTGAACCGGGGAGCCGGCGCAGTCATGATATTGTTCGGCGCACTCCTTGTTTTGGGATACTACAATGTATTCCTTAACCTCTTCAGGATCCCGGTTATTCCTTAGGACTGCTTCTTCTCCCTTTGATCTTATTGAGTGAATACATAATGCGCCGGTGGAGATTGATGTTCTTGATGCGGGCAAACCTGAGGATCGCGACGATAATGTCTCCCAGCTCCTGCTCGTATTTCTCGTCTTTTTGCGCGGCAAGATTGGTGGGTTTGCGGCCGTGTTTTGCAAGGTATGCCCGCGCCATTTCGCCCACTTCCTCAACCAGGCTCAATATGAGAAACGACCCGAATTCCTTCTGGTTCTTGAGGTCCGTGTCAATGCGGTCCAAATAACTGAAGTACTGTCCGAACGGAGTTTGTATTCTGCCTGATTGTTTTCTGGTTGCTGTATCCATAAATGCATAAAATTCTAATACCCGTATAATACCCGATCGTTCAGTATAAGTATGTCATATTTCACCCGCAATACGGGCAAAAACGATAAGGCACTCCGCTTCTTACCTGCCGCTTACCGGAATCAGTATATTCTGTCTCCTGTAACTATTACCATACGTTATGAACCCGGATGAGATCCTTCGGAAACAGCTTATACTTCTTCTGGAAAAGGGAAATGCTCACATGACATTCAATGAGGCCGTTGCGGATTTTCCGGTTGAATCGGTCAATAAGAAATTTCCGGGTGCGGATTATACGCCTTGGGGCCTCTTGGAGCATTTGCGCCGGACACAGCACGATATCCTGGATTTTCTGGTGAACCCTGACTACCGGCAGCCCAAATGGCCGGATGATTACTGGCCGGAAAAGGGCGGTATCGCAACGGGCGGTGACTGGGAGCGAACTATCCGCGAATTCCGGAAGGATCAAAAAACGCTTATCTCCATACTTCAGGACAACAGCATCAACCTGTATATGATCATTCCCCACGGTTCGGGCCAGAACCGGCTGAAGGAGTTTTTGACCATCGCGGATCATAACGCTTACCATATCGGCGAATTCGCCGCGATGAGGCAGGTCATGGGTTTGTGGTAGTCATTTATATTTTTAACTGCTCAAGATGAAACCGAACGAAACTTTTGCGGTTCCCGCAAATGAACAGCGTCTCACAACAACAATCAATGCGCTCAAATCAAAAGGAATCGAGGTTGACGCGGTGGACAACGAAAAAAAAGCCTATGACCTGGTTTTGTCAATCATCCCGAAACAGGAGGAGGTGTTTACCATGGTATCCCAAACGCTCGAATTGACGGGAATAGCTGAAGCGATAAACGAATCGGGGGAATACGACTCCGTACGGAAGTCATTTGCCCGCATGGGCAAAGGGGATGAGGACCGGAAAAGCAAACTGGGAGCAGCTCCGCGGTATGCGGTGGGGAGCGTGCATGCGGTTACCGAAAAAGGCGAGATCTTTATCGCTTCAAATACGGGATCCCAGCTTGCTGCCTACGCATACGGAGCAAAGCATGTATTGTATGTCGTGGGGACGCAGAAAATCGTGAAGGATACCGATACCGCTTTCAAACGCATCTACGAGTACTCCTATCCGCTCGAAAACGAACGCTCAATGAAGGCATACGGGAGAGGAAGCAACGTAAGCAAGATTCTGATTATTAACAAGGAACAGATCAAGGGAAGGATCCGGATTATCTTCATAAGAAAGAAAATCGGTTTCTGATAACTCTCGAACAAACAGGGGAGTCTTATAAGACTCTAACCCTTTTGCCTCAAATGGTTTAACATGCATGGGGTAGTATCGTGAGATTAGTATTTCAGGGATATTCCTATGAAAATGAACAGATTATTGGGTTTTGTTGCGTTTCTTGCCGCTGCGGTTATTACGTTCACGTACGCTCCGCAAGTCAGGGCTGCTTTTGATTTGCGGTCGCTTTTTAACAATTTCGGCGGAAGCGCGCAGGCTACACCCGATGCCGCGTTCGATTCGCCTGCTTCGCGCTTGAGGACTGAAATGAACAGCCTCCTCAAGGAGCATACGGTTATGGCGGGACTCTACCTGACCGCCATGTACGGAGACGTACCGGCTGACCGGCTCGTGCAGCTCATGGATGCCAACCGCAATAAAATTGCCGCAATCGTGGAGAGAAACTACAACACCGAAACCAAGGATACGTTTCTCCAGATCTGGTCCCAGCACATGCTTGAGTATGGCAACTACACACGCGCACTCAAGGAAAAGGACACGGACTCCATGACCACGGCGCGCAACAATTTGAAACGCATTTCAAACGACATGGGAAGGCTTTTTGACTCCGTGAGCAATAATATGGCGACTTCCGAAATCGAGGGACTCATGAATGAACATGTCAACGGAACGCTCAGCCTGGTAGATGCAGTCTCCCAGGGCAACGCCACCCGTTCGGCAAATCTTTTGAAAGCGGGTTATGACCAGGCCGGACGTTTCGCCGATGTTCTGTCGAGGGCGTTCGTATTGGACAAACCGGATTTATACCAATGATGGTCTTTCGTACTTGGAGGCGCAGGATTGGCCTTCGCGTCAGACTGAGAGATACCGGGCGCGAGCCCGGTATTTTTTTGGTAACGGGATAAGGTCTTTAGGTCAATACGTCCCGAATTCCGTTTGCAGGAAAAATTCTATGCCTGCGTTTCGCGCAGCTTCCCTGTCTGAAGAACTGTCTCCGATCATGAGAAAGGATTCCTTTCGCTGGGCAAACCCTTCAATGACGGCAAAGCCTTCGGGGTTTGGCTTCAGGAGCCGGACTTCGTCGCGGGATATGATTTGCCTGAAATACTTTCGCAACCCAAGCTGCGAGAGGCCGTTTTCGACGGTGTTTCGGGAGTTTGATGAAAAAATGTAAAGTCTTTTGTCCGCAATCGAGGGAATAAAACGCACAAGACCTTTTGACGGAATAAATCCTTTCGTATGAATCCGCTCATACTCCGCGTTGAATATGCGCACCGCCTCAACCAGCCGGTCGCCGTATTTTGCGGCCATCTCGTTGTAGATACCGAACGGGCTTGCTCCGCGCGCATACCCGTGTTTCTGGTCAAACAGGGCGTAGACCTGCGCTATACCGGTATGCCAGCCGTTCCAATCGATGTCCATTTTGGCGATTGTCATATCGAAATCAAACACGATATCCGTTTTCCCTGATACGGCCTGCTTAAGTTCTTCGATCATAGATACCAATTATACAGTTATGCAGCTGTTGTTATTCAGTTGTTCTTAAGCGATTGCCCTATACAATATGGTATGAAGAAACTGCTTGCAATACTGGCCGCCGCCGTTGTATCGGTGGTCCTTTTGTATGTATTGCTTCTTGCGCATATCCGGATACAGGCGTCCAAGGATAATCGCGAAAAATCCGACGTCATCCTGGTTCTCGGCGGCAAAGCCTATTCGGGCACGTCCTGCTACGGGCCGATCTGCAAAAACTTTGTGCCGAAACGCCGCTACAACTCGTGTCTGGTCGCGCGGGTAAACCATGCGGCAGCTCTTTACCATGATGGAGTCGCGCCCAAGATTCTCATGTCAGGCGGGGTGGACAAGGAAGACAATGCAAACGAGTCGGAAGTGATGAAAAAAATCGCGATGGAAGCAGGGGTTCCGGAACGGGATATCCTGTCGGAAGGAAGATCAACCTCTACGTTCGAAAACATCGCGTTTTCCAAACAGGTTTTGGATAAGGCAGGTCTGCGTTCGGCTGTCATCGTAACCGATCCGTATCACAACGCACGCGCCGGCCTGGTTGCTTCAAAACAGGGCCTGGTGTATTCGCTTTCGCCTGCAAGGGAATTATCCAACTGCTCGCACCAGGATGATTATTTCGTCAGGGAACCGCTTGCAATTATGGGGTACAAGCTCCTGAACAGGCTTTAGTGAAGAAAGATGTGAGCCACCAGGGACTCGAACCCTGAACCAACTCCTTAAGAGGGAGGCGCTCTACCAGTTGAGCTAGTGGCCCGTGCTGCGTATCAACTCAAGCTTTTTGTTTCTGTCCCAATTCTTTATTTCAGCTTCCCGTTTCAATGCTTCAGAATGACTATTATACAATTTATGGTACGCTAAAACCACGGGTATTTTGCCTCGAAGCGACTTGGAGCCTTTCTTGGCATTGTGCGTATTGACTCTCCGTACAAGGTCCGTAGTTATGCCGGTGTAAAGCGTACCGTCTTTTCCTTCGACTATATACACGTACCAGTCCTTCGGTTTCACAGGTTTTTTCGTATGTGTGCCTTTGGAGGGAATTGAACCCCCATCACTGGTTCCGAAGACCAGTGCTCTATCCGTTGAGCTACAAAGGCTTTTTGTCCGGACCGTGGGTAAATTATCTATTTCCCTCCGAAAAAAATGATTCTTTATTATACTATATAAATGAGCATCATTTTATACGTAATACTCCTGTTCGTTGAGCTGTTTTTCCTGATAGGACTTGCTATCTACTCGGTCGGACTCCTGTATTCATCGGTCATGGGCGCCCCGTACGTGCCGACATCCAAAAAACAGCTGAAAGCCATCCTTGACCGCGCGAAGCTGAAGGAAAGCCAGGTGTTTGTGGAGCTGGGAAGCGGCGACGGCCGCATCGTACGCCAGGCGGTAAAACAATACGGAGTTCGGGGGATAGGCGTTGAAATCAACCAGCTTCTGGTCATGCTTTCCCGGTTCTACGCGAAACGGGAGCACCTCAAAACCATAGAGTTCCGCAGGGAGAACATTTTTGCGACCGATTTGAAAAAAACCGACGTACTCTACCTTTTTCTCATGCCGCAGCTATTGAGAAAACTTGACGGCAGATTCCGCAACGAACTGAAAAAGGGGACGCTCATCATCTCCCACGGATTCAAGCTGGAAGGATGGGAAAAGCGGATGGTTGACGAAATCAAATCCGAACCCTTCTCGACATTTTTCTACAGGGTCTGAGCGGGCCCGTATCCAGCAAGCGTGTCGTAATAATCCATACGGATTTTATCCTTGTTGCGCTGCCGCCACTGGGGAAACACCAAATCCTGCGCGTCCTCAAGATCCATCGCTTTCCCAAATAGCCCCGCACCCTGTCTGACTGCCATCATCCGCCGTTGAATGCCTCCCCGCAGCATGCGTTCTACCCTGCCCACATTGCCGTTGGCACCGAAGGAAGCGACCAGATAATCAACATATGAGGGGAGTCGGGGCGCGAGCGCAATAGCAGGGACATCCGGGAACTGTTCCCCCCTGAAGTGGATATATGAATCAAACGACAGAACCTCAAATGATCCGTCACTGCTTTGCTCCCAGCGCAGGAGTTCACTGATGTATCGCGCATTATTGCCGTCCGACTGGCTCTGCATCTCGATATAGTGGTCGGTTTCATGGTGGGCGCTGCCCTGCATAAAACCAAGATCCCGGTTTCCCCTGCGAATCGGATACCCGCTTATTTCCGGATCAAGCATCATGAAAGTAAACGGATGCACGAACCGGTCGGGTGTGGAACACTCGTTATGGTATGCGACCAGCTCCTCATACAGGAGCTTGTCATAAAGTGGCAGTATATGAAGTTCCTGAGGCATGGCAAACAGCTGGATTCGCATACTCGAATACCCGGAATGAAGTTTGTCGATATGCATCCGTATCCTCGAAAGCATGGCGGGTTTCATGGCGGAAGAGTTTTCAAGATACGGGAACGCTCTTTCCGCAGGATTCGTTTCCGGCATGGTAGTAGTATAACGATCCGATTGTAAGGAAACGGTAATACCCGCATTGACGATGCGGCCTGCAATAGGGTATTATAGTGTTATGCTGAAAAAAGCGCTCCGCCTGTTTTTTATCTATGCGGTCCTTATGGCGGTGAACCTCATCGTTGCCCGTGAGATCATCCAAAAGAATCAGAAGCTCGCATTCTATAGGGCAATCATGACCGACCTGACCGAAATCGGCAACTCTCTCGCATATGATGACACATCTCCTGCTGACAAAGAAGAGATTTTAAAGGTATACGCGACAAACGACATCCGCGTCGCGAACCTCAAATACTTTTTCCGGAAATACAACTCCGTCCTGTATGACCATGCGGACACCTTCGTGAAGTGGGCGGACGAATACCAGTTTGATTACCGGCTTCTGCCTGCGATTGCCATGCAGGAATCCAACCTCTGCAAATATATCTATGAGGGCTCGCACAACTGCTGGGGATGGGGGATTTACGGCAACAAGGTAACGCGGTTTGACTCATACGATGAAGCGATCGAAACCATCAGCCGCGGTATAAAACTGTATTATATCGATAAGGGTCTCACGACTCCGGAGGCTATCATGAGCAAATATACTCCGCCGTCGACCGGCAGCTGGGCGCATGGAGTGAATACGTTCCTGAAAGTGATCGAATGAGCGGGATTATTGCACGTTGCGGGAGGCGGAAAGCTCCTGTGACTGAGAATACTGCGTTCCTTTTTTCTTCGAATTGGCGGCAAAGAGCGATCCGCGTTTCTTTTTTTTCGACATGAGGGCCTGCATCCATGTATTCGATTCTCCGATTTTTTCGCGCATGAGCCGCAGGGCGCGAAGCACGATCTCCAGGAAGCGCACGTGGTAAATGCCCGGCTTCTCCGGCAGTGAATCGATCGCGATCTTTTCGATATCCTTGACTTCGTTCATCAAAGAGGCATCTGCCTTTTTGATGTACTGGATTTCCTTGCGGATCTGTTCGACAAGCGATTTGATCTCCTGCTTCACGAGTACGGATTCATGATATTCGTTGTAGTTGAAAATGTTCGCTTCCTTTTTGGAGCGGGGGGAGGATTTTTCCTGGCCCTGGGCGTTTCCTGACTCCTGACGGCCGGACTCGTTTTCATGAACACCGTATTTTGTGCCCAATAGCTGATCAAGCATACCTCCTCCGAGGTCTTTGAGGGAAGAGCCTAAGTTCTGCGCAGTAGAGGAGCCAAAGTCCTTGAGAGACTCCAGGGGATTTCCTTTCATGTGGCCTGGATTTTGCTTTACTATAGGCTTATTTGCCATAGCCTTATTTTATCACACACCGATGAGGAAATCAAGCGTCTTTTGCTTCCTCAGAACAGATGCGTAGAAGTACGAATTGGCCTTTGCCGCCGCCTTTTCCTTGTCATCCTTCAGGTGTCCGAACAGGTGTTCGAGGTCTTTGTCCTCCACCGTTATCTTTTCTTCGTCAGCGATGGCATGAAGGATAAATTCAAGGCGGTACATGTCGGTTATTTCCTTGGTGTACTGCTCTTTAAGCTTGTCCATGGTCAGGCCTTTGGACTGGAGGTATCCGTCGACCGTCAGACCGATTTTCTGCACGTCGTCAACAAGCTGCGTAAGTTTGCGGTTCAGCTCCGACTCGACCAGAAGCGGCGAAACTTCGCATTTCACTTCCTTGAGCACGGCGCTCAGCGCGGCGGAAAGCATTTTGTCGTTTTTAGCCTGCTCGTTTTCTTTCTTTTCTTCCTTGCCCGGAACCCATATCTCATCTTTTTTCAGGCCCGCTTTCGCTTCCTGAACCTTCTTTTTGTAGTCACCCAGCTTTATTTCCGGTTTTTCTGCGGTTGTTGCCTTGATTTGCCATGTTTCCTTCTCTTTGGCTTTTACAAGCTCCACTTTCGGGGAAACGATCGGCTGGAGCTTTTCCTGCTTGATGATATCCTCGTAGGCGCGGGGGACAAGCACGCGGATAAGCTGCGTGTATACCTGGTCCTTGGGGATGTGTTTTTCTGCGATTGAAGCGGGAACTTTGCCTTTCCGGAATCCTTCGAATGAGAATTCGGCGAGTATGAGGTCAAACGCGTTCTTGTATTCCTTTTCGATCTCATCCCATGAGATGTCTATAAGGATTTCGTAGGTGTTCTGCGGAAGTTTCTTGAGCGTGTGTTTTATCATCTGGTCCCACTGCGTTTTCCAAGCTATAAAATGGTAAAAACTCCGAGAGATTGCCTGCGCCGGCAACCGGTAAGTTCATGCCTCGAAGCTATTTAGCTTGGTGCAAATAGCGGAGTGGCATTATAATTGTACCGTATCCGAGCTCAAAAACAACTGGTCTTTTTCCTCCAATTCGATCTGCTTCATGAAATAGTTCACTTTTCCCGCCCACGTATTGCCCTCGCAGTAAATGGCTCCGATAGCCTCAACGGTCGTTGCACCCTTGTCGATATAGTTTTCTCGCAGGCCTTTTCCGACCGTGAGGATGGCCTCATCAAACGATTTAAACGGGATTTCGCCGCGTCCCCATCCGAACGGATTGTAGGTATCTTTGGCCATATATACGCCGAAAGACGACTCCACTCCGGCTATGGCGGGAAGCAGGTAACAGTCAAGCTCGTATTCCTGGCATGCGGTGATGAAAGAGTCAACCGAGCCTGAAAGGGGAGCCTGCCGCTTGTCGAGGAAACTTTTGATTGCGCGTTTCTTTACGAAAAAATCACGGCTGGCACGGTATAATTGGGCACGGTCTTCTGTATAATTCATGTGTGCCGACTGGCCGGCAACGAGCTCGGCCCTGACGGGTACGGCTTGAAGAAGGAATATGGCACAAAGACCCACGAAAATGAGTTTTTTAACCATAAAAAAAATCCTAAAGCTTCTCTAGCAGGTAGAGGAACCTTAGGATCTAGTGGTTATTATAACATAGTCCCAATTATTTGTCAACTATCTTATAATGGTGTAATATTTACACAGCAAATATGTATAAAAATACATTCGACAGTTTCAGCTTCGGATGCAGGGTAAACGAGGCTGAAAAAACCGTCCTGGATTCAGGCATGATTGAGGCCGGATACGTTCAGGACAGCCTAAATCCGGATATATTCATAATCAATACCTGCGCAGTCACCGCAAAAGCGGAAAGGGAAGCGCGGCAGATGATACTGAAGCTTAAAAGAAACAATCCCGCCGTCAAAATCGTCGTCACCGGCTGCAGTGCAACTTATTGGGAAAAAAATGGATTATGGCGGAATATACCTATAGATCTTCTTATAAGCAATATTAACAAGAATTATACCGTCGACATTATCCAAAAGAGGCTCCGCGTTGACGTCAAGCCGCGTACTACAGGATTAATTTCCCAAACGATACCCCATGACAAATTCCTTGACTCGGGACGGGTTATGGTTAAAATACAGGACGGCTGCCACCGGTTCTGTTCCTATTGCATCGTACCCTACCTGCGCGGGCTTCCCGTTTCCCGCAGTACCGGAGATATCGTGAAGCAGGTGAACCGCTATGCCGCCCTCATGAAGGAGGTTGTATTGACCGCAATAAACACGGAAGCTTTCGGACGGGATACCGGCGAATCGCTTATCGGCCTGATTTCGCGCATCCTGTCCGAAACCCCGATAAGCAGGTTGAGCTTCGGATCGATTCACCCCTGGAGCATCACGGATGAATTCCTCCGATATTACGCTGCGGTTCGCGACAATCCGCGGTTCAGCAGTTTCTTCCATGTACCACTCCAGTCAGGATCAGATAAAATGCTGTCCCTTATGAAACGCGATTATGCGAGGGATGATGTCGTCCTAAAACTCAGGCAGATCGCATTGATGAATCCCCATGCACTCATCGCAACGGACATCATAGTCGGATTCCTTGATGAAACCAAGAAAGATTTTGAAGATACCCTTTCGTTCCTTGAACAGTCTCCGTTTGTGCGGTTCCACATATTCCGTTTCTCAAGCCGCAACAACACTGCCGCCCATTACATGAGAAGGCGGCTGCGGGAACCGACTGCAGGTGAAAAGAAAGCAAGAGCTTCGGCGCTTCAGAAACTTCACACGAGGAAAATGCATGACTTCCTGCAGCGGCAGATCGGATGGACGTCTGATGCGCTGTTTATCGGCGCACCGGAGGATGGATTCCAGAAGGCCGTCCTCAATAACCAGGTCGTTGCCTGCATTCCGGTCAATGAAAACTTGTCAGGCTCCATGAAACGTGTTACAATTACAGAACTGAAAAACGGCATCCTGTACGGGAAAACCGTTTGACGACTGCGATCATAGCTCAATCGGCTAGAGCGCTGCCCTGTCACGGCAGAGGTTGAGGGTTCGAGCCCCTTTGGTCGCGCAGACCGCCCTTACCCCATTTTTAGGAAAAACCCGTTTTGATCTTCAAACGAAATCCCTACCCTTTTGCCCATGAAGCACGCCGTGCCAATACCTTTATGCGCTCGTCCCGATGACGCAGACGATGAAAAGGCGCCCGATACGCCGGCAATATCCTATGACATAGAGGAATATACCGATTATCAGGAAAATAAGGACAAGGAGGACGACTACGTTGACGAACAGATAAATCCGCGTGCCCAGGGCGAACCGTATTCGTAACGCATTTTTCTTACGGGCTCCTTGCGGCCTTGTTTCTCCAGGCAAATCCGAAGCCGTTACGATTGGCGAATGCCTAATACTATTAAGTTCGACTTTACCGGTTTAGATTTACGACTCATTCCGAGAGATCCCGCAGACAATCCACAGGATGATGTCGCCCGAAGCGACGATCCTCCCGCACAGAGCCCGGGAGATGCCGCAATCAACGATATCAACCAACGGGACCAGCTGGAAAAGGAGGATACCGTTAACGACCGGTCAATCGACAATCCCCAGAATATCAATAAGGACGACATCGATAACCCCCCGGGCCAGGGTAATCCGTATCACTGATATATGGAAACAACCACTATGACGGACAACTTTCCTCAAGAGGATCGAGATGACAACGAACTGGACGACGATATCGACCTTGATGAGGAGAACAACGAGGTAGCCAGCGAAGACATTTCCCCCGACGACGATCCGGAGGATGCCATTATCGACAAGCCTTTCATTGCACGGGATGAAGATGATGAGATATGATCCGAATCACGCGTTCTCGCGTTGATGAACGCCGGTTTTTGGTATATAATGTCCAATGAGGTCGCTTAGCTCAGTTGGCTAGAGCGTTTCATTGACATTGAAAAGGTCACAGGTTCAAGTCCTGTAGCGACCACTGATATCGGTAGACGGAATTTTTAACGCAAACATGTGAAATGCTTGAAGTCAAGTTTGACTTTAAGGATGGCGGAGTATTACAATACAGTATAGTGATATGGTATCAGAACAATTTAGCATTACAACAACCGCGTGCCTCCGGTAAGGAGGGGTTGTTGCATGAGTTAGACACCCCTCCGGATGGAGGGTTTTTTTGTAGCTCGGAAGTTTTTCAATAATTTATAATCAGATATATGGATACACAAAACCTGGACAACCTGCGTCACTCATGTTCACATCTCCTCGCGGCCGCCGTATTGTCGATATGGCCCGACGCGAAACCGACGCTTGGACCGCCGATCGAAAACGGATTCTATTACGATTTTGATTTTAAAGAGCCGGTATCGGACAAGGATCTCCCGCGGATCGAACAGAAGATGCGCGAAATCGTCAAGTCCTGGAAGGGATTTGAAAAGATGGAATTGCCTGTTGAGGAAGCAATCAAACAGCTTGCGGGAAACGAGTACAAAACGGAGCTGGTGAAGGAACACGGGGGAAAAGGGGAACACATCACGTTCTACAAATCCGGGGATTTCACCGATCTCTGCAAAGGCGGCCATGTCGATAACCCGAAGGAAATGCTCAAACACTTCAAACTACTCTCAGTCGCAGGCGCCTACTGGAGAGGAAGCGAGAAGAACAAGATGCTTACCCGCATTTACGGCACTGCGTTTTCCACAAAAGAGGAGCTGGAATCGTACCTCAAGCAGATGGAAGAAGCAAAAAAGCGAGACCACCGCAAGCTCGGACGAGAACTTGAACTGTTCACAATATCTCCCGAGGTGGGTCAGGGTCTGACTGTCTGGATGCCGAAAGGATCCGTACTGCGGCGCCAGGTGGAAAATTACATGGTACAGGAGCAGGAGAAACTCGGGTTCAGCCACGTGTACAGTCCGCACATCGGACTCAAAAGCCTGTGGGAAAAGTCCGGCCATTGGGACCTCTACCGGGAAAAAATGTACGCGCCCATGAACGTGGAAGGCGTCGATTATCTCGTGAAGCCGATGACCTGTCCCATGCACATCCAGTCCTTCACGTTCCGGCCCCGGTCATACCGCGAACTTCCGTACCGCATCGCTGAAATAGCGTCCGTATACCGCTATGAACAGTCAGGCGAGCTGAACGGCCTCCTGCGGGTGCGTGCTTTCACGCAGGACGATGCGCATATTTTCTGCACCCAGGAACAAGCAGTCGACGAGTTCCTTTCGGTATTCACGTTTATCCAGAAGCTTTATAAAAAATTCGGATTCGAAAAATACCGGGTACGTCTCGGCATCCGGTCGGACAAGGAAAAGTATCTCGGCAGCAACGAACTGTGGGAAAAAGCGCAGGAAAAAGCGATAACGGCCCTCAAGCAGATCAACGCCGATTACTTCATATCCGAAGGCGATGCCGCTTTCTACGGACCGAAGGCAGACTTCCTCATCAAGGACGCGCTCGGACGCGAGTGGCAGTGCGGCACGGTGCAGATAGATTTCATGCTGCCGGAACGGTTCGGATTGAAATACATTGACGCGGAGGGCAAAGAACAGACTCCGGTCATGATACACCGGGCGCCTTTGGGTTCCCTTGAACGATTCCTTGCCATACTCATCGAGAATTACGGCGGCGCCTTCCCGTTCTGGCTCGCGCCGGTCCAGGCTGCAGTGCTTCCCATTTCCGACAAGCATAACGGGTATGCCGAAAGCGTCACCCGGGAGCTGATGCGCAACGGAATACGGACCGAGTTCAACGGTGAGCCCGAGCGGATCGGCAAAAAAATACGAACCGCAACCTTGCAAAAAGTACCTTATATGGTTATAATGGGTGATGCTGAAGTCGAATCCTCAACGGTGGCCATCCGGACACGGGAGGGCAAAGACCTCGGCAAAATGACGGTTAACGATTTTATCCAATCCCTAAAAAACACCAATTGAGAAATACGTACCACAGGAGTCCGCCCCGCAAGTTCTGGACGATAAACTACCGTATAAATTCGCCCCAGTTGCGCGTCATAGACCACGAAGGCAAACAGATTGGTGTCATCACGAAAGATGAAGCGATCCGCATCGCGCAGGACCACGACATGGATCTGGTCCTTATCGCGGAACGTGCGGTACCGCCGGTAGCAAAAATCGTCAACTTCAAGAAATTTTTGTATCAGGAGGAGAAAAAGCAGAAGGAAGCGCGCAAAGGCATAAAAAAGAGCGTGGTAAAGGACGTGAAACTGTCCCTATTTATCGGTCCGGCGGATTTCGACCGGCTCGTGAACAAGGCAAAGGAGTTTCTTGCGTCCGGAAACCAGGTGCGTGTCAATCTCACGCTCAAAGGCCGCGAAATGGGAAAACGGGATATGGCGTTTGAACTGATCCGCAAATACATGGGCATGCTGGGGGACATAAACATATCCAAGGAACCGCGTCTTGAAGGCCGCGTGATCCGCGCTGTTGTTGCAAAGAAGAAGTGAATGCTATATAATAAACTTTTACGTTTCATCATATGAAAGTCAAACAGAAAACACACAAAGGCGCTGCAAAGAGGTTCAAGATCTCCAAAAACGGGAAAGTCCTGCACCGCTCGATCAAACTGCGCCACCTGAGGACCAAGAAAGGCAAAAAAACCGTACGCAGGCTCAAGCTGATGAAATCGGTTGAAGGCACATTCGCGAAGAAATTGAAAAAAATATTAGCAATCAAATAAACCCATATGGTAAGAGTCAAAGGCGGCATACACACAAGACGCAAACACAAAAAAGTATTGAAATCGGCGAAAGGTTACTGGATGACCCGCCACAAACAGTTCAAGAAAGCGAAAGAAGCGACACTCCATGCGGGACAGTATGCATATGACGGACGCAAACTCAAAAAACGCGATTTCAGATCGCTTTGGATCGTACGCCTGAACGCGGCATTGCGCCCCCTGGGACTTACCTACAGCAAATTCATCAATAAGCTCGCCGAAAAAAAAGTGGAGCTTGACCGGAAGGTGCTTTCACAGATCGCCGTCGAACATCCGGACGCGTTCACGAAAATCGTGGAAAAGGTCAAATAACTCATACTCCATTTGCTATAATGAGGCATGGCAACAGACCTGAAGGATCTTCTGAATTCATGCAAAGATGCGCTTACCCAATCAAATGATCTTGACTCGCTTGCGCAGACCGAAACCGCATATCTTGGCCGGAACGGCAAAATAAACGACCTCTTCAAAACACTCAAAGACATACCTGCGGACAAACGCAAAGCCTTCGGCGCTGAAATCAACGAACTTAAAAACGAAATTACCCGTCTTATTGAAGCTCGTAAACGCGAATTGACGCAAAAACAGGAAAACGGGACCTTCACCGACCTCACCCTGCCGGGTACAAAGTATCCGAAAGGAAGCATTCACCTGATTTCCATAGCTATCGATGAAATAAGCCGCATTTTCGAAAAAATAGGTTTCATCCGCGTTTCCTATCCGGAAGTGGAATACGAGTTTTTCTCGTTCGAGTCGCTGAATATGCCGAAAACCCACGCCGCCCGTGACGATTTCGAAACCTCATTCATCGAGGCGCCCCCTTCCCCGGAATACGGGAAAATGCTTTTAACCCCCCACACGTCATCGGGGCAGGTAAGGGAAATGTGGCGCGTAAAAACGCCGCCCATCCGCATGATTAATATCGCCAAAACCTATCGCCCCAACTGGGACGCGACACACACACCCATGTTCTTCCAGTTTGAGGGACTGTGCGTCGACCGGGACATTAATATAACCCACCTCAAGGGAACGCTTGACCATTTTGTAAAGGAATATTTCGGATCCGATATCGAGGCGCGCCTGCGCCCCCACCACTTCCAGTTCACCGAACCGTCCTTTGAAGTGGACGTCACCTGTACGGTATGCAAGGGTAAAGCGAAAGTGAACGGAGCCAAATGCAAAGTCTGCAAATCCGGCTGGCTGGAGCTGGGAGGGACGGGTATGGTACACCCCAATGTATTGAAGGCCGGCAAAATCGACCCCGCAGAGTACTCCGGATGGGCGTTCGGATTCGGCATTGAACGGGTTATCATGATGAAATACGGGATAGACGATATCAGGAACTACTATTCGGGGGATATAAGATTTTTGGAACAATTCTAATATGAACATACGCATCACCCACAGCTGGCTGCTGGAATACCTAGACACGAAGGCGGATCCGTACGAAATACAGAAATACCTTTCCCTCTGCGGACCGTCAATCGAACAGGTGGACAAGCTGGAAAACGGCGATTATGCGTATGACATCGAGATCACGTCAAACCGGGTGGATACGGCCTCGGTCATCGGCATCGCCCGTGAGGCGGCGACCATATTAACCCGGTTCGGATTCCCATCAACGTTCAGGAATCCGTGGCCTGAGGAACCCGAGACACCCGTAAAAAGCCTGCCCCTTGAAATCACCGATCATGAAGGCAGCTGCAGACGTATCCTTGCGGTCATCATGGACAACGTCAAGGTTGCGGATTCCGATCCCGTGGTAAAATCGCGGCTTGAAGCTGCAGGCATCAGGTCTCTCAATAACCTGGTTGACGTAACCAATTATGTCATGATGGAAATCGGCCATCCGACGCACGTATTCGATTACGACCGCATCGGTACGAACCGCTTCCTCATACGCCATGCGAAAAAAGGGGAGACGATCGTCACTCTCGACGGAAAGGAATACTCGCTTAACGACAAGGACATCATCATTGATGACGGCACCGGACGCATCGTTGACCTTCCCGGCATAATGGGAACGGAAAACAGCGTGGTAACAGACGATACGAAACGTATCATCTTCTTTATAGAATCGAATGACCCGGTGGCGATCCGCGGCAGTTCCATGCGTTATGGCATCCGGACCATGGCTGCCACCATAAACGAGAAAAGCCCTGACTTCAACCTGGCAAAAGTCGCGCTCCTGCGGGGCATTGAGCTATTCAGGAAGCATGCCCATGCGCGTATCGCATCCGGAATCATAGACATATACCGCAATAAACCCGAGACACCGAGAATCGAAACATCGGTAGGATTCATAAATAAGCGCATCGGCGTTGAACTGCCGCAGTCCCAGATCGTATCCATACTCAAACAGCTGGAATTCGCGGTGGTAGAAAAGGGGGGCAATCTGAGCATTGATGTCCCTTCTTTCAGAAGCAGCGACGTGAGCATCCCCGAGGATATCGTGGAGGAAGTGGCACGCATTTACGGGTACCACAATCTTCCCAACGCGCTTTCACCGGCTGCCTATGTAAAACAGCCGCCCGAAATGGAGGAGCTTTTTGTATACCAAAGCAAAATCAAAACGTTCCTGAAGCACCTGGGACTCAACGAAGTGCTCAACTACTCGATGATATCAAAGGAAATGCTGGAAAACCTCGGTATGGATCCGGAAAAGCATCTCCACCTCGCAAACGTAATGTCTGAGGAAATCAAATACCTGAGAACTTCGCTTCTGCCGTCCCTTGTGAAAAACATTAAAACAAACGAAGGAAGGGCGGTAAACCTGAAACTTTTTGAACTTGCCAAAGTGTATGAACCGCGCGAAAAGAGCCTGCCGGAAGAAAGCTATAAATTGGGTATTGCCGTAAATACTTCGCTTCATGACCTGAAGGGGATAGTGGAAGCTTTGCTTTCCGAACTCCACATCGAATCGTACTCGTTCGGTACCGGTGATAATGCGGTATTCGCGCAGAACGCATCACTCAAATTGAGTGTAAATGAAGTGACTGCCGGAAACATTGGAGCTTTGAAACTTACATATGCGCAGAAAACCGGGATGAAAAGCGGATGTTTCCTCGCGGAACTTGATTTCAAAAACCTTATCCGGTTCAGGAAAGCGGTTGCCGCATACCGGCCCCTCCATCCCTTCGCCGTCATCAAACTGGACCGTACGGTCGAACTTACACGGGAGACCGGGTACGAAGCGCTGAGACGCACAGCGTTTGAAACCTCTAAACTTCTCGTGAAGCTTGAGGTCGTCGATACCTACAAAAACAGGGTTACCCTGCGGTACTACTTTTCCTCGCCCGCAAGAAACATCACGGATGAGGAAGCGAAAAAAGAACTTGAGGCAATCTCCCGTTTATAAAGCCCCTATCCTGTCAGCTTGAAGAGCTTGAACTGCTGGAACTGCTCGATGAGGATGATGACGAACTAGATGAGGCCGGGGCTGCTGTAGGGGCCGAAGTGGGCTGGGTATAGTCCCAGGGCTTATTCACCCCGAATTTGATGGTCGACTCTCCGTTTTTGTCCTTGTCGTTTACCGCGCGCACTTTCAGTTCGTATACGCCATCCTGCACGTCCTTTAGAGTCTCCTCGAAATCGCGCTTGTCTTCGTTCCAGCTTCTCACTTCGTTGTTATTGAGGTATATCTTCACGTTCTTGAGATTGCTCATGGTGGTAATGCGGACTTTTACCGTCACATCCCGGCCGTTCACCGTCGTGCGGTCGGACGGATTCTTGATCGAAACGATAACCCCGTCGTTGGAATTGTCCGACACGTCCGTCGGATAATGGAATTTGTCGTCGGACATCTCACGCCGCCAGGCGTCAATCCCTTCCTGCCAGCGGTTTTTGCCATCGGTTGAAATGGGATCGTTTTCCGTAAAGACGACATATTCCTTTTCTTCGTAGTTGCCTGACTTAATCTCTATGTCATTTGCCAGCTTGCCGTTGGATTTTGAAATCTTGAGCTTCTTGTAGTTGGGGGCAATGTCTTTGGGTTCCGTCCCCTCGATGAAGTATTCGCTCCTTGATTTTTCCCCGTCCTTCGGCAGGCCTCCCAGCCAGGAATCGATCGTCAGCGCCTTCACTTTGTCTGGCTTGTCCATGATGCCGTCCTGGTATTTCTTCAACAGTTCGATCATCGCCTTATGCCAGATGGGGGATGCGCCGGTGGCGCCGGAGGCGATATTGGGGTTCATCTTCGTGTTGTCGTTGTTACCGACCCAGACGCCCACCGTCACTCCTTTCGTGAATCCGATCGCCCAGTTGTCCTTCTTGTCGTCCGTTGTGCCGGTTTTCACCGCCACGGTTTTCCCCGGTACGTTAAGGTACGACCGGAGTCCGAATTCTATCTCGCGTGCATTATTGTCCGAAAGGATATGGGAAATAAGAAATGACACTTCCGGGGTCAGGGGTTTCGTTTCCTTGCCCGGCTTGGCTTTGTAGATGGTGCGGTTATTGTGGTCTTTGATTTCCAGTATGGCCTGCGTGTCTTTCCGTACCCCTCCGCGGCCGAACACGGAAAATGCGGACGTGAGGTCAACCAGCGTCACTTCGCCGCCTCCGAGCGTCACCGACAAGCCGAATTTGTTCATATTTTCGTCAGTCGGTGCCAGGCTGGACAAACCCATGTCGGACGCTTTTTTGAGGAAATCCCTGATGCCGACCATCGCCAGCATCTTGACCGCCGGAATGTTGAACGAATTGCCGAGCGCAAACCGCACCTGGGTCGCTCCGTGGAATTTCCCGTCATAGTTGACCGGCGTGTACTGGGGCCCGTCGTCCTTTGCCGCGAATGTCGTCTTCACGTCCATGAGGACGGTCGCCGGTGTATACCCTTTTTCAAAAGCGGTTGCATACGTAATCGGCTTGACGGTCGATCCCGGCTGCCTTAAACCGAGAGCCGCATTGAATGCGCCGTAGTCCTGATCGGTATAGTCATATGAGCCGACCATCGCCAGCACTTCGTTCGTTTTCGTGTCAAGTACGACCATGGCGCCGTTGCCCACATCGTATTCGTCCTTGATGGCGCTAATCTCGTCCTTTACGATCTTTTCCATCTTGTTCTGGGTATCAAGGGAAAGGGAAGTTTTGATTTTAAGCCCCTGGTCGAGTATTTTCGTACCGTATTCTTTTTCAATAAGTTCTTTCACGTAAAACACGAAGTGCGGCGCGTTTATTGACATTTTGGCCGACGAGAATTTCATGCGGTCAAGCTCCGCTACCGATTTCGCTTCCTGCGCTTTGGTGATATACCCGTCTTCCCTCATGCGGCGCAGCACTTCCTTTGTCCTGCCTTTCCAGGCATCCTTTTTCCCGATGAACGGCGAATAGTAGCTCGGCAGCTGGGGAAGGCCGGCAAGGATAGCGGATTCCGTAACGGTCAGGTCTTTCGGCGCTTTGTTGAAATAGCCTTTTGACGCGGATCCGATGCCGACGAATGAACCGCCGTAGGGGATTTCGTTCAGGTACATTTCGAGGATCTGGTCTTTCGTATATTTACCCTCAACGGATATCGCCAATATAATTTCCTTGATTTTGCGCGACCCGGTCACACTGGAATCGAGAAGCACATTCTTGATGAGCTGCTGGGTTATTGTCGAGCCGCTTCCCTGGATGCTTCCTTTCAGCAGCATATTGACGAAAGCGCGTATCATGCCTGTCTGGGAAATGCCGCCGTGCTTGTAGAATGCTTTGTCCTCGATCGCGATTGTCGCGTGCTTGAGATGGTCTGAAATATCCTTCATCGCAACCGGGAGCCGGTTCTTGTCCTTGTACATCTCGAAGAGCACTTTGCCGTCCCGGTCGTAAAACACGGTTGCGTTTTCGGAAATCTGGGAAAGCTTGCCGGGTTCGGGAAGATCCTTGGCATACCATGCAAACAGGCCGAAGGCAAAAACGGTCCCGAAGGCGACCGCTCCTACCACGCCTGCCACCGCATACCGGAACATATTCTCTCTCGTGAACTTCAGCTTGAATCCGATTCGTTTTCGTCTGGAAATATACATGTCTTATAAGTATACCAAATAGGGAGATTCAAGGCCGGTTTGCATAGAAAAGGGTAAGAAGCGCCGCATTCCAGAGCAGGCAGCACATGAGAAATAGCGACGCCCGTTTCGGATACCGGACTGCCAGCCACGCGAGCCCCGGCGCAAACAGGGGAATCGCCGCAACGAAAAACCGGTTGCCGAATCCTGCCGGGACGAACGGTTCCCAGCTTGCGATAAACAGCAGGTACAGGACAAAAGCGCCAACGGACAAGTACTCTTTTTTCTTAACCAAACCGTAAAGCGCAAAAAGCAGCAGGGGGGAGTACAGGAACAAGCCGCCGTTCCACGCGAACAGGTGCAAAAACAGGGAGACGGGAGTAATCACGCCAAAGCTGCCTTTTTCGCCCTGGATATAGGTATTTGTCCACGCGTTTCCGTACATATAGTGTTGAAACAGGAGCTGCGGCACAAGAGCTGCGGCAAACGAAGAAACAAACAAAAGAATTTTTCGGAACTTTTGCCTGCGAGCGAGGGAATACAGGCGGTAAACTGCAAAAGGGAAAAGAATAATTACATCCCCCATCCTTGTTATGGCCGTAAGGCCCAGGATGAAGCCTTCCAGCAGAATTGACCGCCCGAGCCCGTGTTTTTCCGTATATATATACATATAGAGGGAAACGAGGAAAAAGGCGGCCTGGTGGGAAAGCGCAGGCTCAAATGATGCGTAGTAAAATAGCTGGGTGGCTGTTGCAAGCGCCATAACGGAAAAAGCTGCTTTATTTTTCAGCCCGCGCGCTTTCAGCGTGAGTTCCATGAACCGGAGTCCGGCAAGCATAAGCGCAATGCCGGCAATCCCGCAGGCCGCTTCATATGCGGGATGGAATAACCCCAAACGCAATACGGTCCCCGCAACAGCCGCGACCGCCATAAACGGCAACCAGAACAGGGAGGTTCCGATAAGCCACGGACAATTGAGTACGCCCGTTGCGGTCTTTGCCGTATCCCAGAATATCCGGCTGAACGTATAGCGTGCTCCCGGAAAGGCGGACAAGTGCCGGTATACGGGCGCAAAGTCGAGTTTTTGTTGGAAAAGCAGGGTGTGGGATATGGCAAAATAACCGTTGCCGTCCCCGTAAATGCCGTGCCGCACTGCGGCGAAATGAAGCAGATACACCGTCAGACACACGGCAAACAGAAGGGGATATTTTTTCATCTATTCGGTTATAATAATAGCATATTATGCCCGGATTCCTCGAAAAACTCAAAAATCTGCAGCTTCCTTTCCTGACCAACTTCAAGGTATATTTTGACCTCGGCACCTCCATAACCCGCATTGCGATAAAGGACAAGGGAGTGGTGCTGAGGGAACCTTCGTTTTTGGCCTATAACTCCGAAATAAAGGATTACATTTTTTTCGGGAACGAGGCAAAAAACATCATGGGGAAAACGCCAGAATTCCTCAAGATACAGCGTCCCATCGTGAGCGGTATCGTCTCGGATTTCGATGCGGAAGTCGCGCTGGTCAAGCGGTTTATCGAAAAATCGGTGACCCCCTACACAAGCCGGAATTTTCTGGTCAAGCCTCCCCTTGAAGCGCTCGCCGTATTCCCGGTCGTCGCAACCGAAATCGAACAGAAAGCGGTCGAAGAGGTTGTCCTCAAGGCACAGTGCTCAGGCGTAACGCTCATCAAGAAACCGCTTGCCACCGCTGCCGGGTGCGGTGTCAATATATTTTCCCACAAACCGAGCCTTATCCTCGATATGGGCGGAGGCCTCATCGAAATAAGCATCATATCGGGAGGAGGCATCGTTACGAATAAAACGCTCAAAAACGCGGGCGAACACATGGATAAGCTGATCGCAAACTACATCTACCTCAAACACGGCGTCATACTGGGGGAGGCGACCTGCGAAAAACTGAAGGTGGAATGTTTCAACTTCACCGGGGAAGAGAAAATTACGCTTGTACGCGGCAAATCCCTTGAAAACGGTCTGCCCAAATCGGTCAAGGTAAAAACAAGCGACATCAGAGAAGCCCTGTTCAACAATTTCATGCAGATCGCAGACGCGGTCAAGGAGCTCATCGAAGTATCCCCTCCCGAGGTGGTGGACGAAATATACGACACGGGAATATATCTTGCGGGCAAACTCGCCTCGATCGAAGGCCTTGATGGCTTTTTCAAGGAGGAAATCAAAATTGAAGTGAACAAAACGCCCCATTATACCGATGCGGCCATCTACGGATTGACTCTTCTTGACAAGGAAAAAGCCGCACTCTCCCAGATTGCGTCACGCATGCATAATTACGCTTGACTTTTTGCAAGAGGCGAGATAGAATGGAATGTGCTTTCGTAATAAGCACTTTGATTTGTGCTCTTTGAAAATCAGAAGCAGCAAAATACACACTGTAATTTTTTTTAGTTCGGTAAACGGGTTAGGACACCGATCGTAGATCGGTGACCTTAATAATCAGATACCTCGTATCTGGTTTTTTTAAGAGTTTGATCCTGGCTCAGGATGAATGCTAGCGGCGTGCTTGAGATATGCAAGTCGAGCGCCCCATTTGGCCGCAAGGCTGAGTGGGAGCGGCGGACGGCTGAGTAATGTACAGGAACCTGCCCCTTAGTAGAGGATAGCCCAGCGAAAGTTGGGGTAATACTTTATGGTGTCCCGCTCTGCGGGACTAAAGAGCTTAACCGCTCGTTAAGGGATGGGCCTGTATCCTATCAGGTAGTTGGTGAGGTAATAGCTCACCAAGCCTATGACGGGTAGCTGATCTTAGAGGATGATCAGCCAGAGGGGGACTGAGACACGGCCCCCACTCCTACGGGAGGCAGCAATCAGGAATAGTCGGCAATGGACGAAAGTCTGACCGCGCGACGCCGCGTGTAGGAATAAGCTTTTCGGAGTGTAAACTACTGTGATAGGGGAAGAAGGCTGCCGCAAGGCAGCTTGACGGTACCCTATTAGAAAGGAGCCGCTAACTGCGTGCCAGAAGCGTCGGTAATACGTGGGCTCCAAGCATTATCCGGTTTTATTGGGCGTAAAGGGTCGTGTAGGCGGTTTGATAAGTTATCTTTGAAATTCCAATGCTTAACATTGGAATTGGGGATAAAACTATCAAACTAGAGTTTTCTTTAGGGGGATTGGAACTGAAGGAGGAGTAGTGAAATGCGTTGATACCTTCGGGAACACCAATGGCGAAGGCAGATCCCTGGGAGAAAACTGACGCTGAGACACGAAAGCTAGGGGAGCGAAGCAGATTAGAGACCTGCGTAGTCCTAGCCCTAAACGAATGTCTGCTACCTGCATGTCGTACCTTCGGGTATAACGTGTGGGAAAGGTAACCCGTTAAGCAGACCGCCTGGGGAGTACGACCGCAAGGTTAAAACTCAAAGGAATTGGCGGGGAGGCACACAACCAGTGGAACATGTGGTTCAATTCGATACGAACCGAAGAACCTCACCAAGGTTTGACATGCTAGCGTCCAGCTCTGTGGAAACATGGAGTGTTCGCAAGAAGGCTAGCACAGGTGCTGCATGGCTGTCGTCAGCTCGTTCCGTGAGGAGTGCCCTTAAGTGGGACAACGAGCGCAACCCCCATCTTGTGTTATATATGTCACAAGAAACGGTCCCGACTTTGTCGGGAAGGAAGGAGGGGCAGACGTCAAGTCAGCATGGTCCTTATACCTTGGGCTACACACATGTTACAATGAAGGAGACAATGTGTCTTGCCAAGCTGTAAAGCTGAGCAAATCACTTAAACTCATTCTCAGTGGGGATTGGGGTCTGCAACTCGACCCCATGAACGCGGAATTGGTAGTAATCGTGGGTCAGTCATACCACGGTGAATACGTTCTTGCCTCTTGCACACACCGCCCGTCAAGCCAACAAAGTCGTGACTATCTGAACCTCGAAGCAATTCGGGGGAAGATATTTTCGGCGATGGGGGTTAAGTCGTAACAAGGTATCCGTTCTGGAAGGAGCGGATGGATCACCTCCTTTCTTTTGTTTTTTCCGTCCCGTTTAGGGACCGGGAAAAACATATCCGCGCGGTTCCGCAAGGAAACGAGTGGATTCCGTTTGAGTAAACGGAAAATTGTTTGACTGGATCATCAAAACCAGTTATTTCCTAGCCCGTTTATTGGACTAAAGAGTGTATTTTTGCTTCTTCTCCATTATTCTTCATCTGCACAACGCATTATGCGAAAGAATGAACTCATCAAACGCACACACGCGCACATACGGGAGTTCTTTGCCCATGAAGGTTCCGGTCATGATTATTGGCATGCGTACCGCGTGTGGAAAAACACACGGCTCATTGCGCAATCGCAGAAATGTAATCTGCTGGTGGCGGAACTCGCTGCCCTTCTCCATGACATTGCGGACCGCAAATTCACGGGAGACAATCCGGTTGTCGGCCGTAACAGAATCGCCGCATTTCTGAAAAGCCTAACCGTTGATGAAATGACAATCAACGCAGTATGCGCAATCGCCGGATCCATGTCTTTTTCAAGCTCGTTCCGGAACGGAAAACCGGTGCGGACAATGGAAACGATAGAAGGCAAGATCGTGCAGGATGCGGACCGGCTCGATGCGTTAGGTGCCATTGGAATCGCGCGAGCGTTTGCATACGGGGGATCGAAGGCGCGTCCGTTATACGAGCCAAAGGTACAACCCAGGAAACGGCTTGTCCGGATGCAGTATACCGGAAAAGGCACCCACACCATAAACCATTTTCATGAAAAACTGCTTGTGCTGAAAGGCCTCATGAACACCGCGGCCGCGCGGAAGATCGCACGCAAACGGCATGCGTTTATGAAGGAGTTCCTGCGCAGGTTCCATGCGGAATGGAATGGCGAAACCGGGTAAGCGGGTAGTTTAGAGCGGTTTAGACAGGGTGATGATCACGGTCTCCCGTTGCCAAAACAGGGCCATTCTCCGGCGTTCGACAACCATGAATTCCAGATCCCACCCTTCAGCCCCGTGCGCATTCAGCGTCTCTTCCACCTTTTTTTCGGGAATGACGCTCGCGCCAAGGAGGATGGTGCCGAGGGCGCCTTCGGTTACCGTCACGACTTTGTATTGTTTTCTCATAGGATTAACTTAGTTTGAGTGATTTCAGAAACTTCTTGAAGTCGCCGTTCAGTTCAGTATGCTGAAGCGCGAATTCGACCACCGTTTTCAGGTATTCGAACTTGTTGCCGGTATCGTAATACCTGCCGTTTTCGATAACGACCGTGTATACGGGAACACCTTCCTTCTTCAGGAAATTAATCGCATCCACAAGCCATATTTCGCCGCCTTTTCCGGGCTTGATGCTTTTGAGCGCACGGAAGATGTCAGGGGGAACGATATACCCGCCGTGGGTGGCGATATTTGAAGGTGCCTCATCCGGATCTGGTTTTTCGATGATACGCTTGATCTGGTGCACGTTTCCTTCGACATGTTCAAGCTCCGCGATACCGTAGCGCTTCAAATCTTCCTTTTTGTCGATTCTGACTCCCGATATGACGATACCGCCGTACTTCTCGTACACCTGGATCATCTGCTTGAGGCGGGGAGGCTTTGAATAGATGAATTCGTCACCCCACAAAACCGCAAACGGCTCATCCTCGATCACCGGCTCAACCGCAAGTATCGGCGTGCCGTTGCCGTATGGTCCTTTCTGACGGATATAGATAAAATTGGCCATGTCCGCGATTTTCCTGATCTCCTTGAGGATATGCTCCTTGTTGCCGGACATGAGGTTTTTGACGAGATCCTCATTCGGTACGTCGAAATGGTCCTCGATCGCGCGCTTGTTCGCGCCGGTCACGATTATGATATTGTTCACGCCTGAATGCACTGCCTCTTCAACGACATACTGTATGACCGGTTTGTCTACGACCGGTAGCATTTCCTTGGGCATTGCTTTTGTCTGGGGGAGAAAACGGGTGCCGAATCCTGCTGCAGGAATAACGACTTTCGTAATTTTTTTTGGTTTCATAATGGATTATTCGAACTTAACTGATAATTTCTGGTTCAGCTTGAGTGAACCGCCGATAACGGCCTCGATACTGGAGACTCCAGGCTGGGTTGAGGCAAGGAGGAACGTCGCTTTTCCCTGATCATCGGTTGTCGCGACCACCTCCTGGATCGTGCCAAGCGTAGCAGTAACAGTCACGCGCTGCTCCTTGACCGGCATACCCTTGTCGCTCCTGACGAACACGTTGATGGTGCTTTGGGTTTTTCCGTCAGCTTTTACGGCTAATGGGTATGCGAATACGAGCGAGTTGGCGGACGAGGGGAGGTAGTCTTCTTTGGCCCGCGTGAACTTGGCAAGCGGCTTGTTGAAGAACACAACCGTGACAAAAATGGAGAACGACAGGAAAAAAACTACCAGCAAGGCTCCCAGAGTCTTGTCCATATGTGTCAATTATAACAAAAATTGGGGGATGCAAGTTGTCATTTGGCTTATGTGTCGCCTCGCTCCACATACGCTTGTAATACACGCCGGGCGTTTTGTACTATAATACTTCTATGCTCTATTTCTCTGAACTGGAGGGAAGCCGCGTATTTACTGAAGACCGTATAGAAGTAGGGAAGCTTGACGATGTACTGTTCGTCGTATCGGCGAATCCGAAAGTATCCAAACTCGTCATTCAGAAGCGCTCGGGAGATTCCTTCATGATTCCGTTTTCCCATGTCATCAAGCTCGGCGAATCGGTCATCATCAAGAAAGCGTACATGGTTAGCGAGCTTGAGGAAAACGAACTCTTCATCAAAAAGAACCTCCTTGACAAGCAGATTATCGATATCGGCGGAAGCAAAGTCGTCCGCGTGAACGACGTGTCCCTGCAGGAAAAACTGACGAGCGAAGTGTATGAACTGTACATATCGGGGGTGGATATCGGATGGCTCGGCATACTCCGCCGTCTCGGCGTTGAGTCATGGGTATACTCGCTTCTTCACGCATTCAGGCTCAATATCGCCTCCGAATTTCTCTCATGGGGCGACGTGCAGCCTCTTGAGCTCACGCGCGGCAAAGTCAAACTCAAGAAAAAGGACGAAAAACTGCAGAACATGCGGCCGGAAGACCTGGCCGATTACCTGGAACGGACGCACGAGAAAAACGTTCGCAAATTCCTCAACATCCTTGACAAGGATTTCGCCGCCAAGGTAATAGGCGACCTCAACATCAACTACCAGCGGGACCTTTTTCTCCATTGGGACGCGCAGCGCTCCGCATCGATCCTGGAAGTCATCCATCCGGAGGAAGCAGTCGATATCCTCCTTGCGATCCCGAGAAAAAAACGCGAGGAAATCCTCACGCACATCAACGCAGGGAAGCGAACCGAACTGTCCCGGCTTCTGGATCTTTCCAAAACACCCATCGGCAAAATAATTACTTCCGAATTCTTCACGGTTCTCCCGAGCGATACTGCCAAGGAAATCAGGCAACGGGTAAAAAAGGAAACAAGGGACTATTCCTTCCTGGCTGCCATTTACGTGCTCAATACGGGCAAACAGCTGATCGGCGTATTCAACTTGCACGATCTCATGCTCCAGGAGGACGACACGCCCGCGTACCGGTTCATGATTCAGAACATTATCGAAATCAGACTGACAACTCCCGTTGAAATTGCGATACGCAAAATGTTACGATATCATCTTCCCGCTTTGCCGGTCGTAGACAACGACAAGCATTTGCTCGGGCTTTTGACGTTCGACCAGATCATAGGCCATTTAAAAAAACAGATCTAACATGTTTGACACTTACCGAAACAGGGCAATGCTTTTTGTCAACCGGTTCAGGTCCAGTATCATGGTGTATTTGGCTGTCTTCGGACCCGCAACCATTACCGCCATGGCGGATAACGATGCTGCCGGCGTCGCCACCTACTCCATCGCCGGAGCGAAACTCGGTTACCCGATTTTGTTCGTACTCGTATGGGTTACGGTCCTTTTGGCAATCACCCAGGAAATGGGCATGAGGCTGAGCCTGATCACACGGAAAGGGCTGGGGGACCTTATCCGCGAAAATTACGGAATCAAGATTTCGGTCGTCATGTTCTTTTGTTTGTTTTTCGCGAATCTGGGAACCATAATCGTGGATGTCGCCGCATTCAAGACAACTGCCAATCTTCTCCACTTGCCCGCTGTTCCGCTGACCGTGTTAATGATCGTATTCGTTTTCTTTTTCGTGACCAAAGGTAATTTTAAGGTAACGCAAAACATTATGCTGCTTTCGTCTTTTTTCTACCTTCTGTACATTTTCTCCGCGGTAAAATCCAATCCGGATTGGGGGCTTGCCATCAAGAATCTCGCATTTCCCCAGGGAGTGACTTTTTCACCCGCATACTGGAAAGATTATGCGATTATCGGGCTCGGTGTCATCGGGACCACGATAACGCCGTGGGGGCAGTTTTTCATCAGCTCCTTCGGACTCGACAAGCGCATCGAAAAGGGAAAATTGAGATTTGCGCAGATCGAAACGTACTGGGGCGCGTTCCTCACCGATTTCTTTTCATTCTTCATGATCGTCGCAACCGCAGCCACGCTTTTTGTAAGCCGGACCGCGCTTGTATCCGGAGAACAGGCAGCGCTTGCGATAGAACCGTTCGCCGGAAAACTCGCTTCCACATTTTTTGCCTTCGGCATCATGAATGCCGGCTTCATGGGAATAGTCACCGTCGGACTGACAACCGCCTACGCATTTTCGGAATTTTTCGGATATTCGGGCGGCCTTGATACGAAATTCACCCAAAGCAAAACGTTCTATTATCTGTTTCTTGCCCAGATCGTCATCGCCTTCCTCGTGAACCTGCTTCCGTTCATCAACTTGTTCCAGGTCGCGATACTCGGCCAGACCATAAACGCCATGATGCTTCCGCCGGTTTTTTTCTACCTCATCAAGCTGACGAATAATCCAAAAATTATGGGAGAGCATAAAAATACCCCGTTCCAGAGGCTGTTTGCCATCGGGGGAACCGTATTCATCCTGATCGCTTCAACGTTCAGTATGATCGCCAATTTTATTAAATTCTAATAAGTGCATGAAAAAACTTATCGTCATCGCGGACTGGGCAGGGGATTCGCTTACCAATCAGGAAGTGCGCACGGCTGTTGAAGGGTACCTGAAGGACCCGCATGGCGTCCGCATCTCGTTCGTCGCCTCAACTCCTTCAACCGTCCACACCGCATTCCTGATCAGCCAGATCACAAACACCGAAGAGCGCTACGGGGATCCCCGTGAAACGGTCATATTCCAGAACACCGATCCGCGCATCCAGACGGATGAAAGCGTGGAACAAGCCAAAGGCGCGGAGTTTATTATTATCCGTCTCGCGTCCGGTATCATGCTGTGCGGACCGAACGCGGGTTACGACTTTTCCCTCCTCCACGGCAAGATCGAGAAAGTGTATCATTACCCCGGCCTTGACAAGGGAAGCCAGTTTCGTTCGCGGGATCTGTATTCCCGCGTCAGCGCCCATCTCATGGACGAATTGGATGAAGAACTTGAACTTGTCGAGGAACGCAACAATATCATCCCCGGACTGCAGGACCGGTATGTGGGACATATCGACAACTACGGAAACATCAAAACGACTTTCACACATGACGAGATGAAAGGTAAATACGAAATCGGGGAGACGGTTACCGTCACGTTGAATGACGTGACAAAGAAAGCCAAGTACGTGTCGAACCTGTTCGGCGGTACGCCGGGAGAACTCGTGGTCTATCCCGGTTCATCCGGATCGAAGGACAATCCGTTCATGGAGATTTCCGTCTGGCGTCATTTCACGGAGAAAAACCCGACGACCGGACTGCACGAATTTTCCAATCCCCGGCCCGGACAGAAAGTCACGTTTGCGTAAACTCCGATGACAGCCGGTAGGGGGTTTTGTGTTTGAACAGGTTCCGTTCAACGTATCCGAGAATCTTTTTTGTCCGGCGGAATCCCTGCTTTATGATTTCCCCGACCGGAATGTGCCGGTCGAAATAAAGAGAAAGGACGCGGTCAGCCTCTTCGTAGGTGAATCCGAACTCACCCTCGTCCGTCTGGCCGTCCCACAAATCCGCGCTCGGTTTCCGCTGCGCGATTTCCCGCGGTATGCCAAGGAATGCGGCCATTTCATATACCTGTGTTTTATAAAGATGTTCTATGGGCTCCATATCGGACGCAGCGTCTCCAAACCTGGTAAAGTACCCGAGGAAATGTTCGGATTTATTTTCGGTGCCGCATACAAGCGCGCCTTTCGCGCGGGCAAAATCAAAAAGAGTCACCATGCGCATCCGCGCCATTATGTTTCCTTTGCGGACCGCCCCATTTTTTTGATCCGGCGGCGTTGCTTTTCCCAATCTCTCCCAGACGCTATCTACCATGGAGCGCAATTCAACCACATGAACGTTGTGCGAAGATAACCGGTTGGCTTTCATGATGGAGGCAAGCTCGTTCCTGCGGTCGGTTTCGTACGGCATATGCAGAACATGAATACGGGAAGGTTCGTATACGCGCGACAGCAGATACAGGGCGACCGTCGAATCGACACCTCCGGACCATCCTATGACTACATCTTTTATGCCGGTTTTTTTAACGGCGTTCCGGAAAAAATCATCAATTTTTTTCGCCTCAAGTTCCGCGTTGATGGCGGGTAAAAGATTATTGGACATAGAGTTTGTTTGTTTCAATATAACGCGCAACTTCAGGCAAAACAAGAGGCGTGACCGGTTGCCGGGCGCGTACCCGTTTCCTGACATGGGTTGACGCCACGTTGCTCACCACGAGATCGCCTTCAACAACGGTTATGTTTTCCGGTATCTCGGTCAGATGGAACGATCTCATGACGCGCTCCTCAAGCGTGCGGAAGTCCGTATCGCGGGGAAACACGATAAGGTTATGATCCCTGACAAGCGCCTGCCATTCGTTCCACAGGTTGAAAGTGGGAAGAATGTCGGAGCCGATGATCCAGGAAAACGAATCGCGGGGCCGCTCACTCTCAAGCATCCGCAGCGTATCGATGGTACGGCTCCTTTTGTTTTTCACGAATTCGAAGTCCGAGACTTTGAGCGTCGCGCTTTCAAGCATCCTGGCCATGGCGAATCGCTTTTCGGGCGGCGTAATGCGGCTGAATTTAACGGGAAATTCCGGAAAATAGGAAAAACAGGGCATGAGCCAGACCTCGTCCATCGACAGGAGTTCCTGCACCTGGGATGCCACGATCTGGTGCCCGATATGGGGAGGGTCGAATGCGCCGCCCAACACTGCAATCTTCATATGTCCCATTGTATAACCCGGAACGTTTTTTTACAAACCGCAGCGTGTACCCATATATCTCATGGGGCGGTTGCTCAACGTAAGGCGCTGGGGCAATAAAAAGTTATATACATATTGGATATGCTTGACAACCGTAAGAAACATGTATTATAGTTAAAATACCTCTTTACATTCTGAAATATACATATATAATATGTATTGTATTCAGTTTCTTTTCTGAGATGACAGAAAAAGAGCAAAAAAAATTACTGAATCAGGTGAAGACGCTTCGCAAACTCGGATTACCCGTTGACCAATCCGTCATATCCTCAATTAAACCCTCTCTGAATCCAAAAGCAAAACATAACAAAAAAATATTGTCTATAATGTAATTTCCGGTAATCGAATATCAAGAGAGATAGGAAGGGAACTGGACCGATACAACCTATCCAGCAACCGAGGGCCGCACTACCTTAACGCCGCCTCACGGTGCTACAACCAGAAGTTGATACGTCCCGCGACAAGCGGGAAAAAAACATCATGTCAAAAGAAGCACCCAATGCTCTCGAATCTCCTGTCGCCCGTATTGAACCATCCGTTCTGATAGACGCCATAGCATGCCCCGCTTTCAGGCATCGTTTCGACGTGGAAAATATGCAGGTCGTGCAACCGTTTCATCGGGCGCCGATGGAAAATGGCGCGCATGCTTTCATTCAGGATGGATTCATACCCGAAAGAAGCGGGGACTGCCATCCGGTAAAATGGACACGGGACCGAAACGGCAGCATGGTACAGGTATTCTCACCCGACGGCCGGTATGAACTTATGCATCTGGGGTTGAGGGACCGGAGGGAAGACGGTACTCCCGCATCGACTCCGCCGCAATTTCTCACGGACATCGGCGGCATGGATCCGGACTCAGTGCCATCCGCTTCATACGGGACCGGAGCGACCAACTGGTATTATGCTTCGCCCCGCTTTGACGTACAGCCTCCGGGAATACGCTCTGCGGAATTCTCCATCGGATCGGCTGATTCTCAGACATTCCTTTCAAACCTGCTTTCCCGGAATCCGGAAAAAACCGCGCGGTTATTTGACCAGGATCCGGAGGGACTTGCTGATTTTATCAGGGATCCCTTTGCCCAGATTCCCGGCCCCCGTGCAGCAGACCAGGACATTGACCGTTGGTACCGGAACTGGTGGCAGGTAGCGAATAGGGGACTGCGCGGAAAATTCATTCCGTATCCGGGCCAGACCGCAACCTATGGATTCAAAGGGTATTTTAGCCATGTGGTCGAACAGTCGGTCGCGCTGCTGAAGCGACTCGGCTACACCCATCTCTCCGGCGTTCCCTCATACCACCACGTATGGGACCTGAACCTGGAGCACGGCTTCGAACCTGAAAATCCTGAGATCCATGAACGCGCCCTGGAGTTTGACCGTGCGCTTAAATCCGTCCCGATTCCTGATCTTTCCGGCGCCAAAACATCCCGTAGACTCAACGATACCCTTCGCGGAGCGGACGGCGGCCTCAGGACCCGCGGACCGCTTCTTTCCTGGTATGCGCTCCTTCCGTTCATGCTGCAGGCACATCCGAATCACCATCCCGTCATCAATATCAACCACGGGGTTGAGGAACAGTTCCAGGAAGCGTTCGGCAGGGCGGCGGAAACGTTCTGCACCGGATCGGGTATAATTACGTATCCGTTGGCTCCCGGTGAAAACCTATGGCATTCAAAACAACTCGACGTACAGTAAACAATCCGGTCACATTCAGGAACGACCTCAACGCAATAGCGGAACTTGGCTGGCACGAACACAAAACAACCCGATACATACAATCGCATATTCCTGTCCGTCCGGTCCTGAGCGGGTTCGGCTCCGGCAAAACAGGTCTTCTGTACCGCATCGGGAAAGGAAACAAGGCGATCCTTCTGCGCGCCGACATCGACGCTTTAAAAACCGATATGGGAGTCAGACATATCTGCGGCCATTCCACCCATACAGCCGCACTCATGTCCGCGCTCATAAAAACGCAGGAAAATGAAATGCTGCGACTGCACCCGGACAAATCCGTTTTTTTCCTGTTCCAGCCGGCTGAGGAAACATATCCCTCAGGCGCCGCGGCATTTATTGCGGAAAACCCTGAAGTGCTCAAAAACGTCTGTTATGCGTTCGCGCTCCATGTGCGGCCTCTCATGCCTTCGGGTGTGATCGGCCTCCAGGCCGGTCCCGTCATGGCGCGGGGCGATTACTTCGAAATCAAGGTGTCGGGAAAAATGTCGCACATCAAAAATCCCTTTGCCGGCATCGACGCTATCGACGCGGCATCCCTCATAATACGGGAATTCAAAACAATCCAGGAAAAACATAAAAACGAACTCCGGCTGAATGTCGGCGTCATTGAGGGCGGCAGGCAATCAAACACCATTGCGGACCGGTGCATCCTTAAGGGCGACATCCGCCTGAAAAACGAATCTGAAGGGAGAAAGGTGAAAAGCAAGATAGAATCGGTCCTGCGAAAGGTGGAGCGCAAGACAAAAGCGACTTCTGAACTTGCCTATTTCCCGGGTTACCCGGTGCTTTCAAACAGCCCGCTGCTCGTAACACAACTTCGGGGACCGCTGGAAAAACAGTTTGCCGTCAGGACGGAAGGCCTGTTTTCCTACGGATGCGAGGATTTTTCCTTCATTTCCTCGCATGTGCCGTCGCTTTACGCGTTCGTCGGTACCGGCGACCGTACCGACATACACGAGGCGGGATGCACCATATCCGACGCGGGGACACGCTCGGCGTCCCTTTACTTCCAAACCGTCCTTGACTGGTGGTTTGCCTCGGACTACTCTTGCAAATAATGTCCGCTGCTGATAAAATAATTGCTTATGACAAACCAAACAACGAACCAGGCTGAAATCGAAAGACTTTTTAACGCGGGAGTCCACCTCGGCCACAAGAAAAACCGCCTGCATCCGAAAGCGCGCAAATACGTATACAAGATAATCAACGGCACCGCAGTCATCGACCTCACCAAAACGCTCGCACAGATCAATGCCGCACAGAATTTCATGAAAAAGGAATCAGCCGACGGCAAAAAGCTTCTCGTCGTCGCAACCAAGAAAACGGTAAGCCAGTTCGTCGCCGACCTCTGCAAGGAAAAGGAAATCCCCTATATAACGGTCAAATGGATGCCCGGTCTCCTTACGAATTTCGAAACCCTCATGAAAAACGTCAAGAAGATGAATGAACTGGAAGACGCAAAAACGAGGGGCGAGTGGGACCAGTTCGTAAAACATGAACGCACCAAACTGAGCAAGGAACTCAACAGGCTCAAGAAACTGTATGCGGGACTTTCGAGGCTCGAAAAAAGACCGGAC
This sequence comes from uncultured Gammaproteobacteria bacterium, assembly GCA_964629635.1. GTDB lineage: Bacteria > Patescibacteriota > Microgenomatia > UBA1406 > GWC2-37-13 > YC2-FULL-38-9. The sequence goes on from CAZVQS010000002.1 coordinate 403,206, forward strand.
GTCATGTTCATCGTGGATGTGAGAAAAGAAAAAAATGCCCTCACCGAGGCGCAGAAAAACGAAATTCCGGTCGTAGCGCTGCTTGATACGAACGCGAATCCGGACCTGGTCAAATACCCGGTTGTCGGTAACGACGATTCCGCAGCCGCCGCCCAAATCGTTATCAAAGACATTATCGAATCCTATGCAAAATCAAAATGAGAAATCCGTTGATTTCGCAAAGCTGAAAAAACTTCGTGAACTGACTGAAGTATCGTTCTCCCTCTGCAAAAAAGCACTCGAAGAATCAGGCAATGATATTGCTGCCGCGCAAAAGCTTCTCACCAAATGGGGGGCAGCGAGCCTTGCCAAGAAATCGGACCGCAAGACATCTGAAGGCGCGATATTTTCCTATGTCCACCACAACCGCAAAATTGCCGCACTCGTAGAAATCGCATGCGAAACTGACTTCGTGGCAACGAACGCCGAGTTCCAGAAACTGGGAAGCGAGATTGCCATGCAGCTCGCGTCCATGCCTGCGGAAACGGTTGACGAACTCATGGAGCAGGAATACATACGCGATCCCGGCAAAAAAATGAGCGACCTTTTCAAGGACACCGCCCTTAAATTCGGCGAAAACATGAAAGTGACGCGGATATTGCGTTGGACACTGGGAGGATAATATTCTATACTGACTGTAGTATGGACCTAACCGAATTCAAGACACAACTCCAGACTTCCATTTCCTCATTGAAGGAAGACCTCAAATCCATACGTACCGGACGGGCGAACCCCGCTATCGTGGAAACGCTGGTCGTTGAAGCATACGGAGGTTCAACCAAGCTCAAGATGATGGAACTTGCCACCATCACGACCGAAGGACCCTCCGCCATCGTCATCATGCCGTTTGATCCATCAACCTCCTCAGACATCGAAAAAGCAATACTGAAATCGCCGCTATCCCTTTCACCCCAGGTACAGGGAACGAAAATAATCATACGTATCCCGCCCCTGTCGGAGGAACAGCGCGAAAAATATGTAAAGCTGATCGGACAGAAGGTTGAGGACAAGAAGGGCGTCATCCGGAACCATCGCGATGAAGTACGCAAGAAAATCAAACTTGCTTTCGACGAAAAGACACTGACCGAAGACGACAAATACCGGCTTGAAAAGGAAGTGGACACCATAACCCAGAAAGCAAATGCAGATCTTCTTGAAATCAGGGAAGCCAAGGAACAGGAGATACGCCAGGTATAACGGTTTTCCATCATACCGGGATCTCCTCCTGCAACCGTTCTATAAATTCGCCATTTTCCATCCATCCTATATATGAGCATAATCATTTTCATACTTATACTCGGGCTTCTGGTTCTCATTCATGAATTCGGCCATTTCATTGCCGCCAAACGGAGCGGAGTGCTGGTGGAGGAGTTTGGCATCGGATTCCCTCCCCGGATCTGGGGCAAGAAAATCGGAGAGACCATTTACAGCGTAAACGCATTTCCCCTGGGCGGTTTCGTAAAGGTGTTCGGTGAGGAATACGAGGAAGTTGAACACGATCCGTCAAAAAAGCTTCCCTCAAAACTGAAGGAACGGGCGTTCGTATACAAAAAACCGCACATCAAGGCCCTGATTATCCTGGCCGGCGTCATCATGAACGCGGTACTGGGCGTTACCGTCTACTATTCCCTGTTGTCCATCAACCGGTTCCAGTCCGATCCGATCCCGCTTCTTGCGCCTTATAAATTCCGGTTCGGCAACCAGGAGGGACGGGTTGTCGCTGCAAATATCGTAAAGGGGGCGCCGGCTGAAAAAGCAGGCATAACCGTTGAGGATGTCATTCTGCGTTACCAGGTTGCGCCCCGCATCGATCCCGCATCCTGGACTGAAATCACCTCAGCATCCCAGCTCATAAACACGATCAAGAACGCACAGGACAAACGGATATTCCTCGACCTGGAAAACGTGCGCAACGGGGAACGCAAGACCGTAAGCGCGGTCCCGTATTACAACAAGGAGCTCAAACGCGCGGTCATCGGCGTGAATCTCCTGGACACCATCGTCATCAAATACGAAACACCCGTACAGAAACTGCTCTCCGGCTTCATGCATTCCTACAACATCATGGTGTACAATTTCTCAACCATCGCGCAGCTTGTGGGGATATCTGTCCGCGAAAAAACGTTCGAGCCGGTTTCCCAGACCGTATCGGGACCGATCGGCATCTACACGGTCGTCAACGACGTCGTACAGACATCAGGCGAAAAACTCATAAAAAACATACTTAATATCGTCGGACTCCTCAGCCTATCGCTTGCGGCAATGAACGTACTGCCCTTGCCGGCGCTTGACGGCGGAAAGATGGTGTTTATCCTGTATGAATGGATTACGCGAAGGAGAGTCAACAAGACGTTCGAACGGTATGTGAATCTGGCCGGATTCTTTGCGCTCATTGCACTGGGCATTCTTGTTTCCATCAATGACGTACTGAGGCTGATCAAGTGAAACCGCCATTACCATTTCATGCGTTTTTACCTATGAATCTCAAGTTCGAGAACATCACGATTTCCGGAGGAGTTGCCGTTGGAAAAGGCACCCTCACCGCCAACCTGAAACCTTATCTGGAGCCTTTGGGCTGGAAATTTACCTCAGGCGGTCAATTGCTTCGCGATTTCACCAAGGAATACGTTCAGCCCCTGGCGAGCCTTGCGGATGCGAAATTCCACAACGAGCTTGACGCGCGCACGAAGCGGCTCCTGACTGAAGAGGGTCATTATGTCATTGAGGCATGGCTTGCCGGTTTCATGGCCCGCGATCTTGATAATACGCTTCGCATTTTCCTTACTTGTTCAAACGATGCGCTGCGCATCGACCGCGTCGCCAACCGGGACAAAGTGTCGATCGACCAGGCCAAACACTACATCAGGGAACGGGAAGAGGGCAACATGGCGGAGTGGCGAAGAATCTACGGTGACCATAATTTCTGGGATCCGAAATTCTACCACCTGACAATCGACACGTATTCTTCGGGACAGATGGAAACGGTCGGGAAAGTGCTCGACAAACTCGGATACAACAACAACCACCGGAAAAGATAATCTATAATTAACTCATTCCACCTATGAGATATTCAAAACTGTTCGGGAAAACGGTACGACAGGCTCCGACTGATGCGACTACTTCCTCCCATAAGCTGCTATATCAGGCGGGATACATCAGGGAATCGACGGCCGGACGCTATTTCTACCTCCCGCTCGGACAGCGCGTACAGCAGAATATCATGAAAATCGTGAAGGAGGAAATGGACCGCGCGGGCGCTCAGGAAATGGTTACGCCCGTGCTGCATCCGCTTGAGCTCTGGAAGGAAACGAACCGTACGAATACGACCGGATTCGAACTCATGAAAGTGAAGGACCGGCGCGACGCGCAGTTCGCGCTCGGCGGCACCGCCGAGGAAATGATGGTGGATGTCGTACGCAAATTCCAGATTTCATACAAGGACCTTCCGTTCAATATCTACCAGTTCTCGACCAAATTCAGGGATGAGCTGCGGGCGCGCGGCGGACTGCTCCGGGTGCGCGAGTTCATCATGAAGGATGCGTATTCGTTCCACGCGACCGAGGAAGACTTCCGGACGGAATACCAGAACATGTCGGACACCTATAAGCGGATTTTTGATAGGCTCGGCGTACCCACCCAGATCGTGGAATCGGACAACGGGTATATCGGCGGCGAATACTGTCATGAATTCATTATGGAATCCGAAATCGGGGAAAGCGTATATCTGACGACGGACGACGGATCATATGCGGCGCATGAGGACGTGGCGGTATTCGACCGTGCGGACATAAACTCCCAGGATAATGCCGAGGATTTCAAGACCATCGACCAGCCCGAATGGGTCCAAACCATGGAAGACAACGAAAAGCACTACCGGCTACCCGCATCCCGTTTCCTTAAAAACGTGGTGTATAAAAACCGGGTGACCGGCGAAATTGTCATCGCAGTGATCCGTGGGGATTTGGACGTGAACAGAATTAAACTCGAACACGCGCTTGAGGCGGTCGGACAGCTGGAGGATGCAACGGACAACGACCTGGCCGCAATCGGCACGAAACGGGGATATGTCCATTCCTGGGGGCATGCCGGCGCCCGCTACATCGGCGACCTTTCCCTCACGACAGTCCGCAATTTTATCGGCGGACAGAAAGAGGAAACGAAAGACTCCATGAATGTCAACTACGGCAGGGATTTCACCTGCGAAAAGCTTGCCGATATCGCGCTTGCCAAGGAAGGCTACAGCTCCAACGGCAAAAAGCTCCTGAAAAAGCGGGGGATAGAAGTAGGCAATATCTTCCAGCTCGGATACCATTACTCCAAACGGATGAAGGACGCGTGCTTCAAGGATATGCAGGGCAAGGAACAGCCGTACTATATGGGCTGCTACGGAATCGGCATCGGACGCACCATGGCTGCGATTGTCGAAAAACACCATGACGCCAAAGGCATCGTCTGGCCGGAAATGGTCAGCCCGTTCAGGATCCACCTCATTTCAATAGGCAAAGACGAAGCCGTCAAGGCAAAAGCGGACGCGCTTTACAACCGCCTCACCAAGGAGGGTATTGAAGTTCTCTTTGACGACCGCAATTCCTCACCCGGCGAGAAATTCGCCGATTATGAACTGGTCGGGTTGCCGGTGCGCCTGGTCGTATCCGGAAAGACCGGCGACAAAATCGAATATAAGGTACGGTCGGGTACGGAAACCGAACTGCTTTCTTTCGATGAACTCGCAAGCCGCCTGAATATCACAATATGAAAACCGTCGTAACACACATGTCCGTCGATCTTGACGCCATCGCCAGCTCCTGGCTCATACGCTCGTTCATGCCCGAATGGGAAGATGCGGATATTGTCTTTGTCGCGAGCGGCAAACTGTGGGAAGACACCCCGGTAGACTCCAATCCAAACGTAATATACGTAGATACCGGCCTGGGCAGGTTCGACCACCACCAGACAACCGAAAAGACCTGTGCGACAAAACGCGTTTTCTCCCATCTGGTCGAAAAAGGATATGTCCCGCAGAAATTGCAGCGAGGTCTTGAACGGCTGGTGCAGCTCATAACCGATCTTGACCATTTCGCGGAAGTATCATACCCGGAAGCGGGTGCCGACCGGTACGATCTCATGCTCCACCAGCTCATCGGATCGCTCAAGTACGTAAAGAATTCTGATGCCAAAACAGTTGAGGCCGTGATGCCTTTGCTCGACGCCGCACTGCAGGTATTTGTGAGCAAAGTGCGCGCGGAGGACGAAATACGGCAGGGATTCGTGTTCCAGTCCAGATGGGGCAAATCGCTCGTCATGAATACTTCAAACCACGAAGCCATGAAGCTCGCACAGAAAATGGGATATACCCTGGTCGTGACGAAAGATCCTGAGAAGGGGTATGTAAGGATCAAGATACCGCCGTACGTGGCCCGTGATTTGACTCCGCTCCATGAAAAAATCACGGCGCTTGATGCCAAAGCATCATGGTTCTTCCATGTATCCCGCCATATGCTGCTCAATGACTCATCCCAGAACCCGGACGCAGTCCCGTCCGCATTGTCTTCCAAACAACTCATTGAAATAATAAGGGTTTTATAATACAATAGTTTTATTGCATTAACCCATCGTGGTGTGGATAAAATCAGTGGAGCCGCGATACCACAAAGGGAATAACGCTCGGGAAAAACCGCCAGGTTTGCCCCAAAAAGGAGGTGTTTACGTAATGGTAGTAGTAACAAGAAAAAAAGGAGAAACAAAAGACAGCATGTTCCGCAAATTTTCCCGTGTTTTCATGGAGGAGAATATCGTGGATGAACTGAGGAAAAAACAGTTCTACAAAAAACCGTCCCTCAAGAAAAAGGAGGAAGAAAAGGAACGGATCAAAATGCGCGCAAGAAGAAAACGGTACGGAAGCTTTTTCTCCCATCACCGCAGAGATAAATAACTATGATCCACATAGTCACATCTTCGCGCTATAAAATCAACAAGCCCCGGATAAAGAAGGTGGTTGAATCTTTGTTGACTGATAATGGTATGGGTGAAAACGTCAACGTAAACTGCATATTCATCGGCAAGACGAAAATGCGCGAAATCGCCTCCAAATACAAAAAAGAGGATGTCGCCCTTCCCGTTTTGTCCTTTTCGTACCTTGACGAAAACATGCACGATACGCCGCTTCTGGGGGAAGTGTTCCTGTGCTATCCGCAGATCATTCTGCTTGCGGCCGAACGGAACAAACGGGTTGAAGACATGATCGACGCCATGATTATCCACGGAGTATCCAATTTGCTGAAAAACTGAACATGTACTATCTGACATACCGTCCGCAGACAATAGGCGAGATAGACAACACGGTGCCCCGGGAGATCATCCGGAAAATCCTTGTGAACAAGACGCTTCCCCATGCGTTCCTGTTTGTGGGCCAGAAGGGAACCGGCAAAACCTCAACCGCGCGCATATTCGCAAAAACCGTCAACTGCCTGAAAAACAAATTCGCGGGGACAGGCGAATCGGTTGAACCCTGCAATAAGTGCGCTAACTGCACAAGCATCGACAAAACTTCGTTTCCGGATGTTGTTGAGATGGACGCGGCTTCAAACCGCGGCATCAACGAGGTGAAAAGCCTCATCAAGGAATCGTCCTACCTCCCGATTGTCGGCAAATACCGGGTTTTCATCATTGACGAGGCCCACATGATCACGACCGACGGATTCAATGCGCTCCTCAAGACGCTGGAGGAGCCGCCCTCCACCGTGATATTCATACTGGCGACCACCAATCTTGAGAAGGTACCCAAAACCATCGTCTCCCGGTGCATCCCGGTCACGTTCGGCAAAGCAAAAAAAGCGGAAATCGTCCACATGCTGAAACGGATCGCCGCCGCAGAGAAGCTGCAGGCAACAGACGAAACGCTTGCAACGATTGCCGACCACAGCGAGCATTCGTTCAGGGATGCGGCGAAACTCCTTGAGGAGCTTGTTATGCAGGGGAAACTCAATCACGATGAGGCGCGCGCTTATCTGGGCGTACGTTCAAAGGATAATTTCCTCGTGATACTGGGTACGAAACCGATGCACGATGCGTTTGCATGGATCAATGAATTCTCCCTGTCAGGGGGCAGTTTCTCAACGCTCATATCGGATCTCCTGTCACAGCTTCATTCGAGCCTGCTCGCCAAACACAAGATCGGCGCGGACGATCTTTCCTTGCCTTTCAGCGCCCAGGAGACAGCGTTCCTCATGAAACTGCTGACAGAAGCGTATGTGAATATGAGGAATGCGCCGGTCGACTCGATTCCGCTTGAGATAGCAACGGTCGAGTTCTATAATAGGAACACCCGCTCATAAAGATCGCATTAGCAATTCAAAAAAAATACTATGTTCAATCCATTGGGAGGCCTCGGAGATATCCAGAAGTTGCAGAAACAGGCCCAGAAAATGCAGTCAGCGCTCCAGCAGGAACAGGTTACCGTCGAACGCAACGGCGTCCGTATCGTCATGCGGGGCGACCAGCAGATTCTTGAAGTAACCGTTGACGAAGTTATGGAAAACCGCATCGCGGAAGCCATAAACGAAGCGGTCAAAAAAACTCAGGAACTTGCCGCAAAAAAACTCATCGAAATCTCACAGCAGGGATAAAACCGGGCTGGTACACAGAACACGAAATATGTTAGCATGTAGTATTAGCCGTTTACAACCCACTCTGATGATAAAAATATTCTCAGGCACCGCAAATCCCGCCCTTGCCGGCGATATCGCCAAACACCTTGGCGCGCCGGTATCCAAAAGCGAAGTTGCGCGGTTTGAAAATTCCGAAATCAGGGTGCGCGTCGAGGAAGACGTAGCCCATTCCACCTGCATCCTCATCCAGTCCACCTCAAATCCGGCGGACACCCACCTCATGGAGCTGTTCTTCTTCTGCGATGCGCTGCGGAGAAGCGAAGCACGCAAAGTCATCGGGGTTATCCCGTATTTCGGATATGCGCGCCAGGATATCCAGCACCGGTCCGGCGAATGCGTTTCCGCAAACGTGGTTATCCGGTTCCTCGAATCCATCGGGTTCAACAAGATTTACACGGTCAACCTGCATGATGAGGCAACGGAGGGGGTGTTTTCCATACCATTCAAGAACATCAATGCGTTTCCGCTGCTTGCCAACGAAATCCGCAATTATCTCGGGGCCGGCCAGACAAAAACCGAAAACGTAGCGGTCGTCTCGCCTGACCACGGGGGTGTAGAGCGCGCGAGAAAGTTCAGCGATGTCCTTTTCGGAAACGAAAAGCATACGATATCGGTCGTTGAAAAAAGAAGGGATCTTGAACATATCCACCAGAGCCTGGCGCTGGACTTGTACGGGGACGTTAAGGACAAGACCGCCATTCTCGTTGATGACCTTCTCACATCAGGCCGCACCCTCGTCAACGCGGCAAACCTCTGTCTAGAACGGGGAGCGTCCCGCGTTATCACCGCAGTCGTCCATCATGATTTTGCCCCCGATGCACCGCGCATGATGCAGGAATCGAGGATTGAGAAAGTGTTCACGACCGATACCATATCGCTGCGGGAAGACCAGAAATTCGATAAACTGGTTGAAGTTTCCATCGCGCCCGTCATAGCGGACGAATTGAAGTATTTCGGGGAAACGGTTTAATATTCGCGTCTTCCCTCGATTGCCTTTCCGAGCGTACCGTAGTCGGCATATTCCAGGTTTGCACCCATCGGTAGGCCATAGGCAAGCCTGCTTATCCTGAACGCCAATTCCGCATTACCGGGCTTCAGCTCCTCAAGCCGTTTTTTGATGTACATCGCGGTGGCTTCACCCTCCATGTCGGGATTCGTTGCGAGGATTATCTCCTTCACTCCGGGGCTGTTTTTCAGTTTGACAAGAAGCGGGCTGATGTATATGTCATCCGGCCCGATTGAATTCAATGGGTCTATTTTCCCGTGCAATACATGGTACACGCCGTTATAGATATTGCCCACTTCAAAAGACAGCAGGTCAAGAACCGTTTCCACGACCGTAATGGTGTTCCTGTCGCGGGTGCCGTCTTCGCAGATGACGCACAGCTCGGCTTCGGTCAGGTTGAAACAGTTTTTGCACAGTTTGGTGCGCGATTTGAGGCTTATGAGATTTTCGCCGAAGCTCTTGAGTTCATGGTCAGGCATCCTCAAAAGGTACATGGCCAACCGGTTGGCGGTCTTTTCGCCGATGCCGGGCAAACGCTCGAGAAACAGCGCTATCTGCTTGAGGCTTGTCGGGAGAGTTGCCATGTCAGATCTGGATCACCTCCACCAGTATGAGCGGCCTTCTGCCGGTGCTTTTATAAAAATATTCCTCAAGGTCCGCAACCGCGTCGCGGCGCACCTTGTTGAGGTCCGCGATCTGCCCGTTGCCCGGTTTCAGCTTTTTTTCGACAATCCGCACCGCCTCGTCAAACAGGTCCTGTCCGAGTTTTTCATACACGAATCCGCGCGACAGGAGTTTTGGCCTGCCCGTCAGTTTGCCCGTATTGTCTACCGGAAGCATGGTGACGACGATACCTTCTGATGAGAGCGTCTTGCGGTCGCGCAGCACGATGTTACCTACGTCTCCCACTCCGTACGCGTCAACATAAATGTTGCGCGTCTCGATTTTCTCGCCCAAGGTAGCCCTTCCTTTTTCAAACCATACGGTTTCTCCCTCCTGAAGGAGGAACACTGAATCGGGCTTGTTCCCGAGCTCTTCCGCAAGTTTCCGGTACTGCTGCTGGTGTCTGATGGTTCCGCCGATCGGAATAAAATACTTCGGGTTGGTCAGGCGCATCATGAGCTTGAGATCCTCGCGGCTCCCGTGGCCTGACGCATGCAGCTCGTCCTGAATGTCCGAATAGACCACGTCAGCTCCCTGGAGCGTCAGCTCTTCGATAAGCGCATACACTTCGTTTTCGTTTCCCGGTATCGGGTCCGACGATATGATCACGCGGTCCCCGGGTTTGATTTTCACGTACTTGTTCATTTTGTTGGCAAGCTTGGAAAGGGCTGAACCGTACTGGCCCTGGCTGCCCGCAACGATCAGGCACACTTTGTTTGGCGGCAGCGTCATCACTTCCTCTTCCTTTCCTACCAGATTGTAGGGGATAGGCAGGTAATTGATTTCCTTGGCAATGCGCGTGTTTTCGCGCATGGACCGGCCGAGAAACACGATCTTCCGGTTGAACTTGATCGCTGCCTCAACGCACTGCCTGATGCGGGAAATGTTTGATGAAAACGTCGTCATGATGAACTTGCCTTTGGTTTTGCGCATGGTATCCTCGAACGTGGAACCGACGATAGCCTCGGACAGTGTGAAACCGTCCCGTTCCGATCCGAGTGCATCCGAAAGAAGGCATAGGAGTCCGTCATGTCCCGCTTTCGTTATTTCGTAAAAGTTAGGCGGTTCGCCGTAGGGCGGCGTGAGGTCAAACTTGAAATCGGGCCCGTGGTACAGGGATCCTATCGGCGTCTTGATGAGCATGTGCGCGGTATCGGGTATCGAATGGGTTACATGGATGAATTTCACCTTGAAGTTGCCGAAGGCGTATTCCTTATCGTAATCGACCCGCTCCACTTTCGCGGGAATGTCGAACTCCTCGAACTTGTGTTCGATAAAGGAGGCGGTCAGGTTGCTCGCATATATCGGCGGGCTCATGAGGTCCTTGTAATGGTAAGGAAGGGCGGACGTATGGTCCTCATGTCCGTGCGATACGAGGATTGCGCGGATTTTTTCGACCTTGTCCTTAAGATACGAGATGTCCGGAATGACGAAATCGACGCCGAGCTCCTTTTCAAGGGGAAACCCGATGCCGCAGTCGACAACGAGGATGTCCTCAAGCATGTCGTCTTTGTACAGTTCATACACGTACATGTTTTTGGTAACGCCTACTACCCCTCCGAGCGGGACAAAACGAAGTTTGAATTGTGGATCCATAAGTGAGTGTTAAAAACCTGTCTTAATTTTAATAGCCTTATTATAGCATTTGCTATACTTAAATCGATGAAGATCACGAAGAAAATCGTGCTAGAAAAGCTCGAGCTGGTGATGGACCCGGAAATCCACATTTCCATCGTGGATCTCGGGCTCGTATACGACGTGATACTGAAAAAAGATACGGTGAAAATCGTCATGACGCTTACGACCATCGGGTGTCCTCTTTTTTCCCTCATCGAACAGGACGTGCGCGCGAAAATACGGGAATTGGGCTTCAGTGAAGACAAGATTGATCTGGAGCTCACCTTCGATCCGCCCTGGACCATGGACCGGCTTTCCGAAAAAGGAAAGGCAATGTTGGGAATTTGACGTACAATGAATATATGGCCAAAGGGAATCCATGGAATGATGCATTCGAACAGCTTGCGGAACTGGGCAGGTCCACTGTTAAACATACCGTCAATTCGGTCGGGGAAACATTTGATCCCCGCAAAATGGTCGAAAACTCCCTGGGAAAGAACGCTAAATCCAATGAGAACATGCAGAAGGAAATGAAGGAACTGCAGGAAAAAAAACCGAATGCAACTCCCCTTGATTTCGCAAAACTCCAGCAAAAATACGACGCGCAGGACAAAACGAAAACCGATGCGCTGAGAAACCGGCTGTTTCAGATGGTGAAGTCGGGTGAAGAAAAGGTCCAGGCGGAAAAAAAGCAGAAAGAAACGGAAGGGGAGCGGCAAAAAGCATACGAAGAACACGAACAGAGGCGCCGCCAGCAGGAAAAACAAAAACAGCAGGCCGCATCTGCACCGCAGGGAAAAGAGCGCAAAAGCATCATGGGAGGAAAAAAGAAAAAACGCGGAGTGGAACCGTCGCCCGCCGAAATCAAGCCTTCGACCGGAAAACAGTAGTGTTTCGCATTTCTCTCCTGTTTATAATAATCTTATAGTATAATGGGTAAATGGACGTTCTTAAGGCCGTACCGGAAAAGTATCGAGCCCCCGTGGAAAAAACCGTAAAACCTATAGCGATAGCTGCGCTCGGTATGGCAACAACCCTTGGGTGCAAAGCGAGCGAACTTACAGCTACGATGCCTGACGCGTTGTACGGAGCGGCAAGCGGATTCGTCGGCACGATGCTAATTGAACTTGAACTCGGTGAAGGACGTCTTGTCAGTTATGCGATGACTAAAACGAAAAGCTGCGGTCTGGGCTTGCTCAGCATGGGTGTTTTCTTCGGTCCCCCTTTAGCGGTTAGTGCTGTCGCCGCCGAATATCCGGGTGTCGGATATGCCGCACTTGCGATCCCGCTCGTTGTGGGGTTCATGCATCTCGCTTCGCGCCGCTGATCGCTACTCCCGCATCATAATGTCCCATGTCTTCATCGCCGTGTTATAATGGAGTCTTGACGGGATGTAGTTCAGATGGCTAGAACATACGGTTCGGGACCGTAAGGTCGGCGGTTCAAGTCCGCCCATCCCGACACTTTTACACGCTCCGGTTCTTTGGAGCGGTGTCGGTTTCCTGCCTAAAGGGCATTAAGCTCCCCGAGTATGGGGAAAAAGAACGTATCCGAAAGGAGCGTGAGAAGCTCTTTCTTCTTTGCCGCATCCATCGCGCCCGGAACCTCAACGACAAACGCCCGTTTGATGTTGCCTATGCCGATGCTTTTGAGATACACGAGATACATTTCAAGCGTGTTATCAAGCGTCCGGTTTCCGTTCCGGTCATACGCGGACTGGCGGATGAGGCCGTTTCGCACCCTGTTCCCGAGCGCCGGATCGTCGATACCGGAAAACAGATCGAATCCGTACTTGCGGCAACAGCCGCGGAACACGTCAAACTGAGCATCGACCGACCGGTCTAAAGGGTCATCCGGCCGCTCCCTGACGTCATACACATACAATCCGTCCCGTTTTTTAGCGAAGGGAAGTTTTCCGAGCAGTCCGGTCCGCTTGCCGCGGTCGCGGTCTTCATGCACGGACACCATAACTTCGACCTCCGGATGGTCCCGCACGAGCATCAGCTGCATTTTCGCCGGACCGTACGGTATCTCCGCGATCGCTTCATTCCAGTTTTGGGGAATATGGCCGTTGGGCACGAACTGGCGGTTCAGATCAATCTCGATTCCCGGCACGCCCCGGCCGGACACGACACGCGGCCCGTAAAGCGTCGCATGTTCTTCATGCGCCGGTACGGTATAGGTTCTCAAGTTCATGCGGGATGCCAGCTCATGGCTGTCCCACGCCTCAACGCGGGAAAAGGGATACTGGCGGTTCACTTCTTCCTGGACAAAGGCGCTCTCGCTTTCATCGCCGTGGGAAGATCCGTACCAGACGGATTTGGCGGGGAGGCTGTCATGGATGATGGTCTGGAACCGGAGCCGTTCAAGATTGTACCGGTGTTCAGGAAACGGAGCGGACAACTGCTTGATTCCTTCCTCCGTTGCAACATATGCGGCGTTCCTGTTGATCCGTTCGCTCATAGGAATTCCTATTATAAGGGATAGGGTTTGCCCGTAAAACGGTAATAATTGAGTTTGGTGCAGCCTTAAGGTACAATAAGCTATGGATTTTTCGCTCCTCACCTATAATACGCTCCTCAGCGATGCGGTAGCGGGCCTCGAAAAAATCTGCGCACAGAAGAATCCCGACATCATCTGCCTCCAGGAAGTCGATACGACGCCCGACACCTTCGCCAAAATCGAGAAACTCGGGTACCGCCTGGCCGATTTTTCCAACGCTTTCGTGAAATTCGGGCGCATATACGGGGTGGCGACATTCTACCGCGAAAGCATGTTCGAATTCGTCGAATCTAAGGTCATTTTCCTTCCGAAAGGCGTCATCGAAATCGTCGCGTTCATCCTGCGGATATTCCAGTCGGGATTAAGGAAGCGGACCGTCCTCAGGACCGATTTTGTGCTGAAAGGATCAAAAAAAGAACTGACCGTGTACAATATCCATCTTTCTGCCCACGGCACCAACCATATCCGCCTCAAGCAGATCAAAACCACGCTCGACGACGTGAAGCTGAACGAGACTGCGGATCCGACCATCCTGACCGGCGATTTCAATTACCCGATCGGAAGAAAACGACTCGAGGAGCTCCTGCACACCTATGATTTCAAGGAAGCGACCAACACGATATTTTTCACCATGGGCGGCTGGCTCAAGCATTATACTTTTTTCGAGAAAATTTTTGCGGGACCGTTCTTCAAGATTATGAAACACCGCCTCAAACTGGATTACGTGTTCTACAAAAACCTGAAATCCCGTTCCGCGGAAAAAATCGACGCGCAGTACTCCGATCATTACCCGGTATTTGCCCGTTTCACGCTCTGAAGGGTTTGTTATACTAAATACCATGAAGCTCTACAACACGCTCACGCGCACCATCGAGGAATTCAAGCCGATCGAGGAAGGACGCGTCCGTTTCTACCAGTGCGGCCCCACCGTTTACTGGGTGCAGCACATCGGGAACCTACGTGCCATGATCTGGGCGGACCTCATCAGGAGGTCTTTTGAGTACGCCGGATACAAAGTCCACTTCGTGCGCAACTACACGGATGTGGGACACCTGACGTCCGATGCCGACGAAGGCGAAGATAAGATGGAAAAAGGCGCAAAACGCGAAGGAAAGACTCCCGCGGAAATTGCCGAGAAATACATGGACATCTTCGAAAACGACATACAGGCGCTCAATACGGAGCCGATGGAAGGAATAAACAAGCCCCGCGCCACCGGCTACATCGAAGGCATGATCGAAATGGTGCAGACGCTTCTTCAATCAGGTCATGCATACCGGACGGAATACGCAATATACTTTGACGTATCGACGTTCCCCGCATATAACCGCCTCAACCGCCAAAACATAGACCTCAACGAAAAGGGCAGGGGAAAAGGAACGGTGGAAGACCCGGGGAAACGACACTTTGCGGATTTCGCGCTCTGGTTTTTCAAAAAGGGCGCTCATAAAAACGCGGTCCAGACCTGGCCTTCCCCCTGGGGCGAAGGATTTCCGGGCTGGCATATCGAGTGCTCGGTCATGTCAAGGGAAATCCTCGGCAAAACCATTGACGTGCATATGGGGGGAGTAGAGCATATCCCGGTGCATCATACCAATGAAATCGCGCAGAGCGAAACCGCTAACGGCGTTCCCTTCGTGCATTACTGGATACACAATGAACACCTCAACGTGAACAACGAAAAAATGGCGAAATCCCAGGGGACGGGTTTCACCCTTCAGGAAATCACGGAAAAGGGCTTTGATCCGCTGGATCTGCGTTATTTTTTTCTCCAGGCCCATTACCGCTCGAAGCAGAATTTTACCTGGGAGGCGCTTGGCGCATCGAAGGAAGGTCATAAAAGACTGAAAGAACAGATTGTCCAATTGAAAAACGCACCCCCCGCACAGGTGACGGATGAGTCGGCGCGCCTCAAGGAGGAGTATATGCGCCGCTTCCGGGATGATGTGACAACCGACTTCCAGATTCCGCAGGCTTTAGCACTGCTTTGGGATATGTTGAAATCCAGCCTCGATCCGAAATCGAAATATGAACTCGCATTGCAGTTCGACCGCGTTCTCGGGCTCAGGCTTGATGAAATTAATTCCGGGGAAATCCCCGCCGAAATAGTTGAACTTGCCAAACGCCGACAACAGGCGAAGACAGCCAGGGATTTCAAGACAGCCGACGGACTGAGAAATCTCATCGAACAAAAGGGCTATACGGTCGAGGATACCAAGGAGGGATATCACATAAAACGCACCTGACATGGCCTACAAACCCAATCCCCTCAAACAGCTCTTTCATGCCTCAAGAAGAACCGCAGCCAAAGCCTGGCTTTCCCTTATGCCCGCGGTCCAGATCGCAATAACCGGCTCGCAGGGAAAAACCAATGCGTCCTCCGCGCTGTACCATATCCTTTCCTCGCTCGCTTTGACCGTCCGCACCGACCTGAATCTGGATACCGTCTATAACGTACCGATAACGGCCCTCAAAATCCGGCCGGCAACCCGCTGTTGCGTATTCGAGCTGGGCATCGACCATATCGGCGAAATGGACCTCCATTTGGGCATCGTACGGCCAAAAATAGCCATTGTTACCGGCGTTTCACCGGTCCACACCGACGCGGAACACCTTGGCTCCTTCCAAAATCTCCTCAGGGAAAAGGGGAAACTGGTCCAGTCGCTGCCGGAAAACGGGACCGCGATCCTCAACGGGGACAATCCCGACGTGAGGAAAATGGCCCGCCGTACGAAAGCGAGGACTGTCTTTTACGGGACCGGTCCGGAAAACGATATTGTCTCCTCTGGTATATCGGTCAACCTCAGCGGTACCCGATTCACCGTTACCGATCGGGTGTTCGAAAAGGGCAAACGGTTTAGCGTCCAAGTCCCGCTTGTCGGCAGGCACAACGCATATACCCTTATGGCAGCTTATGCGGTGTACCGCACGCTCGGTTATGCGGACACGCAGCGGTTTGTTCAGCTCTCATCCGGCCTGAATCCGCTTGCCGGCCGTATGAGCGTCGAACCCGGACCGCTCGGCGCCACCCTGCTTAATGACTCGCTGCGCGCCAATCCCGCTTCCGTCACCTCCGGACTGGAAACCGTATCGCAGCTGTCGGCGCCTGGCCGGAAAATCGCGGTGCTTGCGGAAATGGGCGAGCTTGAAAATCCCGGACAGGAGCATGAAAAGATCGGCAGGCTCATTGCAGGACTGGATCTGGATTATGTGGTGGGGATCGGCCCGCTCCATAAACATACGATACGGGGGGCGCGTGCCGGCGGGTTCCCGGATAACAGGATAGCCCTTGCGCGCGACGTGAAGGAAGCGGCATCTGTTTTAAATACGGTAATCCGGAAAAACGACCTCCTGTATGTGAAAGGATCGCTTCTGAGGCACGTCGAGCGTGTGCTGATGCTTCTTGAAGGGAAAAAGGTGGTCTGTGAAGCGGTCACCTGCCCGTTTTACCATCACTGTCCGGAGTGTCCGTACCTCATGACCGGATACCCGCCTAAAAGTTGAGGTTTTTCACCTCAATACACCGGTCTCCCTCGTAGACAAGTTTCACGATACCCGATTTCGGGATATACGCGCCGTGTGAGAGGAGGGGGTGGCCACCGTCAACCGGCTTGCCCTCCTCCCGGCACTTCGTGACCATGATGGGATCCCCATGCGATACAAAAACAACCGACTTTCCCTTGTGCGCTGCGAGTACTTTGCGTATGAACCGTTTTACCCGGCGGTACACGTGTTCGGAAGTTTCCCCGCCTGCCGCCAGATGGGGAGGGTATTGGTAGGTGTCACCGTACTGGTCAATTTCATCGGTTATTGCTTCGGGTTTTCCCTGAATGCCGGGTGCGTACACTTCCATAAGGCATTTGGTGAAAACGACGGGAACCCCCCACATCCGGGACAGGATCCGCGCGGACTGTTTCGTGCGTAAAATGGGGCTTGCGTAGATGATGGCGATGTCTTTAGTTTGAAGAAGCCGGGCGGATTGTTCCATATCCTGCCTGCCTTTGGCGGAAAGGGGGAATCCCTTGAGGCGGGACGGCATGATGCCGCCGGGATTTTCGTATTCGCCGTGGCGCACGAGATATATGGCGGTTAACATGGGTAAAAGGTGCGTGCGGCCAATAACAGCATGCCTGCACCAGTAATAGAGTGTACCGCAATTAATCCCGCCCTTCAATTCTAACCTCGGAGGTTGCTTGAGGCCAATTTTACTGATTTTCCGCCGTTTTATTTGTTTGCACCTCTTTTTCCGGTTCAAACCGGCGCCTTGTTTTGACTTTTCGGGTGTTTCAATATATAATCGGTGTGTATTTATAAAAAAATTATTTCACCCATCTCTTTGAAACGCACCAAAGGTCAGGTGGAAGACGAACTTGCGAAGGCCTTCATTCAGTTTTACGTGAAAAAGCTTGGGTCAGGCCCCAAGAACGCGAAGGTTTATATCATGGATGACATGATCATAGCCCGGCTGAAAGGAAGGCTGCATCCGCTGGAGGAGTTCCTGCTGCAGGAAAAGAAGGGAATCGAGCTCGTCAAGCACATCAGGAAGACGATCCAGGAGGCGACTTTCAAGGATCTGAACGGAATAATCAAGGATATCGTCGGGTGCAATGTGGTCAGCTTCCACAGCGATTCAAGCACGAGAACGGGCGAACGGTTCGAAATATTCATCGTAGACAAGGATTTGGGAGAGGTTTTCGGTCAATCGTGAGGGCGCGCAAAATGTAACCATCCGGTTTGCGGGCATTCACAGCATCTTCATCACAGGCAGTCGGAAAAAAACCCGGTCTCCGGGTCGTTTGAAGAACGCCACGGTTCGTTGTTTCCTTATTCGTATGGAAAAACAATTCTGGCGTCAGTTTTCCTGGGGATTTTTCATCGTCAACACGCTCTGCGTGTTCTCCCTGTTTGAGTTTTTCATCCTCGGCAAACCGTACATCACTATTTTTATCCTTATATTTTCGGTTACCCTGTATTTCAACCGGAAGCTACTGTTCCGGAAAAAGACGGCCCATCCTGTGAAATCGGAGTCTGCGAATGCTTCAAATAACTGATACGCCCTCCCGTTTTTCTTGTATAATGAACCCATGGCCACCATCAAACCCCAGACGTTGAAAGGATTCCGTGATTTTCTGCCGAGCGACATGCGCATCAGGCAGCGGGTGTTTGATGCCTTCAGGAAAGGATTCGAAAAATACGGCTACGAACCGCTTGAAACGCCGGTGCTTGAATACGGGGAAATCCTGCTCGGCAAATACGGCGCGGAGGCTGAAAAACTCATATATCAGTTCACGGACCGGGGAGGCAGGCAGGTTGCCATGAAATACGACCTCACCGTGCCGGCATGCCGGGTGCTTGCGCAGTACGCCGAAACGATACCGCTTCCCTTCAAGCGGTACCAGATCCAGCCGGTATGGCGCGCGGACAACACGCAAAAAGGACGTTTCCGGGAGTTTTACCAGTGCGACGCGGACACCTTCGGCGCAACCACCATGGTTGCGGACGCCGAATTCATCCAGATGGGCCTTGAAATACTCAGTACTCTCGGATTCGATACGGTTACGGCGCAGGTCAACAACCGCAAATTCATAGACGGCCTCACTAAATATGCACAAGCCGACGATTCGCAGTTCTATGCCATCTGCGTTGCGGTCGACAAACTCGAGAAAATCGGCATCGACGGGGTGGTTGCGGAAATGGAAAAAAAAGGTTTGGACAAGGCTATTATCGACAAAATCATCGAAATCATATCCCTGAAAGGCACCAACAGCGAGCTTATCGCGAAACTGAAAACCATGATGTCAAACATTCCCGCGGCCCAGGAAGGTCTATCTGAGCTTGAAGAACTTTTCGGATACCTGAAGGCGGCGGGAGTCGAAGAATCCAAATACCGGTTCGATCTTTCCATCATCCGCGGTCTCGCATACTACACGGGGCCGGTCTGGGAATTCGTAGTGAAAGAGGGGGGAGTCGGATCGGTCGGCGGGTGCGGACGCTACGACAAACTGGTTGGACTGTACCTGGGACGCGATATCCCCGCAACCGGCGGCTCTTTCGGCATCGAACGGATCATAGAAATCATCAAGGACCGGAATCTCATGGAAACAGCCAAAAACACCCAGGTACTTGTTACGGTATTCGGTCCCGGACTCGTCGCTGAATCCATCAAACTTGCGGCAAGCCTCAGGAAGCAGGGTGTTCCCGCGCTTCTGTACCCGGATCCTAACACAAAACTCGACAAGCAGCTCAAATATGCGGACAAAAAAGGCGTCAGGTTTGTCATAGTGGCAGGTCCGGATGAGATAAAACAGGGGAAGGCCATGCTCAAGGACATGAAAACCAGGCAGCAGTCAAGCGTGGCTCTGGCTGATCTTGCTGACCGCCTCGCTGCCTGACCGATATACATAAAAACATATGATTATCAATCCAAACATTGCTTTGATTGAAGCAATCCCCGGAGTGGGGGGCGACGAGTCCAAAATATGGATGGCGGATCTTCTCATGTCATATATCAAATACGCAACACGCCATGCATTCAAGGCAGTGCCGGTTGACGAAAATATCATAAAAATCACCGGTGAAGGAGTCTACGGTCTTTTCAAGCATGAAACGGGCGTACACCGCGTCCAGCGCATCCCGCACACCGAGCGGAAAGGCAGGATACACACGTCAACCGCCGTTATGGTCGTTTTGCCCCAAATCCTGGAGTCGGACGTCCGTATAAACCCGGCTGATCTGGAATGGCAGTTTTACCGGGCCGGTGGCAAAGGTGGGCAGAACGTGAATAAGGTCTCAACCGCAGTCCGCCTTACCCACAAGCCCACCGGTATCGTGACGACCGCCAGCCAGGAACGGTACCAGGAGGCGAACCGCAAAATAGCCATGGATCTCCTGTTGGGAAAGCTCTACCAGCTGGAAGAGGAGAAAAAGAAGGGCATCGTGCAGTCTTTCGTGCGTAACATAGGCACGGGAGAGCGTTCCGACAAGATACGCACGTACAATTTCCCCCAGAACCGCCTGACCGACCACCGGGTCGGGAAAAGCTTTCACAATCTGGAGGATATCATCGCTCAGGGAAAGTGGGAAAAAGTATTTGAAGCACAGAAGTAATATCGCATTTAGATTGTAATACCGCTCTAAACTGAATCCCCTCCCGTTTTAGCAGATGTTAATGCAGTCTGCTAATTTTTTGTTTAAGACTGTTGTAACAACGCAAAAATGTTTATCTGTTCAATTTAATTGATTAAATAACGCAATGAATAAGACCAAATCGCCATTTATCGTTTTTAAATATCGCGACTACACCCTCGCATGGATGGGGTTTTTCATATCCGAAATCGGCATGCAGATGCTTCTCGTTGGCGTCAACTGGCAGATATACCTCATGACGAAATCCCCCCTGTCGCTTGGTATCATCGGCGCGGCCCGGTTCGTACCGATGCTCTCCCTGGCGCTTCTTGCGGGATTGGCCGCGGACATCGTGAACCGCAAAAAGCTTATTTTCGGCGTCCAGCTTATCCTCATGTTCGTCTCCTTCAGTCTCACCGTAAGCACGTTCAACCATACGGTTTCGCCCCTGCTCATATACGGACTCATCGCTCTGAACGCGGCCGCGCTCAGCTTCAGCGGCCCGGCACGGCAGTCCCTGCTTCCGCACCTGGTGCCCCGGGAGCATTTCATGCAGGCGGTCGGCCTCAATTCCCTCATGTGGCAAACCGCAATGATCATCGGGCCATCCCTTGCCGGCTTCATCATCGGCGCGTGGGGCGTCGGATATGTATATCTTATAAGTATATTCACCCTGCTTGCGGTGAATATCGCGATCCTGTTCATGAAACCGCACAAAAACGAAAACAAGGGAACGGAATTCAGCTTCAGAAGCATCCGGAGCGGCCTCGGCTTCGTCAAACGCACGCCTCTCATATGGAGTACCATGTTCCTTGACTTTTTCGCGACGTTTTTCGCTTCCTCAACCACCCTTATGCCTATATTCGCCAAAGACATCCTGAAAGTCGGCCCGTTCGGCCTCGGCCTCCTGTATGCGGCGCCATCCCTTGGCGCATTGATCGCCGGTTTCACGTTCGCATCCCTCCATAATGTCGCCAAACAGGGCAGGATTCTTCTTGGATCCGTCGTCGTCTACGGCATCGCCACCATCCTGTTCGGTTTTTCGCGCATCTTTCCGCTTTCCCTTGCCTGCCTGTTTTTTGTGGGAGCGGGAGACATGGTTTCAAGCATCATCCGCAATACCATGCGGCAGCTCATCACCCCGGACCACCTGCGGGGACGCATGGTTTCAGTCAACATGATATTTTATCTGGGCGGACCGCAGCTGGGTGAAGTGGAGGCGGGAATAGCCGCAACGCTTTTGGGGACACCGCTTTCGGTCGTATTCGGCGGCATCGGTACTATCGCGGCGACACTCATTATGGCCTACGCGGTCCCGACGCTCAGGAAATACGACACGCATACGGAAATGATCTGAAAAAAGGACTAGAAATATATTTTGTTTGTGTTATAATCAACTTTTAACTATGAAAGCCAAAATCCATCCGCAATTCAATACCAGTGCCCAGGTCGTTTGCTCCTGCGGGAACAGATTCACGACCGGCTCCACGCGCGACAACATCTCTGTCGAAGTGTGCAACAAGTGCCACCCCCTTTATACCGGAGAACACCGTTTCGTGGATACGAAAGGAAAAGTCGAGAAGTTCCAGAAGAAAGTCCAGCTCGCGAAAGAGATGAGGGAAAAGCTTGCGCAGAAGAAATCGAAAAAAGAAGGAAAAAGCGAAAAACAGACGAAATCGCTTCGGGAACTGCTCGCCGAGTCATAATCGGCTTGCCGTTTTACGCCGCGTCTGTTACAATTGGATATTCACCAAGACTTGGGGTTGTGCGCCGGGCGCACATAAAACTTTTTACCAATTCCCCAAATAGTTTCCGCAATAAGCGGAACAAGTGAACGCATATGGCAAACACTGACAAACAGTCCCAGCTTGAAAAAATAACTTCATTTATTGACAAGGCGGAAAGTTTCACGCTTCTCAAATTCGAAAAAACCACCCACATCGCGCTTGAAAGCCTGAGGAGAGACCTGAAGAAAAACAAAGCGAAAGTAATGGTAGTTAAAAATACCATTCTCCAGAAAGCGATAAACAAACTGGCAGCGAACAAGGACAAGGCATACCTGCGGGACCTCCAGAAACAGACGAAAAACATACGCGAAAACACCGCGATCCTGAGCTTCGGCGAGGACTGGGGAGCGGCGATGAACGCGTTCTTCAAATTCGCCAAAGAAAACAAAACAGTCGGATTCAAGGTCGGCTTGCTCGATAAGACCACATACGGAGAACAGGACCTTATGAGGATAGCGCAGCTTCCCGGCCGCGACGTGCTTGTCGGCAAAATGCTCGGTAGCATGAAAAGCCCGGTGGCCCACTTCACGAACGCTATCAAATTCAATATGCAGAAGCTTGTCTATGTTTTGAACGCAAAATCAAAGCAGACAGCCTGATCCGTTGCAGATAACCGTAACAACGGAATTAAAAGTTTTTCATATTAAGGGGGTGACCATACAAATGGCAGAGGTAAAATTATCAGAAAAGCTTCAGAAAATCGCAACAGAGCTCGAAGGATTGACCGTCATTGAAATGGCAGACTTGTCAAAGTATCTCGAAGAAAAATTCGGCGTTTCCGCTATGCCCGTTGCCGCAGCAGCAGCTCCGGCAGCCGCAGCAGCTCCCGCCGAGGAAAAGACAGCTTTCACCGTAATGCTTACTGACAGCGGTGCAAACAAGCTCGCAGTCATCAAGGCAGTACGCGAAGTGCTTCCGGCACTCGGACTCATGGATGCGAAAAAGCTCGTGGAATCCGCACCGAAAGAATTGCTTAAAGACGCAAAGAAAGAGGACGCAGAAAACGCAAAGAAAAAGGTTGAAGCCGCAGGAGGAAAAGTCGAACTCAAATAAGAGCTTTTCAAACAGAAAATCCAAGAAAAATCCCCCCTCACCGGGGGATTTTTTTTGTATAATGAGTTAACACGTCATCACACTCTGATGCCTCTTCACAAAAGGGGGAAAGTTATATATAATTAGCTTTTATGCCAAATTCTAACGATTACGGAGCTGAATCTATTGTCGTCCTTGAAGGACTTGAACCTGTACGCAAACGGCCGGGCATGTATATCGGCACCACCTCCCAGGCGGGCGTCAACCACTGCCTGAACGAAATCATCGACAACTCCATTGACGAAGCGCTCGCGGGTTACTGCAAAAACGTATATGTGCGTGTCGACGAGAACGGGTATTTCACCGTTTTCGATGACGGGCGCGGAATCCCGGTTGATGAAGTGCCCAAGTACAAGACATCGGCCCTTGAGCTTGTCATGACGAAACTGCACGCCGGAGGCAAATTCAACCAGGGCGCATACAAAATTTCGGGCGGACTGCACGGAGTCGGCGCATCGGTCGTGAACGCGCTGTCCGACCACTACATCGTTGAAGTACGCAGAAACAACAAAATATACCGCCAGGAATACAAACGGGGCAAACCCATGTACAAGGTCCAGACATTCAAGGACTCGCTCCTCAAGTTCCCGTACAGGCAGGGGACTGCGACATCCTTCCTTCCGGACAAGACCATTTTCACGGAAACCATCGAAATCAACTACGGACAGCTGAAAAAACAGCTCAAGGAACGCGCCTACCTCATCAAGAACGTGTCGTTCAAGATCGAAAACCAGAAAACGAAAGACCGGACGTCCTACTTCTTCGACGGCGGTATCCTATCTCTTTTGAATGACCTGAACCGCGGCAAGAAAGTGCTCCATGACCCGATCCATATCATGAAGGCGGCCGGTGACAAGGAAGTGGAAGTCGCGATCCAGTACAACGATTCGATCAACGAAAACGTGCATTCGTTCGTGAACGTCATCAACACCCAGGAAGGCGGCACCCATCTGACCGGATTCCGCATCGCGCTCACGAAATCCATCAACACCTATGCGAAACGCGAGCTTTCCGAAAAAGACAGCGCCGAATCTTTGACCGGAGAAGATGTCAAGGAAGGCCTGACCGCGATCGTATACGTGAAAATGCCGTCCACTAACCTCCAGTTCGAGGGGCAGACCAAAACAAAGCTCGGCAACTCGGAAGTGCAGGCGATCGTGCAGCAGGCGGTATCCGAATACCTGGACGTGTATTTTGAGGAAAACCCGAAAGTCGGCAAGGAAATCCTCGGCAAGATTCTGCTGGCCCAGAAAGCCCGCCTCGCGGCCAAAGCAGCCAAGGAAGCGGTGCTGCGCAAAGGGGCCCTTGAAGGCGCAACCCTCCCGGGAAAACTTGCGGACTGTTCGGAACGCGATCCCGCCAAAAGCGAGCTTTTTATGGTAGAAGGTAATTCGGCAGGCGGCACCGCAAAACAGGGCCGCAACCGCCAGTTCCAGGCCATCCTGCCGCTTCGCGGCAAGGTGCTCAATACGGAACGCGCATACCTTGACAAAGTGCTTGCATTCAAGGAAATCAAGGATCTCGTCGTTGCGCTCGGCATGGGAATCGGCGAAACCATTGACTACAAAAAGCTCAGATACCACAAGGTGGTCATCATGACCGATGCGGATGTCGACGGCGAACACATCAGGACGCTTCTTTTGACGTTCTTTTACCGCCATATGCCCTCGATCATCACCAACGGTCACCTCTATATTGCCCAACCGCCGCTCTACAAAGTGCAGCAGGGCAAGAAAGTGCTCTATGCCTATTCGGACGAGGAACGGGAAAAGGAAGTGGCAAAGCTCACCAAAAGTGCAACCGGTCCGGTCAACATCCAGCGTTATAAGGGATTGGGTGAAATGAACCCCGAACAGCTCTGGGAAACGACCATGAACCCGGAAAACCGCATATTGAAGCAGGTGCAGGTTGCGGACGGCCAGGAAGCGGACTATGTCTTCTCGATGCTCATGGGGGATGAAGTACCGCCCCGCAAGAAATTCATTGTCCAGCACGCGCGCCTCGCAACCCTTGATATCTGACGTTTCATATTACAAATTTATTTCCAATTATGGATATAAAAAAACTTTCCGCAGGCAAGAATCCTCCCGAGGAAGTGAATGTCGTTGTTGAGATCCCTCAAGGATCGGCGATCAAATATGAAATGGATAAGGAATCGGGTTTCGTGGTCGTTGACCGGTTCGCGTTCACGACTATGGTGTACCCGTTCAACTACGGATTCATACCGCAGACGCACGCGGAAGACGGCGACCCGGTTGACGTTCTGGTCATTTCAACCTACCCCGTGCATCCGGGAACGGTAATTCCTGCCCGTCCCATCGGTCTGCTTGAAATGGAAGACGAGGCGGGGATCGACACGAAGATACTTGCGGTACCTACAGCCAAAGTGGATCCTTTTTACGCCGATGTCAACGACATCACGGACCTCAATGAAACCGCTAAACTGAAGATCAAACACTTTTTTAACCATTACAAGGAGCTCGAAAAGGGCAAATGGGTAAAAACCAAAAATTTCCTGCCCAAAAAAGACGCGCTCAAGGCCATCAAGAACGGCATGGAATAACGGCCGACCAAGGAGAATACTATGACCGACACAAACAAACCTGTTGAACAACCTGTAGCAAACGGCAATACCACGACTGAAATCGTTGCGGAGATGAAGCGTGCATACCTCGATTACGCGATGTCGGTTATCGTATCCCGCGCCCTCCCGGACGTAAAGGACGGACTCAAGCCTGTTCACCGGAAAATCCTGTATGCCATGCACAAGATGAGCCTTGGCTCAAGCGCCCATTTTTCCAAGTCGGCAAAAGTCGTCGGAGAGGTGCTCGGAAAATACCACCCGCACGGCGACTCGGCGGTTTATGACGCGCTTGCCCGTATGGCCCAGGACTTCACCATGCGCTACCCGCTCGTCAAGGGACAGGGAAATTTCGGTTCCGTCGACGGAGACCCTCCGGCGGCCATGCGTTACACCGAAGTCAAGATGGCGAAAATATCGGAAGAACTCCTTGCCGACATCGACAAGGAAACCGTCGACATGGTCGACAATTTCGACGCATCCCTCAAGGAACCCATGTTCCTGCCCGCGAAACTCCCGAACCTCCTTCTCATGGGAGCGGAAGGCATCGCGGTCGGCATGGCAACCAAAATCCCGCCCCACAACCTGAGCGAACTCATTGACGCCATTTGCCTCATGATCGACAAGGCCAAAATCGTAAACGGGGACGGCCAGACGGGAGGCAAAAAAAAGGACGAGGACGCAAAATCGCCTGACAGACAGCTCGGTTTCGATGTGACGGTGGACGATCTGCTTACCCACATCAAGGGACCGGATTTCCCGACCTCAGGCATCATCTACGGTGCCGCGGACATCAAGCAGGCATATGTCACCGGCAAGGGAAAAATGCTGGTGCGCGCCAAGATTGATGAGGAAGACCTCGGAAAAGGCAAGATGGCCATTATCGTAAATGAGCTTCCGTACCAGGTCAACAAAGCCAATCTCGTCGAGAAAATCGCCCGCCTCGTGACCGATAAAAAAATCGTCGGCATTTCGGACCTGCGCGACGAATCGGACCGCGACGGCATTCGTGTCGTTATTGAGCTCAAACGCGACGCCTCATACAAGAAAGTGCTCAACAACCTGTTCAAGTACACGGAACTGCAGACATCTTTCCCGATCAACATGGTTGCGCTCGTTGACGGGGTTCCCCAGACTTTATCGCTCAAAACCATTCTCGAACAATACATCAAGCACCGGGTGAAAATGGTGAAACGCCGCTCCGAATACGAGCTCAAGGAAGCGAAACGGAGGGCGCATATCCTCGAAGGATACCTCATCGCCCTTGACCACATCGACGAAGTCATCGCGATCATCAAGAAATCGAAAGACGAGCCGGAAGCGCGCGAAAAACTCATGAAAAAGTTCGGCCTGAGCCTGGTCCAGACGCAGGCGATACTCGAAATGCAATTGAGGCGCCTTACCGGACTGGAACGTTCCAAGATCGAGGACGAGCTGGCGATGCTGCGCGAAACGATTGAATACCTGGAGTCGCTCCTCAAAGACGTGTTCAAGATCCTCAAGGTCATTAAGGACGAAGTCCTGTACCTCAAGGAAAAATACGGCGACGAGCGCAAAACCAGGGTGATCAAGTCCAAGCCCGGCGAAATAACCGACGAACAGCTCATCGAAAACAAGGAAGTCATCGTTGTTTTGACCAAGGAAGGATACATCAAACAGGTTCCCCGCGAAACCTTCAGGGTTCAGAACAGGGGAGGAAAAGGAGTATCCGGCATCGAAACGAAGGAATCGGACAACGTATACAACATCTCGACCGCCATGATGCACGACCACATCCTGTTTTTTACGAACCAGGGGCGCATCTTCCAGACGCGCGTCTGGGATATTCCGCAGGGGTCGCGCACCTCAAAAGGCAAGGCGATCGTCAACCTCCTGACCATCAGGCCGGACGAAAAGGTGACGTCCCTGCTCACGTACTCCGCAAACAACGGCACCACCCAGGCGTCCTCCTCCAACGGACAGCTTGCCGCGATAACCCAAAGCTTCATCTTCATGGTCACGAAGCACGGAACCGTCAAGAAAACGCCGTTTGAGGACTTCGCGAACATCCGTTCAAACGGCATCATTGCGATCAAACTCGAAAAAGGCGACGAACTGCTGTGGGTCAAGATCACCGACGGCACCATGAACGCGCTCCTGACTTCAAAACAGGGCAAGGCGATCATATTCGGGGAACACGAAGTGCGCCCGACCGGACGCTCGTCCATCGGCGTGCGCGGCATCGAGCTTGAGGGAACCGATGAAGTAGCCTCGGCTGACGTGTTCACCAAGGCTGATTTCAAGAAAAACATCCTGGTCATCGGCAAGAAAGGCATCGGCAAAAAAACCAACCTATCGCTTTTTAAAGGCCAGCACCGCGGCGGCAAAGGGGTAAAAGTAGCCTCCGTCGACGACAAGATCGGCCAAATCGTCTTCGTGCAGATCATCAATCCCGAAGACACGACGGTCATCATCACGAGCACCCACGGACAGGTCGTAAAAATCCCGCTTGAGGCCATTCCTCCCCGTTCCCGCAGCGCCAAAGGAGTCATCCTCATGAGGTTCTCGGAGAAGGGCGATGAGGTTGTAAGCGCGACTTTAGTTTGATATAATAGGCTATTGTCGCACCCCGTCTGGAGGGCAGACCGTCAATTTCACGGTGAAAAGCTTTTATGCAAATCCCCTGTAAACAAATTACGGATGAACTCGAGAAGGAACTCAAAAAAGAAGTAACCGCCTTAAAAAAGAAGAAAAAAACCATCAAATTGGTCGTGTTCCTTATTGGCACGTCTCCGGAACAGATTTCCTTCGTCAAAATCAAGAAAAACACCGCTCTCAGGCTGGGTATCAAGTTCGAGTTCATCCATATCAAAACGGTTCCGCCGTTTGAGAAATTCGTGCGCCTCATCAAGGAAACGTCCCAGAACCCCGATACCACCGGCATAATCATCCAGCAGCCCCTTCCCGCAACGCTTTCAACCG
This sequence comes from uncultured Gammaproteobacteria bacterium, assembly GCA_964629635.1. Lineage (GTDB taxonomy): Bacteria > Patescibacteriota > Microgenomatia > UBA1406 > GWC2-37-13 > YC2-FULL-38-9. The sequence goes on from CAZVQS010000002.1 coordinate 432,246, forward strand.
ACAGCGTCTATGACTTTATCGACATCAGGAAGGAAATAGAAGGCCACCGGAGGAAAACGGAGTTTTTCTCGCCGCTCGGGCTTGCGGTGATGACCCTGCTCAAATACCTGTTCGTCAGTCCCAAAATCGACAAAAAGCTGTTCATCAATCCGAAAAAGGATATCGCGTCCCTCAAAAAAGCCCTGAAACACAAGAAGATCGTTATTATCGGCAGGGGAGCCACTGGCGGAAAACCGGTCGGTAAAACGCTTGCGGACGCGAAAATCAACTTCGTTTCGACCAATACGCAGACCACCAATCCGACCGAGTACTACCAGGAGGCGGACATTATCGTGAGCGCGGTCGGCAAGAAAATCATCACGCCCGATATTCTCAAAAACGGCGTATCCCTCATAAACATCGGCGTGCGCAAGGAAGGTGGACGGCTGAAAGGGGATTATGAAGAAAAGGAAATCAAGGACATCGCCTCATCCTACACACCCACTCCCGGCGGCATCGGACCGCTCGATGTGCTGTACCTCTACAAAAACCTCGTCGATGCAGCTATGCTGCAGAAATGACGCGCATATCATTGACTGCGCGGCATCCTGAAGATTCAGCGCAGCTTCAATCTGAAGGATCCCATTACTTTTGATAAAACGATGAAAATAACAGCAATCACCGGCCAGACGGCAAGCGGAAAAACCGGACATGCCCTGCGTCAGGCGGTTGAACGAAACGGCGAACTCGTCAACTTCGATGCGCGCCAGGTATACAAAAAACTCGACATCATCACCGGCAAGGATTTTACCTCAAATAATTTCACGAAAGTAACCGGGATGGACGGATACGACATCGGTTATTACACGATAGATTACGCAGGAAGCGCCATCCGGGTATGGCTGTATGATATGGCCGATCCGAAAACCGCAGTTTCCTCGTATGATTTCGCCCGATGTGCGCAGGCCGTACTTCGGATCCTAAAAAAAGAGGGGAAAACCGCCATATTGGTCGGCGGAACGTACCTATACCTTTACCAGCTCCTGTACGGGACCGAAACAGAAGTCTCGCCTGATCAGAAGCTACGTGACCGCCTGCAGGGCCTTCCCGTTGAAGCCCTGCGAAAGGAGCTTGCCGCTATTGATCCTGATATAGTGCAGCGTCTGAACAACAGCGACCGCAGCAACCCCCAGCGGCTCATACGGAAAATCGAAATCGCCGCGCGCTACCGCACGCTCGGACAGCTTGTCCCCCTGGAAATGAAATATGTTTTGAAGGATGAATACCGGGACCCGCCGGTCGAAATCACCGGCATTGCCTTCAGCGACCGCAGCGCGGTACGGGATGCGATTACTCTGCGCGTCAGAAAACGGCTGGAGCAGGGTGCGCTTGATGAGGTCAGGAAACTGCTTGAAGCCGGGTATACACCCCATGATCCGGGCATGAAAACCATCGGGTACGCACAGCTTATCAGGCACCTGGCGGGCGAAATATCGTTCGATGAAGCGGTCGGACTGTGGACAACCGCAGAAGTGCAATATACGAAACGCCAGCTTACGTTCATGAAAAAGGATCCGCATATCGGGTGGATCTCTGTTTGAACGCGATTGACCTTATGCGCATTCAACCTATATAATGGCTGGATATGACATTCACCGAACCGCAGCGCGAAGAACCCTCCCTTTCGAAATACTGGACGGAACCGGCCATGCTCCATGAACGGACCGGAAAACCCGTCGACGGCATCTCCTTCATCAAAACGGATCCCCAATCCAAGGATTCGTGGCCGCAGGGCGCACGGCTCATCATTCCGCAGGAAACGCCGCCCGGATCGTATGTCGTTGCGGTGTCCCTCGACGGAAAAGGCAAGACAATCACCCAGGCGTTTGAAGTGATGCAGGTCCGTGACGGCGTAATGGGCGTGAAAAAAACGGAATACCATCCGGCCCTTGACCTCGCCAAAAGCGAACTGGATACGTTCAACCTGCCGCCTGACAAAGCACAGCTGAAAACCGCCCAGATGCGCAAACTCCAACCAGGCACATCCGTCACGGAAGAAAACCGTATGCCGTCCCATGTCCAGCTTCTTCCGTCCCATACGGTTACCCCGCATACCAAACTGAATCTGGGTCTGATTACCCCGCAGGATATGGCCAGGTACCGGAAAACAGTCGAGCATAACCTCCAGGCATCAATGGGTGCGAAGCCGGCTGCGGCCGCTACGAGGGCGTCAGTCTGATTTCCTGAAGAGTTTGAGGAAGGCTTCCTTGGGGATTTCAACTTTGCCTATGGCTTTCATGAGTTTTTTGCCTTCTTTCTGTTTTTCGAGGAGTTTGCGTTTGCGTCCCACGTCTCCCGCACCGATGACTTTACCGCTTTTGATGAGCACGTCCTTGCGGAACGGCGATATGCGTTCGGAAGCTATGATCTTGCCCCGGTATCGGGCCTGGATACGTACTTCGTACTGCTGGCGGGGGATTACGTCCCGCAGCTTGCGCGTCAGCTCTGCGCCCCGTTTCATTGCCCGCTCCGAAACAACCACTTCGGAAAATTCCTCCACCGGATCCATATTCAGGAGCAGTTCAAGTTTTGCGGCGTTCACATGCTCGTAGCGGACAAGCTCCCAGTCAAGGGACGCATACCCGGAAGTCGCGCTTTTCAGGTTGTCGAAAAAGTCCGAAATCATTTCGGACATGGGGATTTCGTAGGTGAGCGAAATCTGGTTCTTGTTGTCCATGGTGATGAATTTCGCGCGGTAATCGTCGCACAGCTTCATGATGGCTCCCATGTATTCCTCCGGCGTAAGGATGAAGATTTTGGCATAGGGCTCGTAGAATTCCCCGTTTTCCATGCGGTATTCCACCTGCGGGGGGGTGAGGACAATCGAAAGTTCGTATTCGCGCTCGAGCCGCTCTCGCACCACATCGGCGTGAAGGAGCCCCAGGAAACCCACGCGGAATCCCGCACCGAGGGCAGTCGAATAAATCGATGAAAAATTGAGCGCTGAATCATTCAGGTACAGTTTTTCCAGTGCTTTTTTCAGGTTAAGGTAATCGGCGGTGAGCGTGGGAAATACGGACGCAAACACCATCGGCTTCACCTTCTTGTAACCGGATAATGCGGCAGCGCTTTTTTTTGCGTCAACGACCGTGTCTCCGATTTCCACCTTATGGATATCCTTAAGGTTGGTCGCTACATACCCGATGTCGCCGGGATTGAGCCGGTCAACAGGCGACAGGTCCGGCTTGAATATGCCGGACTCAAGCACGGAAAAAGATTCGTCCGTGTGTACCATCCTGACGTCCTTGCCTTTCCCGATTGATCCGCCCAAAACGCGGACGAACGCGATGACTCCCTTGTGGGAATCGTAATACGAGTCGAATATGAGCGCCTGGAGCTGGCCGTTTTCCGGCTGGCTCTCAGGCACCCGGGGCGGCGGGATTTTCGACACGACCGTTTTCAGAAGCTCAGGCACGTTATAGCCTGTTTTTGCAGACACCTCGAATATGTCGCTCTCCGCGACACCCAGGAAATCCTTCAACTGCCGTTTCGTTTTGGCGACGTCGGCGTTTGCCATGTCAACCTTGTTCACGACCGGTATTATGACGAGGTTTTTTTCGATGGCTTTATACGCGTTGGCGATCGTCTGTGCCTGAACGCCCTGCGTGGCGTCAACCAGCAGGATCACGCCTTCAACGCAGGCCAAGGTGCGGTCTACTTCGTAGGAAAAGTCAACGTGCCCCGGCGTATCGATGAGGTTGAGTATGTATTCGCCTCCGTCCGAATAGCGCATGGTGACCGGTGCAAGTTTGATCGTGATTCCGCGTTCGCGGGAAATGGGGTTGCGGTCCAAAAATTGCTCTTCATGGCCGCCCGCCTTGACGACACCGGTCATTTCCAGGAACCGGTCTGCAAGAGTCGACTTGCCGTGGTCCACATGGGCAATGATGGCGAAATTGCGTATGCGTGAAATATCTGTCATAACAACGGTTTAGAGGTTAAGATCCACCGGCCTCAACAATTTAACCGTGGAAGTCCTTCCGTTCAGAAGCCAGCTGTCCCCGTGGAGCATGATGTAGGTGCCCTCGGGCGGATTAAGATTCTTTTTCAGATATTTTATCACCTGCACGACGCTCGCTTTTTCGATGAAAACAAACTCCTCCTTGAATCCCATCTCCTTGAGTACTACCGGATACACCCCGTAATTGAGCGACAACCCTTCGGCCGTATGGGCGGTATCGGTCAGCGCGAAAATGGGCTGCTTGGGGCGGTACCGGGACAAAAGCTTGATGGTGCGGCCGGTTGAGGTGAATGCAATGAAGCCGGCGACTTTTTCACCGTTTGCGATGAGAGACAGGGAAAGGTTGTAGGCTGCCTCACATATAAGGCTCCGGTGATCGTGCGGCTTGAAGTTGAACCGCTTGCGGGTGTCTGAAATGAATCTCGTTTCGTTCATGATGATCGTTTTCTTCATCATTTCGACGGTTTTCAGGGGATATTTTCCCGATGCCGATTCGCCCGAAAGCATCACGGCGTCCGTAAGGTCATAGGTGGCGTTGGCCACGTCCGATACCTCGGCGCGCGTCGGGTACGGATTGTCTGTCATCGACTGGAGCATCTGGGTAGCGGTGATGACCGGCACCCCCTTTTCGAGGGATTTGTTGATGATGATTTTCTGGTAATACGGCACTTCCTCTATCGGCAGTTCGATCCCGAGATCGCCGCGGGCGACCATGATGCCGTCGCTTTCGTCAATGATGCCGTCAAGGTTGCGGATCGAGCTTTTGGTCTCTATCTTTGAAATGATCTGCGCGTTCACGTTGTATTTTTCCATTTCCTTCCGCAGGGTCTGGACGTCCTCCGCGGTTCTCACGTAGGAAAGGGCGATATAATCTATCTCTGTCCGCGCGGCAAGTTTCAGTCCGTCAAAGTCGCGGTCGATAAGCAGGGGGAACGGGAAATCCGATCCCGGTATGCGCAGCGATTTGCGGTTCTTGAGCACGCCCTTGTTTTTCACCTGCAGAACGGCTTCGTTTTTCTTCGCTTCCGTGACGATGAACGTGAACGCACCGTCGTCCGCAATGAGCTTCTGCCCGACTTCAAGGTACGGAAGCATCTGGGGGTGGGACACGAAAATGCCTTTGACCGTTTTGTCCGTGAACACGCGCTCTCCCAAAACAAGAAGTTCGTCCTCCTCGACTTTGATCTCCGGCACTGGCATGTTAATGCGTATTTCGGGGCCCTGCAGGTCAAGGAGAATCCCGATATGGACTTTCATTTTTTTGGCCACTTTCTGGACACGGAGAATCCGTTCGTTGTGCCATTCCACGTCTGAGTGCTTGAAATTGAAACGGATGACGTTCACTCCCGCCTTGAGAAGGCTTTCTATTTTTTCCTCGGTATCGGAGGAGGGGCCGATCGTCGCGACTATTTTGGTAAGTTTTTCCATAATCAGACAATTATACACGGTGATTGTATGGGTTTGATGGCATTTTACCACGTTTCCCGTTCCTTCTTACCCGCCTATTTCACACTCCTGCAGCCGCCTCACATGCAGGATGCATACCATATCCCTGTCAGTTGTTATGAATCGGGAAAGGAGGTGAATTACGAAAAGACAGCACGCACATTTTTAAATATTAACCACCACAATCCGAAGTCTGAGAATATGCGAATCAAGCCGCTTCAATATACGGGAAGCGGCTTGTTTTCTTTCTTACAATAACGCCCGCCCTTTCTTAACCGCCCTTAAAACGCATTATCTATTCTGAAAGCGTTACCATTTATCAAACTATTATGAACATCATTGCATTTCTGCTTCTGGGTGTTATAGCGGGATGGCTTGCCTCCGTTGTAATGAGAACGAACGAACAGCAGGGGATTCTCGGCGATATGATCATGGGTGTGCTCGGCGCCCTCATCGGCGGCGGCATTATGGACATCATCGGCGGCGGCAACGGGGTGAGCGGCCTCAACCTGTACAGCCTGCTTATTGCGACGCTCGGCGCTGTATTGCTCATATGGATCAGGCGCCAGGTGCGCATCTGAAATCCGGCAACCGTTATAAATACCCATATGTTTTATGGTAGTAATCAATAATCCTCCCGCCTCGACCGACGGCAATTCGGGCGGAATAACCAATCTCGTTGCGGTGGTGCTGCTCATCATCGTCGTCGTTGCATTCCTTTACTATGTTCTGCCGTATTTGAGGGGGTCGATGGGCGGGGGAGCGCCGCAAATAAATGTGCCCTCTAACGTGGACGTGAACGTGCAGAACAAATAAAAAATGCGTCGGGCTTTCTTACATAGTTATCACATGGGACCAGTTACACTGTCTCCATTTGCCAAAGGCTGATATAATTCACCTATTCTGGTCCCCATGCCCATTTTCCCGAAAAAACACAACCTGATTTTCGGTATCGCGATAGCTGTCGCAGGCGCCGGCGCCACGTTGCTTATACAGTCGATCGCCCCGGCGGCACCGGAAGCACTGCTTGTCGTTTTGTGCGGCCTCATCGTACTGGGCGCCAATATATGGGGCGGGTTCGCGTCCGGACTGCTTACCGGCGTTCTTCTTGCGGCCGTATGCCTAACACGTCTCGCACGGGGCGGCATGAACTCTGCGGATATGCTTACATTGCTGTTATTCCTGTCACAAGCAATTGGTATAACCTTGGTCGTTAAAAAATTCCACGACACGGAAGATCTCGTTACCGGCGTTCTCAAAAGCATCGTCGACCCGTTTATCATTTTTGACGAAACCTGGAAATGCGTATACGCGAATGCGCAGGCGGAGGAGCTCTTCGGCAGGAAAAGGAAAGAACTCGTCGGCAAAAACATCCGGGAAGTCCTTCCGGACACGATCAAGAATCCTATGTACAGCAAAGTGATCGAGGCGGTGTCCAACAACCGCCACGTGCACCACGTCTATTATTCCAAATCCGTCGACCGGTGGGTTGACGCGAATTTGTACCCTTCAACGCGCGGGCTTGCGGTGCTATTCATGGACCTGACCCACCAGAAGACCATCGAACGGAAACTGGAGGAAAGCGAACTGGCCTTCAACAGGCTGATCGATTCAAACATCATCGGAGTCGCGATTGAAGACATGAAAGGAAACGTCGTCCGGTATGCCAACAGCGTGTATCTCAACCTGACGGGGTACACACGGCAGGATCTGGAGAAAGGCCTGCTCACCTGGGAGCGGGTCACGCCTCCGCAATACCGGAAAAAGGATGAAGCCGTCAGGAAGTTGCTTCTCAAAAACGGATCTGTGAAACCGTACGAAAAGGAGTATATCCAAAAAAACGGAAACCGGATAACCGCGCTCAAAGGCGCTGCACTCCTTGACCGGAGGAACAAGACGTCTGTCGTATTCGCCCTCGATATATCAAAGAGGAGCGAGCGGGAAAAGCGCAAGGACGAATTCCTCTCAATCGCATCCCACGAAATGAAAACGCCGATCACCAGCATCAAGGGATTCGCCCAGCTTCTCATGCGCAGGTTCGAAAAGAACGGTGACGAAAAAACCGCCTCATACCTGACGCGTATGGTCAACCAGATAAACCGGCTGACCTACCTCGTGAACGACATCCTCGACATGCGCAAAATCCAGGACAATAAGCTGGTGCTCAACAACGATTTCATCGACATCAATCAGCTGGTTGAAGACGCGGTCAAGGAAGTCCATTTGAGTTCGCCCACCCATTCGATCGAATGGAAACCGACGCCCCAGCCGGCCATGGCATTTGCGGATTACCACCGCATTTACCAGGCGCTCCTCAATATTCTCGGCAACGCGGTAAAATACTCGCCCGCTACGGAAACCATCACGGTAGAGGTGGCTGACGACAAGGAACAGGTAACCGTATCGGTCGCCGACAAAGGCATCGGCATACCGCCCGCCAAACAGAAACAGATATTCGACAAATTCACGCGTGCCGTGGACAAGGAAAACTCGGGATATCCGGGCCTCGGCATCGGACTGTTCATCACCTCCGAAATCGTTAAAAAACACGGGGGGAAGATATGGGTTAAGAGTCCGACCGCAAACGGTAAGGGGAGTACGTTTTACTTCACCGTACCGAAACGTCAAGTTACCAACTGAAACCTATGAAAGACCAAAGGTGCATATGGATTGTGGATGATGACATGAGCGTACGGGAAATCATGCAGGTGATTCTCGCCGAGGAAGGATACCTGGTGCGGACGTACGCGTCCGAAAAGGAACTGATGCGGGGCTTGGACCAGGGATCCCCGTGCCTTCTGTTTCTCGATATCCTCCTTTCGGGAGCGGACGGCAGGGAAATCGCGCTGAAACTGAAATCCGACCCGAAATACAACGATATTCCGATCATCATCATGTCCGCAAACCACCGCTTCCTTGATGACGTGAACCGGAAAATGGCGGAAGACGTGCTTACCAAACCGTTTGAGATGGATGAGTTGATCAACAAAACGGAAAAATATGTCCAGTCACACGCCCGGTCTTGAAAGGGTCCGGGATTCCATACTTGAATGCAAATATTGCATCACGCAGGTCATGGGGCGGATCGTTCCCGGGGAAGGGAACCCGCAAGCAAAAATCATGCTGGTAGGAGAAGCGCCGGGCAGGAAAGAGGATGTGACGGGCCGGCCGTTTGTCGGCGCGTCCGGCCGCCTTCTTGACCGGCTTTTCCGCAAATACGGAATGGAACGGCGGAATTTCTACTTAACGTCCGTCCTCAAATACTATCCCGGAAAACGGACCATTCCCTGGAAGGAAACCCTGCACGGCATGTCCCATCTCTCGCTCCAGCTGCAGGCGGTTAAGCCAAAGCTTGTCGTGCTTCTTGGAAACGTTGCCCTGCGGGGCGTATCGGGTGACAAAACGCAGTCTATTACGAAAGTGCGCGGCCGCATCATTGAAGTTCACGGATACCAATGCCTTCCCACCTTTCACCCGGCCGCCATCCTGCGGCTGCCTTCGCTCGCCCCCATGTTTGAAACCGATATGCAGTTTATTTCCCGCATGTATAGCGAGCTGTACCCGACTTCTTACGCTCCCGTTACCGTACGGTGACCCTGTTCCAACCGCCGGCCCGTATCTTTGCGGGTATGAAACGGCAGCAGACGGGAAAATCGACAGGCCTGCCTTCCTTTTTGTCGGTTTTCTCCCCTCAACGGGCGCTCCGGCATGCGCATGAGGACCTGATGATATTCTCACCGGTCCGCTGGGAACAGATGCGCCGCAGACCGCAGCATATCGCATCCCTTCTGTCCCACAACCACCGCATTCTCTATGTTGAAGAACCGCTCCCGCAGCCGGATTATACCCCGGATACCCGCCGGACTTTCAATCCGCTGCAAAACCTGACCGTCATCCAACCCTATTCAGCGCTCAACACGGAACACTACGACTATACGTCTCTCATCCAGACATACATCGAAAACGGCGCGATCGATCCGCATCCCGCCGCGTGGTTTTATTCATCCGACTTCATGGACATCCTCCATTTCCAGGAACCGTCCTTTACCGTTTTCGATTCATATGCGCCCGATTTAAGTAGAAACGACGAGGTGCTTGTCAGCTATAGTGATATCGTATTTGCCGCCGGGGAGCATATGTTCGACCGGATGAGAAAACTGAACGGCAATGTACATTTGATCCCAAACGCCGTTGACGAATCCCATTTCAGGAAAAGCCGCGATACGGAAACCGTAATTGCGCATGATCTTCTCGATATTCCTATTCCACGCGTGGGATATATCGGCACGCTCGACAACCGGATCGACATGGAACTCCTGAAAGGAACCGCTCGCTCCCTGCCGCACGTGTCGTTCGTATGTATCGGCCCCGTCTCCCCGGGCACCCGCCTGCCGGACCTGCCCAATGTGTTCCATCTCGGATTCCGTCCGTATGAACAGCTCCCGAACTATCTCAAAGGAATCGATATAGCCATAGCGCCCTATGACGTGAAAACAAGCGCGCGATTCGCGTCTCCCCATAAGATACTGGAATACATGGCAAGCGGCAAACCGGTCATATCGACGCCCGTATACGGAGTTATCAGGGACTTTGGCCATGAGGTTGAAATCGCGGCCGATGCCGAAGAAACCGCATCCGTTATAACCCGTCTTCTGAATGAAAACGCTGCCGAAAAACTGCAGCGCCTGCGCCGCCAGGAACAGGCAGTCACCCGCACGTCCTGGATACAGGCGGTCGCCCGGATTGAGGAGGCGATAGGGGAGTTTGAACAGTCGCTCCAAACCTGAAGATTTCTTACATTCTTACATTTCCTTTACATATCCCTTATAATTCTCGTGGGGTACACACCGTATCTTTGTCTTACTTTTATCAATTATTAACTCTTTCCTATGACTACCCAAATTGTCCTGGTAGAAGATGACGAAAACATCCGCGTGTTCCTCAATGACTTTCTGACCGAAAAAGGCTTCAGGGTAAAAACCTTCGACCAAGGTTTAAGCGCGCTTGAATATATGAAACGCATGCCTCCTGACCTCGTGATACTGGACCTCGGACTGCCGACCGTCAGCGGCGAATCGATATGCAAGGAAATCAAGAAGAATTTTCCCGATACCGCGATAATCATACTTACCGCGAAAGATTCGACGGCCGACATCGTCAAAGGCCTGAATCTGGGAGCGGACGACTACCTTACCAAACCGTTCGAAAGCGATGAGCTGCTTGCGCGCATCCAGGCACGGCTTCGGATCCTGTACAAGAATACCGGCGTCCTGAAAGTGTCGGACCTGGAACTGGATCCGCAGAAAGTGGAAGTGAAGCGGGCGGGCAAACAGGTACATCTGACTACCCAGGAATTCAAGCTCCTTGAATATCTCATGAACCACAAAAACAAGGTACTTTCCCGGGACATGATACTCAACCGCATATGGCTTTATTCCTATGACGTTGATACACGGGTAGTTGACGTATACATCGGATACCTGCGCAAGAAAATCGACGCAGGCCACAAAAACAAGCTTATCCAGTCCATACGCGGATTCGGGTACTCGCTGCGCGAACCGAACTGACCACCACATAAAAAAACAGGCAATGTTCTTTCCAAAAGACATTGCCTGTTTTCGTATATTGCCGCCGGATCAAACCGATAGAAAAAGAAGGATGAAATCCCTCAAAAGTGTTCTGAACATATGGTATTTGAAAATACTAACGTACCTAAAGATACGGACACCGTGTATGGAGAGGAGCGTTTGCAGGTAATATGCGGGTAAAAGGACTCTTGTCGGATTATTACACAACTGTTATTGCATCGCGAATGAAACGGGGTATAGTAGGCATAGTACAGCCGCTCGATAAAAAGGGGACGACGGCTGATACTTAAGGTTTTCCGTTTCTTCACCTCGGGAATACCGCAAGATTGTGCGGTGATCCCGGGGTTCTTCTGTTTTCTTACCCGGTTATTACTCTGCCCAATTATGATTCATATCATGAAGATTCAAGTTTCGATCACCAAGGACGCAACGATCCGCTGGCTGCCCTTCATGATAGGCTTTGCCATGACGGCCGCATGGACGATCCTTTTCAAGATCATATCGGCCTAAGGACACTTCTTACCCCGTTTGGATGAATGCTTAACCTGCACTATAGCCCTTGTGACGTATTATGGCTATTATCAGTTTTGCAGCATTATGAATTCATTTGACGTACTCAACTACGCGGTTACTTTTCTTCTCATTGTCGCTAGCATCGGAATCATCGTGGTCACGGTAGTCTTTACCGGTACGCTGCTTCTCCTGCGCGAAGTGCTCATGAAAGCGCGGCAGTTCATGATGAAAGCCGTATACGTTGAGGAGCAGGCGAAACGGGGAGCGCTCCATTTCGTGTTAAACGTATTGGATTTATTTTCAGAAAGGAGGTGAAACATATGTTCTGCTGGGGAGAAAGAAAACGCAACACGACCGACATGGTCGGAAATATCGTAATGGGAGCCGCCTTGGGTGCGACTATTGCGATACTGACAGACCGGCGCCGCCGTGAGGAAATCCGTCAAACCGTCAAGGAATGGCTTGACCAGGGCGCGGAAAAAGTGAACGAAATGCAGGAATCCGCCGGCCGCATCAAAAAAGCAGTACAAAAGGAAGTCAAAAAGGAGGACCGGGAGGAGACTCCCGATCTGGGCGGCCCTATCGAAGTCTAAGGCTCCTCAGGTCCCTTCTTTCCAGGAACTCAGGTACTTCTTCTGGTTCGCGGTAAGGGAATCGATCGCGATCCCTTCGGCTTTCAGTTTGAGGCGGGCGATTTCGTAGTCGAGCGATTCGGGAAGCTGGTGCACGTCGTTAGTCAATGTCCCCCGGTTCTTCCAGATGAACTCGCACGAAAGCGCCTGGCCGGCAAAACTCATGTCCATGACGGATGCCGGATGACCTTCTGCGGAGGCAAGGTTGACGAGACGTCCCTGTGCAAGCAGGTAAATGCTTTTGCCGCCCATATCGTATTCTTCAACGAACGGACGCACTTCCGTAACTTTTTTTGACATTTTTTTCAGGGCCGTCTTGTTTATCTCCACGTCAAAATGCCCTGAGTTGGCAAGTATGAGCCCGTGTTTCGCGTTTGCGAGGTGTTCTTCATCGACCACATGCTTGTTGCCCGTAACCGTCACAAGGACATCCGCTTTTCTGATGGCCTGTTTCAGCTTCATGACTTCAAACCCGTCCATGCGCGCCTCAAGCGCCTTGATCGCGTCCACTTCCGTGACTACGACATGCGCCCCCATTCCGCGCGCCCGCATGGCAAGTCCGCGTCCGCACCAGCCGTAGCCTGCGACCACGAACGTGCGCCCGGCAAGCAGTATATTGGTTGCGCGTATGACGCCGTCTATCGTCGATTGTCCGGTTCCGTACCGGTTGTCGAACAGGTGTTTGGTCTGGTTGTCGTTGACCGCGATGACCGGGATTTTGAGTTCCTTGTCTTTGGCCATGGCTTTCAGTCGGATAACTCCCGTTGTCGTTTCCTCGGTTGAGCCGACGACGGACTTGAGAAGTTCGGTTCGCTTGCCGTGGATAAGGCCTACCAGGTCAGCTCCGTCGTCCATCGTTGTGTTCGGCTTTTCGTCAAGTACCGCATTCAGGTGGCTGTAGTAGGTTTTGTTGTCCTCGCCCTTGATCGCGAACACCGGAATCCCGTAATCCTTGACAAGGGATGCGGCAACCGCATCGTTGGTCGAAAGGGGATTGCTCGCGCAAAGGAACACCTGCGCGCCGCCCGCTTTCAGGGTGATGGCAAGGTTCGCGGTTTCGGATGTTACATGGAGGCATGCGGCCAGTTTCACTCCGGACAGTGGCTTGCCCTGGGAAAACCGTTCGCGGATAAGCTTGAGGACCGGCATATCCCGGCCTGCCCATTCGATAAGTTTTTTGCCCGCGGGTGCGAGCTTAGTGTCGAGAACGTCGTACTTCATAGGAAATAAGTTATAAACTTTTTAATCTTTTATTGAGCTCCCGTTTGGGAATGGTATAGCTTACGGTACCGTAGTGTTCTATGGCAAAACTTGCCGTGGCGTTTCCCGTTTTGAGGGCCTCGGGAATTGTGCAGCCCATGGCGACCGCGGACATGAACCCGCCGCGCCAGGCGTCTCCCGCACCGGTCGGATCGGCGACATCGGCCGCATCATATGCCGGAACCGTAATATTATTTTTTCCGTCCTCGTACCTGACGCCCTGCGCGCCGAGCGTCGTGATGACCGCGACTCCTATGGCATTGAGGTCGGCAACGCGTTTTCCGATGCGCTTGAGGATCATTGCGATTTCATAATCGTTGCCGATAAGGTACCGGCAGTGCTTAACTCCTGTCCAGAGATCCTTGTCCGCGATCCAGGACAGGGACATGCCGACATCATACAGGTAGGGGATTTTGTGTTTGACCGCAAACGCCTGAAAAGACAAAAGCGCTTCCGGATGGGTTGCGGATATGATCATGAGGCTGTCTTTATTGACGTATTTCCGGCAGTCGACGTCTTTGCCCCGGATGCTGGCGCCGTAGTAATAGCCCCAGATCTGGTTGTCCGTTTTGTCCGTGATGACCGTTCCTGTCGAGCAATAGAGCCGTTTGTCCCGGATGATTCCCCGGGCATCAATACGGTTTTTCCTGAAGAACCGCAGGTGTTCGGCCCCGTCCCTGCCCAATCCCCCAAGTACCCGTACATCCGGTTTTGCCCCCCCGTTTTTTGTGCGCAGGTATTGGCTGGCTGCATACGCTATGTTTGCAGCGATACCGCCGAGTTGCTTTTCGAGGCGGTCCACGACGAAGGAAATGTTGAGCTGGTGGAGTTTTTCCGGTTCAAGCTGGTCCACGAACCGTTTGGGATAGTCCATTATGACGTCCCAGGAGAGCGATCCGGTAATGATTATGCTGCCGTATTTCAGTTCCAAGCGCTTATTATTGCATCTTTTCCCCATCTTTTCAAATAGAATTTCTGTCGCACCCCATTTCCAACCTCGGAGGTTAGGTGAGGCTGTTTTTGCCCGGTTTCCGCCCAAATCATGCTTGGTCAGGATGCGATTCTCTCCCACGGGAACCCGTTCCTGCCGAAATGGCCGTACGCTGCCGTTTCCCGGTATATGGGCCTGCGAAGGTCCAGCCCTTTAAGTATCCCCGCAACGGACGTGTCCAGAAGCTGCGCCATATAATCCCGGATCGCTTTTGCGGACACGCGTTCCGTTCCGAATGTTTCCGACTCCTGCATGACCGGCTTTTTCGCGCCGATGAAGTAGGCGAGACGCACCTCGCACCGTTTTGCCAGTTTCGCCGCAACGATGTTTTTGGCCAGGTACCGGGCTGCATATGCACCCGAGCGGTCGACTTTGGTGGGGTCTTTGCCGGAAAATGCGCCGCCGCCCACCCGTGCCATGCCGCCGTACGTATCAACGACGATTTTTCGTCCGGTTACGCCGGTATCCGATGCCGGGCCGCCGACATGCCAGATTCCGGTGCCGTTTACGATCAGGTCTTTCAGTTTATAAGTCAGGCCGTAAGGAGCCAGGACGTGCTTCACCGCATGTTCAAACAGGTCATCCCGCACTTGCTTGAGTGCGACATCTTCCCGGTGGGGCACCGCAAGCACGATGGATTTGATTGCTTTGGGCGCTCCGTTATCGTATTCCGCCTCAACCTGCGTTTTTCCGTCCGGCCGCAGGTAGGGGAGAATGCCTTTTTCCCGCACTTCATCGATCCGTTGGGCAAGCGCATGGGACAATGTGATCGGAAGCGGCATGAACTCCGGCGTTTCGTCGCATGCGTATCCGAACATCATGCCCTGGTCTCCCGCGCCGTCCGTATCAACGCCTGCAGAAATTTCACGCGACTGGGTGTGGATTTTCACGGTGACCGGAGACATGTGGGTGAATCCGAGCTTCGGATCGGTGTATCCGAGCTTCTTGACGGTGCTACGCGCGATGTCCGTATACGGCATGGTCCCGTCCACCGTTACTTCGCCCGCGAGCGCCATGAAGTTTTTTGTCACCATGGTTTCAACCGCAACGCGCGCTTTTTTGTCCTGCGCGAGGGCCGCGTCCAGTATGGCGTCCGAAACCTGGTCGCAAATTTTATCGGGGTGTCCGCTGCACACGGACTCTGACGTGAAGGAAGAGTGTCTCATACTGTTTCCATTAAATAGTAATGGCCTATCTTTCCAGCCATGCTGGTCGGATTTGGCACCGTTCCCGATTTGTTGTCAGGACGGTTGCCGGGCAGATGTGCGCTGAGCCGTTTCTCAGGGAAGCTTGAGCTTCCTTCTGCCGCTCTTGATATCTAGGCGTAGCATCATTATAGCAAAATCATTCTTTTGCCGCATATACCTCATACACGGTCTCGCCGCGGTCTGTAACCGTTTTCAGAAGCTGCGGGCGCATGCGATACCGTTTGAGGATTTTGAAGAAGTTCGCGCGCGAGGTCTCGTAAAGCGTCTTGCCCGGCGGATGGAGTACAAACCGCGTCCCCGGCCGGAGAAGATGCTCGCGGTAAAACCGGTCGTACTCCTTTTCCGGCAGTTTTAACTGGCGGATGTTTTCCCATTCGTTGAAATACTTGTTCCGCTGGCCGGTGGTGACGAGAAGCTGGGTATGGGTGCCCCAGTCGATCGACACGAACCGGGCATCGGTCTGTTTAGCGTAATCGATCAGTTCGTTTATGGAGTTGGACCAGTACACGTTTCCAGTTTTTCCGGCAAATGCCTGGATGTGCGTCGCGTAAAGCGCCAGGCTGTAGAACACGATAGCCCCTGCCATGCCCGCGACGGCAATCTGCCGGAACTTCCGGTTCATCAGACGGGCATACTGCACGATGCCGTAAGCGGCAACAACCGCAAGGGAAGGATACAGATAAATGATATGCCACGCCTCATGGGCCCGGAGCATGAAATACATCTGGACTATGGACAGGACGCTCAGGGCGAAATGGAACCGCACGTGCGGTCCGGCCCTGCGGTCGCGGCCAGCATGCCATACCCCATACCCGGTGAAGAAGAGGGGGATCAGGGAAACCAGCGCGTCCCACGAAACCGAGGCGTTTCCGCGCAGGTACTTCAGGAAGAGCGTTCCGTTGAGCAGGTTGAAGGCTCCCGCAGTCACCCGCCTGAAATGGTCGGAATCAAGGTGGGTAAAGTAATTGAAACTGATGAGGTAAATGAGTACCTGCAGTCCGAGCAGGAAAAACGATACGAAAGTGAACCGCCTCAAAAGGGGCGGATATTTGGCAAACACCGGATCGACGAGCTCTTTCCGGTTTATGAAATACGCCGACAGGACGAATGAACTGATGAACCAAGCGTAATCCATCTTGTTATAGAACCCGAGAATGAACGCCGTGGCAAGCAGAACCAGATAACGGGAACGCTTTGAAGCGAGGAACCGGTAAAAAAACGCGAACGCCGCAACCCTGAGGGCAAACGCGATGGCCGAAGGGCCCACGTCAAGCCTGACAAGCGAAATGAAGGCGGGGTTCAGATAGGTGAGAAGAACCGATAGGGCCGCGGTCCTGCGGTCCGTAATCCGGCGTACATAGGCGTAAAACAACGGAACCGTAGCTGCTGCAAGCAATACCATGGGTATCCTGACCGAAGCATAGCTCACCCCGAATAGCGAAAAAATCGGCATGTAAATCCAGGACTTGAGCGCGCCGATATAATAGAAGACATACAGGGGAACCGGCCCGATGCGGAACATGAGGAACGTCTTGTCGTCGATCCCGCCCAAAGCGGCGTTTGCGAACAGCAGTTCATCATACTGGAATCCGGGAAAGCGGATATACACGATCGCGAGTCCGATAAACAGGAGAACCGTAAAACACAAAAGGAGGATTTCGCTTTTTTTCATGGGCTAGATGAGTTCGGCGTATGTTTTGGTTGCCTCGGTTATGTCGCCGTAAAAAAGCGCATTGCCCCGGTCAAGCACGAGCCCCTTGTCGCAGTATTTCTCAAGCTGCTCCGGCCCGTGGCTCACCATCACCATGGTGCTGCCGCTTTTCCGGAACTCTTCCATCCGGCTCAGGCATTTCTGCTGGAACTTCTTGTCGCCGACCGCCAGGATCTCATCGACCAGGAGTATATCGGGAGTCTCCGCGACCGCCACCGAAAAGGCAAGGCGGGTATACATGCCGGAAGAATAATATTTGATCGGCTGGTCCATGAATTTTTCCAGTTCCGCAAATTCAACTATTTCCGGATACAGCCGGTCCATCTGCTTTTTCCTGATCCCGAGGATCGAGCCGTTCAGGTACACGTTCTCGCGGCCGGTAAGCTCCGGATGGAATCCTGCGCCCAGCTCGATGAGCGGCGCGATCCGTCCGTTGACCGTAATGCGGCCGTCGGAGGGCTTGGTCACGCCGGCGATGATCTTGAGAAGCGTAGACTTGCCGGAACCGTTCCTTCCGAGTATTCCGAGCGATTCGCCTTTTTTCAGTTCGAAATTCAAATGCGACAGGGCGTCGAATTGGATGACCGTGTCCTGCATGCCGATAAGGGCAGGCAGGAACTCCTTGAACGTCCGGTGTTTCTGCAGGCGGTACTTTTTGCTGATATTCTCGGCTTTTATCGCCGTATGGTTATACATAGTCCGCGAATTCTCCCTCCATCTTCTTGAAGAAGAGGAAACCGATAACGAAAACGACGATGGACATGACAAATGCGATACTTAACGAGTTGAGGTTGGGGCCGTTGCCCGTGAGCATGACCTGGCGGTATGCGTTGATGATGACCGCCATCGGGTTTATCGCAAACACGAAGCGGTATTTTTCGGGAAGCATCTCGACCGGATACATGATCGGCGTCAAATACATCCAGAGGGTGAGTATGAGATTCAGGAGGTATTGGATGTCCCGGTAAAACAAATTGAGGGAGGCGAAAATGAGGGACAAACCCGCAGTGAAAATGATCTGGATCAGAAGGATCGCCGGCACCCACAGGATATGGATGGACAAACCCTGCCTGAAAAAGATGAAAAACGCGATCAGGACAACACAGGAATAGAAGAAGTCAACGATCTTGGCAATGATGGTTGAATAGATGAGTATTTCGCGGGGAAAGTATATTTTCGTGATGAGGTTGCTGTTTGAAACGAGTGCGCCGGTTGAGGAAGCCAGGCTCTGGCTGAAAAGCAGCCAGGGCAGGAGCGCCACCGACAGGAAGATAATGAACGGAACTCCCAGCGAATTGACGCGCAGAACGGTCGAAAACACGAAATTCATGGTAATGAGCTGGAACAGGGGATTGAGCACCACCCATGCATACCCCAAAACCGACTGCTTGTACCGCTGGGTTATCTCCCGATTGGCCAGATTCCACAAAAGCTCCCGGTAAAACCAGAGAAGCTTCATGTTCTTCATGAGTTTGTCCGCTTTGTTCGCCACAGATGACATTGTTATAGCCATTTTAACATAATACGGCCCGTTCGTCGATGCTTGGCCTCAATTGGTAATCCGCGACAAGCTGTTGATTTTTTAGCTGATTTCGTATATACTAACTTCTTATGACAAGATTTGCAGTAGTTAAAACAGGCGGAAAGCAGTATATCGCGAAAGAAAGCGACTTCCTCATGGTTGACCGCCTCGACCAGAACGAAAAAGACACCGTTGAGCTTGAAACCCTTGCGGTTTTTGACGAAAAAGGTACCGTTGACCTTGGTATGCCCGCTCTCGGCGGCAAAACCCAGGCCACCGTCGTTGCCCACCTGAAAGGCGAAAAGATCCGGATTTCCAAGTTCAAGGCGAAAGTGCGCTACCGGAAAACAACCGGATACCGTCATTCGATGACACGGATACAAATTACCAAAATTGCTTGAAGCTAGAATATGGCACATACAAAAGCCCAGAGGGCGGTACGAGGCAACAGGGATTCTGCGGGACGCAGGCTCGGCATCAAAAAATACGGAGGAGAAGCAGTTGAACCGGGAAACATCATCATCAGACAGAAAGGCACGAAATTCAAGGCAGGCGAAGGCACCATGCTTTCAAACGACTTCACCATCATCGCGGTGAAAAAGGGCACGGTCGCATTCAAGACCCTGTACGGACAGAAATTCATCTACGTAAAATAAGGAGGCTTTGAGGCCAACCCTGTTTTGACACACCTGTTATACTTATTCTATGTCCCCAGACGTTGACCCCGTGATCGAACAGATCAAATCCGAAACCAACTTCATAACCAAGGCAAAACTCCTGCGGTTCCTGACGGTCGATAAGGAAATCAAGATAAAGGACATAAGCCTGAGGCTTTCCATGAAGGAGTCCTATGTCTGCCATATCCTGCGCCTTAACAAGCTGAATGACATGATCGTGGACGGCTATTATTCAAAGCTCATTTCCATAAGCCACCTCTTCATCATTTCCCGCCTACATACCCCGGAGGACATGATGAAAGCGTACGAAAAAGTGCTTTCCGAAAACATGACAGTCAGCCAGACCGAAGAACTGGTGAGGGAAATGCTGTATCAGACCAAGACGGTCGGCAGCCATATCCCGAAAACTGAAATAGGGGAGGCGGCTGCGAAACTTGAAACGCAGGTACCCGGCGCGAAGCTCAAGATCGTCCAGACGCGGGTCAAAAGCAGGATTGTAGTCGAACTGAAGGGAAGCCTTGCTGAAACGACTCCATCACTCAAAACACTGCTCAAAAAATTAATAGCCTGAGTTTTTTATTATTGTCATCCCCGCACCCTACCTGTGTCATCCCCGCGCAAGCGGGGATCTTACTTTATCACCTCATACAGGTCCCTCCACTGTTTGTTCTTCTTTTCAATAAGTTCAATCTTCCAGGCACGATTCCATTTCTTCAATTGCTTCTCCCGGCGGATGGCATCACTCACCTGGCCAAACACCTCATAATAAACCAGCCTGTGGACAAAATATGTTTTAGTGAATCCTTCAGCGATTCCTTCCTTATGCTCCCATACACGTTTAGCGATGTCTGAAGTTACTCCGATATACAGGACACCGCACTGTTTGCTCGCGAGTATGTAAACGAAGTACGGCATAAGATTCCCGTTTTCACGGGAATGACAAAGCGAGATGATACGCACCATTATACGTTCCGTTCAAACCCCGGAAGTCCTTGGGGAACGGATTGTCTATGGTGCCCACTTTGGAAGAGGGGAAATACCGGTAAAACACCTGGCCGATGATGCTCGATTCAGGGATCGGGCCGAATTCGCGGGAATCGGATGAGCGGGGCCGGTTGTCGCCCATCACATACAGCTCTCCGTCAGGTACCACGATCTCTTCGCCGTTTTTTGAAAACCCGCCGTCCCAGAGGTTTGTTTTTGCGGCGATATAGGGCTCATCAAGCATCACGCCGTTCACGTACACTTCCTCATCCTTTATCATGACCTTGTCTCCGGGCAGTCCGATGATGCGTTTGATGTATTCGATGTCAGGGTTTTTGGGCGACTTGAAAACAACCACGTCCCCGCGCTCGAACCCGCGCAGTTTGTACGTTATTTTGCTTGTGAAAATGTAGTCTCCGGAATTGAAGGTCGGATCCATCGAGGCTCCCTTGACCTGGTTGGGCTGCATGATGAAGAGATATACGACGATGAAGAGCGATCCGATGAACACGACGGTCTCCAGGATATCCATTACGAAATCCAGGATGCCTTTCAGCAGGTGAATCATAATATATCAGTATAGGGAATCGGCTTGCAAAAAACAAGCCGAGAAACTACAATAATGTGGTAATAAAGGCCGTTTAGCTCCCTCCTTCGCAAGATGCTTCGGAGGGCAAGGCAGTTGGCATGGTCGCATAGCTCAGTTGGTAGAGCGCCCGATTCACATTCGGAAGGTCCCTGGTTCAAGTCCAGGTGCGACCACCATTCAAGCTTTGTCCGCCGTATCCCGCCTCGGCGGGAGAAGGAGGATTCCTCAACGGCCACACCCTTTCAAACCAGTGAACCCGTTCCGCTTAAACGCCACAATCTCCGCTTGACGAAAAACATACCCGTCCGTTTTTTCACGAACCGCACGATCCTGAGGATGATGCCCGCCGCGACCAGAACGTACAGGATATTGATAAAATTGATCCTGAACGGCAAGCTTCCCGGTCCGTTCAGGCCTGTCCGTATCCCGATCACTTTTCCCGGTTTGCCGTCCCGGTAGTCGGCAAGGCGTATCTGCTGCTGGTTTTCCCGCTTGAGCAGGGTGCCGTTTACCCGGTTTTCCGGCTGAACGCTGGACGATGCCGCAGCCTGCTGCGACACCGGTTGCTCCGTGTCGGCGGCCGCCTTCGTGAGTTGCGTCGTCAGCAGTAAAGTATTGTTGTCCTTTGCGGGTTCATCCGTTACCGTCTGCGCGGTCCATGACGTGGTGATTGCGGGAACAGAGGCTTCCTCATCGACCCGTACCGCCATGCTGACGTTTCTGGTAACGCCCGGCGCCATATCGCCCAGATTAACGGTAACGGCTCCGTCGCTGCACGCTCCCGGGGAAACCGACTTGCAGGTTGTTCCGGACGGGAGGGAAACGACCAGTCTCGCATTCTGCGCGGTATGGGTGCCCGCATTCATGAGCGAAACCGTTTGGCTGACGGTTTCGCCGGCGCGTGCGTTTGCCTGCGTAGAGCCGGCAACCGCAAGGTCCGGACGGGCGAACACGACATTGCCGTTGAATCCCCCGAACAGGTTGATATGGGCAAAGTACCAGTTGTTTCCGATTATGTTGGTATTGATGAAGTCAAACAGGTTTATGCCGGAAAATGCGCTGCCGGTTTTAACCGATCCGTTGGCGCCTGCCGTGTTGTTTCCCGTATCCGAGCCTACCCGTATGCCGTTTTCCACGTATGCGCTGTTTATGATATCGATATTCGTCTCTCCCGGCGGACTTAAAGCATCCGGCAGTTTCATCCATGCGTACCCGCCGGTAGGCGTACGCACCGTATCTCCCTGCCAGTTTTCGAATACGCCGTTCCAGCCCGTTCCCGTCTCCACCTGGACAAACAGCCAGTTGTTCCCGTACTGGTTGGTGTTGACCGTTTCCCGTGCGTCGATTTTTATGTCCGCGTTTCCGGCTTCGGTAGTGCCGGCGGTGTTTGCGCCGGTATTGGATGCGGCAAGCAAATCGTTTTTCAGGGTTGATGAATTGGACGCATGCACGGTCGCATCCTGCAAAGGAAAAGCCGGACGCATGCCGTTTGCCGTCAGGTTAAGAAACTGCAGTTCGTACGGCAGAACGATATTGCCCTCCATGCCGTTGAAAAAATTGAGGAGCGTGAAATTCCAGCACGAGCCGATTAGGTTCGTATTGACGAGGTTGGCAACGTTTGCCTGTGCGGCAGCGTCTCCGGTTTCAATAGAACCGTCTGCACCGACCGCGTTCACCCCGGTCCCCGCAAATATGTTTATCAGATTCCTGAGCACCACATTGTTATCGATGGTGATGTTTGCCTGGTTTATGCCAGTCTGGCAAACCGATGAACCTGAAAGATCAAGCGTCTTGTCTTTCGAAGCGTCAAGCATGATGACCGGTTCTCCGCCGACCGCATTCGTATTGATGGTATTTGTGACGGTTGCGGTTGATAAGGCTGGGGAAGTGTTTGCGGATTGCGGTTCGGGAAGCGCGGATACCATAGGTAAAACAGGCTTCAGGTCCGCTGCAGTCAACAGGCCCGCTTCGGGAGAAGCGGCAGGAGGCGCGACCTCTTCAATCCGCGCGGCTGCGGTAGCCTCCGGCGTGGGCTCTGTCGCGGCTCCGGTCGGGGATGGAAGCACGGTTGGCAGGGGTTCGACGGCAGTCGGTAAGGGTGTCGGCTCGGGTACAAAAGTAGGGGTCGGCTCCGCAGTTTCCTGCATGTATGCAATCTGCATGGCCGGAGAACTGGCTGCGATAACGGTCATGGCAAGCAGGATGATGAGGTTATTTTTCATGGCTTTTCAGGTCCCTTTATCATGACCCCCGGGAACGGTTGTCCCGGGGGCATGGTTTATCCTTTGACTTCGGATTAGAAAATTGGTTCGCTGGTTACATCATGAGCATGCTCAGGAGTGATCCCAAGAGACCGCCAAACATGTTGGCGTTCGTGTTGCCCGTTGATGTCATGCCAACGCTGACGCCTGCAAAGTGTGTCCCCATAGATGCACCACCGATGTTATCGTTGGTGTCATTATGTCCGCTGTTGCTGTGCTCCCAAACGTGCTGGGAAGACAGAAGCGAATTCAAACCCGTTAATCCAACCGTGGAGTTGGAATTGACGTTCGTGTTTGCGGTAAGGTCGTTACCGGTGTTCACTACGTCGTCCAGGTTTGCTAGCACGGGGAAGAGATTACCTCCGATTCCGGTTGCGTTGGAATTGGCGTGGACGCCGAGGAGGGTCTCGATCCCTGCGTTTCCGGTCGTCATGGCCGACGGTCCGATGTTGTCATTGGCGTCGTTGTAACCGGTGTTTGCATGGGCGTTCAGGAATTGCTCGACGAACAGGGTATTGTAGTTTGCTACGCCAACCGTCTGGTTGTCGTTGGCTGATGCATTCACGCTCGCATCATCGCCCGTGTTGGTGATGGTCGTTCCGTTCAGGACCGTACCGTTGCCGGCACCTCCGCCAATAAGAGTGTTGTTCTTGTTGGCTTTTACGTCCGCTCCAACAGCAATACCTGCGTTACCCGTTGACATATGAGTTCCTCCGATGTTGTCGTTCATGTCGTTGCCGCCGGTGTTTGCGTCGCATCCACCGCCGAACATACCGCCAAGAAGCGAGAGTCCGCCGAGATAACCGCCGCAGCTCTGGCTGACGACCGCGTTATTCGAATTGGAAACTCCGATCGAGGAATTCGTATTGGTAGACGTGTTGATATCGGCATTATTGCCGGTATTCACCACATCCGTCATGTTCGCGCTCTGCTGGCTCGCTCCCGCAATACCGGTAGTATTGTTGTTGGCATCTGTCTTCAGGAACACCTCGACTCCGGCATTACCCGTGGTCATGGATGTGCTTCCGATATTCCCGTTCGCATCGTTTCCGCCCGTGTTTGCATGGGCGTTCACGTTTTGCGTTACTACTGCCGTGTTTTCGTTCGATACGGCAACAGAGGAATTTTGGTTTGCAGATGAATTGACAGTTGCATTATCACCGCTATTGACGATAGAGGAATCGTTCCCGACAGCGTATGCGGTCGGCGTTCCGAGCATAACCAGTCCTACCATTAAAACAAAGAATGTTTTCATGTATTTGTTCTTTTTCATTCAGTATCACCCCCTTTCTGTTGAGAACTGATAATTGATAAAGCAAAGTAAAGCGTATTCATATGTTTCAGACTTCATTCGTGTCAAACTTCTGTGCGTAGATGCCCGCTCCCAAAAGGAGTATGAGCATGATGAGTACGAGAAGCGAGCTGCCCGGTCCCGTTGCCGGGAGGCTCACCGCGCCGAGCACCATGCCGCGCGGTTTGTCGCGGAAATCCGCGAGCGTCGCGTTGGTCGTGCCGTTTGTCGATGATGATGATGAACCCGATACGCTCACGCCCTGCGCCACGCCTCCAGAGGAGGATGACGACCCGTTATTAGAGCTGCTCGATGATGAGGATGAGCTTGAATTGTTGGACGATGATGAGCTTGAACTGCTTGAGGAACTCTGGCCCGGAGTGGGGGAGGGCGCGGGAGCGGATGAAGAGCTTGACTGCGTCACTTTCGTCTCGTTATGGTTCGCGTCGATATCGATGATCGCATCGATCATGGCGTCTCCGGTATCGATGATACCCGCGGCGTTGCCGATATTGCGGTTAGCCTTGTTGAATCCGGTTTTCGCGTAAGCCACGATCTGCTGGAACAGGCTCAGTTCGTTATAGTTGTTTATCTGCGTACTGTTTGTCGAGTTTGTATCGCTGTTGAACTCGGAATCATCTCCCGTATTTTCGACCGCAAGGCTCTGGCCGGTTCCTCCCTGCCCGGAGCCCTGGGAAACTGCCGTATCGTTCGAATTAAGCTGTGCAAACATGAGAGTGTTGACCGTTGCGTCTCCCGTGTTTATGATGCCCGCATTTCCGCCGATTGAGATATTGCGGTTTGCGGTATTGCGGCCGGTGTTCGCTTTCGCGTTTACTGACTGCGAAACAGCCGCGTCATTGCTGTTTGAAACGCCGGTTGATGTCTGGCTGTTCTGGTTCGCGTCAAACTGTGAGTCGTTGCCGGTGTTGGCGACCGCAAGGGTGAGGGGAGCGGATCCGCCGCCGTTTTCGATTTCCGTCGTATTGCTGTTGGCAACCGCTTTCATAAGTACATTTACCGTTGCGTCTCCCGTATTGATGACTCCCGCATCCCCGCCGAGCCCGATATTGCGCGAGGCGTCGTTATTGCCGGTGTTGGCGCTGCATGATGAGGCGTCAACCAGAAGCTGTTCCTGCGGGATCGGGGTGCCGCACATCTGGGAGAGGGTTGCGCGGTTGCTGTTGGTCACAACAACGAAGTTGGTCGTATTCTTGCTTCCGCTGATGCGTGTCCGGTCCCCGGTGTTGGACACGACGATCGATGCGCCGCTGCCCGGGCCGTTCCCGTTGCCGTTTCCGCCGATGAGTGCGACCGTGCCGTTTGCGGTCACGAGCATGTTGGTGTTGGTGGTCGCGTTTCCCGTTGTTATCCCTCCGGCGACGCCGCCGATCGATATATTCCGGTCAGCCTTGTTGCCGCCGGTGTTTGCTTTCGCGTTCACCCCCTGGGTGATAGTGGTCGCGTTCCCGTTGTTCACGAGCGTCGTGGTCTGGCTGTTGTTTGATGTCGATGTGGTTAAGCCGTTGCCGGTATTTGCGATTCCGGTCGATGCTCCGCCTGCTCCCGCGCCGTTACCGCTGACTGCAGTCGCGTTTGAATTTGCCGCGACAGCCGCGGTCGTATTCACCGCCGCGTCGCCGGTTGTGATCATGCCGGCGTTTCCGCCGATCGATATGTTGCGCGATGCTTCGTTTTCTCCCGTGTTCGCCTCCGCGTTCACCTGCTGGCTGACATCCGCGTTGTTCTGGTTGTCGACCTGAGTGCTTGAGGAGGAATTATTGGATGAGGAAACCGACGTGTTGTCCCCCGTATTCTGTACGGTGGTTGCAGGAGCGGATGAAGTATCTGCGTTTATCTGCGATGTCTGGCTTGTAGCGTTTTGGGTGATGGAAGAAGTGAGGTCCGAACGGTTCGGCATGTCTTCCGCCTTGAGGAAAGTCGGCGCAAGTATCTGACCAAGTATAAGTATAAAACTTACGGACTTGGCAATATTTTTCTGGTATTTTTTCGGTATGGTCATCTTTTGTTTTTCTAAAGAGCTAAACTATCGGACTGGATGAATGGTAATGCCGAGACGTGTGCGCGCAATAATAGTTATGTGTGAATATCGTCATAGTTACCGTATGTTAAAATTGATGCCATGCTGAAGAATTTCAAAGAAGCGCAGGACTATATATATTCATATATAACGGAGCGGCCGAACCCGTTTGTCGGAGGGGAAGGCCTGAAGCGGACCGTGCATTTCCTGGACTTGCTCGGGAACCCGCAGGAAGCGTACAAAGTCATCCATATCGCAGGAACTTCGGGCAAAGGCTCGACCGCTTTCTACACAAGCAAACTGTTCCATGCGCTCGGTTTCCGAACCGGGCTTCATTTGTCCCCGCATCTTATTGACCTGCGGGAGCGGTTCATGATAAACAACGCGTTCATCCCGGAGGAGAAATTCGTATCCTATCTCAACTCAATTATTCCCTTTGCGCAACAGATGGAGAAAACGGAATTCGGAAAACTATCGTATTTCGAACTGCTCGTCAGTCTTGCCTTCTATGTCTACCGCGAGGAAAAAGTGGACTATGCGGTGGTGGAAACCGGCATGGGAGGCTGGTATGACGGAACCAACACGGTGCAAAGCGCGAGCAAAACGGCGGTCATAACCGCTATCGGGCTCGACCACACCGAGATCCTCGGGAAAACCGAGGAGGAAATAACCCTCCATAAAGCGAAAATCATAAAGACGGGAAATACGGTTGTCGCGCATGCGAATACGCCTTCAGTCCGCGCGGTCATCGAAGGAGAAGCTCAAGAGCAGCATGCCGGGATCGTATGGGTGAGGCCGGGGGAAACCGTATCCGATGTCAGGACCACGGAAGAGGGGATACTGTTCAATTACCGGCAGGGTTCCCGTGAACTCACGGACATTTCAATCCCGACCCATGCCCGGTACCAGGCGGAAAACGCGGGAATTGCCCTTTCCGTTTTATACGCGCTTGCTGATAGAGACGGATTTGCGGTTGATGAAGCAACCGTACGCAACGCATTGAAAGGAACCGGATTCAAAGGCCGGATGGAAGAGTTCGAGAAGGACGGAAAAAGGATTATTCTTGACGGCGCGCATAACCCGCAGAAAATGGAAGCGTTCCTGGACTCGCTGGTCAAAGCATATTCGGATAAGTCATTCCATTTCCTGGTCGCGTTCAAGAAGCGCAAGGATTACAAATCCATGCTGTCCCTGATCGGGAAGGTTGCCAAATCCATAACGTTCACCGGATTCTACCTCGATACCCAGGATTCCCGCCATTTGTCCGAGATCCCGGACGAACTGCTTGCCGAATCCGTCGCGGACGGGTACAAAAACACCTGCGCGATTACCGATCCGGTTGATGCATTCAATGGTTTATTAAACAACATGAAGAATGAGGATATCGCAGTGGTGACCGGCTCCCTATACCTGTTAAGCTGCCTGTACCCCCGTATCCGGCCATAACTCCTTATCATCGTCATTCCGGTACCTCTTTTCGTCATTCCGGCGCCTTTTTCGTCATTCGGCACTTTTACACCGTCATTCCGGTATCACTTTTCGTCATTCCGGCGCAGGCCGGAATCCAGACTATAAACTACACAATCTCTTTTACCTCATCATATAAATCATTCCACAACGGGTTCTTTTGCTCGATCAAGTCCAGTTTCCATATCCTTTTCCATTCTTTTAACTGCTTTTCCCTCCGGATAGCACGTTCGATATTTTCAAACACTTCGAAATATACCAAGCGGTCCAATCCATACGTCTTGGTAAATCCTTCTATCTTTTTCTCTTTATGTTCCCAAATCCGTTTGCAGATGTCAGAAGTCACGCCTATATATAACGTTCCGTTTCTCATGTTGGTGAGAATGTATACAAAAGAAGATTTCATCTAGTTTATCCTGGATCCCGGTTTTCACCGGGATGACGATCCATTGAACAGTGTTCTTTTTATAAGCAGGACTACGCCAACGATTGCTGCATCAAGCAATACGAAGTACCTGCACCAGGGATCAGTTGTCTCTGCGAAAACCACATACGAAAACGACAAACATTTGTTCAGCGATTTGAAGACAAGAAACGCCACGACAGCTTCACCCGACAGCGCAAGGCTGAATAAGCTGTTTCTCGTTAACCTTCCCGCCGCTCCGAGATAAAATACCGCTACCAGTGCCTCAACCACAAGGATAGGCCACCAGATGCATTTGCATGTAACGGTTTCGCCTTTCACTTCTCCTGTTGTGCCTGCAAGTTCAATGCCTTTGCTTGAACTGCTGCTTGATGTGGACGCTCCCCGCACCGCGCCCGTCTGCACAAAACGCTGCGGTCCGGTAGTCGGTGCGGCAGTCGAGGCTCCGAGCGTATCGCCGCTTCTCCGCAAATCAGTGCCAGCACCGATGAAAACAATGCCGGTCGGATTTCCCTCCATGCAGTCGTTAACCGCCCGGATCTTGAAATAGTACCCGTATTTATTCAGCTCCAATCCTGTAACGTTTGTCTCCGTGGTTTTGCCGACGGATTTTGAGCCGTCCCCGTCGCCGTCCGTATCCGTATCTTTCGACCAGCTCAACCGGTAGCCGGTATATTCTCCGGTTACCGCACCCCACACCGCTTTGACTTCGGTATCGCTTACGCGGGTAAGGGATAGGGGACCGGGGACAGCAGGGGTTTGTTTACCGCAGACCGATGAGGATGAACCTCCATTGAATCCGAGCACCATGTCAAACTGTGTTGATTTCTCCTGGTAGTCGTTGCCCGCCGTCGTATACATATAAGCCGTAAAGGAATAGGTCTCGCTAGTACCCGCAGCCAGCGCGGGATTCAAAGTTACCATGCTGCTCTGGTAAAACGCATAAAGGGAATTGTCCCACAACACCGGACCTCCCTCCCTGCCGATGGTAAACTGCACGACCTGGTCGAAGTCAGCGTCCGTTGTGCTGTTTTGTTCGTGTACGGTTACGCTTATCGGTCCGCCGCTGCTGTTTGTCACTTTTACGGTCTTCAATAGAGATTTTCCCGGATACCAGATTTCGGATGACGGAAAGAAACCGGTTACGGATGAGGGCGTGCAGCCCGATTCCGTACATGTGATATCCACATCCGCCGCGTATACCGGATTCACGGCAAACAATAAAAGTGAAATCCCGCCTATTATCAGTGAAACAATTTTTTTCATAATTATTTTCATGTTCATTTCCGGAACCCGGATTTCACGGAATGACAAACAAAAAACTTCACACCCGTGCCTTTTTTGTCATTCCCGCGAAAGCGGGAATCTTTCCTCCCTTCACAACCCGCTCTCTATCCTTATTTCCTTCCCTTCCTTGTCCGTTAGCGCAACTTCTAATCTCAGGTTTTCGGTATCCGTCATTTTCGTACATACGCCACCAGAACACGTTTCAAGGATTATGCCCGAAGCTTCAAATACATCCTGGCCGGTAAGTTTTTCAGGACTCGCGGAATTGTCCGCAATCGCTTTTCCGGTTGCCCTGTTTTCGAGAATATAAACCAGTTCCGTAAAC
Organism: uncultured Gammaproteobacteria bacterium; assembly: GCA_964629635.1. Taxonomy (GTDB): domain Bacteria; phylum Patescibacteriota; class Microgenomatia; order UBA1406; family GWC2-37-13; genus YC2-FULL-38-9. The sequence continues at coordinate 462,463 of CAZVQS010000002.1, forward strand.
CCGCCGATGTTCTCTATCTTGATGGTGGCCGAGTCGTCGCCCTCGGACAGGATAAGCTTCGCTGATGGCGTTGACGTTGCGGTCGGGGTGGGTGAGGAAACGAGTCTTATTCTGCTGTACGGCTCGTTTTCCGAGCGGTTTTCATATCCTGGCGTACCGCGGACATCGGAACCTGCGGTTCCGGCAGTGAAGAAATCTGTTTTCGAATCTTCATCGATACAGGTATACCAGCTCAAAGGGTCTGTACCGTCGCCCGGAACCGAAGTGCGCTCCATCGAATAATATTTCAGGCTCGCATTGTCATGCAATCCTTCTCCCTCCCCGTCGGACAGGTCAAATGCGTAGTCCCACGCTTCGTCAACCGGGTTGTCGTGCGCATCAATCAGCTGGAGCTGCAGATGTCCCGCATTCAGATCGACCGCGGTTGTCACATAATCCGCAACAACACCGGATTTTAATTGGCTGTCTTCGCTGCCCGGAGCGAAATTACTGATGAGGAAGTATCCTTTTGCAGGGATGATCTTGTCGGGAAGGGTAATCATGGGATCGTATTCGGAGCCGTCGTACTTCTCGATTTTGAAATCTTTCAGGTTTATGTCCCGGTCCGTCATGTTGCGCAGCTCGATCCATTCGTCAGCCTGGGATACGCTTGATCCCATCCACATGAGCTCGTTTATGATGATGTCTCCGTACGTTACCGTTTCCCCGGGCTCGATTTCATCAGTCCTGTCCGATACGGTCGCAATCGCAGACCAGTTCGGCGCCTCATCTGCCGCACGTACCGCAAAATAATACAAAGTGTCCGGATTCAATCCCAGGATTTCAACGTTGTCGGTTTCCCCGGCCGTCTGCGGCACCGGCATTTTTGCCGCCGGAGTTGCGGTCTCAAACGTTCCTTCATCGGTGATGGGGGACAGGGAATACCGGATGTCGTACCGGGCGGCGCGCCCCGTATACCCGTCGTTGCCCGGAGCCGTCCAGTTCAGGCTTACAAAATTGGCTCCCTTCTTTACAACCGTAAGGCCGATCGGCACACCCGGACCTTGCGTATCCGTTATCACATACACCCGGTACACTGGGCTTTCGTTTCCCGCTTTGTCGACTGCATAGTATTCGATCCAATGGTTGCCGTGCTCCTTCACCTGGAACGTCGAATCCGTTGTCTGCCATTCGCCTCCGCCGATCTTGTAGCGGTAATGGCTGATCCCGGATCCCGCGTCCGACCCGGTCAGTGTATACACCGCATGTTCCGGAGCGGTAAGGAAGTAAGTCGTGACTTCGTCGACATATGCGAGCGACTGGCGCTGGTCATCGAGCGTATTGCCCGCGTAGACCGCCAGGTTGACGTTTTCCGTATCCGCGTAATCGCTCAGGTCATAATAGAACTGCTTCCATCCGGTCGCATGGTAATCGCCGTCTTTCGGAGCCGACAGATCGTCATAATCCGTTTCAAACACTTCATTGCCGTTCAATCGTATGAAAAATCCCGGATTGTCGGCTGCATAATCCTTCGATACGTAGTTGTAATGGAGGGACAGGCTTTTTGCGCCTCCGGATATGGACTGCATGAGCCTGTTTTCCCAAACCATGTTTCCGTTGTCTCCCGCATACTGCCAGTTGCCGACTTTGGCCATCGAACTTCCCGCAAAAGGCGTTATGACAAGATCGGGACTGCCGGAAGGCTGGCCGATGCTGTCGTCTGATACCGTCTCCACCGTGTCCGCCGTTTCCCAACCGTTCAATCCGCTTTCAAATCCGCCGTTTTCCACCTTTTCCGAAAGCGTTTTCGTATATGATCCGGTAATGGAAAGGCTGACTGTTGCGGGAGCGGATGTATCAAGAGTCAAACCGCATTGTTCAGAAATCACGCTTTCGTTGCCTGCTTTATCGACGGCTATGATTGTATAGTAATACGGGTTATTTCCGGGTGTCATATTTCCCCTATATTGGACAACCGGGTGATAAACCTTTGCATGTTTCGGATTTGATTTGGTGCCGAACCAATAATAATCAATATTCGGATCCGTGCTCTGATTCCAAACCACCGTAATCTGGGTATCATTTGTCACTCCTCCACAGCCGAGCTCCTTCCAAGTGGATTGATTATGTCCTTTATAAATAGTGTTTATTTTGGGTTTTGCCGGTTTAGTGCTGTCCAATGTCAGTTTCCATACATCGCTCCACGCGCTTTCATTCCCGAGTGTATCTACCGCCTTAACCCTCCACCAGAATATACCGTCAGGTGCACCTCCCGCATTTTTTACGATCCGTTTTTCTCCTTCCAATAATTGCATCTGTGCGTTCGTATACGTTGCAGTGTACCGTACCCGTCCAGCAGGACAAATATGGCCGGGATACAGCCTGGGATCTACCGCACAGCTTTCGTAATAATATGTAACCGGGTTGGAACCCCGGTCATCAATGACAAACGTCCATGCCTGTTTTAGGTTCGCGCTGTTCATGACGATATTATTCAAGGGTGATCTAAGTTGCGGAACAGGCGGTGGAGTCCAATCGGCTTTAAGCTGAATCTGATTATTGTTACTGTTTACTGAAGAAAGGAAGTATGATGATGTTGAGGGAATGTGCACTTTTGTAACCACAAAAAGTACCCCAAGGAGAAACAACACCTTGCTAAACGAACCCGCAAGCCTGACAAATGTCTGTGCTCTTCTATGCATCTTTTTTTTGTTTTGATTTCTTAGCCAGCAATAACTTCAGTTCTTTTACAATATTTAAAATTTCGTTATATACGATTATGGTTGTTGGAATAATGAGAAATAACGTTAATCCTGGAGTTGTTCTTACGAACGAAAAGAAATAACCAAGCAGGGGAATAGAAAAAAGTACTTTGCCGTAAATAGCCTCAGCCCTAACAAAACCATTATCTACCGTATTATTCGCGTCTCCTTTTGTTCTGTACACTACTTCGTTGTTGTTGACTTTCTCAACTGCGTTCACCCTATGCGTTACATACTTGACGTCGTTTAGGGGATAAAAGAAAGTGATAATGTCATTTTTCTTTATGTCTTTGGTCTTTTGGCTCAAGATAAGACTGCCTGTATTGATTGTAGGTTCCATTGAACCGGAATTGACAATGAAGAATCTGAAACTTAAAACATTTACAAATGAACCGATTGTAATTGCGCCAATAAGTACTATGGCCAATATAGTAATTGAGTTTATGAGACTCACGATTTTTTTCATACGCAAAAACATTATCCCTGGGGAGAAAGCGTCCTTCCTCCCCAGAAATAAATTAAACTTTCAATTATTGGTCTATCTCGCAATACATGTAGCCTGTACCGCCGTCAATTGCCACGGTCATGTTGGTGCCTACATAAGGATACGTTGATGTGCTCCATGTAGGTTGGTCATAGCTATAGTATGGTGATGCCAATACTCCACTTCTGACACCGCATCTAGGATATGAGAATCCTGACGAATGATAGGCGCCACTTGTATACGTTGTTGTTACTCCAGTAGGATCGTTTGTTTGGAACGCAGTAATAACAGTGTCAACTTCATAGTGTCCACCTTGCACCGAATTAGGTGCTGATTCATCAAGAATTAACCTGAATGTAACAGAAACATCCTCACCTGGAGCTATAGTATCCAAAGTGACTTTGTTGGTTGTATAACCAGGTGCTTGGTTTAACCATCCGCTATACCACAGTTTTCCTTCTGTCCATACTTCCAGCCACAAGTATGACAACATTCCGTCAGGATTAGCAGCATTTGCTACTGATATCGATGGATTAAAAGCAATATCACCATCATTGTTAATTAATCCTGATGACTCTACAAACGCTCCAGGATAACCGTTTTTCAAAAACAAAGCCGGACCTAAAGTGGGATTTGATTTATTGTTCAGATTGACCAACATTGTTCCAGCATTCACCTGATTATCCACAGCTGTTACAGAGCTGGTGAAATAAGCAGCAGTCACACCTCCTGTCAAGGAAATGAGCGTTGCGATTACTAGCAGGCTTTTAAATATCTTCATATTTTTTCACCTCCTTTCCTAACAACTTATTCGAATTGTTAACTAACCCAACTTGTAATACTGTTTTCCCACAAAAAAACCAACCCTATCTCCTTTGGAGAATGAGGTTGGTTGACACGGCAGATAGCGGTTCAGCCTGAGCTATATGCATGTTGATGGGTACAGAGTACTCCTTTTGAAAAAACTTGTCAAGTGCAAGTTTTACAGACGTTATAAATAGCCTTATTTTGCTCCAAATAACTATTACTCGGTATCAATATTTTCTTACAATATGATTAGTTTTAATTTGACTTTTTAGCCTCAACCACTTATAGTATGAAGGCATACTCATGGCTACCAAACGGATATCCCCGGCATCATTGAAAAAGAAAATTAGGATCCTTACCGGGAAACAAAAAGAGCTCCGCCTCGAAATACTCCGCATGAAAGAAAACCTACTCATTTCGGACAAACAGGTGTTGCAATCCGTCATTTATTTCTTCAAGGTCATTTATCAGGATTTTAAGTCCCTTGTTATCAAGCCGGTTCCGCCCGCCCCTTTATCAACTCGCACACTGCCGCTTAAACAGCAAATAGCAATGCTGGAATCAAACTTAAAATCTCTGAAACAGGAACAGAAAAAGCTGTCAACCTTGTCCCGGTCACCCCTGGTTTTGCTCGTATGGGTTATTAAGGGAGCAGGGAATTTCATTTCCTTTGTCCCTCGACTTATCCACAACCAGCAAGTTAAGAAAGAACTTGAAAGCAGGAAACCAAACAAACAAAAAAGGGATATTATATATTTCACGAGCCATCCATTCCAAGAATCCCGCTGCCGCGCCCGGTTCCTTGCAGAAGGCATGGGGAAGCGGGGAGAGCGTGTATTTTACATTGAGGGGAGATTCGATACTACAAACGGCAAAAAAATCCGTTTTGCCATAAACAAAGAGCAATACGTATACACAGTCATCCTGTCCGCGGGCCGGGACATCGAAATAAAGGAACAGCCTGCCGCAGGACGCGATATACAGAAGATTGCCACCTCGTTGCGCCATTTCCTCAGGGAAGCCCGTATAACGGAATACACAGCCATAATCGAGCATCCGTTCTGGGCATACCTCCTTCCGCACCTCAAAGGGAAGATCGTATACGACTGCAACCGTGATTTCCAGGACAGGGAACGGTATCCGGGTCACATCACCAAGCTCCACCGCGAGCTGCTCAAGAAAAGCAATCTGGTGGTGTCAAGCTCCCGGCTTCTCGCAAAACACCTCAGGAAAATCGCGAAACAGACCATAAAGCACATCCCGAACGGCTGCGACTACGAGCATTTCGCCAAAGCTTCCGTGAAAAAGAACACCTGTTCGGCAGGCCTGTGCTGGATCCATAAGCCGGTTATCGGCTATATCGGCGACTGCGACGAACGGATTGATGCGGCGCTTGTCGAGAAAGTAGCGCTCGCATACCCGAAAGCGTCGATCGTCATGATAGGCAAGATTGATAACCAGGCACTATTGAATGTAGGGGAGCGGATCGCGAACGTATTCCTCCTTGGAGAAAAACCCTACGAAAAGCTGCCTGAGTACCTGCAGACATTTGATATCTGCTTTATACCGTTTATTGATAATAAATCTATGAGCTGTTTTGACTCTATGACCTATCTTGAATTTCTTTCCGCCGGCAAAGCCATAGTATTGACAAATTATTCTGAAAACAGATATGGAGCTTTTACCTTTTCTTCTAAGGACATAGAGCAATTCATTAATAATTTAAAACTCGCTCTGAGTCAGAATAGCAAAACAATAACCAAAAAAAGACAGGCAATAGCAGTTGGCTTGGATTGGTCTTCACACATACGCACACTTCAAACAATTACTAAAGATTTGAAGTAATATTGTATCTTATGGGGATCATCGCTTTCTTAATGGCCAGCATATCGATTTTGTTTATTACCCTTAAGAAGTGGAGGACAAGATACGCTTTCATCGCTACTCACATCATCTTGACCATGCTCATTTTATTTGGGTTCGAAATTCTTAGCCTATTTAAAGGAATTAATTATCATAATTTGACTTTATGGTGGTCTGTAATTGGAGCCCTCTCATTATTCTATTGTATTAAATCCAAGGCTTATCAGCTAAAGCTCAAACGAATTCACTTAACAAGAGTAAATTTATTAATAATCGGATTTTTACTGCTTTTAGTATTATCGACTTTCTTGATTGCAGTAGTGGCGGCACCAAATAATTGGGACTCTATGACATATCATTTGAGCAGGATAGTCCATTGGAAACAAAACCAGTCGCTCGCTTTCTATCCCACAGATATTCAGCGTCAGTTGCATTCAAACCCGCTAGCCGAATACATCTCGTTAAATACTTACATTTTGACAGGATCCGATCAGTTTCTTAATCTGACGCAATGGATAGCTATGTTCATGTCCCTGATGTCGGTATCATTAATTGCTGAGATATTCGGCGCGAATATATTTGGACAAATAGCCGCGGTTTCTGTTTGTTTTTCACTTCCGATGGGCATACTTCAGTCAACAAGCACGCAAAATGACTATGTTCTTGCCTTCTTTATTACGGCTTTTGTTTTATTTACGCTCAAGTATGTCAACGAAAAGAAAGGATCAAATTTACTCCTTTTGTTTGCCGGTATGACTCTCGGCTTTGCCATATTGACGAAGGCTACTGCATATTTATTCTCAATTCCGTTTATCGTCTGGTTCTCAGTTTTATTAGTGCGGGAAAAAAAGTATTGGCCGATATTTGTCGTTGCTGCATTAGTCCTTATTATTAATTTCAGCCACTATTACAGGAATTATTCTCATTACCGCTCTATACTTGGCCCAACTGCAGAGGGAGAATACAAATACCTTAACGAAAAAATCACACCAAAGACACTTTTATCAAACAGCGTTCGAAACGCTGCATTGAGCGCCGGCACCCCATTTCTTAGTTTAAATAATATCGAAAACAGGACCATAACCAAGGTGTTCTCCATCTTGAAAATTAGCATCAGCGACCCAAAGACAACTTGGACGGGAACATCTTTCGGAATTATGCCGATCACTCTCCATGAGGATTACGACGGTTATTTCGTTAGCTTCATATTACTCGCGCTTAGCTTATACTGTATTACGAAATCGCGTCAGATTAATAGTGAGATAAAATCTTATATTATCGCCATAACAGCCGCATTCCTATTATTTAGCCTCATTCTGAAGTGGCAACCGTGGAATAATAGGCTATTACTTCCATTATTCGTTTTAACAAATCCATTTATTGGATTATGCATCGGACAAAAACAAAAAAGTGCCAGAATTAAAGCAACGTTAATTATTATATTAATTTCCACAATTCCATGGGTATATTTCAATAAAACGAGGCCAGTATTTGGTGCGAAAAGCATATTTACAACGACTCGAGTAGACCAGTATTTTATTAACAGACCCACATTGATAAAACCATACTTGCAAGCTCTAAAGCTAGTACATAATGAAAAATGCAACAATGTAGGATTAAAAACAGGAGAAGATGGTTGGGAATATCCTTTTTGGGCTTTATCAAGAATATATTACAAAGAGAATATCAACTTTTCTTCTCAAAACTCAAGAGCCTGTGCAATAATCACAGTTACTGATTATGGGAAAAACGCATCAGTTAAAGTAATAAGATGATTAAACGAAAGTTTCGAATTCTACGTTTTATATTTAAACAAAAGAGTAAGTATTTAAAACAGTTTTTCAAAAAGTATCGGCAGGATGCGCCTTTGAATAAACAATTAGTATTCATAAATCATTCTTTTCATGCAAAGACTCAATCGCATAGATTCTTTCTTGATTTTATTCGCCAATCGTTTAACGTCATCGAGATCCAGGATGATAGCTGGAACGGTAAGCCTTTTCCTGATTTGTCTTTTATTGATGCTGGGTTTGACGCAGTAATATTTTGGCAAACTATGCCCCCAATAACAATTCTGAAGTCAATTCATAATTCTAATATTATCCTGATCCCCATGTTTGATCAGTCTGGACAGTTAGACTTCGATTACTGGCGCCAGTATAAAGACTGTAAATTTATCTGTTTTTCCAATAAACTTCACGTAAAATTGAAAAAATGGGGATTCAATACTATTTATGCGCAATATTTTCCTACTCCTCAGAAATTTGTTAAAGGAGATTCTAATCGATTATTCTTTTGGCAACGAATAGCAAAAATCAATTTCAACACCGTTAAAGCACTGTTAGGCAGATCATTTCAGGTCCACATCCACAACGCTGTTGACCCAGGGAATGATTTTGTTAAACCAACTAAGGAGGACGAAGAACTATATCAAATTGAGTACTCACGTTGGCTCGAGAAAAAATCAAAGATCGATGAAATACTAAAGAAATGCGCCTTGTATTTTGCTCCTCGTGATGTTGAAGGAATTGGACTATCCTTCCTTGAGGCTATGGCTATGGGAAAGGCTGTCATTGCACCTAATAATCCAACAATGAATGAGTATATAATCCACAATAAGACAGGGTACTTATACGATTTGAATAATCCAAAAGCCATTTCTCTTGATAACATCGAAGAAATTCAAAAGAATACCTACACATACATGCAGGCGGGTTATGATCATTGGATAAAAACCCAAAGCCTTATACTTGTTTATATTACGAAGTAAAAATAGAATCTAGTTTGCTGTAGGCAGTCTTCGCACTAAAATACTGATTAAAATAGGCTAAGGACTTTTCAGAGATACTGTTGCTTCCGTTATTATTGTTGAGAATGTGGTTTATAGCCTTTACGAAATCGTTTGATGAGTCAGCGATAACACAACCACTTGTGCCAAAATCAGGGAATCCTATGGAACTGTTCGTAGTACAAATTACCGGAGTCCCATATGATAACGACTCGATTATTTTGACTTTTAACCCACTACCTGAGAACAGGGGACACACTGTCAGTCTTACATTCTCGTAAAGATCTTTTATGTTTTCAAGTTTTGGCACGTATGCAATGTTTTTATCGGTAATCCTGTTAATTCTCTCAACTACTTTTCCAACAATAATCATCTTTTTACCGTTTAGATGTGGCCAGACCTCCTTTAAAAACCAATTTATCCCTGTTATGTTGTGATAATTCGTAAAACCTACAAAGCCAATGTCGTACTTTGGCTTCTTGGCTACTTTTAAAGGGGTTTCAATAAATATTGGAACGAAATGGTGGGACGGGTGTGTGGCTACCTGAGAAAAAAAGTTATATTCAAACTCGGAAACGCTAATTGCGGTATCAAATAGGTTTATTCTATCTACCTCTTCTTTTAGTATTTGCGAAACACCATCATCTTTACCTAACTCGCTTTTAATTTGTAAGGTAAGAAAATCATTTATCGAGATGATTTTGTGTATATCGTCATAAAATGGGTCATTAATCAAGTTTGCCCAATAGGCATATGCTATGAGAATATGTGAATAGCGATTGCGTTGTACTATTTGTTTCATAAATTCCTTCATTGGCACCGTGGCGTAATCATGTAATCCTCGCTCTGGCTTCTTATAATCACATATGAGCTTCCTTGCTTTATTCTTTGCCCTTTCAAACAGGCTCTTTCTTATGATTGAAGACGGCTGAGCAAAATCATATAAATAGAGCTTGTCAATAAGCTTTTTATCAAAAGGATAACCAGGTTCCCATAGGCTTACAAAATTTTTCAACGATAATAAATGTATTTCAAAATGCTTTAACTTAAAATATTTAGCTAAATTCACAAACATTTTATTCACGCCGTTGTTCGATTCAAATAAATTATGAGGGTAAACCAGTAAAATACGCTTCATATATTTATTAATTTCATTAAACTAGTTTTAATTTGATCTCTGATCCAATAAATTGCCATCACTGCCTTCCAACCTTTAGTTGTGATAACATTATTCAGTTTTTCATTCAAAACGCGTATTTCTTCATCCTTATAATGTTCAGATTGCTTAGGTTGTTCTTTTGGATTAAAAAGTGCAGCATGGCCATATGACACTTGAGACACATGTCGACTGTCAGCTTTTGTCAACATAGCATAGTAATTATCTGCAAGTTTTAGGAGTGATTTGTTGCTTATTAAATGTTCGTTCAATAAATAGCTCTTACTATTATACTTATTTCTAGCCAACCTAGAGAAGTGAAAAAAAACTATTTTTTTGTTATTTAGATAATAATCATTTTTAATCGAGTGGAATTCGTCTTCGATAATATTCCAATGACCTAAATTATAAGCTCGATTTTTGTAAATGGTAATAAAATCAAACAACTGAGGGGCCAAATCCAAAATCTTCTGATCTACATACATTTGTAACTCAGGCAAAGCGTATCCAAATTTACTCAAAATGTTTTCCTGCCATGTTAAAAAAGAAAATGAATTCTTATCGTTCTTAAGCAGATAAAACCCGCCATTAAAAAGACCATAACGAAGCGACTGACGCTCGGATTCATATGTGCCGAAATCTTGTTTATATTTATCTGTATTGATATGCGGTGTAAGAAGAACACTTCTGCCAGCTACATTTAATTGATTTACTGCATCGCTAAATTCATAAAATACCATTATATCGGTATCCAAATATGCAAGATATTCTATTTGACTATAGTTCTTTAATAGGTACTTCATGAGCGTCGGCTTTAGCACATTTGAGATCTCAAAAGCGGAGTACCTATTCAATAAATCATTTATATTCGACACCTCCAATTGAGGCAGAGTAAGAATAATACAGTCCATTTCAGGAAGCCTCGATTTATTATCCTCCTGATAATCGACAACCAGAAGATAATGAGGTTCTTTATGGCCTGCTTTCCTTAGGGTTTTGTTAAGAACAGCAGCATAGTGGGTAAAATTCATCGTGGAAATCGAGCAGAATGCAACGGTAGGTTTAGAGCTCATAAGTATATATTAATTATACGACATTCTCATTTTACCGACCTAAATGCAACAAAATATTAATATAATTGAATACCACTCATGATCAATTACAATCCGATAAATCCACTGTTACTAGGTGGACCAGTGAAAAAAGTGAGATCAATAAACACTAGAGATATAGTAGGTGAGTACAAAAGCAATTACAATATTAATGTAAAGCCTTACTTCAAGACTAAGGTTATAAGTTTATATAAGTGCCTCAAAACTGGCTACTTGTTTTATCATCCTCGGATAGTCGGAAAAGAGGAGTTATATAAAAAGCTAAGCTCAATCCAATACTACTACCCGTCATGGAGATGGGAGTATGATGTGGCAATCAATTATGCAAAACCTAATTCAAAAATACTGGAAATCGGTTTTGGTAATGGCGCATTTCTTAATTTTGCGAAAAGCAAAGGGGCAAGTGTTGATGGTATAGAGATTAATGAAGATCAGGTTAGAAAAGCACGAAAAAACGGAATATCTGCAAAAAAGTATAATGTGCTCACATACTCGAAAATCTGTGGAAAACAATACGATGTAATTTGCGCTTTCCAGCTGATAGAACACCTGCCAACCGTAGGTATTGCTATTAAAGCAATGATTAAAATGTTAAAGCCAGGCGGACTGCTTATTATTAGCGTCCCAAATAACGATTCATTCCTAAAAAGAATACCACTTAACCCCTTCGATGTCCCACCACATCATCAAGGTTTATGGACGCCGGATACTTTAAAAAAAATTTGCAAATATTTCCCTATTCGATTGGTAAATATAAAGACAGAACCATTACAAGATTATCATTTTATAACGTATTATAAATATGAAGTTAAGCCTGCTTTGAGTAGATTTATTTTGAATAGTTGGATTAATAAGGCATTCGAAAAAATTGCTCTATCTATTATAAGAATTTCCCATAAAATTATAATTGGGCATACAGTGGTTTGCGTATATGAAAAAGGCTATTAAATAACTGAAGTTCCAATACTAATATGCTATTAACCATCATAACCGTATGTTACGAAATTGAAAACGAAATACATAAAACTTGTAAAAGTATAGTAGACCAAACCGCAACAGATTTCGAATGGCTGGTTATTGATGGAGGTTCAAAGGATAATACGTTATCTATTTTAAAAAAGTATGAAAATAAAATTAACCTGCTTGTTTCTGAAAAAGATAGGGGTATATATGACGCGATGAATAAGGGCATTAAGCTTGCTAAAGGAGAATATGTCATTTTCATGAATGGAGGAGATGCTTTCGCCGATAACGAGGTGTTATTAAAATTTAATAATACGAAAGATAAAAAAGAAGTGAATTATGGCATGTGTCGAGAACTTAGAGAAAACGATATTTCTTTCATTACCGACTATCCTGAAAAACTCAACCTAGAATATTTTCTTGGATCAAATATTAGCCACCAATCTACTTTTATAAAAAGAGGTTTGTTTAATAAATACGGGTACTATGATCTGAAATATAGAATTATTGCAGATTATGAAAAGTGGATCTGTTTATTAAGTAAAGGTGTTTCTTTCAGTAAGCTCCCTTTCGTGGTTTCAATATTTAACGCTTTCGAGGGGATCAGCAGCAAAAAGAAGTCACTCGACATAGTGGATAAGGAAAAAGCGCATATAATCAACAAATACTATTCGCGCGAAGAAATTGCTCTTTATTACATCAAGAAAAAACGAGTACTGGAAGAAGAATTGGTTTCCATCTATAACTCAAAATTCTTCAAGCTCTGGAGAAGATACTGCCACCTGAAGGAAAAAATAACCGGTAAGTCTTAAAACTGCGCTTTGCTATACTTAAGTAATGAAATGCAAGGAATTGACTGCAATAATATGCAATTATAATAACGCTACATACTTACCTAAGGCACTTGATTCCGTAATGAACCAAACCCTACTCCCGGAGCATGTAGTCATACTTGACGATGCATCGACAGACAATTCAACACAAATAATCGACATAATCAAAGTTAAATATAGCAATACGGTTAAGGTTGTTATAAACAAGGCAAACGAGGGGATGGTGGGATCATTTAATAAAGCTGTTGAATTAGCTGCAACCGATTATGTTTGTAAGCTTGATAGCGATGATTTCCTCGAATCAAATTACTTTGAAAAAACCGTGCCTTTATTTAAATCAAGTCAAAACACAGCCATTGTATATACGGATTTGCAGTTTGTCGGCGAAAGGGCTAAAATCGCATATTACACTTCCAATGAGGACTATTGGTCTGATTCCGCCAGATACACGCTTCACTTCCCGGAATTTGAAACGCAGGGTTTAATGAACTTGATTAACAGCAATTTCATACACAATTCGTCGGTATGCAGAAGGGAAGGGGTTGCAAAAGCGGGCGGTTACCGAAGCTCTAACAGCAGGGCAGTTGACCACGATCTCTTCATAAGGATCCTTCAGTCCGGATACACAGCAAAACATGCCAATGGCACTCTGCTCTATTATCGGCAACATTCTCGTTTACAGCAAAATGTCAAGGAAAAGAAATCATCTATCAGCCTTCAGGAAGAAGAAGTGCGGGTAATGGAGGACAAATTGAACAAGCTCAATGAAAAACTGAAAACCATCAAATCTTCCAGGTTCTACAAACTCTGGCGTACTTTCAATTCAATAAAAGACAAAATGCCGGTATGAAAAACCTAAGCATTGTTATACTTTCCTTCAATAACTGGACATATACAGAAAAGTGCATTGATAGTATTTTCAGAAATACGACTGGAAATTTTGAAATTGTACTTGTAGATAACGCCTCGGGCCCGGAAACAAGAAAAAGCCTTGAGAACTTTTCAAGCAACCCGAATATTAAGCTAATATTCAACAATGAGAATTACGGCTTCGGCAAGGGAAACAATATAGGTTTAGCCACCACCTCCGGAGAATATATTATTCTCCTCAACAACGATACCATCGTGACTCCCGGGTGGGCGGAAACACTTATCCATCGCATTGATAATCCCAAAGTTGGTCTCGTTGGACCTGTAACGAACAGTATCGGAAACGAGGCGAAAGTTGACGTCTGCTACGATCCTGAGGACCTGCAAGATCTTGAAGAAAAGGCGGCCGAATACACGACAAAACATAAAGGGATGTATCTGGAAGTGGAGAATATTGCCGCGTTCTGCTGGATAATGAAACGCAAAACCTATGAGCAGATCGGCGGATTCGACGAACGATTCGGTAAAGCCTTCTTTGAGGATGATGATTATTGTTTGAGGGTGAAGAAAGCCGGATTGAAGATACTAATTGCCGAGGATGTATTTGTCCATCACTTCCATAGCGCAAGTACGGGCCCTCTGGACAATCCTGGAACAAAAGAACTTTTTCTTGAGAATAAAAAGAAATTTGAAGACAAATGGGGCATCAGGTGGCAACCCCATCAATACAGAAAAATACCTTTATTTAAAAGATTGCTTGCCAAATACAAAAAAATACTCTCTTGAATTGCCAATAAAAGGCGAAGACGAAGTAACGATTACTCCATTTTTTAAAGTTTTCAGGCACTGATCCATATTCGGGTTGTTTTCGCCTCCAACCAGTAAGGCAGCATAGTTATAAGTTTTATTCATCAACAAGGCTCTCGCTTTATTTTCATATTCCTTTGTCATTCCATATTGAAAAACCAGATCATGACTCATAATCACAGGCTTATACACTTTCAGCAAGGTGTAATAACCTGATGTAGCCGGCGCGCAATTAATGAATGCGTCAGATTCATTGATTTGCCTCATCAATCCGGAAGAAATGGATAGTTTATCCTCGAATATATTTTTCAACTGCGTTAGGTGAAGATTGACATTGCGTATCAGGGGTGGACGCCATGCGTATTCGTTGTCCAGATTAACCTTAAGGATTTTGTAGTTTTGGACGGAAAAGAATGCAATCAGCAGATATAAGAAGACGTTAACCACCTTCTTTAATCTGGCAGTATTGCTCCATATATAAATCAACATTACACCCCCGATTATTTCCAGTATGGCGGCATATCTCAAGTATCCGAATACCGCTGTCCATAAATAATAAGATACAAAGAAGAAAACGGATAACAGCTTCTCCCAGGTAATTTTTGGTTGCCGGAATGCCGTTATGCCAAAGTTACATGCAACGAAAAAAAACAGGCTGAGTTTAAGATCGTAGAAATATCGCTCTAGCTCGCCAAGTCTTCCCTTATTGAATATGGACACAACAGGCCAGAAAATGATTTCGAATGCATTGCGGGGACCAAAATCACCGTTCCGGAAGTTCTGGTATGAAAAATATGGCGATTTGAATATGGAATTATAGAAAGGGAAAAGCGGATTACCAGTCATTTCCCAGAGACGGAAAGCAAAACCAACGGCAGGAAGAGATGTAAGCAATATGCATATTATCAACACTTTCCACTTCCTGTGTATGACTATTACATAAAGAAGGATGCCAACAAAAGGTATTACATATATAAGCGTTGTCATTTTGCCCAATAAAGCCAATCCCATAATGAGCGATGAAACATATGCGTCTTTTTGTTTTGCCTCTTTAATAAACCTGAAAAGATAAAACAGGGAAGCGACGACGAAGGCGGTATGTGTAATATCGACGAAATACGTAGCCATCTGAGCCAACAATTCGAAAACGATTATGGTATTCAGAAATAGAATGAAAGGGAGAATGGCAGGCTTTTTTTTGAAGAACTCGGGTATCAAGAGACGGATAAACCGGTAAACGTAAAAGATGATAATAAAATAGCTCATAAGAGTGGGCAGTGTGCCTAACCGGTAACCGAGAAATCTCCTTACAAAAGCACCTAACACTTCGAATAACGGTGAAAAGGTATGCAGGCCGGTGGGGAAGAATTCGCCCTTCCCGAAAGGAAATAGAAAGTTATGCAAACCACGCTCACCTATAAATATGTGGTAATTTACCGTATCGAAAGCGTAATCAGGCAGCAAAAACCGGTTCAAATAATAGACTAGCGGGATTAGAAGGCTCAGAAAAAGAAACAAATATCCTGATGGATCGATCTTTTTCGGCATAAGATATTATAATGTTATTATGACTTCCACTCAAGAAGCCCTGATCCGTGAAAAAACCAACAGAATCAAGCTGGAAATCAAAGAAATCCGCCGTCAGTTGGGAATCGACGATGATTCCGTGTTGTTCCAGCTAAAAAATAAACTACTGCATAATAAGACAACTTCTGACACTCCGAAACTAACAGCTAGATACAAGTTAGCGGAACTTGAAGGGCTGACACACTATCTGAGCCGACTTAAAAATCTTAAAAAAACCCTGTTTTTCATACCGATATTGATACAAGCAATAGACCGGGTTAGATATGGTTTCGCACAATCCAAAACAAGACAAAGCCTCCGACAAATAATGAATATGAAGAAAAAAATCATGGTTTTCGGAGCTATTCCCTACAAAGGCCGCTTCCAAAGGCCACAGCATCTATCCGAACAACTTACAAAGCGGGGGTGGGGTGTCGTTTACGTGGAAATGACCCGATCCAGCTTCCCCTCCATTACCGCAGCCAAAATGGGGGATAATATCTACAACGTTCTGATTTCATCTTCCGGTAATCCGAATACCGTTATGCAGCTACCAACGGCAACTAATCAAAATGAAATAACCCATCTCCTGAGTATCATACCAACGGATAGTCAAACATTGATCAAAATCGATCATCCGTTCTGGTCATTCATAACTAAAGATATCAAGCTTCCTATTGTTTATGACTGCATGGACGACCATGAGTCATTTGAGGCTGGAAACGCTGGATTTTTCCTGCTTGAAAAAGAACTTGTCCCGAAATGCTCGTTCGTAACCGCTTCCTCAGCCGTGCTTGCAGACAAAATGAAAAGATACGGTTCTGGTTCGGCTAACACTATCCTATTAAGAAACGCGGGTGAATATGAGCACTTCGCCAAAGCATTAACAAGCTTACAGGTGCCCGGAGATATGAAAGGCATGAAAGGAAAAACCATCGGCTATTACGGGGCCATCGCTGAATGGTTTGACGAAAACATAATTCTTAAGCTCGCTCAATCGTTGCCGAATGACTCCATCGTACTTATAGGCCAAGTTTCGCATCCTACTCTAAAGGCTAGAGCACACTTATACGGAAATATTCATTTCCTGGGTGAAAAACCATATGAAGATCTTCCTGCCTATTTGCAACTGTTTAACGTCTGCCTGATACCTTTTATATTGAACGATCTCATCAAGGCAACTAACCCGGTCAAAATATACGAATACTTTGCGGCCGGCAAACCGGTAGTATCAACCAATTTACCCGAGCTTCAGGAATATCAGGAAATCATGTATCTTACGGAAAATACCGACGATTTCGTAAAAATGACAAAAAAAGCCTTGGAAGAAAACGATATAAAACTACGTGAAAAACGACAGGTGGTAGCCCGTAATAATACCTGGGAGATAAGGGGAGAGATACTGCATCAGTATTTGCTATCAATCTTGAGCTAGTTTTCTGGTTTTATAGAGCTCAAACACTGTCTCGCCATCATCTTTTATGATTCTGGTTAAATACGGACGGTAGCCATATTCATCGCATATCTTAAAAAACATATTTCTCGTTCTGCTGAAATTTGATTTTTTTGCCGTATAAGTAATAAAGACTACGTCCTTTTGACCATAATAGCTATCGAGCAACCGATCAAGTTCGTTTTGCGGGAGAGGATCTTTAATAAACCATACCCATTCATCAAAAAAGCGGCCTTTAACGCCATTGAATACCAGCAGCTGATTGTGTGTGCCCCAGTCAACAGAAACAAATCTGTCTTTGGTCTGTTTCGTATATCCAATGAGTTCATATATGGCCTTGGACCATTGCGGATTTTTCATAACTATATCGTACGCGCGAATATACTTGGTATATGTGAAAAGCTGATATGAAGCTATAACAAATACCGCTATGACGACCCAATAACGACCGTTTTTCGATATACTAATTATGGATGCCGCTAGCAGTATATGGAATATCGGATAAGCGTAGATAAGATGCCAGCTTGCGCCTGAACGATTCGTAATGACAATCTGGAAAAAAGTAAATGCCATTACCGAAAATAGGAACAGAATATTCTTATCCTCCGGTTTTCTGGCAAGCAATTTCTTCAGAATTATCGATCCCACAACGGCAAGTGCAGCTAATGAGTAAATACTGCCAAAAACGGTATAACTATTCCCGATCATATAGTTGTAAAAGGACTGTCCGTTGATGAGATGAAACGTTCCCTTTATGACCGATATTAAGTGGCTGAAATAAAAGAAATCTATATATCTAAAAAACCCTATTTTGGCTAACAAGCAGAATCCCCCTGCAAATGAAATGACCGTCAAGCATGCCATCAGAAAACGGAAATTCCGGGAAAATGACTTCCATATCCTTCCATATGTTTCATCACGAAATAACAACAAAGATGAGACTAAAATCCCGTTGATAAACCAGATATAATCGAATTTATTGAAAAAACCCAGAACAAATACGCCAATCAGCATAAAAATATAACGCCACTGCTTTGTCCTTAAAAACTTGAACAACAACAGTAATGCTAACACCCTAAAAAGATAACTAAATACAACAGGTCCGTAATCTACACGGGCATGGGCAATAAGAGAAGCATCTATACTCGAAATAATGAGCGTCACTAAGCCGGTTTTTCTGCCAAGCGCAAGACTGGATGTCTTATACAGCAAAAAAAGACTTCCTGCCATGATGAGAATCATCGGTAGTCTGATCGTAATTACTGATACGCCAAACAGCATGAAAATCGGCATATAGAACCATGGTTTCAGAGCACCGATATAATCATGAATAAATATGGGGATTCCGGCAATCCTTTTGATAAAAGTTTCATCAAGGCCCCCCAGGGCAGCATTTCCCCAGAAAATTTCATCGTAGTTTATTCCCGGATACATCAGCTTGACCGATGCAAGAACAATAAATATAAACGGAAAGACATACGGGAGAAGATTAAGGATACGTTTCTTCATAATGATATTATCTCAAATTATGTATCCATTATAATATTATTATGAAGCTCTGTATCGTACTGGGAACCCGACCTGAAATCATTAAACTCTCTCCAGTCATTCGGGAACTGGCAAAAAGGAAAACGGATTATTTCATCATCCACACCAACCAGCACTATAGCGACAATATGGATGCGGTTTTCTTCAAAGAATTGAAATTGCCTTTACCCAAATACAACCTCGGCTCGACTCGCGAAACCGATCCTGTGCTTATGGCAACAATTATGAAAGACAAGATAGCACCCATCCTGGAAAGCGAAAAACCGGATATGGTAATTGTGCAGGGCGATACGAACACAACCTTGGCAGGTGCCTCTGCGGCCTATAAAGTGGGTGTTCGGGTCGCCCATGTTGAAGCCGGTCTCAGAAGCTATGACCAGAATATGCCTGAGGAATATAACCGCATAGTCACCGATCACCGTTCATGCCTTCTGTTTCCTCCAACCCCTTTACAGAAGAATATTTTGCTGGAAGAGGGGATTGAACCGGATCGTATTACAGTAACGGGAAACACGATCGTGGACGCGGTGCGGGAAAACCTTGCGCTTGCCAAACAAACACCCGCTAAATCGCAGACGAAACCATACATTCTTTTGACTATGCATAGGTCTTCTAACGTAGATCAAAAAGATGTGCTTAAAGTAATAATCGACAATATCGAAGCGTTAAGCGATGAAATGGAAGTACCTGTCGTTTTCCCGATTCACCCGCGTACCAAAAAGAGCCTGGAAATGTTCGGTGTCAGACTGAACAGGAATAAAATACATACGATGGAACCGGTAGGTTATCTTGAAATGCTGCGGCTTATGAACGGTGCCTGTCTGATCGTGACAGACTCGGGCGGCATACAGGAGGAAGCATGCATTCTTCATATTCCCTGCGTAACAATGAGGGATAACACAGAAAGGCCAGAAACGGTAGAAGTAGGGGCTAGTGTTCTTGTGGGCACTGACAGGAATAAGCTTCTGGAAGGAGCCCGTGATATGTTGGAAAAAAGCAGGAACTGGCCTAACCCCTTTGGAAACGGCAACACGGGGAAAATAATCGTCGATGTGTTACTCGCGCAAACCGTAAACCGCTGATACGATATCTGCGAACCGAAGGAATTTCTGTGCCCGGGGCGTCAACCCGATACATTGATCCGTGCCCTCAACCATCCCGATTTCTGACTGCTCCCGCAACCGGCGGTCAACCGCTCCTTGACCAAGCACATAACCCTGTATGAGGTGATTTCCCATATCTTCCTTCGACAATCCGGTACACGATGTTATTTGTGCGTTTACTTTCAGATCATTCAGGAGAAACATGGTCACCGAACGGTCGAAAGTGACGGGAAACATTACAAAAAATATAAGGTTCAGGCTGATGGCCATTATGAAGCCCGCAACAGCAGACTCAAGCCGAACATGCTTCCAGCTATTCCTGAATATGAACAATACGCCAATCGTCAGAACTATGGCAATAGGCATAAGAAGCAAACCGCGGTAGAAGAGCACCTTTTCCGCCAGAAAGATCGGTAAATGGAAGAGAATAATATAAAGGACGGTCAAGCCGATAAACAGAAGGGAATAGAACAGGATCAGCCTTTTCATATCATCTATATTATATATTGTCTGGAGCCATGAGGTACAATATATTATGCATCAGCCTTTTTGCACCATAATAGTACTCAACTACGAAGGCGAGACTTATCTTTCGAAGACCATCGAATCACTTCTTGATCTGGATTACCCGAAAAACAGGTACGAAATCATTGTGGTAGACAACGCCTCAAAAGACAAAAGCAGGGAAATAATCGAAAAATATGGCGTTAAGATAAAACCCTTGTTCCTTGGAACAAATAAAGGCTTCTCTGCAGGCAACAATGAAGGGATAAAGGATGCAAAAGGAGAATATGTGGCGCTCCTCAATAACGACTGCGTTGTTGATAAAGGATGGCTTTCGGAGCTAGTATTAACAGCAGACAATGATCCGAGAATTTTCGCCGTTAATTCAAAGATCATGCTCGGGAAAACAAATAAAATACAGAATGCCGGCATTACGGTATTTCCGGACGGGTACGCCCGCGACAGGGGTGCGGTGCCGATTAACGGCAAGCAGGATTACGAAGAGGACCGGGGACAATACAGCAAAGAGACAGAAATTGATGCCGCCTGCGCAGCTGCAGTCCTATATCGGAAAAGCATCCTGGACCAGATCGGGCTGCTAGACGAGAACTTTTTCATGTACTACGAGGATGTGGAGCTGTCGGAGCGGGCGAGAAAACATGGTTATCGTATCGTATACTGCCCTAAGGCGATTGCCTATCATGAACATGCGAAATCAAGTAAGGAATGGTCTCCCTTTTTTATATATCACAGCGAACGTGGAAGACTTATGCATACGCTCTTCCATTTTCCCCTCCAAGTCTTTTTCAGGGAATATGTTATTTTTTCCGTAAAAGCCAAACTCCGGTTCCTGGCACGCTTATTCACGGAACCTTCATCAATCGCAAAAAACTGGCAATATCTGCGGGTTAAGTGGTATTTCCTGATCCGCCTTCCGATACTCGTTTCCAAAAGATCTAACCTATGAAACAAACAGCTGTGATATATGACAAATGGCTTCATCAGTTCGGTGGAGCTGAAATGATTGCGTGCCGTATTGCTGATGCTTTGCTCAAGAAAGGCTGGGATGTTATATTTGTCTCGGGTAAATACATTCACCTGCATAAGATCAAGGACAAGTTCGGCGTCGATCTCGGGAACATTCCGATCTATCAAATCTGGAATCATGAAAACCACCTCAGAAAACTCGTTACGGGCAAAGACCTATTCGTTAATCTGTCCTTTATGGATTACTCGTATGGTTACGCGAAACGAAACATCTACTACACACATTTCCCGACTCCCATACGGGGGACACTGTTCAACATACCGCTGGAGATCGCGCACGTTACCGGCTTGCATGCCCTCCTGCCCGAACCATATCGGACCCGAATCTACAACCGGATACGTGCCGGTATATTTTTCGAAATGAAAAAACGACTCGCTTCATATGACGTGATCCTGGCTAATTCCGATTTCACCCGCAGTTGGATCAGGAAATACTGGAACATGGAATCTAAAGTCCTATATCCACCGGTTTCAGATATTACCGACGGGGTGGAACTGCCGCGAAAAAACTGGATTTCCTCGCTGGGCCGCTTTTTCACACTCGGCCACGGCAAAAAACAGGAGGTTTTAATAGAGGCATTCAAAAGACTGCACGATGCAGGACGCAGAAACTGGGAACTTCACCTGATGGGCGGAGTAGGAGAAGAACCGTCAAGCGTCGATTTCGTTGATAAACTCAAGAAAAGGGCAAAGAACTATCCTGTTGTTTTTCATCTCAATACAAACCGGGAAGAAATCAAAAAAACACTCGCCCAAACAAAAATATACTGGCATGCCACCGGATACGACGAAGATGAAGATACGAACCCAATGGCTTTCGAACACTTCGGAATAGCACCGGTTGAGGCAATCGAAGCCGGATGTATACCGGTGTTTTACGAAGGCGGGGGACTGAAGGAGATATTGCAACAATATGGTTTTCCTTTCAACGTACACGCATTCAGCAATATAGATAACTTAGTTGCAAGAACAGATTTACTCATAAAGAACCATTCCGTTAATAAACGTCCGACCAAACCCTCGGCGTTTTCGCATTTTGACGACAAATTCCTGAGCATGATTCAAGTATGATAAGAAGAGTCGCCAAATACGCCGTATTCAGGTTAAGAGACGCACGGCGTACTTTAATAGGCTATTCATCTTTCATAAAGGATCTATTCAGTTTTTCACGTTGGAGAAATCATAATTTCGAGTTTCGTTTGTCAGATTTATACCCTTGTGTAAACGATAAAACCGATACGACACCGCTTGAGCCCATATATTTCCACCAAAGCAATTGGTGTGCAAGAAAACTGGCGGAAGCAAAACCGTGCAGCCATGTGGACGTTGGCTCATCAGCAATCATGGTTAGCCTGTTGGCACAATTTATGCCCGTAACTATGGTTGATATACGGCCTTTGTCCTTGAAAGTTAACGGTCTCAGTTTTGTAAAAGGGGACATCCTTCATTTGCCGTTCAGAACTGGCTCGTTGAATTCACTGTCATCAGTTTGCGTTATTGAACATATCGGATTGGGCCGCTATGGAGATAAAATAGATCCACAGGGAAGCGAAAAGGCAGCCAAAGAACTGCAACGAGTGATGAAAAAAGGCGGAAAGCTTTATATCAGCGTACCAGTCCATAAAGATAGCAGGGTGTGCTTTAATGCACATCGCACATTTACCAGAAAACATGTGCTTTCGCTATTTGACGAAATGAAGCTGGAGGAGGAACAGTACGTTTACGAAGACCAAGTTATTCCGCGATACAATCCCAAAGCAGGCTTTGGAACAGGTCTTTTCCTCTTCAAGAAAATATGAAAAAACTCATAGTTCTCAATCACAACATGGGTAGGCTGGCAAACCAGTTGTGGCAATACATTTCCGTATATGCATATGCTCTGGAAAACAAATACGATGTTGAGAATCTTGCTTTTTTTGAGTATCGCAAATACTTTCCGAGCCTGCCTCCGTCACGGTTATCATCTTTACTGGAGCCACTCAATGCCATTGCCTGCAGGCTTTCCCCAAAATACGGTCGTTACGCAGGATATTTCCTCCTGTTTTTATGCGCAAGAATACTTTCCTTAATAGCCTCCAGAAACTATAAGTACGTAACAGAGTGGACTTTCAGGTTTCCAAAAGGTTTGTCAAAGCGCAGGGAAGAGATTCGTAAATTATTTACTCCCAACGCTGCAATTGTAGACAAGGCTAACAATGAAATTATCGGATTGCGAAAACGCTCCAAAAGAATAATAGGGGTACATATCCGTCGCGGGGATTATCAGTCTCCAAATTGGAAACGTCTCTTGTTCATGGACAGCGAGGTTGATCAAATATTGAACCAATACCTGGAACGGACTGGCGCCAAAGCCTCCGAGACATGTTTTCTGATCTGTTCTGACGGTAAAACAGACCCCACAAAATTCAACAACAAGCACGTATATATTTCCAATGGAACGGATATTGAAGACCTCTATAAACTTTCGCTAACTGACATTATCATCGGATCAGACAGTACGTTCGGTGCCTTCGCATCATACTATGGAGATATTCCATATATCGTATTTAAAAAGGAAATCGACTGGGATTACTACAAAGAAAAGGCGGGTTATTTTGAAAATAAATACAACACAACCGTCAACTACACAGGAATTGCATAAAAAGATCAAGCCTTCATATATGCCTGAAAAAAAGAAGCTGTATGTTTATATTGAGGATCTATATGATTCCCAAAAGTTCGAACGGCTATTGCCTCAACCAGCCATTGCGGCATGAGCGCTCTGTTGATAAGCGCTGCTTTATCGGCCCATCCGATCTTCAACCCCAATAAACTTCCAACGTTTACACTCCTCATCCACCGACTGGAGAGGTTATCGATGCCGAATATACGGCGGAGGACAAGGGGCTCAGAGAAGTTGTATATATGCTTCCCGCCCGCACATAAAACATTCTTGATGAAATGGAAGTCGGTAGCGACAGGAACGGAAATATCGTACCGGTACATCCGGTTGCGGAATACAAGAGAGGTATGCCAGGCGACAGTCGCTTCCTTGGGTTGACTGCGGTATGTATATTTTCTGTACTTTTCATACCAGTTGAGAATCGCGCTGCCGCAACCCGGAAAATCGTTATTTTCCTCAAGAAAAGTGACCTGCCTTTCCAGCTTTTCCGGGTGCCAGATATCGTCATGGTCATTGATGGCAATGTAGGCCCCTTTGGCCCGCTCCAGAAGATAATTTAATCCGGGATACGCACCAAGGTTGACCCCGCTTTTGACCAACTTAAGTCTTTTGTCTTTCTCCGCCAGTTTTTCAACAATACCAACCGTACTATCCTGGGAATTATTATCCAGGACCAGAATCTCAAAATGTGTATATGTTTGACCTAAGACTGAACGGAGCGTACTTTCGATAAATTGACCTGCATTAAAAGAGCATATGAGAACGGACACCAATGGTTTGTGTTTTAACACGTTCATTACTATAATTTTATATTATGATGCGCAAATTTACGTTCGTCATTATCCTGTCGCTTTTTTTCTTACTTACCGCTTCCGGCAACATTGACTCCATTGATGCCACTTCTCATATGTATCTGGCTAAACAAATCGTTTTGAAAGGAAGAATTGACTACGGAAAAGATAAGCTTGCCCGGAAGATGGTGGCAAGCTATAACAAAAAAGACGGTAATTACTATATCGTTTACAATTTCGGCTATGCTCTCTTTTTCATACCGGGCGTTATGTTGAGTGAAGGGATCAGGTATTTATTCGCCGCACCTTCTTCAGCTTTTCCCGCACAATATGATTATATTTACACATGGTACGCCAATCTGTTCAACGGGGCAGTTATAACCGCCATTTGTCTTCTTGCATACAAAATCCTGCGCCGATTTAACGGAAACAAGGGAGACAATGAATTCGGCCTCCTCCTCGCGTCTGTCTTCGGTACCAACCTTGTTATACAGGGTCACCATCAGTTCGCACATCCCATATTTACGCTTTTTTCCATGCTTGCATTCTGGAAATTGTGGGATTACGGGGAAAAGGGCAAACGAACCGATCTTGTTTGGTTTTCATTCCTTCTTGCGGTTACCGCATCCCTATACAACACGACTTTCGTTCTCCTTTTTCCGGCTTTTGCCGTATTTTATTACTTTTTGCTTCAGAAAAACAAAAACCGCATTCAAGCATTAGCTATAGTTTTATCTACATTTATCCCTGCGGTTATGGTACAACTGTTTTGGAATTACCTGCGTTACGGGAATCCTTTATTAAGCGGCTATATGGAGCTCGGGTTTAAAGTGTACGAACTTAATCCCGTAGAAAATGTTAAAAACCTCATCGGCATGACAATCGGGCCGAACAAAGGGCTTTTATTCAATAATCCCGTTCTGGTAGTTTCATATTTTGTAGCCGTCAAAGAAACTCTGAAAAAGGAAAGTAAATTCCGTAGCTACTCGGTGTTTTACTTATTGCTGACAGCCGCATACCTTCTGAATTATTCGTTTGCGACCATATGGCACGGGGAATCGACCTACGGACCAAGATACCTGTTCGTCCTTGTACCATTCGGACTGCCTTTTATGTTTTTATATTGGAAACAGTCGAATAGCTTGGCAAAAGCCATTATTCCGGCTCTTATAGCCATCGGGGTCTTCATCCAGATACCGGGCATGCTTATACCGCATTTTACCTTTCCCCACATTTCAAAACCTTACTGCATCAAGCCCGATTACCGGTATTTCGATCCGCGATGTTCGCCACCTCTAGTCGGGTGGGCACAGCTTATGAAACGGGAGACAAAGGAAACACCGCTTGTTTTCAAAGACGGACCTCTACTTACGAGAAAATATCCGAATCCGCTAACCCCATTCCGTACCATTTATCCTGATCCCCTTTATGACCGGTTCTCGGCGTATAAAACTAAGGATTATCCCGTTGATGAAGAGTTGATCAATCCTCTTTACGCGTTTACCCTTGACTTCTGGTGGCTGAAGCAGATGTACTACGTGAATATTACCTTATAGTCTCGATCATTTCGTACTTGGTCAGCTGCCGCAGTCCGACAATAATCGTATTGTCGTCTTCATAGAGTTTTGTCGTATACCTCAGTTTTACAAACCGGGCTATCTGTGTTTTCTCCTTTTCATTCATCGCGAATTTATTGAACTTAATATACCGGAAGCCGAGGTTATAAAGAAGCATTATCCCGCCTCTGTTGAAATCCCTGTTTTGTAGGAAATCACGGTATTCTATGTATTTCTTCGGCTGGTATGCGGTGAATCCGCTGAGTATATCGCAGTTGTGGGTGGTTGATGCGAGAAGGATTGTGTTCTTGTACGTCAAATCTTTTTCCCCTGCATTCTGGGCACGATAATCGAATGGATATTCGAGCATAGGATTTGGATTCTCTTTGCAGATTTCCCTTACTTTACCGTACACTTTCGTATTCCATGGATAAGCGCTTGATTGAAGGGGAGCGGGATAAAACTCCAAAACCAGTAATATAAACAAAACCGGAAGCAATGCCTTCTTCATACGCGTCATTCCGAACGCCATCAGCATAAACAGCGCGAGAATAATGACAAAATACCACCTTGCAAGCGCCCGCATGACTCCGATTAACGGCACTGTCTTCAATACAGCAAGATAGGGAAGCGGCGTAACAAGATATGTGCCGTTAAAATTAAAACGCGGTCCAAGAGAAAATATGAAAGCAACAACAATAAGCGCTAAAGTCCACCAGTGAAGCCACCGTGATCCGGTTGACTTGTTTCTTTTACTTTTCAAAAATGCATAACCAATTATACCTAACGGTACGAATCCGACAAAGGCGGCAGGCTCGCCGGTCATATGTCGATTTAGCCCTCTCCAAAAGCCGAGAAAGCGGTAAAGCAATGAGTTTTGGTTCGAAGGAAACAGGTAATCGCTGATATGGGCCGCAAAATTCACGTACTGTCCCTGCTCAATGCTTGGTTTATATACGCTATTCATCTCAAAATATGCTTCCAGAGTGGGTTCGGATACGATCAGGAATGCGATGAGTAGTATAAGCAATTCACCTGCTATCCGCATTCTGCTTTCAGGTTTCATATCGTCCCATTTTGTCTTGAAGCCGAAAAGAAACGCTTTGCCCTTGACCTCAAGTTCTTTTTTCGTGTATCTGACAAGCGGGAATAAACCGGGTTTCACCAGCATTATCAGATAATAAGAAGCGATCACGAAAAGCCCCATTAGCCCCAGGTATATGGCGCTCATGAATTGCCAGGCAAGAAACAAACCGGAAACCAGCAGATGCTGCAGTTGCCGTTCCGGGTGAAGGAGGAAATACAGGGACAGGAGCAACGGCCAGAAGAAAACCATCTGGAAATGTCCGCTCTGAATAAAAAAGTAAGGAGAGAAGGCCATGAAAAACGCGGAACTCGCCTTGATCCAAGCATTCTTTGTGAACCTACTCGCCAAAAGCCATGAGGAGACGTAGATAAGAACATGATTCAAGATTGCCAGTATATTGAATTGGAGAATGGGATTTTTCGTGAATAACGACAGAAAGTAGATCAAAAAGGATGGAAAGTACATGTGTTCTGTGAAGGAAAGGGAGTAGGGGAAAGGATACATCGCGTTCGTATCATGGTGGTAAATGAAGTCGAAAAGACCTATGCTTTTTATGTTATTTTGGAAAGCCCAGATAACAAACGGTACATCCCGCCAGTCATACAAATGGGTGGTAATATTGAGAAGGATATTCTTCCAATAATACAGGATCAAAAAAAACGGTACAAAGAAAAGAATAAACGAAATTAGCGGGTTTTCTTTTCCATTACGCATAGGCAGTTTCCTCCCATTTGGAAGGTTCTATAGGTATTAATGATATATCCGTGCTTGTTTGCGAAGGCTTCCAAGTCCTTTTTCCCGTAGTATTTTTTGTGGTCGGCAACTTCCTCCGAAGAGATGACTCCAAGCTTGAAAGCCATGAACTCGAGTATCAATTTTCCCCGGGGAGTTGGGGTGGTAAGTATGATTTTCCCGTCTTTTGTAAGTATGCGGGCGAACTCTTCAAATAAACGGTCTGCAGTTTCTGGAGTTAGGTGTTCGAGTGAAGCAAGCATGAATATCTTGTCAAAACTGGATTTTTCGAAAGGCAAATCCGATTTGAAGTGGTAGTTAATTACTTCGATATGGGAAGCAATCTTATGGGATTTCGAATCGTAATCGATGCCGACTCCTTTCTTTATCCTGTCCTTGACGTGATTAAGCAGGTAGGCCTGGTGACCGCAGCCGAAATCAAGTATCCGGTCTCCCGGCTCAACATATCTGATCACTTTACCCAATCTCGTCCAGGAGATGATTTTGTCTAACAAGTTGAAATCTTTCGTACCCATTTATATCCGGTATTTGAGACCGACAACGACACTTTTAACGAAATCCCCGAAATTGATTTTCTTGCCCTCATCGAACGTGCGGGGTGTATAGTGAATGGGCACTTCAATGAACTTGATTTTCTTTTTTGCCAGCAGGGCAGTCACCGCCACCTCGTATGAAAAGCGCTTTTCATTCGGTTCAAGCAGCAAATCTTTTACTTTTGAGGAAAACACTTTATAGCCGGTCGGCTGGTCTGTTAACCGGATGCCATACAGGATATTAATATACCACGTCAAAAGTAACCCTCCCATGAAATATGCAAAATACGAGTACCTGTTGTGAAAATTTTCCCGCTTCCTGTTGCGGCTTCCATAAACGACAAGCGTTCCGTTTGTCTTGAATGGCTTAACGAGAGCGGGATAATCAGAAGTTGAATATTCCATGTCCGCATCCTGCACTAAGAGGACATCGCCCGTTGCCTTCCGGAATCCTGCTTTAAGCGCAGCTCCTTTTCCTTCGTTTTTTCTGCTGAAAACTGCCACAATCTTTGCGTCTTTCCTCTTGATACCGGATATTGCTTTTCTAATTGCTGCTGCCGTACCGTCTGTCGAACCGTCGTCGATAACAACAATTTCCTTCCTGTAGCCTGGAATCGGCTCTTTTATAACCTGTTCAATCACGCCAGTGACAAGATTTTCTTCATTAAATACCGGTATAATGACGGACACAGTCTGCATTGATTAATTTTATCAGTCTGTGAAGCCTTTTCAAGCAGTTATGCTAAAATTAGTTATGCTCAGGAAACACGCTTCATTTATTTTTTGTTTGTTTGTATTCCTGGCACTTCTTGCTCGAAATCCGTTTTCTGACCGTACTCTTATTCCCAACCTGGAACCTTACCCCGATACAATTCATTATCTGGGCCCTGTGACGAGTTTTGTTGATGGCAATGGGTTCGGCCTTTTCAGGGAAGGAAGAATCCTTAAATCTTGGGTACCTCCCCTTTATTCCGCCATAATGATTCCGGCTTTCCTCATCCGCAATGATGTAAGGATGTTTTATTTTGTCAATGTAATTCTTGCTTTAACATCTTTCACTTTTTTTTACCTTATCGTAAGAAAATTCACCGACAACCTGCTTGTTATTGGTCCAACGCTCTTGTTTTACTCCACAAACTACTTCAACTACTGGTATCCATCCCTTGCCATGGGTGAAAATCTTATTATTCCTTTATTCCTTGCCGCTTTATGGCTATTAACCCGCAAACACTCGATAATAAACATGATTTTCGTCAATCTATTGGGTATTGCCATATATGCGACAAAAACAGCCAATATGCCCATTGCTGCAAGCCTATTCATCGGTTACGCGATTAAACTGTTTTGGGATAATAAAGAGTATAAGCGATTCCGGCACCTTGCGGAACATCTTGCAGTATTTTCAATTGTGTTTCTCTTGTTCTCGGTTTATTACCAGATGCAATATGGAAGCTCAATTATCTCGTCTATGGTATTTTTTGTCTCTAATATACTTGGGTTTAGACCGCAGCAAGCTGGCTCAACGCAATTCACCGGCGACTCTTGGTTTTCACTTAAATACATGTCAATCAACCTTCCCGTTTACTTAAAGGCAATGATAGGAGGGTATCCGGTCAAATTCCTATGGGACAACACCCCGATCATTCCTGCATACGTCGGAATTCCCGGTATTGCGGGACTTGTCATCTCACTTTTTAACAGAAAGACAAGACTTTTCGGTATCACGCTGCTTTTCATCCTGACAGTGAGCATCCTATTCATGTCAACCTTCTATGCTACTGACATGAGGTACTTATACCATTCCATTCCCATTCTGTTGTTTGGTTTTGCTCTCTTTTTCTCTCGTTTCAAGCTGGGTGGAAAATTCGTTCTGGTGCTACCGGCTGTCATTATCCTGATTAGCGGTTCATATATGGTAACGAATGCAGTCCGGCTGAAAAATCAAGTCATGCTTAACTTTCGTTATGCGGAATCCCCCTGGTACTTTATTTCTGTCGAAAAACTCAATAAATACTTCACCAAACCTACAAAACCAAAACCATTTGTTATAACTGCCATGATTCCATATTATGTAGATTTTTACAGTAACGGCAACTACCAGTTGCTTCCAATGTCAGATTATCAGGATTTTTACGCCCACAAAGAACAAGCTTGGGGCGCCCTTAACTATACCGACCTTGAAGCTGTTTAC
Organism: uncultured Gammaproteobacteria bacterium; assembly: GCA_964629635.1. GTDB lineage: Bacteria > Patescibacteriota > Microgenomatia > UBA1406 > GWC2-37-13 > YC2-FULL-38-9. Next base: position 493,681 of record CAZVQS010000002.1, read on the forward strand.
GCACGGCTTATTAGACAGGGTCGTGAAGTGTATGTTCTGAATTACCTCGGCAACGAACCGAATATATCGAAAGACTACGAAAGCATTAAAACAAACTTCAATGCGGAAAAAGTGTCAGAAGGATGCTATGGTTCATGCGATATATACCGACTTTCCCTATGACGGAAACGCCAATAGCTCTCATCATATTCAATCGCCCAAATCTCACAAGGTATGTTTTCAATGAAATAAGGAAGGCAAAGCCAAAGGAGTTGTTCGTGATTTCTGATGCGCCGAGGGAGGAGAAAGGAAATGAGGAAAAAGAGCTTGTACAAAAAGCTCGGGAAATTGCAGAACAAGTAGACTGGAAATGTAAAGTATACAAAAGATTTGCTACTCAGAATCTCGGATGCAGAAAGAACGTATCGTCCGGTCTCGACTGGGTATTCTCTCGGGTTGAGGATGCGATCATATTGGAAGATGATTGTGCTCCGGATCAAACCTTCTTCCAATTTTGCGCTGGGCTCATAGAAAAGTACCGCAACAACAAAGCGGTCATGATGGTTTCCGGAAACAACCACCAGGGAAATGAAATGAATTATAGCTATGGTTTCTGCAGACATTCCCTGATTTGGGGATGGGCAACCTGGAAACGTGCCTGGATCACTTATCGCGACGCCGAAAAACAGGGGCTTAAAGAATTGAGCTCCAATTATGGTTCCTACTCTAAAATAATGTCTCCAATAAGACTTAATGCCATCAAAAAAACACTCGAGGGGAAAATAGACACCTGGGATTACATCTGGCAAATGGCAATGCTCTTGAACAACGGACTCTGTATTTACCCTTCAGTTAATCTGGTAAAGAATGAGGGATTCGGGAAAGACGCAACCCATACTAAGTTTGCAACATATCAGAGCCGCATAAATGCACATTCAATCTCATTCCCTCTTAAACATCCTCCTGAAATTAGACCCGACATCACATTTGACAAAGTACTTGAAAAAACATATCGGCCCGTCAATATGTTGTGGGATATAGTTGCCGGAGCTATTTTGCGAAAGAATAGACAAGATTGATCAATCTATTGTGGATTTCGTGAAGTTTATAATGATAAGTGTCCGTTCCTGATACCGACAACACTCTCAACTCCTCCTTGAACTGTTTTTCATATTGCGAACCGCCTTTTGACGCTCCGTGTATCCGGAATGCGGACAGGGGATCGGGGAGCAGGTGCAGCGGGTATTTTTTCATGATCCGCAACCAGAAGTCATAATCCATGCAGTACCGGTATCCTTCGTTAAGGTAACCCACCTCCTTGTGCAGTTCACGCCTCCAGAAGGTCGAGGGCTGGATGATATAGTTTGCGAAAGAAAGCATATTGAATGAGGAAAACCTCCGCAGGAGCCGTTTGTACCCGATCACGAACCCGTGGATGGGCTTTCCCTTCTCATCAATGATTTCATAATCACCGCTGAGCCATTTTGCCTCTTTATGTACCTCAAAATACTGCGCCACTTTGAGCAGGGTGCCGGGCAGGTAGTAGTCGTCGCTGTTCAACCACGCTACGATGTCTCCTGTGGCCATTTTGAGGCCTTTGTTGATGGCGTCCGACTGGCCCTTGTCCTTTTTGGAAACCCATTTGAGCTTTTTGCCGTGTTTTTTCAGGATTTCAAGCGTGTTGTCGGTCGATCCGCCGTCCATGACGATGTATTCGAGGTTCGGATACTCCTGCCCCAGGACGCTGTGAATGGTCTGCTCTATGAATCGCCCCTGGTTGAATGAAGGAGTGATGACGGATATCTTCGGCAGCATCTTAACCTATGAACGGATGTTGGTAATACCATTCAACTGTCTTTTTCAGCCCTTCGTCGAACTTGGTGGTCGCTTTGAACCCGAACTCCTTCTCGGCTTTTGAGGTATCAAGGCACCTGCGCGGTTGGCCGTTAGGCTTGGTCGTATCCCAGATTAGCTCTCCTTTGAACTCCATAAGTGCAACAAGCTTCGTCACGAGGTCCTTGATGCTGATTTCGAATCCCGCACCGATGTTGACTGGGTCAGTTTTGTCATATTTCTCGGCTGCCATCACAATCGCACGCGCGGCATCCTCGACATAGAAGAATTCGCGTGTTGCGCTGCCATCGCCCCATACCTCTATTTTTTTATCGCCATTTTTCTTCGCGTCGTATATTTTTTTGATGAGCGCCGCGATCACATGCGAGCTTTTGGGGTTGAAGTTGTCTCCCGGACCGTACATGTTGACCGGAAGCAAATATATTCCGGGAAATCCGTACTGTTGGCGGTATGCCTGGATCATGACAAGCAATGCTTTTTTCGCGATACCGTAGGGCGCGTTCGTTTCCTCCGGATACCCACTCCACAGGTCCTCCTCGCGGAAGGGGACCGGCGTGTATTTGGGATACGCGCAGATGGTGCCAACCTGCACGAATTTCTTTACTTTGTTCACCCGCGCCGCTTCGATGAGATTCACACCCATCATGATATTGTCGTAGAAAAGGTAGCCGGGATTTTCCCGGTTGTACCCGATGCCGCCGACATTTCCCGCAAGATGTATGACCAGATCAACATCTTTCGTGAGTTTTCCGCACACTTCAGGCTTACGCAGATCAAACTCTTTGCTACGGGGGATAATGATATTTTCCTCCCGCGCACTCTGACGCTTCAGCTCTTCAATAACATGTTTTCCGACAAATCCGGCCCCGCCGGTGAGAAGTATTTTCTTGTCTTTGAAAAAATCGTTCATATCAGTCTTTTTTCGGCAAATCTTTTAACGCTTCGCGCCGTACGATATCAGTCAGACTCCGTTCCAGACTCTCAATACTCGAAAGCATCTTGAAAAGCAGGGCAAATATCACCACAAACCCGAAAAATATGAGAGTATTCAGGTTTTCGCCGAATCCGAGCGTACGCGACAGGTCGTGAATTTGGCCGGGAAAGAGAGATGTTACCAACACACCACCCCACACGAGCAGGGTGGTGACCAGTTTGAAGCCTGTCTGGGTTCTTTCCTTCCGGAGAAACCGGGTGATGCGGTTCACGATGTAATAGGAGGAAATGACGAAGAGAAGTATCTGGATGAGTGAAATGTGCATATGCTTATCTTGATAATACCATCCGCAGGACGGTTTGTAACGCGCTCATGAATGATTGCCTGTTCTGTTTTTTTTGGGAGTATTCCGTATAGCGCACTTTGATGGTCATCTCGGTGTATTTGAGGTTGTTGCGCACGATCTCCCGCATTACTTCGCTGTCGAATTCGTAGCGGTCCGCGGTCGTGTCCATCAGTTCAAGCGCGCGGTTGGAATAGGCGCGCATGCCGGACTGGCTGTCGCTTACCCACAAACCGTACACAAGCCAGGTGATGATATTTCCGAGCATGTTGCCGATCTTCTTATAGAAGGGAATGTGTTTCTCCGCGAAATTGCGTTTGCCCAGTACAACGTCGTATCCTTTGGTCAGTTCAAGCGCTTTTGCGATATCTTCCGGATCGTGCTGTCCGTCCGCGTCAAATGTCACCGCGCTTTCCCCCCCCAGGCGTTTTGCCGCCTCAAGTCCCGTTTTCACGGCTGCGCCTTTGCCGCGGTTCAAACTGTGCCGGATTGCCGTGACGCCCTGCTTCTTTGCGGTTTCATAGGTCGCGTCGTCTGAGCCGTCGTCAACGACAATAATATTGCTATACCCATGTCTTTTGAGTTCACCGATGACATTGGTGATAACGGAAGATTCGTTATATGCAGGCAGGATAACGTAGTTCTTGTTGCGGGACATACAGAGAATTATACCAATTTCATGTGCGGACTAAGATTGAAGTATGAAGGTTTAACGTTGGTATAATTTAAGCAATGAGTCAATTATGTCCATTGTGCAATAAAGAGGTATATTTAAAACACAGACTTGAACAATACGATTACTATTCGTGTTCATCTTGTCAATTATTGGTTTTGCTTCCATTCCCAAGCAAAGCCAATATTGAAGAATACTACTCAAAACATTTCCAATATACTGCAGGAATGCAAAATAAGAAACGAATTTCAAAACGATCTTTTGAGATTGTTCATAAACTAATGAAACTAAACCCGAAAGGTAAAACACTTCTTGATATTGGATCGGGTTTAGGCTTCTTACTTGAAGCAGCTAAACAAAACGGATTAATACCCGAGGGCATAGAACCATCAACTAGTTTGGCCCTAACAACGAAAAATTACAATGTCTATAATGGTACTTTTCAAAAGTATGTAACAAAGTTTCCAAAAAAGAAATTTGACTTTATTACTTTAATTCACGTAATAGAACACGTTAAAGATCCCCATGTGTTAATCAAAGACGCAGTAAAAAAACTTAATAATAATGGGATTTTATTAATAGAAACCCCGAATATAAATAGTCATCTCTATAAAACGGAACTTGAAAGTTACACATTTTTAACACCTCCAGATCATTTGTGGATTTTCTCAATTAACAGTATTAGTAAACTTTTTAATAACAATAGTTTTGATATAACTGCAACTACATACAGTTATCCAGAACACTTAATGGGAATAATCAAAAAGATAATTCATAACACTCCTAAAACAACTAACGCTGTTCAAACAAATCCTGGTAATCTTACAGCGAAAAAGAAATTTACGCTTAAAACTATAAAGTATTTCATTTTTGATCGTTTTATAGCAAAATTGGCACATCCTGTCTTGAATATTAACTATCATGGTTCTATCTTAGAGCTTTGTATCAGGAAGAAATAACGCTTTTGTAGCATATACTCCATTGTTCTTTGCCAGAGGTTTTATCAATATGAAGGTATGATCTTCCTATATTGCCTCTTTTTAACAATTTCTCTATTAAGCCAACCTAATCCTGCATATGCATTTGAAAATTTCGAACCCTATTCATCCAATCCTTTAACACAAAGCTCGAATTACGCGGATTGGACAGAATATTCTTCTATGCAAAGTAGCTTCTTATATAAAGATGGGCATTATACTATGATCTACACATCAGTGGGCGATAGTTTAAGACTAGGTCGAGCTTCCTCTTCAGATGGTTATTCATGGCAAGGAGTAGAAACCTATTCCTTTATTGAAACAGATGCTCATGATCCATACATACTAGAAAACAATGGAGAATACGTTCTGTATTTCGCAACTACTCCGCCTGGAGATAAAACTAGAATTATGTCGATTAATTTTGATAAAGACCTCGTTTATGACTCTTCAACACTGAAAGAGATTATTTCGCCATCAATAGATACCGATAAGAATGGGGCATCTTCACCTGTAGTTTATAAGGATAACGATATTTATTACTTGTTTTACTCGGGCTTAGGAAACCAATGGTCAATAGATTTATCAACCTCGATTGACGGTATTAGTTTTAATAAATGTCCTTTTCAAATTCTTAGCAACGATACCGTCCCAAAATCTATTTATAAGTTTAATGGCTACTACTACCTTTTCTTCCACTCTTCCAACGGCATTGAATATGTGGAAACAGATCATCTCGGGTGCGATTCCGTGTGGCAAAACAGGACGCAGGTATTACCTTACGGCTATTTTCCCTCTGTTCTCAAACACGGGAATGATTTGTGGCTGTATTACAGCACGAGGACAAGTGGAGGGTGGAGACTAAACTTAGCCATATCCAGAGGAGAAACAGCAAAAAAACCAACTATCATTATTCCCGGGATGTTTGCATCATGGAGTAAAAATGCCTTGTTTTATAACATGAATGTTCCGCAGTCATCCTGGTCTGTCAACCCGATTGTTCAGGAATATACGGGAATCACGGGAACATTGGACAAGCTGGGATATGTTTCCGGGACCGATTATTTTGTTTTTCCTTATGATTGGAGACAGGGTATCGAGAAAACAGCCGACGAATTAGATGCGTTCATTAATGAGCTAGATCTTGAAATTACTCCTGACATTGTCGGACATTCACTGGGAGGACTTGCGGCCCGTATTTACGCTCAAAAACACGGGACGGGGAAGGTTAATAAGGTTGTCACCCTCGGTTCCCCTCATAGCGGCACTACCCAGGTGTATAAAGCGGTTGAAGGCGGGGACACGGATATGGACGATCCTTACTGGTCCATTGCGCAGGAGATTATTCTGCAGCTCAACCGGAACGGGCTGCAGACCGACAAGCAAATCGTAGAAAACCGGTTCCCGGCCATGCGCAACATCCTTCCAATCAACGATTTTCTGGTAAATAGCGGGCAACCCGTTTCGATTTCAACCATGAAAATCCAAAACAACTTGTTGACTACCTATGCCAGTAACACGGGGCTGGACCGTAAACTGCACGCAATAGCAGGCGAAACAGGCAACACCCTTTCGGGATTCGAGGTTGAAACCCCGTCGGTCCTCGAAACGCTTCTTGATATGTATCCGGACGGCAAGCCTGTTAAAGGGATATATGCTCCGGGGGATTATGTCATAACAAAAGCAAGCGCTTTGACAGGGGGCAACGCCTTAACAATACCGCAGGACCACGGCAGGCTAGTTTATTCGAAAGAGGGGATCGGTGCGGTACTTGATACCCTCGAAATACCGCATGAGGCAAGTGAAATAGTGGAGGGGAAAGCAACGGTATTATTCCCGTCCATTATATTCCTTATGCTATCTCCCGCCCGGCTCTCAGTCCATAAAGACGGTATTACATACCCGGAAACGCACGGAAAGATCTTTATCGAAAATGCACAATCCGGGACTTATCATCTGCAGGCTCAAGGCTTGGAAAACGGTCCGTATACCGTCCTTATCGGTGAGCTGAGAAACGGGAAGGCGCACTGGAGCAGGATAGAGGGAGTTATATCATCGGAGGATCCCACCGTTCAAATCGACACCTATACCGTTACGTTTACTCCTCATAACGGCGTTTCCATCCAACAACCTACGGACAGCCTGTTTGGGCAGCTTATAAAATACCTTACCGAATCAAACAAAAAGCTGAAAAAAAGCGACATAACAAAGGCTATCAGTAACCTTAACAAGGCAAAAACCTACCATATGCAAAATAACAAAGGCAGGCTGAAGTCACAGCTTCTCCTCGTACAACAGCAGTTGACCGATGCGTACACCAAAACGGCAAAAGCGGATAAGTATACGGTCATGAAAGCCTTGGATATGCTGGAAGACTTATATGCCACATCTCTAAATACCTACACATCGGGAGTTATTGCGAGCCGGTTGAAGAAAAGCCTCGCAAAGATGCAAGCGCTCATGGAACCATCCGAAAAACACCTTTCATTTCAGAAAAGCAAAGGGAAAAATATACAGTCGAATGCCATGCTGCTGAAAGACGTACGAAGCAAACTGCAATCTGCGCAGACTGCGTATGACGAAAACCGTTATAACGCAGTGGATATAAAAATCAGGAATATTGAGCAGCTTATGAAAGCGGTCCTGAAGATTTAGTTACTTACCTCGTAGAAGTCACAGCTTGTGCCGAAGTTCAACCAGCTTTTATCAACCCTGGTGTCAATATTATCTCCCTGCAGAGCGACAAATTGATAGGTCGTTCCGGATTTTAGTGTGGATTCTTCAATGGTGAGAAGCGGCTGGAGGCTCGGGTTCTCAGGCAGGGGAGCCTGCGATATGAAAAGGAATTCGTTCCCGTCATAGGAATATACTTTGAGAGGGCGCTTTTCGGAGAAATCCGAATATTCGCGCAGATAAAAGTCTATCGTATTTGAAGCTTCGATCGGCATGGGCATCAGGCAGTTGCCGCGAATGGGCATGGAAGTCGGCTTGAGGCCGGCTTTGACCGCCGGATTCACCATGGGTTCGGATGCCTTGCTATTCGGCTGTACCGGAGCGCTGTTGAGAGCAATTGAAAGGAAAATCATGAGAATCGCAGGCACGGAAAACAGCAGAAGAAGCGCAATCCGTTTGTCCAGACAGAATTTTTCGTTCATACCGTATCTAACTTCATTATATAGTATCACTCTACCATCGGAAAAGGAGATATTCAAGCAAAAACAGGAAAAACTACGGTCTGAACGGTTTCGTGTAGATGAAAGGAGAGACGAGATTGCGGACGCTGATCGGATCGTATACGGGCCGCAGCATGTGATCCGACAGCACCTTTGGTTGAAGTATGGCCTGATGGTACATTACCCCGACATAAAAGGGATGGAGAGCGCCTTCCTCCGTCTGGTGCACGTGCACAAGGCGTTCGAAAACCGCAATATCCGGTCCCGCATTGATATGGCGGGACGTATGGAGCTCGGGCGGATCCTCGAGGCGCAGCGTTTCGCCAAGCTCCGGATAAACATCGGTACGCAACCGACCGGTGTTGTCTCTGTCGATAATGAGGTAGAAGTGGGGGAACCGGTCGGATTCCTCCTCCCCCGAGTTTTTCATGATATAGACGCCCTTTTCATCGACCAGCCATTCATTCAGGTGCGAAAGCTCCCGGTACAGGCTGCGCAGGAGCGGTTCGGGAAGGCGCACCGCACCAGAATCATCTTCGATGAGAAAAACGGGCGCCATCTGGGCGTTTCGCGATTTCACTTCGCTGCCCCGGGAAGTTAAAACAGTTTCCGTCTTGTCGCGGAGAACCAGGGGAAACGAGGAGACGGGATTGCCGCCGTCGTGATAGAATTCCTCCTCAACTATCACTTCACGGGGCACGAGTATATCCCGCAGGGAGGGGATGTAGACGGTCCGGGGCTTTGAAGACTCCGGGGATATGCTGTAGGGATGTGGTTCGGGCGGTCCGTATTCGGCCATAGCGCAACTATAGCTTTGGACTGTAAGAACCGGGCAAAAATATTATTCCTTTGCCCTGAGTTTCGCTTCCTGCCGCTTTATGTCCGCGTCGACCATCATTTTCACGAGTTCCTCGAATTTGACCTTGGGCTCCCAGCCGAGCTTTGCTTTTGCCTTGTCGGTCTTGGCGCGCAGGTGGGGTACTTCGGCCGGCCGCTTGAAGCGGGGATCGATGATGACATATTTGGACCAATCCGTTACTCCGATGTTCTTGAACGATTCCGCAACGAAGTCCTTCACGCTGTGGAACTGCCCGGTGCCGACGACATAATCGTCCGGATTTTCCTGCTGGAGCATAAGATACATCGCCTCAACATAGTCTCCGGCAAATCCCCAGTCGCGTTTCGCGTCGAGGTTGCCCAGCGAAATGCTTTCGGCAAGGCCGAGCTTGATCTTGGCAACGCCGTCCGTGATCTTGCGCGTCACGAACTGGATGCCGCGCAGCGGGGATTCATGGTTGAACAGGATGCCGTTTGCGGTGTACAGACCATAGGATTCGCGGAAGTTCACCGTCATCCAGTAGGCGTACACTTTCGAGATGCCGTAGGGGGAACGGGGGTGGAAGACCGTATTTTCGTCCTGGAATCCGTTGTCGTTTGAGAGGCCGAACATTTCGCTTGTCGAGGCCTGGTAGTACTTGGTCGTGGGGGAGAAGAACTTGATCGCGTTCAGGAGATAGAGGACGCCGAGTGCATTGATTTCGGTCGTCAGCTTGGCCTGCTCCCAGGAGGAACCGACAAACGACTGGGCGGCGAGGTTATACACCTCGTCCGGCCTGATATTTTTCATGATGTTGATGAGGGAGGATTCGTCCGTCAAATCACCTTCGACGAAATCGATTTTACCCGTAATGCCCAGGAAATTTAGATTAGAGAACTGGGGGGCAGAGTAGCGGCGCATCAAACCGTAAACCTTGTATCCCTTTTCGAGAAGCAATTTTGCCAAATAAGGGCCGTCCTGACCCAGGATTCCGGTAATAAGCGCTGTCTTTGCCATAAGAACGATAGTAAATTTACAATTCAATTATTATATACCATAACTGTGCCCTTGAGAAGTTATTCGGCCATTTGCTAGAATTAAGGATGATCAAGAAGTTACGGACGTTCATTTCAAGACCTACCTCGCGCGACATCATCATCAACACCCTCGGCAATTACCTCAACGTGTTTTTTTCCGCGTTTTTCGTGTTTCTGCTGGTCCGAGTGCTTGATCCGACCCAGTACGGCGTGATGAGCGTGCTCTTTGGCATTGCCTACGTGCTGGCAAACGTGCTTGACTTCGGCACCACCGCGACCATCTATTCGTACCTGCCGCCCCTTATCGAAACCCGGGAACCCACGCTCTACCGGTTCATCAAAAGCACCTTTTTCTACCAGACGCTTTTTTCATCGGGCGTGGTGCTGGCCCTTTTCATCACGTTTCCCCAGCTTGACCGGGCGTTCTTCAAAACCGGCGCGCCCCTGTCGGAGCTCTACATAACGGCGGTATCCGTGCTCTTTTTCATATGGCAGAATTTCCTCGGCAACTGCCTGTATGCGGCAAAGCGCGTGCTCCAGAACAATATATACAACAACATCGCCAACGTCGTGAAAACCGTTGTCATCATCGCCATGGCCGTAACCCATACGGCAAGCGTGGGCGCAGTCATTTTCACCTACGGCGTCATCGGGCCGGCCGTATATTTCGTGCTTGTGTTCATGAACAAGAAAAACCACATCAGCGCCGTGATGAGGGCTCCCATTACCCGGGAAGACTTCCGGTTCAAGTACACGCTCACATACTTCATCGCGTCCCAGTTTTTCAACCTGGGTCTGCGCATGGACCTCTTTCTTTTATCCTATTTCCGCCCCAAGGACGAAGTGGGGTATTACGGCCTCGCGCAGAAGATCATACTGACAATCATCGCGACCGTCATCAGCATCACCCAGGTCATATCGCCCCAGTTCTCGAAAATCACCAACAAAAGGGACTTTTTCCCCCACATAAAATCCGGGCTCCTTTACATGCTTATCCCCACGGCCTTGTTTATCGTTTTGGCTTTCACGCCCAACTGGGTATTTTTCCTCGTGTTCACCGACAAATTCATAGATACCGCAACCATTACCCGCAGCCTTGCGGTACCCTTTATCGTGTACCCGGTCATCAGCTTCGCACACCTCTTTCTCCTGTACACGGTAAAAAAGCCGCATTACATCCTCATGAGCAATGTGGTTTTGTTTATCGTGATAACCGGCGGGTGCTACCTGTTCATCCCGGCCTACGGCATACGGGCCGCGATCTATTCGATAGCGGCAGCGTTCCTGTTGTCCGGCATATTCCTTGCCTTCCTGTCGTTCCGGGAGTATGAGCGTATGGAGTAAGATCAGCTTCTGAAGCCGCAGGACCACCGTTCGAAAAACACTTCCCTGAACACTTTCTTTTCCCGCATGTAGCAGCCTTTCCCGTGAAGGGCAGACTCGTAATCCAGGCCATGGACCTGCGCGGTATAGGGGATAACGACGATGTCCTGTTCAAAAAACAATTCTTCCGGGATTTTGCGCAAATCGCGAATCGGCACGTCGCGGTAGTAGAGAAGCGGATCGGATGAGGAAATGATCATATATACCGGCTTGTCCGAAGGAAGCGACTTGGCGAGGCTGCGCCAGTCTTCCCTATGGAACTGAGGGATAAGCAGGTAGGAAAGCGAACAGAAAAGGAGCCCTCCCAGGAGAATCTCGAACACCGCATTCTCGCGGATCACATGGATGAGTTTTTTCTGTTCCTGCTTCCGGAGCATATGCAGGAAATGGAAAAATCCTTTTTTCTTTTTCACGCCCAGGTATTCTTCAACTCCTTCCGCTACCAGCAGACTGAACGGCACCAGAAGGTACAGGAACCTGAAATACTGGAGCATGGGCGAAATGAAGGAAAACAGGAACCCGAGCGCAAGCGGAACCAGGAATACGACTGAAAGAAGCCTCTGCCTTAATGCGCCCAGAAGCGCAAAGAGGAACATGAAAAGCGTCCAGAATCCTGCAACGAGGTAATAAACGATCTTCGGGTAAAAACTGATCCTGCCCACCGAAAACTTGATGGGTATGAGCGCAAGATTCTTCAGGCTTACCGTACCCAAAACCGAGGTCCAGTTGGCGACTGCCGCAAGGGATTCCCGGGCGTTTTCAAGCTGCGTAGAAAGGAGCGGGTATTCAAGAATCAGGCAAACCGCAAGAACGCCTGCGGTCAGGAAAAAATACCGGTGCTTCTTGCGCAGAATAAAGAGAATCAGGATTGCCGCGACGAAAAACACGCTGCCGTAGAACGTCCACATAGCCAAAACGACAAACACGTTAAGGAGAACAAGAAGGGTCGGCTCATTCAAACGGTAGAACGTCTGCTCCTTGTGAAAAACCTTGCGAAAGAACCTCACGAAGCTGTTTTCCTTGCGTTCTTCATGGTGCGCGATCAGCTCGAACGCAAAAAACAGGATGAATGCGAAAAGGAAGGTAACGAGGCTGTACATGCGCGCCTCCTGCGAGTAATACACGGCAAGGGGATTAAACAGATAGAGCGCGGCGGCCCACAAACCGAACCGTATGTTTTTCATGCGCGTGCCGATAAGGAACACCGCGTGTCCCGCAAGCACCGAAAACACGACTGACGGCATGCGCAGGGCGATTTCGCCTGTCCCGAAAAGCACAGACCACATTTTCATGAAAATGTAGTAGAGGGGCGGATGGAAATCCGCCGGGGAGAAGCGGGTTACGATATCCATGAGGGGAAGGGTGCGTACGACCTTGGCGGTCACCGCCTCGTCCAGCCACAGCGGCTGGTTCAAGGAAATGAGCCGGAGCACAATCGCGGCGCCGAAAAGAAGCATGAATTTCTTCCTCATACTCTATTTATAGTACTATCTTCACTTTTTTACCACTTTCGGCGTAGGGGTAACCTTTCTGGTGGGAACAGGAGTGGAGGTCGGCTTGACTTCGTTTATGCCGTTTCTGATGACCGTGTGGATTTCGCTCCATTTGTCCTGCCCGAGACGGGGGATCAGGATGTAGCCGCCGTAATCCGAATACGATTCCTTGAGGACGTCCTGGTTGCTCATGCGTACGTTGACGATGCGGTAGGAGCCTGCGTCTTTCGCTTCACTCATGAATGTCTTCATGTCGTCAACCGTGACGTCGGTTTTAATATGGTTTTTCAACTCGTCAAGAAGCGGCACGACTTTCGTTACGATACCGAGCGATATGACTTTGTCTTTCACTGCCGTGACAAACTGCTGCTGGCGCGCCGCGCGGCCGAAATCCGTACCGTCCTGGAGCGAGTGGCGGGAACGCACGTATTTAAGCGCGGTCTTGCCGTCCATGTGCGTCATCCCCTTGTCGAAATGGAGATGCTCATAGCGGCAGGGAAATGCGTCTTTCGGATTGTCCGTTATGTCTTCGAAGAATTTCTTCAGTTCAGGCTTTTCCTCAAACAGCTTCTTTTTCTCCTCTTCGTCATACCCGGGCTCCATGAATTTCTTCACCTTCTCGAAATCCTCTTCCTTGCCGCACAACTCGTTCTCCTTGCCGTCGATCGGATATTCGTAATCGTCAAACGTATGCTGGACGTCCACATCAACGCCTCCCAGGATGTCGATGCCCTTTATGAACCCGTCAAAGTCAACCGTCACGTAATTGTCGATCGTAAGCCCCGTAATGTCCTGGATGCCTTTTTTCGCAAGCGATATGTCCGGATACGTTTTCGTATCGACATCCGGGAATTCCGTGGGAAAAAGCCCGAGCTGATAGAGTGAATTGACCTTCAGGTGGAAATCCTCCTTAGATTTGGTGGGCAGTTTTACCCACAGGTCGCGCGGCAGCGAAACGAGCGAGAGTTTGTTTTTTTCGGTATCCATCTGGACGATCATGATACTGTCCGTAAGGTACGGTCCGTCGTGTCCGGGCCCGCCGTAACCGAGCACCAGGATGTTGAATACGGTTTTCTTTTCGGGCAGGATCGTCATCTTGCCGGCGCCCGGTTGCTTTTTGTAGATACCCCGGTAGAAATCGAGGCCGGATTTGACGAAGTAGGCTATTATGACAAGGAAAAAAATACCTGCGACTATCAGTGCTTTTTTCATACGGATTCGGATATTCCATTATACAGGGCAAGCCCGGATTTTTCCTTATGTAATTAATACCGTTTGCTTAGGGTCGTGTGATGTTTCAAGACTATTTTATGACCATGAATACCACCCAGTACCAGGGCGAACAAGCCCAGATAATCAATACTTTTACGACGTCATTCTGGTGCGAGGCATGCATGCATACGAGAGTTATCATCGCGTCCAAAGTGCAGAACAATATCCTCCATGTGGTCGACTATATGGTGGGGGATGATCCATACATGAAGGAGAAATACATGAGTTACCTTTTGCTCGTAAAAAACCCGGGTTACGAGAACCAGTACCTGATGGACACGATCGACGACGGCCACATCAAGAACCTCCATCCCGAGCTGATGGCGGAGACTTTCAGCATGAGAAATATCCTTTAGCCGGAACCGTCCGTGGGTACACCGGGCGTTGCCGTTGCCATCAATTGTATGATCAAACAAAGTTCCGTCATATTCTCGCAGGACAGCGCCGATACGGGTACCGCTCAGGTTCCCCCTGACGGCAAACAGGACCAGCAAACCGCCGCGGAAAAAGTATCGAAAAAGCTTGACCGCATCGCGGACAGTTCTTCGCGTATCCTGTACGAACTGAGGGCGGTTTTCCCGTTCAATTTTTTCCCAGACGAAATCGTAATCGACGAAACAAAAGTGACGATTATATCCCACATGTTTTTCAAATCCAAGGAAACGCACAGCGTCATGTATCAGGACATTTTCAATGTGGTTGTGGATGACAGCATCTTTTTCGCTACCATGATCATTGCTGACCGTTTTTTTTCAAAAGTCCCTACCAAAATTACCTACCTGAAAAAGGCTGAAGCGCTGAAAGCCATGCGGATCATCCTCGGCATGATGGTGATATTGAAAGAAAAGGTAAACACCCAGCCCCTTCCCCTTAAGGAACTCCGGGAAAAAGCGGAACGCATAGGGGAGGCGCGGTAAGAAAATTTAATTTCCTGTTACCCGACTCTCCGCGCACAGGAAGCGCAACCGAGCCACGTGTGCGGATTGCCGTCCCAGCACCAGCCGAGATTCGGCTCCTTTTTCGCGTTGATCCAGATGGCCGGAACCCGCTGGTCGGTGCCGGTCCGTGACGCGGGAAGAGAGAAGCAGTTATTCTTCATAAGAAATTCGGGATAGTGTAAAAGAAGGGCAATGCCTTCGCGAACGGTAAGCGGACTGCGTCCGGCTGATTCGATCTGTTTCAGCGCGTCCCGCGGCGGCAGATTGATGTTTTCCTTGCCCCGGTCAATATCAACCAGCAGGTAGACAGCACTGTCCGGCAGCCTAACGCTATCGATGGTCCTGAAGCTGTCTGACATAAGCGGCCGGAGCGCCGTTACACCCTTTTTCCCGTCCTTTTCGATAAGCGCCATCTCCGTTTCCGCACTGATTGCCGGGCTGTTGAAGACGAGGACGAACGGAAGCGTGCCGTTCTGGATATCAACGCCATAGGACGCCTCTATCAAATTTTCCCTGAGGGGAGCGGTGATATCCATGAATGCGGAATCGGTCATTCGGGCGAGCTTTGGATATCCTTTTGAGAGATAATTATCCCTCTGGCGGTCAAATTCGCGGATAAAGTCTTGTTTTTGCATCTATATATTTGCCGTTTACGTTTGTTGAAAGGATGGGATGCCGTGAGCGGTGGACCGGATTTGAACCGGCAACCTTCTCCTTGGAAGGGAGACATTCTACCGTTGAACTACCACCGCATGAAAACGTACGTATTATTATACATAATTCTTTCTGCCCATGCCCCGCATTTTTTGAAACAAACGGCCGCCGTAAAGCCAGACGGGCGCATCACCACGGGACAATGGTATTTACTTATAACCTATAGTATAGTATACTACTACTCTTATGGGCAAACCGGAGGGATTATTCCACAGGTCTGAATTGGCGCACTCCCGTACGATCAACTATGGCGGAAGGCCCGTTGAATTCAACTGGTATACCCACGAGATAATCGGAAAGGCTTATGAAAACCAGGTCCCCAATGTCGTAAAAGAAGAAGCGGATTACCTTCCCGTTCACCTTGTCCCGCAGGCTGCCGGTCAGATGCTATCCCAAAGCGACATCATGGAACAGACTAAACACCGCCTGTTTCCCGACGATCCCATTGTCCTCGGATTTGATGCGATGCATATCCAGATGGGACAAAAAGCGTATATTCTGCTGGGACAGATGAGAGCCGAGGCGGGAACGCGTCCCTTTGCCATACATGTAGGCAGTAATCCTATCGACTCCCGCTCCGGAGACGAAGCAACACGCGATTTCCACGACCTTTCTTACCTGAGCGACAGGGCGGAGCGCATACTTCCGGAGTCATTAAAGAAAAAATACCGTTTCCTTAAACCGATGGATCTGGGCGAACCGGTTACTGCCGGGAACGGCCGCTACTCCTGGTTTACCATGCCGTTTATCGAGGATTACGGAGAACTCAAGGCTCACATCGAAGGAAGCGGGGCGGACGGCGTACGGTTCCTGTATTTCCGCCACTCACTTACCCATGACACTGCAACAACCGACGCGAGCAACCGGACCATAAAAAACGCACGGAAACTCCATGAGAAAATACGGGATGCAGCACGCAAATACGGATATCAAAACGCAATCCCGCGCATGAAACAGATGCCGGAAGCAAAGATCATTTTCGACCAGATAGAGGATCTTGCGTTGGGGGAAGCCCTCATTTATCTTCTGTCTGAAGGGCACATACCCGCCGAGCACTATGTCAACGCGGGTGACTGGATGGTGAAATTCGTAAACGACCGTCTGCAGCTTTACCTGATTACGGTCAGGGGAGGCTTCAAAAAACTGGGAAGCGATAGCGAGTTCGTGCAGGCAATGATGACCCACAAGGAACCTACACAGGACGGCGGACTGCATAACGCTATGTTTCCCCTGTTTTTTGACCAGGAGGAGAAAGTGCGTTCCGCACTGGCCAAAGCCCGAAAACTCCTGAAACTGGAAGCATCCTCATAAAAGAGCACCGGAATAAAGAAGCCTTACCCATTGCCTTCAATTGGATTATCGCGGTTTTGCGACCGAATAATTCTTGTACCGATACAGCACGAATCCCTGCTCGAAATATTCCTCATCGCTGTTTTTGAATACATAAATCCTATCCCGGACAAGCTTATTCTTATCTATACCCATCCGGTATCTGCCGAACGACAATGCGCCGCGGAACTGCACCTTAGGATCGGCAAAACGCACGGTTTTCAGGAACAAGTCCGGAGGCACCTTGTCGTAAAACAAAACGTAAATATAAGCCATGTTCGCTTTGTCCGTTACGGTGACGGGACCGTTTTTAGACAGTGATGACGCTTTCTGGATCGCCTCGCCCAGCGAATACGCGAAAGACGGCCCGATAAACTCGGGGTATTCCCTGAAATAAAACCGCGAAAAACTGAAAAACGAGTACAGATAGAAAACGACCACCGCCAGGAAAAACAGCCGGACCTTTTTGAGGAGGGAATAGCAGGCAAGCGTCGTCATGAAAACAACGGGCAGAAATACGATACCCGCCCTGTTCATATTGAAGAGCGTCAGAAAACAGAGCAAGAGCGATACCGTAACCCATACGAACCACCATCCCAGCCTGACGTTATTTTTCATCCCCAAAAAGAAACCGTACATAAGGAGGGGTGCCGCGAACATGTATCCGTAGCCGTAAGGCGCAATGCTGTTCCAAACCAGACCATCGGTTCCCTGTATGAAGAAAAACTGGAATACATGATATGCGTTATTCAGTATCAGGACTAATGCACCGGGCTGCAGGGGCAGGAAAAGCTCAGAAAAACGGGCTCCGTTCACCAGACGCGGCACCGTCAGGAACCCCATCCGTATCGTGTCCAGTCCCAAAACGTTTACCGCAAGGAACAGCAGGTAGGGGAAAAACAGGACAAAGAAAAGTACAAGGCTTGTCCCGATGGCTTTCTTCCCCGCAAACCGGGCCCGCCATATCCAAATAGAAGTCCAGAACACGAACAAGGGTATGAAGAAAAACGCGGGGGAATAAGAATACAAGGCCAGCGCAAAACAGGAATAAGCGGCATACATGAAAACCGGCCTGTTTTTTGAATACACGAGAAGCGTGAAGCCCGCCATAAAAACGAGGGGGAACAGGTTCGCTTCGAAACCCCATCGTGCGCCCATGATGTGCCACGGGTTAACGGCAAGCAGAAACAAGCCGACCAGCCCAGCCCGGGGGTGCACTGTTTTCCTGACAACAAGATAAAACAGCAGCAGGGTAATACAGCTCAGCAGTGCATTCGGCAGCCGTATGGCCAAAGGCGTCAAACCGAAAAGAAAAATGAAAGGCATTGACAGTACGGAATACAATACGCTTTGGCCCACCCCCCACGACACCAGATACATGGGATTATTCATGCCGTTGCGGTCAATTCCGTAATTGAGAAGTGCCCATGCGTCGTATCCCGCGGCTGCTTCGTCCTGGTTCAGTCCGGGAGGATTAATGCCGAGATTCCACACTCTTACAAGTATCCCGACAAACAGGATGAGCAACAATAAAACGATACGGTAGTTTATGGAATACTTGCCTTGTAACATCCTTGTGATACAAGTATTCTATACCCGCCGATTGCTTAATGGAAGCGTGTTCTCGCTTCCGGTGAAATAAAACCCTTACCGTTCTTTCATGCGATTCCCATACCGCCTCACTGACGGTCAATGGACAATAACGTATGCCAGAACGCGGAGAACGCACAATACAGGCACCCGTCGAATTCGTATGGAGACATCCGGAAAACAACTGCATCATGCGCCAGTACCAGCCCATTATCAAAAGAACCGTCACCGGAATAGGGACCAATGCTGACGAAGCGCGGACAAATGCACGGATACTGGCGGAAAATTCGCCTGAGATCTGCGAAGGGTGCAGACAAAACTACGCGCTCCAATGACTGTCCTCTCTCCTGTCCGCAATATCCATTACGGAAATGAGGGAAGACGGGGGTGTGGAATGTTTGGGAATAAGGTTTGGCGGAAAATGCCAAAGAGGTCGGCAGAGCCGGCCTCAACCTCATGCCGTTCACATCTCACACCCTCGTCAAGCCCGGGTGATTACTTAACCTCCTTTCTAGCGGATCTGCTTGAAGTAGAATTGAACCTCGGGCGATGTGCAGTACACCGACATACTGGTACCTGCCGCGATCGCCGTGCCGTCAGTGCACTGCAGGTCCGTGGTCGGATCGCCAAACTCATTGCGATTCCTGCACGTGCACCCCGAGGGATTGACCGTTGTCCAGTAGGTCATGTCCGCCATCAGCGCCACCGTAGGCGTAACAGCTTCGCCCGGCACAGGCTGAAAAGGCGTTTGAGTAGCGTCACTTACCGTCTGAACCGCAGCAGGTACAGGCTGTCCGCCGGGCAGCACCAGGTGGAACGTCTGTCCTTGGAACGGTTCGGGTTCAGCGAACGTGCACTGCTGCACCCCTTGGATCGGTACGCAGTGCTCTTCGAACTGCGCATTCCAGTGGGGTGGCTCAGCGGGTTCAACCTGCTGGACTAGGGGTTCAACACTGTCCCTATGCGTCCAGAGATAGTAGCCAACCGCAAATACGGCTACCAGGAACCCGAAAATTCCGAGTCCCAATAGAAACTTGCCTTTCATTGTCGTTCTCCTTTCAGACACTTGTCTCAGTTCTTCTAGCAGCCCAATGCTGCGGGATAGAATTCAGATATTTGGGTTTGTTTTATCTAAGGGGCTGAGAACTCCCTTTTTTGCCATCACCTCCTGTTGATGGTTTTGCGGTCTGGAGAGAATTTTTTCTCCCCACAACGCAAAACCAGCGTTATTAGGATATGCGGCAATCATTCGAAAAGAAGTGAAGTAATTCCGGGTTGTTAATGTGCGGTAACCGACTCCACTGATATCCGTGCATCCGGACACCGGAATCCCGTTACGTGATTCCGCGTCTACTTAAGTACGGTTGCAAAATCCGTACCGTTCGACGGAGAACTGCGGGTTTGACCCCACAGACAAAAAGGCTACGAGCCGTTATGTCCCTGAAGTTAAACCCGATTAGGATTAAAACCGTTATAAACCACCGTAGCAATTGTGCAATATGGAGCCTCGGAAAGAAAATATTTGACACATTTAGATATATTTATATACATATTGAGTGTGTATGACTTATAGTATAGCAAATAACTCCGTATTTCGCAAGAACGGAGCCTTAGAGCAGCTTAAGTGATTGCCTGAGGTGGAGAAGGGGGTCGTATTGTACGGTAAGCGTTCCCGACGATGTGATGGGGACAAGTACGACAAAATCTTCTGTTTTTATATTAATATCCTTTCCGTTTATGGATGCCTTGAAACCTTCCGGGTTTATGATAATCCTTATACTCTTACCGACGTCATTCTGAGAGAGGTTGAATTCGACCCGGTTCGGATCGAGATAGGATGGTTTAAACGGTACGACGGTTTTATCGTCTACCAATGAGTATATCGCCGGGGCTGTTTTGTTTTCGTAGACATATATGCCGTTATTCTCCGTTAAAAGGGCATATTTTTGTAGAGGTCTTTCTGTCAGAAAATATCTAACTCCCAGGTGTTCCCATCTGTCATCGTTTAAAGTTATCCGCGATGTCTCAATTCCGTTGATATCTAAACCTATCTCACTCTCGCCAAACAAGGAATTGCGCTGAATTATGTAGTTATAGACGGTTCGGTAATCGGAAGATGGTTCTTTGAAGTATTCTGCGATCCTCCGTGTAACGAAAGTATTGTAGCCTTGAATTGCGTTTATGTCAGCCGTCATGCCCCAGCTTGAAGGGTAAAAGGAGAAAATAGTGCTCAGCCAACTGAAAGATTTCTGTTCTTCGTTAGTAAACATCGTGGGCTCTTTGGAAAAAGGAGGGCGGAACAGCACTTCGGACATATAATTGTGAAATCCAAAATAGGGAATGACGTCCGCACCGGTTTGAACGCGATACAAACGTCTATCGATATTCGCGGGGAGAGGCTTCGCATGAGTCAAAACCCGCGATGGAATAAAATAATTATGGTAATAATTGACGAAAATACCTTCCACAATGATGAACGCTAAAAGAAGGAACAAAGCTATCTTTTTTCGATTTGTAGCTATTAATGCGACTGCAAACAACAGAATGAAAGACAGGAAATTCAATCCGATTATCCATCCGATGGCCCCGACCGTCGGTGGATCATAAAAAAGGGAAGGCTGCTTTTTAACCAAACGATAGAGAAAACCGAAAAAAATCGAGAATATTGGAGTCGCAAAAAAGATAAAAGAAACTACGCTCAATATTACGCCTGCGAATAACAAGCGTTTATCCAGCCTCGTGAACGCTTTGACAAGCAAATCTGTATTTTGCGCGATAAGAATGAGACCGAGAATATGGATGACGATAAAGCTCTGCGCTGCACCCCTGAAGAACGGGAAATTTATAAGGCCAAGCGTTGCTGCCATAAATACTGCAAAAACAGCCAGCAGCGCAAACCCCGCTTTCCTTATTATAAGCAAGTATATAAGCGCCGGAACAAACAGGGATGAAATAAGTATGACGAAAATCGGACCAACATTCCATTTTGATCCGTTCAGGACAAACCCGAAAAAGAGAGGAAACACAAGCTGCAAAAGCTGGAAGGGATGAAGCGGACCCATCGCAGTGTAGTTCTTGTGGGTTGTCAGGCGTGTTGAGGACAATACGATCGGAAGGGACATCAGGTAAAACCAGCTCGTAATCAGCGCAAGCAGGAAAAAGTTAACTATCAATCGTTTGAACGAAATACGGAAAAATAACCATCCTATGAGAAATGCGATTATGTATC
The DNA here is from genome assembly GCA_964629635.1 of uncultured Gammaproteobacteria bacterium. GTDB lineage: Bacteria > Patescibacteriota > Microgenomatia > UBA1406 > GWC2-37-13 > YC2-FULL-38-9. The sequence continues at coordinate 515,416 of CAZVQS010000002.1, forward strand.
CATAAAAAACGAATTGGATATGTCCGGAGATTGTCATGAAGAATCCGGTGACGAGCATGACAGGACTTATCTGCCGGTCTTTTAATGTCAGCATTCCAAACGCGAACAAACCGTAATGCGCGATTACCAGCGATATTGCGGGGTTGTTGGTCCGCCAGAAACCGCTTCCCGAAAAGAAAAGAACAAGCGTTATCATGAAAGCGACAAGATCATTCCTCGAAAAGGTCCTAAACAATAAAAAAAATCCGAACAGAAAAAGAAAAGTCGTTGTTCCACTCCATAACGCAAATGAAACAGGATAAGGAAACAAGAAAAACAGGTTGAACGGATGAAGGTGCCCCATGCCCGGATCAAACAGGAACGGGATACCGGCGTACAAATAGGGATTATATAATGGGACTACCCCTGTCAAAAGCCATTTGCCAAGATAAATTTTTTGAGAAATAAATAAGATGATTGTGTCTGTGGACAAATTCACATAACACAAGTAAAAGAAGAATGCCGATATACTTATCAGTAAAATACCCGCAAGACTAAGTACGGTAGATTTTTTCATTTAGTTTTATATATGGAATTCAACGTTACCCCATCTCTTTCGATAACTCCTATTTTTATTCCATCAACTTGACTGCATCCATGCCATCTCGTCCAGCATGTCACAAAGTCATAATTTGATATTTTTTCCGGATAGAAGCTTTCTACTCGCAAAGGGATGTTCAATTTGTTTAAATAGTGATTCATTACGAATGTGTTACCGTATACCCCGACAACCTTTCCATTTAAGTCGTGTTTTTTTGTGTACTTACCGAACCATTCTGCAGTCTCTTTCGCAGTAAGCCCCCAATAATCAGTTTCAAATTGGGTTTGAGCTCCCTTTAGCCCTCCTACTATTTCATTAAAATACAGAAACTCATAAGGGTGGGTTGTGTTATAAGAAGAAATGACCAATAAAAGATTAATCAGAATAAATACAAATAAAATTGCTCGCGCTGGTTTATACCGCCTCAACAACTCGTTGAGTGATAAAACGGACATAACCACCAATTGTGGCAATAAAAATAGAGCATGTCGAATACCGTCGTATACGACAGGTTTCAATACAATAAATAGCATAAGGTTAACAATGAATACGAAGGTAGAAAACGCTAATAACTTATTCCTTAATATAAACAGCGTGGAAAACAATCCTAATGTAAGAAGATATAACGGGGTTGATATAGCAAGCCAAATTGGTATATACGATCCGGGAATATCTCTAAACGTGTATTCACGTCCGAATATTAAAACAGAGCCTTCCCAAGGAAATACTTTTGATTCCTTCATCAACGTCATGAAATTATTGAATGGATCGGCACCCACATACGGTTGGGTAACAATATGTACTAGAAATCCAATAGAACCAATAATGATGAGATCTACGAGTATCTTGGCTATATAATTAGATCTTGCGTTATTTACGCTTTTCAATTTAATCAATCTCCAGCAAGAATAAACTACATAAATAGAGTAACCTACCACCCTTAAAGATGCGGTTAATCCAAAAAATAGACCGAATATTAGCAACCTGAACTTCTCTCCGAAACTAGATTCATGTTTATTCGCCCAAATATAAATAAGCGCAAACGATATAAAATACATTACAGCGAAGGGTACATCTTTTGGATTCGATGGGATATCCCCAAGGAACCTGGGTGTAAAAAATAAAAATATGGGGCCAAATAGTGAAAACCACCTGCTTTTTGTTTCGTATAACAGAAGCTCGTATACTGCGATAAAAATCAAAGTAGCAAACAATAGATTCAATAAATGATAAGTTTCAAGACTCTCATTATCATTGAATGTATACAGTGACGCAGCATAATAACTATTGTAGAAAGGCAATTTGTTATTGGAGGTTGGAAACAAAAAGTCTCTTTTGAGCACAGGGTCATTTCCTCTAATCCTGTTATAAAAAAGTTTGCCTCTCAGATATACATGTTCCTCGTCAATTGTTGATCCGTAATCTTTATACGTTATTAAAGAAAAAGCGAGATAAAAAAGAAGGAATATAAGAAGCGGAATGCGTTTGACCACCAGTAAATGAAATAATTTCATTTCGCGAAGAGATTGAAATATACTATTTCCCAAAGCGCTTTCACACCGTCGACCCATCCGATTTTCTTGCCTTCCTGGTAAGTGCGTCCCGCATAGGATACGCCGACTTCGAAGATTTTGATTCCACGTATTTTGGAAATCCGCGCGGTTATCTCCGGCTCAAATCCGAACCGCTTCGTGACCAGACGGGGTGCGATATCGCGGATGAGCGCGCCCTTGAATACCTTGAACCCGGTCTCCATGTCGGTAAGGTTCAGGTTCGTGAACATATTAGAGAGAAATGTCAGGAATTTGTTCAGTACCGAATGCCAGTAGTAGAGGACCCGGTGGGGACGGTCGGATATGAAGCGGGACCCGTATACCACATCGGCATCCTTTTCCAAGAACGGGGAAAGAAGGTACGGGTAGTCCGACGGATCGTATTCAAGGTCCGCGTCCTGTACGATGACCACGTCGCCCGCCGTCATCGCGAACGCATCCTTGAGCGCGGCGCCTTTCCCTTCGTTTTTCTTTTTGAACAGCGTTTTGACATTGTTTTTTTTCGCGCGGTTAAGGAATTTCTTCAGGTTTTCGACGGTTTTGTCCTTTGACCCGTCGTCCACTATAACGATTTCCTTATCAAGCCCGAGGGTGTCCGAGGCAAGCACTTTCTCAATGGAACTGACTATAAGTTTTTCTTCGTTAAATACGGGGATTACGATGGAGACCGTCTTGTAGGCCATATCACTCTATTTTACCGGATATTTCCATATCATGCAGAGTATTCACGCCCACGCCGACTTCCTTAAAGGGTATATGGAATCCGAGCACTTTGCGCTTTTCCCTTACGGCAATCGCGACAAGATCGGTTATGTAGTATTCGCCCGTTACGGGTGATGGCGTGATAAGGGGAAGGGCATGCGTAAGGAAATCGTACCGTACGCAGTAGAAGCCTGCGTTGAATTCCCTGACAGCGAGCACCTCCGGAGTAGCGTCTTTCTGTTCGATCACCTCATGTATTGACCCGTCGCCGTTCCTGATAATGCGGCCGTATTTCAAATCGTTCACCCGGTCGGATTCCGAGACCACAATAGTAAGCGCTTCCTTTTTGTCCATATGCTCACGCAATAGGGATCGGATTGTTTCCCCGCGGTAATGCATCATGTGGTCGCCATATCCGATCAGGACATGCTCGGGAGGATCCGGTTCCAATGCCTCAAGCCCGCAGCGGGCGGCATGCCCGGTTCCGTACTGGTGCGGCTGGTTCACGAACCACACGTCGTATCCGGCAAGAACTTCCCTGACCGATTCGCCGTAGGATCCGACCACTATTACGAGAGGGGACGCGATATCCTTCATAAGATCGGCCGCATAGCGGATGAGCGGTTTCCCGCGGAACGGAAGGGCGACTTTATTCATGCCGGTCAGACGCGTCCGGGTTCCTTTGCCTCCTGCCAGTATGATGGCTGCGGTTTTCGGTGACATAGGAAGATTATACAATCAGGCGCGCTTGAGTTTAACCTGTAGATAAGCAGTGACAACGACAAGGATAACACCGGCCACGTAAAACGGCATATCCTTGCCGTACCTGAAGAATATCTCTCCTCCCGCGATGGGGCCAATGATCCTGCCGAATCCGCCCGCTGACTGGAGGAATCCAAGCGTCCCGCCGTACTCCTCCTTCGCCACGTTTTCGGAGGCAAGGGCCTGGATGGAAGGATTCGCCAGACTGTTGCCGACCACCAGAAAAAGCTGCGTCACGATTAGAAACAGGGGTGTCGGACTGAACGGAATAAGCACCATGCCGAGAAACAGGAAAAACATCGAATACTTCAGCAGGTTTTTCTCCCTGAACCGCTTTATTAGCGGCGGAAGCAGCTTGAGCTGGAAAATTACCGACAAAATTCCGACATAGGCAAACACGTATCCGTTTTCCGTAGGACCGAACCCGAAGCGTTTCTGCGCCCAGAGGGCGAATACCGACTGGAATACGGAAAAGGCTGCATTCAGGAGGAGAAACACGACAATCAGATAACCGAGTTTTTCATCCGTCATTATTTTCCTGAACTCCGCAAAATTGAATTTCGTTTTGTTCGTATGGGTTGCCTTTTTCACGTCCACCGATTCCCTGAGGAAGAGAACGTTCGTCAGTACCGTGAGGAGCGATACCCCCATCGCGAAGTAGGCCGGGTAGCTGTAGCCGAATCGGGCAAGGAACCCGCCGATCGCCGGACCGAAAATGAAACCGAGGCCGAATGCCGCGCCGAGCATGCCCATGCCTTTCGCGCGGTCCTTCTGATCGGTCACGTCCGCTATATACGCCTGCGCAATGGATATGTTGCCGCCCGTTACGCCGTCAATGATGCGCGAAACGAAAAGAAGCGGCAGGCTGGTGGCGGACCCGAGCAGGAGATATCCGACCGCACTTCCGAGCTGGCTGATGATGAGAAGTTTTTTTCTCCCGTACCGGTCTGACAGTCTGCCGAGGATCGGGGCCGATGCCAGCTGGAACACGGAATACGTAGCGCTTAGGAACCCGATCTGGGCGGGATTCGCATTGAACCGCTCCGCGATGAAGGGAAGGAGCGGTAAAATGATGCCGAACCCGAGAAGATCTACGAACACAACGAGAAATATGGTCAAAAGCTGTTTGTTCTTCATAGGGGGAAAATATAATAATACGGTAACCGTAATAATTTGTCAAGGACAAAAAGGGCGTTTATTGTATGAGAAAGTCCTTCAGAAGTGCGCGGGCGGAGCCTGAATGGTCCACGGAGGGGTTCCGATCTTTGGTTTGGAAGCCAAGTGTAGCGTCAGTGCCGCAGGCTGCGGCAAGCTTGCCATCGCCGCCCGGATGGGAACCGAAATACCGGGTAATATCGTAAATATGTCCTTCGACCGCGATCCAACAATCGTTGCGGGTATTATGTCTACCCAACACGGCCCAATAGTCCGGAACGGAAGTCGGAGCAACTGCGGAGACGGAAGGGGATCCGGCGGGGGAGGGAACATGCGGCACGACTCGGGATCGTTCCGCCGCACCCAGATAGTATACGAGCAGAAGAAAGAGTACAAAATTGATAAGAGCGATTTGTGCGATCTGGGTAAGCAGGCGTTTCATATGAGTTCGAAATTTTCGTACAGAATTTTCTCTTCCGGTACGCCGATTTGCGCAAACTGCTTTCTTAAGCTGTCCATCATGGGAGGAGGTCCGCACAGCTGTACCGCATATCCCTGAAGATCCGCAAGATCATTGCTTATGCGCGAAACGCTGAACCGTCCCTTATCCCGGGACACCCAGTCAACAATCTTCACGTTGGCATGGCGGGAGGCCAGGCGCTTCAGTTCGGAAGAAAATATTCCCTCTTCCTTCGTGCCGTAACAGTAATAGAGACGCACCGGCATCCCGTTATGGGCGCCCCTGAGCATACTCAGAAACGGAGTGATACCGATACCGCCGGCAACCCATACAAGCGGCTGGTTTCCCGCAATAAAACGGTTCCCGAATGATCCATGCGGCCCCTTGAGGAACATCCGGTCGCCTTCGCGCAAACGGGAGAGCCTGACCGTGTAGTCGCCCAGCATCTTAATTGAAAAACGAAGCGTGTCTTCCTGCGGCGAACTTGCGATCGTAAATGGATGCTGTTCGCGTCCTACCGAGGGATTGTCAAAGGCAACATAGGCAAACTGCCCGGGCCGGTATTCCATCTTCCGCCGGACCGGTTTGGCGGTTACGGTTATCACGTCAAGATTCCGCTCGGTCTTCACCACTTCGTAAGCAAAAACCCCGCCAACGGTGTTATACAGAAAAAACGTGTAGACGAACGAGAGTGTGCCCAACCCGATCCACAGAGCCATCCAGATCCGCAGGGGCATAAACACCGAGATGTCGGACGCGATAAGAAGCGCGTGGGTTCCCCCCAGAAGCGCCGCGAATCCGAGGATCTGGTGCGTGCGTTTCCAGAGATGGTACGGAAGTTTGACCACCAGCATGAATACGAATGCGGCAAGCATGAGATACAGAGCGAATATGCCTGCGTTATAGGGCAAAAACGCTCCGGGAAGCAGGTATTGCTTGACCGCGGTTACGTTCGGAAGTGTCTGGACCGCCATGAGCAGGGGATGATTCACGAGTAAAATGAATGCGGACATACCGAGGATATGGTGGGATTCGTATGCCTTGTCGAGACCGCCCCACAGATCCTCCACCCATTTCAGACGCGTGGACAGGACCAGGTTGGCCATAACCAAAAGCAACCCGATCAAAGCGGAGATCTGGCTGAGTGAATAAAGCGGAGAAGACAGGATAACCCCCGGCGTTTTTTTTGACAAAAGCCAGAGGGCGGCCGTTATAGTGACGGATCCGATAATTATAAGGGCACCCCGGTTGCGCGGCATAAGTTAATTGTACTGGTATTCAGTCGTCCTCATCATCATCGTCTCCGGAAAACTTTCCTCCGGCGGGCGGGGAAGCGGACGAAACCGATGTATTGCCTTGGCCGTCCACCAGATAACGCTGCATCCTGTTCAGGTTCGTGCCGTGCTGGCTCCGGTACAAGTCGGTCTGGTCCGTACCGCAGACAAACACGTCCCCGCCCGGATGCGATGTGCGAAGGCTTGTCACGTCATACCTGTTTCCCGATATGGTCACGATACATCTTCCAGCCGGATCCGCCGGCGCCTGCGAGCTGGATGAAGCCGATCCGGTTTCGGGTAATGCAATTGCGCCCGTATTGCCGCCCGCGGGCGGCAATACTGCAGCCGGCGTTGGGGAAATGCCTGCAGACGACTCCCGCACGTTTTTGTTTTCGGTCAAAACCACACCGGTACCCGCTTTCACCGCAGCCATCACGCTTATTCCGATCGTGACTGCCGCCAGTATCAGAATATAAAGGGAGATAAGGGGATTTTTCCGGAAATACTCTGCTTGATGTGTCATAGAACGGTATCGTGACTTCTCATGCTGAAAACCTGCTGATTTATGCCTGAGGCAGGGAACCGATATCCCGTATGATTTCGCCCGCATGACGCAGGACGTCAACTTTCGGGTACTCCTTCGCGATGTTTCCCGCAGGATCGATGACGAACGTCTTGCGCAAGGTGCCTTCAAACTGCCTTCCCATGAATTTCTTCACGCCCCACGCGCCGTAGGCTTTGATGACTTCCTTCCCTTCGTCGCTTAACAGGGGAAAGGTGAGGCGGTATTTCTGCGCAAACTTCGTGTGGGACGCCATTGAATCCTTTGACACCCCCAGAACCGTTATACCCTTTTTCCGGTACTCGTCCGCCATATCGCGGAATGCGCACGCTTCTTTCGTGCATCCGGGCGTGTCGTCTTTCGGATAAAAATACAGGACAACCCATGTGCCTTTGTAACCGGAAAGGGTGTGTGTTTTGCCGTTCTGGTCAACAAGGGAAAAATCCGGAGCTTTCATATATATTACAGAATAAGTAATAGTTAAGTATAACACAATCGCGTGCATGGAACGGGGAGATTCTGGTATAGTGAATGGATGCTTACGACAATACTGCTGGGTATCGGTTTGTCCATGGACGCAGTCGCGGTGCTTTTGAGCCTCCACACGATCGACCACCGCAAGAAATCGCTCATCCATTACGTTCTGCCCGCCATGTTCGGCATCGCGCATACCGTCATGCCGATGGCGGGATGGATACTCGGCAATGGCCTGAAAGGAATCATTTCAAATTATGACCACTGGATCGCGTTCATCCTCCTTTTTACGCTGGGCGCAAAAATGGTGTATTCCGCCCTGACCGATTCGGGGAGCGACGTGAAAATCGAGGAAGTCGTGAATTTCAAGTCACTGACCATGCTTACGTTTGCGACAAGCATCGATGCGGTGATTGTGGGCATGACTTTTTCGTTTCTCGACCAGCCGGTCATCGCAAACTCGCTCATCATCGGCGCAACCGCCCTCACGCTCTCTCTTGCCGCAGATCTTATCGGAGACCGGATCGGGCATCTGTTCAAAAACAGCAAACAAGGGGTATTGGGAGGACTGGTGCTTATCGGGATAGGTTTGAAGATCCTTATTGAACATCTACTTCCGTAATCCTTCAATCACCTGAGTTACGGAAGAGGGAGTAAACATCTCCGGACGGATTCGCGAAAGAAAGTACCGGTTGTCCGCGGACTGGATGGAACCAGAAATCACCGACACCGCATTGCCGTACCCGGCCTCCCTCGCATATGACACCGATTCGGGGCTCATCGCGCCGTAGGGATACGCGAACGATCCGATACTGATGCCGAATTCCTTTTCAAGAAGCGATTTGCTGTCAAAAATCTCCCGGCGGGCGGTTTCGTTATCTACGGATTTGAGGTACGGATGGGACAAAGTATGGGATCCGATCTCAACGAGTCCGCTGTTTATGAGTTCCCTGATCTGTTCATTCGTGAGGAAATCCTTTTTCCCGATAAAGTCATGGATGACATACACGGTCGCACGCATATGGTATTTGCGAAGCAGGGGGTACACAACATCATAAAAGTCGGCGTATCCGTCATCGAACGTCAAGACAACCGCCCGCCTGGCAAGATACATCCGGGAATCGATAAGGTCATTCACGTCCTTCATGAAGTACGTTTCAAATCCGTCCCGTTTGAGACTGGCTAGCGTTTCTTCAAACACGTGGGGAGGCGTGCTTAACCGTATGCGCAGGGTATCGCGCGTATCCTTCACGTACTCGACATAGTGGTACATAATGATCGGTATTTTCTGTGCGCTTAACGTCGCGGCGGGGGGAGTCGGCAAAAATTCCGGTCTGGTGAAGGCTTCCTCCTTGTAGTAGGACGGTTCAACTTTATTCTCCTGCGCCTTGTTGCCCCCTGACCGGGACGCCGAAAGGAAACGCGTACCGCCGTAATAGAGGGCAAGGCTGCCGGCGATGCCGGCAAACAGGACGGCAAATAAAATACCGTGATAGCTTTTGGGTTTCCTGGATTTCATATTAGCGCTCCCAGCCCTGGGGATGGGTTTTGTACCAGGTAATGAGGGATTTCACGCTGTCTTCGACCGTCCGTTTGGGGGTCCAGCCCAATATCTGTTTGGCTTTTGCTATATTGGCGATTTTTTTCGCGTCATCCCCTTCGCGGGGCGCCGATTTTCCGATGTCGAATTTCACGCCCGTTATTTCCTGCACTTTGCCGACAATTTCCATGACAGAATTGCCGGTCCCCGTGCCGAGATTGATGATATCACTCCCTTTCCCGTCAAACAAATGGACAAGAGCGGCAAGATGCGCTTCATTCAGGTCAACCACGTTCACGTAGTCACGGATGGGCGTCTTGTCCGGCGTATCGACCTCCGGACAGGTCAGCTTGAACGGCTCAATGCCGAGCGCGCCGCGGACCGCATTCTGCATGAGAAGCGAGGACGGCTTTTTTGAATCGCCGACCATACCGTCATCCGATGCCCCGCACACGTTGAAGTACCGAAGTATCATATATTCAAGCCCCTTTAGCTTTCCGTACCACAGGATCATTTCCTCAACCATCTGCTTCGACACGCCGTAGGGTTGGGAAGGAGCAAGCGGATGTTTTTCGTCGATCGGCATGTATTTCGCCTCACCGTACACCGCGCAGGTTGAGGAAAACACAAGCTTTTTCACTCCGGCGTCGGTCATCGCGGAAAGCAGGGCATTTGTGCCGCCGACATTGTTGCCGAAATATTTCTCCGGGTGTTTCATGGATTCGTCAACCAGGCAGGAGGCTGCGTAATGCACGACCGCCTCGATCCCTTCTTCCTTTTTGAATACGTCCGCGGCGTTCGTCTTGAGGTCAAGCTCATAGTACCGGAACCTGTCAGCAAACTTTTCCCGAAAAAACTCCAAAGGCTGCCGGTATCCCGTCGTGAAGTTATCAACAGCTATGACTTCGTATCCTTGGTTAAGAAACAGGTAGGCGGCAACCGATCCGATATACCCGCCGGCGCCCGTCACCAGTATTTTATGTGGCATATTCCTATTATAGCACCGTGCCTGGCTTCATGCAGAGTCCGTCATGCGGGGGAGCGTTGCGATGGTTTCCTCCAGGACTTTAAGCTTTTTCCGGTATTCCTTCATGAGGTGGAAGGGGTGCCAGTGTACGCGCTTTTCGGCAATGAGGATTCCGGCAAATACCAGGATGGCTCCGACGAAAAAATGAGGAGTGGGGTATTCGCCGACCAGGGGGATCGCCAATAAAACGGCAACTACCGGATCAATGTAGGAGAAAATGCCGACTTTCTGCCCGTCCATTTTTGACAACCCGTAGTTATACAGGAAATAGGCGATGGCGGATGAAAACACCACCCCGAACACGATACCCAGCCAGCCGCGCCAGTCGATCATGGAAAAACTCCAGCTCTGCAGTTCGCGGTGCATGAGGGGGAAAAAGGTGAATGCGCCGAAAAGGAAACTGATGAAAGTCACCTGGTAGTAATTGACCGTCTTGAGCACTTTCTTGAAAAGGAGCGTTTCGATCACCATACCGAAGGTCGCAATCACGAGAAACAGGTTACCGACAAGCTCGCCTTCTTTCATGGATGACGATATACCTCCGTTCTGGAACAGGGGATAGAGGATGATGACCAGCACACCGATGAATGAAGTGAGTATGCCGTAAAACACCCGCTTGTGCGGCTTTTCCCTCAGGAAAATGAGGGACAGCAGATACACGAAAATGGGCTGCGACGATGCGATAATGGGGGCATTGATACTTTCGGTTTTGCCGAGTCCGAGGAAGAAAAATCCGATGTTCACCGTGATCGAAAAAAACCCTCCCGCGCATATGAGAAAAAATTGTTTTTTTGTCAGCTTCTGCCAATGGAGGAGGGCAAAATATACAAAAAGCAGTCCGGCGAAATAAAACCGGATGAACGCGAGGGTAAAGGGAGGGATGTTCTCAAGCGCCAGTTTGAAAACCGGGGACGCCGCGCCCCAGATGGTGTTGGTTATGATAAGCGCCAGTACGGGATTCATAGAGTATTCAGGATTTGGATTTGCGCCGGTCCGTATATACGATAAGCTCGCCGATCATGCCGGTCATCACGATCTGCAAGCCGACTATGATCAGAAGCACTCCGGCAAGAAGCGCCGGCCTCCGGTACAGGAGAATATTGTTGAAAATGCGTTCGTACGCGAGATACGCGGTCAGGATAAAACCCGGCACAAACAGGATCGCGCCGATGGTACCGAAAAAGTGGAGCGGCTGCTCGCTGAACTGGTGCAAGAAATAGGCAGTCACCGTATCGATAACGCCAATAAACAGCTTGCCGATACCATACTTGGACTTGCCGTGCACCCGCTGCCGGTTGTGCACGGGAACCTCGCTCACTTTGAACCCCTTGTAGAAAGCCGCCAGGGGAAGGAACCGGAAATTGTTGCCGTAGAGGGCGATTTCGTCAAGAATATCCTTTTTGAACAGTTTGAATCCGCAGTTGATATCGGTAAACGGCGAGTGGAGCACTTGTTTCAGGAACACGTTTACTGTTTTCGAATAAAATTTCACGATAATATTGTCCTGCCGTTGGGTGCGGATACCGTTCACGAGGTCGTATCCTTCGTGGATCCTCTTGAGAAACTTGCCGATGTCAGCAGGGTCGTCCTGCAGGTCCGCATCCATAAAAACGACCATGTCGCCTTTTGCATGCTTCACTCCCGACCGTATCGCCTCGCCCTTGCCGGACTTTTTTCTCTGCTTGACCACGATAACTTTTTTGTCTTTCTCCCGCAACCCATGCGCAACACTCAGGCTTTTGTCGGTTGAGCCGTCATCAATCAGGATGACTTCGTAATCCTCTCCGGTTTGGGCAAACGCTTTGGCGATTTCTTCATGGAGAGGAGCAAGATTATCCTCCTCGTTATGGAACGGAATGATGATTGAAAGCATATTATGGATATGTTGGCGCTCCCTGTTTCCGGAAAACCTCGATATGAGAGCTTTTATAAATGAGCGAATACATTTTGTCCGCCTTCAAGCGTTCGTAATGGGCCGGAAGATCCGCTTCCCTGTCAAAATAATTATATATCTCGTTTTTCTGCAGTACAACATAATCCGCTTTTTCGTAATCCACCGCAAAATGGTAATAATGCCTGCGCGAAGCAAATAAAGGAGCCAGATGTCCGGTCGAGCAAACCGATATGGATTCGCTTTTCAGCCGATCGGCCCACACTGCGGCTTCCCTGTAACCGCCCGCCGGGTACAGAAACGGATGCACGTCCCGACCGAGCGCAAACGGAAGCGGGCCCTTCAGGTACGAAAAGACAAGCGTCGAACAGACTACCGCTGCAAGGACCGCAAACGCAACTCCGCTGCCCTTCCGCTTCAGGAAACGCGTTACGTTGCGGAACCCGTATACGGCCGCTATGAAAAGGACCGGCTGGATGACCGATGTGTAGTGGTGGATGATGTTTCGCATGTTCCACGAATCCGATAGCAGGTTAATCGCGAATTCAAAAACAGACGCGGACAGGTGAAGCGGAGAAAACAGCGGCAGGAAGGAAAGGGGACCGAACAGGTTCAAAAGATATGGATATGTGTCTTTGTGGAAAATATAATCGGGTATGCCCGCCGGATCCTTCACAACCGAATACCGGGCAATGGCGAAATGCTGGCTGCCGCGGAAAAAGGGGATAATCACGAACATGGACAATGCAACCCACACGACGCTCAGTGTCATGACCGCAATGGGAAAAAGCACTTCTTTTTTCCCTCTCATCTTCCAGATGTTTTTCAGGTACGGAACCAGCATGACCGCCCCGAGAAGAAACGTGGTTAACCCGATGTTTTCCTTGGTGAGAAGGGTGATGGCGAATACGGCGTAACTCAGGACATATTTCTTTTTAAGCCAGAAATAAAACATGAAAAGAATCAGGGAAGTCGCAAGCGCCACCGCATGGAAATCGAACATGTTTGCCCGCTGCATGGGAACGTACATGAGGTAGGCGAACGCGAATACAAGACCTGCGGCGTCCGTATAGCGTGTTTTGCCCAGCGCTTCCCGGCAGATGCCGTATATCGCAAGCGCTCCCAAGCCCAATATTACGGTCTGCAAAACGACAAGCGTCTGGGGGCCGGAATAGATAAAGTAAAAGGGCGAAAGAAACGCTAGGAGCATGTCGTTGTGCACCGCCATCCGTTTCACGAAGCCCGCGCCGTGGGGATTTGATATCTCAAGCACCCGGCTCCAGTCAAATGTCCGCAGCGCCTGATACGTGTTATATACGGCCTGGTGCATGATGCCCAGGTCGTAGTAATGCGCATATAGCGCCCTGATCCGCAAAACGGTGAACACGGAAAAATACCCGATATACAGAATAACCATGAGAAAGAGGACGTAAAAAGCGGGGGAGCGTTTCATTTGTTGCCGGAGTGGAATTTTTCATGCACCTCCTTGAGGCGTGCGTTGGTTACGTGCGTATAGATCTGGGTTGTCGCGATGTTCTTGTGCCCCAGCATTTCCTGGACGGACCGCAGGTCCGCGCCGTGGGACAGAAGGTCGGTGGCGAAACTGTGGCGCAGGGCATGGGGACCGATCTTGTGGAGGATTCCTGCCTTTTTCCGGTACTTGTCGACGAGCCGCTCGATCGAACGGACGGACAATCGTTGCCTCTGGTTCGTGAGGCCTTCCTCCTCCTTCGGCCCGGAATAACGGATAAACAGGGGGGAATAGGCGTCCTTGCGCAGGGCCAGGTATTTCTGCAGCCAATCCTTCGCGTTGGCGGATAAAAACACGACGCGCATTTTCCCGCCTTTTCCGAGCACCCCAAACTCGCCCGATTCCAGATTTACTTTTTCCCGATCCAACCCCGCAAGCTCGGATACGCGAAGGCCGGTCGAAAAAAGCACCTCGAGGATAGTGCGGTCGCGCACCCCGGATTCGGTCGTCGTGTCCACACACCGGAACAGCCGTTCAAGCTCGTCTTCGTTCAAGAATTTCAGCTGACGGTCGCGCAGTTTGCCCAGCTCTATCATGTCGGGGGACAATACGTTGAGTTTCTGCTTCACGAGATACCGGAAAAACGACCTCAGGGCAACGAGAAAATAATTTTGCGTCTGCCTTTTGAGGTTGCCCTTGAACGGGTTCTTGTAGTTATGCGAAAGGTACAGCCTGAAGTTGCGGATCATGTTGTCGTCGATTTTTTCGACTTCAAAGTCCTGGAGGTTGGTCTGGGCAAGAAGCCATCCCTGGAAAAACTGCAGATAGTATCCGTACATCTTCACCGTCTTAAGCGACAAGTTCCGGTCCAATTCGCTGTATTCGAGAAATCGCAATACCGCCTCTTTTATGCCCATATCTCCATATTAAACGACGCGGCTGCGTTTTTCAAACGACTGGTGCCGGGGAGAGGACTTGAACCTCCACGACCTCACGGTCACAGGTTCCTAAAACCTGCGCGTATGCCATTTCGCCACCCCGGCATTTTAAAGCAAAAACTACAGTAAATTATACCATCCGGGGCAGGGGAAACGGCTTCCCGCTAAAGAACGCTCGCGAAGAGGAATCCGAAGGCAAACCCGCCGATGTGCGCGAACCAGGCGACCCCACCCTCATTGATGTTGAAGGCGACAAGCGAACCGAATCCGCTCAACAGCTGGATGAGGATCCAGTATCCCATGAAAAACCACACCGGTATCTCAATGATATCCCAAAAACCGAAAAGCGTCGGCACGAGGGTGCGTACGCGGTCGCGGCGGAACCAGATGAAATACGCGCCGATGACGGCCGCGATCGCACCGGACGCGCCGATCATAGGGATGATGCTTGAAGGGCTGATAAGATACTGGCCAAGCGTCGCGATGAATCCGCCGGCAATATAAAACAGGGCGTAGGGGATATGCCCGAGGCGGTCCTCGATATTGTCCCCGAATATGAAAAGCGTCCACATATTGCCGATGATATGGAGGAATCCGCCGTGCATGAAAATCGAATACAAAACGTTCCAGTACGTTGACGGATCGCCGATCCGGAAATAGGCGGGCACGAAAGCGTATGCGAACGTGAATTCCTCAAAGCTCGGAGCGGTCATCTGCAGGTAAAACATGTAGACGTTCAAACCGATAATGAGGTAATTGACGAAAGGAAAACGCCGCCGCACAGCGGTATCCGATAAGGGAAACATATATCCATTCTAACGGGTTTGCCGTTTCCTTTTATGTGATGGGAGTGATTATTCGGTAAAGTTTCGTGTCCCGTGCGCCCAGATCGTATTTGTACCGTTCGGGACCGCGCAGGAAATCGTGAACCTTCAGTCCTTTTTCGATGTTGCGCTTGATGAGGAGCGCGTGCACCATGAGTCCGGGGCTGTAATACTTTTCTTCCGGATCATAACCTGAATTATAGAGAAATGCCGCATTTTCGCTTTCGAAGAAAAACACCGAAGCCGCTGTTTTGCCTTTGAGAGTTAGGGATGCGATGCGGGGAACGTGGTGCAGATAAGCGCCGTGCGCCAGATCGCGGAAAAAAGCCTCCATGGCCGCATTCATGAATTTGTGCTTGGATAGATCCGACAACCGGTGAAGGGCAAAAAAATCCGACAGGGCTTTTTCATTTCCGGCATCGTATACCTCAAATGTATTCTCAATAGTATCTAGGCGGTTCAGTTTCCGTTTCAGCTCCTTCCGGTCGGTCCGTTCCAAGCTCTCCAGATAATCCCCCCAACCCGACGGAAGGGTGATATACGGCGACACTTCCTGCTCGACCGGCTCAATGCCCCGAACAAACGTAAAATAGCGAAACGCCCGACTGTCTTCGCGCACGTAATCGAGCGTCAGCTGTTTCATCCCCCGTCTCCTCAAGTAGACAAGTATATTGGTCCAGATGCGGCTGTATGTTTCCTCATCCGATCCGGTATACAGGATGTTGCCGAAGTCCGTCACTTCCTCCTTGCCCATAACTTTCGCCATCCCCAGAAGATGCATGGATCCCGACTCCTCGTACAGGGGCACAACCGCGATCTCACGTACATCCTGGGAGACGTGGAGCATGTGGATATTGGCCCGGTTTGAAAAATGCCATGCAAACGTTTCCAGGTAAAAAGGCTCCTGAAAAGGCGAGGGGATATAGAAGTCGCCCGCCTGGAATTTGATAGTTGCGGAATCCCTTATTTCCATAAGTTAAAAATAATTACTCAAACCAACAACCTGAAACGGGCCATTAGCACTGATCGTATTGTACTCTAAGAAAGGCGCAACGTGGTAAAATAAGTAGTCATTCTGGAGGAGTCGCATAGTGGACTAGTGCGCACGCCTGGAAAGCGTGTTTACCCGCAAGGGTATCGAGGGTTCGAATCCCTCCTTCTCCGCCCGGACATTCCAATCTCCATTCCCTTGACAATGCCGTCGCTTTCCCATAACATATGAATATATGTTCATATCAAAACGCTGCGGCTGCACGACCTCGAGGAGCACTTCGCCCATAAATGCGGAAGGACTGGCCAAATTAAGCAGCGGACTGACAGTCATATCTGTCAAGTCGCGGCTTGAACTGTTGTTCCTCCTCCACATCAAACCCCATTGCGTTTGTGACCTGGTGGAACATACGAAAATGTCCCAGAGCCTTATATCGCACCATCTTGCCAGTTTAAACAAGGAAGGCTTAATCGTCAGCAAACGGAACGGAAAATACAGCGATTATCTCCTTACCGCCAAAGGGGAAAAAGCCGTAAAAGCATTGGAATTATTCATTAAATAAACTTTATGAAAATCCAGGTACTCGGAAGCGGTTGCGCCACATGCAAAAAACTGCATGAAACTGCCCAGAAAGCAGTTCTTGAAATGGGAAGGGACGAGGAGGTCGAATATATAACCGGAGAAAAGGGAACAAATGCGATTATCGAAATGGGCATCATGCAGTCTCCTGTCCTTGCGGTTGATGGAGTTCCTGTCATGACCGGCTATACTCCCGATATCCAGAAAATCCAAAACGCCATCTGCTCTGTCATTCAGGAAAACAAAACACCGGGTAAATGCGGATGCGGAAAGGAGTGCTGCACGTAATGGATATTTTTCGCCCCGTTCAGCTTGCGGCAGATACGGTGACATACCGGTTGCTTCAAATACCCCCCCATTCATATCTTGGCGATTCGGTGAATTTCTTCATCTACGACACGATCAAGATAGGCCTTATGCTCGTATTTATCAACTTTGTCATGGCGGCAGTGCGATTTTATTTTCCCATGGAAAAAGCGAGGGACATCCTGACGAAACGGAAGTGGTTCGGATTAGACTACCTTCTGGCGGCCTTGCTTGGCGTCGTCACGCCGTTTTGCTCCTGTTCGTCGATACCGTTATTCATCGGATTCATCGGTGCCGGCATACCGCTTGGCGTGACATTCGCGTTCCTCATCAGTTCTCCGCTCGTGAACGAATCGTCGCTCTATCTGTTTCCCGCAATGTTCGGCATGAAGATAACACTTCTGTACAACGCCGCCGGTATTGCCATATCGATGTTGGGGGGATTAATCATCCAGAAATCCGGACTTGAAAAATACGTGAAAACAGACCTTCTCGCATCCAAAACAAAACGCCGGATTTTGCACGGGTACGGAGGAAAAGCGCTTCCGGTAAAAGAATTGCTGAAGTATTTCTGGAACGACGGAATGAATATCACCCGAAACGTCTTTCCGTACGTAGTGGCGGGCGTCGGAATCGGCGCGCTCATCCACGGCTTCATTCCCTCAACCCTTGTTGAAGGATACCTCTCGACACGTTCATGGTGGGCGGTTCCCCTTGCCGCGGTCCTCGGAGCGCCTCTTTACGCAAATTCAGTAGGCGTTGTACCGGTCATGGAAGCGCTTGTGAAAAAGGGAGTGCCATTGGGCACCGCATTGGCATTTATGACTTCGATCGTAACCGTATCCATACCCGAAATCATGATTCTCAGGAAGGTTATGAAATGGCAGCTTCTCGCGGCTTTCATAACCATTACGCTATCCGGCGCTATAACTGTCGGATATTTGTTCAACGCTCTGTGAGCTTGGTATAATTTTCCCATGGACAAATTAAGCATTCTTGAAAAGAGGATTGAAGAAATCGAGAAACGGAACAAAAAGGTCGAAACGGACAAGGCATGGGAAACTTCATGGGTGCGGAGACTCCTTCTCATTTTCTTCACTTATGCGGCGATCGCATTCTATATGAAATTCGTCCTCAAGACTGACCCGTGGTTTAACGCAATCATCCCTTCCCTCGGCTTTTACCTTTCAACTTTATCTCTCCCGTTTTTCAGGAAGCTGTGGGAGAAAAAATTCCATCATTAGTGGTAAACATGCCTGCAACCTCGGAGGTTGATATACTTTTCGTATGATGGACTTTTCAGTTATGGTAAAGCTTATGTACGCAGTTCAGGTTCTTCATTCGATCGAAGAACTTTCAAGCGGTTTCCATAAAAAATGGTTCTACCGGAAACTGTCCTGGCGATTCTTCCTTACTTTTGAAATACTCCATAATCTGTTCTGGGCGGCGGTAATTTTGACACCGAGCATGCCATACGGAAACCTGCTGATGGCTGTGTTTGCGCTTCTCATGTTCGCAAACGGCATAGAACATGTCGTATGGTATATGTGGAAGAAATCTTATGTCCCCGGACTGGCGACCGCGCCGCTCCATATTGCTTTGTTCGTTGCATGGTTCATCGCAAATGCGGTGCAAAACGGAGTCAAATAAAAAAACTTCACGTTTTCTCCTGTCCAAACGAGGTATCCGTTAACTTCCATCGTTATCATGGAATAATCATGTTGCGGTAACTGTACAGTTCGTCTTGGCAGGAGTGGACGATACCGAAACAGTAATCTATCCGGCTGTCAGGAAAACCAACACATTTGCAGACGCGCACCTTAGTTGCATAGTCGTCCTCTCAACGGTACTCGGATATCTTGCACGGATACAAAGCAATTGCCATATGCTGAGCACAATAATCAGGATGCCGGCCAAGCTCCGTCTGAGCAATAGGATATCATCGGTGATCTGAAAAAGCAGGAACGAGACCGTAAACACAACCGCAATAAGCAAAAGCAGGATCATGCGATTTCGAACATAAACTGATACTGCGGACTTCAAACCTGCACAGGCATATATCGCCCCGGCTCAGATAGAGAATATTCCGACCGGTTGCTATAATCAAACCATGAAACCCGCGGCGCGCGATCCGATCCTCGACGCAATGCTGAACGCTGCAAAACAAGCCGGCTCCCTTGCAATGGCATACTACAATTCCCTGGACAAGCTTGAAATTACGGAAAAAATATCCCATCAGGACCTCGTAACAAACGTGGATACGGAAAGCCAGCAAAGCATCGTTGACACCCTGTGCCGGGAACTGGAACGGGCCGGTATTCCGAAAAGCGAAATTGGATTCATCGGTGAAGAACAGCTTGCAAGTACCGGAAAATACGTGTTCGTCATCGACCCGATCGACGGTACCACAAATTTCATTTCGAAAATCGGCAATTTCGCGATCTGCATCGGATGCTTTGTCGACGGTGCGGTCACCTATGGCGTGGTGCATGATCCGTTCAGCCGAACAAGCTACCTGACCAAAAAGGGGGAAGGCGCCTGCAAGACTGCAGAGGACCGGAAATATAAACTCAGCATGGCGGCCCGTCCGCTTCGCGAATGCCTGTTGGCAACATATTTGCATACGAATGCGGAACAAAGACAGCGGGAACTGGATTTCGTCAGCCGCATATTTCCCCATATCAAAGGGGTAAGGATACTGGGATCGGGATCGATGGATCTGATGAGGCTTGCCGATAATGCCGTTCAGTTGATCATGTATGCCAAAAGCAAAATCTGGGATATCGCCGCGGCCGGACTAATCGTCCGGGAAAGCGGAGGAGAGCTGTATAACCTAGACGGCAGCAGGCTCCGGTTCGATTTGACAGATCCCGAAAAGGAGTATCCGCTTATCGCATGCGGAAAGGAAATATCCGGAACAGTCCTGGGCTTTGTTTGATGCTTTTATTAATTATTACTATAATAAACACATATGGCGGAAAAAACACCGGTTAACCCGGTTCAGCCAAAAACACCTCCGGGCGAAAGACTGCGAAACATAGTAAAGGCGCCGCAGCAACCCGCGAAACTCAAGGACCTTCCCCCGCAGGCAGCGGAAGACCTGCTCCAATCCGTTGGATTCCCTCCGGGAAACGGCAGGGTTGCGCAAGGCGGATGGTCGGGAGAAACCAAGGTTGCCAAAAGGGACCTTGAACAACTGCTCATGGATGCGGCTGCCGAAGCGGAAGCGCAGCAGGGAGGGAAATAACAGGCGGTTTATTTCTTCAGAAGCGCCTCCATATCGGGGGCAAGGTTCTCCATCCGTTCCTTTATGAAATCCAATGCGTCTTCGACACCTCTGTTGTACAGGGATGGGGCAAGGGTTTCCAGCATGAAATCCAAAAACTTTTCAGCGGCAACTACCCCGATTTCCTCATCCCGTTCGCTTGCAAAATACCCGATGATTTCCTGAATAACCGCCCGCCGTTTTTCCTGCGAAATCAGATCAAAACTCTTTGCGACTTTTGCCATATGACTCCATTATACCTTGCGGTCCTGGGGAGTGAACGGGAGAGTCAAGCAGCAATTATCTTATAGTATTGAAAATGTATCCCCTTTGTGCTATAATATACATATTGGATATGTATAAATATTTCTCAAAAACTTAACTAATGGAACTAATTTCCATATTTCGGAGCAATCCCATAACCGGCGGTCTCGCCCTGCAAACTGTTTCAGAACTATGGTACAGGGGAGCCTCCGAACATAATTTGGGCATGATTGCTCTTGATACCGTTTCAGCCTTAGGTGTTGCCGGTGTTGCGCTTGCCGGACTGCCCGAACTTGGAATCAATCCAACAAACGAACTTCTCCTGTATGCCGGCGCTATCGGCTTCAACCTTCCTACCGTCGTCAGTGTTTTAACAGGTAATGAACGCTTCCAAGATACTTCATTTATGTTGGGTGCCGCGGGAGCAGGTCTGGGCCTGGCTGTTGACGCACTTCATGTCCCCATCAATGCAAACGCACTCGCTAAAACGATACTGAACAGTATCGGTAACCTGGGAAGAATGATCCAAAGTCTGTAAACCCGGACCACCTTAATCTCCACTTATCGAATTAAAACGTTTGCCGTTTGATGTAAACTGATGGTTGAAAGGATAAATAGAAAAGAATTTTCGTTTATCAACATTTATATATTAATGACAGATACAAACGCTTTGATTCAATTCCTCCTTGACGCGAACCGGGCCGGGTACGCTGCGGGCGTTGAAAAACAGTGGGTTAAGGAAAAGGACGGTTCAACCACCATCACGTATGAATCCGGAGAATGGAAGTCACACGACAATTTTTTCGGCGGCGAGCCGTACGGGGGACGGATCATCGTCTTTTTCCGGGACAAACCCTGCTGGATGATGGTGTACTTCGGATCGGTCGAAAAAGAGGTTGACCCCAACGCCATCTACCCCATATTGCGAGGCGCTCTGAAGCGGATGCCCGAAGAGGCGCCTTTCAGGGGACCGCGCCAGTTCCGGGAAGGGGAATACGAATACCGGAACGACTGGAATGGAACTGTCGAGTCCTACTCGGGTGAAGAACGCATTATGTGTAACGGCGCTATCGTTTACCAGGCGCATTACCGGGGAGGATCCGTTGACCGGAGAAGGGGAGTTTAACTCCTATAGCGCTTGAGGGTACCCTCATGATTTAAGCGTTGGTATAATAAGCAATCTGTCATATGAAAGGAAACAAAACTCTCGTCGGGTTCGCCAGCCTGCTTTCCGCGACATTCATTTACGGTTTTTTCGGAGTACTTGCCCGCGTAATCGGACTCAACTTGCCGCTTTTTTACCAGAGCTGGGTACGCAACCTTTTCCAAATGTTCATACTGGGAGCGCTTGTCCTGACGATGCGCAAATGGGTACCTGTCAAAAAGAAGGATGTGAAATGGCTTCTGTTGCGTACAGCAGGGGGACTGGTGGGATTCTTCGGAAGTTTCATTGCGTTTTTGTATATACCCTTCGGTACGACCTATTTCGTGTTTTATGCCGGCTCGACCATAGGGGGATACATCCTGGGAAATATCCTCTTCCATGAAAAATTCACTCTGAAAAAAATCATCAGCTTGGGCTTGTCCGTCGTGGGACTTTTGTTCATATACTCCGTCAGCTTCGACATGGACAAATCGGTATACGTCCTTGCGGCGCTTCTGTCCGGATTCGGCACTTCCGTATGGAATACATTTTCGAAAAAAATATCCGACGCCTATTCCGCACTCCAACTCAACCTGGTCGATACCGTGCTTACGTTCGCCGCAACTCTATCCCTGTCGCTCATATTGAAGGAGTCATGGGTCGCGCCAGAATTTTCCTTCATATGGCTCGCAATGATTCTGTTTGCCGTCATGTTCATCATGACCGGCCAGCTGATGGTCTACGGTTTCAGCCGGCTGGACGTACATCTGGCAAGCCTCATCATGCTTACGGAAATCCTGTTCGGAGTCATTTTCGGATACGTATTTTTCCGGGAATCCGTAACTCCTATGACTCTCGTGGGAGGACTACTGATCATATCTGCAATCGTACTGCCGGAACTGAGAACGAAAAAAAAGCCGCAACCATTACGGCGCATCAAATAAAAAACCATCGGTTACAATATAGACATGGCCACCACCCGGGAAACGATCCGGTTTTTTCTCGAAAAGCTCGGTCATGAACCCCGCTTCAGCGCACACTCCATGTTCGGGGAATACGCCCTTTACGCCGACAGCAAAACAGTCGCTTTGGTTTGCGACAATCTGCTGTATGTAAAGATCTGCCCGGCAAGCAAGCCGCTTGAGAAAATCTGCGAAACCGATGCGCCGTATCCGGGGGCCCGGGACCATTATGTGATAGACGACGAAATGGCATCCCGTATCCCCGAACTTCCGGAAATACTTTTTGCCATCTCCGCATCCCTTCCCGCAAAGAAAAAACGCGCGGGAAACAAGTCAAAACCTTAATCCCGCAACCGGATACGATCTTGATCACAGAGCCTCACAATAGTATAATTAATGAACCTCCCTTGATAAGAGGAGTATGGCTTTTTATGTTTACCCGATTCCATAGAGAAAATGCTGTTTCCGCCCCGGTATCAAACCGGGAACTGAAACCCCCGCTTCACCTTTCGCTCTACGAACAGACCTTCAACGGCCCCGTTGAATTTCCTGACGGAGGACCGATCTGTCTGTGGGATTTCGGATGCGGTCCCGGGACAACCGTTGCCGCACTCCAAGACAACTATCCGGAAATGAGTATCGTGGGGGTGGACCGGAACAGATACCCGCTAGTCTCAAGTCCCATACCGATCATCCATGAGCGCATGGAAGACATCGATGCGGTTGTTTCACACGCCCAGGCGCTTGGTGCTTATCCGCCGGATATCATAACCGCGCGCAATTCTCTTTATTATTATCTTGAACGGGGAGTGAATGCGGACAGACTGTTTGACGGTATCGCGGGACTCCTGAATGAACTGAACGGTTCGAAATTCCTCATATTTGACAATATGCAGGACCGCACCTATAAACATTATGAAATGCTTGCCGAAACGCAAGGACTGCGTCATGTAACTCTTCCTGCCTTCGGTACGTCACGGGTCCGTTATCTTAAAATCACTTCATAACCCTCATTTGCCTCTGTATATGCTCCGATTGACACAATTTGCCCGGTTTATTATTATAGTGCTATGACAGAACCTATAGCACCACAACCAACTCCCGAACAGCCCCAATCCCCGAAAGGCGAACTTCCTGTTTTAAAAAACGTGCTTGCAAAAGGCCCCGAAACGTTCGCGCTTCCAGGTGAGCGTGCCGGCCTGAGGGAACCGAATCCCAAAAATCCTGCGGAAATACAACGGTTCATGACTATCGAGAACGGACCCGCAATGAACGAAGTGAATGAAACAGCGGAAGACGCGATCACCCTCGATGAAATGCCCGGATGGCTTGAAAGTCTTGCTGCCCGGCCCCATGTGACCATGAAGGCAATAACCGCCGATGCCGGTGAATACCCAACCCCGGAACATGCGGTACAAGGGTGGCTGCGCATAGACCAGGGGACTCCGGTTGAAGGACAGGACATTTCCATGGAACGGGAACGGTTCCAGCGCATTTCCGGAAGGCAAATGGGCGAAAACGAACTTGATCCGTGCGAGATCACCCTTGCACCGATGCCTGACGGTCCAGCCGGACTTATGTCTTCGGCGCTCTTTACCGGCGTATCGCTGATTCAGGAACGCGACCGGTCTGTCCCGGGCGAACATCCCCCGAGAACCGTTCTCGTTTTCCAGGAACCGCCGACTCCGGAAACGCAGGAATCTTTTGATGCGCTGGCCGCATGCGGATTTGAGCAAAAAACCGGGGACCTGGTACGGTACGATCCCGAAGACGGCGGCGATCCGGATACGCACATGTATGTTTTGAACTGGCAGAAATTCGAGGCCATAGCACAGAAAAAGCAAGCCGCAGCCGCACAAAAGGAAGCAGCTACACAGGAGGACGGTTTAACTCAGGCACGCAATACGATAAGCGGATTGACAAACGATATAAAATAACGCGGGAAAAGCTTATACTACGGGTATGGCAAACTCAAAAGATACCGTTTCATATATCCTGTCCAGGTTGGGCAACTCGACCCGGATCACGACGCGCATTGATCGCGGCGAATGCCATATACTGGCCGACGGCATGGACGCTGCCGTTATCTCGGATGACCTTCTGTATATACCGGTGCGCAGGGAAAGCGCCGCGCTTGAACCGCTCTGCGAAAAGGACGTGCCGTTTCTGGGAGCCGATATGCATTATGTCATCAGTGAAGACCAGGTCGCACGTATGCCAAACCTTTCCAAAATTCTTTTTGCCATAGCACGTTCAGGTTCCCGCTGAGCGATCCGATTGCTATTGCCCTTCATACCTGTTAGTGTTAGTCATTACCCGTTCGTCCCTATTTATGATTAAAAGAAAAGCAACCTCCAGAAAATCGCGTTCCATCCTCAGAAAAAAAATACACGGAGCAGTCAGAAAACTGAAAAGAAAATCAAGATAATCCGATCTTGCACATTTCCCATATGAAATGTGGTAATATGTATCTGTTGCTCACCATACATATCATTAAGCTGCGTGTTCCGATAGTCAGTTTAAGTCAAACAACGCTTTCAAGGAAACTACCATTTAACTCGTGGAAAGGGGGTGGTACACATGGAGAAAAATAAACTGTTCGTAGGAAGCCTTCCCTGGTCAATCACCAACGACACGCTGCGCGAAATGTTTGCGCAGTACGGAGAAATCACCGAAGCAGTCGTGATCAACGACCGCGAATCCGGCAGATCGAAAGGATTCGGTTTCGTGACGTTCGCCAAGGAAGAAGATGCGCAGAAAGCGCTTGAAATGCACGGAAAGGAAGTCGAAGGAAGAACAATAAACGTGAATATCGCGAAACCCCGCGAAGAAAGAGGGGGTGGTGGCGGTTACCGGAGAGATGACAGAAGAAGAAGCTATTGATAAACATTTTTATCCGCCATGTTTGAATGAAAATTCAAACACAGCGAAGTACAGTGTTTGATAAAAACTCTATGAAAAACGGATACCAAAACCTTTGCGTACGATGCGGCAAACCGCGTATCGTTGTGCGTACATGGGAAGAAAAACTGGAGTTCACGTCGGTAACCAATACCGAAATGGCCTGCCCCGACCCCGATTGCCAGAAATTGGTTAACGCCGAAAACAAAAAACAGTTGGACCGTTATACGCAAATGAAACGAAGAACCGCCGAACGCATGAAAAAAATGGTCCGTGGCCGGCGGCGCAAAACTAAAACTGCATGATACGCTCCGGTATCTTTACCAATTTATAAGACCGATGAATAAACCGTTCAATGTCGCAAACCACATCTCTTATCAGGATGGCTCTGTCGTCAGCCGTGAAATCTCCAAGGGATCGGGAGGCACCATCACGCTTTTTGCATTCGACGCGGGACAGGGATTGAGCGAGCATAAAACACCGTTTGAAGCGTTTGTCCACGTGATAGACGGCGAAGCGGAAATAACGGTAGGCGGGTCCAAACATACCGTCAAAACGGGAGAGATGATCCATATGCCCGCCAACGTTCCCCATGCGCTCCAGGCAGCAAGCCGGTTCAAGATGTTGCTTGTCATGATGAGAAAAACCTGACAATGCTATACTGAATGAATGATACGCGTTGCGGCAACGGGAGGAAAAATTCTCTTGTCTATTTTTTTCCTCGGCTTCATATATATCCTTATACTCATCCGCCCGCATCTTTTTTTTAGACATAAATTCACAATCGGCGATACAACCGTTTATTCCACCGAGGATATTCCCGTTCGGGAAATGACTGCCATCGCCCAGGATGCAATGAAGCGCGTGGAGAAATCGTCGATTTACCTGCCGATGAAACACGAGTTTTTCATCGTCAACCACCCCTATCTCTGGGCGTTCCTTGCGAACAGAAACAGGGGGGCAAGCGGCCTGAACTACACGATTTTCAACCATAACGTTTTCCTGCGCAAGGCTGACATCAAAAAAAACCAGCTGTTCGGCGCATCCGGCAAACCGGCGCGCGGTGACCGGACGCTTGCGTATTTCATGGCGCACGAGATGACCCATACGTTTGAGTTCCATGCCATGCCCTGGTACAAATACCCGGTCAATACGAACTGGATCCTGGAAGGTTATGCCGAATACGTCGCGCACGGTTCCGAACCGTATGAAAAAGCGCTTAACCGGTACCTCAATGTCCGCGAAAACAAAGGGGAGAAATACTATACCAGGGTCAGGACCATGATCGCATACCTCCTGGAAAAAGAACACGCTTCGGTACCCGACCTCTGGGAACGGGTCGGGGAATATGATGCGGTTTTGAAAAAAGCGATACCGGATGACAAACCACTGATGGACGAATAAACGATGCTTAAAAAAAATACCCGCCCTTTTCAGGACGGGTATTCGTATTGTCGATGAGGTTATTTCCGTTTTGCCGTTTTCTTTGCGGCTTTTTTTACGGTTTTTTTTGCGACTTTTTTAGTTGCCTTGCGGACAACTTTTTTCGCAACTTTCTTCACCTTCCGAGCCACCGTCTTCTTTTTCTTCATACGAAAAATAAAAATGATAACTATATTTAACAGTATCAGGTTTCTTCAACTATGACAAGTACATTTTTCGCCATTTCTTATTACTGTCTTCTCAATGGCCTCTTAATGGATCCTTCCGGTGGTTAAGTAAACTTTTCGTATCAAGTGATAAGTTGCACTATGAAAGGAGGTGACACAACCATATGGACCTTTTAGTCATGATTCTTTTAGGTGGAATAGCCGGATGGATCGCATCAATGCTCATGGGGGCGGGGGGCGGACTTGTCTGGAATATCGTGATGGGCATCGTCGGCGCCGTTATCGGTGGATTTATCATGAACGCGCTTGGACAACCGGGCGTTACCGGTTTCAATCTGTACAGCATTATCGTCGCCGTGATAGGTGCGGCCGTCGCCATTTATATCGGAAGGCTTTTGCGCAGGACAGCTTGAGAATTATGGGCGGCCTGGGTATTGTCGCAATGAAGCAATTCAACATATTGCAGGAATTTTCTCATAGATGAGCTCATTGGGAATATCCCAGGCCGATATCCTTTCATATTCTCCGGTTCATGGGACCGCTCCTGCCGTTCATTCTGGGTTTGGATGCAGCGGAATGGGTAACGGTATGCCTGTCTCCTTTGAATATATTTCCCTTCTGAGGTATTTGGCGTTTGGGAAGATTTCCCAGCTGTTGGTCGAACCGGAATCCCGGAGTCAGGAATTCCTTCAGCTTACGGGCGTCCCTGCTGTCAACGAGGCAACCGTCCAGATCGACGCCGACTATTCCGCCGTCCTGCAAGCGGGCAAGCGGCAGGAATACGTCCACATCCGGATGAACAAGCGTGGCGTTTCCGTTTTCCGACGGTATTTCGACTTCATTGAGCGATCCGTCACTATTGGCTTTGAACGTCTCCGATCCGGAAAACAGTTGGGTTTCAATCGAAAGGAGGTTGGGGTCCTTTGGGTCCCTGCGTTCGAAATATATCCAGATGGTTGCATTCGGATTCGTCCGTTTATCGACGAATTCTTCCGGCGCGGAGCAAATAATCACCGGGCTTTGTTCAACCGCAGGACTCTCCTTGGTTTCGGCAGATGCGGTTTCTGTTGGACGGACTGTTTCAATGGGGGAGCATGAGGCAAGCAGCAGACTGGCGACAAGCAGCGCATTCGTTCTATTCATCCACTTCGGAGATTCGCTCATTACGGTCATTTTACCCGTCCTCCGTAAGAAAGCCGTAACAAAGCTTGATGACGTACTCTTCTTTGATATACTACTCCTATATGGTCATACTGTTCGTTTCCCGCAAAAACATATGCAGAAGCCAGATGGCTGAGGAACTTTTCAACAATCTTGATACCGGCCACATCGGACTGAGCGCGGGAACGGACGCCGGCGCCTACAAAGACAAAAAACTGGCCGATATTTCTCCGGAAACGGTCGAAGCACTCAAGGACAAGGGCATTGATGCGTCCAAAAAAACGCCTATTCCTCTCACCGAAGAGCTTGCCGCATTCGCACAGAAGATAATCGTACTCTCGGACCGGAAACACGTGCCCGCATACGTCACCCGTTCGGAAAAGACCGAATACTGGGATATCGAAAATCCTGAAGGCAAGGACTACGAATTCCTTATGCTCGTGCGTGCACGCATCGAACGGCTGGTCACCGATCTCTCTGCAAAAATTCCCGCTGCCTGACGGCTTCTTGCATACTGTTCCCGAAAATGGAATAATGATGAAATGACGGGTAAAATTGCATATGCCGACGACGACCGCGAACCGGTTTCGTATCTCCTCAAACTGCGTCTTCCCTCCCTGTTTATCGGACTGGTACTGGGCATGTCTTTGTCTTTTGTGACTTCGCGCTTCGAACAGGTGCTTGCGGAAAACATACAGGTTGCCTATTTCATACCGTTCATCGTGTATCTGGCAGATGCGGTCGGAACCCAAACGCAAAATATATATACACGCGACCTCCGCACCGGACAAGCAAGTTTCAAGAAATACCTCCTCAAGGAATCGGTGCTGGGCATCATGCTCGGACTCATGTTCAGCTTTATCACAATACCCATCACCCTCGTTTGGTTCGGATCGTTCAAACTCGCCGCATCCGTGAGTATTGCGACATTTGGCGCGGTTTCGACCGCCCCGCTTATTGCGCTTCTCATCACGGAACTTTTGGAACTGGAACATACGGATCCGGCTGTCGGCGCGGGGCCGCTTGCAACCGTTATCCAGGATACCGTCAGCGTGCTCATTTACGGTCTTGCCGCCAGCGCTATCCTGCTCTCATAAAAAAGGGGCCGAATTAACGGCCCCCTGTCAAAGGCTCGGGTACGGCTCACCGTTTCCCGAAAAATGATGCCCATAAATTGTCCCAGCCGGTTTTGGTCTGGTCACCGAACGATTTCCACTGTTCGTAAAACGAATCCGTCATCGCCTTCCATTTTTCCAGATTGGCATCATACAGGTTTTTCCTGTTCTGGATGATGGTCGGGATAAGGGTTATCCGCTCCTGCGGCGTTTTCCCTTTCAGCATTTCTTTCGTTTCGTTCCTGAACTGTTCTTTGCTATCCCTGATCGTTTCCCTCAATTCCTTCTTTTCGTTTTTCATGCCTTCCTTCAACTCCTTGCGCTCTTCCCTGTTTTCTTCCTTCATTTTTTTCATCTCCTCGCGCCATTTTCCGGCCTCCGATGAAACGGATGAACTGGAAGACGACTGCGAACTTGAGGACGATGCGGAAGAGGAAGACGCTTCCTCAGCGAAAACATGAACGGGAACCGCAAATGCTGCAATTAACAAAGCGAACGCGAGAATCGAGTTTCTCATACTGGAAAAATCAATTGGTAATGCAACCGGTTACCAATGACTATGCAGCGTCCGTCAAATAGTTTCAAAGATCACATGCGCCTCCCGCCGAATACGAGATCCACGCTCGTACCGTTCACGCCGATACCGACATCGGTCCAATCTCCGCTCAGCTGGTTGTTGTCATGGGGCGCGTCGCCGGCAAACACCCATTCGATAAGATGGGTGCCGCTCAACTTATACCCTTTGCTTGCGTTTTCGCCGAGAGCCCAGAAGCCGAGCTTTTTCCGGTTGTCCCCGTTGTTCACGTAATCGAGAAAACCCCGATGTTCGTCAAGGCCGGTGGACTCGAAATAATTGGCCCGTTCAATCGCGAACGATGCAAGGTTATTGTCCCAATTAAGCGCATGGATTCCCTTGCCGGTCCGGTATCTGTTAAGCGCATCGAATATTTCCTGCGCACTTGCCATCGAAGCATCGTCTTGCACATCCATCGTGTATCCGTATTCAGACCCTTCCACTTTCCGCGCCACGCCGTATTTTTGTTCCTCCTGCGGGGCGGGGACTGCAGTCGGTGCGGCTGTCACAACGACGGGAACCGGGGTTGCGGTCGGAGAGGGAGGAAGGGGAGTAGCGGTCGGGACCGCTGTGGGCGAGGGTGCCCGGGTGGGCGAGGGACTGGGGGTTGACGTAATGAACAACGCCGACTTTACCGTGAACTTCGGGAACTGCATCTGCGGCCTCAGGTAAAAAGGAACGCCGATGACGAAAAAGGGGAGGAACAGAAACATCCTGCGTTGAAAAAAACGGTGTATGCGGTTTCTCATCAGTAAGAATTATATGAGCAAAAAATCAAATTGCTGTAAGAATCCGTGTAAGAAATATTTGAAACCTGGTTTCAAATTGTGTATGATATACCCCATGGAAGAACGGGCTGCGCATACCGACAGATACATGGAGCCGTTGAAGAAATCGGGCAAGTACGACACGCGCCAGCGCAGGATCATACTGTCGATCA
The DNA here is from genome assembly GCA_964629635.1 of uncultured Gammaproteobacteria bacterium. Taxonomy (GTDB): domain Bacteria; phylum Patescibacteriota; class Microgenomatia; order UBA1406; family GWC2-37-13; genus YC2-FULL-38-9. Next base: position 546,444 of record CAZVQS010000002.1, read on the forward strand.
TCAAGGATTCGGCGAACAAACACAGTTCTTTTGCCGATATCGCCAGGAAAACCAAACAGGTTGACCCGAAAATCGGGAAAGTAACCGTATACCGAACCCTTGCGCTTCTCGCCCTGCATGACGTCGTCACTTCATACGTCGACAAGAAGGGGATAACACGGTATGAGCTTCCCCGCCGCAAACATATCCATATAGCCTGCGACCGCTGCAATAAAATCCAGGAATATGCCAGCGACCGCATCGAATCCCTTATCCGGCGAGATCTGGCTGCGAGAAAATTCGATGATTCAAACTGCTCCATTCTTATTACCGCAACATGCGGGTATTGCCGGAAAAAGAAATCATGAGCCCCATAACCCATCTTCCAATGAACACGCATGCCATAATCCGCTCGGTCAACGGAAGCGATACCGTCAGGAAGCGGCTTACCGGAATGGGTCTGGTCAAACGCGCCCGGGTACTAGTCATTCGCGCGTCACCGCACAGCGGGCTGGTCCTGATCAAGCACGGAAACAGGAGGCTCGCCATAAGATGCGGGAAATCCCTCCAGATCATCTGTTCCAAAATATGAAAAAGGAAATCACCATCGCGCTCGTGGGCAATCCCAATGTCGGCAAAACCGCGCTCGTCAATTCGCTCGCCGGCTCAAAGCTGAAAATAGGCAATTGGCCGGGAGTGACGGTGGAAAAGAAAGAGGCTTCATTTATGCAGGAAGGCATCCTTATCCGCCTCATCGATCTCCCCGGTGCGTACAGCCTGAATACCTTGACGCAGGACGAGACCATAACAAAAAACTTCCTGCGGGCAAAAGACTACGATCTTATTCTCAATGTCATCGACGCCAACAACATCGAAACGAACCTGTACCTCACGTCCCAGCTTCTTGAAATCGGCAAACCCATGACGATCGCCATCAATTTCTGGGATGAGTTTACCCGGCAGGGAAACAAACTGGATATCCACAGGCTTTCCCGCGCGGCAGGGGTTCCCGTTCTCCCGATTGAGGCGATACGGAAAGATTCCAAATCCGCGCTTGTTAAAACGGCGCTGCATGCAGTCCGCTCACGTCTGCGGCCCAAGCGCATAACGGAGCAGGGGAAAGACAGGCATGGACAGATCCAAGTTTTGCTCAAGGACATGCTCGTTGCTTCACCAAATAGCCATAATTCCTTTACCGACCGGGCCGATTCAATATTGCTTCATCCTGTAACCGGACTCCTGTCTTTTTTTGCGATCTTTTATACCATGTTCAAATTCACCTTCGACGGAAGCGCGCCGTTCGTACAGTGGATCGACGATTTTTTCAACATTTTTATCCGCAACCGGACGGGGGAGCTAATGGATATACTTAACGCGCCCGCCGTAATCCGCTCATTTGTTTTTGAAGGTCTCGTCAAAGGTATCGGCACGGTCATGACATTCATCCCGCTCATGGCATTCCTGTATTTTTTCATTGCGGTCCTTGAGGAAAGCGGATATATCGCACGCGTTGCCTACCTGCTAGACGGATATATGCGCAGGATCGGCCTGCAGGGAAAGGCCTTCATTCCGCTTCTTGTAGGGCTCGGATGCAACGTGCCGGGCGTGTACAGCACCCGGACCCTTGAGGAAGATACGGACAAGAAAACGATCGCATCCGTCATATCGTTCATGTCCTGCGGCGCTAAACTTCCCATATACCTCCTGTTTGCCGGCGTTTTCTTTCCCCGGCATGCGCCTTTGGCAGCGGCACTTCTTTATCTCACCGGCATAATCGTTGCGCTCCTGTGGGCTTCCATCCTCAAAAAGTGGGTATTCGTGAACAAAACGGACAGCCTCATCATCGAGCTGCCCCAGTACCGTCTGCCGACCGCCGGGGTGCTCTGGAACTCGGTACGCCTGAAAATCCGCTCATTCGTCAAACGGGCCGGAAGCGTCATCACCGCGGTCGTCATACTCATATGGGCGCTCACAAACCTCCCGTACGGAACGTCCGCCGAAAACAGCATGCTTTCCTCCGCCGCCAAAGCGGTATCACCGGTTTTCCGGCCGCTCGGGTGGGGAAACAGCTGGCGGGCTACCGCATCCATCATCCCCGGATTCCTGGCGAAGGAGGCGGTCATCGGCGCGCTTGCAACCACCTATGACATCGCCGCTCCCGCACCCGACGCGTCGGGGGTTGTGTTCATTTCCGAACTCATAAACCAGGGCATTAGCCTCAAAGAGGCAATCATCGAATCAGGAACGTCAATCGCCTCCGGAATCGTACCCGGCGTTTTCGTGAACGGCGACCCCCAAAACGGCGCGCTGGTTTCGGCGCTGCGCACGGATTTCACCCCGCTTGCCGCCGCATCTTTTCTCGTCTTCAACCTGCTCCTCATGTCGTGCACCGCGGTGATGGGAGCGATCAAACAGGAATTCGGCATGAAATTCCTGCTGTTCACGCTCGTTTTGACGGGCTCGACCGCATACATAGTCAGTTTCGCAGTATACCAGTTGGGGATTGTCCTCGGTTTTACCTGATATGGAAAACATGTTTCTCGGTGGGATCGCGATCGCGGCCCTCCTATACCTCTGGCGTTTTTTCCGCAAAGCTTCGGGAAAAGACAAGTGCGCCGATTGTTCATCATCGCCATCATGCAGGCGAAAATAACAAGCCTCCCTTCAGGCTGGTATGCTATCATGAATAGTTGTTATGAAACACCTGCCAAAATTCATCGTATTCCTTATCATGTGCGGAACCGCGTTAGCATACCTGTATTTCTCGTTCCTGGGTCCGACCGGAACGGCGCAAGAGGAGGAGATTCTTGTCGTTGCACAAAACGCCCCGGAATTCGATCCCGTTAAACCGCTCACCGAAAAGAAACTCGTGAAAAACGAACCCGTTTTCCGCTTCCTGTCCTCCTATTACGGGAAACCCCGGGAGGGCGGCTACCGGCTTAACCGCAGCATGAACGCGTTTGAGGTGCTCAAAAAACTTGCCGGCAAACCGGATCTTGTCTGGGTAACGACCGGCGCCTGCCTCCGGAGGGAACAGATAGGGGAGATACTGGCGGATAAACTCGGATGGGATTACGCGCAGGTTGAACAATGGAACAGCGCGTATGAGACGCTCGGACCTGAGTACGCCGAAGGCGTATATTATCCTGATACGTACCTCCTGCCCGTTGACGAATCAGCGCAGCTTATCGCGAAACGCTACGTCAGCCGGTTCAACGAAAAATTCGCGCCCTATGCCGACCGGTACCTGGAAGCGAATATCCGGTGGGTGACGGGACTTAAAATCGCCTCGCTCATCGCGAGGGAGGCGGCGGGGAAAGATGATATGCATCTCATATCGGGAGTCATCTGGAACCGGCTTGATGTAGGAATGCCTCTCCAGATCGACGCTACCATGCAGTACACGGCAGGCAAACGGGAGGACGGATCATGGTGGGGAGCGATCGACATCGACGAAAAACAGAAGGATTCGCCGTACAATTCATACCTCTACAAAGGCCTTCCTCCGACACCCATCTGCAGCCCGAACATCGATTACATCGAAGCGGCGCTCAACCCGAAGGAAACCGACTGCCTGTTTTACCTGCATGACGCAAACGGCCGGATCCACTGTTCGGTCACGTATGAGGAACACCTGGAGAATATCGATACATACCTTTGAACATACCTCTCCCAACCTCCGAGGTTAGTTGAGGCTGAAAAATGCATTATTACGCCGTTATTTGTTTAGCGTCCGAATTTCCGCATCGCATCAACCAGCATATCGATCTCTTCTTTGGTATGGCTTGCGGAAATCTGCACCCTGATCTCATCCCGGCCTTTGGGCACCACCGGATAGCTGATATTGGTGACCAAAAGGTTCTTCGCAAACAGGAAATCCACGAGCTCCCGCGTTTTCACCGGATCCCCGATGAGCACCGGCTGGATCGGATGAAGCGAATCGGCGGCGAACCCGAATCCTGCATCCGTCATCAGTTTCTTGAAATATGAGGTGTTTTCAAGGGATTTCGCAAGCAGCTCCCTGCCTTCTTTCGAATCGACCAGCCGCACCGCCCGCAGAGCCGCACCAGCCGTCCCCGGAGAAATGGAGTTGGAATAAATATAGGTGGCGGAGGACTCGCGGAGGTAATCGATAATCCGTTGGCTGGCGACCGCATACCCGCCGTCCGCCCCGAATCCCTTGCCGAAGGTACCGACCAGCACATCCGCTCTCGCATCCATTATTTCTTCAACACCCCGGCCTGTTGCGCCGCAGGAAGCGACTCCGTGGCAGTCGTCAACAACAAGCAGGATTCCCTGTTCATATTCCGCATCATACCGGTCGGACAACTCCCGCATTTCATTGAGTTTCTGGTACTCACCGAGCATGCTGAATACCCCGTCCGTTACGATGACGACACGGGAGAACTTGCCTTTGTTTCCCGCAAGGATTTCCTCAAGACTTTTCATGTCCATGTGCGCAAAAACAACCCGCTGTTCCTTGGGGAGATTGGCTAGGCGTATCCCGTCGATGATGCTCCGGTGGTTCAAGGCATCCGAAACGACAAGCACATCGTTTTTCACTTTCGAATCCTTGCTCTGTCCGCTTAAGAGGCAATACATCACCGCCAGGTTTGCGGCAAAAGCCGAGGAGAAGACCATAGCATCCTCCCGGCCATGAAAATCAGCGATCGAACGCTCCAGCTCCCGGTGTACGGCCATGGTGCCGGATATAAACCGTACCGCGCCCGGCCCGGAACCGAAAACCGCGGACGCCTCGTGCTCCGCTTTTTTTACCGTTTCGTTGTGCCGTAATCCCAAATAATCGTTGGAATTGAAGATGACAACATCCTTGCCGCTGATCCGGGCGACGGTCGCGGATTTGAACGATGAAATGACGCGCTCGTCCCGCTTTGACGTTTTCACCGAATCGATGCGGCTGACTTCAGACGCGAGAATTTCCAGGAATGACTGCTTGCCCATATTATTTATTTAGCTTAACTTTTAATCCCTCAAACATGACTTTGGTCATGCGGGGAAGATCAAACTGCGGCTTCCAGCCCCAATCGCGCCGTGCCTGGGAGTCGTCAATTGTCTGCGGCCAGGATTCGGCAATTTTCTGCCGGTTGTCGGGCTGGTAATCGTAGGTGAAACCGGGAACCAGTTTTTTCACTTCCCGCGCAAGCTCTTCGGGGGTAAAACTGATTGCCGCGAAATTATAGCTTGTGCGTATGGTGATGTTTTGTGCAGGCGCCTCCATGAGCTGAATGGTTCCCGCTATAGCATCGTCGATATACATCATGGGGAGCCGCGCATCCTCCTTGAGGAATATGGTATATCTGCCTTCGTTGAGCGCGCCGTAAAAAATATGCACCGAATATTCGGTGGTTCCGTCTCCCGGAGGCGCTTTGTATCCCGTAAGTCCCGGATAGCGCACCGACCGCACGTCCACGCCCCACCGGAGATGATAATACTGGCACAGCAGTTCGCCCGCCACCTTGTTCACACCGTACATAGTCGTCGGTTCAAGCACCGTGTGCTGGGGCGTATTTATTTTCGGGGTTGTCGAACCGAATGCTGCGATTGATGAAGGCCAAAAGACTTTTGTTTTGTATTTGACCGCCAGATCGAGTATGTTTTTCAAACCACCCAAGTTCACTTCCCATGCAAGCTGCGGGTTTTTTTCGCTTCCTACAGACAAAAGTCCGGCCAGATGGTAAATCTGGGTAATCCCGTGCCTTTTTATGATTTCCTCAAGCCCCGCCGTATCGCGCACGTCGCCTTTTTCGGCAATACCGAAATCATGCCCGGACGCGCGGTGACTCAGGGTAACAAGCGACTCCCGGGGAAATTTTTTGGATAATGCCTCAACGAGATCCGAACCCACCAGACCGTAAGCGCCAGTCACGAGAATTTTTTCCATAGGAGAACGGGGTGATTGGTAATACTGTATTAGTCTTATTTTAATATCCCATCATTCGAAATACCGTACCAATGCCATACTACCTGACTCCGATTCTCCCAGAGTGCGGGAATAGAACGGTCGCGTGTCAGGTATAATGGGGTAAGAAAACCATGAGGAAACTAATGTTTGTGATTCTTGCTTTCGCTTGTTCTTTTGCGCTCTATCAATATCTCAATCCGAAAAAACACACCGTCACACCGCTTCCCCGGGAGGCTCCCCGAAAACCGCTTCTCGCTTACACGTTCAGGAATCTGAAGACCGCCCGTTTTGAGGAAAGCGCCATCGTCCTCGGCAAAGAAACCGGGGAAACCGACACCACCAGGTCACAGCTTTTCGAATTCCGCGCCCCCTCAGTGCCCGGAGGAAAACCGGACCTTCGCGTGACCGGACTCATGAATCTGCCGAAGAAAGAGGGAACCTATCCGGTTGTCATTATGCTTCGCGGTTTTGTTCCCGAGGAACTATACGAATCCGGCACCGGCACACAACGTGTCGCCGAATCGCTTGCACGTGACGGTTACATCACCCTCGCTCCCGATTTCCTCGGCTTCGGCGGATCGGACAAACCGTCAACAGACCCCTTTGAGGCACGTTTCCAGACTTACACGACCGCATTGTCTTTACTGGCATCCCTGGGATCGCTTGACTCAGCCCTAGAGGCGAGCTATACCGGCGTCATGGCGGATACGGCAAATGTAGGCATATGGGGACACAGCAACGGCGGACACATCGCCCTTTCCATTCTTGCCATAACGGGCCGGGAATATCCGGCAGTTCTCTGGGCACCGGTTTCCAAATCGTTTCCGTACTCGATACTGTACTATACGGATGAGACGGAAGACCAGGGCAAAGCTATGCGCAAAGTCCTCGCGTCCTTCGAAAACGACTACGATTGCTCGCTCTATTCTCCCGAACAGTATTATGCATGGATACGCGCACCCCTGTCCGTTCAGCAGGGAACGGCGGATCGGGAAGTGCCAGTATACTGGTCGGACGACCTGAAGGAGCACCTTGAGTCGCAGGGAGTCTCCGTATCCTACGACATCCTTGCAGGCGCGGACCACAATCTCGTGCCATCCTGGCCGGCTGCCGTTGCAAACACCAAGGCATTCTTCAAAAATCATTTGTCCGAAGACAGGTAAATGCCATATAATTACCGGGTATGGACCCAAGTCTCAGTGAAGTTATCCTTGAAGAATACATGCAGCTTCCCCGTTATTTCTGGCCAACCATTACTCCTTTTATGCTGGCCATCGCCGGGAAATACCTGTGGGGAATCGTAAAAAAGAAAACGGGGAAAAAGAAGAAGTGAACCTATCGTTCCATTGCTTTCTGCCTCCGGTCCTGCGGCATTTTTTCGATCGCGTACCGCAAAGCGGTTCTCGGCATCACATGCTTATGAGCGAGAACATACGCATAAATCTCGTCGGGATGTGACTTGCTCGCTTCCTTGAGCATCCAGCCATACCCTTTCCGGACCAGATCATCCCCATCCTCCAGAAGCAGGTCCGAGATTTCCAAGACTTCCTTTAAGAAAAGCCCCCTTCGTGCAGGCAGCACCAGGGTTACGGCTGCAGCTCTGCGCATCCACCTGTTACCCGACTTGGCCCACGTTTTCAGGCGGGCAACGTAGGAGGGGAACTGCTCCACAAACGACGCAACCGAATGGTTGCAGAAGGTATCGCAGGCTGCCCAGTTGTTTATATATTCGTTCACCCACCGCTCAAACAGGAGAAAGTCCGCTTCCTCGAATCGTTCGCGAACCCCGTACACGAATCCGCTGGCGATAAATGACTCTTCCATGATGCCGCTCCGGTACAGCGCCTCGCAGATACGGAATATTTCGCGTTTCGGCAATGCGCCGATTTCACCGAAAAACCGGGCGCCGATTTTTCCGACGGTATGTGTATTGACACCTATAAGCGTTACTTTCTCCCTGAAATACCGGGAGCCGGTTTTTTTCGTGTTTTCGTCAATATGCGCTTGAAGTTCCGTGCGGATGCGGGCAGGGTAATCCATACGGATAGTATAGCAGTGCGAAAAAAACAGGGGATAGCCTAATATGGGCTATCCCTGTCTGTCGATCTTATGGCATACTTATCATAAATGACAATGGGCATGAGGTAATGCACAGTTTCGTAAGGCTTCCGTTAAAACAATTCTTATTGAATTCCCAAAGGAGGAGTCCTATACTTTGGTACTTGCCCAATTCATAATTGATATTGAGATGGAACAGGAGAACAGAAACATCGTCGAAAACGTACGCAACTGGTACCGGGAACTCCCGGACAAAAAAAAATACTTCGAACTTGCGAGCGCCGTACTTTCGGTGCCGGTACTCGTGACCGTAATCCTCATTAACCTGAACAACCTCACGGGCAAAAACGCCGCTAAAAATGCGGATAACAAACTCACCCCGTCCTACATGCCCTCCGTAACCATCATCAGGGAGGAAAAAGTTATCACTCCGACTACGGACGCCAAAGAGAATACGCCGACTCCGCTTTCGTCAACCCCGACATCAACAACCTGCAAGAAGGAAGTGGGACCGGTCATTATCACTGCACCCCGGGATAATCAGGTTATTTCTAGCGATTTCGTGTCTGTCGAACTGACTGAACAGACAACCGAATACTGCCCGGTCGTGTGGTCCTATTCGATCGACGGATCCGCCTTTTCCAATTACTCGGACAAAAGCATATCCCTCTACAATCTTCCCAGCGGCGAACATGAAATCAACGTAAAAGTGAAAAGCACTGCGTCGGAGGATGAAATACAGCTCCGGAGAAGTTTTTATTACAATAATCCGAAGTCCGTAACCATTGCCCCAACCGCCCCCGCAACCACCTCGGCGCTCATCGAATAAAGAAGATTTGAGAGTAGGCACCCGTTTTGATATAAATATATCATGCTGAAAAAAATGCTTTTTGCCCTGCTTGCATACCTGTTTGCGGTCCGGACGGTTTCCGCACAGGCCCCCACCCCAACCCTTGCCCCGGACCGGAAATGGGTACCGCTCCAAATCGAACTTTGTTCGGACGCGGACGCGAAATGCTCCATCCCGGCAACTGACCCGAAAGCGTCCCGCCGGTTCAAATTGAGCGTCGCCAACGAGGACGAAAACGGCAACCCGCTATCCGTCGAAGACAAACTTGAACCCGGAAGCGAAACGTATCTTTTCGAATGCATCGCCACATCAATCGGAACGGTCTGCACGTCCGCGATTCCCGAAATCGACAATGAACTCTATCACGAGGACCGGAGCAAGCTCCTCAACCAGCTCCTGCAGGCGGGCGGCCAGGGGACGCTGCCTCCCGGTTCCTGCGGAGGCGGATACCGTTTCGAAGGAATATTTTCCTCCCAGGGGGGCGCTACGGCAAACCAACCGATCATGAGCGACGGGAACGGCGAACTCATCCCGAATCCCGAATGGCAAAGCTGCACGCCGGTCGTCAATAAATCATTTTTGGCTCTCAACTATGCCGACCCCAACCGCGTTACGAACCAGGCGGGAGATCTGGGCGGGCAGCAGCAGACACAAATCGGTTTCGACAAACCGGTACCGACGACGGCGGCAAAACCAACGCCGGTCCGTAACCGCCGGATCAGGACCCGTGCAAGCCGCGAAGCGGACCCGTACGGCATCGTGTTTGACGCGCTCACGCTTGAACCTATCCCGGGCGCATCAGTCCTCCTTACCAAACTGAGGCCAAACGGCGCTTACACGAAAGTGAATCCATACGACCCCAATGACGTGATCGGCGGAAGCATCGTCAATCCGTACGCAACCAGAAACGACGGGTACTTCAACTTCATCGTTCCTGACGGTACGTACCGCCTGGAGCTGCCCGATGACCTCAATTTCAACATGAAAATAGCAACAGCCCCGTCACTACTGAACCCGTCCTATGCGAGGCTGTATTCCGACATTTATCCGCTTCATACTGGACTCGACATTATCCAAAAAGGCAAAATCCAGCACCGCGACATACCGGTCGTGACTGCCAAGGCAACCAGCCAAACGCCCGAACTTGCCACTTATTTTTTTGACGCGGATAAACAAAGCGGCGATATCACGTTCAACGGACGGGTCAACCTTCCGTTCACCCGCATGCGTTTTTACAGTCTTGTCATGGATCCCCAGACCGGCAAACCCGCAAGAAAACAGATCCTCGCCGAAACGACCGCGGACAAGGACGGCAAATTCGATCTTATTTTCAGCACGAATCAGCTGAAGGCGGGGGAAACCTACGGCGAACTTGAACTCGTCAAATCGGATACGTTCTCCAAATCGACGGAAACGTCAAAGACCGCGAATGTCACGATGAATCCCATCCTCAACCATCTGAAAGGGAAGGCGGTCAATTCGAAAGGGGAACCGATGTCATATGCTAATGTGGCCATATACCTCACCATGGGAACCAAGCCCTATTTCAGCACCACCGCAGACAAGGAAGGCAATTACGAAATCTCCTCAGAAAACATCCCGCCCTTTCCCTATTCGGTCCGGTTCACCGACACCGAAGGAAAAAAAGTAAACGCAACCACACTCCAGGTGGCGCTGCAGAATCCGGAAGAAAATCTCAATGAGTACAAAAGGGTCGAGACATCCTCAGTCGTGTCGGCGCCCCAACCTGAAGGATCGAAATCCGAACCGCAGAAAAAAACCGGTGCGCCAAACCGTGCGGACATGATCCCTGTGCTTGTCGGAATCCTGGTTGCAGTTGTCGCCGGAGTCGCCGCATTTGCCGTACTCCGCAGCCGCAAAAACGCGCCCCCTGCGGGCGGTACGCTATAATATCGCATGGACCTGCCCCAACCATTTCTGGATCGGCTCAAAGCTGCGTACCCGTACGACCAGTACCGGAACATTCTCCACGCTTTTTCCGTAAAACGGCCGGTCTGCATACGGATAAACACGCTAAAGACAACGGCAGCGCAGGTCAAAAGCGCTTTAACCGAAGCGGGTATACCGTTCCATGAAACAACGATTGCGGATACCGCCCTTGTTCTGGATGCCGCACCTGCCGCCGTCACATCCTTGCCTCTGTACCAAACGGGAGGTCTTTACATCCAGTCGCTGTCAAGCATGCTGCCGGTCCTGTGCCTTGATCCGAAGCCGGACGAAACGATTCTGGACATGGCAGCAGCGCCGGGCAGCAAAACCACGCAGATGGCCGCGCTCATGGGAAACAGGGGCGAAATCATAGCCAATGATATCGGTTCAAAGCGCCTCTATAAACTGAAGTCGGTCCTGTCGCTCCTTGGAGTCAGCAACACGAAAGTCGTCAGTATACCGGGCCAGGCGCTGTGGAACCGGTATCCGGAATACTTCCACAAAGTACTGCTTGACGCGCCCTGCTCAATGGAAGGCATGTTTTATACCGGCGATCCGAAAACATTCGCGCACTGGTCGCCCAAAAAAGTGAAGCATCTCGCAAAACTACAAAGATGGATGCTCCGGTCCGCGGTAAGCAGCGTGCGTGTCGGGGGAGCGGTCGTCTATTCCACCTGTACTCTTTCGCCTGAGGAAAACGAGGAAACCGTCAACTGGATACTGGCAAAAGAAAAAGGGAAGCTGGAAAAGGTTGAAGAAAAACGCGTCCTTCCGTCTCCCGAAATGGAAGGATTCTACTTCGCCAAACTTATCAAAACAGCCTCAACGGTCGCGGGATCGTCAGGAGACTTCGCGTGATGCGATGATTGCTCACCGGTACGATAATGCGCTTGACAATTACTTTTACCCGTTATATAATAGTTTATTCATTAGGATCTTTTGAACCTGCTTGAATACGCCTTCGGATAGTTTCACTTTCCTCAAAGACGTCTCTTTTACAAAGGATAAGGATTATAAGCATACCCTTTTTACGGTCCTTCATCCGGCAGCCCGGTCGCAACTACCTACGTACGATTGGAGTGAACCACTTTAAGAGAGCGAGCAGATTCAAGGGATCCTTTTGCGTAATACTTCTTTATTAACCTTTTCTAACCTCCGAGGTTGGAAGGGGAGCGGGGCAACGCGCGCCGTTAGCATGTATAATTACCACTATGGACCAGGTTATTGATGCCGTGCATGCGCATGCGAATCCGGAAAAGGCAAAACTTCTCATGCGGTTTTTCAAGACCGGAAAAGGGGAGTACGGGGAAGGGGACCTGTTCCTCGGTATCATGGTTCCGGTACAGCGCAGCATCGCAAAACAGTTTTGGAAGGAACTTACATTAAACGACGTTAGGTCACTCCTTAAAAACCGCTATCACGAAGTACGCCTGATCGCGCTCATGATACTCATCGAGCAGATGAAAAAGGCTGACGAAAAAATGAAAAAAAAGATTTTCGACCTGTATCTGGCAAGCACGAAATACATCAACAACTGGGACCTTGTGGACCTCTCCTCCCACCGGATAGTAGGGGAGTACCTGCAGGACAAAGACCGATCCATCCTCTATGAGCTTGCCCGGTCGCCCTTATTGTGGAATCGCCGTATCAGCATCATCTCATGTTTTGCGTTCATCCGGAGCGGCGACTATAGGGACGCCCTGGCTCTGTCCGAACTGCTTCTGAAAGACAAACACGACCTCATGCACAAAGCGGTAGGGTGGATGCTGCGGGAAATAGGGAAAAAAGACCGTGCGATGGAGGAGCAGTTCTTGCGCAAACATGCAAAAACAATGCCGCGCACCATGCTCAGGTACGCAATCGAAAAGTTTGACGATGAAACCCGCAAAGCGTATCTTGCCAGGTAATCAGGAAAGATCCACGATGCGGTATTCCTTCTCTCCGGCAGGAGTCACCACGCGTACCGGATCACCGCTCCGCTTGCCCCTCATGGCTTTTCCGATCGGAGAAAAAATGGAGATTTTGCCTTTCATGAAGTCCGACTCGTAACCGTCAACAAGGGTAACCGTAGTTTCTTTGGCGCCGTCGCTGAACGTGACGCGCGAACCAATATCCGCGTACCCGTCTTTCGGAGCTTCGATCACCCGCGCTTTTTTCAGGACCGCCGTCAGCCGCCTCAAACGCGCATCAATTCCCGACAGGCGGCTGCGCGCCACTTTATAGGCGGCGTTTTCCGACAGGTCTCCCATTTCGCGCGCGTATTTCAAGTCCTTTACCGCATCGACCCGCTGGGCCTCAAGCGTATCGTGTTCTTTTTTCAAATCGTCATACCCCTGTTTCGTGAACTGTATGGTGCGCATACGGTATTTTACCTTGCGGCATTGTCCTGTACAATATATAAACATGACCGCACTCATTCTGGCAGCAGGATTCTCCACGCGTTTGTACCCGCTGACCGAAAAGATGCCGAAAGGACTTTTGGACATGGGCGGCAAACAGATTGCCTCCTTTGCGGCGGACGATCTCATCGACCAGAAGGGGATCGGGAAAAAATACCTCATCACCAGTTCCTGCTTTGCTTCCTTCTACCGGAAATGGATCGATGCGAATTACCCGGGCTCCATTGAACTCCTCGAAAACGGCGTCACGTGCATCGATAACAAACTCGGTGCAATAGGCGACCTCCTGTATGCCATCCGGGAAAAGGGGATAGTTGACGACCTTCTCGTTATGCCCTCCGATACCCTCACCTCTCTGAAACTGATGGAATTCCTTGCGTTCGCGCAAAGTCGTGACGGGGTGACGACTGCGGTATTTGAAACGGATGATACGTCCAAGATTGCCGGACGGCTCGGATGCGCGGTTCTGGAGGACGACCGGATCACCAGGTTCGTCGAAAAACCCGAGGATCCGCCAAGCCGGTTTATGGCAGTACCCTATTATTACTTTCCCCAGAACACGCTTCCGCTCGTAAGCCAATACGAAAAAGAGGGGAATGCGCTCGATTCGCCGGGTTCCATCCTTGCCTGGCTGACCGGTAAAGTACCGGTATATGCATATCAGGTCAAGGGATTTTACTACGACGTAGGTACGCCGCAGGATTACGACTCCCTCAGGAACACATTGGGAAACAGTATCCCGCGCTGATAATATAGTCCTATAATTCTCTTCCTTCAAAGCCTGCTTTAACCGGTTTAGCTTCAGTTTTCCTTGATTAAACACGTTTAAACGGGGATAATTTTACTTCAAGTTTCAATTGGGGTACGCTCAATTCCGTTGTATTTTTATATATCTTATAGTATAATATAGGCACGTCACAAACCCCCTTCACCGGGGGTTCTGTGGAGGGAAAGATAATGGAAAGGAAGCGCCTTTTTCAAAAGCTGAAAGAGGAGGCGGCTTTTCCGGCACTTTAACAAGCTGTTGAGCAAATAGACACGCATTGAAGCTTAAGGCTTCCATTGCAGAATTTATAGACCATCCCTGCTTTGACTTAATTAATCAATTAATTGAGTCACGTGAAAAAGAGAGCGGTCTTGTTTCTGGAATGGAGGCTTTGAGCAAAGCAGGCACTGTTCCCGTTTGTTTAACCTGAAAGAATCAACCACGAAAGGACCCGAAAATGAAGCACCTTACCCCGAAACAAAGAATCGCACTGCTGTTATTGGTAATCTTACTGTTCGCTAGCTTGGCCGGGTGCGCATCAAACGCCGCTCCCACCTCAGCGCCTGCCGCGACCACTGTACCGGCTGCTACGGACGAACCGAAGTCCGCCCTGCCCGAAGAAGTCAAGGGCGAAGAAATCGAAGCCTGCGGCTATGAGCAGCGTTATAACGACGACAACGTTCTTGAGTACCGGAATAGCTGCGGTGGCGGCTATTACGTCATGTACAGTACTGCGGTTTTCCGCGGTCACCAAGACGACCCCGGCGTTATGGTCGCATATGTCAGCGTGCGCCATGCTTCTGCCTGGTGGACCCCCCTACAGTCGAACGAAAACTGGGTTGCTGTCTTCGGCACCGAAGATGAAGCGCGTCAGGCTGTCTGCGAAGCGATGAACACCCTTGATCCCAAGCGGCAGCTCGCAACCGGATCCGAATGGATCCTCGAAAACAACCCTTGCAAGTAACAAATTTGCTCAAAGCTTACCCGAACGAAGTTTGCGTCCCTTGGAAGGACTGGATTGAAAGCGCACGCTGCGCTTTCTCTGGCATTTCCGCCAGATTATTTTAAAATCCATTACCCCAAACTTCTTTTCGAAAATTGACATTACAAACATTGTTTGCTGAGCTTTCCGAGAAATCGGCAAGTGATTCGGGTAAAGAAAGGGCTGTTGACTTTCCGCACCAAAAGCCGGTGCATGAAGGTTGCCGGTCCGGCTCTTTGACAAGCTATTGGACAAAAATACTACATATCTTATCGGCTTAAAGCTTCCTTGTTGCGGTCTGCCGACCGCAGGAAGGAGGCTTTGAGCAAAGGCAGAAGTGAACCGAAAACGACATGACCAAGAAGGGGGCAACACCACCATGAGAAAAACGGTTTTGTACGCTCTGCTCGCAATCATGTGCCTTGTGCTGTCCGCATGCGGCACTCAAGCACCCAAAGGGACGCTCTATGTTTCCTCTGCGGAAAAGGCTGAAGTAGTCACGGTTGTTAATATGTCGCAAATCCGTCGCTGCACCGTTGCAAACGGATCAGTGGCGTATGCCAGCCGGGAAACATACTTCGACTCCTACATCGGCGGGGGAAACAGCGAAAGAACATTGCTCACCCAGATCATCCATTCGGGTGAAGGTTGCAGTTCCGGCGGTTCGTACGACTTTATCAGGGAAAGCCCTGGTCAAGCCGGTTGGACTGAAGTGAAACCCGGAACCGACCAGTGGTTCAGCGCCCTCAAAACGCTGTGCCGCACCAACCGCACGAAGTCGGATGATCTCCAGAGCATCTGCGCGAATCTGAACCAGTAGTATCAATTTGCCCAAAGCTTCCCGAACCGAAGTTTGAGTCCCTCAGAAGGACTGGGTTGGATGCGCACAATGCGCCTCCTCTGGCATATGCCAGATTTATCCAAAAACCCACCCCTCCAAACTTCTTTTCGAAAATTGACATTACAAACATTGTTTGCTGAGCTTTCCGAGAAATCGGCGAGCGATTCGGGTAAAGAATGGACCGTTGACTCTCCGCATCAAAAGCAGATGCACGAGAGTTCCCGGTCCGGCACTTTGACAAGCTTTTTGCAGCAGAACTACTTATGACGCGTTTGTTTCAAGGTCTCCTTTGTGCGGTTTGTTACCGCAGGAAGGAGGCTTTGAGCAGATAGACTTGCCGCATCTGACCTATCAAAGGAGAACCTGTATGAAACTGAGACCCGGGTCGTTACTGACCCTCATCGGCATTCTCGCCCTTTTGTTGCTGCCGGCGTGTTCAACCCCGGCTCCGCAGCCTGTGACGTTCGATGCGCAGGCGATGACCGACTACAATGGTACGAGCACCATTGTGGACGGATTCAACAGCGAAATCACCACGGATCAAATCGAAGAGGCGTTCAAGACTACCTGTACGAACGCTGTACCGAGCATCTTCGACGGTAACATCCGCGGCAAAATGTGCAACTTTGCCACGGTGATCCGCTACTCGCTGGACAATGGTTCCATGCAGTGTGAGCATGCCAGCATGGCACCGACGGCGCTCGATTTGGCGCTCAAGCTTGACCTGAAAAAGGTCAAGTCCTTCGGGGTCGCGATTTTTCCCATCCCCGAGGAAGACTCGGTTATTGCAGATGCGGTGTGCAAGTAGTTAAGTAGTCTGTTCTGCTCAAGGCTTCCCGAATAGAAGTTTGGAAGTGGATTTGAACGGGCCATAAACCCGTTCTCTCAGACATATTGTCTGATACATTCCTTTCCACCCTCCAAACTTCCTTTCGAATACAGTCGTTATAAAACATTTTGAAACATTACGGTAATTGCCCTATAAACCTCGGAGGTTACCTCGGAGGTTGATTGGGCACAAGACAGGAAAAACTGTGGTATAATGCATATAGATCGTAAGATTCTGTTTTGCATTTATATCTTCCTCAAAGGTCAAGATATTCAGGCTCTCCTTTATTTTTTAACATAAGAGCCTCACACAGGTTCTTCTTTCTTTTTATTATTTCACGTATCTCTATGTATAACCAAAAAAGGTTCGGTTCGTCCCGTTTTACCAATAAACCCCGCTTCGGTGGCCCCCGCCGGTTCGGTGGCAGAAGCCGCTTTGCCGGAAGAGGCCGAGGCATGCCCTCAGTACCCGTTGACGTCTTCATCAGGAAGGCGTCCCTCATAAAACCCTCCGGTCCGGCACCCGTGCCGACCATGCCGGTGTCCTCGCTTACCGTCAGCGATATGCTCAAACGCAATATCGAATCGAGAGGCTATAAGTTGCTCATGCCCATCCAGGAGCAGGCGATTCCCGCCATACTTAACGGCAAAGACGTCATCGGCATCGCCAATACGGGAACCGGCAAGACCGCCGCATTCCTTATCCCGATGGTAGAGAATATAATCAGGAATCCCCAATACCGCGCAATCATCATCACCCCGACCCGCGAGCTTGCGCTCCAGATCCAGGAAGAGCTGCGCAAAATCACCCAGGGGCTTCGCGTATACAGCACGTTTTGCATCGGTCAGTCATCCATGCGAAACCAGATAATGGAACTCCGGAGAAATCCCCACGTTGTCATCGGCACGCCGGGAAGGCTGAAAGACCTGATTGAACGGAACGTCCTGAACCTTGCCCGTTTCAGCATGTTCGTGCTTGACGAAGTGGATCAGATGCTTGATATGGGATTCGCGCATGACGTGAAACATATCATTTCATTCCTTCCCGCAACGCGCCAGTCGCTTTTCTTTTCCGCAACCGTATCCCCGGAGATCAATACCCTGATCCAGTCGTTCGTCAAGAACCCCATAACCGTATCGGTGAAACGGCAGGAAACCGTATCCCACATAAAACAGGAAACGGTGAAAGCAGGGGAGGGCGCATCGAAAATCGAGATGCTTAAGAATCTGCTCCAGAAAGACGAATTCAGGAAAGTGCTCGTGTTCGGCCGCACCAAACACGGCGTGGAACGCCTCGGACGGAACCTCTTCGAAAAAGGATTCCGCGTTTCCTCGATACACGGGGACAAACCGCAGGTGAAGCGCCAGCAGGCAATCCGCATGTTCAAGGAAGATGTCATATCCATTCTGGTCGCAACTGATGTTGCAGCACGGGGACTCGATATCGACAACGTCACCCACGTCATTAACTACGATGCGCCAGCAACATACGAGGATTACATTCACCGGATCGGCCGCACCGGCCGGGCAAACAAGCAGGGCGTCGCATTGACGTTTGTCTAAACACAAACGCTCTTACCTTACTGGTACACGGTTTTCACGGTACTTTTTTGCATCGGGAATTAGGATTGCGTGTGGAACAAAACCGGCCCCATCAAATTGAAAGGTCCGCAAACCTTCTGCCGCTCATACCGGTCGTGTTCCTATTGGCCGCTGTCGCCACCTCCTGCTCGGATCCATCGGTTTCCGCAGGCGAAACCGAAACTGCAATAGCCATACAGGCCGCAACATGGAATGCGCGGCAGACTGAAATATATACCCGCATTCCCACACGTACTCCGGCGCCTTCAAGAACACCGCGGCCCTATGTGGAACGGAGGATATCTCCCGTGCTGTGCGCTCCGGTTGGGGAGGGGGGAACAATAATCCAGGCGCTCACCGACGCAAACCGCGGGACGTTTCCCGAACGGACGGACAAGGACGGATATCCCTTCAGCGTGCTGGTCGACCACCAGGACCCCGCGACGCTCGCAAACATCCGGTACATAATGACGCTTAACAAAATACTTACAGCGCCGCCGGTCGTTTCGCCCGGCGACCTCGTCTGTTTCACGTCGGACCCGCAGAAATTCAACGCATATCCGACTCCGACTCCCGGACCCCGGCCCGCATCGTTCAACAACACCCGCAACAGTTCATTTGCGGCGACTGTCAACAGGATTTCCGTCATGAGGGGCAGAAACGGGTGAACTCTTACGTTTGAAATACAAGATAAAAGACGCTAGAATGCAATCTGTACCCTATGAATGACACAAAAATACCAATCGCCGACCGGGTATACTGGGTGGGGGCAAAAGACCCGGACCGCAAGTCGTTTGATGCGCTGGTGCCCCTTCCCATCGGCACTTCATACAACGCATACCTTATTGAAGGAACTGAGAAAACCGCACTACTCGATACGGTTGACCCGACAAAACTAGACGTACTCATGACCCACCTGCAAGGGGTAAAAAAAATCGATTATATCGTATCGCACCACGCCGAACAGGACCATTCCGGCTCCATACTGCGTATATTGGATGCGTACCCGCAGGCGAAAGTCGTAACAACACCCAAGGGAAGGGATTTCCTGGGCGACCTCATCCATCTGCCGGCCGAAAAAACAGTAACCGTCAAAGACCGGGAGAAACTGGCACTGGGCGGCAAAACCCTTGAGTTTTTTTACATCCCCTGGGCGCACTGGCCGGAAACCATGGCGTCCTTTCTCCATGAAGACCGGATTCTTTTCCCCTGCGACCTTTTCGGAACGCACTGGGCAAAAGACGGGCTGATCGAAAAAGACAAAACCCTTCTTGAGGATGCGGCAAAACGCTACTACGCGGAGATCATGATGCCGTACGCCAAAATCATCAACCGGCATCTTCCTATCATGAAAAGCCTGGAGCCCAAGCTTATCGCCACAAGCCACGGCCCCCTGCACGATGATCCGGATTTCATTATTGACCGGTACGAACAATGGATTCAGAATCCGCCGCGCAACCTGGTCGTCATTCCGTACGTAACCATGCACGGCAGCACGGAAAAAATCGTGGAACACCTCAAGTCCGGACTTGAAAAAAAAGGGATTGAGGTGAAGGTCTACAACGCGGAGACGTTTGACGCGGGCGAGTATGCCATGGACCTGGTTGATGCGGCGACTGTCATATTCGCCGCGCCGACCGTCGTCACCGGCGTGCATCCGCATGTTGCCTCCGCAGCCTTTCTCACTAATATTTTACGGCCCAAAATGCGCTGGTGCGGGGTCGTCGGATCATACGGATGGGGGAGCAGGGCGGCGGACCAGGTCAAGTCGATCCTCCAGGAAACAGGGACCCAGTTTCTCGATCCGCTTCTTTTCAAGGGACTGCCTACTCCCGCCAATTACCGGAAGCTGGACGAATACATAAACCTCATCGCGAAAAACCACGAAACGGTCATTTGAGGATTTTCTCCATCCCCAAAAGCCACAGGAGTATCGCCTTCTGGATGTGCATGCGGTTTTCCGCCTGATCGAATATCACCGAGTTGGGATGGTCAACGGCGTCCCGCGTTATTTCATACCCGATGTGGCATGGCATGCAGTGCATGATGCCCGCCTTCGGCACATTGGTTTCAATAAGTTTCGCGCTCAGCTGGAACGGTTTGAATACCTCAAGCCGTTTCCTGTATTCCGCCTCATATGCGGGCTTCACTTTACCTCCTTCGAAAAATTCCATATTCATCCAGGTGTCCGTATGGACATAATCCGCGCCTTTCAGGCCTTTTGCAATGTCGGTGGTATAGATTACCTTTCCTGTCTTGTCGGCCATACGATTCAGCTCCGGATCCACGCTGTCTTTATCCACCTGCGGCGCGATGATTGCGATTTCGATACCGAGCTTCGCGCAAAGGAGTTTCAGCGTGTTTGACACGTTGTTTTCAATGCCGAGCCATGCGACCTTCTTAACGTTTTCCAGACCCGAGGAATGCTCCATCATGGTGAGCATGTCGCCCAATGCCTGGCAGGGATGGTACTTTTCGCTGCATGCGTCAACGACAGGAATACTGTCGTATGATGCTGCCTTTTCCACGTCCGATGCCCGCAGCGCACGGAACATAAGCACCTGACCGAAACGCATGACCGCACGGATTTCATCCCCGAAATCGGTGAGGGAGAATTGGCTGGTGCGCGCATCAAGGAAAATCGCATGTCCCCCAAGTTCGCTCATTCCCGCCTCAAACGACAACCTCGTGCGGGTCGATGTTTTCTGGAAAAGCATGATCAGCGTCTTGTCGCGAAGGTAGGGAGTCGCAATCCCCTTATTGCGTTGTTTCTTCAATTTCACGGCCAAATCGAGAATTGTCAGGAGGTCTTCCTTTGACTGCTCCTTCAGGGAAATCAGGTGTCTCATAGAATAAAGGGAATTATTAATAGGTGATAACCGTACCGCTCTCGCCTTTCAGGGCGCGCTGCAGCGAATGGGCATGGGTAATAATGACTTTGCCTGTTTTGTTGCGGTTGAGAAAATCTATTGCCGCCTCAATCTTGGGACCCATGCTTCCCGGCGCAAAGTGTCCGTCTTTCATATATCGGGTAGCCTGCTTCGTGTCGAGCGAATCAAGACTGACCTCATCCGGTTTTCCGAAATTGACGCATACCTTCTCGACTGCGGTCAGGATAATGAGCATCGAAGCCTTAAGCTCCGCCGCAAGAAGCGCTGCGGCACGGTCCTTGTCGATGACGGCATCGACTCCCGACAGCAGACCCCGGTCTTCGACAACCGGAATTCCTCCGCCGCCTGATGCGATTGTCAGGACTCCCTTGCCGACCAGTTCCCTAACGGTATCCATCTCAACGATCCTCAAAGGCCGGGGAGAGGGGACAATGCGCCGGTATCCGCGGCCCGCATCTTCAATGAACGTAAATCCGTCACGCGTTTCGATTATGCGTGCCTGTTCCTTTGTATAGTATGGCCCGACCGGCTTGCTCGGCTTCCTGAATCCGGCGCTATTCCGGTCAACGACCGTCTGTGTTACGACCGTTGCCACAGACATCTTGAGCCCGGCTTCATGGAGAAGATTATTCAGACTCCCCTGGATAAGGTATCCGATCTGCCCCTGGCTCATGGCACCGCACATGTGCATCGGCATTTCCGGGAGGAGGTTGGCAGCTTGCGCCTGCTGGATCAGGAGGTTGCCCACCTGGGGGCCGTTGCCGTGGGTTATGACCAGGCGGTACCGTTTGTCCCGTATGATCGGGATGAGCGATTCCATGGTTTTTGTGACACTGGCAAGCTGCTCTCCATATGTTCCCTTCTCACCCTTGTTCTGGATTGCATTCCCTCCGAGCGCAACGACTATGACTTGTCTCATACGGTCATTATAGCGGTTTATCTGAAAGGCTCTTCATGCTCAATTCGGAACTGTGTAATTTCCCCGGAATCAGCATGCACCGTTGCCTGCACATAGGAATATCGGGGATTCTCCGGGTCCAGGAAACTGGATGTCTGCATCACGCCTTCCACCAGCCTGAAACCGCACCCGCCTGCACCGGACCCGATTTCCTGCGATTCAACGACATGAAGCCGTACCATCGCCTCCCTGTCCATATGCAGGAGAAGGGAGCCTTTAAACATTTTCATCACCTGCACGTCATGTGAAGGAGTCCGCATTTCGGTCACCAGCACGTGTGTGCTCCCGTTGTCATGAATCAGCCGTTCCTCGGTGCTTGTTTTTCCGTTGCGCCTTTCCGTATGGGCGACGCCGGCGGGCAGGACCGTTTCCTTGTCAAACACCCGTTCGCTGTCGCCGATTTTGACGGTCGATCCGTCAGGCATCTGTTTCAGTACCGGAACCGTCATCCGTACCGGTACGTTCGCGTGAGCCAGCACCAATTCCTGTCCGGCAGCGAACCTTCCTGTCCCGTACAGTTTCGTTTCGATTCCCTGGCCGAAACTTGGCGGCTTGCCGACATATTCAACGGGTAACGCAATTCCGGGTTGGGGCGCAACTTGTTCTTTGGGCATATAGGCTTATTGTAGGGGAATGGGCCTTGCAGTGCGATGCATCACCGGTATGCATCATAGTCCCCGTTGCGCCATGTCTTTTTTGATGAGGCGGCGCAGGTAAACGGCTTTGGGAAGTTTTTCGCGGCGCGCGAGTTTGTCCAGGAACACGGAAATCTCGGGTGTCACGAAAAACGTGAACCGCGTATCCACCTGTTCAGATGCGTAATTCACGAAATCGCCCACTATATCGTCAAGCGTCGACAAAGAATACTTTTCGCAGACGATCTTGTCGTCTTCATGATGAACAAGAAGCGACGGGGGATCGCCGTCCGCATACAGGATGAGCACGGGTTTATTGAACTGGAGCGCTAAGGATATTTCGTACCCGACGCTGATGCTCGGGAACGAGCTTTCAACAACCATGAACCTGCAGTTGCCGATCCATTTTTCCAGTTTTCCCTGGAACGTGAGGCGGTCCTCCTTTTTTTCAAGCCGTATTTCCTCTTCAGTCGATTTGATAATGTGGTCTGAAATAACTTTAAGATTGCGTTTGCGCAGGGCGTTCAGTATGGCAAGGTAGTTTTTGAGGTATTGCTTTTTGCCGACGATCGATGCCGTGAAGTACACCGACATATACCGGTATTATACCCCTTCCGGGTTTCCAAAACAAGATTACTCCGCGCTCATGGCGCTTGCATCCAGCTCGTTCACGTTATCGTCGTGGTTGAGGTCGAGGTCGGAGGCGTAGATCGGATTATCACCGTCCTTGGTTTTTCCGACGACCTTGTTCCAGCAGGGATCCGCATGGTTGCAGGGAGTTGATGAACGGATAAGTTCCGCGTCCATGGCGTCAACGCTTCCATCCCGGTTGATGTCGCCTTTCAATGAAGTCGGGGAGAGCTGTCCGCCCGTTTGGGGATTTGGAGCTACGGAAGGCTTGGAAAAGAACATGAAATAGGCAACGGCCCCCAAAGCAACGACTGCCAATAATCCTGCGGTTAAGGCGATAGCTGTTTCTCTTTTCATGATATTTATCATATCACAATCCCAAGTAGTATATAATTGGGTTAATGAAACGGACCTACGTTCCCTATGCCGGTTTCGCGGTTATCGTCATAGTGCTTTTTTTCATCCTGAAAAACCTCGGACCCCGTGAACTGAAACCTACTTTTTCCCTCAACTTTCCCGACGCGTATGCCGATAAGCAAACACTTGAAATCGCCAACTTCGGGGAAGGGGAGAACTGGAAAGGGAACTATACGTTCGACAGCGTGCGCACCTTCGATGACGAAGTCGGCATGAATATTTTTTCGACTCAGGGAGTTCCGGCATCGATATCCCGCAACCGCCGGCTTGACCTTTCAAGCTACGATACGCTGTTTGCCTATGTCCTCGTGCCGGATAAGCAAACCGCGCCGAACATCGCGCGGTTCAGTATCGGATTCAGGAATGCAAAGGAGGAAACCTCCTTCAAGGTTGCCAACCTCAAGGAAGGCTGGAACTACCTGACACTTGCAAAAAAAGATTTTTCATCCAAAAGCTTCGACTGGAAAACTACCGAATCCGCCTTTGTCGAACTCGTTTCCAAAAATGGCACCACCGCCCAAA
This sequence comes from uncultured Gammaproteobacteria bacterium, assembly GCA_964629635.1. Lineage (GTDB taxonomy): Bacteria > Patescibacteriota > Microgenomatia > UBA1406 > GWC2-37-13 > YC2-FULL-38-9. The sequence goes on from CAZVQS010000002.1 coordinate 570,654, forward strand.
TCGCGCTTGACCGGCTCTGGGCCCAAAACAATCAAATGGATAACGACGCGTTCCTTGCCTACGACAAACGCTATCTGAATTTGAAAACATTAAATAAGGAAACATACCTTAACCTCGCCTCGCCCACGGAAGCATCAGTCCTTTTCGACAAAGAGATCAAGCAGGACAATTTCAGCTACACGGTCGCTCTGGCACCTCTCAAACCGGGAGTCTTCGGACTCATGTTCGGGATGGATAGGGACATGAAAAACGGATACCAATTCACGCTCGTGGGCAACCGGATGAACAGCTTTGTGCTTGAAAAACTTGAAGAGAGCGGGAATAAGGTACTTTCGCGGGGGGAAATAAAAAACACCCTGATGGAGAAGGAAGCCCTCCTCTTCATGCGCGTTGAACAGAGAGGCTCAAAACTGACAGTCGCTGCTTCCTACGACAACCAGGAGTACCAGCCGGTAACTCAAACGGATGAGGCGGTATTTTCACCCGGGTACGCGGGTATCCAATATAACGGCTCCTACCTGATCGAGTCTGTCGAGGTGAAGGAATAAACTCAGAGAGTTACGATAAGGCCGAGGACTCCGCCCGCAATAACTCCAAGCATGCTGAACGTAAAACGGACCGCAAAACTTCTGCTTCCCAGCATGAACGAATAGACGGATTTGGCTACCAAGTTGACTACGTTAGCGAGCATGAGCGCAACAACCGCCACCTGCCAGCTCACCAGCCGTCCGGCAATCTCGCTGATGTTGATGGTTATGGCATCAATGCCGACCAGCGCAGAAAATACGACCGTCACGAAAAACGCGTTGTTGCCGAAAAGCACCAGAGCGATCTTGGAAACAAGCCGTATGACCAGAAACAGAACCGCAAACTGGAGCGCGGGTTTCAAAGAAAATATGGGGTCGTCCCCGAGACGCTTTTTCGTTTCCTCCAGCCGGTCGCCTTTGGCGGATTCTTTCCTGAACATAAAATACAGCATGATGATGATGCCGGCGATGGTCAAACCCGCAATGTATCCGACCGAACGGGAGAGCAGTACCGTATTGAGTGTGGCGATGAGTATGAAGTGCTGGAGAAAGCTGGATACGTTGGATACGATCGCGGCGGACACGAGACGGTTGGCGGATTTCGTCTTCTTGCTTCGTATGGCGAGGGACTGGGTGGTTGAGGTTGAGGAAATGAATCCGCCCGCGAAGCTCGTGAGAAGCCATCCGCCTTTCTGTCCGATCGTTTTTTCAAGCAGGTAACCCGCTACTTCTATGCC
>CAZVQS010000003.1:0-51370 GCA_964629635.1 uncultured Gammaproteobacteria bacterium
CAATGGAGCCGCCGGCGAGCGAAAAAAAGCCGAACAGGTTTTCCGTGAGGGGAGTGTGGGGAATCAGGTGCGACAGGATGACGCTTATGATGTGGTCGCCCTGTACCAGGGTTTCGTACATACTCCATTCTACAATACCGGTGCCGCAAGCGGTTTTCCCGATGAATCGCGTATAATGGTCCGTATGCGATTTGAATCGGTCAAAGATCTTGCACGGCTTCCGTACTTTACGGTCCGCAAGGGCTCGCTGGCTCTCAAGCGGGGAATTATGGATGAGGGGATCATCGATTTCCACAGCCATCTCGGGTGGCACTACCTGTTTACCCGGAAAATCGATCTCTGGAGAGAGGGGGACGGCATGCACTTTTTCCCCTCGACCATACCGCTCCACCTGGAGCATTACAGCGGCCTCGATTTTACGCCTGAGGCGCGTCGGGTATGCCGGCGGGAAGTGGTGCGGTCGGCATTTGACATACACGGGTTTAGCGCAACCCATACGGTTCCGGCAATCCTGCGGGAGATGGATCTTCTCCGGATTGAAAAGTCGGTGCTTCTCGCAATCGATTACCCGGTTCTATCAAACAATACGGACGAGTGGCTCGAAGCGGTAAACGCCACGCGGGACAGCAGGATGCGCCTTCCCGTGTTCATGTCCCTGCATCCTCTCGCGGGAAATATGGAACGGCACCTGCGGACGCATCTGGAACGCGGCGCGTGCGGCATCAAAATACATACCCAGATGCAGCTTTTTCGGGCAAACAGCAAGGGAGCGGAAAAAATTTATAACTTGGCGGACAAATACCGGCTTCCGGTGTTGTTCCACACCGGTTTGAGTCCATTGTCACCGTCCTGGCAAAAAAGGTTCGTGAACATGAAGGATATCGAAGATGCTTTGCGTTCATATCCTGACGTGCGGTTCATACTCGGGCATGCCGGCGGGATAGACGGGTACGAAGAGGCGATACGCCTGAGTCGGACATACGGGAACGCGTATCTGGAAATAAGCGGCCAGCCGCCCAGGGTGATTGCGGAGATGGTGCGGAAAACGGACACGAGGCGTATTCTGTACGGATCCGACTGGGCGTTTTACCCCATGGTTCTTCCGCTTGCCAAGGCGCTTGCCGGCACGGAGCGGTATAAAAAAGTACGGCGTCTCATACTGCGCGAAAATGCGCTGGCTCTCCTGGGAAGAGGCAATTAGTATAATGGTCCTATGAGGAAGAAGGCAGTCCTTTTTGATTTTGACGGAACCATCTGCGACACCGTTCCCCTGATGCTCAGGACTTTGAACAAGATGGCCTTGGGCATGGGAAGGGAGCTGATCTCACGGGAGGATTTTGAAACGCTCCGTGCCTATTCCATCAAAGAACTGATGTCCCTGTTCAAAGTCCCTTTTTTCAAGATTCCGTTCCTTATCGTTAAGGCCCGAAGCGAATTCACGAAGCATATTGATGATTTAAGGCTCTATGAAGGTCTGCCTGATATGCTTGCCCGTTTGGAAACAGAAGGGTACCGTATGGGGATCCTGTCGTCAAGTCCGAAAAAAAATATCGGATACATCCTCGCCAAATACGGAATCAAATCGTTTGAGTTCGTGGAAAGCGAGCTCAATATTTTCGGCAAGGGAAAAGCGATCCTAGGCGTATGCCGGAAGTACGGTATTCCCAAAGACGAACTGGTATATGTGGGGGATGAGATCCGTGATATCGAAGCGTGCCGCGACTCCGGGGTGGATATAATCTCCGTTACGTGGGGACTCAATAACGAAGAGGGTTTGGCAAGAAACGGCGCATTGAGAATCGCGCGTATTCCCGCCGATGTTCCCAAACTGATCGTGTCCTTTACCTGATTTACCCGTACATGTGCACCGCATGTATGCCGTTTTGTTTCCTCTGCTTTTGTTTCATGCTCCTGATGGGATAATAGTACGAAACGTACCGGGCGCGGGGAACCTGCTTTGTGGTACGGGCAATGACCTGCTCGATAAGCCAGGGCGAGATATACAGGTAAAAAGTGACGGACCGCTCCGGGTCGCCCGCAAACGCGCGGTAATCGAGCTTGAACATGTCACCCCACAGGATGCGGATATGCCGTTTATTCGGATGCAGAAGGCGGCGCAGGTGCAGTATCAGCACAAGGACCGGATTCAGTTCGAGTGCGATAAAATCCGTATCGAGTCCTTTGCCGTACGCAGCGTTTGCCGCCTCATATATGACGGCTCCATCCCCGGCTCCGAGGTCGATTACGGTCTGACGGTCCGCCAGGCGCAAAGCGTTGAGTATAAGCGGCTTGTCCTTCATGTTTGACGGGTAGTAGGGGATGGGGGAAAACTGAGGGAAGGCGAATATAATGACGGTTCCCAGGATAAGAGTAAAGAGGATTGCGCCGATAAGCATTCCCCATGATACCAGAAAGTTGAACCGGACCGCATATTTCATTACAATGGGACTAACTATGAGAACCATTTTAAAATTAATCCTTGTCATACCCCTTGCCGCTGCCTGTTTTCTTGTCCCTCCGGGAGCGAAAGCCGAGGAAGTGAGCGGTTTCAGAACGGAAGTTTCCATCGAACGGTCAGGACATATAACCGTGCGCGAGCGGATCGATTACGACTTCGGTTCGGCGCAGAAACACGGGATTGTCCGCAAAATCCCGTATGTGAAAACGAACCGGGACGGCAAACGGTACCGGATGGATATAACTTCGGTTTCGGTGACGGATGAAAACGGAATTCCCTACCGGTTCGCGCAAACGAGGGAGGATGGTGAGTCGGTCACCCTGAAAGTGGGGGATCCCGACGCATTTGTCACCGGAAAGAAGACGTACGTTGTTTCATATCGGGTATCCGGAGCATTGACTTATTTTTCCGATCATGACGAGCTGTACTGGAATATGACCGGGAAGGGTGTTGATGTACCGGTAAACAGCGCAGTGTTCCGGATCACGCTTCCGGATACGGTCGACCGGTCCCGCCTGAAGGCGGTCTGTTATACCGGAGCGGAGGCAAGTACGAAAAGCGACTGTACGGTCGATATCAGGAACGGGATGGTGGAAGGAGCCGCGTCCGGGACTCTGTACGCGGATGAAGGTCTGACTGCCGCCGTATCGTTTCCTCCCGGTGTCGTTTCGCGCCTGGAGCCGAAAGAGGTCGTCGGATTTTTCGATACGGTGTGGGGTAAAATCGTCATCGCACTTCTTCTTGTTCTCGGGTTCGGTTGGTATATTGCGCTGCCTCTGGTTATCCCCGTATTGTGGTACCGCAACGGCCGCGATCCGCATGCGGAAGTCGGGCAGGCGCGAGCCTGGTTTGATCCGCCTCAGACAAGACAGGGGCGGCCGCTCGGTCCCGGGGAAACCGGATTACTGGTTGATGAAACCGTTGATATGAAAGACCTGTTTGCCGTAATGATCGATCTTGCCCGGCGGGGGTATTTCAAAATCAATGAGGTGAAGAAAAACGATTTCTACCTTGAGAAAGGCGGCAAGGATCTGAGCGGTCTTGAGAAATATGAACACAAACTGATGGACGGTTTGTTCGAGGACGGGAATCGGGTAAGGATCAAGGACCTCGAACTGTCCTCAACGGTCGAGAAGGTGCGCAAGGAGATGTATTCGTACATGACCGCCTCAGGTTTCTTTCCGGACAATCCCGATTCGGTCCGTACAATCTGGATAGTCGTTGGCGCGGTTGCACTCATGACGGGGAACCTGCTATTGGCATTTGTCGCATTCGTATTCGGCAGGGCAATGCCGAAAAAAACCGCGTACGGCGCGGGGCAGGCGAACATCGGCAAATCGCTTAAAAGTTTTCTTTCAACGCAGGAGCGGCAGCTTGAATTCCAGGCTAAAAATCAGATGTTTTTTGAGAAGCTCCTTCCCTACGCGATTGCCTTTGGCGTGGAAAAGGTGTGGACGAACCGGTTTGCGGATATCAAGCTGCTTTCGCCTTCATGGTACCAGGGTTACGATAACCGTGCATTCACGACCGCCCATTTCCTCGGCAGCATGCATTCCTCATTTTCCACGTTCCGGTCCTCGGCAACGCCTACCCGTTCCTCATCGGGGTTTTCTTCAGGCTTTTCCGGAGGATCATCGGGAGGCGGCGGGGGAGGGGGAAGTGTCGGATCATGGTAATGTAGTATTCATGGCAAGAAAGTCCGACCTCTTTCAGAGATCGCTTTTGCTTATGTTCCCTTACGTGTTTGCACTTAAGTCCGGTTAACCGGATTCAAGTGGGCGAGGAGGGAGTCGAACCCTCACGAAGTTGCCTTCACAGGTTTTTGAGACCTGCGCGTCTGCCATTCCGCCACTCGCCCTCACGCATATGGATCAGCTTCCATTATATCAGATAGCGCATTTCCTTCCGGGATATCCCATTGAAGCGGAGCCTTGCTACGCGCCGGATAGATAATATATCCTATATAAATTGAAAATAGGACTATTTTGTGGTAAAATATACATATTGAATATGTATTGAGTTTTAAGCGATTGAGCGAAGAAATGGATAAACACTCGAGCAACGCACAATTAGCGAATAAGGATTAATGAAAGAAGAGTACCGCCTATAGTAGTGGCGGCTTTTTTTGTGGCCGCGATTTGCATGCGGACACATGGTTTGACGGAAGCCTGAGGCTGGGGAAACGCCGGACGCAAGGCGTTGACCGTTTCAAGGCTGCACTTTGACAACTCAGGCTAACGATACGAATGCTGAGAATATTTTGAAAAGGATCCGGACTGCATATGGGGGGCACGTAATTGTCCCCTGTATGCAGTTCAGACCTTTTGGACAGCAAACGGGCAGCAGTACCTCTGCCCGGCCTTAAAAAATCTGTTTAGGATGTTCCTGACAGGTAATCGATGAGGCAAACCGCCTTGTTTTGACAGCCAGCTATTCCCCGGACCGGGGTGTCGCCTCAGGTGAAAAAACAAGTTGAAAGCGGAAGGTTGGATCTGATTCATTAGAGTTGAGAGGATAATCATGTACCGACTTTCACCTATTGGTAAGTGCTTGTACTGCCTGCTGATCTTAGTTTTGCTTTCAGGGTGTGCAGGTGGAGCTACGACAAGCGGAAATACCGGCAGCGCGCCGGCAGCAACGAATACCCCCCGGCCTCCGATGGCCGAAGCGATTCCCTTGACCCATAAGAACGGGCAGGGATACGCGGGGATTTATTTGAAGGTTGACTGGGAGGAAGTAAACGACCGTATCACGCTCGCTTTTGGGGGGAATCCGGATATCCGGACTTGGAAGTATGACCCCCTGATGTACGAATACGCGGTACGTTACGCGATCAAGAACAACGAAGAAATCCCTGCGCCCTGTAATCCGGCGATCCAAAGCTGGGAATACCAGGGGGATACATTCTATATCTGTAGGGAAGTAAACCGTCAGGCTCCCTTGGCGATTTTGGGAACCGAAGCCGCGGGAGCGGAGCTTGCTTTAGTAACAGCGGCTGCTCCTGAGGCGTGGGTGGTAATCCCGATCGCGATGCTCGCAACCGGCGAATTTGCGCTTGCGCAGCCGGATGACGAAGTAGTGATTATGATGGCAAAGGACCCGGGGAACCTGGTCTGGCCAGCCCCGGAGACGATTCCTGCCGAGATTCCCGATTGCTGTGGTCATATTTCGCAGGGGCACAAACAAGGCGCCTATGCGGAAGCTTGGAAGTCCATAGGGTGGTTGAAAATCTGGACTGCCCTATTTAACAACCAGAAACCGGACTGGTGTGGAAGAAGGGAGAGCGACGGGGCGATTATCGTTTTATTCATGTCGCTCACTATTGACCGTCTCCAAGGAGGTCCCTACAGCGGTCTGGCTATGGTCATCAACCAGGGCGGCGGCAATTATTCGACCGTCCTCAAAGGGGTGAAATGGAACCCCGGGGATCCCATGCCGGATTCTTTGAATTCTTCGGGCAATGACTTTGCCCAGTTCCAGAATTTGAACGGGAACTGTCCGGGTTTCGAAACCTTGAAGAATAACATGCTGGAACCCGCGGCTCCGTGAGCCGCCAAGAAAGGATGAAGTGCCTATAAGACATAAGCCTGAGTGACCGGTTGGGGGTCATGCGTCGTTCCGATTTTCGGAATCGTCCATTCTATTGGACGTAAAAAAGCGCATCACCCCCAACCTTTCTCTCTTTACAATGCAATTCCTTCGCTTAACTGCGCAAATGCGTTTTTCGCAAGTTCCGGAAGCTGCAATAGATATCCGGTGCCGAACGTATTTTCAAGGGAACGGTACAGGTCCGTGGCCGTCACACCCTGTTCATCCAGCGTATACAGCTTGGAATGGTATGCTAGGAGCTTGATAGCTCCCTCATCAGTTATTGGTATGAAATCCTCGTCCGGTTTTGACAGCCTTGCAAGTTCCCGGTCGTATTCCTTTCGCGCTTGCGGATCATGGATAAACTCCCGCTCCCGTTCAAGGATGCGGCGGTCAAGCAGGCCTTTGATGAGTTCATGAAGGATGTGTCGTTGCCCCTTGGTAACGCCGGGGAAATTTTCGTCGATAATGGACAATTCCCATCCTTTTCCGCGGGGAAGCGGTTCCGGGAATTCCAGAACGGTTTCATAGGACACGCCCGGCCCGTACGCGGCCTTAAGAATGGGGGGAAGCGTCTTTTCAAAGGTAATGCCGGATCCTCTGGCGTCATCGACAACAAGGAGGCGCCGGGGGGCAGGGGATACAGCTGACTGCAAACCGTGGACGATGTGCTTCACGACACTGTTGTCTTCCATATCCAACCACTCCTGATAGGTCGGATCTTTCAGTGTCTCAATATCACTGTCGTCTTCTTCCGTGTCATGTCCCAAACCTTCATGATGGTCGCTGAAGAATACGGAGACTCCTGCTTTGCCGATGCCGGTTTCAATGATGGGAGGCAGCTCTCCTTCTATGCGGTGTGATCCAAGATAAGCTCGGACGGTTTCCAGGGGCAGCCTGGCCGAACGGAGCAGAACCAGCACGGCATCCGGCCTGTTTTCATGTATTTTGAACGTATCGCTTTCCGGGTCATAGGTGCCGAGGGATTTCAGGATACGGGTTGCTCCTTTCACCGCCTCCTGCCTTACCGCCTCAGGGAGTTTCAGTTCCATGGGCATTGGTTTTTCCGCGATTCTCACATCTGCGGGCGGGGGAATTCCCCGCGGTTGGTTATCCATAGGTCAATACCTATATTATAGCGGATTTTGGGTTTTTAGTGCCTTCTCCGTCAGTTTCCGTTATCCCATAGGAAAATGATATAGTTATACATATTTAATGTATATTGATTCCTTGCCCCGTTCATATATAATACTTAATAAGGATATTATGGAGAGTAACCTATTTGCATGCGGCCTTATTATGCAGGCAAATAGCCTCTTGAACTAACCCGCCAAACCGGCGGGATTTTTTTTATGAACAAACCAGTTATCATAGGAATCGCCGGCGGGACCGGTTCGGGCAAAACGACCGTCGCCCGCAGGATCATTCGCCATTTCGGCAGAAATGCAGCCTATATTCCTCACGACAACTACTATCGGGACCAGAGCGCCATCAGCATGGAAGAGCGCAAAAAGGTCAATTACGATCATCCGGACGCGCTTGAGACGGACCTTCTGGCGTCGCATCTTGTCCATCTGCGCCGCGGAAAAACCGTAGAGGTGCCTTTGTATGACTTCACCACCTGCAACAGGCAGGGGGAAACACAGCGGATTGAGCCTGCGGGTGTTATTGTCGTTGAAGGGATTCTGGTTTTCGAAAACGAGAATCTCCGGAATCTATTCGATATCAAGATTTTCGTGGATACGGATGCGGATATCAGGCTGGGGAGAAGGATCGTACGCGACATGCAGGAGCGGGGGAGGACGCTTGAATTTTCCCTGCACCAGTACCTTACCCTTTCGCGCCCCATGCATCTTGCGTTTGTTGAACCTTCAAAGAAACATGCAGATATCGTCATTCCGGAGGGCGGGAGCAACAGGATCGGCGTCCAGGCAATCATAAATACGGTTGAGGCCGTTATGAAAGGCCCGCATATTAGTAATTAGTTACATATTCCCTGTACTTATAAAAGCATATGGCTGCAACAGCAAGAGAGACCACAATTGTGGTAGCGTCATCAAACGAAGCGAAGGTAGCGCGGTTAATGAATGCTTTCACCGAATCGACCGCAATCGGTCTTCTCGGGATCAAGCAGTTGGATACGGAAAACAGATTCCACCCCTCAGAGGCGGGCCTGCAATATGAGCCTGACCGGGCGTTCGCAAAGGCAAAGGCAGCGCAGGAAATAACAGGAAGGGCCAGTCTCGGTTGGGATGACGGCCTGTACGTGGGCGCAACCCAAATACCGGGACCGGACATCAAGGCGGCAGTCGGGGAGAATCCGAGCGCACAGCAGATCCACAATTACTATCAGCAGATGTTTGAAAGCATGCCCCCCGAACGGCGCAAAGGAGCGGTCAAGCGGTCCCTGTGCCTGGTCGGTGCGGACGGCACTCCTTTTTTTACCACCTTAAGGATACCGGTGCAGTTTGATCCTTCACAGCCCTTGAGCGAAAAACCAGGTAACCCGCTCGATTCGATGATCGTACCTGACGGCTTCGACAAACCGTTTTCCGAATTCACCGCGCAGGACCGGCAGCAATATGACAAGCGCCTGCAGGGGGCTGTCGAGGACCTTTCCCATGAAATGTACGCCCGGGAGCAGGGCATCAACACGAGAAGATCGCTTGAGATCAACGGCAAGGTATGGGTATTTTCCCATCCGCTCATGCACCAATATACGGAAGCCGATGCGCTCGGTGTCGCCAACCTGAGCGGCGCACTCGCGGAAAGCTATAACGGCCATCCCCACGGCTGGGTTGCGAAAAAGTATGGTACTACCGACAGCAATGACCTGGATCCGAACGGATTCTTCACGAAACGCCGCGGACTGCTCCTTATCGGAGAGCCGGGCGATCCGTTTGCCATGCTTTCCTGGGTGATGAAACGGGGTGGATCGTTCAAAACAAATACATTACGGGTAGCCAATGACAAACAGGGTGGAGGATGGGGGCGCGCCATCAAACAGGAGATGGTCGATATGGCGGAAGCGCTTGAGGTAAGGAAACTGTATTGTACCACCTCCCTCCAGAACGCTCCGGCGCTTGGATTGAACGAATCGCTGGGGTACCGCCGGGAAGCGGTCTTCCCCGGCCACTACCATCCGGAAAAGGACGAGGTTATTCTCGGAAAAATGCTGAGGCGTTTGCCTGACCAGTCGGACCGGAGCGAACGGATGCTTCTTGAGAACGGCGAACCGGTGCAGATAGGCGTGCGCGACATTGATTTTGCACAGGACGCGCAAGGCATCAGGGGATTGCTTACCCACCTTCAGGGATGGCACAACGACGTCGGCGAGGATTTCATTCAGAATACCTTAAGCGGAGCCGTCAGGGGGGCGGAAGACATACAGGGGAAGGGCAAGCGCATATTGGTCGCCCAGGATGCGGACGGGCAGCTGAGCGGAACCGCAATCCTTACCATGAAGATGGGCGGACCGGCAAAGATCTATCCGCTCGTCGGAACCGCGCCCGCGCAGGAATCTCTTCTTGACGGGATTACCAAAGTCGCCAAGGACCTGAATTCGCATGTGGTTTACACGTTCTCGCCCGCATGGGACGAACAGCAGGCGGAATTTCTGAGATCATACGGATTCGAACAAAGAGGGGAGATTGAAAGCCCGTACAAACCGGGTGCAAATCTTATACCCTGGAGCATGACTATCTGATAACCCATGAAACTCAGTTTGACCTTGAAAAACCGGCCTTTTACAAACATCCTGAACGGATTAAAAAAATGGGAAGGCCGGTCGTACCGGGGGAAATACAAAAAAATCGGCATAGGCGATGTTTTCGAGTTCCGGAACTGTGAGGATCCGGCAGAAAAGCGGACGCTGGTTGTTCAAGTGACATCTGTCCACATATTCCCCTCGTTTGAGGATGCTTTCAAAATGATCGATACCGCGGAGGCGATTCCCGGACATCCGCTAAATGAATGCCTCAGGATATACTACGGATATTATCCGAAAGATACCATTAAAGAGGGTGTTGTTTTTTTCGGGATTGTGTTGAAGAAGGTTATTTCTCCTGATTGATGCGCGATCCCGTTACACCTTTCTGGTTGCAGTACTTCGCGTTTTTCTGCTTCGAGTAGGGGACTTCGGCAGGCTGGGTCAGGGGTTCAAACGACAGGGCGCACACGCGCATACCCGGGTACAGGGCAACCGGAATCTGAGAAAGGTTCGACAACTCCAGCACGATCCGTCCTTTCATGCCCGGATGGATGAGTGCGGCGGTCGAATGGACAATGACGCCTAGACGTCCAAGCGACGAGCGGCCTTCAAGCCGTCCCGCAATATCGCTGGGCAGCTCGATCCACTCGAGGGTTGAAGCAAGGGCGAATTCGCCGGGCTGGAGAATGAAAAATTTGCCTTCCTCCACCGTGATGCGTTTGGTAACCTGGTCCTGTTCCATATTCTTGAGGTCAAAAAACGGTATGTGGGTATGTTCGAAAACTTCAAATTCGTTGTGGAGCCGCAGGTCGATAGCGCATGCGGAGAGTGCTTCCTCAAGTACCGGAGCGGGATCGATGACGATTTTTTTATCGATAAGCGCTTTTTTGATGTCTGTATCGGATAGGATCATAGGTTATCTTATTATACAAATATTTTCCGCGTTTGGATGTGTTCGTTTTCGGCCGGATGCTTGACATCCGTACATGGAGCGCATATAGTGGTATTAGTTTTTATGAAAACGCAATCAAAAAAGAACCATAATACCGGGATCATCCATTTTGACGCGTCAGGACAAATCGGTGCACTCCTTCAGGGAACCAAATACGGTTTTTCCCTTTCCGAAGCCACAATCCCAGCTGTTTCCAGTCGGGAAACGGCGCGGATCATCACCCTCAAGTCACAGTCCCGGATCACCATGCCGGTGCTTGCCGCATTTCCGGCGCTCAAGCTAGTCATAACACGCACCGCGGGAACTGACCATATCAACGGGGAAGCGTGCAAGCGTGCGGGCGTGCAGGTGCGCAGCATTCCCGATTATGGTCCTTCAAGTATAGCGGAACACGTCTTCGCACTCATGCTTGCGGCGGCACGCAACATAGTTCCGGCTGTCCAGGCAACCCGAAGCGGCATATTTTCGTATGATCCGTTTCTGGGGGTCGGTTTGAAAGGGAAAACGCTTGGCGTTATCGGGACCGGACGGATCGGCGTTGAAGTGCTGAAAATAGGGAAAGGATTCGGCATGGAGCTTGTCGCCTATGACGTATTCCGGAAAGAGGAGGTTTCCCGGTCGGTCGGGTTTTCCTACGTGCCGCTTTCCGAACTGCTTCGCGTATCGGATTTCGTATCGGTGCATGTGCCCCTTATCCCGGAGACGAAGCACCTGTTGGGCGCACGGGAATTTGCTGGCATGAAAGAAGGGTCTGTACTTGTCAACACCGCCCGCGGCGCAGTCATCGATACGGATGCGCTTTCCGCGCATATCTCCCGGTTCAGGGGAGTCGCCCTTGACGTACTGGAAGACGAATCCGGTTTTGGCGCCGGGCATCCGCTTCTGGCATTTCCGAACGTGCTCATCACTCCCCATATCGCCTTTTATACGGACTCATCCCTCAAACGGATTGCCGGGGAAACGAACCGGCTCATAACGGAATATGAAAGCTACGGCAAGGGGGGATGATTATATTGTATTGACAAGCGAATTGGATATATGTACCATAGGTACCGGAGGGTTTCTTAAAGATGTTTAAGAGTTCCCGCGCGAAGGATTCGGCGGGCTTTTTGGTACTATGGCACAGGAAGCTTTGTCCGCAGCGGAAAAAGGCGCTGCGCTTATCTCTCAGGTGGGCCGTGTCGATTTCTCACGGGTTCCGGTCATCAAACCGCAGGGAATCCTCATCGACGAATTTTCCAAACCGCGCTCTTACGATACATTTGTCACTCTTCCTCCCGAGATAGCGGAACTGTTTCCCGGCAGCTATATCAGGCCGGAAGATTTCCTGAGAAGCCTTACCGGTGCGGGGGAATATACGCGGAAACACACGCAGGAGCTTTTGGGCGACCGTGTCGGTACGGCGCAGATGCCGGTGTTTTCCTGGGATGAGAAAGCGGGAGAAACGGCTTTTTCCCTGAAAGTAAGAAACGGACTCGCGAACCCGCATGCTTTAACCATGTCGCGTTTGGCTTATGAGGCAGGAAAGCTTGAACAGGGGTTTGCCGATCCCGGATATGAGGCGTCTGTTATACGCGCCCAGTACCAGGATGCAATGAAGTCGGGTATACAGTCCGCGCTTGAAAGCGAGGAACTGCAACAGAGGCGCGGGAAATCCAAAAATTATGCGGTGCGGATCCATGACGACTGCGGCGCAACGGGCGAGAGCGTCGTCAATTTCCTCATTGCGCAAATGAGTGATGCGTCAAATGCGGAAACGTACCGGAACCGGGGAGTGAAGATCGTGATAGACGGACCCATTACCGCCCAGGCGGTACTGTACATGAGGGCGTTTTCGAAAAATACCGGCGTGCCTCTGGATATCGATGCCGGCCATATGGCATTCGGCCTGACAAACGGCGAGTTGGTTTCGGGCAAACGGCAGCATGCTAACTACATAACGTATCCCGAACCGCTCGTCGCACAGCTTGAAGAAGGGGATGCGAAACGGACCATCCGGCAGATCAAACAGGAGACGGGTTCCGATCCCCAGGTCGTAGGAGACATGGGCGAGGCGGAAAAAGGGATAGAGGAGGGCCACATGGACCGTATCAGGGAGGAGGCGGGGGTGCAGTTCTGCGCATGGAACGATACGCGCTGTGACGTATGGGGGTCGCATCCGCGAAGCGGGGAAGGTATCACGGTCATACCGAATCCCGACAAGAGCGCAACCGATCTGGTATACCTTGCGCGGGGCGGATACATACCCTACGCATTCGACCTGCTCCATAACCGGAAAACCATGGAACATGGCAATATCGTCATTCTCCGGGCAAGCCGCTTCACGGCAACGGACGCTAAGACACGGGAGGAGTACGGATTCGGAGTCGGATTCGGAATTCCGGAAGGTGTGCAGGTAAAGAATACGGGGTAACGTTGTTACCGGGATTCGACGAGTTCCTTCACTCGGCTGAAAATATCGGAGACGGGAAGCATCTTGCCGTCTTTCACGCAATCGATCTTATGCCAGTGTTTGTATTTTCTTGAAAGCTCAAGATACATGTTCTCCGACTGGATCCGGTGGTTGATGTCAATTTCTGCAATATCCTGCCGGCCCTTCAGATATTGCCGCGCGGTTTTCTTATCCGTCAGTTCCAGGCCGGTCTGCCAGGGAACGTACAGATAGATCACGAGGTTTTCCTTGGGAAGCTTGTGTACTTTGTATTCGAGCTCATAAAGCCATTTGAGAAACTCCTTCCGCTCCTTTTCGTCCTTGAATTTTGCTCCCTGGTGGGCCAGGTTGGAGGTGGTATAACGGTTTGCGATGATATATCCGCCTTTTTCCAGGAATTCGTACATCTCCTTTTTCACGGATGCGCGGTCAAGCGCATACGCGAGGGAAATGAGATAGGGGGACACCTCCTCAATGTTACCGAATTCGCCCCTGAGAAATTTCGCGACCACTTTCCCGTGGAAGGAATGGTAGTACTGGGGAAAGTCCATGTATTTGACGGGAATCTTTTTACTTTTGAGGTATTGGACGAGAAGCTGCGCCTGTGTCGTTTTCCCGCTGCCGTCACCGCCGTCTATTACGATAAGTTTTCCTTTTCGCTGTTTGACGCGGGCGACATGCTTGATGAAGTCATCGAGTTTATATTTGAGATTGTCATCGTTGTAGTATTCAATGTAAAGTTTTTCCGAAGGGTTGCCGACGAGCATCGGGGAAATCTTATCCTCGTACCGGGTGTCGATGAGTGCGAGCACCGGTTTGTCATGGGAGAGGGCATACATGATTTCCGATCCGACGCCGAGGGATGGCTTGGATGTTTCGGCCACTATGAGGTCGGCCGTATCGATGAGCGACAGTTCGCGCGTGAAAATTTCCTTCGATCCAAGCTTCGCGTCCTTCGCAAGCATTTCGCGGCTGACGGTCTGTTTTCCGGAAACGACGGAAAGGCCCGAATCCTTGAGATATTGCAGGATTCGCGCGTAGACGGGCATGAGTTCGCCGTTGTGGGAGGTTGAAGCGGTAAAATACACCTTCATAGGCTATTAGTCTATCAATTGCGCTGCGATAATCCAAGCGGATGCGTCAGATACTGACGGTATCTCCTTCATGCACCTGCTTTTCCAGTATGAGTTTTGCGATCTTATCCTCAAGCTCTTCCGTGATGACGCGCTGCAGGTTGCGGGCCCCGAACTGAGGATCGAATCCTTTGTCCGTCAGGTTTTTGAGCGTTTCTTCAGTGACGGTTACGCGGATCTTGTAGAGCTTGTGGAGATCTTCCCCGATCTGTTCCACCATCTTGCGGGTAAGTGCCATGACCGACTCCTTCGTGACGGTCCGGTACATGACTACGCCGTCAAAGCGGTTGAGGAATTCCGGGGAAAACAGGCGCTCGGAAACCAGGTAGGACACAAGATCCCTGTGGCGTTTTTCAGGCGCATCCGCATAGGGCTGTAGGCGATCCATGACCGCTTCCTGTTTGAAAATGAAATCCGCGCCCGCGTTTGAGGTCGCGATTACGATGAGGTTCTTGCAGTCGACGCGTTTGCCGAACCCGTCCGTGAAATATCCTTCGTCCGTCAGGGTGAGGAAAATGTTAAGTAGGTCCTTGTCCGCTTTTTCGATTTCGTCAAGAAGGAGCACTCCGTAGGGGGTTTCCCGTATCGCTTTGCTCAGGAGCCCGGGAGTCCCGGTGTCAATCGAGCCGACAAGCGTTTTAATGTCTTCTATCGTCTGGTAGAGCGACATGTCGAACCGCAGAAGGTATTTTTCCGATCCGAAAAATATATGAGCAAGCGCTTTTGCGGTTTCCGTTTTTCCGACTCCGGTCGGACCGAGAAACAGGAAGCTGCCGATCGGTTTTTTCCGTTTGCCCAGCAGTATGAAGGACCTCCGCATGGAAGCGGAAAGTTTGGCGACCGCGTCCTCCTGATGGAGTACGTGATCGTTGAGGAGTTTTTCCAGGTCTACGAGCTTGGTCCGCATTTCGTCAGTCAGTTTCGTCGGGATATGGGTTTTTTCCGAAAGGACGGCATCGATCATGTCCGGCATGATGACGGCCGCGCCTTTTTTGCCGTTGGCTTTCAGGGTACGGTGGCAGTATGCGCCGGCAAGGTCCAGAAGGTCAAACGCTTTTTCGGGAAAGGGGATATGGGTTATATAGAACTCGCTTTTTTCGACCGTAATGACGATTGTTTCGTAGGGGACTATAACATTGTTCCTTTGCTCAAAGGCATAGGCGGTTTCCATGAGGGTTTTTTTTGCCTCCTCCGCGCTGATTTCCCCTACGTCGATTTTAGTGAACATGCGGTTGATTTTCTCGTTGCCGAACACGAATTTCTGGTAGAAAAAGGGAGTGGTGATCCCGATAAACTGCAGCGATCCGTTTTTACCGAAATTCTCGATCGGGATGGTCAGATCGACGCGGTCGGGTCCGCTTGCGACATATTTGTCCAGGTTCTCGATGAGGAGTATGACGTTTTTTGCCGCCACCGCCTCCTCAAACAGTTCCTCGATGAAGTTCTCCCGCTGCGACATGTCGGTATAACGGGTGAGAATCTTTTCGAAATTAAGCTTGAGGATGCGCTTGTATGCGAGAAGCGCAAGGGACCTGCCTTCGTATATTTTTTTTGCGAGCGCATCGACAATGGTGTGTTTTCCCACCCCTTCCTCGCCGACGATGACGGCATTGGCTTCGTTGTTCTTGATGAGAACTTCCTGGAGGTCGTCTATTTCGCTGTTTCGGCCTACGATGTCCTGGATGTTTCCCTGGTATGAAACGCTCGTGAGTTCGGTCGCGTATTCGTCAAGCAGGGGAGTATAGCCCATGGCCCAGTCGCGGCCGAGCGGCGGGTACGTGAGGAGGTTTTCCAGCTTCCACCACTCTTTCTGCTTAAGGTGCTCGTTATAGTAGGACATAAACCATGCCTCAACGGCGCTTTGGTTTTCCTCCTTGAGAAGATGGGTATCCATAAACGCTTTCTTCTGCCGGGCGCGCTGCTCTTCAGGCGTTTTTTCGTACTGGTAGCATATCGCATAAACCGGCAGGGACAGGAAAAACGCGACAATGAAAAACGGCAGGAGAATGACATACAGCGTCTGGATGAGGACGTAAAACAGGATGATCGACATGCGCATGATGAACCCGATTGCGGATGACACCACATTGAAGAAAATCCGTTCAAACAGTTCGCCGAAGGAGAAACCGCGGCCGGTTTTTGCCGCGACTATGTTTTTCCACGGATAGAAAAGGGTTTTGAACAGGGCGGACACAGAAAAGAAGTACGGGAAAAAAAGGAACAGGTTAAGGGACCCTTCGAAGAAATCGCGGATTTTTCCCCTGACATAAAGCAGCGTGTCTGTTTTCATCTAATATATTCATTATAGAGAGGCATATATGAGTTGGCAATGGATAGAAAAAGAAAGTATGGGCAGTAATTATCTATAAGAAGACACGTGCTTGCACTTATGTCCGGTTAACCGGACTCAAGTGGACCCGGAGGGATTTGAACCCCCAACATCTTCGATGTAAACGAAGCGCTCTACCGTTGAGCTACGAGTCCTCGGTCAAATCCATTCCCCGTGGCGACATCGTGCTTGCACTGAGGAGCGAAGCGACGAATGTGGGCGTGGATGGAATCGAACCATCGCTCTGTTCTTTATCAGAGAACTGTTTTACCATTAAACTACGCGCCCTAGAACATACATTATAACATAAGCCCCCCCGCGAAAAAAATCTCATTTATACCGGAGGAGGGCTGTCCTGATGATCGCATCAAGCAGTTTGTCGTACGTCATTCCGGTTGCCCGGGCCATCATGGGGAAGTATGATGCCATATCGTGTTCCGGCGGAATAATGCCGGGAGGAGAGTTCACTTCAAGCACATAGGGGTTTTCCTGTTTGTCGCACCGTATGTCGATGCGGCACCAGTCCCGTATGCCGAGGGCCTCCCAGAGTTTCATGCACATACGGTCGATCTTCCGCTTCAGGCCCGGCGATACCTTTGCAGGGCAGGTGAGGTGCTCTCCTGAGGTTTCCGTCTCGTAAAACCACTTCACCTCCAGCGAATCGAAGGGAAGGTATTTCTTGGGGAGTTTCGAATGGTCCGATTCGATATAGGGCAGCATCACCGGAGGATTGCCGAGCATTGCTATCGAGAATTCGCGGCCTTCAAGGTACGGTTCCGCCATGGCCGAACCGCCGAACGTCTGTTTGATAAAGGCGACCTGGCGCCTCAGCTCTTTCTCGTCATGCACAACGCTCTTGTTGGTGATACCGGCGCTTGAGCCTTCGCTGACCGGCTTCACGATGAGTGGGAATTTGAGCGATTTTTTGAGCGGCACGTTTTTCCCGTTGAACACCTGGAAGGGCAGGGTCGGTACCTCATGTGCCATGAGGATTTCCTTGGTTTTTGCCTTGTCGAGGATGATCGCCTGCGCGAGGGGAGGGGAGCCGGTGTAGGGGATCTGAAGCATTTCAAGCATCGCGGGGATCTGGCATTCGCGGTCGTGTCCGTGGATACCCTCCGATACGTTGAACACGAGATCAATGTTTTTGCGGTTGCGGTACAGTTTCAGGTACGCTTTTTTGTTTGCCTCGACCGGAATGACGCGGTAGCCGAGCCGTTTCAGGTACCGTATCTGGAGTTTTGTTGTTTCCGGATCGTCGAAATCGATTTCCTTCTGGGTGCGGGGATCCTTCGGGTCCGGATACGCATGGCGGACATTATAGAGGAATGCGATGGTCAACTGTTTCATAGGAATAAGGGATTCACCAGTGCAAGCAGTTTCTTCTCGAGAAGATATGCCTTCCGTTTCGTACGCTCGATGATGAAATAGGTAACTGAGCGTTCTTTGATGGACGATTGCGAGCTGAGGATGACTCCGGTGCGGGTGGCGGGGGAAAACAGGATGGAGGCAAGTGCATTCCTGATTTCGGGAAACGCGGGAATGCGTTTTGCCGAAGGGAAGTCAACAAATTTGCTCAACAGAAACGAATTGTCGAAAAGACGCCTGCCAAGAAGGTGAAACGCGATTTTGAATGCGTCCGTACCTCCGGTATTCCTGACGTTGGATTCATTCACGTATAATACGCCGTTTTTTCCGCGGATCATGTCTATGTCGAAATGACCGCGGTATCCGTTGCCGGCATAGACACCGGTGATATCGCGTCCGATGGAATACATGCTCCGTTTAAGCTTGTCGGGGATGGCTTCACGCCCCACCTCCATCCCGTAAAAATTGCCCGTTTCGGTGACAAGCATGTTGCAGGAGTACAGTATCCGCTCCCTTCCTTTCGCATCGATATAACATTCGATGCTCGGGAACCTGAGGCGGGATCGCGGGTCGGTTTCGATGAATTCCTCAACGATTATTTTGTTCCGTTTCCACAAAGGATCTGCGGTCAGGATTGTTTTCACGAAGGCGCGGGTGTGGCCGGGATTGTCTTTTTTCAGGATATAGGTGCCATGGCCGCCGGATCCTTTGCTTATCTTCAGGAGCACCGCACCTTTCTGTTCAAGCGATTTCATGGTTGCCTCAAGCGCTTCCTCAACCGAATCAAGCACCATACCTTCGGGAAGCCGTATGCGCTTTCCCCGCGGGGAGAGGGAGGCGACCAGTTCCCGGAAGCCGCTTTTGGACCCGTACGTTGCAACGGTCCAGAAATCCTTCTCCGCGGGTGATTCCGGGAGCTCCACTTTCACGCCCAGTTTTTCCAGGGCGTTCTTCAGTATGTAGGTTTGAGGGGATGTCGCATAGGGATGGATGGATATGCCCTCAAATCCGGACGCGCGCCGGACAAGCCGTTTGAGGACTTGCGTATCATGGGCTGCATTGAGGGATATGAACGGCTCATTACCCTTCGGTATCATCACTTCCGCCCGGGATCCGGTGATGGACTGGAAATAGGCAAGGAATTCCTGCGGGACCGCAACGGGGCTGATGAACACGAATTCCTTCCGTCCGGCATTGGCAAACAGGTATGAGTCGGCGTAGGCGTTTGAGAGGGTGATACGCAGCTTCCGCTCGCTCGCTTTTTTCAGCCCGCTGATGTAGTCCCATTCATCCTCAACCGAATTGTAGACATAGACGGGGAGCAGGCGTGCGGTTTTGCCGTTTTTCATGTTAATGGATGAGGCTCTTCATGTCCGCCTCGATCTGGCATGCGCGGCGTTTCGTGTTGCCGAAGATGATATAAATGAGCTCCTTCTGTTTAATGATATTTTCTGAGCTGATGACGACGCCTTCTTTCGTTTTCTTGTTGAAAAGGAGCGGTTTCAGTTTTTCGTATACGCGCGGAAACGAAGGCCGGTTCATGTTCTTGATGGGGTATTTGCTGCGGGATATGACATAAGAATCGGAAAAGAAATCCTTGCCGATGAGTTCGAGGGCCACTTTGTATACGTCCGTGCCGCCGGTATTTCTGGTGTTTGATTCGTTCACGAACACCTGGTTGTATTTGGTCGCGATCATGTCGATGTCGAAGTGACCGCGGTATCCTTCAGCGGCATAGCGCTCCGCTATGTAATAACCCGTATCGATAATGCGCGCGGCGAGCCGTTCATTGATCACATCCTCGTGCATGTCCAGACCGTAGAATTCGCCTTCCTCGGTTATCTTCATGGTGCAGTAATACAGCATGTCGATCTTTCCGCTTTTCTGGATCTTGAATTCGATATTGGGGAAGCTTGAGCCGCCGTTCCCGAAGTTCACCCGGATGAGATCCTCGATGATGATGGGGTAGCGGTCCCAATATTCGTCCTGATTGAGGTACGAGTAGATCGCTTTTTCGCACTCCTTGTAATCTTTCGGCAGTTGCCCGTCGCGGAAAATGAGCACTCCGTTTCCGCTTGAACCTTTGTTGGTCTTGATGACGACGCCGCCGTCTTTGAGGAACTTGTTTGCAGCGATGCGGGAGGCGTCAAGCTTGCCGACGCATATGATTCCTTCCGGCATGATGAAGTCCGGCTCAAGCGCGGTCGACTGCTGCGCGAGCTGCCTGATGCCTGACTTTGAGCCATAGAAGTTCACGGTCCATGAACAGTCGATCGCGGGCGCTTCAGGCACATACACGATGATTCCCCGTTTTTCCAGCCGCTCCTTCAGCTCGTAAAGCTGGGGGGATGCCGCATAGCTGACGAGAGTAAGCTTCTTGTAGCGCTTCGCCTTTTTCACCAGCGTGTTGAACGTCTGTTTGTCCTTATACAGGTCCTTGCAGATGAGTCCGGTGTCTTTTTTGGGAACCATAACCTCGATCCGCTTCGCGCCGGTGAGATTCTGGAAGTATTTCTTGAATGCGGGCGTTATCGGCTTCGGGGAAACGTAGACGAATTTATTCTCGTCGGCGTTGGCGAAGAGGTAGCATTCCGCGGTGTTGTTGTCCCGTTCGATTTCAAGCCGCCGCTCTTCCTTGTCGGTGATGGAGGAAATATAGGACCATTCGTCCTCAACCACGTTATATATGTATACGAGCAATTCGTCTTTGTGGGATGCGCCGTTACCGTTTTTCTTTTTTTTCTGTGTGAGGTTTGTTGCGGGGGCTGCCCCGGGCGGTTGTTCTTCGGAATCGCTTTTCATTTTTTTATTGCAAGTTAATACATTATTACGCAATTTCCCGAAATGTCAATACCTATATTATTGGGCAATGGGTTGCAGTGCGGGTTGCTGTCCGGAAGATGCGCAACTGACACACCGTCATTCGGGAAGAGAGGATTTTGACGGGATTTTCAGTTACAATACCGGTATGCGCATCGTCAGAGTAAAAGCGAAAGACCATTATGAGGCAGGGTACCAGCTGGGAGTGTTCACCGCGAAACTCCAGCGCGCGTTCCTCAAGGCGTTCAAACCCCGGGAGCCCTGGGAGGATCTCATCCGCAAATCGCTTCCGTTCCTCAATGCGACCAAAAAAATGTTCCCCCAATACATAGATGAAGCAAGCGGACTTGCCAACGGGGCGGAAATTCCATTTGAAAAGATGTGGGTGCTGCACTGCCTGGATGAAATCACCCAGCATGAATTCGTTGAGAAGTGCTCCTCCGTATTCATCAGGCGGGGGGACGGAAGGGGATATCTGGCTGGCCATAATGAGGACTGGGAGCGCTGGACGAAGGGATTTTACTTCCTGCTTGAGCGTACGCTCGACAACAAGACGGTGCTTGAACTGGGAATGCCGGGCGCCATCTGCGCCGGTACGGTGAGCGTGAATTCGAAAGGCATGGTCCAGGCGATCAATTCCCTTCACCATACTGACTACCAGGTCGGCACCCCAAAGCAAATCATAGCACGCTGGCTTTCAAGCCGCGAAAGCCTGCAGGAAATCAAGGATGAGTTCCCCAAGCTGAAACGCGCGGGAGGGTACGCATATAACCTGCTGCAGGGCAATAAAATCCTGGCGATCGAAAGCTCCGCGAAACAGTACGAGTTCTACGAGGCAAAAAAGAACTACTGCCACACGAACCATTACGTGGGCATCCTCAAGGAGGTGGAGTCTGAGTGCGTAAAGGGAATGCCGAGCGTGGGACGGTATCAGCATATACAGTCGCGGATGAAACAGCTTGAAGGAATCGAAGGGCTCAAGGAGTTCCTGCTCCACAAGGCACAGGACGATACGGCGGTCTACCGCGAAACGGAAACCGCGACTGTTGCATCCATCGTTATCGATCCGGTCGGAAAAATATGTTTCGCGACGCAGGAGAACAGGGGAGGGGATACGAGATGGCAGAAGATACGGCTTGATTTCATCGAATGATCCATACATATTTGCGCTTCATTTGCCCCTTGACTCTCACGAATGAAGGGTTTAACATATCAGTACGATGATCCAACTTGAGAAAAGTGGCTTTCCGGGGAAAGGGGACACGCTGATTTTCTTCCTGTACGAGGGCGACGTAAAAAAAAACTCCTATTTCGCTCGATTGAACGAACATACTAAAGGATTCCTTGCCCGCAAAGCGGAAAAATTCGAATTTGCAGGCAAAAAAGGCGAGCATATTTGGTCGGAAGGGATCGGCCCGTATGAACGGATAATCGTATACGGGATCGGCCCTGAAAAGGAACTGACTCCTGCCGTATTCCGTGACGCGCTTGGCAATGCCATCCGTCTCGCCGCTTCCTCCCGGTCCGATGCGATCTCGTTTTTTTATCCGCATGCGGCGCTTCGCGATCCGTTTGAAGCGGGCAAACAGGCTGCGCTCGGATTTGCGCTCTCCCAGTATACATTCGACAAGTACAAGAAAAAGGCTGCCGGCCGCAAGGGAGCAGTCCGGGACCTGCGCATTCTTTTTGAGAAAGAAATCCCGAAAGGGTTCGATGAGGGAGTGCAGTTTGGCCAGACCGTCGCTCACGGGGTAGCCCTTGCCCGTGACATGGTGAACGAACCCGCCTCCGCACTCCATCCGGAACAGCTCGTGAAGCATGCGTTTGAAATCGAAAAGATGTCCGGCGGCACCGTGAAAGCGGAGGTACTGGGAAGGGACGAATGCGAGCGGCTCGGCATGGGGCTATTCCTCGGAGTCGCGCAGGGCAGCGACCGTGAGTCGAAATTCATCATCCTGTCCTACGAACCGGACCAAACGAAAAAAGCGAAAAAAACCTGTCTGGTCGGAAAATCCATCACGTTCGATTCCGGCGGCATATCGATCAAACCGTCCCCCGGCATGGAGGAGATGAAATCCGATATGGCGGGAGGCGCGGCGGTATTGGGAGTATTCAGGATTCTTGCGGTAACGAGACAGGTTAAACGGAACGTATACGGCATCCTGCCCGCCTGCGAGAATATGCCTTCGGGTTCGGCGATCAAACCGGGAGATATCCTCACCGGATTGAACGGCAAGACTGCGGAAGTCATCAATACGGATGCCGAGGGAAGGCTTGCGCTTGCGGACGCGGTCGCCTATGCGGAAAAACACATCAAACCGGACGAAATCATTGATCTTGCAACCTTGACCGGCGCCTGCAAAGTCGCGCTCGGGGACGATATCGCCGGCCTTTTCGGGAATGACAGCGCATTCAACCGGAAGTTTCTTGACCACGCGAAACGGGAAGGCGAACTGGCATGGGAATTGCCCCTTCACAAGCCGTACCTGTCGCTTCTCAAAAGCCAGGTTGCCGACATCAAGAACATATCCGGAAAAGGATGGGGCGGCGCAATTACCGGAGCGCTATTCATCGGGGATTTTCTCGAACATACGAAATGGATCCATATCGACATAGCCGGCCCGTCCTATATCACCCACGGTCCGGAAGGTATTATGGGTACGGGAGGCACCGGGTGGGGTGTACTCAGCATTATCAGTTACCTCATGCAACCATGAAGATTCATAACATTCTCAAGACCGACGGTATTGTGAAAGTGGCGCCCAGCGATACGCTTTCTTTTGCCTTGAACAAACTGGGAAGCGCGCATGATGCTGCGTTTGTCTTTTCCCATGACGGAAAATACATGGGTGTCATCAACCCCTATTACTGCGTGATCAAGACTTCCTCCCCGGCAAACGCGAAAGTCGAGCATGCCCTGTATCATGCACCCCGCATCAAGATGAAGTTCCCCATTTCCAAAGTCGCCCAGCTCATGATCGAATCGAAGATACATCACCTTCCCGTGTTTGACGACAAGGAGGAATTCGTCGGGATCGTAACGGCTCGGGGGCTTCTCAAGGCTCTGGAAAACCTCGACATCTTCACGTCCACCATCGCGCAGCTCATCAACCGGAAAAAACTTCAGCTTATTACTGCGTTTGAAGACGACTCCCTTGCCTATGCGCTCCAGAAATTCAAACAGTACAAGGTTTCCAAGCTCGTTGTCGTGAACAAGGAGATGCGCCTGAAGGGGATTCTCAGTTATTATGACCTTATTTCATACCTGGCGAGCCCGAAGAAACGCGAGAAGCAGGACCGGGCGGGGGACAAGGTGGGTCTCCAGTCCAAAAGCGTCCGGCATTTCCTGAAAACATACGTCCTGACGCTCAACAGCAACGATTACCTCCGGGACGCGCTTCATCTCATTCTCGAGAAAAAAATCGGCAGCGTGGTTATCGTTGACGCCAACACGAAACCCGTGAACATCATTACGACCAAGGACCTCCTTTCGATTTTCGTGCGCGAAAGTTCAAAGGAAAAAATCGAGGTGACGAGCAAAAACCTTTCTCCGGAAAGCCGGAAAAAACTCGGCGGATTTTTCGACCACCTCCGGCTCGGGTTGAAGAAAGCACCTGACGTGGAGCATGCGAAAATCATGGTCCAGGAGGAGAAAGGGGGAGGCTTGTTCAAAGTAGTGCTTTCCCTCATTCCGAAACGGGGTCAGGCGAAAGTCATCAAGGAGGAAGGAAAGAACCTCAACAAGGTATTCAACAAGGTGAAGAAAAAAGAGGACGCGTGATATAGAATAAATACATGGCAAAAAGACGCGTTCTCCTTGTCCTGATACTTCTTCTCTCCGCATATTTCCGTTTCCAGAATATCACATGGGATTCCGGTTTCCATCTCCATCCGGACGAGCGGTTCCTCACGATGGTCGGAAACGCCATGAAAATGCCGCAATCGGTCGGGCAGTATCTTGATCCCGCCGCTTCTCCGTTTAATCCGGTCAATGTCGGACACTCCTTTTTCGTATACGGGGTATTTCCCGTGGTTCTCAACAAAATAGCAGCGATCGTGTTCGGGAACGACACCTACGAGTTGTTTACCCTGCAGGGCAGGGTGTTTGCGGGGATGGCCGACATGCTGGTCGTGTACCTCGTGTTCCTGACCGTCCGGATGCTTGAAGAACGTCATACATTCAGCCCAACCCTCAAATACTGGGCGGCGTTCCTGTATGGCATCAGCGCGCTTCCCATACAGCTGTCCCATTTTTTTGCGGCCGATCCGTTCCTCAACCTGTTCATGTTCGCATCATTTTATTTCAGTCTGAAATTCCGATATTCCCGCAACTACCGCGATACGGCGCTCTGTGCACTTATGCTCGGGCTTGCGGTCGCGGCAAAAGCGAATGCGGTATTCATGCTTCCTCTCTGTCTTGTGTTCCTGGCGGCGGGTTTCCTGAAACGGAGGAATATCGGCGAGCTGGCAAGTGTTCTTCTTGTTTTTTTCTCGGTCCTGTATTTTACCGTCCGTCTTGCGGACCCGTATTATTTCCAGTCTCCGGATCTTTTCGATCCGACCCCCAACCGGGCGTTTGTCGACAACATCCGGATGCTCAAGTCGTTTGAAGGAAAAGACGTCGTCTATCCGCCTTCCATCCAGTGGATCAATACCAAACCGGTCCTGTTCAGCATGTTTAACCTCGCGCTTTTCGGGCTCGGCCTGGTGCAGTTCGTTTTGCTTGCGCTTGGTTTTTCTGCGGTCCTGCGCATGAAGCGGTGGGACCTGCGCATCATTGCGGGTTGGGTGCTTGTCATATTCCTGTACCAGTCCACGCAGTTTGTCAAAGTCCTGAGGTATTTCATCTTTCTGTATCCCTTTTACGCGGTATTTGCCGCTGTCGGTGCGGAACGCTTGTCAACTGTTTTGAGGAAGCGGTTCCGCCTCCGTACAGACGCCGTGCCGATGGTTCTCATTGCCCTGTGCCTCATCTGGCCGGTAGCGTTTACCTCAATCTACCTGGTGCCCCATACCCGGGTGCAGGCATCCCGCTGGCTCAACGAACATGCCCGTAACGGCGCACTCATCGTGTCGGAATACTGGGACGACCACTTGCCCCTGTATTCCGATCCCGCTTTGGGTAAGCAGTTTGAAGCGCTCCAGATACCGGTATTCGATCCGGATTCATCCGCGAAATGGGGGAACATCAACCGGGACCTCAAGCGTGCGGATTATTATGTGCTTTCGTCAAACAGGGGGTGGGGAAGCATGCCGGCGGTTTCGAAGCGGTATCCGGAAACGACCAGGTTCTATAATGAGCTTTTCGCCGGAAAGCGGGGGTTTACCAAAGTCGCTTCGTTTTATCCGGCGTATTATCCGTGCCGGATTCTCAACATGGACTGCCCCCGTTTCTTAAGCGACTGGTTTGACGAATCGTTTACCGTC
Source organism: uncultured Gammaproteobacteria bacterium (assembly GCA_964629635.1). Lineage (GTDB taxonomy): Bacteria > Patescibacteriota > Microgenomatia > UBA1406 > GWC2-37-13 > YC2-FULL-38-9. Next base: position 26,216 of record CAZVQS010000003.1, read on the forward strand.
TACGATCATCCGACCGTTCATATTTTCAAAAACAATGAGAAGACTGATTGAGCCCTTCATTCTGTTCACCCTTGTTTTCACGGTATTTTTTTCCTCATCCGTCGGACTCATGAATTCGGGTGACGCGCCCCAGTATTTTACCGGTGAGGCGCTCCTGAAGCAGGCAAGCCCCGACCTGGCTCCTTTCAAGGAGGATCCCCATTTTTTCGTGTGGCCCGATTTTTACGAGGACAGCGGCCGGGTGCTTTCCTATCGCGGTTTCACCACAAGCCTCCTTTCGCTGCCGTTTCACATGGCGGGACGTGTCTTTTCCCCGTTTTTTGAAACCCTCCGTTTTCCCGCGCAGACCGGCACGGAGGGGTTTCCCCGGGAGCTTGCGACCGTGTCTTTTTTTACCGTGTTTTCCGCGGTTGGCATTATGGTACTTTGGAAAATCATGCGCGAGTCGGGTATCGGAAGATTTTCCCGGACAGCCGCTGTCCTGCTTGCCGCATTCGGAACGTATATCTGGAAATATTCCTCCTTTTACAGCAGGCACGGGGTAATCGTGTTTCTGCTTGCCCTGTTCCTTTTTTCGTTCTGGCGGATATTGAGGGGAGACAAAAACCGTTTTGTCCTGGCGGCCCCCGCCGTAATCAGCGCTTTGGCCTTCGGGATAGATTCGATACTTTGCATTTCGCTCCTGGCTGCGGTTATTCTGTATCATGCCGTCCTGTATTTGGGAAAAAAGCAGCGATTTCTGAAACCGTCGCACCACATTACCGGCGTTTTGGTATTCATGATCATCATAATCCTGAACGGGCTGTATTACGGGAACGTCCAGTCGGTCCAGTCCCTGAGCAGCTTCCAGTTTGAGGGCATACCGATGGAAAAAAGATTGGGGGTTGCGACAAGCGCGCCGCTTCATATTGTCCTGCCGGCGGTTCTCATCAACGCAGGCAAGCTTCCTTCCCAGGCGTTTTCCCATTTCGACACTCTTCCTTCGGCCGCAGCCGTTTTCACATCGGTCGAATATGCGAAAATCCATGATTTTTACGGCATGTTCGTGTTGTCCCCGTTTCTTGTCCTCGGCTTTGGGTTTCCCTTGTTCCGGAGGGACCGGCGGATTCTTTTTTTGAACGGAATAAGCGTGTTTCTCTTTTTCCTCAACATGGCGGGAAACGCGAAGTTCTATGCCTTCTGGGGAGGAAACCAGTATGACATCCGGTATTTTTATCCGTTCTGCATATTACTTGTCATACCGTTTGCGCAGGTAGTCGACGGGATGCTGAAAAAGGGGACAGGAGTCCGTATCGCAACGCTTCTTGCCGTTGTTTTTACGGGGATATGGTCGATGTTTCAGGGATTCCTTGGCGTCATCGGCATGTATCATCCGTCACTCGGCGGCGAGCGGCGGATCATGTATGCCGTACGAGATATGATGCGTTATACGCGGGAAGACTATGTGAACGCGGCGTTCATGAACCGGGACAACGCATGGATTGCGGTTGCCGTGACTCTGTTTGCTTTCAGCCTGTATCTTTTCATTTCCTCCCTTTTTTCAGGACATAAAACACCGCGGCGTGGTTTTTACGGTCGGGCGCATTGACGGTTTCGTATACGAGCCGTTCAATGTTCAGCACGCGCGCGATCTGCGGCAGAAGCACCCACTTCCCGAAAAGCGCATACGAGAGAAGCGAAGGGATGGAGAAGTAATGAAAAAGGTCAAGGTACTGCGCGTTTTTCCGGTGGAGGTATCCGGTTTTTGAAACGATCGACAAGCCGCTTGAAACGAAAGCCTTATCCCATCCGTTTTCGGAGAACAGGCTCGTATGGGCCTGAGCGCGGTTCATGTAATTCACGTAGAACTCCCTGAAGATTTTCCTTCCCCAGAGATATTCGTTCCATCGTGATGTCATGACGGATGTGATGAAATACCCCCCGGGTTTGAGGATGCGCCTGATTTCAGACAGGGAAAACGCGACATCCGGTATATGTTCAAGGACGCAGTTGGACATGACGGTCGCGACGGAATTGGAGGGAAGGGGAATGGTCCGGCCGTCGTACCGGATGAGCTTGCGGTATATCCGGTCTTTTTTCGCCTGTTCGGTGCGCCGGTTTCCGACGAGATCCAGTCCGATATCGACTGTGCCTTTCCCGAAAACCGTTCCGCAGAAAAATCCATCCCCGCAGCCGAAATCAAGAACCGGTTTTTTGACATACCGCATATGTTTCACGAACAGGTCCGCTTCGACCGGGCGGATGAAGGACATGAAAAGAGGGGCGTGGTCCATGTATGTCCGAATGAAGCGTTTGAGATTCTGGTCTTTCATCGCTTGAAAATTCTATCATACCCCGCATACGCTTTGTGTATGTCAAACAGTGCTTGTGCATGCTTTTTCAGGGCAAGCGAGGTGTAGGCGCGCCGGTTTGACAGGACAGCGGCAAGCGTGCGTTTGAGTCCGTTTGCGTCTTTCGGGTTTACCGTCATTCCCATGCCGGTCACGGACACGGGTATCCGGACACCGGGGATATTGGAGGCGACGACCGGGGTACCCGCCATCATTGCTTCGGCCTGTACGATGCCGAACGCTTCGGTATGGTTCACGGACGGAAGGACCAGTACATCCAGTTTTTCATACAGGGCGGCAAGTTCCCGGTCACTAAGTTTGCCGAGCATCCGGTAAGGGACATGCGCCGATTCCAGCAGGTCCTTCACGTAATCTCCGTAGGATTTTTCGCCCACGACATCGTTTCCGCCCGGACCCGCCAATAGCAGCATTGCGCCGGGAACCGTTTTTCGCAGTTTTTTCATTGCTTCGATAAGGTATTCGATGCCTTTTTCCCGTGCGATCCTTCCGACGAATCCGATCCACCGGTGGCCTTTTTTCTGTTTTGCGAGTATCCTGCCGTAGGCTTCGTCCGGCGTCCTATGGGGAATGCAGGGCAAGACGAAATCCGTCCGCGAAACAAATGGCCGCAGCGATGGGAAACTTTCGAAATAATCCTTCGTGTAGGTAACGATCCGGCTGCTCAGGAGAAGCTGCGCATACACGGAGAGGTTGAGTCCGGTTTTGAGGAACCAGCCTGAGATGCTTCCCGTAATGTCGACTTTGCAGTTGAAAAGCGTGATGACGGGTACCCCCTGAAGCCGTGCCGCAAGGGCAAGGCCGATCCCTTCGAAATTCGGCGAGTTGAGCAGGACGCAGTCATAACGTTTTACCCGGCGGTAAAAATACCAGAAGAGGCCGGGACTGATGAATCCCTTGGAAAGCCTTATGAGATAGGGGAGACGCACGGTTTTGATTTTGTTCAGGTACTCCAAGCGGGGAAGGTGCTTTTCGTGGGGGAACGTGAACGCAGTGACTTCGTGCTTGCGGGAAAGGTGGGACAACGCGAGGAACGGGGAAGTCGTGATTCCCGAGACATACGGATAAAAGTACGTGGAAAAATAGAGAATCCTCATGTGCGTTTTCTGATGGCCCGCCTGATGTATTCGACCGCTTTTTTCAAATAGGGATAGCGGCGGGGATAGTATACGCCCTTGTCGAAAATATTGTATATCCAGAGTATGGTAGTTTGCGTTTTTCCTTCCACGTACCTGACGATATCCAGATTGTCCTCCACGAAATAATCGAGCTTGAGCTTGTTGATGAGGCGGGCCTTGAAAAGGTGCGGCTGTTCGTCCTTTGCGTTGTAGTGGATTTCCGTGAAGACGGAGCCGAAGCCGTTTTTTTCCGCCCATTTGAGGAGTTCCGGTCCGAGGAAGCTGTAGCGCGCGGTGATGATGTACGCCTTGATTTTTTTCTGCTTCACCAGTTCGCTTATTTGGGAAAATCCGGGAGCGATGAAAATGCTGGATTTGTGGATGAGTCTCCACAGCCGTTTCTCCAAATCGGTTTTCGGGTAATAGAAGGCGAGTTTCTTTTTGTGGAGAAAGGCGCGCTTGAAAAACGAGATCACCGGCCGCGCGATGCGGACGGGGTTATAGAGAAGCACACCGTCGAGGTCGAAACCTACCTTTATCGGATTGGACCGCATAATTCATGTATTTTATCAAAGTCGGCTGTTTTTTGATATACTATAAATCAAGTCGTTAGCCGCCGGTAACCCGTTAGTAAATTTGTGTTCGGCCATTTGCTAACGGCATGCGGCCTTATGCTTCCCGTACTTCTCGACCTCAAATTCGTGAAAATCTATACGATGGGCGTGTTTCTCGTGCTGGCGTTTTTCTGGGCCAGTTTTGTCCTGTGGCGCCTCATCCGCCTGAGCTCCTACAAGGAGGAGGACGTGTTTGATGGTCTTTTTAACAGCCTGCTCGGCGGCCTGTTCCTCGGACGCCTCGTATACGTCATGCTGAATTTCAAGGATTTCGGATTCAACCTGCTCAAATTTCTTCTGGTAAACGGATATCCGGGTTTTTCCTTTTACGGGATGCTTGCGGGTTTTCTTATTACGCTCTCCGTCTGGTCCATGATGAGAAAGGAGCGGTTCGCAGAACTGGTCGATTACTTCGTGCCGTCGGCGTTTCTTGCGATGGGGATCGGAAAACTGGGGAGTTTTTTCTCTGGCGGGGAAGTGGGTACCCGCACCAGGCTGTTTATTTCCGCAAAATATGCCAACATGGACGGCATGCGTCATCTGACGCCGCTTTACGAAAGCATTCTGTTTCTCCTTTTCGCATATGCCGCTTACCGGATCCTTTTCGAGATACGCAAGGACCGGCTGAAAAAGGGTTTCAACTTTTCGTTTCTCCTTTGGGCGCAGGCTCTCGTGTATTTTGTATTTGACAACATGAAACAATATCATCTATACTTCCTCAATTACAGTTTCAATCAGGTTGTTTCATTCGTCTTGCTCTTGACATTTAGTTTTTATTTTGTGTATTATTTCAGAAGCCTGATTGTCCAGAAAGCGAGAGGATTTAAAAATTACGTATTTGAATATGTCAAAAAGTCTACCGAAAACGTTCGTCACAAGCCAGAAAAAACTGATAGAGGAAGAGCAGAAAAAAATACTCCTCCAGATAGAAAACCTGAAAAAAGATGATCCGTTTTCCGATCCCGACCATGCGTCCGACAACGCGGCCGTTGACACCGACGTGCGCGAACAGGTAGGCCATGACACGGTTGAGGCGGAAATCCGCGACCTCCAGAAACGGCTTGTCGACCTCAAAAACGCTTATCTTCGCATCCAGAAGGGCCGATACGGCGTCTGCGAGAAGTGCAACAACATCATTCCGCAGGTACGGATGGAACTGGTGCCGGAAGCCCGCTACTGCATCGACTGCGAAAAGAAAATGAGGAGATAAAGGGGAGTGCGCTTTGCTATACTGAAGTATTATGAGCGATATCCCGTCCTCGTTCTTTTTCAATTTCGCACTGTACCTCCTCATCCCCTTTACGTTTGCCATTTTCCTTAAAAAAAACAGGATATCCCCCATTATCGGTTACATGATCGGCGGAATGGTATTGGGCAACTTCTTCGAAGGGCTCATTTCGCATGAAATAATCAACAACTTCGCGTATTTCGGCATCGTATTCCTCATGTTCACGCTCGGCCTTGAAATACAGTTTGGTCAGATGGTTGCTTTGAAGAAATACATTATCATGGCGGGATCCCTCCAAATGCTCATAACGGTCGCGGTTGTATGGATCCTGTCCCTCTTTTTCGGATTCACGCTCGTGCAGTCACTGCTTATCGGCATCGCGCTTTCCTCATCTTCCACGTCCCTGGTCGCCAAGATAATCCAGGACAGGGGAGAGGAGGGTTCGTTCCACGGTGAGCTGGCGATCGGGATACTCATGTTCCAGGACCTTGCGTTCGTGCCGTTTGTCATCATCTTCAACTCGATAACTTCAAACACCGTTTCGTTTATGGAGATATCGAAAAACATCCTGATCGACATGGTCACGTCCTCACTTATCCTCTGGTTTGCCTATTATTTCGGAAACAAAATTGCACCTCTCATTTTCAACCGGATCGCAAAGACTTCCCGCGAACTTTTGAACCTGTTCATTATCCTCTTCATATTCGTCGTGGCGTATATTTCAACCCTCCTCAACATACCGGTCCTTATCAGCATGTTCGTCGCGGGCATCCTTATTTCCCAGACGCTTGAACATTACCACATATTCTCCCAGATACGGCCCCTGAGGGATCTTTTGTCGGTCATATTCTTCATTTATATCGGTACGAGTATCAAGATCGGTTCCGTCGGGTTTGTTTTGCCCCAGATCCTCCTTTTCGGAGTGATCGTGATGGTTTCAAAAGCACTCATCCTCCTTTTCATATTCCTTTTCATGCGGTTCCATTCGAAGCTCGCGTTTTACCTTTCCCTGTTCCTTTTCCAAATCGACGAGGACGCGTTCATCCTTATGTCCCTTGCCTATGCCAACGGCATATTTTCGGAGGAGCAGTATCTGTTTATCGTAAGCGTCGTCATGCTCAGTTTTCTCCTGACGCCCTTCCTTATCGGCAACAAGGAAAAGCTTTACCGCATGGTCAAGTCTTTCATCAGCTCTTACATACCGTTTCTTCATATGTTCATCAAACACCGCGTGGACAAGAATTTGTCGCCGATTGACACCCTTGAGATACGAAATCACGTGATACTGTGCGGGTACGGCCGGATCGGATCATACGTGGGGCGGGCGCTCATGCTTTCGAACGTTCCGTTCGTGGCGATCGACTACAATTTCCAGACGGTCGAAAAAGCGAAGCGGGACGGGGTGAATATCATTTACGGCGATCCGACGGACATCGATATCCTCGATTACGCGGAAGCGGAGCATGCGGTTGCCGTCGTGACAGCGCTGCCTGACCGGTTTTCCCAGGAGACGATCATACTGAATGCGCGAAAACTCAACAAGAACCTGCTCATCATCGGCCGCGCGCACCGCAAGAAGGACCATAAACGCATGAAGGACATGGGAGTCAAAGTGGTGATACAGCCGGAGTTTGAGGCATCCCTTTCTATCATCAAGAAACTTTTGCTCCTCAAACGCATCCCCAAAGAAGACATCATACAAAAACTCCATTACTTCAAGTTGGAGCAGGAGGGGATATGAGGAGGTCGCCGGGCAAAACGTTCGCGGTACGCAAGGACCGCATGCACCTTCTTCTGTTTGCGGCGCCCGTCTTTGCGGTTTTGTGCATCGTCGTATTCAACCAGCTGAAATCCTCATTGTTTTTCACGGCCAAGGACCGGGTGAACGTGGTGTTCTACGGCAAACAGACCGTTTACTTTTCCCTCGGCAAAACGGACGGCGTCCATTACTACATATCCTTTTATCCGGACATCAAGGTGAAGGTCCCGGGCGGGTACGGGAACTACCGGGTGGGGGGCTTGGGTAAGCTGGCGTATCTTGAAAAAAAGAACGAAATCATTCCCCGGACGTTTTCCGTGACAACGGCCTCAACCGTCGACCGGTTTTTCCACGATCCGGGCACGGAAATATATTACGGCAAGGAAGAGGCAGGGGAGAGCGGTCTTGTTCTGCCCGGATTGGGTACGATGCTTTTTGCACCGTCCGACTGCAATCCGTTTGACCGGCTGTTTCTCGCATTGCGGTTTATGGGCAAACGCAAAAACCAGTTTTCCGAAATCGATTACACCTCAAGCCTGGGGACCGATGAGGAATTTTTCCAGGACAAGGAATTCGTACGGCAGTACCAGGGTTTCCTGTACAATCGGCTCTACCGGGATGAGGCGCGGACCGTGCAGATCTACTACCGTTCAAGCTACAATACGGCGTTTTTCCTGTCGAAAATAATTGAGGGGGATGGTATCAGGGTTTCGGACCTTGCTGAAAAACCGGACATGACGGGGAACGGGAAGCCTTGCGAAGTGGTTGAGGATGCGCAGCGCTTTTCCTCAAGCGCGCAGGCGCTTGCCCGGTATTTCGGGTGCGACCTCGCGAAAGGGGAAACCGAAAGCTCTGATATAATTATGAAATTGGGGAATCTCGAAGACGTTTGGGAGATCCTCTGAACACCTATGTTTATAGCGGTATTCGGTGTCATTTTGGTCATTTCATTCGTATGGGCCCTTGTTTCCATGAAGGACATGGGAGTTCCCGAGGAGATAGCGAAACTCATCAACGTCAGGAGAATCAAGGGAACGATCGTTTTTTTCAAGGACAAGAAGGTCAAGCATTATTCCTCATCGTCAAGATCGTCCGAGTGAATGTCAATGAGAAGCTCCTTGTCGTCGGTTGACGGTGTTTCGTTCACCATCTTTTCCCAGGCGTCCATGTGCTCTTCCTGCTCTTCGGCCCCTTCTGCTTCCTCCTTATCCTCATTCACCGTGCTTTCGTCGAGTTTTTTCTGGATGTTCTGGGGAAATGAGATCTGGTGCATGACCGTGCGGCCTTTTTTTTCTTCCTTGATGAACACGATTACGCGGGTAAGGGTGGACTCCTTCACGTAGGTGACGTATTCGCTTTTTGCCTTGATGAAGAATATGATCCGGCGCGACAGGTCGTCCGGAAGGGTGCCGATGTATTCGCCGTTTGAGGTGCGCACTTCCACCCGCCGCTTTTTTTCCTTGAGGCATACCTGCTGTCCGATGGTAAGTACAGCCAGGACATTCTTCTGTCCGAGGTTGGTGAGCGCCACCATTTTCGTTTTTCCGGCCGTCTCGATAAAGAGGTCGGGGTCGAACGCTACCTGGCCGTTGGTGTGTTTCGATACCTTTTCGTTTTCCAGTACGCTGATGCGTTCAAGGTTCTGCAGAGCCACGCTGTTTTTCGGCTGGAGTCGCAGCGCTTTTGAATAGAATTTTTTCGCTTTCACGATATCTTTCTGCTGGAGGTAAATGAAGCCGAGACGCAGGTATGCGGACTCGTTTTTCGTATCAAGTTTGATAATCTCGTTGTTGAGGCGGATGGCGTCTTCCCACCGGAGGTTGATCGCAGCGTCAACTGCATGCTGTTCAAGCAGCTCGATATCGTTCATAGGATATAACAGTATATTTCATTTTCGAGGAAAGTCAAGTATAATTAAGTCCGGTGTTACAAGGGTGTAAAATAGGAGAAAAGACAGTTTTTAGGGCTTTGGAGTAACCCGAAAAATTACCAATTCCGCAAGCCCCGAATGAAGCGCGGGGGATACGGGAACGGGCAAACAATACTATGGCAGGACATTCGAAGTGGAAGAACATTAAGCGCAAAAAGGAAGCGAACGACAAAGTAAAGGGAGCGGCATTCTCAAAGCTCTCGCGGATAATAACGCTTGCGGTCGTGGAGGGTGGGAATATTCCCGATCCCGATCATAATTTCAAATTGAGGCTTGCCATCGATAAGGCGCGCAGTCTCAACATGCCGAAAGAAAATATCGCACGTGCGATAGAGAAGGCGAAGGGTGCGGATAAGAACCTCATCAGGGAAATCATGTATGAGGGTTTTGCGCCCTATGGCGTTGCGATGCTTATCCATACCACGAGCGATAACGCCAACCGGACCGTTTCCGAAGTAAAGAACCTCATCGAGATGCACGGGGGAAAGATGGGGGGCCAGGGCTCCGTATCATACCTTTTCCAGAAGTGCGGTTTGGTTGAATTTGAAGCCCAGGAAAATACTGAGGACCGGGTGATGGCGTTTGCCGAAGCCATGAATGCTCTCGATATCGATCGGGTGGGGGACACGTATTACGTATACGTGCCGTTTGACAGTTTCGGCAGGGTAAAGGACAGCCTGGAAGGGATGAAGGCAAAATCGACCGAGATCGATTACAGGCCCACGACGACCGTTATGATAGAGGACGACAAGAACGCGAGGCGGATACTGGCGATTATTGAAGCGCTTGAGGAGCTTGATGACGTGCAGCGCGTGTTTTCCAACCTTGAGGTTCCCGACTCGTTTGACGTTGCAGCCTAATATATGTATACGAGAATAATCAAGCTTTTTAGCGGGATAGAGAAGCGGGCACGTTTTATAATCAGCGCCGTCATACTTTCCGTACTTCTTCTGATATCCACCTTTTTCTTTTTCGACAAATCCTGGTTTTTCATACCTCTTTTCATAGCGGTTACCTATGCGTTGACGTTTTTCTCGATCCTTGAGGGTATCGAAAAAGTGGAATGGTTCACTCTGTTTCTCATGCCCGTCCTTGTCACGGTTTCGTTTTACCTGTTCTATTTCCTTTTCCCCGTGCGCTGGCTGACGCGCATTCCCTTCATCATGTTCTATGCGGTATCCATATATGCCTCGTTTCTCGTCTCCAACATCTTCAACGTGGGAGTGGAGAAGAGCCTGCAGCTCTACCGGGCGGCATTCTCGGTCAACTACTTCTACCAGACGCTCATCGTGTTTCTTTTCGCCAATCTTATCCTTTCCCTCAAGCTCAATTTCCTATTAAGTTCTCTTCTGTTTTTCGTGCTCGGCATCGCGATCGCCATCCAGCTTTTCTGGAGCATCAAGCTCGAACTCACGCTTGAACGGCAGGTTCTCGCATTCGGCTTGTTTGTCGGATATGTCCTGTTCCAGGTGAGCCTGGTCATGTCGTTTCTTCCCGTACAGGAGACGATAAATGCCCTTTTTCTTTCGGCTGTTTTCTACAGCATCGGGGGACTTACGTATCTTTTCCTGGATTCCCGCCTGTTCAAGGAAACGGTACGCGAATATGTGTTTGTCCTCGGGTTCCTCATTATGATTATCGCACTTACCGTCAACTGGTAAGCCTGCGGTTTTGAAGGGCATCCCCAGAGTGGAGGAGAGGGGAGAAGGGTAGTTCACGTCCGTGAAGAATATAACCTATAGTAAAATAGCCCATAGTATTATAGGATAAAATTACTATAGGACTAATATTACACGTTCGTGAAGGATTCGAACCGCTTGCATAGGTATCCTTACCGTACTCTTACACGCCGGGGGGATATCAGCCTCAAAAATAAAACATTGGACCGTAATGACGCTCTCTTCTCTCAACGGTATATTGTGGATAACTTGGGAAAAACAGCCTCAAAATATAGTTATAGAGTGTTATTACGCTCTAAACCAGCATCCTCACTACTGCCGGCCGTGCGGTAATCAGCCTCAAATTTGAGAGAATAGAAGGATACGGCAATCCAAACATATGAACATTCCCGGGTTTGTTTTCAAATGTAGCCTCAGAAATATTAATATGTACTGATGTGACGCTCTAAACTTCCTTTTGTTCTCCCGTATACTCTGGCAAGTATATCCGCAAGCTGCCGTTTTAGCCTCAAAAATAGATGTTTAGAGTATATGGAGAGCCTAAACTAAAACATAATCCGGACAGACCGGAAAAGAGGTGCGAGAGGGGTCGAATGTTGCGCATTATCCGCGAATTACCGGTGAGTACCAATGGTGTATCGGTGCGGATATGCACCGGTAATGAGAGAGGGAGGGACGGCTTGCTTCTCCTTATGGAATATATCCCCGTAAAAGCCGCCTGCGCGGTTTTCGGGAAATTGCATACATATCCGGTACAGGGAAGAAGGACATATAACGTCGTAAATTGTATCTTTTACGACGTCAGCCAGCCTCGGAAAGAGAGGAGTGGTGTTTGTCTGCTAATACAATTAATTGCAAATTACCCGATAATTATTTGCGGATTCCTGTTTGAATCAGGAATTGTCCCCGTTTTTATACCCCTTATCTTCCCCCAAACCGCCGGCATGCCAAAAATCCGGCTTTTGATGGTTTTAGGCTGTTATGACGCGGTTTTAACCGGTTTCCCCTTCCCTACCCGACATGCTTGACCGAAGAAGTGGTTGGTGTTTAGCTTGACAGAATAGTTTATTTCTGCAATAGTGTAACTATTACCTTTATTTATTAATATCCAACTATGGCTAAAGCGACAGTGCAGGATACCCACCTCCATATACCGAACCGGACGGTGTTGTTGTTTCTGCTTGGTCTGGCGGTTCTCGTTATGTTCTGGGTGCTTTTCACCCGCGGTTTGTTGACTGGAAGCCGGGCAAGCATGGGTAGCAACTGCCGTAAAACCACCTTCAGGGGCAAATGTGTGATGGAGTGCAAGCAGCATGGGGAGACATTTACCCTTCCATGTCCCGCATCCTCCTCATCTTCCTCCCAACAGGCGGCGCTTGACGCTGCGGCGACTCCTACCGTGACGCCCAAGCCTTCCAAAACCCCGGATGAAAAAGATCCGCCGGAATCAGGCAAGGACTGCACCTATGAGGAAAAGGATTGCCGCTGCCGAAAGAACTGTTATTACGACATGGATGAAAACGGCAAAAAAGTAAAGATTTGCGATACGATATGCGACACGTGTTCGGTACGGGTATGCAACTAAAGAGCAATTAACCAAGCCGGCCGGAAACGGCCGGTTTTTTGTGGTTATTATTACACGTAAAGTAATAGTAAAAAAGATTCTCTTGACAGTACGTTTGAGTTAGTATTAAATGAAGTATATATAAGAATTTCATGAGAAAATCATAAGAAATTCATATTTTATGACTACTACCTTTTCTTCGGGGAACCCCTTAACAGTTTTAGCTTCGTTGGAGGGAGGTGATACAAGATGAAGAATGAAAAAGTTTGTATTAACAAGAGTATCGCCTTTGTGACCGCTATCGTCGTGTTGCTTCTTGGAGTTGTGCTTTTCGCCAACTACATGAACAGCCAATCGCTCGGAAGCAATTCCAGGGCTGATTCGACGACATGTTCATTGGCTTCGCAGAACATTGACTCCGCTAACAAGTGTGAAATGAAGATCCCTGCAACCGATACGCTTTCAAATGGATCAACACATAAATCCACTAAGGAATATACCGGGCGCAAGTGTGATGTCGCTGCAGGTGCCACAACCGGCGCATTTGTCATGGATACGACTACTTGTGCACCTACGGTGCGTTGTTCCTACAACCAAAAGGTTCACATGAAATGGGACTCAACAGGTCTCGTTTATGACGGAACCGGTGCCAACGACTGTATCATGGATGCAGACGACAATTTCATAGACTACGGTTGTAAGTACATTACGGTATCAGGTGTGGTGACATCGGCTCGTGCAGCTTACGATAAAACCAACTGCCCGAAGCCTGCAGGTGCCTGTGAAGGTACGTGCAAAGGCGCAAACGGTAAAGAGTATGATATCGATTCATGTGCACCCGAAGGCGGCAAGAAATGCGGCTGCGTAAACGGCAAGACATACCCGACCTGGAATCCTGATACGAATTGTACAGCACCCGCTGCCAATTGTACCGGAGTCTGTTCAGGCACCAACGGCAAGACATACGCGCCGGGTACCTGTGCTCCTGAAGGCGGAAAGAAATGTGACTGTGCAAATGGCAAGACATATCCGACATGGAATGTCGACTCCAGCTGCGCCGCACCCGCCAAGACTTGTACGGGAACCTGTAGCGGAAAAGCCATCGGCTACTGTGATACCACATCAGGTTTGCAGTGTGCATGTGCGACAGGCAAGACTTATCCGACATGGCAGACCGTTTCAGGTTGTACCAAAGCGGCTGTCAACTGCACGGGAACGTGTAGCGGAAAAGCAATCGGCTACTGTGATACCACATCAGGTTTGCAGTGTGCATGTGCGACAGGCAAGACTTATCCGACATGGCAGACCGTTTCAGGTTGTACCAAAGCGACAGCTACGTGTGACGAGTCGAAATACGCCTCATCATACAGCTGTTCAACAGGGTACACGCTTGGTGTCTGTAAGGCTGATGCGTACGGTACTTTGAGAAGGTGCGGTTGCGATCCGAACGGAACAAAAACCTATCCTACTGTCTATACGGTAACATCATGTCCGTAATTGTTCGAAAGGAATTCCTAAACATCAAGCCCTGGGGACGCCCGGGGCTTTTTGTTTGGCTCAGGAAGACCGGATGACGGATACGAGCTCCTTGAGGTTTTGGGGGTGGCAGATGAGGACCCGGTAGCCCTTCTGGGTTTGTACAAGATCAAGCGTTATGGAGTTTCCCTGCCAGTCGGTGAACGATCCGCCCGCTTCCTCCACGATGATCTTGGCGGCGGCGATGTCCCACAGATACGCGTGGGCGTTGATGACGATATTGAAATTGTTGAGCTGGTCCGAGAAATGCATGGAGTCAAGCGCAAGGGCCCCGTGTATCCGCAGTCCGCGTGATGCGCTGTGGAGCTTGGTTATGATCGGCAGCCATTCCTGCCGGGTTGCCTCGCGGGAGCTCATATAGGAAAGAAGCAGGCTCTCCTTAATCGGCGTGTGCCGGATCTCCATACGCTCCCTTGTACCGTTCACTGTCTTGAAGGCGCCTTTCCCTTTTTGCGCGCTGTAATAGGTGCCTGAAACCGGATGGTATATGAGACCGGCCTCATGTTCACCGTCAACGAAATACCCGATCGATATGCAGAAATAGTCGTGTCCCGAAGCGAAGTTGTTCGTTCCGTCAAGCGGATCTATCACGAATTTGTGGCGGCCGGGAGTCGCCAGGTTTTCCTCACCAATGAAGCCGATGTCAGCAGCGCCAATGCCTTTTTGAACACACAATTCCGTAAGACGTCGTTTAATGATTGACTGGCTTGCGAGGTCAGCCTGGGTTACCAGGTTCTGGTGGGATGAAAGTTTTAGGGTTGCTGAGAGTCCCTTGCGGAAATGGGATATGAGGGTCTCCCCTGCCTCCCCTGCCGCCTGTTGAAGAATCTCGATCATAAAACTTCATTATATCAGGTATAATCAGTCTTATCCCCCCAAGAACCGGTAATAGTTTGTATGGATATGGAAACACTGAAGGTAGACGGACTTACCAAACAATTCGGCGATTTCAAGGCGGTCGACAACATATCCTTTTCCGTAAAGGAGGGTGAGATTGTGGGATTTTTGGGACCCAACGGCGCCGGCAAAACGACAACCATACAGATGCTCCTGGGTATAACGACGCCGACAGCCGGCTCAATCGCCTATTTCGGGCATGATTTTTTCCGGTACCCGCGCCGGGCGCTTGAGAAGATCAATTTCACTTCTGCTTTCAACAACCTGCAGGGCAGAATGAGCACCTGGGAAAACATGCTTGTATTCTCACACCTGTATGGCGTGAAGGACCCGGAACCGAAAATACGCAAACTGGTAAAGGAATTCAATATGGAAGAGTATGTGAACAAACGGTATTGGGACCTGTCGACCGGCCAACGGACGCGCGCGAATTTCATCAAGGCGCTTCTGAATGATCCGAAGCTCATCCTGATGGATGAACCGACTGCCTCCCTTGACCCGGATGTCGCGGACCGGACGCTTTCATACATTGAAAAACTGCGCAAGGACCGGCAAATCACCGTGCTTTACACGAGCCACAACATGACGGAGGTGACGCGCATATGCGACCGGGTCATATTCATCGACCGGGGACGGATCGTCGCGCATGACACTCCGCTCGGGCTTACCCGCCGGATCCAGGAAGCGCAGCTGCGGCTTACGTTCAATGAGGGCGCATCAACGATACGGGATTACCTTTTGTCCCAGAAACAGGAGTTCCGGTTCGAGGGAGAGCATGTGGTATACGTGAAAACAGAGGAAAAGCTCATACCTAAAATCATTTTCGGACTCAGCAAGGTCGGCATCTACATGACCGATATCGAGATCAAGAAGCCGACGCTCGAGCACGTCTTTTTACAAATTGCGCGCGGGTATTCCCATGTCTTTTCACAGGATTAGAGCCATACTGCTTCATGATTATTTCATCATGACCCATTCGTTTGAGGTTTTAAACGACCTCTTTCTCTATCCCCTGTGGTCGATAATGGTATTCGGTTTCATGACGCTCTATATCTCGGGGACATCCGGCGGCCTGGTCGCAAACCAGGTCCTTTTGGGCATGATCCTCTGGCAGATACCCAACATCACTCAGTATTCGATTGGCGTCGGCTGCCTGTGGGACGTATGGTCCCGCAATCTCACAAACATTTTCATCACGCCGATTGCGAGTATGGAGTATCTCGCAAGCTACGCCATTGCCGGGTCCCTGAAGGCGCTGTTCGTCATTATTGCCTCAAGCGTCATGGCATATTTCGTGTTCCACCTGAACATCCTGTCGCTAGGCGTGTTGCCCCTCTTTGCCATAATCGCAAACCTCATCTTCTTCGGATTTTCCTTCGGTGTTCTCGTGCTCGGTCTCATTTTCAAATTCGGTACGAAAATAAATGCGTTTGCCTGGGGGCTCATTACCCTTTTTCAACCGCTTATGGCGGTTATCTATCCGGTGTCCGTGCTGCCGGAGCCGTTTCGGAGCCTGTCTCTGGCTTTTCCGCCGACGCATGTATTTGAAGCGTCCCGCATGAGTCTTGCCAAAACCCCAGGCATGTGGAACGAGCTTTTCATCGCGCTGCTTCTCAATATCGTTTTCTGCATCGCAACGGTCCTCTTTTTCAACGCGATGTTCAAAAACTCCCGGGAGTCCGGTCAGTTTGCCCGGCTTGAAGGATAACAAATCAAGCAGCCGTCGTTTTTACGGCAAGCCGGTTGCGGATATCGCTTAAGGAAACCACGCCCAGGGAGAACCGCATATGGTTTCGCTTGTCCCCGAACACGTCTCCGGGTATGCCGAAGATGCCCAGATCCTTAGCCACATGGTCAAGTGCGGATATTCCCTCCTTCAGCTGCACATACAGGTAAAGCGGGTTGTCCTGCGGGATCGTGCCGTCCGTTTCATAACCGGGGATCGAAATGGAGTCAAGGTCCGCAAAATAATTGCCCGCCGGGTCAAGCTGCCGCAATACTTCAAGAAGCGCCTGCTGCCGTTCCCGCAAAAGCGCCGTGTACTGATCAAGCGTTTCCTCGCTGACGAGGCGGTCAAGGATTTGAAACCAGACATCTGTTTTCCAGGAAAAGCTTGAATAATTCCGTATCGTATCTGTCTGAAATGCTGCGGCAAGGTCCCTGTTCCGTATTACTGCGGCGCCCACTCTCAAAGCGGGTTGCCCGAGCCGTTTGGATTCGGAGAATGAAAATATCCCCTGGTCGGCGGCACCGGTTTCGTTTATGATTCGCATTATATCCCGGGCGCGCTCCCTCGGTATCATGGACATGTAGGCCATATCGAAAATGAACGTTATATGCGGGTTTTTCTGCCGGAGCGCAGTTATGACTTCACGCAACGTTTCCGGTTCATGGGAGCGGGCTGCAGGGTTTTCCGCAGGCGTGATAAGCGCCGCGTCTGGCACCGGTCCGCCCTGGGAAAAATACCGTTCAAGGGACGCTTTATTCAAAAGCTGGTGTGGTGCGTCTGATGTTTCGACATATGCAACCTCAAGCCCGTTGTCCCCCGCGCTGTTTGTCGCCATGGAGAAGCATACGGATGGTGACAGGAGGGTGGCCTTTCTTTTGTCCCGATCCTGTATCATATTGGCAATGGTCCGGAATGAGCGGCTCAGTATCCCCATTCCGCCGTCACCCATCCAGACATTCTGGGGGGAATCCGTATCAAGTCCGATGGCCTGTGCTTCTTTCCGGAATATGTTCCGTGATTCTGCTGTCCCGCGTGCGTCCGGTTGGTATCCGAACAGGTTTATTCCCCGCCGCCGGTAATCCGTCAGGATTTTGCGTTCTTCTGCCTGTGCCTGTTCGAACTCTGGCGATTCGGCGTCAAGGAGCATCGCCCCCTCAAGGAACCCATACCGGTCCCGCTCCAGCGGATCGTCTTTCGGAAGGCGCGCATCGATATCGCCGATGGTGCCGGCCATGATGAATTCGCCGGGAGGCAGGTTGTTGGCTTTCAGTTCCTGCTTTATTTCGTTTGCGGCCTGGTTGATGCCGCGCAGGGCATTGGGGAATTGGCCCGTATGGAGTTTGTCGATCGTCGCGTCTACGATGCGGGAGACGATTTGCCTGCCCGCTTCCTGTCTAGCCGTTTGTTCGGAAGACATATATGGGTTAGTATAACAAGCTGTTCCAGAAAAATCAAACTCCCCGTTTCCGTTTCAGGTATTGTTCGTACAGGAACGTTATTGCGTATTTTGCGGGATTGATCACGTAATCCTGTGTAGGCGCATAATCAACCTGCCTGCCGCCGAACCCCTGCTTGAAGAGGGTGAGTCCTCCCCAGTTTTTCGGCGTACGGCCGGGTTGGAGGATTCCCCAGAAATTATAGAGTCGGCATCCCCGTTTTTTCGCCTCCCGGATCGCCTCCCACTGCATGAGGTACGCAACCGGAACCTTGCTGTGGAGGGATGCGCCCTGGTGGTAGAAAGCGGTAGATCCGGTGAATACGATAAGCGCGCCCGCCTCATATTCCTTGTTTCCCGGCAGCTTTCCCAAAAGATACAGAGCATTACCGGTCTTATGGAACTCCGTAAACTCGTGTTCAATAAACGTTTTCGAGAACGGGGTGAAGTGTTCGCGTTTTGCCGTCTCCTCGTATACGCCCCAGAAGTCATGGAGCGTTTGCGCATCGGTCCGTTTCTCAATGACGACTCCTTCCTTCGCGGCTTTCCGTATGGAGTACCGGGTGGTTTTGCGCATATCCGCAAGAAGCTTGTCTTCCGTCCCTTCGATATCCAGGACCCACATGCGCTCCGCATGCATGTATATGGGGGACGTGCGGAAACCGAGCTCCCTGAACTTCTGCCGGTTCTGCCCGCTGTCGGGAACAAGCGGCGCGATCCGGATAAAATCAAACCCTTCTGTTTTGGCGATCCGCTTCAGATATTGGAGAACGGCGGCGGTTGCCTCCCGGGACGTTTCCGGCGCACATACCGGTCCGTGGGGAACGAACAGCATGTTTCCCCGCTTCGCGCGGACTTTGACAACCTGGCAAATGGCGGCAGTTTTTCCCTTATCCTTCAGACCGATGCGGACCACATCATACCCGAGATTTTTCTGCACTTCCCCCCATTCGTAAGACTGGAGAAACGACGGGGACCCGTGCTCATTAAAAAGATGGGTCCATTCGTTAATCGATGTTATTTCAAAGATGTTCATATCCGGAATTCCTGTATGATGCCGGCGAGCTTCTGCGCGTCGCGTTCCGAAATAAGGGTCGGCAAATTGATAACCTCCGTGCATATCTTCTCCGCGTTCGGGCAGGAGCCTGAGCGGTACCGCATCGACGATAGACTGACTGCCTTCGGTGCCACCGGCTGGCTATACCAGTCGCCTACGTAAATATTCTTTTTTTTCAGCTTGTTGATAAGCCCCGTTTTATCTTTCACCCGGAGCGGGAACCGCGGGATATCCCGGTACGGTCCGATATCGGTTCCGAAGCGGTTTACGTAGATCGTTGCAATGCGCTTTCTTTGTTCGCGTTTCCGGTCGAAATCGTTCAGCTGTTTCAGGAGAAGAATTGCCAAGGCACTGGGATACTTTTTTTCCAGATACGGATCGTACGCTCCCCTCTTCTCTTTTTGGGAAATTTCGGCTACCATAAGCCCCGTGCGGGTTGCTGTCTTATGGAGAATCTTGCCGAGTGGGTTCATATTATAGGCAGACTTGATGAAAAGCGAAAGCGGTTTATAGCATAAGAGCTTTGACATCATGGCAGCGTCCGGGTATTGTAATCCAGCCTCAAATCCCCTCAGCGCGAGGGCAAGGTCATGATTGCGGGTGACCAATGCGCCGCCGAACACCGAGGATAACGCTTTGGACCGTCCAAATGACAAGGATAGCACTTGGTTATCACCCAGAGTTTGTTTGTGCCAAAAGTCAGGGGAAAAACCGTGAGCAAGATCCTCCACGATGAGGATATTACGCTCTTTGGCAAGCTGCAAAACCCTATCCCGATGAGCGGGCACCATGCCGAACGTGTGCTGGAGCACAATCGCCCTGGTTTTGCCGGTTATTTTGCGTAAAAGATCGGTAAGATCCAATGAGTACGTTGTGTTTTCGATGTCCGCGTATACCGGAGTGAGACCGCTCTGGAGAATAGGCACTGGTACAGCCTCGCAGGTAAAGCCCTGTACGATAACTTCCGATCCCTGCGGGAACCGCAGGGAAGCAAGGAGAATCCGTAAAGCGCCCCTGCCGGACAGGAACGGGATTGCGGTGCCTCCCGGAAACATGCCGGAAAGGATACGGGAGATTTCATCCCGTTCTTTTCCCTCAAACCACCTCCAGGGCTGGCCCAGAATTATAAGGCTTGCCAGAGCGTCGCCTGCCGTTTCGTTCGGCGCAAAGTCCGTTGCAATCATAATCTCTTGAATCTGTTGATAATTTGTTTGTCAAACCGGCCCTCAAACGCCACTGCCGTTTCCGGTCCCGCTTCCTTCAAAAGAGCGGATTGCACACCGGTTTCCGCATCGAAAATCCGTATGCGGGGGGAAGGCGAAAATGCATGGTCGGTGGTATAAAGAATTACGCGCTCCCGGGCTAGGGCGCCGGCGATTAAAGCATAGGTTTCTTGTTTTTCCGTACCCAGTTCTGGGATGCCGCGGCTTGCAATGATCCTCGTATTTTTTTTGAACCCGGCGAGGGTGCGTATTGTGTGGAGGAACCCTTCGCGGCTTGTGTTATAGGAGTTGTCAATGACAACCGTTCCCCGGTATCCTTCAGTCGTCACGGGCAACGCGCGTTTGCGGATTGTTTTCATGGCGGTCTCTATCTCCTCCTCCCCTACTCCGAGATGCCGCGCTAGCGCAACCGGTGCCGCAACATCAAGAACCGGACCCGAATCCCTGAAAAACTCGATAGGTGCTTTTACGCCTTCCTCAAGCATGTTGCGGACCGCGCACTCCGCGTTCACATATGCGCGTCCGTTGGCGGGCAGCGCTTCAAGCAGCTCTTTTTTAGCGTGGATGAGGTTCTCCCGGGAGCCGAACAGGTCCAGGTGCTGGTTGCCGATACCCGTTAAAATGCCGAATGCGGGATTGGTGAAAGAGCAGATCTTTTCGATTTCCCCCCGGCGGTATGCTCCCATTTCGGCGATGAAATACCGGGTGTCCTTTTTTACGTTTTTCAGGATGGACAGGGCAACGCCCACGTCCGTATTGAAATTCCCGTCGGTGCGGGCGGTACTGAATTTCCGGGAAAGCATTTCATACAGATTCTCCTTGGTCGTCGTTTTCCCGTAAGAGCCGGTTATGCCGATGACGATGGTTCGGGTGCGCTCCAGGTGACGCTTTGCCCGTTCGACAATCGCCCGGCGTTTGAGGAGCGCAAAGACCGAACTGACAAGCACTCCCGTATAGGTTGCCGTGAAAGCGGCAGGTATGAGCAAAAGTACGGACGGCAGGAGAAGCAGGGTGTTTCCCTGTACTGCAAACGTCAGGAGTGCAAGCAGCGCCAGGGCAATCACGAATATGATAAGGTTCCGCGTTTTTTTCGCGGGAAGCTTTTGCCGGGACAGGAATATGCGGACATATCCGGAATCGTGGAGCGCAGACAGGAACCGGTCGAGACGGTATTCCTTTATCTGGAAGAGGTAAATGTAATCGAGCGTTTTTACGATCGTGCCGATGAGGAACGCGAATGCAACAGCTGATGAGTTCATAGGAATGATCCCATAACTGATGCGACTTCCCGGGGTTGATGGAGGGGCAGGCCGTGTGTTTGCCCCGGGAAAACCGTAAGACGGGACCCCGGTATGTTTTTCTCAAGAAGCTTTGCGTATGCAAGCGGGGTATCCCGATCGTTTTCCCCCCAGAGAATGAGGGTGGGAACCGTAATGTCCGGCGTCAGGGGGGTAAGGTCGGTCGATATGATCTTCCTGAAGTTGGATTCAAGGAGCGGATACCGGAGCGAATCGGATCCGGGATACAGGATGCGGTAAGCGGTTTTGCGGACCGCCAGCATGAAGCCGGATGGAACCGGCAGTTTCCTGAGAACCGAGCCGATGAATGAGGATTTTACAGGGCTGCGTTTGAAGGAAGCGTCGCACAGGACGAGTTTGGAAAAAATGTTTTTTCGGGTGGAGGCAAGATAGATGCCGATGCTGCCGCCGAACGAATGTCCGAAAAAGACGGGGCGGTTGAGGCCGAGCGCGCGCATCGCCTCCTCGACGATTGCCGCATACTCCTCTACTCCCCATTCTTTGTCCGGCAGGTCGCTTTGGCCGAATCCGGGCAGGTCGATAACGATGGTGTCGTGGCGGGATTGCAGTTCTTGCGCCAGAGGCATCAGGCTTTTGCCGGAGCCGCCCCACCCGTGGATGAGGACAACGGGCGCTCCCCTGCCTTGCCGGAAGTAATGGATTCTCCGTTCCCGGAGCGTAAGATGCATGCCCCTATTATATCAATTCGCCCCTTCCCTTATTCCAGGTTTTTGAGGGTTTGGACGAACTGGTCGATGGACACAATCTCCATTTTCCGGCCGTCTAGAAAAAAAGTGGGGGTGGCATTGATGCCGGCCTGCTGGCCCTGCTTCAGGTCCGTTTCCACTTTTGCCTTGACCGCTTCGCTTTTGCGGTCCCTGTTGAATTGGGCAACGTCAAGTCCCGCTTCACGGGCCTTTGCCTCAAGGAATTTGTCCGTTTGCGGATTGTCGGTCAGCTGCGCCTGGTCTTTGAATACCGCGTCTGCCATTTCGAAAAATTTGCCCTGGACACTTGCGGCTTCAACGGCATACGCGGTTTCAAACGCGTTTTCATGGATCTGGTACAGGGGGTAATGCCTGAATACCAGCGTCACTTTTTTAGTGATAACGCCGTTCGGTGAGTCGCTTGCTTCAAAGGTGTTGAACAGATCGTTGAAGTTCTTGCATGCCGGACACTGGAAGTCGCTGTATTCCACGAGGACATGTTTCTTATCCGGCGACCACTTCACATGGTCCTCTTTCGTAACCGTCATGAGTTTTGAGTAGTCTGCCGTGACGTTCGTCAGTTTGAAAACAATATAAAGGAACGCGAAAATCCCGACGAGCGAACCGATAACGATAAGTATTGATTTGTTATTCATGGTGTCCATTGTATACGTCTTTATGGAGAACCGCAAGAGGTTTATCGTAATAAAAACAGGGAAGTTTGTGCGTGAAACGCGTGAACCCGGAAAACAGAATACGTCCGCTGGTACGAATTTATGGATTGTCCTGACGGTCTAAATCTAAATAGCCGGTTGGTTGGCAGACGAAGTTGATGTCTGCTAATCAATTCCAAACAAAAAATACACAACAAATATGTAAGTAATTCCGTCTCCCCTATTGTACCTTCTATCATTAATAGTACACGTAATATCCGAAATGTAAAGCGGTAAATTACATGGTTTACTCAAGTAAAAGAAGCGGAAGCATGAGGAGAATACCGAGGATGAAACTTGCTATCTGTAAGATGTCCCGCCTGAGGTTTGATGTCTTGTGAAGCTCGGGGATGAGGTTGGATGCGGCGATGTAGAGAAGGTTGGCGGCGGCGAAGCACAGCAGGAAAAGCTGCATGTCCCGCAGCATGCCGGACAAAAGCAGGCTCAATACCGTGCCGAGTACCGCGGTGAGTGCGGACACGAAATTGAGAAACAGCGCTTTTCTCTTTTCCATGCCTCCATGGATGAGTACGCCGAAATCCCCTATTTCATGCGGTATCTCGTGCAGGATGACAGCTACCGTTATCCCGATGCCGACCGGAATACTCGTCAGGAATCCGGCCCCGATCATGAGACCGTCGATAAAGTTATGGAGGCCGTCTCCCAGAAGGACCATGTAGGCGAACCGTTCCACATGGTTGTGTTTGTCGCAGGTTTCCTCATGGTGGCTGTGTTTCCAGCAGATGGCCTTTTCCATGACGAAGGAGGCGAGGATGCCGAAAATGAAATAAAAGGATATCCGCAGGTCAAAACCGTATGTGTCAACAATTTCGGGAAGCAGGTGGATGAAAACGTCGCCGATGATGGCGCCCGCCGAAAAGCTTACGAAATAGATAAGTATTTTCCGGAGAAGCGTTTCCTTGATGCCGATACTGAATGCCCCCACGAACGATACGAGGCTGACGACGAGTACACCAAGCAAAGCGTATGCGGGAATAATGGGCATTATCAGATTTTGAAAAGTAATGACTGCTTGTGTTTTTCGATGTCAATGAAGTCGTCAGCTATTTCGATAAGTTCATGGTTGGCTGTTTTCCGGAACGCCACCACTTCAACGAGGCAGCCGAGGGACTGCTGGAGGTAGTTGACGACGGGCTTGAAGTCCCCGTCGCCCGAAACCAGCACGATGGAGTCGACTTTGTGCCCGAGGCGTATGGCGTCCATGGCGATGCCGAGATCCCAGTCCCCTTTCTTTGCGCCGCCGTAAAAAATCTGGAGCGGTTTTTCCTTCACTTCAAATCCCGCCGTGTTGAG
This sequence comes from uncultured Gammaproteobacteria bacterium, assembly GCA_964629635.1. Classification (GTDB taxonomy): domain Bacteria; phylum Patescibacteriota; class Microgenomatia; order UBA1406; family GWC2-37-13; genus YC2-FULL-38-9. The sequence goes on from CAZVQS010000003.1 coordinate 50,365, forward strand.
CGCGTCAAAAAATTCGCCCTCCCCTTCTCCCGCATCTGCCTTGATGACGTATGCGATCGCGCGCACGAGCAGGCGCTTGTGGAGCACAAGCTGAAGCAGGTTCTTAAAACTTACCCGGGACTTGTAAAGATTCTTTGCCGAATAGTAGAGGTTCTGCACGTCAACGAGTACGGCGATCCTCTGGTCTTTGTTGCGTACTATCATATGTATATTATAACAGGCGCCCGGCGGAAACAGGTACATATCCTATAATATATGGTATAATAGCGGCATGCCTGTCATATTCAAACTCGTCACCGCGCTGCTTCTCGGAGCCGCCATCGGACTGGAGCGCGAAGCGTATGAAAAGAAGATCGACCGTACGCCCCGTTCAGGACGCGGAAGCCTCGGCATCCGTACGTACTCGCTCATATCGCTTCTTGGATGCATTGCGGGTTTGGGTCTGGAAACCGGTATGGCTCCCCTGTTCGCGTTCATTTCCGCCACTTTTTCCGCGCTTCTTGTCATCTATTACATTATAGGCAGCGTTACGACCAAAGACATGGGGATGACGACCGAAATCGCGATCCTCCTTTGTTTCGTGTTCGGCGCGGTTATCGGCACCGCGTTCATGCCCGTACAGTACGTTGTCGCGATGACGGTAGTCCTCATATTGATCCTGTCGATGAAGGATGAAATCAGGACGTTTGTCGCGGGCGTGAAGGAGTACGAACTGGACGCATTCATCAGCTATGCGATCATAGCGCTTGTCATCCTGCCATTTCTGCCGGATGTCTCGTACCGGTTTTCCAACATTCCGGGGGCGCGCGCGGCGCTTGGTCCCCTGTTTGATACTCTCAAGAACATAGAGCTTGTAAACCCGTTCGGTTTGTGGAAAGTGGTTGCGATCATCACCGGCATAGAAGTAGCGTTTTACCAGCTTGAAAAAACGATCGCACAGAAAGGAGGAACGAATATAAAAAACAAAAACGGCGCATTCAAAACCACAACCTAAAAAACCCAAACA